>JAUJMV010000003.1:73071-97105 GCA_030446685.1 Thermomicrobiales bacterium | reverse complement strand
GTCTACGAGCGCGCGATCATGGAGTGGCACCCCGACAATCCGCCGGAGTACCAGGTGCTGCTGACCCGCCTGGGCGACACCCAGCTTGGCAACCGTCCCCAGCGCAACGACCCGCCGCAGCCCTGCGACCCCGCCGATTGCGCCTTCCTCGCGGACACCAACCACACGCTGCGTGGCATCTTCCTCAACTACTGGCAGACCTACGGGGGCCTGCCGGTCTTCGGCTTCCCGCTGACCGAGGAGTTCGACGAGGTCAACCCTTCGGACGGCAAGGTCTACCGAGTGCAGTACTTCGAGCGCAACCGCTTCGAGTACCACCCCGAGTACGCCGGCAGCCGCTTCGAGGTCTCGCTCGGCCTGCTCGGCGCCGAGGCGCTGAGCGCCCAGCCCGCCGTCCTGGGCCGACCCGCCGAGACGGTGCCGGACTACAGCAGGCCGGTCGCGGCGCCGGTGGCGGCCGAGGCGCCGGTGCGCCTTGCCATCCCCTCGCTCGGGGTCGACGCGGCGGTGGAGTGGGTCGGGCTCGACGCCGCCGGGAACATGGCTTCGCCGGCGGATTACGACAACACTGCCTGGTACGAGCCGGGGCCGCGCCCCGGTCAGCGCGGCAATGCGGTGATCGCCGGCCACATCGACAGCGCGGAACTCGGCCGCCGGGTCGTCTTCGGCAACCTGGACCAGATCGCGGTGGGGGCCGAGGTCTGGGTGACCGGGGAGGGCGGCAGGCAATTGCGCTTCATCGTGCAGAGTGTGGAGGTCTACCCCACCGAGAACTCGCCGCGGGAGCGCATCTTCGGCCCGACCAGCGACGCGAACCTGAACTTGATTTCCTGCATCGGCGACTTCGACCCCGGCAGCCGCTCCTACAATCAGCGCATCGTCGTCTACACCCGGCTGGACGGCACCCCGTAGGGCAGGCCGTCCCGATCCCCGGCCCCTCCCCTGGTCGCGGAGGGGGGGAGCAAGCCCGAGCGTTCAGTCAGGGGCCGGCGCGCATGGTGATGCGCGCCGGCCCCTTTGAGTACGCGCCCGTTCCGGGCGCAGCGCGCCGTCGAGTGCGACATATCCCTCGAAGTATGAACGATTAGGACACTATGTGTGACTTTGTTCGGTAAGCGGCACTGTGACGATGTAAGCTGCTAACCCGACTCGTCGTTACCTCCTTCGGAGATCAACCGGAAATCAACGACTGCCGCGGTGGCGAGGTGACAGATTACCTTCTGGCTGCGGATCCCGCGGCAGTCACGCCCGTTGCGGTGTCCTGCCGTAGGGAGTACCGGACGTTGCAGGCGCCCATCATCTCGGCGTCGTGGGTCGCTACCACAACGACACAGCCTTGCCGTGCGAGCGAGGCGAACAGCTCGATGACTCTCGCACGATTACCGTCGTCAAGGGATGCCGTAGGTTCATCGGCGAAAATGACGCGCGCGTTCTTGTAGATCGCACGAGCAATCGACAGGCGCTTCTTCTCGCCCCCGCTCAGATGCGCGGCCAGCTCGCCCTCCCGCCCGCTCAGACCGGTTTCGTCGAGCGCGACCTGCACGCGGCGGCGGTCGCCCACGACGCGCGAACCGAAGACGCTCTTGGCCATGGTGACGTTGAAGGCAACCGATTCTTCCTCGAGCACCCCGTAGTCCTGGAGGACGAACGCGGCGTGGTCCTGCCAGAAGCGCCGCCGTTGCCACGACCGCCAACCCGTGGTGTCCGTCCCATCCACCAGCACGCGACCCCGTGTCGGTCGCTGCAAGAGGCCCAGGCAGTGCAGTAGCGTGGTCTTGCCCGAGCCGCTGGGGCCGTCCAGCGCGGTCAGGGTCCCGGGAGCACAACCCAGGCAGGCCCCATGGACGATTTCGCGGCCATCGATGACCACGGTGACCTCGTCGGCTTCGATGTTCATCGCGTCGCGGTTCCTCCTCCCTGGTTACATCCTGCGCAGGCTGACGTTGGCGAAGGCCCAGCGTGCGGCCAGGAGATGTGTCAGCGGCGCGATGAGCGACGCGGCCACCGCCACGCCCGCGACGAGGACGCTGCCCTGCCAGCCGCGGACCAGGATGACCAGCGCGGTCAGCGCGGCACCGACGCCCCATTCTCGGGCCACCCGGTCGGTCAGGATCTCCCACCAGGACTTCCCGGCAAGGCGCAAGGGGAAGTCGCGCCGGGCCTTGAGCACGGCCGCGATGAACGCCCCGATCGCGGCGGACACGACCAGGGCCACGATCAGGGCCGCGAACGAACCGGCCCGCAGCCAGGCGAAGTACGCCGCGAATTGTGCGCGCAGGATACCCTCCTCGGCGACGTACTTCACCTGGACCCTGCGCTGCAATCCGTGCTCGGTGATCAGCGCCTGCGTCGGCCCGAGCCCCGTGAACACAAGATTCCTGG
Source organism: Thermomicrobiales bacterium (assembly GCA_030446685.1). Taxonomy (GTDB): domain Bacteria; phylum Chloroflexota; class Chloroflexia; order Thermomicrobiales; family CADCWN01; genus JAUJMV01. The sequence continues at coordinate 94,723 of JAUJMV010000003.1, read as the reverse complement.
ATGACGCCGTGGCCGCGAGGAAGCTATCGTTGAACAGCTCGTGCAAGCCCGGCACGACGACGACGAGCGCGTCGGCGGGGAACACCAGCTCCCCGCCGACGACCGCGAGGGGGAGCTGGATCGGCCCGGCACACCGGTAGAACGCGACCTTGTCCAGCATCGCGGCGGCGGCCAGGCGATCGCGCGACGACAACTCCATCTGCGCACCGAGCCACCGTCTGGCGCCGTCCGGAACCTGATTGAGGGGTAGCGGGACCAATCCGGGCGTCGGCTGGCTCCCTCGTGTGTCGCCACCCCGACCCGTGGTCAGCATCAGGTCAAGCCAGCGCTGGTTGACCAGTGCCACGTACTCGTACGGGCCGAGATCGGAATTGTTCAGATGATCGTCGGTCAGCGTATACGACAGGGCGACCGCGTTGCGCGCCTCCGCGTCCTGGACGACGAGACCCACGCCGGGCATGAGCGCTTGGAAACCACGCTCGCCCGTCCCCGCGGGAAACGAGAGCACCACTTGATCGGCCAGGGACTTCCACTGGGCCTGCTCGGCCGCGGCGTCCTGCGCCCGTGTGTAGGCCGTGAATGCGGGGGCAACCGCCACGAGAACTAGGGAGAAGGTGGCCGCTTTCAGGACGACCGCACTCGTCCGCAGGCTCTTGACCGCTGGCTCGCGCGCCGCGAGCATCGTCGCACTGGGCCAGGAGGCCACGGACAGCACCGCCGCGCCCACCATCGTCGTGAGCACCACGATGGCCTCGAACGTCAGCAGCACGTTGGCGTAGTAGGGCACGAAGCCCCAGCCGTGAACCAGACCCACAGAGAGCACGGCGACCACGCCGCAGATCACGGCGGCGGCGGACATCGCCGCCAGGAACCCGACGAGGTCTTCGTACTGTATGCGCCACGTCGAGACGCCCGCCAGCACGCGCAACGCCCGCCCCCTGGCCTTGACCGAGAGCCAGTACAAAACCAGGGACACCATCAACGCGGCGGCGGCGAGTAGGCTCATGCCGAAATCGCTCTGTCTCACCAGGAGCTGCAGGGTGCTGCTGAGGGTGTCATCGGTCCACCTGTTGGCGATCCGGTGCGTCGTCAACCAGGCCTTGAACTCGGTGAGGTGGGTCGTGTCGCCCGTCACAAGATACTGGCCGCTCGCGTAGGAATGCGCCAGGGCTGTGCGATCCCTGATCTGCGCGTCAGGCTGATCCCCGAAGCGCCGGATCATGTCCGGAAAGCGGCCTTGAGCACCCAGCACCACGAAGACCTGACCCGACCGGTCGCCGCTCAGATCTGGAGCCACCTTGACCAAGCCGATCCCCAGACGGTCGCTGAGCATCCCGAGCTGCCGAAACGCCTCCTCGTCCGGCATGCCGGACTCGCTGAAGTCGAGACGAACCGCGGCCGTGGCCCCGAGTTCCACCGGCACGAACCGGTCATGAAGATCCGTGACGATCCCCACCACGACGGCCAAGAGAGCGAACAAGACTGCCGAGACCGCGACGACAATGCGCTTATGCACGACCCTGTTCCTTGCTTCAGCTTCGGGATCTAAGCCCTCACGAAACCCGACTGGACTCTGCGTGCCAAGGTTACAATAGGGTCGGCAGGTCTCGCATCGGACCGCGGACGGAAAACCTTGCTCGCCATCAGCCCCGGGGCCGTCGGACCCCGGTCCGATGACCTCAACGTCACCAAGGAGTAGAATCAGCGCATGACAACTTGTGAGCGCCCCGCCCGGCGATCATGCGTCTGGGTCCTCGCGACCGGCGCGCTGCTCGTCGTGCTGCTCGTCGTGCTGATCGTCAGGTTTGTGCTGGGACTCACCTGGGATCTCGCCCTGATCCTGCTGGTCGGTGTTGCCCTGGCGGTCGCGGTGTGGGCGGTCTTTCGGCTTCGCGCGGAGCGAGCGGCGCATGAGGCGGCGCTGGCCAGCTGGGCCGCTTCGGAGGCGATCGTTGCCGAGCGGCTTCGTATCGCCCGCGACCTTCACGACATTGTCTCTCACGGCCTCGGCACGATCACCGTGCGCGCCGCGGCCGCCAGGCACCTCAACGCGCAGGACACGAGCGGGCGGGCGCTCCTGGAAGCCATCGAGGACGTGGAGACCCTGAGCAGACAGGCCACCCTTGAGTTGCGTCGCATGCTGGAGACCCTGCGTGAGGGGGATGGACCCGCCCCACGACATCCCACCGACACCCTGGCCTCGCTGCCCGAAATCATCGCTGGCGCGCGACGTGCCGGGCTACGCGTGGAGTTCCATCAGGAAGACCTCGGCTCGGTGTCACCGGGAGCGCAGCTCGCGATCTGCGCGATCGTTCGCGAGGGGCTGGGCAACAGTGCCCGGCATGCCGGCTTCACCCGTGTCCAGGTCAGCCTCTCCCGAGAGCACGACACCATCTCCATCACCATCACCGACGACGGGCCGAGCACGGGGTGGGCCGCCGCGCCCGGGGCAGGACACGGCCTCCTCGGGCTACGGGAACGGGTCAACAGCCTTGGCGGCACCCTGCACGCGGGGCCGCACGCGACGGGGTTTCGCCTCGAGGCCACCGTCCCGGAGGGGGCACGATGACGGGCGCGGACGAACGGGTGCGCGTCGTCCTGGTCGATGACCAGCCGCTCCTCAGACGGAGCCTCGCCATGATCATTGACGCCGACCCCGGCCTCGCCGTGGTCGGTGAAGCGGGCGATGGCGTCGAGGCGATAGAAGTCGTCACGGCCACCATCCCCGACGTGGTGCTCATGGACGTCAGGATGCCCCGGCTCGACGGCATCGAGGCAACCCGGCGCATCTGCCGGATACCGGGGCTCGCGCGCACCCGGGTGCTCGTGCTGAGCATGTTCGAGCTCGACGAGTACGTGTACCACGCGCTCCAGGCCGGGGCCAGCGGGTTCCTCCTCAAAGACAGCAGACCGGGCGATCTGCTCACCGCGATCGAACGCACCCACAACGGGGAAGCACTCTTTGCCCCATCGATCCTGACGCGGTTGATCGAGCACTACATCGGCACCGCACCCGCCGCTACCGCCAGGAAGGCAGGCGCGGCCTCGGTGGCCGCGCTGACGCGCCGCGAGATCGAGGTGCTCGGCCTGGTCGGGCGGGGCCTGTCGAACGACGAGATCGCCCGGCACCTCACGATCTCGATCAAGACCGTCAAATCCCACATCGCGCAGCTGCTGAGCAAGCTGGCCGCCCGGGACCGGGCGCACCTCGTGATCGCCGCCTACGACGCCGGTCTCGTGACCCCTCGCAACCGCTTCTCGAAGTAGGACGCCGCGCCACCGGCGCCCGCGGCGGTTCACCCGATCGACGACACGCCAGGTATGACGATCCCGTTTCGTCTGTCCCCGTCCGTGACGGGGCAGCGTCACGGGAACGGCCCGGGCTCCCGCGCCGTGATGGGGAGCCACGTCGTTCCCGTTGCCGTGCGGTGGGGGTGGAGTGTGCGCGTGGATCGAGGACCAGGCGCGGGAGGGGGCGGGCTACGATAGCCCACCCCCTCCCGCGTTGTCGTTCCTGGCCGCCGACCGGGGCCGCCCTTATGGCTGGCCGTCGTCGGTGGTCTCGTCCTCGCGCGGCGGCGCGACGACGAGCGTGCGGTCGACGACGACGATCGAGTTCCCGTCCTTGTCGATGTAGCGGACGAAGACGCGCCGCTCGCCGGCGCCGTCCGGCAGGGTCAGGGTCTTGGTGCGGGCGATCGGCTCCGGCCCGGTCCAGGTCTCGCCGTCGAAGCTGAACTGCATCTGGGTCGGCACGAGGCCCTGCACGCCGAGGGCCAGGGTGATCGTGACCTCCTCGGTGCGCCCGACGCCGGGCCGCGTGAAGTCGCCGTCGGTGGCGAACGACTGGACGGCGCGCTCGGGGAGCGGGCGGTTCCAGACGGCGAACTCCTGGATCACGGCGTTCGACGACCGGGTGCCGCTTGTGTCGGAGCCGATCACCAGCACGGTGCCTTCCGGCAGGCCGTCGAGCAGCCGCAGGTCGGGGATCTCGATCCGGCCGACCGGGCGCCCGTCCTCGAAGAAGGTCAGCGCCGGCCCCTCCCAGGCGATCGCGTAGAGGCGCGTCACGCCGCGCTCCCACCGGGCCGTCCCGACGACGGTCTCGCCCCAGCGGAGCGTGGCGCCGTCGTCGGCCAGCCCGATCGTCAGGCGGTCGCCGAGGTTGAGCAGTTGGGCGTCGCGCGCGACTTCCCCGCGCGGCGTCGCCCAGAAGGCGATCGTCCCGCGCTCCTGGTTCAGCACCTCGAGCGGCGCCTGCAAGGTCGTCGACAGGCGGCCGGAGGCGGAGGCGTCGGCCTCGCGGTCCCAGCCGTAGCCGGGGCCGAGCGAGCCGTCGGCGTAGCTGGTGGTGTGGCCCTTCGCCTCCAACTGCGCGGCGTCGACGTCCACCACGCCGCCGGCCGGGACGATGATCCGGCGCTCGGCCCCGCCGTCGCCGGTCGCGCCGACGATCTCGATCCGGCGCCAGTCGGCCCCGAGGGCGAACGGGCGCGGCGTCGCGCCCGGCATGCCGAGCCGCACGCCGTCCGGCACGCGGCCGCGCCCCTGACCGGGGGTGAGCCCGACGCCGCGGACGTGGACCGACCAGGCCGACGGGCCGCCGTCGCCGGCGACGGTGAAGAAGGCCGCCTCGCCGGTGCCCTGGCGATTGTCGAGCCGCACCGCGCGTTTGCCGAACTTCCCGTCGTCCACCAGCGACACCTTCAGGGCGCCGCCCGGCTCGTTGCGGACCTCCCAGCCGTTCGTGTCGCGCTCGAAGCTCGGGTTGAGGACGAGGTTCGTCGTTCCCTCCTCGACCAGCAGGCCTGGGGCGGCCCGGAGCTTGCCGGTGGCATGGCCGGGCGTCGCCTCCGCCGCGGAGGGCGTCGGCGAGGGGGTCGGGGCGCCACCCGTGACCGGCGTCCCGCTCGGGGTGGCGGTCGGGAGGACCGACTTGGCCGCCGCGGTCTGGACGCCGTCGCGGGTGGCGAAGCGCAGCGGGCCGCTGACGATCGGCGGGACCGGCCCGACCTGGGCCAGCATCGAGCCGTCGAGGGTGGAGAGGAAGGCCAGGTCGGCGCGCGGATCGATCACCACCGAGCCGCGCGGCTCACCCCGGCGGATGGTGTAGGTCGTCACGGTCTCGGCGGTCAGCCCCTGGTAGGTGCGCCGGTCCTGGTCGTCGATGGCGACGAAGAGGATGCGGTAGACGCCGTCGCCGATCGGCGCGGTCTGCCACTCGACCTTGCCGCGCTCGCCGGCGACCTGGCCGATCGGGAGCCACTGGCCGCGGTCGCTGCCGTCGCGGGCGGTGTTGGCGTAGACCTCGATCCGGTTGACCGGGCTCTCCCCGGGCTGCGCCGCGGCGACGATCGTCACCTTGTCGGCGTTCGAGGGGCTGGCCGGCGCGAAGCCGTGGTCGGCGTGGCGCGGCCCGCCGACGCTGGCGGCCTGGAGCGGCTGGTTGGTGCTGGTGATGTTGGCGCCGCTGAAGAGGAACTGGCCCTCCATGGGCTCCGGGCGGATCGAGACCCAGGAGCCGTTCTGCAGCAGCCAGAGGCCGAAGTGCAGGTGCGGGCCGGTCGAGTTGCCGGTGCTGCCGTTGAAGCCGATGACCGTGCCGTGGACGACCGGCTGGTTGACGCGGATGCCGGGGGCGACCCGCGGGTCGGTCTTCAGGTGGACGTAGAGGGTGCGCAACTGCCGGCCGTCGGGCGCGAGGTGGTAGAGTTCGACCACCCAGGCCCCGGCGGCGTCCTGGTAGATGTTGTTCACGATCCCGTCGGCCGCGGCGAGGATCGGCTCGCCGTCGTCCTCCTCGCCGCGCGGGTAGACCCCTTGTTGAAGTCGACGGTGTAGTACCCCGTACTGGTCCTGGTGGTAGTCCTCGCCGTAGAAGGAGCCCTCGCCGCCGGCGTGCCAGGTCTGCCCGGCGGTCCAGGGGGCGTAGAGCGCGATCGGCGAGAGCAGATCCAGGTGCTTGCCGCTGCTCGGCAGGAGCGGGTTCTGGGCCTGGGCCAGGACGTTCGGCTGACCGTTGCCGTCCTGGTTGAGCATGTTCGCGTCGGGCATCACGCCGGTGGCGTAGTAGCCGGCCCAGGAGAGGATCAGGTTGACGTACCACTCGGCGTTGTTGTAGGCGAAGAGGGCGCGGCGCATGTTGCCGGGGGCGCCGCTGTCCCGGAGGTAGAAGGCGGCGGCGTAGATCGCCGACTCGGGGTCCCAGATGCCCTGCATCCCCAGCCCCTTGCCGGTGGCCGCGTCGACCTGGGCGACGAACAGGCGGTAGGTGGAGGGGAGGAACTGCATCATCCCGAGGGCGTGCTCGTCCTCGGTCCCGGCGAACTGGGGCAGGTAGGGGCCGACCGCGCGCGGGTGAAGCCCGACTCGATGCGGGCGATCGCCAGCAGGACCTCCTGCGGCACGCCGGTCAGCTGCGCGGCGCGCTCGAAGGTCGGCAGGAGCTGGGCCGGGGCCAGCGGCGATGCGCCGCTCGGCGCCGGACGCTCACGCGGCGGTCGTCTCCGCCGGGCGCGGGCGCGCTCGGCGGGGTATCGGACGAGGCGACCGGGCGGCGGGCGCCCGCGAAGTGTTCGGCCCAGTAGGTCTCCGACAGGCTGCTGATGACCGTGCCGGACCCTCGCTCTTGGCGTGGACGAAGCGGCCGTCGCCGAGGGCGATGCCGTTGTGGGTGATGCCGGGGCCGTTGGTGTTGGCGAAGAAGACGATGTCGCCGGCCTGGATGCCGCCGGGCGGCACGACCGTCCCGACCGCGAACTGATCCTGCGCGGTGCGGGGTAGCGCCACGCCGAGCGTCTGCCGGTAGACCCACTGGACCATCCCGAGCAGTCCCAGCCGGACGGCGTCGCGCCGCCCCAGACGTAGCGCGCGCCGAGGTGCCGCAACGCCTCGTCAACGACGGCCTTCCGCCAGTCGGCGGCCGGCTGGCTGGGGCTGTAGACCGGCCCGTCGACGGGCGGCGCCGGGTTGGCCGGCGGGGGCGCCTGCTCGGGCTCGGTGCTGGCCGGCGGGGTCGGGGTCGGCGCGGGCGCCGGCGGCTCCGGGGTCGCGGTGGGCGGCACGGTCTGGATCGCGGCGGCGCGGGCGGCGTGGTGGCGGGCGGCGCGGCCTGGGTCGGCCGCGGCAGGGCCGTCGGCGTGGCGGCGGGCGTCGCGGTCGCCTCCGGTCGGGGTGGCGACCGGCGCGGCGTCGCCGCCGGTTGGCGCGGGGCGTCGTCGCGGTGGCGGCGAGGCCGTCGTGGAGGTTGTGGCCGCGGGTGCCGGGGCGAGCAATTGGTCGGCGATCCAGCCCTCGACGCCATCGCCCTGGACGCGGCCTGGGTGTAGCGGCCGCGCGCCGCGCCAGTCACGGTCAGGGGGCGCCGGCCGCCACGATCACCACGACCGCGGCGGCGCGGACGCCTCCTGGCGAATGTTGGCCTGGTCGCTGGTGACGACCTGGGCGCCGGGCGCGAAACCGGCCCGGCACGACCGGGGCGGGCGTCCGGCGCGGCGGGGGACACGTGGCGTGGCGGTGGGCGCGACGGGCGTGCTGGTCGCGGGGGGGTCGGCGTGGCGGGCACGGCCGGGGTGGGGACCGTCGGCGTGGCCGCGGCTGCGCGGGCGGGCGCGGGGGTGAGCAGTTGGTCGGCGATCCAGCCCGATGCCCTCGCCCTGGACCGGCCACCAGGTGTAGTCGTCGGCCGCCGTGGCGTCGCCGGTCACGGTCAGCGTCGTGCGCCCGCGGCGGTCGTGACGACCGGCGCCCCCACGCGAGGGTATATCGCGGATGTTGGCGCTGTTGCCGGCGACGGCGACCTGCGCGCCGGGGTGTGAACTGGCCCGCGCGGGCGGCGCGGCGGCCGTGGCGCCGGGGGTGGCGGTCGGGGGGCGGGGGGGGGGGGGGGGGGGGGGTGGGGCGGGGGGGGTGGTGGCGGTGGCCGCCGGTGCGGACTGCGCCGGGGCGACCAGCGGGTCGGCGACCCAGCCGCCGAAGCCCTCGCCCTGCACCGGCCACCAAGTATAGTCGTCGGCCGCGCGGGCCGCGCCGGTCACGGTCAGGAGGGTGCCGCCCGGCGGCGTCGCGACGCTCCGGGCGGTCCGCGACGCCGCCTCGCGGATGTTCGCGCCGTCGGCCGTCACCACGACCCGCGCGCCGGGGTCGAACCGGCCCGCGACCGGCGCGGCGGGCGCGGTCGGCGCGGCGGGCTGCGCCGGGGCGGTCAGGCTGAAGGCGCCGCCGCTGGTCCGGCCGCTGTCACGCCCGCGGACGGTGACGGCCCAGGGACCGGCCTGGTAGTTCGCCACGGTGAGGAGCGAGAAGGCCACCGTGCCGTCGTCGCCGGCGGTCAGGGGTGGTCCGCCCTGCCCGTTGTCGATCGTCAGCGTCGGCGGCTCGGCCGAGAAGGTGGCGAGCTGGAGGATGCGCCCGGCGGGCGTCGTCACGGTCGCGTAGAAGGGCTCGTTGGCGTCGAGGCTGCCGCCGGCCACGGCGAGGGTCTCGCCGGCCGGGGCGTTGCCCGGCACGACGGCCAGGCCCACCTGCTCCTCCGCCACGACCGGCGGGATGATCGGCGGCAGGAAGCTGCTCAAGAGCAGCACGAGCAGAAGCCCCGCGACCGGGACGCGCTTGACACTCACCTTGCGGTCCATCTCCATCCACCTGGCGGCCTATGCCATCCCGATGCGCGCGGCGTTCCTCCCCCGCCGCGGGCACCCCCCATGGGACAGCCTGGTCAACTTCCTGTGTAACGCTCCCCGCGCGGTCCCGGTTGCGGGCAAGTGCCCCCGATTGGCACAGCGGTCGGGCTTGCGCCGGGGCGGAACGGCCCGAGCCCGTGCTGTCGCGTCCATTGTCGCGGTCCCCACCTCGGGTGAGGATCTGTGCGCCGGGACAGTATACCGATAATTGCGCTCGCTGCCACCCACTGGCGACCGCTCTCCGGCGCCGCGGCCCCGGACGCGCGCGATCCGCCGGGGCAAGGCGCCCCCTTTGGGGAGCGTGGCGAGGAGGGCCGGGGGGCGGGCGGCGAGCGCGGTTTGCGGCCGGTGGCATTGTGGTGTTCAATTGCGCCTGTTGTCGCCGTGCCGGTCTGTCGCGACCCGCGCGGTGCGGGTTGGAGCGGCGCGGACAGGGCGCGCTTGGGGTGCGAACGGGGTTGGGAGGGATCGTTGGACCGAGGGGACGCGACGGACGAGGCCGCGCGGATCGAGCGGCAGCCCGCCGTTGGGCGGCGTGGGGGGCTGGAGGGGCGGAGCGCGGGCGCGCGGGGGGTGGCCCTGTCGCGCCGGGAGCTGCTGCGCCGCGCGCTGGCGGGCGGCATCCCCGCCGCGAGCGCGCTGCTCTTCGCCCAGGCCTGCCAGGGGCCGGCGACGGCCACGACAGCGCCGGCCGCGGCCACCACCGGCGCCGCCGCCGCGACCACCGCGCTGCCGGCCGCGACCGCCACGGTCGCGAGCACGCCCGGTCTCGCCGGGACGGCGACCCGCGCGGCGAACGCCACGACCCCCTCCACCAGCACCGCGGCGGCAGGGGGCGGCGTCGGGGGTGGCGCCGCCACACCCCCCGCGACAGCCACTCGCGCCCCTTCGCCGACCGGCGTCGCCACCCGCGCGGCCTCGCCGGCCCTCTCGCCGACCGCCGCCATCAGCACCCCGCCCGCGGTGCGGGCCATCTACCTCACCCCGCAGTCGATGATCGACGATGCGGAGTTCAACCCCTTGCTGGCCCTCGCCGACCGGACCGAGATCAACGCGATGGTGATCGATTTCAAGGACGAGGCCGGCCAGATGTACCACGACAGCCAGGTGGTGCTGGCGCGGGAGCTCGGCGCCATTCGCCCGCGCTACGATCTGCCCGCGCGCCTCAAGACGCTCAAGGAGCGCAACATCTACACGATCGCCCGGATCGTCTGCATGCAAGACCCGACCCTGGCGGCGAAACGCCCCGCGCTGGCGGTGCGCAACAGCAAGACCGGCGGCATCTGGGAGAACGACAACGGGGTCGGCTGGGTCAATGCCCTGCGCCCGGAAGTCTGGCGCTACAATCTCGACATCGCGCTGGAGGCCGCGCGCCTCGGCTTCGATGAGATCCAGTACGACTATGTCCGCTTCCCCTCCGACGGCGACATGGAGGCGATCGACATCGGGCCGCCGAGTACGGTCGCGGTGCGCAGCGAGGCGATCTACCAGTTCCTGAAACTGTCGCGCGAGGCGCTGGCGCCGCTCGGCTGGCCGCTGGCCGCGGACATTTTCGGCATCGTCCTCATCCTCGAGGACGACAACGGCATCGGCCAGAACCTGGAGAAGCTCGCTCCGGTGACCGACTACCTCTGCCCGATGGTCTACCCGTCACACTACCCCCGAACGCGCTGGGCTGGCGGGTGCCCAACGATCACCCCTACGAAAATCATCTTGGAGAGCCTGCAGATCGGCGGGCAGCGGATCGCCGATGCCGAGCGCAAGTTCCGCCCTGGCTGCAGGACTTCTCCTACGGCACCGGCAGGACTACGGCGCGGACGAGGTGCGCGCCCAGATCCAGGCGACCTACGACTTCGGGGGCGACCGGCTGGATGCTCTGGAACGCCGCCAACGTCTTCACCGAGGCGGCCCTGAAGCCCGAGGGCCGGTAGCGACGGGTCGGACCCGGCGGAGAACGGCCCTTCCGTCAGAATCGGCGTCACGGGCGTGGAGTGGCGTGACGATTGGCGGGGGAGCGCGCGCGAACTGCGCGCCGTGTTCCGCGCGACACCAGGCTGGTGGTACAATGCTCCCGCGCTCGGCATCGATATTGGCCGCTGTCGGCGTCTGTCGCCGGTGCGCCCCGACCTGTCGGAAAGGTATTCCCGGCGACGGTTCCGGCGCGGCCTGTCCGGAGCGCGTGAAAAGGGGCGGAGCGCGGCCATGGGACAGTCGCCGGCCGACCAGCAGGCCGGGTCTACACGCCATCGGACCGCGCCGATCCAGTCGATCTGCGGATTCAGCTCCTGGGCGGGTTCGGCGTCACCGTCGGTCGCGCGGCGTCGCGGAGGTGGCCTGGCGCTCGCGCAAGGCGCGCGCCCTGGTCAAGCTGCTGGCGGCGCGCCCCGGGCCACCGCCCGGGGCGCGACGAACTCCTGGAGGCGCTCTGCCCCACCTGGACCCCGATGCCGCCCGCAACAACTTCCACCAGGCGCTCCTCGGCGCCCGCCGCGCCTCGGCCCGGCGGTGCCGCCCGGCTGCGCGGGGGGATGCTGGCACTCGATCCGGCCGGCGCGGTCCGCGTCGATGTCGCGGCCTTCGAGCGGGCCGCGGCGGACGCGCGGCAGCGGGGTGAGCCGGCGGCTACCGGGATGCCCTCGCGCTGTACACCGGCGACCTCGCCCCCGAGGACCGCTACGAGGATTGGCGGCCGCGCGCCGGGAGGGCGCTGCGGGAGACCTTCCAGCTCCTGGCCGACGTGGCGCGGCGCGACGAGGCGCGGGGAGTACGGGGCGGCGATCGCGGTGCTCGGGCGTCGTGGGCGGCGGAGCCGGCGCACGAGGAGGCCCACGCCGGCCTGATGCGCCTGTACGCCCTGACCGGTCAGCGAGGGCAGGCGTTGCGCCAGTGGGCGCACCTGACGGATGCGCTGCGGCGCGAACTCGACGCCGAGCGCCGGACAGGGGCCAGCGGCCGCCTCTACGGGGCGATCCTGGCCGGGCGCTTCCGCCCGCGGGCGAGGCGCGGGCGTATCCGCGACGTCACCCGCGGTGGCGCCAGCGCCGCCGCGCCGGCACAACCTGCCGGCACCGCTGAGCCGCTTCATCGGACGGGTCGCGGGAGCGGGCGGCGCTCGGCGCGCTGCTCGGGAACGACATATCCCATAAGAACAAACAATTCACCCATAGCCAAAGCCGAGGCAGGGGAGAACGAACCACGACTCGTGACCATGATGGGAACAGGTGGTTGCGGCAAGACGCGCCTGGCGCTCACCGTCGCGCACGACTTGGCGACCGCCGCGCCTGACAAGGAGGCCGGCCAGTATCCCGGCGGCATCTGGCTGGTGGAGCTGGCGGGGCTGACCGATCCGGCGCTGGTGCCGGAGGCGGCGGCCCCAGCGTTGGGGGTGCGCGAGGAGCCGCCTCGGCCACTGACCGCCACCCTCATCGACAGATTGCGCCCCAGGCGGCCTTGCTGGTGCTGGACAACTGCGAGCACCTGATCGACGCCTGCGCCCGGCTGGCGCAGGCCCTGCTCGAAGGCTGCCCCGACCTCCGCATCCTGGCGATCAGCCGCGAGGCGCTGCACCTGCCGGGGAAGTTGACTCCGGCGGGTGCCCTCGCCGCGTTGCCCAATCCAGGGTGTGCGCCCACCCCTGAGCACCTGGCCAGCAGCGAGGCGGTGCACCCTGATCGACCGCATCCGCTGGGCAGCCGGGCTTCGCCTCAGCGCCGCGAACGCGGCCGCGGTGGCCGAGGTCTGCCGGCGGCTCGACGGCATCCCGCTGGCGATCGAACTGGCGGCGGCGCGGCGCCGGCCCTGGCGATCGAGCAACTGGCGGCGCGGCTGGACGAGGACGCGCTGGCGCTGCTCGCGGCCGGCGGCCGCACCGCGCCCTCCCGGCAGCAGACGCTGCGCGCGACGCTGGACTGGAGCTACGACCTGCTGTCCGGGCCGGAGCGGCGGCTGCTGGGGCGGCTGGCGGCCTTCGCGGGCGGCTTCGCGCTGGAGGCGGCCGAGGCGGTCGGGGCGCGCGCCGGTGACGATGCGCCCGCGGGAGCGGTCCTCGATCTGCTCGCCGCGCTGACCGACAAGTCGCTGGTGGTGGTCGCCGATCAGAGTCCTCCCGGGCGGGACACCCCCGGCGGAGAGGTGCGTTTCCGGCTGGAGACGGTGCGCCAGTACGGGCAGGAGCGATCGAGGCGACCGGGGAGGCCGGGGCGATCCGGGACGCGCACGCCGACTACTATCTGGCACTGGCGGAGCGGGCGGCGCCCTTCCTGGCGAGGGCCGGGCAGGCCGAGTGGCTGGCGCGGGGCTCGAGCGCGAGCACGATAACCTGCGCGCGGCGTTGCGGCACGCGCTCGATCGCGCGTCCCGTCGGGGCAGGCCGGGGAACTGGCGCTGCGACTGGGCGGCGCGCTCGGGCCGGTTCTGGCCGATCCGCGGCTACCTGCGCGAGGGGCGCCAGTGGCTGGAGGCGGCGCTGGCCGGTGGCGGCCCGGCGGCGGCCCGCGCGAAGGCGCTCGATGCGGCCGGCGCCCTGGCGCGCAGCCAGGGGCGACCGGGCGCGCGCGCGGTCGCTGTCGGAGGAGAGCCTGGCGCTCTACCGCGAACTGGGGAACGCGCGGGGGGCGGCGTGCGGCGCTGCAAGACCTGGGCCAGATCGAATTGTCCTCGGCAACTACGCGCGGGTGAGCGCGCTGGTCGAGGAGAGCCTGGCGCTCGGCGGCGGCGCGAACGACGCCGGGGCGAGGCCACGGCGTCGGAGATGCTGGGCTACGCGGCGCTCTTCCAGGGCGACTACGCCCGGGCCGCGGCCTTCGGCGAGGAGAGCGTGCGCTGGCGCGAGTTGGGCGACACGTCGCGCATCGCCGGCGCCTCAGCAAGCTCGGGAACGTGGCGCTGTTCCAGGGCGATGCGGCCGGGGCAACCGCGCGCTTCGAGGAGAGCCTGGCGCTCTACCGCGGCCTGGACAGCGCGCGGGGGATCGCCGACGCACACAGCTACCTGGGGCTGGGCGGCGTTCTTCGGGGCGACTACGCCCGGGCGGTCGCGCTCGGCGAGGAGGGTCTGGCGCTGGCTCGGGTTGGGCGAGAAGGAGATCGTCGCCCGCTCGCCGACCGGCCTCGGGTTCGCGGCTCTTTCCTCGACGACCTCGCGGGGGCAACGACGCGCTTCCGTGAGGCGCTCGCGCTGTGGCGAGAGTTGGGACCGGGGAGTTCGCCGGGGTACTGCCCGCTCGGGTTGGCGGGCGCGGCCGCGGCGGGCGGGGCACCCGGATCGCGGCGCGGCTCCTGGGGGCGGCGGAGGCGTTGCGCGAGGCCGCGGACGCGCCCTGCTGCCGGTCGCTCGCGCGCAGCACGAGCGCGTGGTGGGATCGTGCACGACCACCTGGACGCGGCGACGTTCAGGGCCGGCTGGGAGGCGGGGCGGGTGGCATCGACGGGGTGGTCGTGGCATCGGGACGGGGTCGCGGAGGCCCTGGGCCAGGCGACCGGGCTGGCGGAACTCCCTGGGGCGTCCGAGCGCCGGCACAGGTCCCGATAGCATCCGCCTTGTGACTGCCCGGCCAGAGACGATCACGATTAAGGCGGGGCGTCCCGCTGGACTGCTCCCAGAGCTCGGCCAACGGCCCCGCACCGCCCGATGTCCCCGGACCGCCGGGGCTGGACCGACCGGGGCGGGGCTACGTCCCCGGCCTTGCCTCAACCTGTTAATCCGCCATTAAGAATCCGTTAAGAGGCGTCGCCTAGGATGTCAGCAGAGGACACGCGGGCGGCACTCGGTTGGGCGGGGGTGGACGGATGGCGAGGTTGCACTGCACGTTCTCTGGTGCGCTGCTGGCAGTTGGGCGACGGCGCGCAACGTTTCGAGATCGAGCAGATCCGCTCCGGCGAGCGGATGGTGGTCTCCTCGGCCGCGGCGGCGGTGGCCTGATCAGCGAGTACACCGCCAGCGCGCCCCGCCGAGCGGCCGGCTCTGGCGGATCGGGTGAGCCCGGCGCCGGCGCCCGCTGAATCCGTCGGCGAGCCGGACCCCGCCGGTGGCGCCGGCAGCACCGCCGGCGGCTCGTGAGTGGGGAGTCGCGCCCGGCGCCCGAGGACCGTGCGCGACCACGTCTCCAACATCCTCGGCAAGCCGCGGGTGGCCGGCCGCGCGCGGGTAATGGTCCGGGCGGGCAGGGTCCACGGCAGGAGGCGCCGCAGGCGACGCGGCGATCAGCCACCGTCTGCCCTGGTCGCGCGCGCGCAGTTCGATGCGGCGGATCTTGCCCGAGATCGTCTTCGGCAGGTCGGGGACGAAGGCGATCTGCCGCGGGTACTTGTAGGGCGCGGTGATCCGCTTGACGTGTTGCAGCTCGTCCGCCAGGGCCTCCGAGGGGATGTAGCCGCGGGTCAGACGACGTAGGCCTTGACGAGTTCGCCGCGGATCGGGCCGGGACCCCGACCACCGCGGCCTCGGCGACGGCGGGATGCTCGAGCAGCGCCGACTCGACCTCGAAAGGGCCGATGCGATAGCCGGCGGAGAGGATCACGTCGTCGGCGCGGCTGACGAACCAGAGGAAGCCGTCCGCGCGGCCGCGCGCGGTCGCCGGTCAGGTACCAGTCGCCGCGGAACGATCGCGCGTTGGCGTCGGGGGCCCGCCAGTACTCCACCAGCAGCCCGGCGGGCCGCTCGGGCTTGACCCGGATGGCGACGTTGCCCTCGACGTCGGGGCCGACCGGCCGCAACTCGTCGTCGAGGATCGCGATCTCGTAGCCGGGCGCGGGCTTGCCCATCGAGCGAGGCGGATCGGCTCGCCGGGGAAGTTGCCGACCGCCAGGACCGTCTCGGTCTGCCCGAAGCCGTCGGCGGGGGTCAGGCCGGTGTGCCGCGCCCAGACGGCGATCACCTCCGGGTTGAGCGGCTCGCCGGCCGCCACGCGCGCCGCAGCGCCGGAAGCGGTACCGCGACAGATCCTCCTGCACGATCATGCGATAGAGCGCGTCGGGGCGGCGCAGAGGGTGGTGATCGGGTAGCGCGCCAGCAGGCCGAGCATTTCGGCCGCGTCGAACGGCCGGGCGCGCGGGCTGGTGGATGAAGAGGGCGGCGCCCGCCCCAGGGGCCGAAGAGCGAGGACCAGGCCGCCGGCCCAGCCGGTGTCGGCGGCGTTCCAGTGCAGGTCGTCGGGGCGCAGATCGAGCCAGAAGCGCTCGGTGATCGCGTGCGCGGCCGGGTAGGCCATCGTGCAGGTTCACCTGGGCCTCGCCGGTGGTGCCGCTGGTGAAGAAGATCAGCGCCGGGTCGGTCGCGCGGGGATGCGCTCGGTCGGGCCGTCCTCGGCGGCGAGCAGATCGTCCCAGGCGTGCCAGCCATTCCGCTGCCCGCCGACGACGATCCGGTGGCGCAGGCCGGGCAGCCGGTCGCCGAGGCTGTCGATCTTCTCGGCGGTCGCCGGATCGCAGATGATTGCCGACGTCTCGCTGGCGGTGCGGTATGCGGTAATCGAGGTCTTCGGCTGGAGCTGGTGGTGCCGGGCAGCGCGCGACGATGCCGGCGCGCAGCAGGCCGATCATCGCGATCTGCCACTCGGGGACGCGCGGCAGGATCAGGACCGCCCGCGCGCCGGGGCGAGGCCGAGCCGGCGGAGCGCGGCGGCGCAGCGACCGCCGCCTCGCGCACTTGAAGGTCAGCCGCCGCTCGGCGCCGCCCAGGCCGACCCAGAGGATCGCGAGTTTGTCCGGGTCGGCGGCCCAGCGGTCGATGACGTCGTAGCCGAAATTATAGTCATCGGGCACCTCGACTTTGAAAGATCGGCGTGCCTCGGCGTAGCTCATCGCCATGGCTGCACCTCGCCAGCGTCAGGCGTCCACCCGCGGGCCGGCGCCATGCCTGGGGCGTGGCATAGCCCTGTCACCGGCCCGCCCGCATCGTACCATGTCCGGGTGGCCGGTCGCGGTGCTCGGGGGCATCGCGCAGGCGGCGCGGCCAGGGACGGAGGTCGAACGTCGCCAGGCCCTGGGCGGGCGTGCCGTAGTGCAGGCGGAGGGCGGTCGCCTCGGCCGGCGCCTCGAAGGTGACTCCAGCCGCGCACCGGGCCGGTGCTGGTGATGATACCGAGCGCAGCACCGGCGTGGGGCCGTGTGCGGGGTCGCGGCGCCGGGCCCGCCGTCGTCTCCAGGATGGCATTCTCGGCGCTGTAGGGTTGACGCCTTCGAACGCGCGCGTGGTCGCGATCCCGAGGTCGGCGGCAACCAGCGCGCCTGGGCGTGGGTGGTCGAAGCCGGCGGCCGGCGCCGGGTCGGCGAGCGCGTGCAGGGGTGACAATAATGTGCCCGGTCTCCACCGCCTTCCCCAGCCGCGCCACCGCCCCGACGGCGGGACGCGGCGTGGCGGCAGCGGGCATGGTGGGGTTCGTTGCCGGCTCGGTCGCCCCATCCCCTCCGCAGGCGGCCAGCAGGAGCAGCAAGGCGAGGAGGGGCGGCGCGAGGCGGAGTCGCGTGTCCTCACGGTTCATCGCGGCTGTTTCCCGATGATGGTGCCCCCGCCCACCACCCGCGCGCCCTCCGTCACGTCGAACGTCGCGCCCGGCTTGCGCTTCCTGCACTAGCTCGGGGTAGAAGGGGCTGACGTGGGCGAAGCAGCGTTCCCTGTGTTCGACCCGCTCCCGGCCCTCTAAGGTGATGACGCAGCCATTGACCATCTTCTCGCCGTTAGGTCCTTTGAGGCCAAAGTCGAAGGGGGGGCGGTATCCTGAGAAGATCGGTGTCCGCCGTCCCTCTTCCTCGGTTTCTGTCCAATATACGCTCGGGCACGGAACGCGGTGATCTGGCCCATGAGCGGTTCCTCGGCGCAGGGCGCACCGTGTTTGGCACCGCTCGACGACGCCCTCGCTATGGGGCTAGTAGCGGACAGGCCGCCAGCCGGGTTGAATCTTCTGCATCTCGGCCACGTCGTCGCGCTTGGTGAGCCCCGCGCGCCGGTACTGCTCGTGCAGCCGCGCCAGCGCGTCCTCGTCGAGTTCCACGCCGAGGCCCGGCGTGTCGTCGAGGACGATCGCGCCGTCGATGAATTGCCGCTTGCCGCCCGCGATCACGTCCTCCACTTGCCACGGGTAGTGGGCCGCAGGCGTAGGTGAGATTCGATCGCCGCCGCGACGTGCGCCATCGCCATCAGACTGATGCCCAGGTGGGAGTTGAGTGCATCGAGACGCCCCAGCCGAAGACGCGGCAGGATTTCGCGCCAGCTTCACCGTCACCCCAGCCCGCCCCAGAGGTGGTGGTCCGAGAGGAGGATCGCGATCGAGCGCGCGCGACCGTCTCGGGGATGTCCGGCCCAGGAGGTCGTACCGTTGGTGGCGAGCGGCATCGGCGCCCGCCGCGCGACCGCCGCCATGTTCGCCTTGCCGTCGGTCGGGTCCTCCAGGTACTCGAGCTGGCCGGCTAGCCGCTCCGCGACGGCGACCGATGTCTCGACGCTCCAGATGCAGTTGGGGTCGAGTCGCAGCGGCACGTCCGGCCCGAATGCCTCGCGCAGTGCTTCGATCGTCGCGGCCTCCTCCGCCGGTTCGAGGACGCCACCCTTGAGCTTGATGCTGCGGAAGCCGAAGCGGTCCAGGAACTCCCGCGCCTGCAGCACGATCCCGTCGGGCGAGAGCGCCTCGCGGGCGAGGTAGTCGTCGCGCTCGCGCGCGGCGGTCGAGGCGGGTCCGAGCCCGTCGGCCCCACCGACGCCGGTGTGCTTATAGAAGAGGTAGGCCGAGAAGGGGACGGCGTCGCGGTAGCGCCCGCCGAGCAGATCGGCGACCGGGCGGCCGGCCGCCTTGCCGATGATGTCGTAGCAGGCGACCTCGATCGGGGAGAAGGTCTGGACGGGCGAGGAGAGCGTCCCCTCCCAGGGGCGCTCCCGGTTCGGCGCGGCGGTGGGATCGCCGGCGACGGCCGCCTCGATGCGGGTCAGGTGGTAGGGGTCCTGCCCGATCACCCGCTCGCGCGCCGCCTCCAGGTCGCGCAGGGGGATGGACCCGCCGTAGGTCTCGCCCAGGCCGGTGAGGCCGTCGTCGGTGATCAGTTGGATGATCGTGCGCAAGGCGTAGGGCGCGTGCAGCCCGAAGGCGCTGCGCAACGGCGGATCGGCCATGGCCACCGGCACGATCCGCATCTCTCGAATCTTCATCGCCTCTCCTCCATAACGCCGGGTACGACCGCCCAGCCCCCATGCTACGATACCACGCGCGCCGCAGCGGGCAAACCGGCCGGCCCATGCGCGTCCGGGCGGGGCGCGATCGGGCCGTGCCGGCTGGACGCTGGGCCATGGCTTCTCATGTTGCCGGAATCGCCGGCAGTTCGATGCTCTCGCTGACGGCGGTGGCGAGCCGCTGGGCGCAGTGCGGCAGCCACGCTTCCGTCTCTTGCGGCCGCCCCAGCGCCTGAAGGGGCCGCACAGCACGGCCGATTGCGCCGGCGCAATCGCAGTTGAGACTGACGGGCCGTGCAATCTGGGGCGGGGCGGGCATCTTCCGCACGGCGGAGTAGGGGCTCACGAGCTGCGGCGGTAGTCACGGAGGTCGAGGGCGAGTGGATACCGAACGCCTACAAATTCGGCGTGTCGTCGCCGGCCTGCTGGGCGCGGCACTGGGGGTGGGCAGCATGGCGAGGGAGATGGGGCATAGCGTCCGGTAACGCGGTCGCGCCGGGGCATGTCCTTAATTGTCAACGCACGCTAACGGGAGTTGGCGTGCAAGATATAGCGGGTGTACACATAGGCGTACGGTGCTTGCTGGTTGCCGTTCAAGGGCCTTACCCCCGAGCATGGTGTTGCTTGAGGGCGCCGGGACCGCGGGGCGGCCAGATGAACGACGACCTGCCCGCCGCCTGCACGCGCCGCGGGACTGGCCGCGGCGCATCATGGAGATGTGGGGCGCCTGCTTCGCGCACGGGGCCGCCTTCCTCGTGGACAGCATGGCGGTGCCCGTCTGCCGTCGCGCCCGTGCCTGCGCTGCAGGAAGGTGCGCGGCGCGGACTTCTCGGGTATAGTGGGGCCTGGGTAGTACGGACGCCTGATATATTGGGATATCAAATTGTGATATCAATTGGGATATGTCGCCAGCGGGCGGCGCGTGGCGAGGGGGCCGGGTGATGGCGCCGGGTGACAAGCGAGACCCCGAACCAACCCCGGCGGCGCTCCCCGGCTTCTGGCCGGTGCTGTCCGGCGCCGGGCGCCCCGCCGACGCGCCCGATCCGCTCACGGTGTACTTGCGCCGCTTCAGCCCGCGCGGCCGCCGCGCGATCGTCGACCGGCTGCGCGCCGTCGCCCGCCTGACCGGCGCCGATCCCGCGGCCCTCGAGCGCGTGCCCTGGGAGACGCTGACGCACGATCGGGTCGAGCAACTCCGCGAGGCGCTGCTCGCCGCCGGGAAGGCGCCCGCCACGGTGAACCTGACCCTCGTCGCCCTGCGCGGCGTCGCCCGCGCCGCGCGCAATCTCGGCCTCCTCAGCGGCGCGGAGTTCGGGCGCATCGAGGCGGTGCCGCGGGCGCGCGGCTCGCGCCTCCCGACCGGGCGTGCCGCCGCCCGGCGCGAGATCGCGCTCCTCCTCGACTGTTGCGCGACCAACGCCGGCCCGCACGGCACGGCCGGGCGGCGAGACGCGGCGATCCTCACGCTCCTGGCCTACACCGGGCTGCGCCGGAGCGAGTTGGCAGGCCTCGATCTCGCGCACTGCGTCCTCGGCCAACGCCCGCGGCTGCGCGTGCGGGGCAAAGGGAACAAGGAACGCGAGGTGCCGCTCGCGCCGCAGGCGGTCGCGGCGCTGGACGCCTGGCTGCACGCGCGGGGGCGCCGCCAAGGTCGGCTCTTCCGCCGCGTCGATCGCAACGGTGTGGTGCTCGCCGGCGGGCTGTCGGACAACGCGATCTGGCGGATCGTGACCAGGCGCCGCGAGGAGGCCGGGTTGCCGCGCCTGACCCCGCACGATTTCCGCCGCACCTGGGTCGGCAGCCTGCTCGACGAGGATGTGGACCTGGTCACCGTCCAGGAATTGGCCGGCCACGCCGACCCGAAGACGACCGCGCGCTACGATCGGCGTGGCGCGGCGGCCAAGGCGCGAGCCATCCGGGCGCTCGCTGCCGCCGGCGCGGGGGTCGAGGATGACGCGCCCGATGCATAGGCGCGACCCCGCGGACGCCGCGAGATCCGGCGAGGCGCCCTGCCCCCCTCCCCTGCCACAGCACACCGTACAGCAAGTATGGTTATGTTAACTAGCTGAAGCGACGGCCGATCGCCGTCAGCGCGGTCTCCAGGGCGGCCAAGTCGGGCGGGGCCAGGGGCGCGGCGACCCGTTGGACGGGAGTCGCCGGCGCGGCGCGATCAGGGGAGGGCGCGCAGAAACTCCAGCAGGCGGCCGGCCCGCCGCTGCCAGGAGTATCGCCCCGCATCCGCCCGCGCCGCCCGCGCCAGGCGCCCGGCGCGCTGCCGGTCGTCCAACAAGGTCGCGACGGCCCGCGCGAGACCTGGGGGATCGCTCGGGGGCGCCAGCAGCGCGTTCCGGTCGTGGTCGAGCAGCTCGCGCAGGGCGGGGACGGCGGTGCCGACGATCGGGACGCCAGCCGCCATCATCTCCACGACCTTCAGCGGGCTGGTGAAGTGCTCCGAGATGGCGCTCTCGCCGACCGGGAGGGGGCAGACGCCGACCTTGGCGCGGTCGTAGAAGGGGCGCACCCGCGCGGGCTCGACGAAGCCGGTGAAGACGACCCGCCCCGCGACCCCCTGCCGGCCGGCGAGGTCGCGCAGTTCGGCGATCTGCTCGGGCGTGCCGCCGACGATCCAGAGGCGCCGGCCGGGCAGGGAGCGCAGCGCCGCGATCAGGTCGTGGACGCCCTTGCGCCGCTCGAGCTTGCCCGCGTAGAGGATGTCGATGTCCCTCGCGTCATCCCCCGGCCCCGCCCCGCCGGCCGGCGCCGTCCCGCTGGGGAGGACCAGCGCGGGGCCGGCGGGGCGGAACTCGCGCGCG
>JAUJMV010000003.1:69070-72971 GCA_030446685.1 Thermomicrobiales bacterium | reverse complement strand
CGCCCGCCAGCGGGTAGCAGAGCCGGTGGGCCTCGTAGACGAAGCGCCGCCCCGGCGCCGGACCCAGCCGGCGCAGGCGGTTGAAGAGGTCGATCCCCGGCTCCCCGCGCGAGATGACGACGTGACGCCCGGCCCCGGCTTCGTCCCGCGCGATCCGCCCGAGGCGGCGTTGCAGGGTGAAGCGCCGCCAGGGGAGGGCGTAGAACGGGACGATCCGCAGGGCCGGATGGGGCGTGAGCCCGTAGCCCGCGAGGGCGGCGGCGACCGTCGGGGCCGCGATCGGCCCGCTGTAGAGCGTGACCGGCACGCCGAGCTCGCCGAGCGCGCGGCAGGTGTTGAGGATCTGGATCGCGGCCGCGTAGCGGGAGGGGAGGGCGATGTCGTAGAAGTACGACACCCGCACATCAGCCGCCGCGGCCCGCCCGCTCACGGGCGCCCCCCCCCGCGACCCGTCAGGCCCGCCCGCGCGAGCACCCGCTCGACGAAGTCGTCATGCACGACCTCCCCGAGCAGCAGGGGGCGGACCAAGCGATGGGGCGCGACGGCGACCCAGCGCGCGTAGTATGCCTCCGCTTCCGCCGTGGACATCCTGGCGCTCGCCTCCTTCCAGGCCTGCTTCGGGAACCGCACCGGGCCACCCTTCACCCAGTGATCGGGATACTCGGCGAAGCGCCGGTACTTCTCGCGCCACTGCCGCGCGTTGACGACGACGAAATGGTAATGGAGGCCGCGCCGCTCGGTCGGGATCGGCAGCGGCGCCGGGTCCGCGCGGCGCTGGTCGCGCGTCCAGCGGTGCGCGCTCAGGGCCTGCACGTCGGCGGCGGTGCGCACGATGCTCTTCCCCTTGTCATGGCCGAGCGGCAGCGCGAGCCGCCGCACCACCCCGGCCGTCGGGTCGAGGAGCGGGCGCGCCAGCACCCCCCTGGCCTGGAAGTAGTGGAGCTTCCAGAACGGCGCCCCCGGCGGCAGCGGCGTGGGGATCGCGTCGCGCGGGCGCAGGACGACCATCTCGGTCCCCGGGGCGATGCCGGCCAGCATCGCCGGCAGGTGGCCCGCCGGGGTCGGCACGGCGGACCGGCCGGGGTGGCACAGACCGGCGGCGCGGCGGAGCAGCGCGGGGCGCGCGTCGCCGCGGGCGAATTCGTCGGCGTCGACGTGCAGCAGCCACGCGAAGCCCTCGCGGCGGGCGAGGCGCAGGGCGAGGTCGAGGCACTTCACCTGATGGACCGACATGTAGCGATCGGCCGGGTCGCGGTCCCTGACGATCGCCTCGACCCAGGGGAAGGAGCGGGCGATCCGGGGCGAGGCGTCGCGGCAGCGATCGAGGAAGACGTAGGCGCGGGAGACGCCGAGGGCGTGGTGATAGGCCAGGTGGCCGGCCAGGAACTCCTCCTCGTCCCGCACGCAGAGGGCCAGGGCCAGCGACGGGAGCGCGGCGGGGGCGCCGGCCGGCGCCCGCGGATCGGTCACGGCGCGCAACCTCCCAACTGCGGCGTTCGTTGCTCTCGCGGCGTCCGGCCCGACAGCGGGCCCACTGATCGGGTAAGATACACGCATCGCCCGCCCGCCCGCCAGTGGCCGCCCCGCCGATCGGGCGCTCGCGCGGGAACCGTGAACTGTTGAGGCATGCCGTGATGACTGGTCGCGGATGACAAGGCCCGAACCGCGCGCCGTGGGGCGGCGGGTGTGGCGCGGGCTGCGGTCGGCCTGGTGGCGGCGCCGGCTGCGCCCGATCCTGACCTCGCCCGCACCGCCGGCGACCCGCGACTCGGACGACCTCTTCCGCCGGCTCCAGCGGGCCTATCCGCCGCGCGACGACTACCGCTACGGGGCCGCCGACCTCTGGCGGCGGGCGACGGGGCGCGTGGATCGTCTCCTGGCGCTGCCGGGCC
The DNA here is from genome assembly GCA_030446685.1 of Thermomicrobiales bacterium. Lineage (GTDB taxonomy): Bacteria > Chloroflexota > Chloroflexia > Thermomicrobiales > CADCWN01 > JAUJMV01. Next base: position 71,079 of record JAUJMV010000003.1, on the reverse strand, counting down.
TGGGGGAGCCGGGCAAGGCCGTGCTGGAGGCCGGCTGCGGCGACGGGATGACCGGCGCGGTGCTGGGCTGCTACGGCCACACCGTCACCCTGACCGATATCGAGGACTGGCGCGACGACCGCGCGCGGGGCCTGGCCTTCCTGCGGGCGGACCTCTGCGCCGGGCTCGATCTGCCGGCGGGGGCGTTCGACCTGGTCTGCTCGTACAACACGTTCGAGCACCTGGCCGACCCCGCGCGGGCGCTGGCCGAGCTGATCCGCGTCTGCCGGCCGGGCGGGCTGATCCACCTGAAGTTCGGCCCGCTCTACGCCAGCGCCTGGGGGCTGCACGCCTACCAGACGCTGACCATGCCCTACCCGCAGTTCCTGTTCAGCCCGGCCTTCGTCGCGGGCAAGGTGCGGCAGCTCGGCGTGCGCGACCTCGGGCGCGACCTGGAGGCGCTGCAGCCGCTCAACCGCTGGCGCGCGCGCGACTTCGCGCGGCTGTGGGCGGGGTCGGGCTGCGCCGTGATCGCGTCCGGCGCGACCCGCGACCTGACGGGCCTGCCGATCGTCCGCCGCTTCCCGCGCGCCTTCAGCGGGCGCGGGCTGACCTTCGACGACCTCACGATCAAGAACCTGACCGTGACGTTGCGGAAGGCGGGGTGTCCATGAACGCGATCGCGGCGCTCTTCAACCGGCAAGCCGCCGCCCGGTACGGCATCTCCCCGCCGCGGTTGCTGCTGATCCAGCTCGGGATCGCCGCGATCGTCCTCGGCTCCGGCTTCGACATGCTGGTGGGCCGCGAGCACTGGCCCTTCTCGCACTACCCGATGTACAGCCGGATCGAGCGGGCCGACACCACCACCAAGCTCCACCTCTACGGCGTGGCGCGGGGGCCGGACGCGGCGGAGTTCCCGCTGCTGGAGCCGCGCTACATCGCGCCCTTCGACAAGACCCGGCTGACCGCCGCCCTCCAGCGGCTCCGCCGCGAGCCGGACGGCGAGGCGCGGCTGCGCGAGGCGCTGCGCGACGCGCTCGACCGCTACGAGGCGTCGCGCGCGGAGGGCCGGCACGACGGGCCGCCGTTGCAGGCGATCCGGCTCTACGCGGTGACCTGGCGGTACGATCCGGGGGCGCGCAACGCCGACCGGCCGGACCGCCGCGAACTGCTGCTGGAAGTGCGGGCGGCGCGATGAGCGTGTGGCGGGCGACGCGGCGGCGCTGGCTCGATTTCTGGTTCTGCCCGGAGCGCCCGGACAACCTGGGGCTCTGCCGGCTGCTCTTCTACGGGGCCATCTTCCTGCTGTACCTCCCGCGCGACTTGGCGCTCTGGGGCGAGGTGTCGCCGGTCTTCTGGATGCCCCTCTTCACCTTCGAGGCCCTCCGGCTCCCGGTCGCCCCGGCGGGGGTGCTGGCGGCGCTGGCGGTCGCCTGGAAGGTGGCGCTCGGCCTCGGCTGCCTGGGGCTGTTCACCCGCCTGAGCACCGCCACCTCGTTCGTGCTGGGGTTCTACCTGCTCGGGCTGCCGCACAACTTCGGCAAGGTCCACCACTTCGACGCGCTGCTGGTCTTCGTCTTCGGCGCCCTGGCGTTCGCCCGCTGCGGGGACGCCTGGGCGGTCGACGCGCTGATCCGGCGGCGGCGGGGGGGGGCGGCGCCGAAGGCGAGCGGCGAGTACCGCTGGCCGGTGCGGCTGGTCTGGGTCCTCTTCGCGCTGATCTTCTTCGCCGCCGGCCTGGCCAAGCTCCGGGCGTCCGGCCCCGCCTGGGTCCTCTCGGACAACATGGCCGCCCTGCTGATCGCGCAGCAATACCCCACCTCGGAGCCCGGCCCGCTGGTGGACTGGGGGCTGGCCCTGGCCCGGCGCCGCTGGCTCTACCAGCCCCTGGCCGCCGCCACGCTGCTCCTCGAGCTCGGCTATCCGCTGGCCCTGATCAGCCGGCGCGCCCGCTGGATCGTCGTGCCGGGGATGCTGCTGGCCCAGATCGGCATCCGGGTCCTGCTGGGGCCGTCGTTCGAGCAGTTCGT
>JAUJMV010000003.1:66112-68970 GCA_030446685.1 Thermomicrobiales bacterium | reverse complement strand
CCGGCCGCTCGGCGCGCTCGGGGGCCGTCCGGCTGGCGGCGCAGGGCGCCCGGGTCGCCCTCGGGGTTGGGGTGGGGATGGCGCTGGCGCGGCTGCTCACGCCGCGCGACTTCGGGCTCGTCGCGATGGTGACGACGCTGATCGCGTTCGTCGGCAGCTTCCGCGACTTCGGGCTGCCGCTGGCGACCGTCCACCAGGAGCGGGTCGACGACCGCCAGCTCAGCGCGCTCTTCTGGCTCAACCTGCGCTGGAACCTGCTCATCGCGCTCTCCCTGGCGGCGCTGGCGCCCGCCCTGGCCTGGTTCTACGGCGAGCCCCGGCTGGTGGCGATCACCCTGGTCATGGCGCTGGGCGTCTTCGGCATCGGGCTGTCGGTGCAGCACGAGTCGCTGCTGACGCGCCGGCTGCGTTTCGGCGCGCTGACGGCGATCGAGCTGGGGGCGCTGGTCGCCGGGAGCGCGGTGGGGATCGGGGCGGCGCTGGCCGGCGCCGGCTACTGGGCGCTGGTGCTCCAGTTCCTGGTGAACCTGCTGGCGAAGAGCGCGGCGCTCTGGGCGATCGGCGGCTGGCGCCCGGCCCGCCCGGCCGGGCGTGACGGGGCGCCGGGGCCGGACCTGCGCGCGATCCTGGCCTACAGCCGCCAGACGACGGCGCAGCGGATCATCGCGCACATCGGGCGGAACCTCGACCGCGTCCTGGTCGGGGCCGTCGGCGGGCCGGCGGCGCTGGGGCTCTACGACCGGTCCTATCAGTGGTCGATCTTCCCGACGGCGCAGGTCCACGGGCCGCTCCTCGGCGTCGCCGTCGCCAGCCTCAGCCGGCTGCGCCACGATCCCGCGCGCTACCGCGCCCACTGCCGGCTCGCGCTCCTGCTCGTCTTCTCGCTCTGCCTGCCCGCGACCGCCTTCATGTTCACCGAGGCCACCGCCGTGATCCTGCTGCTGCTCGGCGACCAGTGGCTGGCGGCCGTGCCGATCTTCCGGCTGCTCTGCCTGGCGGCCTTCGTCAACTGCGCGACCGTGGTGACGAAGTGGCTCTACCTCTCGCTGGGGGAGACCGGGCGGCAGTTGCGCTGGAGCCTGATCGCGACGCCGGTGCCGATCCTCGCGGTGGCGCTCGGCGCGCGCTGGGGCGCCTACGGCGTGGCGCTGGGGTTCACCGGGGCCACCTGCCTGCTGGCCTACCCGAGCGTCGCCTACTGCCTGAAGACCTCCCCCCTGGGCCTGCGGGATTTCCTGGGCGTCCTCTGGCGCCCGGCCGCGGCCGCGATCGCCGCCGCCGCCGCGCTGGCGCTCGCCCGCGCGCTGCTGCCGATCCCCGGCGCGCTGGTCCCGGCGTTGGCGCTCAAGCTGGCGCTCTTCGGCGGGGTCGACCTCGCGCTCTGGGCCGGGCTGCCGGGCGGCTGGCCGCTCGTCGTCGCGCTGCTGCGCTCGTCGCCGCTGTCGCGCGCGCGGCGCCCCCGGCCCGCCGCCCCATCGAAGACCTGACCCGCCGGACGGGCGGGGCAGTGCCCCCGAGCGGCACACGGTCAGCGTGCGGGCACGATCCGCGCCGACGCCGGGAGCCGCGCCCCGGCGAAGGTCCGGCCGCCCTGGGAACGCGCGCCGCGCGGTGCCCACCGCCGCCAGCCGCCGGACCACCGATCGGGCCGAATAGTGCTTGCGAGCAGCAGCAGCGCGCCGAGCGCGACCAGGCCGCGCGCCGCCCAGTCGCCGGGGGCGGTCGCGTAGGTGAGCCTGACGGTCACGTCGCCCGCCGGCACCGGCACGGCCAGGTAGCCGCCGGCGGTCTGTTCGAGCGGGACCGGGCGCCCGTTGACCTCCGCCCGCCAGCGCGGGAAGGACTGCACGAAGAGGCGCGCGGCGCCCGCCCGCTCGGCATAGCCGGTCGCCGTCAGCCGCTCGGGGCGCGCGTCGAGTGAGGTCACCGCGCCGGCGCCGAAGTCGATCCAGCCGTTAGCGAGCCCCTCCTCGGGCGTCGCGGCGAGGCGGTAGATCGCGTAGGCGCCGCCCTCGACGCCGACACGGCGCAGCCGGGGCTGCGCGTCGGCGCCGGCGATCAGCTCGGCTCGCGCGGCGTCGATCAGCAGGAAGGTCAGGCCGTGCCGGGCCAGGAACACCGGGTCGAGCGCCAGGCCCTCGTCGCGCAGGGCGGTGCGCTCGGCGTAGCGGGGCTGGCGCCAGAACCAGAGCCAGTCGCGGTGATAGACCGCCCGGTCGCTGAGCACGGGGACCCAGAAGGAGGCGTGGGTGGAGAGGGGGCCGTCGAGGACCAGCGCCTTGTCCGCCGGGGTGCTGACCGCCTCCAGCGCGAGCGCGGAGTCGGCGATCGCCGCGAAGGCCGCGCTGTCGGTGGTGAGTGGGCGGGGCAGGCCGCGCGCCTCGCGCGGGAGCGGGCTCGCCGGCGCCAGCAGGAGCAGCAGCGCCGCCGCCACCGTCGCCACCCCGGCGAGCGGGGTCGCGCCGTGCAGCCGCGCCAGCCGCAGGGCGGCGCGCGCGCCCTCGTGGACGCCGAGCGCGGCGAGGAAGATCACCGCCGGGCGGAGGAGCGGCATCAGCCGCGGCCCCTCCACCTGCGCCAGCAGCGGCAGATCCCGCCCCCACCAGCCGAGCAGCGCGACGAGCAGCGCCGACAGGGGTAGCAGGATCGCGCAGGCCCGGCCGTAGAACCCCCGCCCCAGCAGGCCGACGACGATCCCGAGCGCGGCCAGGCGGATCAGCGGCCAGCCGATCGTCACGTTGGCGAAATCCCAGATTCCCCTGAGGCTGTCGAACCGCCAGGCGTGCTCCCCGTCGCCGGAGATGTCCGCGGGGAAGCGGTAGGCCGACTGGTTCGCCAGCAGCGGCAGCAGCAGCGCC
>JAUJMV010000003.1:64134-66012 GCA_030446685.1 Thermomicrobiales bacterium | reverse complement strand
GGCGCCAGGCGCGGCCGCTCGGCCAGCGTTGCCAGGGCCAGCGCGGCGCCGACCGCGGCGATCCCCCCGGCCGAGCGCGGGTGGACGTAGAGGGCGAGGGTGGCCGCGCCGGTCGCCAGCAACAGCCCGCGCCGGTCGCCGCGCCGCAGCCAGTCCGCGCCCCAGAGCAGGACGAAGAGCGGCAGGTACGAGGCGAGGACGTTGGGGAAGAGTCCGCCGTCGAGCAACTCGCGCCCGCCGCCGGCGACCCAGGCGCCGGGGACGAAGAGGTGCAGGGCAGCGGCGAGGAGGGCGACACTGCCCGGCAGCCGGTCGCGCCGCGCGAGCGCCCAGTAGGCCAGCGGCGGCAGCAGCAGCGTGGCGATGACGACCAGCTTGTAGGCGATCGCCAGCGGCACGAAGCCGAGGCCGAGCGCGTAGGCGAGGGCGACCACGACCGCCCCGCCGGACGGGTAGAACTCCGCCGGGTAGCCACCCTGGTGGTCGGCGAACCAGCGCGGCAGCCAGCCCCCGCGCAGCGCCTCGACCGTCGCCCGCGCCCGCTCCAGGTGGAAGGGGTGGTCGACCGCCGCGAAGGTGTTGGGCAGCGCGACCGGGGCGCCGTCGACCCCGCGCGCCGGGTAGTCGGTGTACCAATCGGCCGCGCCGAGCCGGAGGGCCACGCCCAGCAGCAGCGCCGCCAGCGCCGCCGCCCAGAATTGCCCCTGCCAGGCCGGGCGGGCCGCGTCCTCGGCCCGCCACCGCGCCCGGAGTCCGCCGACCCGCGCGGTCTGCCGCGCGGCCACCTCGCGCGCCTGGCGCAAGAGTGGCGACCCGGCGCGGACGTGGGCCGCCGTGCCGAGCAGGACGCAGAGGCCGCTGTAGGCGTAGTAGAGCCAGTGCCAGGGGATCGCCGCCAGCAGGAAGCCGGGGCCGCGCCGCTGGAGGAAGAAGCGGTAGAGCGGCGCGTTGAGCCCGAGCAGCGCCAGCGCCAGGAGGGCCGCGACGCCGAGCAGCAGCGGCTGGACGAGCAGGAAGGGGAGGAGCAGGCCCAGCAGGCAGACGGCGACCACGCTGAGCCGGTGCGCCGGCTGCAGGTTGAGGTCGGCGGTGAAGACGCGCTCGCGCAGCAGCAGCCGGGTCCAGGGGATGCCCCGGTCGCGGATGTCGGTGCGCAGCAGGCCCGGCGCCGTCCAGCGCTTGAGGTGCTGCACCTGGAGGTCGTGGCAGAGGCGCACGCGGTGGCCGGCGCGCGCCAGCCGGTAGCCCAGCTCGATGTCCTCGATGCACGGGCGCTCGTAGCTCGTGTCGAACCCGCCCACCGCGAGGAAGACATCCCGCCGGATCGCGCCGCAGCCGGTCCAGAAGGTCGTCGCCTCCGCGTGCGAGGTCTGGTGGACGTAGTGGTGGAAGAGGTTCTTGTACTGCGAGAGGAAGTTCGGCTCGCTCGGGCGGTCGTCGTACGATCCGAAGAGGGCGCTCAGCCCCGGGTCGGCGCGGAAGGTCCGCAGCACCAGCCCGATCGTCTCGGGACGGACGGTCACGTCGGCGTCAACGAAGAAGAGGAATTCACCGCGCGCGACGGTCGCGCCCAGGTTGCGCGCCGTGGCCGGGCCGGCCCGCGCCCGCGGACTGGCGAGCACCCGCGCGCCCGCCCGCCGCGCCAGCTCGTCCGATCCGTCGGTGGACCCGTCATCCACGACGATCAGCTCCCAGGCCGGGTCCGGCGCCGAGGCGTACAGCGCGTCGAGGCAGCGCGCGAAGGCCGCCCCGCCGTTGTAGACCGGCACGATCACCGACACGGGCGGGGCCGGGGGCGTCTCCGGGGCCAGGCGCGCGCCGCGCGGGCGGGCGAGCGACCCAACGGTCGGTTCCGGCATCGCCAGCCGGGTCCCCCCC
>JAUJMV010000003.1:47826-64034 GCA_030446685.1 Thermomicrobiales bacterium | reverse complement strand
CGGGCGGGCGAGCGACCCAACGGTCGGTTCCGGCATCGCCAGCCGGGTCCCCCCCGACTGGCCCTCCCGGTAAGGCGTCGATCCCAAGAGCTGGTCCCTTCCCGTTACGGCGGACAGCGCGCGACCAGGCCAGCCCGCCGGCGCCAGCACCGCTGACGGGCAGAACCGCGCACAACGCACCCTAGCCGGTCGCCCTCCGTCCCCCGTGCCGCCCAGTATACTCCCAGGAATGGGCTCGTCAAGACCGGCGGCGGGCCGGATCGCCGGTGAACGGAGCAGCGGTCGCCGGCGAGGGTGGGGCGTTTTCCGTGCCGAGGGGGGAAAACCGGGCGTCGGCCAGCGCCGATCCGATCGCCGGCGCCGGCGCGGGATCAGTCCGCCTCCGCGCGCCGATCCCGCGCGGTGAGGTAGCGGGCCCGGTCGAACTCGAAGGCGGCCAGCCGGGGCAGCGCGTCGCCGATCCCGAAGGCGTAGCCCGCCAGCTCCCCCACCGCGTGGGCGACGAGCAGCAGCGCCAGGGCCGGCCACAGCCGGGGCGGCCGTTCCCGCGCCCCACTGGCGCGGCGGAGGAACGGCCGGATGTAGCGCAGCCGCAGGAGCGGGATCAGCGGCGTCGCGCCGATGTACAGCAGCCGCTTGGCCGGCGACCAGCGCCCCTCCCGCGCGCGGCCGGCCGCGAAGGCCCGCGCCGCGTGGAATCGCAGCGCCAGCGCGGCGAGCGGCCGCGAGACGTTGACGTGGTCGATCCTGGCGCGCGGTTCCAGGTAGAGCCGGTGCCCGGCGGCGGTCAGCGCGCGGGGCAGCGCGTCCCCCCGCTCCAGCAGCCGCCCCAGGTCGGGGCCGCAGGCCAGCAACAGGTCGCGCTTGTAGCTGCTGTTGTGGGCCGGCACGTCGGCGACGGCCCCCGCGCGCTCCGGCGCGAACCACTGGCCGTAGGACAGCAGCAGGTTGGCCCAACTGAACGGGCTCGCCGGGTTGGCGTTGCCGATCGCCGGGGCGACCGCGGCCCAGGGGCCGTCGTGCGCCGCGAGCAGCGCCGCGGCCCAGCCGGGCTCGGGGTAGGCGTGGTCCTCGATCAGCGCGACCACCGGCGCGGCGGCCGCCCGCGCGCCGGCCGCCGCGGCGGCGTCCTTCGCCGCGATCGGCCCCAACTCGACGACGCGCAGGGCCGCGAAGGTTCCTTCGAGGGCGGCGACCTCGGCCACACGCTCGCGCGACGGCGCGACCAGCACCAGCTCGAGCCGCGCGCGCGCGGTCTGCCGGCGCAGGTGCTCGATCACGTTGCGGACGTTGCGGTAGCCGTCCCCGGTGACGAGGACGACCGAGAGGGCGGGCGGCGGCGCCCCCCCCGGCTCAGGGCGTGGTTCGGGCATCGGATCGCGGCCTCCTCTTTGCGCGCGACTGGTCGTAGAGCTCGACGATGCGATCGACGTAGGTGTCCGCGTTGAAGTGCCGCAGCGCCACCTCGCGCCCCGTCCGCCCCCAGCGTTCCGCCAGCGCGCGGTCGCGCAGGGGGGCGAGCAGGGCCGCGGCCAGGGCGTCGACGTCGCCCGGCGGGACCAGCAGCCCGGTCTCGCCGTGCCGCACGATCTCGGCCAGGCCGCCCGAGTCGCTCGCCACCACCGCCGTCCCGCGCATCAGCCCCTCCGCCGCGACGATCCCGAACGGCTCCGCCCACAGCGACGGCACCGCCTGGACCCAGGCCCCGGCGAAGCGGCGCTCCAACTCCGGGCGCGACAACTGGCCGGTCAGCTCGACCCTGGCGGCGAAGTCCAGCTCGGCGATCAGGCGGCGCAGGTCGGGCTCGGCCGGCCCGGCCCCCGCCAGGATCAGCCGCGCCTCGGGCGCCTGCCGCGCCACCTGGGCGAAGGCGCGCAGCAGCACATCGACGCCCTTCTCGCGCGCCAGCCGGCCGGCGTAGGCGACCTCGGCGGGCCGGCGAGGGGGGGCGCGGCGGGCGGGCCGGCACGCCGTTCCAGACGGTCTCGACCGGGGCGATGCCCTCCGCCGCCAGCCGGGCCGCGACCGCGCGGCTGTTGGCGACGAGCAGATCGAAGGCGTCGCGCCAGCGCCGCCAGAGCCGCACCTGCAGGATCAGCGGCAGCCAGCTCCGCGCGGTCAGGCAGCGGTTGCGGTAGCAGGCCGCGCCGGCCGGCACGGTGCAGGGCGTCCCGTCCGGCAGGAGTTTGGAGCCGATCGGGCAGATCGGCTTGTAGGTGACGACGTGGTAGAGGCTCGGCACCCCCCGCAGCAGCGGCATGATCAGCGGGGAGAGCTGCCACAGGAACATCCGGACGTGGACCACGTCCGGCCGGAACTCGGCCAGCGCCCGGCGCAACTGCCGGTAGGCCGAGGGATTGCCCAGCTCCACCAGGGGCTGCAGCCGGCCGGTGGTGCCGAAACAGGCGTAATCGGCGAAGGAGTCGCCGGGGATGAGCTGGGCGCGGCTGGCGAAGACGCGCGCGTCGTGGCCGCGCGCGCGCAGGCCGTCGCGCAGGGTCAGGGTCATCAGCTCCGCGCCGGCGGTCGGCGTCGCGTAATCGTTCACCAGCAGGACGCGCATCAGCCGGGCTCCCGCGGCGCGACCGTCCGCCCCCCCCGGGCCGCCTCCTCCGCCGCCGCGACGAGCGCCAGGCTGCGGTACCCGTCGAGCAGGTCGGGGGTCGCCGGTTGCCCGGCGCGGGCGCGGGCGACAAAGTGGCCCAGCGCCGCCCGATAGGAGGCCAGGTAGGCGGGGCCGCGCACCTTGTCGCGCAGGTAGGTCGTCCCGGCCAGGGAGCGGAGCGCGTGCCGCAGCCGCGTCAGGCGGGCGTGCTCGAGCGTGGCGGCGGTGACTTCGGCCGCCCCGGAGAGGTGGCGGTCGATCGTCAGCTTCCCGGCCTGCCCGTAGATCTCGATGCGGTCCTCCTCGACCGCGCCGGTCGAGAAGAACGACTGGACCGGCAGCCCGTCGGCGAGGCGCAGCAGCACCATCGCGCCGTCGTCCTCGCCGCGCTGCGAGCGCAGTTGCGCGGCGACCTCGATCACCTCGCGCTCGAAGAGGAACCGGACGAGATCCAGGTGGTGGGACGCCAGGTCGAGCAGGACGCCGCCGCCGCTCGCGCGGCGGCGCTTCCAGTCGGGCAGGGCGCGCGGGGCGCTGGTGAAGGTCGTGCGGGTGCCGGCCAGTTCGCCGAGCCGCCCCGCCCGCAGATGGTCCCTGGCCGCCCCGACGAGCGGGGTGAAGCGGTAGTTGAAGCCGATCTGGCCGACGGTGCCGGCCCGCCGCCAGGCCGCCAGCACCCGCTCCCCCTCGTCGAGATCGGTCGCCAGCGGCTTCTCCAGGTAGACGTGCTTGCCGCGCTCCAGCGCCGCGATCGCCGCCTCGGCGTGGAGCGCCGGCGGCAGGCAGATGACCGCCGCGTCCAGCTCGGGGAGCGCCAGCAGCTCCCGGTAGTCGGCGCAGGCGACGGCCCCCGGCGCCTGGCGGCCGGCCGCGGCCCGCCGCTGCGGATCGGGCTCGGCCAGCGCGATCAGCCGCGCCCCCGGCAGGGCGGTCAGCACCCGCAGGTGGACCAACTGGGCGATCCGCCCGCAGCCGATCAGCCCGATCTTGAGCGCCGTCGTCGCGTCCACCGCTCCCTTTCCACCCGTTTCGGCCCGCGCGCCCCGGCCGGGCCGCCTCACGGGTGGCGATTGTCCCACAGCGGTGGCCGTCTTGCCAGTGAGCGGGCGCGGGCGCACTTCACCCAGAGCCTCCCGCTCGCCCAAGAGCTCGGCAGCGGGCAACTCGGCGCGGCGGGCCTGGCCGGGATCGCGGGCGCCGCCGGGGCGACCGGCCGGCCGGCGCAGGCGGGGCGGCTGTTCGGCGCGGCCGGGCGCCTGGCTCCGGTCCCGGTGGCCTCCCTGCTGCCGGCCGACCGCCTCGCCCACGACCACAACCTGACCGCCGCCCAGGGGCAGATCGACGCGGCTGCCTGGGCCGCGGCGTGGGCCGCCGGCGCCGCGCTGTCGCTGGAGGTGGCCGTCACGCGGGCACTGGCGCTGCGGGCACTACCGGTCGAACCGGCCGGGGCGGGCGATCGAACCGGATCTCCTTGAATAGTTGGCCCGAGAGGGATATGTCGTGAAGGCGGGGGAGCACGCCGCCGGCAGCGCCGGCCCCCCCGCTCCGGAGCCCGATCAGGCGAAGATCGGGCCGGTCTGCGCGTAGCGGGCGATCAGCGCGGCGCGCAGGTCGGACAGCCGGGGCGGCGCGGTGTCGCGGCCGGGGCGCGCGGCGTAGCCGGTGTCGAGCGCCATCGGCTTGCCCCAGGCCAGCACCTCCTCGGGCGGCGCCTCAGAGGAGCCGGGCGCGGCGAGGGCCGCGACCCAGTCGCGCCGACCGTAGGCCAGGTCGCCGCCGATCGTCACCAGCTCCACCCAGGACGGATCGGCGTCGGCGACGCTCTCCCAGGGGTCGTCGCGCCGGCGCTCGAGGACGAGGAGGTCGGCGGGCCGGCCGGCGTCGAGCGTGCCGAGCGCCGCCTCCAACCCGGCGATCCGCGCGGCGTCGCGCGTGATCATCGCGACGAGCCGCCGCGGCTCGATCGCCAGCCCCTGCGCCGCCAGCGCGCGCCGGGCGACCTTCAGCTCGGCCAGCAGGCTCGGGCTGCCGCTCGGCAGCCAGTCCGCGCCGAGGCCGACCGGGATGCCGAGCGCGAGCGCCCGCGCCGCCGCGGTGGTCCGGCCGTAGAGGCGCAGGTTGCTCTGCGGCGACCAGACCAGCTTCGCCCCGGCGTCGCGCACCGCCCCGAGTTCGGGCTCGCCCAGCGCCGTGCCGTGGATGATCACCGTGGCCGGGGTCAGCAGCCCCGCCCCGACCAGGTCGTCGAACTCCTTGCGCGAGGTCTCGTCGACCCCCTCGGCGAGGTGGACGTAGAGGGCGGTCACCGTGCCCGCGGCGAGGTGCCGCCGCAGGCGGGCCCGCTCCGCCTCGTCGCTGCGGCCCAGGTCGATGATCGAGCGGGCGCGGTGCTCGCCGAAGATGCGCAGGTCCACGTTGCGGACCAGCGCCTCCTCCTTGCCAGGGTACCGGCCGCTGGCCCCCTGGATCGCGGTCACGCCGCCGACCAGGGCGCGGGCCTCCGCGTAGCGCGTCAGCAGCGGCGGCAGCGAGCCCTCGGCGGTGAGGGCGCGCCAGGGCTCCCGGACGACGCGGGCGTATTCCTTACTGCGCCGCCACTGGTAGCGGTTGGCGTAGCGGCGGGGCGGCTCCCAGGCGGCGAAGACGTTGTACTCCGGGTGGCCGTGCAGGTCGATCAGCCCGGGCAGGATGATCCCGCCGGTCTCGACGATCCGCCCCACGCCCTCCGGGGCGCGCTCCCGCACCTCGGCGATGGCGGCGCCGGCGACGACCACGTACCCGCCCTCGATCGCGCGATCGGGCGTCAGCACGCAGCCGTGCAGCGCGAACGGCGCGGCGGCGGCGCGGCGTGGTCGCGGGGCCGGGGCCGCGACCGGCTCCTCCTCGCGCACCCCCGCCGCGTAGGCCAGTTCGAACGGATCGTCCGCCTCCACCCCGTCCGCCGGCGCCCCGCCCCGCCCGCTCATCGCCCCCCCCGCCCCGCGCCCCGCGCGTCATCCCAGGATGGCGCGCGCGACGATGTCGCGCTGCACCGCCTCGTTGCCCGGCACGAAGTAGCTGCCGTGCGCGTCGTCGCCCAGGCTCGGCACCGCGTAGTCCCACTCGACCCGGAAGGCCGGCTTGAGGTAGGCGCCGACCAGGTCGCCGCGCGCGTGGACGTTGATCCAACTCGCCGTCTGGCCCGGCTTGCGCCCGGAGCGGTCTTCCAGCAGGCGACGCACCAACCAGAGCGGGCTGCCGAGGGTGACGAGGTTGGCGATCCGCAGCCCCGGCAGTTCGGCCTCCAGATCGAGCAGGCTGTCGTAGGCCACGACCGTCCCCCAACTGTGGGCGATGATCGCGACGCTGTGGCCGGCGTCCGCGAGCGGGCGCAACTGCTCCTTCGCCCGCTCCTTGACCGCGCCGCGCACGCGCCCGCTGACAAGGTACTTGGTGAAGTCGCCCAGGTAGGCGTCGGGGTTCGCCAGCCAATCGGGCAGGAAGCCACGCGCGCGGGCGTCGCCGTACCGCTCCGACCACTCGACCGGCCCCCCCGGCCCGTCGAGGCCCCGTGCCGCCGGCGCTGATGCTTCCAGTGCGGAGGCGCGCGCTTGGAGGATCGTGGTCAGCTCGGCGCGGGTCTCCGCCTCCCGCGCTTCCTCCGCGGGGGTCAGCGGGATCTCGCCCAGCCCCGCAGCGGACGGTTCGCCGAGGGCGCGGGCGCCGGTGAAGACGGTGTCCCAGCAGACCTCGAGGTACTCCTCGTGCTGGAAGTCCAGATAGGCGTTGAACGCGCGCTCCCACGCGGCCGAGTAGCCGGCCTGGTGCTGGCCGATGCCGTGGACCCAGACGATGCGGTGTCCCATGACGACCTCCCCTGCTGCCTATCCGCCCCGCGCCCGCGCCGGGACACAGCGCGTCATACCCTCTACGCGGGTCTACGCGCGGCGCCCGGATTTGTTTCCATTCGGGAAGCGTACCCAGGCAGCGAGGGGATATGTCTCCTCCTCTGGCCTTCCTTGGGGAACGGGAATGGTTCCGGCCCAGCGGATCAGCCGGCCGGTTGGCATGCACAGTTCGCGTGACCGCGCGGGCCTTTAGGGTTGGAGATCGGCTGCGGCCCCGGCGAACCGATCCGCCTGCTGGCACGCCGCGCCGCCCGGTTCGCCGCCGCGCTGCTCGCCCTGATCGCCGCGGTGCTGGCCAACACCCCATCGTCCGCGACGACGCGCGGGGCAACGCCGCCCCCCCTCCGGCACCTGGCGGGTCGCTGGAGATGATCGGCAACGACGACAACGGCGGATATCCGGTTGCCAAGCCCACGACCGCCGCGGCCCGAGCGGCCGGGCGGTCCAGCGGCTTGTGGGGGAGGCGCCCCGCGGGGCGCCGCACGCCGCCGCCACCCAGGCGCCGCCGCGCGGCCCCGTCAGGCCCGCGTCAGCCAGGAGCGCACCAGCCGCGACACCTGATAGGCGAGCGCCAGCGCCACCAGGAAGAACACCGCCAGCGTGACGAGGCTGACCGCCACCTTGCCCCCGGAGTTGGTCACCTCCGTGCCGGGAGACGCATCGACGATGATGTCGCTGAGGATTGCCAGGACGAAGCAACTGAGTAGGAAGACTACTAGTCCGACCAGCATAGTCAACGCCCGCCGCACGCCACGATTCATTCGCGCCCTCCCTCTGCTCTCCCCGCGCCGATCGCCAGGCCGCCGCGCCCAACGGCGGCTCAGACCTGCAAGCCGTACTGCGCCGCCACGCGTTGCAGGCGCACCAATTGCGCCTGCTGCTGCTCCACTAGATCGACCAGCTTGCCGAGCGCCTCCACCAGCCGCTCCCGCTCGTCCACCTCACCCGCCTCCGCCAGCAGCGCGCGGATCGCCCGCAGTTGCGCCGTCGCCTCGCTCACCGACATCGTTCCCCCCACCGCGGCTCCATCTCGCCCGACGTGACGGCAAAACGACCGGCCTCGCGCTACCCCGCGGCTACGCCGCGCCGGCGCCCCGGTTGCTCGCCTCAGGGTGCTACTTATACGGGATGAGCCGGCATCTGTCGAGACGCAAGCGGCGTGGCTCGCGCCGCCCGACGCGCGGGCCGGCGCGCCGGCCACTGGCGCGCCGCGACCGATCATGGCATGATGCGTCGCGCCCGGCGCGGTCGGGGCAGGGTTCCGTAGCGGGGGAAGGGCGGCGACATGGCGCTGCGGCAACTCAGGGTCAGCGACAACGGGCGGTTCCTGGCGCAAGAAGGGGGGACCCCCTTCTTCTATCTCGGCGACACCGCCTGGAGCCTCTTCCACCGCCTGACCCGCGAGGAGGCCGAGGACTACCTGCGCGACCGCGCGGCGAGGCGCTTCACGGTGATCCAGGCGGTCGCCCTCTCCGAGTTCGGCGGCCTCGACACCCCGAACCCCTACGGGCATTTCGCCCTCCACGACCGCGACCCGGCCAGGCCGAACGAGGACTACTTCCGGCACATCGACCAGATCATCGACCGGGCGGCGGCGCACGGGTTCTACGTCGGCCTGCTGCCGACCTGGGGCGACAAGGTCAACGCCACCGGCAGGGGCGCGGACGGGCGCATCTTCGACCCCGGCAGCGCCGAGAGCTACGGCCGCTTCCTGGGCCGGCGCTACCGCGACCGCCCGCACCTCATCTGGGTCCTCGGCGAGGATCGCCGGCCCGACGGCCCGGAGGCGGTGGCGGTCTGGCGCGCGATGGCGCGCGGCATCGCGCTTGGGGTGGCGGGCCGGGAAGACTACGGCGCGGCGCTGATGACCTACCACCCGCCGGGCGGCACCTTCCGCCCGCCCGCCACCTCCAGCGGCGAGTTCTTCCACGACGAGCCCTGGCTAGCCTTCAACATGATCCAGTCCGGGCACCGGCTGGGCAACCGCAACTGGGAGCGGATCGCGGAGGACTACGCGCGGACACCGACCAAGCCGACGCTCGACGCCGAGCCATGCTACGAGGACCACCTCGATCTGCACGATCAGGCGCGCGAGCGGTTCAGCGACTGGCACGTCCGCCAGCGGGCCTACTGGGCGCTCTGCGCCGGGGCTTGCGGCCACACCTACGGGCACGACACGATCTTCCGCTTCTGGGAGCCGGGGCGCGAGGGGGGCGCGCTCCCCCGCGTGCCCTGGCGCGAGGGGCTGAGGCATCCCGGCGCGGACGACATGCGGCACGTCCGCGCGCTGTTCGAGTCCCGCCCGTTCCTCTCCCGCATCCCGGACCAGGCGCTGATCGCCCCCGATTCCGGGGGCGCCGCCGCGGGTGCGGTGGACCCGGCGCTGGACCACGCCGGGGCGACCCGCGACCGCGACGGCGGCTATGCCTTCGTCTATCTCTCCGCCGGCAGCCCGGTCACGGTCGATCTGGAACGCCTCTCGGGCGACACGATCCGCGCCCAATGGTACGACCCGCGCGAGGGCACGGCGACCCCGGCGGGCGAGTGCCCGCGCGCCGGGACCCGGCGGTTCGCCCCGCCCACCGGTGGGCCGGGGCAGGATTGGGTCCTGGTGCTGGACGACGCGGCGCGGGGCTATCCGGCCGTTGGGGCCGGCGCGTAGCCCCGCCGGGGCGAGACGCGCGGAGGGTGGGAACGCCCCCCGCGGGCGCAATAGAAGGAGGATCGCTTGACCGCGCAGAACCGGCCGAACATCCTGCTGATCACCTGCCACGACCTCGGGCGCTTCCTCGGCTGCTACGGCGTGGCGACGGTGCGGACCCCCAACCTCGACGCCCTCGCCGCCGATGGCGTCCGCTTCACCGAGGCGTTCTGCACCGCCCCGCAGTGCAGCCCCTCGCGCGCCTCCCTCTTCACCGGGCGCTATCCGCACAGCAACGGCGTGCTGGGCCTCACCCACGCCGAGTTCGCCTGGGACCTGGGGCCGGACGAGCGGCACCTCGGCCAGGTGCTGCACGACGCCGGCTACGCCACCGCCCTCCTCGGCATCCACCACGAGTCGCGGCGCGGGACGCCGGAGGAGATCGCCGCGCGCTGCGGCATGGACGAGGTGGTCCCCGGCGGGCGCGGCGAGGTCGTCAGCGACCGGGCGCTGGAGCGGCTGGCCCGCTTCGCCCGCGCGGACCGCCCCTTCTACCTCCAGATCGGCTATGTCGAGCCCCACCGCCTGCCGGCGACGGGCGGCCCCGAGCCGGAGGAGTTGTACATGGGGTTCGTCGGCGACTACCTCGCCCCCGACGACGCCCTGGGGGTGACGATCCCCCCCTACCTGCGCGACGAGCCGCGGGCGCGCGCCGAGCTGGCCGAGCTGCAGGGGGCCGTCCGCGCGCTCGACGCGGCGGTCGGGCGCGTCCTGGCCGGGCTGTGCGATCTCGGCCTGGAGCAGGACACGTTGGTCATCTTCACCACCGACCACGGCGTGGCCCTGCCGCGCGCCAAGTGCTCGCTCTACGATCCGGGGCTGGAGACGGCGCTGATCCTGCGCCTCCCCGCGCGCGGCTGGTCCGGCGGGCGCGCGATCGACGGGCTGGTCTCCAACGTCGACCTCTTCCCCACGCTGCTCGAACTGATCGGCCTGCCGCCCGGCGACCGCGGGCAGGGGCGCAGCCTCCTGGCGGCGCTCGACGGCACGGCCGACCCCCACCGGCGCGACCACCTCTTCGGCGAGATGACCTACCACGACTACTACGACCCGCGCCGCTGCCTGCGCACCGCGCGCCACAAGCTGATCGTCAACTTCAGCGCCGCCCCGGCCTTCATGGACCCCAGCCAGTCCTGGCGGCCGCGCACCGCCACCGTCGTGCCGGCCGACCCGGCGCGCGCCTACCACCCGCTCCTCGAACTCTACGACCTGGCGGCCGACCCGCTCGAACGGCGCAACCTGGCCGACGATCCCGCCCACGCCGACCTCCGGCGCGAGCTGCTCGCCCGGCTGCACGCCTGGATGCGCGACACCGGCGACCCCCTCCTCGACGGGGCCGTCACCTCCCCGCTCCACCGCCGGGCGGTCGCGGCGCTGGCCGGCGCGGGCGAGGCGGCGCCCGCCGGATAAGCCCGAGGCACGGCAGGGCGAGGGGCGGGATACGGCAAGGGGCCGGGACAGCCCCGGTTGCCTCCGCTGATGGTGCGTCGCCCTGCGCCATGTCCGCGCCCTCCGAGGCGTCCCGGCGCCCGTGGCCTGCCGGAAGGGCGGGGGATGTGCTAGGCTCGGGGGCGAGTGGCAGGGGGAGGTATTGATGCGGGGTGATGGCGATGGCGGGGCGGTGGCGGCGCGGCGGCCGTTCTGGCGGCTCGACCCCGACCAGGAGTGGCGGCGCAACCTCTACATCGTCATGGTTGCGGTCTTCGCCTCCTTCACCGGCTTCACCTTCGTCATGCCCTTCCTCCCGCTCTACATCCAGGAGCTCGGCGTCACCGACCCCGGCGATGCGGCGCTCTGGTCCGGGTTCCTCTTCGGGGTGAGCCCGCTCCTCTCCGGGCTGCTCGCGCCGCTCTGGGCGATCCTGGCCGAGCGCCACGGGCGCAAGGCGATGATGCAGCGCGCGCTCGGGGTCTTCATCTTCGTGATCGCCGGGATGGCCTTCGCCACCAACGTCTACCAGTTGCTGGCGCTGCGGGTGCTGCTGGGCGTCTTCGGCGGGTTCGGCGTGATGGCGGTGGCGCTGGCCTCCACGCTCGCGCCCCGCGAGCAGGTCGGCGAGGCGGTCGGGCTGCTCCAGGCGACGCAACTGGCGAGCGGCATCGGCGCGCCCCTCCTCGGCGGGGTGGTCGTCGACGCGGTCGGCCTCGAGCGCTCCTTCTTCGTCGCCTCGGCGCTCTGCCTGGCCGGCTTCCTGCTGATCACCTTCGCCTACCGCGAGGACCGTGAGGAGCGGGGCGGCGCGAAGGCCGGGCCGGCGCGCGGCGCCCTGCGCCAGTATCTGCGCCTGCCGATCTTCGTCGGGCTGCTCGTCGCCATCTTCACCATCCAGTTCATCGACCGTTCGTTCGGCCCGCTCCTGCCGCTCTACATCGCCACGCTCGACGCGCCCGCGGGGCGGATCGGCTCGATCACCGGGGCGGTGATGACCCTGGGGGCGGTCGCCGGGACCTTCGCGGCGGCCTACGTCGGGCGGCTGTCCAGCCGCCTCGCGCCGCGCCCGCTGCTCCTCTGGTCGCTCGGCGCCGGCGCGCTCTGCTGCCTGCCGATCGCCTTCGTCGGCCACTGGTGGGAACTGCTGGCGCTGCGCGTGCTGCTGGGCCTGCTGGCCGGCGGCGCGCTGACGCTCGCCTACGCGGTCGGCGGGCGCGCCCTGCCGGAAGGGGCGCGGATGGGCGCCTTCGGCGTCCTGGCCGGGCTCGGGCAGATCGGCGGCGCGGTGAGCCCGATGATCACCGGCTTGCTCGCGCGGTGGGCGAGCCTCGGCGCCATCTTCGTCGTCGACGCCGCGCTCTATCTGCTGATCCTGGCGTGGTCCTGGCGCACGCTCGCGCCCGGCCCGCGGGAACGCGCGGCGAGGGCGCCGGACGGGGCGCTGCCCGCCGAGCACGATTGACCGGGGGGACCCCACTCCCGGCGGCGGCAAGACCCCTCGGCGAGGACGCGCAGGCCGGCGGGGTCAGCGACGCGGAGGCGCCTGAGGAGAGGCCTGTCAGCGGCCTGAGGAATTCGGCCGTGCCCGCCCCGCAGGCGCCTCAGGTCTCACCGTGGGGCAGCAGCAGCCCCCGGCCGACGCCGCCCCGGCCGAGGTCGTCGAAGGCCTCGTTGATCCGCTCCAGCGGGTAGGTGCGCGTGACCAGCTCGTCCAGCAGCAGGCGGCCGTCGGCGTAGAAGTCGAGCAGGCGCGGCATGTCGATGCGCGGGCGCGTCGAGCCGTAGAAGCAGCCCTTGAGCGTCTTCTCCTGGCCGGCCAGCGCCCGCGCGGGGATGGCGGCCTCGACGCCGTCCGCCGCCATCCCCACCACCACCGCCGTGCCGCCGCGCCGGACGGCGTGGTAGCACTGCTCGATGGTCGCCTTCAGCCCGATCGCCTCCAGGGCATAGTCGACGCCCCGGCCCCCCGTCAGTGCGCGCGCCGCGGCGACGGGATCGTCGCGCCGGCTGTTGACGACATCGGTGGCCCCGAAGCGGCGGGCGAACGCCAGTTTGTCGTCCGCGACATCGACCGCGATGATCCGCGCGGCGCTGGCCAGCCGCGCGCCCTGGATGCAGTTGAGCCCGACGCCGCCGCAGCCGACGACCAGCACCGTGCTGCCCGCCTCGATCCGGGCGGTGTTCAGCGCCGCGCCGACGCCGGTCATCACCGCGCAGCCGATCAGCGCGGCCTTGGCGAGCGGCACGTCGCGCCGGATCGGGATCAGGCTGGCCCCGGCGACCACTGCGTACTCGGCGAAGGAGGCCATCTTGCCGAACATGGCGATCGTCTCGCCCCCGCGCGAGAGGCGGCTCGTGCCGTCCAGCAAACCGCCCCCGGGGACGGTGAGGTAGGCGGAGCAGAGGTGCGGCTGCCCGGCGACGCAGTCCACGCACTGGCCGCAGTTGGGCGCGAACGAGAGGACCACATGGTCGCCCGGCCGCGCCTGGGTCACCCCCGCGCCGACCGCCTCGACCACGCCGCTCGCCTCGTGTCCCAGCACGATCGGCAGCGGCGAGGCCCACTCGCCCTTGATGACGTGGTAGTCGCTGTGGCAGACGCCCGTGCCGACGATCCGCACCAGCGCCTCCCCCGGCCGGGGCTCGGCCAGCGTCACCTCCTCGATCGCCATCGGTCGGCCGACTTCGCGCAAAACTGCCGCACGCATGGTCGCCACCTCCCGCACGCTACACGGCGATCGCGCGACGCCGCGATCGAGGGTGCCCCGGCAGCCCCCCGCCGTCACTCATCGCGTGAACGCCGCGGCACCTGTCGGTCAGCAATGGTGGCGCGAGTATACGGCGGAGCCGCGCGACCGGCAAGGCGGCGCGAGGAGCGAGGGCGGATCGCCCACCGGCCTTCCGACTGCCGTGTCCCGTCGGTTGACAGGGTGGGGGGCGCATCGTACAGTCGTGCGGTATCCGGCAACCCCGACGTACGCGATCCCCGTGGCGTCCAGGCCGCCATCGCGCTCCCGGTGGCGGGACAGCTCCGCGGCGGCCCGCGAGGGTTCGGCCGGGCGCCCGCGCCGCGGCGTGACCGCCTGCACCGCGTGGGCGCGCGGCCGCGAAGGGGACGGGCGGATCCGCGAGGGGCGCGGACGAACCGGCCGGTGAACGGAGGGCAGGGCATGACCGCGACACGGGAGTTGCGCTATCACGTCATGGCGGGCTGGGAGCAGTTGCCGGCCGGCTTCACCCATTTGGATTGCGTCGGTGTCGGCGTCGACTCGCGGGACACCGTCTACCTGCTCACCCGCGACCAGCCGCGGGTGCTGGTCTACCGCCCCGACGGGACGTTCGTCCGCTCCTGGGGCGAGGATCTCTTCACCCCCCGCACCCACGGCCTGACCGTCGCGCCGGACGACAGCGTCTACTGCGTCGACGAGGGCAACCACTGCGTCTACCGCTTCTCGCCGACCGGCGAGGTGCTGCAGACGATCGGCCGGCCGGGCGTGGCCGCCGACACCGGCTACGACGGCCGTTCCCTGGAGAGCATCCGGGGCGGCCCGCCCTTCAACCGGCCGACCAACCTGGCCGTCGCGCCCGGCGGCGACCTCTACCTCACCGACGGCTACGGCAACTGCAAGGTCCACCGCTTCTCGGCGGCCGGCGAACTGCTCCAGTCGTGGGGGGCGCCCGGGTCGGGGCCGGGCCAGTTCCACCTGCCGCACGGCGTCGCGGTCGCGGCCGATGGCCGGGTGCTGGTGGCCGACCGCGAGAACGATCGCCTCCAGTTCTTCAGCCCCGACGGGGCATTCCTGGGGCAGTGGACCGATGTGCAGCGCCCGACGAACGTCGCCCTCGACGGCGCGGGGCGCGTCTACGTCGCCGAGTTGTGGTGGCGCGTCGGCCAGCGCTCGCCGGTCCACGGCGAGATCACCACCGATCGCCCAGGCCGGGTCAGCATCTTCGACCCCGAGGGCCGCGTGCTGGCGCGCTGGGGCGGCCCCGACCGCTGCGCGCCCGGCAACTTCGTGGCGCCGCACGACCTCTGCGTCGACTCGCGCGGCGACCTCTACGTGGCCGAGGTGACCCACACCTTCGCCGGGCGGGCCGGGCTGGCGCCGCCCGACTGCCACACCTTCCAGAAGTTCATCCGCCAGGCCTGAGCGCGCAGGCTGCGCCCGACACAAGGACTGCGGACTGCGGACTGCGAGAGGTACGAAGCACGAGGCACGAAGTACGAATAACGAGAGGGTGATGTCGCTCCCTCTCAGTCCTCAGTCCTTACAAAAGGAGGACAGCATGGCCGGGTCGTATCTCGCTCCCCACCGCGGGCTTGAGGACTTCGCCGCGCGGGTCTGCCGCGCCGTGGGCGCCGACGAGGACGTCGCCGCGGAGGTGGCCGGGCACCTCGTCCGCGCCAACCTGTCGGGGCACGACTCCCACGGCATGCTGCGACTGCCTCAGTACGTTGCCCAGATCGATCGGGGCACGCTCCGGCCCGCCGCGCGCCCGGCGATCGTGCAGGAGGCGGCGGTGACCGCGCTCATCGACGCCGGGGGCGGCTTCGGTCACTTCTCGACCGCCTTCGCGCTCGATTGGGCGCTGGCGCGCGCGGCGGAGCACGGGCTGGCCGCCGCGGCCATCCGCAACTCCGCCCACATCGGCCGCCTCGGCGAGTACGCGGAGCGCGCCGCGGCCCGCGGGCTGATCGCGATCGTCACCGTCGGCAGCGCCGGGCCGGCGGGGGGGCCGGTGCTGCCCCACGGCGGGCGGGAGCCCTTCCTGGGCACCAACCCGTGGGCCATCGGCGTGCCCGCCGCCGAGCGCGACCCGCTGGTCTTCGACGCGGCGACCTCGATGATCGCGCAGGGGAAGATCCACGTCGCGCGCGCCGCGGGCGTCCCCCTCCCGGCGGGGTGCATCGTCGATCGCGACGGGCGACCGAGCACGGAGGTGCGCGACTACGACGACGGGGGGGCGCTCCTGCCGGTCGGCAGCCCCGGCGCCGGGCACAAGGGCTACGGATTGGCGCTGGCCTCGGCGCTCCTGGGCGGCCTGGCGCTGGCCGCCGAGCCGGGCGACGATGCCGCCGACCCCACGCCCGACGGCGCGGCCGGGCGGATCGGCGGCGTCTTCCTGACGGCGATCGACCCCGGCGCGTTCGGGTCGGGCGCGCGCTACCGGGCGCTCGTCGGCGCCACGCTCGACGCGGCCAACCGGACGCCGCCCGCGACGGGCGTGGAGGCGGTGCTGACCCCCGGCGAGCCGGAGGCGCGGCAACGCGACCGCCGGGCGCGCGAGGGGGTGCCACTGTCGGCGGCGACCTGGGAGGAACTGCGCGCGCTGGCCGCGCGCTTCGCCGTCCCGCTCCCGGGGGCGGCGGCGGCCACGGCGCCGCCCGCGTAACCCGGTGATGGGTATTCGTGGTGAGCGTTCCCCGGTGGCGCGCCACACCGCGAGCGGTTAGGGCGGCGACGGCCGGCGCACTCAGGCCAGCCAGGCGGCCGGTTCGTAGAGCGCGGAGCGTAGCGCCGCCCAGAGGTGGGCGTACTGCGTCCAGGGCTCCTCCCCCAGCACCCGGATCGTCAGCGGCCCC
>JAUJMV010000003.1:6515-47726 GCA_030446685.1 Thermomicrobiales bacterium | reverse complement strand
GCCGCGGCGGTGATCTCGGGGCGGGTGGCCGCCGGCGGGCGGCAGATCGCCGCGTTGCGCCCGCGGGCCTCCTTCACCGCGACGGTCTCGACCCCCTCGCCCAGGAAGTCGCGGGCCTCGGCGGCGGTGGCGGTGTCGCCGGTCACCAGCAGAACCGGGATGCCGAGCGCGCCGAGGATCGCCGCGTTGAGCCCCGTCTCCCCGTGCGGGCGGCCGTTGAGGCGCAGTTCCGACACCGCCGCGCCGGCGATCGTGTGCGGGTGGATCGCCCGGAAGGTCCGGGCCATGGCGTGGTAACCGACGAAGACCGCCGCGTCGAAGGGTCCGCCGTCGGCCCCCTCCAGTTGGCAGTGCTCCCGCGCGTTGGCCGTGCCGGTGACCAGGTGGGCGGCCGGGTGCAGCTCCTCGATCAGGAGATTGCGCATCGGGCCGTGTCCATCGCTGACCAGGATGTAGTCGGCCCCCGCCTGCGCCAGCCCCTCGATCGCGGCGTTCGCGTCCGCCGTCATCAGCCGCCGCCCCCGCTCGTACTCGCGCTCGCCCGGCGCCATCATGTCGGCGTGGACCACCCCGCTGATCCCCTCGATATCGACCGAGACGTAGACCTTCATGTCCCTCCTCCTCCTCACCGGTCGCGGCGCGCCGCGACCGGGCGTGCGCCGCCCCCCCGCGACTATGCCGCCCCGGCGCCCCAGGCGCGTTCCAGCAGCCGGCGCCAGTTGCCGTGCATGATCGCGGCGATGTCGTCCTCGCGATAGCCCCGGCCGCGCAGGAGGTCGGGGATGCGCCGCAAGTCGGCGATCGTGTCGAGGTCGCGTGGGCACTGCTCGGTCCCGTAGCCGCCGTCGAGGTCGGTCCCGAGCGCGACGTGGCGGGCGTTCCCCGCCAACTGGCAGGCGTGGTCGATCTGATCGACGACCTGCTCCAGGCCGACAGCGTCGTTCCTGGTCACGCCCTTGATCCAGCCGGGTTGCAGCATCCAGGCATCGAGCGCGGTCCCAATCACCGCGTCGCGCGCGATCAGCAGCCGCAGCATCTCGTCGGTGAGCTGGCGATCGCCCGGCACGAGCGCGCGGCAGTTGGAGTGACTGGCGAGGACCGGCCCGCCGAAGCGGTCCAGGGCCTCGTAGAAGCTGTCGTCGGCGAGGTGGGTGACATCCAGGATCAGCCCCGCCTCCTCCAGCCGCGCCAGCAGCTCGCGCCCGCGCGCCGTCAGCGGCCCGACCGACTCGGTGCCGTGGGCGTAGGCGCTCGGCCCGTAGTGTGCCAGGCTGACGATCCGCAGCCCGTCCTCCCACCACGCGCCGACCTGCTCCGGCGCGACGATCGGATCTGCGCCCTCCATGCTCAGGACGATGCCCAGCGGCGAATCGGCGTCCGGCGCGGCCCACTCGCGCAGGTGCGCCACCAGTGCCGCCGCGTCCCGGATGATCCGCAACGCGCCCTCGCGCTCGAGTTGCCGGTAGTAGGCGAGCTGGCCCTGCGCGTGCGCGTAGGCGATCTGGTGGCTGCGGTAGCCGCTGAACGCGCTGCCCGGCTGCTGGACCCGCGCGATCACCGTCGCGAAACAGAGCGCGACCCGCCCCGCGCGCAGTTCCGGGAACGCGACCGTGCCGGCGGCCCGCCCCTTCTCCGCCATCCCCGTCTCCTGCGCGCGGATCTCGCGGACCGTGCGGGCGAGGTCGCGATTCCACAGCAAGGCGTTCATCGCCAGATCGAGATGCCCATCGATGATCAGCATCGCCCCTCCCTCCCACGGCGCTTACGCACCTTCGACGTTCGCCGCGTCGCCCGCCGGGCCATACTGGCTGCCCCCAGCCCGGCGAAGGGGCGAGGGCCGCGCGCGCGATCCAACCGCCCGGATTCTACCGTGCCGCGGCCCCGGCCGCCCCTCGCCCCTTCGCCCCCATTCGGAACCGGACGAGCCGGAAACAAATGCACCTGCACGTCACCGCGGCCTCATCGCGTCGAGTACAATGCGCGGGCGGCCTCTCGGCGCACCGGACAAGCGGATCCCGGCCGCGTTCCCGGGCGCGTGGGGGCGGTTGGCGCAGGCCGGCGACAGGCCCGCCGAGTAGACCGATCCTGGGGTGTCGGGCGACACGCCGGGGCGCGGCTCGACCACGTCGGTCCAAGGTGCATGCGTGAGGGAGGAACTATTATGTCTACGCCGTGGGAGGGGCCGCCCCCGGTTGATGCTGGTCGGTCAGCCCGCGCACTTCGCCGACGAGATCGCGGTCGCCCCGCGCCCCGTCCAGCTCCACGACGTCACCCTGCGGGATGGCGGGGTGCGCCGACCTGGCCTATAGCGTCGACGACAAAGTCCGCATCGCCGAGGCGCTGGCGCAGGAGCTCGGGGTCCGGCGGACGGAGCTCTTTCTCACGGTGCCGGGCTGGGAGGCGGCGGCGCGGGCGATCGTCGCGCGCCGGCTCCCGCTGTTCGACCTGTACGTGACCTGGGAACCGAGCAAGACGCCGCGCCTGCTCGACCTGGGCGTCCGCCATACCGCCTGCCCATGATCTGGTACCGGGCCAGCGATCTGTACCAGCGCCATGTCCTCGGGCGGCCCCGCGCCGATCATCCATTGCTGCTCGACGAGGTGCTGCAGGCGATCCGCGCCGTGTTCGGAGTGGCAGGCGTCTGCCGCCCTCACCGCCGGGGGCTATGCCAACCTGTTCATGCCCGAATCGACGCGCATGACCCTCGCCGCAACTGCGCGAGACGATCGTCGCCGCCGAGCAGGGGGCGTGCGCGCCGCCTTCCCGCCGGGGGCGGGCGGTGGTCGATAGCCTGGCGATCTGCCGCCCGGCGGCGCTCGCACCGAGGGCTACCGCGTCGTCCGGCAGGCCCCATCGTGGCCCCGGCCCGCGTGACGGACTTGGGCGGAGGCCGGTCGAGGTCCACTGCCACAACGATTACGGCCTGGCGACCGCCTGCGTGCTGGCGGCCTACGAGGCGGGGCGGCGGCGCTGAACTGCTCGATCAACGGCGGTCGGCTACCGGGCCGGGAACGCGGCGCTGGGACGAGGTCGCCGTCGCCCTGGAGGCCCTCGGGCGACGGCACGCCGGCCGGGCTGCGCCTGGAACTGCTGCCGGCCTGCTCGACCTGGGCTTCGCCATACCGGCTGGTGGCCGACCTCACCGGCCATGTGATCGCAGGGCGCTGATCTACTCACGAGGCGGTCACCGGCGGGGGCGATGCGCGTCGAGCGCAGACCTGGCGCGACGGCCGCCGGCCGACGGCGGCGGCGACACCGCCGGGGGCGTTCGCGTTCGAGCCGGAATGGGTCGGACCGCCCCGACCCCGGAGGTGGTGGTCGGCAAGTACGAGCGACGCGGGCGCGGTGGCGAAGAAGCTGGCCGACCTGGGGCTGACGGCGACGCGGCGCAACTCAGAGCGCCTCCTGCGGCTCGCGCAGGAGGCGGGCGTGGCGGCGGGTCGCCCACTGACCGATCCCGTTCGTTCGGACGCTCGCCCGCCTCGCCGGGGCGACGGAGGGCGAGCGTCCGGCGACGGGCGTGCGTGACACCGCGACACGGCCGCGGAGGCGCGGAGCCGGCGTTGGCGCATGGCAATGGTGTGCGCTCGGAGCCTCCGGCCCGCGATCGCGCCGCGCGGTCCGTGCCAGGCGAGCGGGTCGGAGGGCGGGGGGCGTGCTGCAGTCCGGAGGGGCGAGGGGGCGCGTCTGGCTAGCGCGCCCCGGCCCGCTCCGGCCGTCCGCGCTCAGGCGACGCCGCGCGGCGGATCACCTTCACCGCGTCGAGGTTGCCCTCGGCCAGGTCGTGGACCAGCGCCGGCCCCTCCTCCAGCGGCGCGAGCCGCTCGATCAGGGGGCGGACGTCGACCCGGCCGGCGCGCAGCAGCTCGATCGCCCGGCCGAACTCCTCGTTGAAGCCGTAGACGCCGCGGATCGTCAGCTCGCGCGTGACGACCTCCTGCATCGGCACCGGCACCTCCGGCGCCGAGTTGCCGATCCAGGTGACCTGGCCGCCGGTCCGCGCCAGCGCCAGCGATTGCTTGACCGCCGGCCCGACCCCGACCGCCTCGATCGTGGCGTGCGCGCCGATCCCAGGTCAGGTCGCGCACCGCCGCCACCGGGTCCTGCTCCTGGCGTTGATCGCCAGATCGGCGCCGAGTTGTCGCGCCAGGTCGAGGCGGTGCGGGCTGAGATCGCTGACGACGACCGTGCCAGCCCCCTTGAGCCGCGCCGCCAGGACCGCCAGCAGGCCGATCGGCCCGGCGCCGATGATCGCGACGGTGTCGCCGAGGGCGAGCGGCGTCTTGTTGACCGCGTGCAGCGCCACCGCCAGCGGCTCGACCATCGCGCCCTGCTCCCAGGTCAGCTCCTCCGGGAGCGGGTAGAGGAGCGAGGCCGGCACGCGCACCGTCTCGGCGTAGGCGCCGTCCACGTTCATGCCGATGCCGCGGCGATTGAGGCAGATATTCGGCAGCCCCGCCCGGCGGTTGGCGCACTCGCCGCAGGTCAGGAGCGGCTGCACCGCCACGCGGTCGCCGACCGCGCGGCCCGCGACGCCGGGGCCGACCGCCGCGAGCGTGCCGGAGAACTCGTGCCCCATCACCAGCGGCGGCGTGCGCCGCCCGGTCGTGCCCATGAAGCCGTGGACGTCGGAGCCGCAGATACCTGCCGCCTCGACCTGGACCACCACCTCGCCCGGCCCGGCCTCCGGCGCCGCCACGTCGCGCAGCAGCATCCGCCAGGCCCCCTCGTAGACCAGCGCCCGCATCCCCTCACCCCCTCGCGCGACCCCCGGCGGACGGTTGTCGCGCCCCTACGGCGAACAGGTCGTCCCGGCGCCCCCGCGGGCGCGCGACGACCGCGCGCCATGCCGGCAATTCTAGCAGCTACGGCGGCGCCGGAAGGTCCGCGCCCTCAACCCGGAGGTGTCAGCGCAGGTCGGCGGCCTGCCAGAGGCGATCGAGCGACTGGGACACCAGCCGTGCCGCCTGATCGGGGTCGTCGCGCGCAACTTCGTTGAGCGCCTGGTTGAACGGCTCGACGGTCACCGGCCGTCGTAGCCCAGCGCGCGCAGCGCGCCCATGAAGCCGGGCAGATCGATCACCCCGAGTGGCCAGCGGCAACTCGCGGACCGAATCGATCTGGGCGTCGCGGGGGATGCCGGCGGGGGGCGTCGTTGACGTGGACCACGACCACGTCGCGCGCGTCCAGCCGCGCGACATCGGCCGGGGCGCCCCCGCCGTGTAGAGGTGCCAGGCGTCGAGCAGGACGCCGACGTTGCCGGCCCCGATCGCGTCGCGCAGCTCCAGGAGCGCGTCGAGCGTGTGGATGAACTCGTGGCGGAACCGGGCGCGGAGGGTCTGCGGGCCGAGGAACTCGATGCCGAGGCGGCAGCCCTGCTCGCGCAGCGTCTCCGCGATCGGCCGGAACCGCTCGACGTGCCAGGCGAAGTTCTCCGCGTACGGGCGCTCGTCCGAGCCGGAGGGCATGAACGTGCTGGTGCGCGCGCAGCCGAGGGCGACCCCCAGCGCCGCCAGCTCCGGCAACTCCGCGAGGTCCGCCCGCCAGCGCGCGTCGTCCCGCCAGGCGACCGGCAGGCCCCACTGGCCGGGGCGGACGCCGGCGTCGGCGAAGAGCCGCCGGACGTGGTCGAGGCCGCGCGCGCGGGCGAGCGCGGCGGCCTCCCGGATGTCCAGGTCGATGCCCGCGAAGCCGTGCGCCGCGGCCAGGGCGACGGTCCCCTCCAGCGGCAGGTCGCGGATGCCGATGGCGCGCGGGCTGAGGTTCTTGAACATCGCTCCCTCCCTCGCTCGGGGCGCGCGGCGCGGGCCGCCGCCCGCCTAATCGGCCCACCGGAAAATGGCGCCGAGTTGCTCGGCCTTGCGGTCGATCGCGCCCTCGTAGGCCGCCTGGCAGTCGCCCGGCGCGAAGTGGTGGGTGATCAGGTCGCGGACCCGCGGCCCTCGCGCAGCAGCGCGAAGGCGTAGGCGACGCCCCGACGATCGTGCCGGGCTGGTGGATGCCGCTCGGCTCGTCCCCGGCGCCGTGGATCGGCAACTGCCACTCCCAGCCGCTGAGCACGGTGATGTAGCGCAGGTGGATCGGCTCGAGGATGGCGCTCGCCGGCACCGCGGGGTCGGCCACCCAGGGGGTGCCGCCGACCAGCGAGACCTCGCCGCCGGGCCGGGCCAGGGCGAGCGCGGTCACTGTGCCCCCGGCGGTGCCGGTCGCCTCCAGCACCAGCCGGTGCTCCGGCCGCAGGGCGCCCTCCTCGCGCGGGTCGATCACGCGCGCGATCCCGCAGCCGGCGGCCAGGGCGCGGCGCGCGGCGACCGGATCGACCGCCGTCACCGCCATGCCCGCCGCGCGCAGGAGTTGCGCGCGCGAGGGTGCCGACCAGCCCGAGGCCGACGACCGCCGCCCGGTCGCCGGCGCGGGCGCGGGCGATGCGGGCGTCGTCCAGGGGCACGGTCAGCAGCCGCGCGAAGACCGCCTCCTCCGGCGGCAGCCCGTCCGGGACCGGGACGCAGGGGCGCCGGGCGGCGTCGACGCGCACGAGCGAGGCGTGGCGGCCCATCGTGTAGACGAGCGCCCCCGGCGCGACCCCCGCCGCGGGGCCGGCGGCGATGACCTCGCCGACGTTCGCGTAGCCGACCGGGTAGGGGAACGGCGGCCGCGCGCGGCCCGGCACCGGCAGCCCCTGGAAGAGCGCCCCCTCGGTGCCGCCGCTCAGCAGGGTGACGCGGGTGCGGACGACGACCTCCGCCGGCCCCAGGTCGTCGGTCGGCAGGTCGAGGGCGCGAGCTCGGCCCGCCGCGGCCCGGTGATCAGGATCTGCTGGCCCCGCATCGCCACCTCCACCAGCGCGCGCGCCACCCCAGCGGTGCGGCGTCCCGATCCGGCGCTAGCGCGAGATCGTACTCCGCACCGTGGCGTACTCGTCCTCGTCCGCCCACGCCTGGCCCTCCGCGAAGCGGGTGGACCGGAAGGGGTCAGGTCGACCGTCGTCGCGCGCCCCTCGGTGATCCACTCGGCCAGGCACTTCCCGATGGCCGGGCTGGTCTTGAACGACGTGCCGCTGTCGCCCGCCATGCAGAAGAGCCCCTCGTACTGCGGCAGCCGGTCGATGATCGGGCGCGCGTCCGGGCTCATCATCAGGATGCCCGCCCAGTTGCCGCGCATCGTGCTGTGCCGCATCGCCGGGACGCGCCGCTCCAGCGCGGCGCGGCATTGGGCGATGTACTCGGCCCGCACCGTCTCGGGGTACTGGTCGGGGTCGGGGCTCCGCTTCACCGCCCTCGGAGCCGATGAGGGTGCAGTTGCCGTCGATCAGGCGCATCCAGCTCCGATTGATCGTGTCGATGTAGGTCAGGTGCCGCGGGGCGCGGTCGGCCGACCAGCGGAAGACGACCACCTGCGCCTCGGTCGGCACCAGGCCAAGATCGATGCCGAGCGGCGCGAGGAGCCGGTTGGCCCAGGCCCCGGCGGCGACCACGACCACGGGCGTGCGGATGATCCCGGCGCCGACCGTCTCCACGCCGGTCACCCCCCCCCTCGGTGAGGACGCGGGCCACGCGGGTGCCGAGCTTGAACTCGACGCCCAGGTCGGTGGCGGCGCGCGCGAACGCGAAGACGGTGGCGTTCGGGTCGGCGTAGCCGGAGTCGGGCTCGTACTCGACGGCGGTCACGTCGTCGACGTAGAGGCGGGATCGAGCTCGCGGGCCTCGTCGGGCGTGATGAGGCGGGCGTCCACCCCGAGATCGCGGTGCATCGCCATACGCGCCTCAACAGCCGGTCGCGATAGTCCGGCGGGGTGAAGGTGAGCAGGCCGATCCGCCGGAAGCCGCACTCGCCGCCGACCAGGTCGCCCCAATTGGCGAAGTAGCGGATGCTCTCCACGGCGAGCCGCGTCTCCGGCTCGTTGGCGTAGCTGAGCCGCACGAGGGCGCCGGACTTGCCGCTCGCCCCGGCGGCGAGGTGGCCCTGCTCGACCACCACCACCCTGCCCGCGCCCGCCCTGGCGAGGTGGAAGGCGGTGCTGCACCCGTTCGCGCCGGCCCCGATGACGACCACATCCGCCGCTTCCATAGCTCTCCTCCCCTCGCCCGGGTGATTCACCCGCCGCGCCCGTGCCCGGTGTGCTGGCGTCCCCGCGCGTCCGCGCGTCCGTGCCCTGCCAGCGCGACCACGATGGGGCGCTATCGTAGCAGGGGCGGTATGCCAGGGGCAAGGACGGCCGTCTTGGCGCTCCGGGGCGCGTTCCTGGTGTACACTCTCGGCCAGTGCCGGGCGAGAGGATGGGGCGGGGCAGGGGGAGACGGATGAAACTCGAGGGCAAGGTCGCGCTGATTACCGGCGGGGGCGGGGCGATCGGCGGGGCGCAGGCGCGGCTCTTCGCGCGCGAGGGCGCGGCGGTCGGCGTCGCGGACCTCTTCGAGGAGAAGGCCCGGGCGGTCGCGCGGGAGATCGAGGAGGCCGGGGGGTGCGCGCTCGCGCTCGCGCTCGACGTGCAGCGATCGGCCGGGTGGGCCGCGGCGGTCGCGGCGACGGAGCGGGCCTTCGGGCCGCTCGCGATCCTCTGCAACAACGCCGGGGCCAACGTCCGCGTCGGCTTCGACGAGCAGACCGAGGAGCAGTGGCAATTGATCGTCGGGACGATCCTGACCGGCTCGTTCCTCGGGATCAAGGCGGCGGTGCCGTCGCTGCGGCGCGCGGGGGGCGGGGTGATCGTCAACCTCGGCTCGCTGGCCTCGATCCGGCCCGGCGCGGGCAGCCCCGCCTACGGCGCGGCCAAGATGGGGCTGGTGGGGCTGACCCGCGCCGCCGCGGCGACCTACGCGCCGGACGGCATCCGCTGCGCGATCGTCTCGCCCGGCCACGTCGACACGCCGTTCCTGCGGGAGGACACCCCCTACAGCCCGAACGACGCCGCGACCAGCCTCGACAATCCCGAGAACTACCGGCGCCGCCTCCGCAACACGCCGCTCGGCCGGTTGCAGACGCCCGAGGACATCGCGCGGACCGTCCTCTTCGTGGTGTCGGACGACGCGGCGATGATCACCGGCTCGATGATCACGGTGGACGGGGGCGCGGCACTGGGGTAGGCGCCGACCGGCCCGTATCCCGCGCGCCGCCTAACTTCTGGCGGGTTGATAGCCAGGGGCGCCGCGACCACGCCTGCCCCCGCCCGCGCGTCCACGGTTCAGCGACGATCGGGGGCGCTGCCCCGGCCGCTTCCCGATCCGGCCGGGCGTGTGGCAAACGTCTTGCGGGTGCCGCGAAGGGACGCGCAAGAGGACGCCCCGACCCGGCCCGCTCGCTGCTCGGCCGGGGCAAATTCAAGTTACCCGCGTAGCGAACGCGGCGAGGGATGGAGGGCCGGATGCCACGCCTGGCGGGACAGGTCGCGATCGTCACCGGGGGGGCGCAGGGGATTGGCGGCGCCACCGCGCGGCGCCTGGCGGCCGAGGGCGCCGCCGTCCTGATCGCCGATATCGACGGGGAGACCGCCGAGCGGAACGCGGCCGCCATCCGCGACGCCGGCGGCACGGTCGCGACCGCCGTGGCCGACGTCGCCAGGCACGAGGATCTGCGGGCGATGGTCGACGCGGCGGTGGGGCGCTGGGGCAAGCTCACCATCCTGGTCAACAACGCCTACGCCGGGACCTCGGACGCGCGGGGCAGCGCCGTCGAGGTAAGCGAGGAGGGGTGGGACCGGGGGCTGGCGGTGCTGATGAAGTCGATCTTCCTGGGCGTCAAGCACGCGGTCCCGGCGATGGAGCGGGCGGGCGGCGGCGCGATCGTCAACATCTCGTCGGTCCACGGGCTCCTGATGGCGCCGGGGAGCCTGGTCTACGAGGCGGGGAAGTCGGCGGTGATCGGGATGACGCGCCAGATGGCGACCGACTTCGGGCCGCGGGGCATCAGGGTGAACGCCATCTGCCCCGGCCACATCGTCACCGAGCGCGGCCGGGCGCGGTGGGACGAGAACCCGAGCGGCCTGCGCTTCTTCGAGCAGCAATACCCCCTGCGCCGCGTCGGCCGGCCGGACGACATCGCCAACGCCGTCCTCTTCCTCTGCTCGGAAGAGGCCTCCTTCATCACCGGCCACGCCCTGACCGTCGACGGCGGCCTCACGATCCAGTTGCAGGAGAACCTCGGCGTCCACCTGGCGCGCTACATCCAGGAACACCCCGACACGCGCCTCCCCTATTAGCCGCCCGGCGGGCCGCGGCGCCTCAGGTCTCCCCTCCAGGGCCGGCGGGCGCAGCCCCGAGGCGCGCGGCGAGCCGGTCGTCGATCAGGCCGGCCATCTCCGCGGCGATCCGGTCCCAGGCGTAGCGGTCCAGCAGATCCGCGCGCGGGCGGCGCGCTCGGCGCGCTCCGGCTGCCCTTCGGCCAGCGCGCCCTCCACCGCGGCGACGAAGCCGGCGGGTCCGCGGCGATCCGCACGACCGAGCCGTAGAGCGCGATCACGTCGCGGATCGGGGTGGAGACGATCGGCCGGCCCGCCGCCAGGTATTCGAGGGTCTTGGTGGGGCTGATCGAGCGCGTCGCCTCGTTCAGGGCGAAGGGCATCGTCGCCACGTCGAACGCCTTCAGGTAGGCCGGCAGATCCGCGTAGTCGCGCTTCCCGAGGTAGTGGAGGTTGGGCCGCCGAGGGGAGGGCGCTCTCCTCGATCTTCAGCACCGGGCCGATCAGCACCCAGCTCCAGGTTGGCCGTGCCGCCGCGACCCGCGCCAGCAGGTCGAGGTCGAGGCGCTCGTCGATGACGCCGAAGAAGCCGACAATCGGGCGCGGCAGATCCCGCACGTCGGGCGGGAGGGCAGATCGGGTTCCAGCGCGCGGGCGAAGTGCGCCTGGTCGACGCCGCTGGGGAAGAGGTGGATGTCCGGGTGGCGGTCGCGCCGCGCCGCGTGCAGGCTCGGCCCCCGGTGAAGACGAGATCCGCGCGCGCGAACAGCTCCCGTTCTTGCGCCACCAGTTGCGGCGGGGCGAAGGCGAACCCGGCGAGATCGTCCATCACGTCGTAGACGACCAGGTCCGGCCGCAGCAGGTCGATGAACAGCACCGCCGCGGGCGTGTAGAGCCAGAGCACGAGCGGTCCGCGCCGCCAGACGCCCACCGCCTCGCGCGCCTCGCGCTCCAGCCGCTCCTCCAGGGCGCTGGCGAACCCCAGGCCCGCCTCCCGGACGTCGTCGCCCGGCTGGAAGTCGGGCACGCCCAATTCCTCCAGCCTGGCCGCGTGCCGGCGCCGGAACTCGGCTTCGTCGCCGCGGGAGACGAGGCGCGCCACGCGCAGGTCCGGGAGCGGCTCGGTGAGCTCGAAGCGGTCCCCGGGCGGGCCGACCGCGAGGCGCGGCTCCTCGATCCACAGGACGCGGTAGGGCCCGGCGAGGCGCGAGAGGAGCTGCTGCGGCCGCTGCCAGACCCAGTCCCACCAGAGGTGCGACACACACACCAGATCCGCCCGCCCTCGCCCCAGCGCAACCCCTCCCGCGGCATCATGGCGCCCCCCTCTTGGACGAATCGACGCAACCCGACAGCGCGATTACCGCACCAGCGGTGCCAGGGCCGAGCGGCGCCGTCGCGGCGTCCCCGCTACCCCTCGTCGGGCCTGGCCCGTGGTTCGCCGCCGGGCAGGGCCAGGAACGCGCGGTTGCGGGCGACGATGCCGGCGATCAGGAGCAACGCGAGGGCGGCCATGCCGGCGAGGGTGCCGGTGGGGCCGACGGCATCGCTGAGCGCGCCGGCCAGGAGGATGCCGAACGGCGCGGTCCCGATCGCCATGGCCAGCATCCCCATCGCCCGCGCGCGCTGCTCGGGCGCGACGGCGGTGAGGATCAGCGCCGGCTGCATCGCGCCGAACGCGCCGGCACAGGCCCCGAGGGCGACCTGCAGGCCGAGCGCGAGGGGGTAGGAGCGCGCGAGCGCCAGCGCGAGGAGCAGCGCGCCCACCCCGCACGCCCCCGCGAGGAAGACCGGCCCCTGGCGGATCGGGCGCGACCGGGTGGCGAGGAACCCCGCCACGACGATCGCCCCGACGCCGTCCGCGCCGGCGAGGATCCCCATCCGCGCCGCGCCGACGGCGAGGATGTCCCCGGCGATGACGGCGATCAGTTGCTGGTAGGGGAAGACCAGCAGGTTCATCGCGACCGTCACCAGCAGCACCGCCCGGACGACCGGCGCGCGCACCGCGGTGGACCAGCCGAGGCGCACCAGGCTGATCAGCGGGATGCCGGCGGCCGCCATGCGCGCCGCCGCGGCGGGTCGCCCCGCCGCACCGCCAGCGCCGCCCCCACGCCGGCCAGGTAGACGAGCGCCAGCCAGCCGTAGGCGAGGCGCGGGCCGCCGAGGGCGAGGAGGAGGCCCGCGAGCGCCGTCGCCGCGATCTTGCTCCCCAGCATCGTCATCGATTCCAGCGAGAGGGCGTTGGCGACGCGCTCCGGCCCGTGGAGTTGCGCGACGAGCGCGCGCCGCGCCGAGAAGTCGCAGGCCCAGCCGCAGCCGAGCAGGCCGACCAGGAGGCAGAGCGCCGGGAGCGGCGCGCGGCCGAGCAGGAAGAGGGCCGCGAGCGCCGCCGCGGCGAGCGCGCCCGCGGCCTGCACCGCCAGCAGCAGCGTCGCCTCGCGCAGGCGGTCGGCCAGGGCGCCGAGGACCAGCCCGAGCGCCAGCATCGGCAGCGTCCGGCAGAAGCCGACCAGCCCGACCGCGAAGGGCGAGCCGGTGAGGGTCAGGACCACCCAGCCGGTGGCGACGATCTCGAACCAGTAGGCGTGGTAGTAGAGGAGCCCGGCCCGCCAGAGCCGCGGGTAGCCCGGCGCGGCGAGGACGGCCGGCGCGAAGCGGCGCCCGGCCCCCTCGTCGCCGGCGCGATCTCGCCGGCCCGCCGCCCCGTCGCGCGCATCGTCGCTCCCCGTGCTGGCGCCCCCGTGGCCCGATGTCGCCGGCCGTGGCCGCACCGCGCGACGTGCGCCAGGCAGCCGCGCGCCCGCGATCCGCCCGGCCCTCCCGGTCATCGGCCATTGTCGCACGGATACCGGCCGCAAGCGCCGGCGCGGGCGGGGCTTTGCGCCCACGGGCGGGCGGACGAGGGATGGAGGGATGACCGATGTTCTTAGGGCGGTTCGCGAAAACGGCCGCGGCAGCCGAGCGCAACTGATGTAGGAGCGGCAGCAACGCGGGGCGCAAACCATGGGGTCCCGCCACCCGCGCGCCTGGCGGCACGAAGATGCCGGGTCGCCTCACGGTGGTCGCCGCCAGGCTTATCCGGGCGGTAGGTGGGCGGCGGGGGTGGGGCGTGACACGCCGCTCCCCTGCGCTGGCGCCACCGATAGCGTCCGGGTGTCGCGAAGCCAGGCCGCCACCGCCGCCACGACCAGCACCACGGGTAGCACCAGGATAGCGCCTCCGCTGATGATGTACGCGAAGATTGCCCAGGCGACGGGGAACGGGGTCGATTCTTCGAACGCGAGGATGGAGCCGAGCGTCCCGGCCGTCATCACGCAGCCGGCGACGAACGCGGCGAAGAGCCCGTGGACGGCGCCCAGGCGCGGGACCCACACCGCCACTATTGCCGCGACAGGCACTTGCATAATCGCCGCCAGCACGATCGACGCGGTGTAGAACCAAAGCTTGGTCTCGTCGGCATCGCGCGCGGCTTCTGACAGGCCGAGGCGCATCCCGACCCGCAGGGCGAGATACATGCCGCAGAACAGCCCCCGCCCGCCAGCCCGACGAGCAGCGCCAGCCGGGCTCTTAGCGGCGCACCTCGGGGCAGCGTCGAAGGTTGGGGGGACGGATCGAGCCAGGCCCAGTTCGCGTCCGGGAGCGCCGCTACGCGCTGGCGCCAGAGCACGACAGCCAGTGGGAAAGCCCACAGGCCGATCAACGTCAGCATGGTTAGTGGATGGCCGAGTGCGAACAAGATAGCGCCCGGCATGAGCTCACTCAACGCTGCGATCCAGGTCTCCGGTTCGGCCCCCTCCAACAAGATCGTACCCAGGCGTTGAATATAGTAGAACGCCCCGAGCCAGATCGTTGAGAGCCCGGCGGCAACGCCTACCGCAGCACCGTACGCCAGGCGCAGTGAACGCCGCGGGCCGACCACTTCCAGCCAGGTCCCTGCGGCGCTACCGATCCAGCGGAGGAAGAGCGGCAGCACGATCAACAGCGGCAGGCCCGAGATGACCGTGAAGGCGAGGACCGCCGGTGGAGTGGACCCCGAGGTGAGCAGGAAGCTATCGAATGCCACGATCTGCCCGGCGATGAGGCCCAAGCCGAGGCTCAACCCTACCCAGCCCTAGACCGCGGGGTGCCTCGTTCCACGCCAACCCGGCGAATGTCGCCCGCCATCCAGCCAGCACCAGGAATCCGGCCGCCAGGGGCACAAACAGCACGGTCGGGCCGAGGACGGCCACTAGCATGTCCGCGGTGAGCGCGGCGAGCAACGACCACACGTTCTCGATGGCGATCGAGGTGACGACGCCCACGCCGAACGCCTCCCAGGGGCGGGTGCGGAAGAGGGACGCCGTGTCGTGCAGCGCGTGGCGCCGGCCCGCCGGATCGGGATGGGCCGCCACCAGGGTCCGCCAGCCCCCTTCCCGATCTCGCGGCAGGGTCGCCAGGACGCGATCAAGCGCGCCCGCCGGGCCGTCCCAGATGGAGGCGCGCACATCGGCGTAGATCTCGCGGGCGCGGAGTACGGCGTTCCGGGTCAGGTAGACCAGCGCGGCGAGCGCGCATATCCTCCAACCCAGATCGAGGACAGTGCGCAGCCGCTCGTCGAAGTCGAGGAAGCTGAGGGCGAAGGGAACCAGCCCGACGAGCACGAAGGACTGCCAGACCGCGACGGCGAAATAGGTCTTGTCCACATCGGCGTTGCGCAGGTGGGCCAGTTCGTGCAGCACCACCGACCGGAAGACGGCTGGGTCGACATAGAATTGGGTGACCAGGCCACCGGATAGGGCCACGTAGTACCGGCCAAGGCGGCCGAACGCCGTTCCTCCATTGGCCGCATCGAGCGGGTTCCACAAGAAGGTGGGGGGCCGCGCCAGCCCCACTTCGCGGCACAGCGCGTCGAGCGCGGTCACCACTTCGGGCGCATCCTCGGCGCTCAGCGGCGCGAGGTTCGCCCGTTGTATCCGCCAGGCTGGGTACACCCAGTAGAGAGCGCTCGCCGTTGCAAGCACGAGCGCCGTCCCGCCGAGCAGCCAGGCGGCCCTCGTCCGCTCATACGGTGCCCCGCACTCCGCCTCCATCATCTGCTTACCCGCGCGGGCAATGGGGTCCGCGGCATCGGGGAAGGCTGCGCTCGCCAGATCGGCGCACCGCACCATTGCCGCTAGCCAGGGGTCGCGCAAGAGGGGGATGGCGTGGAAGAGCCAGTTATAGACGAACAGACTGGTGCCGAGAACCGACACGATCAGGAGCGCGAAGCGGAAGTCGGTGTCCGACGGGAAGGCGAACGGGTTGAGTCGCGCCGGGCGGGGGGCAGCGGTGGAGTCGGCGCGCATGGGATCCCTCCCTCATGTCGCGGCGGTGGCGAGGTTCCCCACGACCGCGTCGGCCAACAGCCCCGCCCGCTCCGCGGAGAGCTTGAGCTGGAGGGCTTTCTCGAAGGCCACCTGCCGCACCTGGCCCAACTGCTCCTGCGTCAGCACCGGGGGCGACGCGGCGTGACCGTACTCCCCGGTCGCCTCGGCGGGTCGGAAGCGCTTGAACAACTGCTTGACGCGCTCGCCGATCAGGGTCGCCCCCTCCGCCCGCGCCGATTTGGTCACCTCGACGGTGAGGTACTGGACGACCGCGGTCATGACCGGCAGGACCACGGGCGTCAGGAAGGCGACGGCCTCGCCCACGCCGAAGCCGAGCATCTCGTCCTGCCCCTGGCCGCCCCTGAGCACCTGGCCCTGATCGGCGAAGTAGGCCCGGCTGTGCGCCCGGAATACGGGCAGCTCCTGCGGCGCTATTCGTGCCACGACCTCGCGCGAGAGGTCTGCGACCAATTGCTGCTGCTGCGTGCCAGCCGTCATGCCGCGCCCTCCTTTGCTCCCCCTGTGCGTCGACCTCTATACGGGGCACAACGCACGATCATTTCGCCCCGTCCCCCGCGCACAACCCACCGCCGCAACCCGACCGTACGCCGCCCGACGATCACTCCGTACCAGCGGGAGGGCCGGGAGCAGACCGACTTCGCCGGGAATACCTCCGGCTGCCTCCCGACTGTCCGTTGTGCAGCGCCGGGGATAGGTCCTACACCTGCGGGGGAAATTGTCGGCAGTCCACCTACCGCCGGTGGAGGGATGACGGGATGGAATACAGTCCCTCCAAAGCCTTCCGGTGCTGTTCCCGGCGGGCTCTCACCCTCGCCGGGGGCCGCAGCCGGCCAGTTCGTCAGTTGGTCAGCCCCCGCCGCCAAGTGCAGCCTTCGTGCCGGACTCAGGGCATGGGCGCGGCGCGCGCCCGGCCCCGCGCGCCTGCCGGATGGGCGCGGTGGGTGACGATTCGGGGGTGGCACGGGCGTGCCCGCCGCGTGCTGGCCGTCGTCTGGTCCCGGGCCGGCGGCCCTCCCTCCGCGGGCAATTCCGGCGCCCCGCCGCCCGCCGGGGGGGGCGGGGGCGGCGCCCCCCTGACACACGTCCTAGTACTTTCGGCCGATTGACAGGCGGCAGACCGGCGATATAACAGGAGGTGTGTGCAGCACAGCCGCGCCGTGGACGGCGGGGCCGGTCGGCGCCTGAACGGGCGGCGCGACGGTGAGCCGTCCCCGGCAGGTGGTGTTCGGTCGCGCGCCACCCGCCGGGAGGCGCGGGGCCGCTGCCCGGCGGCGCCCCCCGACGACCGGGGCGGAAAGGAGGCGCGCGTGGCGACCGAGCGACAAGGAGTCGAGCGCCGGGATGTCGACGAACATCTCGACCGGCTGGAACGCTTCCTGGAGGAGCAGCCCGCTGGCGGCGGGCGCGGCCCGACGCCGGCGCCAGTCCCGCGCGGGCCGGGGGACGAGAGCGGCCGGCTCTACATCGGGCGCGAGTTCACGCCGCAGGAGTTCGCGGCGTGGTACCGGGTCCAGGGGCTGGGGACCGAGCCGTTCAACGCCGTCGGCATCCACCACACCGCCGTGCCGACCGAGCAGACCTGGCGGGGGGTGACGAGCCTCAACAACATCTTCGCGTGGTACAACACGCCCGAGGCGCAGGGCGGCCCGGAGGGCGGGCCGTGGGAGCGGGGCGTGGGGCCGCACCTCTGGCTCTACGACGGCACCGGGCCGTACAAGCCGGGCCAGCAACTGATCTCCGTGGGGACGCACCCGGCCTGGGACGGCATCGGCATCGCCTGGCGCAACCGCCGCTACCTGCACATCGAGGCGGTCGGCAACTTCGACGGGCGGCGCATGTCGGCGGCGATGGAGGAGCTCTACCGCTTCACGATCCAGACCATCTGCGGCGACCGCATCCCGATCGCCGACTGCGCCGGCCGGCAGGTCGACAACCCCGCGCAGCCGCTGGGGCTGCTCTTCCACCGCGACGGGCCGGGGGTGGGGAAGCAGTGCCCGGGGGTGAAGACCGAGAAGGGCTGGTTCTTCCCCTCGATGCAGCGCCGCGACGGCGCCGCGCCCGGCGGCGACCAGACGGCCCTGCCCCTCGTCGGCGAGGCGCGGGCCACCCCGGAGCAGGCCTTCGGCTTCCTGCTGGCGCGCGGCGTCGAGCGCGGGAAGGCGGCGACGATCGTCCGCGCCTACGCCGCCGACTGCGCGCTGGCGGGCCTCGACTTCGCCCTCACCCTCGCCCAGTGCGTCCACGAGACGACCGACCCGGCGACCCACGTCCCGGTCAGCTCCTGGTGGTCGTCGCCGCCGCGCCACAACATGGCCGGCATCGGCGTCACCGGCGAGAGCCGCCCGCACGCCGCCGATGGCTCGCCGGAGTGGCAGCCGCAGGAGGATGGGCGGGACTACCGCGGCTACCGCTTCCCGGACTACCCGGCCGGCATCCGGGCGCACGTCGTGCATCTGGCGGCCTACGCCTTCCGCGCGGGCGCCGAGCCGGAGGGGATCCGGCCCTACATGAACGCGGAGGTCGATCCGCGCCTGCCGGCGCTCAACGCCTCCGGCTGGCGCGGGTCGGCGCGGGTGCTGGCCGATCTCGCCGGCAAGTGGGCCGTGGACAAGGCCTACGCGCGGAAGATCGCCCCCTACGTCGCCGCCCTCGCCGCCGCGGCCCCCGAGCCGCTGCCGGCGGCGGAGGAGACGTCCTGGCAGGCGCCGACCGGCCGCCTGGTGACCGGCCGCTTCCTCTCGTTCTGGCGGGGCCACCCCGACGCGCTGACCGTCTTCGGCTACCCGGTCTCCGACGAGTACTTCGACGGGGCGAGCGGGCTCAACTACCAGTGGTTCGAGCGGGCCCGCTTCGAGCGCCGGCCCGACAGCGACACGGTCACGCTCGGCCGCGTCGGTGCCGAACTGGCCGAGTTGAAGGGCATCCCCGGCACTATGCCCTGAGCGTGCGTACCGTAGCGCCCGTAAATGGCCGCGGCGCTGGCGCGGGCGCGGGGGGTACGATCGGGCGGCCCAGGACCCGGCAAGCGCCACCGCCTCCCGGACGAACCGGCCCGGCAGCCGCGGGGGATCGGCACTATCGCGCGGCTTCCTCGCGCTCACACCCGGCGGACGACCCTTCCGGGGCGGGGGCGACGGGCGCCTCGTGCTCCGCGGCCCGACGCGCCCCCATCCCGAGCGGGTCGAAGAAGCGCAGGAAGGGGTTGCCGTAGTGCTGATAGGCGCCCCAGGTGCGCGCGCCGGCCGGCAGCGGGACGATCGCCTCCCGCGCCCGGCGCATCGCCACATGCATCGGGTGCGGCTCGCTCGGCCCGCAGCGGGTTACCGCGTCGCCAGGCCGGTAGGCGAGCCCCAGCAGTTCGGAGTAGAGCGTGAGCGCGAAGACGCGGGCGGCGGTGTCGTCCACCGGCCAGGCCGTGCAGACGAAGTTCGATACCCCGCGGGCGAAGAAGGATTCGGCGAAACTCGGCGCCAGATCGACCGACCGCCGCTCGGAGCGGTCGGGGGTGATCCCCGATTCGCAGGCGTTGGAGAAGACGAACTTGGGGACGCGGTCGATCCGCTTCAGCTCGTGGGCGGTCAGCCGGCCGCCCCCGGAGAAGATCCAGCCGGACGCCGCCGGATCGGCCGGGTCGTAGAGACAGTGCCCAGCGAAGTGGACGACATCGAACGGGCGGAGCAGCAGGTGGCGCAGCACGTTGGTGCGCGTCGCCTCGTACGGCCCGAACAGCCGCACCACCTCCACGCGGTTGCGCGCTTCCTCGCGCCCGTCGGCCCCCGGCGCCCCGGCGCGCGGGTCGCCCACGGTGTTGAAGCGCTCGAAGAGATCGGCGACCTCGGCGCCCTCCGCTTCGGCCCCCGGCAGGTGGGCATCCTCGGCCGGGTCGGCGATCACCAGCACCCGGAGGAGGCGGCGCGGGGGCGGGGGCGGCTCGGGCGGCGG
Organism: Thermomicrobiales bacterium; assembly: GCA_030446685.1. GTDB lineage: Bacteria > Chloroflexota > Chloroflexia > Thermomicrobiales > CADCWN01 > JAUJMV01. The sequence goes on along the minus strand of JAUJMV010000003.1, from coordinate 28,247 downwards.
GGCGAACTGGGTGCGCAACTGCCGGGTGAAGCCGCGGCTGGTGCCCAGGAAGGAGCGGGTGTCGAACGCCGCTTCCCGTCCGCGCCCGCCGCGCGCCCCGTCGTCGGCGGGCGGCCCCGCCGGGGCCCCGACCTCGGACGGCGCCAGCATCTCCCAATGGATCCGTGCGGTCGTCGCGTCGAGCACCAGCACCAGCGGCGCGTCGGTGAGGAGGTGCGGGCGGAAGTCGTCGGGGATTAGCAGGCGCTCCAGGAACCGGCCGCGCTCGAACTGCACCGTCGGATCGACCTCGCCGGCGAGCTCATCGTTGGCCTCCAGCACCAGCGCGGGGTCGAGGGGGATCTCGCGCTCCGGGATCGAGGCGTCCTGGGTGATCGCGCCGAAGCGATAGATCCGGCGCTCCAACTCGACGGTGATCCGGGTCGGGGCCGGCTCCGGCCCGTGCCCCCGCTCCTGTTGCTTCCGCGCCCACTCCTCGCGCTCCAACTCCTGCCCCAGCGCGTGCAGCCGCGCCAGTTCCGCCCGATCGAAGGGGGTGAAGTCGATCAGCAGGCGCTCCTGCTCGCGCAACCGCCGCTGCTGGTCGAGGATCGCGTCCTGGATCGCCTCGACCTTGCGCGGGTCGTGCTCGATGAAGGTGAGCCGCTGCACGCCGCGACCGGCGTCCTCGTCGGAGCCGTGCAGCGCCTGCTCGACCCCGCGCAGCCAGCCGGCGACGGCGTCGTGGATGGTCAGGTTGCCGTTGCCCGAGCCGATCAGGACCGTGGCCAGGCGCCGCTTCCCCAGCCGCCCCAGCGACCAGCAGAGCTCGCGCGCCAGCACGATCAGCTCGGGCCGGCCGAAGCGCCCGGGGAAGCCCATGCCGGCGACGGCGATGATCCGCTCCGGGGCGCGCGGGTCGTTCAGGAAGAAGGGCTGGCCCAGTTCGCCGCGGATGATGCCACGCTCGGAGTACTGCGTCAGCAGCAGATCGGCATCGGCCGGCGCGGCGGCGGCGGGCTGGCCGGGCAGCGCGGCGCTGATCGCCCGATCGAGGGCGAGCTCCGCCGCCTGTGGTTTCACGCCGACGTAGTGCCCGACGGCGACCGCGTCGATCGGCCCGTCGACGTTCCGCAGCCCGTCGATGGTGTCGAGGGCGAGGGCGACCGCGATGCGCGCGGGCGCGGGCGCGCCACGCGGCGCGGCGCCCCTGGGCGGGGCGTCCGGGTAGGTGAGGAACCCTCGCGTCAGCACCTCCTCCACCACCCGTTCCTCGGCGGTGGAGGAGGGGGTCGCACCGGCCGCCGCGCCTCGCGTCCCCCGGCGGCCGACGGTCGCCGCCAGCCGCTCCTCGTCCGCCCGTTCGGCGGCGGCGTGCTGCTCGCGCAGCGCCCGTTGCGTCGCCTCGTCCTCCTCGCGCGGCCCGCGCGCGGCGGGTGGTTCCGCATCCAGGCCCCGCGTCTCCCCGCTCGCCAGCAGTTCGTCGAGCGCGGCGAGGACCCGGCCGTTGCTCGGGAGGTTGCCGTGCCCCTCCTCGACGTAGTAGGCGGGGATCGGCGCGCCATCCCTGTGGAGCAGCCCAAAGTGGTGCGGCACCCACCCGTCGCCCTGCGCCGTCACCGCGTAGGCGTCGGGCTGCCGCAGGCGCTGCCAGTCGCCAAGATCGGCGATGTCGCCGAAGGTCGGTTGGTTGTGTCCGGCGATGAAGATCATGCGCTCCGGCTCGACCACGCCGGCCAGCAGGTCGTGGTGCTTGCGGGCGGCATCCAGATGGCGCTGCGGCACGTTGAGCTCGCCCCAGATGTCGGCGTGGTAGAGCGCCTCCATCCGCCCCATGACGAGGGGGGAGGGCAGCATCTGGTAGAGCCCGACGAAGGAATTGAGGATCAGCAGCAGATCGGCGGGCTGGTGGCGGCTGTCGAACAGGGCCAGCTTCTTGACGATCCCCTCCAGCCCGGTGAGCGCCCGCGGGGCGGCGAACGAGCCGTGGTTCGGCGTGCCGAGCATGATCAGCCGGCCGCCGAGCCGGCCCCCGGTCGCGGCGTCCCACATCGTCTGCCAGCGCCCCGGGTGCCTGGCGATGAAGGTTCGCGCCACCAGGCCGCCCATCGAGTGGGCCACGAGATGCACCGGCGCGGCGGGCGGGAACCAGCCGCTGATCCGGGCCCGGAGTTCGTCGGCGGCGATCGTCAGGTCCTTGCGCCAGTCGAACCAGAAGGCCCGCACGTTCCAACCCTGGGCGAGGGCGAGCAGCAGTTCGCCATAGTGGCGCTTCATGATGCCGGTGGCCCGGATCTCGTAGTTCCCGTCGTGCTCGCCCCAGCCGCCCTCGTTGAGGCGCAGCCGGGCCAGGTGGCCCTGCATGATGGGGAAGGCCCGCGCCCAGAGGGGCTCCTGGACCCCCGCGCGGTCGACGCTGGTCAGGTCGCTCCCCATGAAGCCGTGGATGACCACCACATTGCCCCGACCCTCGGGCGCGCGGCGGTTGCCGCCACCCTTGAGGGCCAGGCTGTGCAGGCGCCGATACCGCTCGTCGCCGAGGTGCGCGCGCAGGGTCTTCTCGTCGCTCGCGCTCGGGCGCAGCAGCAGGCGGATCATCTCGTCCGGCCCGGCCGCTTCGAGCCGGGCGATCAACGCGCGTTCATCGGACATCCGCGCCCCTCCAACGCCCCGGCCGGCGCGGGCCTCGCGGCCGGCGCGGGCGGGGTGTCAGCCCGCCCCCGCCGGTCGCGCCGGCCGGCGATCACGCCCCCGCATCAGGTGAAGATCGGCCGGGCCTTGTTCTGGTCCGCCCCCTCGAGTTGCGGGTGCTGGTTGTAGCCGCCCCGCCGGAGGCGGCCGTTCACCCGCCGCGCCAGTTGCTCGTAGGTCAGCCGGTAGTTCGCGGCGCGGATCGTCTGGAGCGCGAAGAAGGTCATCGCGCCGTGGTAGGTCCCGTCGAGCAGCGCGTCGTAGGAGTACTCGCTGTCGGTGCAGCCGCTGAGTAGGATCTCCTTCATCTCCGACTCGGGGTACCGCTCCAGGCGCTTCGGCCGCGCGAACTGGGTGTCCGGGAGTTCCTTGCCGCCGAACCGTCGCGGATTGAGGAAGCGCACGCGCCGTTCGTCGGGCGTCGGGAACGGCGACGCGCGGGTGGCCGACCCGGAGTGGCAGTTGTCGGCGATCACCGTCAGCCGCACGCCGGCGGGGATCGCGCTGAAGAGCGCGCGCAGCTCGTCGTCGGCCAGCGGGTTCTGCCCGACGTCGCGGGGGCAGAGGATCTCGTCATAGCGGGTCTCATCGCCGTCCTGGTCGTAGACGTAGGAACCGTGCGAGGAGTTGGTGAAGACCAGCACGTCGCCCGCCGTGGCCCCCGCGAGGAGGGCCTTGATGCCCGTGACCATGTTGGCCTTGGTCGCCTGGGCGTCGGTGATGATCGTCACGTCGGCACGCGGGAAGTCGTAGTGGCCGACCAGCAGCTCCGCCCAGGCCCTGGCGTCGTTGACGCAGCCGTTGAGGTTGCTGTTCGGGTCGCCGTAATCGTTGATCCCGACACAGAACGCCTTCTTCGCCATGCTCGCCCCTCCTCCATCACTGCAACCAGCACGACAACCATCACGGCAACCGTTGGAGCGCACGCCCGACGTCGGGCGGGGTCAGGGCCGCGATCCGTCGCGGCCGGCCGGCTATCCCCCACCGCCATTGATGCTACGTTTCAGGGCGCCGCCTGTTTCTCCCGGCCGAGGTCGCGCCGGTCAGGTTCCGGGGCGGCGCCACCGGCGATAAGGCGGTGGAGGTCCTGGAGTTCCGGCATCGGCGCCAGCCCGAGGTCGCGCTCCAGGAGCGCCGCGCAGCGCTCGTACTGGCGCAGCGCCTCGCCGCGCCGGCCGAGTTGCCAGTAGCAGCGCATCAGTTGGGCGTGCGCGTCCTCGCGGTAGCCGTCGCGCTCCAGCAGGCGCCGGAAGCACTCCGCCGCCGGTTCGTGGAGCCCCCGCGCCGCGGCGAGCCGGCCCAGGCGGTCGAGCGCCGTCAGATAGCGGCTCAGCAGCCGTTCGCGCTCGGCGAGCGCCCAGTCCGGCGCGGCCTCGTCGAGGTAGTAATCGCCGCCATAGCCGGCGACGGCCTCGCCGTAGACCTGCCAGGCGCGCTCGCTGTCGCGCGCGCCCCAGGCGCGCTCCCCCTCCTCGCAGAGGCGGAGGAAGCGTTCCCGGTCCTCCGCGATCGGCGCGTCGGCGCGCAGCCGGTAGTGGCCGTCCGCGAAGAGCAGGTAGCTCGCCGGCTCGCGCCCGGCCGCGCCCGCGGGCGGATCGAGGTGCCGGCGCAGCGCGCTAACCGCGACGTGCAGGCTGTGGGCGGCCTCGCGCGGGGGGAATCGGGCCAGAAGAGGTCGGCCAGCTCGTCCTTGTGAGCCGAGCGGTGCGGCTGGATCAGCAGGTAGCGCAGGATGGCGGTCGCTTTGCGCGCCCGGCTGGCGGGGAGCGGCCGGCCGTCGCGCAGGATCTGGAAGCGGCCGAGGCTGCCAATGTCGAGCGGGGGCAGCGCCGGGGCGCGCGGGGTCGCGGGCGGCGCGGGCCGGGCAGCGCGGGGCTGGGGGCGTCCCCCTTGGCGCGCGCGAGTCCCTGGCACAATTCGACCAGCGTCTGCCGCGCCGCGGGCCAGAGCGCGGACCCGGCGGCCGGCGGGGCGAGCACGCGCCGGAACCACACCGCCGCCGCGGTGTAGTCCCCCGCCCGCGCGAACAGCCAGGCCGTGCGCCAGGCGGCGGCGCTGGCCGGCTCCGGGTCGCGCCCCGCGGTCAGGGTCCAGGCGCGCACCAGCAGCGCCTCCGCCTGGCGCACCTGCCCCGCCGCCGCGCAGCGCTCGCCCCGCCGCAGCAGTTCCCGGGCCGCCTCCGGCCCATCCTCGAGCCCGTCCGCGACCACCGCACCGTCCATGCTCCCCCCTCCCAGACCCCACCCCCCGGCTTGCGAGCCGGGGGTGGGTCCCCGCCGGACAACCGGCGGGCGGCCCCGTCGACGCTCGCTACGGCATCATTTCCACCTTCACCGCTAGCGCCACCCGGTGACAAAGGGATGCCCCACCGGCAGCGTGCCGACGGGGCCCGATCGGGCGCTGGCGGCCGGGCGGTCTCGGCAAGGGGGCGTTCCGCGAAACGCTCGGTCGCCGAGATCCCTGGCTTTGCGTCCCCGCCTCGCGGCGGGTTTGCCCCATACAGCGACGGGTCAGTTTTTGGCGGGGGCGCGTGGCGCCGGGCGGTTCCAGTCGCCGGCCCCCGGATCGCGTGCCTCCATCCAGCGGTGCGGGCCAACCGGCCCGATTGCCATGCGCCTGTGCCACTACTCGAACCTACGCACGACCGCGGCGTTTGTTTCCCGCGCCGTTGCCCGCCCGCCGATCTCCCCCACGATCGGCAGTCGCGGCCTTTGAGCGGTCGTTGCGCGACCCTTGAGCGATCGTTGAGCGGCGCGGGGTAGAGTGGGGGCCACATGCGGATCGGCCCCAGCCAGCGCGCCGCCTGCCGGGATGGTGACGCGCCGTGCTCCCGCACGAGTGGGGAGCGCGCCGCCGGTCGGCTTCGGCGCTGCTCGGGACCGCTAGGCAAGGTAGGCCGCGGGTGGAGACACAGCCGAACGGCGGCGGTGAGTACCTCGCCCTGGTCGTGCGGCTCGACACCGGCGACGACGGCCACTGGCGCCTGGTGATCGACGGGACCGGGGACGACGGGCCGATCACCCTCCACCCGGCGCCCGCGATCTTCACGGTGCGGCTGTGGCGCGCGGCCGGCACGGGGGCGCTCCGCGGCAGCGTCCGGCTCCAGACCGGGGAAGGCTGGGGCGAGCACGAGGCGCCGCTGCACAGCAACGGCCAACTGGAGGCGCTGGCCCGCGCCTGGCTGCTCGCGGCGGAGCGTGGAGGGTAAAGCGCGGGGCGCGGAGCGTAGACCGTAGCAAGCGGGGAAGGTGACCGCGACATCGCGCTCCACGCTCCACGCTCTACAACAGCAGTGGTCGTCGTCACGGTAAGGGGGTACGCGTCATGTCTATCGCACTGTCCTATCCGGGCGTCTACATCCAGGAAGTCCCCAGCGGCGTGCGCGCGATCAGCGGCGTGGCGACGGCGATCGCCGCGTTCGTCGGCGCCGCGCCGCGCGGGCCACTGGACGAGCCGGTGGCGATCAGCAGCTTCGGCGACTACGAGCGCCGCTTCGGCGGCCTGGCGCCGGCCAGCACGATGGGCTACGCCGTGCGCGACTTCTTCCGGAATGGGGGAGGGCAGGCGGTGATCGTGCGCGTGGCGAACGGGGCCACGCCCGCGGCGATCCCGATCACGGGGATGCCGCTGCTCGCCGCCAGCCCCGGGGCCTGGGGCAACCGGCTGCGGGTCACCGTGGAGCACCCGGCCGACGCCGAGCGCTTCAACCTGGTCATCACCGAGGAGGGGGGCGCGGCCGAGCGCCACCTCAACCTCTCGGTCAACCCCGCCGACGCGCGCTTCGTGCCGCGGGTGCTGGAGCAGGGGTCCGCGCTGGCGCGCGTCCGCCGGAACGCCCAGGGCGCGTTCGAGGTGCCGACCGCTCGGCCGGCCCTCGGCCAGACCGCGGCCACCGCCGCGAGCGGCGCCGACGGGGCCGCCCTGACCGCCGGGCAGTTCGCCGGGCCGGGGATGGAAGGGGCCAAGACCGGGATCTTCGCGCTGGAGAAGACCGACCTCTTCAACCTGCTCTGCCTGCCCCCGCTGTCGCGCGACGGCGATCTGCCGGCCGCGGTCTATCAGGCGGCGCTGCCGTACTGCGTGCGCCGCCGCACGATGCTGCTGGTCGACCCGCCCGCCGCCTGGAGCGCCGCCCCGGCGCAGGCGGTCGCCGCCGCCGGCGCCACGCTGGCCGGGCTGGCACTGAGCGGCCCGGCGGCGCGCAACGCGGCGCTCTACTTCCCGCGGATCATCGGGAGCGATCCGCTGCGCGACGGGCAGGTCGCCCCCTTCGTGCCCTGCGGCGCGGTCGCCGGGGTGATGGCGCGCACCGACAGCCAGCGGGGGGTCTGGAAGGCTCCGGCCGGCACCGACGCCGCCCTCAGCGGGGCGCAGGGGCTGGAGACGGTCCTCAACGACGCGGAGAACGGCGCCCTGAACCCGCTGGGCATCAACTGCCTGCGCTCCTTCCCGGTCACCGGCCAGGTGGTCTGGGGCGCGCGGACGCTGCGCGGGGCCGACCAACTGGCGGACGAGTACAAGTACATCCCCGTCCGGCGGCTGGCCCTCTTCATCGAGGAGAGCCTCTACCGCGGCACGCAGTGGGTCGTCTTCGAGCCGAACGACGAGCCGCTCTGGTCGCAGATCCGCCTCAACATCGGCGCGTTCATGCAGAACCTCTTCCGGCAGGGCGCCTTCCAGGGCCGCACGCCGCGCGAGGCCTACTTCGTCAAGTGCGACAAGGAGACGACGACCCAGAGCGACATCGATCTCGGCATCGTCAACATCCACGTCGGCTTCGCGCCGCTCAAGCCGGCCGAGTTCGTCGTGATCCGCATCCAGCAGATCGCCGGTCAGGTCGCGGCGTAGGGCGTGGAGCGTGGGGCGTGGAGCGCGAGTGATGGCGGCGCGTGGGGGCGAACGGTTCTATTTCGCTCCACACTCCACGCCCTACGCCCTACTCAACGGAGGGAACGATGGCCCAGTTCAGCGTCAATGCGCAACGGTTCGACCCGTACAAGAACTTCAAGTTCCGCGTCCGGTGGGACGGGCGGTACGTCGCGGGGGTCAGCAAGGTCGGGGCGCTGAAGCGGACGACCGAGGTGGTCACGCACCGCGAGGGGGGCGACCCGAGCAGCAGCCGCAAATCGCCCGGCCGGACCGAGTTCGAGGCGATCACCCTGGAGCGGGGGGTCACGCACGACGTCGAGTTCGAGCGGTGGGCCAACAAGATCTGGAACTTCGGCTCCGGCCTCGGGGCGGAGGTGTCGCTGGCCGACTTCCGCAAGGACATCACGATCGAGATCTACAACGAGGCGGGCCAGCTCGCGCTCGCCTATCGGGTCTTCCGCTGCTGGGTCTCGGAGTTCCAGGCGGTCCCGGACCTCGACGCCAACGCCAACGCGGTCGCGATCCAGACGCTCAAGCTGGAGAACGAGGGCTGGGAGCGCGACCTGGATGTCACCGAGCCGAGCGAGCCGACCTTCAACGAGCCGGCGGCCTAGCCGATGGCGGCGATGCGGGCGCTGTCCGGGGCGGCGATCCTCTGGGCCTGGGAGGTCGGGGCGGCCCAGCACCCGCTCGACCGCGCGCTGACGATGCTGGGCGCCGCCTGCCCCGACGTGCCGCGCGAGCGGCTGGCCACGCTCAGCGTCGGGGAGCGGGACGCCCGCCTGCTGGCCCTGCGGGAACGCCAGTTCGGGGCCGCGCTGCCGGGGTACGCCGAGTGCCCGCGCTGCGGCGAACGCCTCGAATTCACGCTCGACGCCGTGGCGCTGCGGGGTGACGCGCCGGCTGGGCCGGTCCCGGACGCACCGGCCCGGACCTACGACGTGGCGGCGGAGGGCTACGAACTGCGCTTCCGCCTGCCGGACAGCCGCGACCTCGCCGCAGTGGTGGCGACGGTCGGCGGCGACCCGGCGGCCGGCGGGCGCCTGCTGGCGCGCCGGTGCGTCCTGAGCGCGACGCGCGACGGGGCCGCCGTGGACCCCGGCGAGTTGCCCGAGGCGGCGCTGGACGGGCTCTCGCGGCGGATGGCCGAGGTCGATCCGGGGGCGGACCTGCTGCTGGATCTGCGCTGCCCGGCCTGCGATCACGGCTGGCAGGCGCCGTTCGATCCCGGCGCGTTCCTCTGGGCCGAACTGGCCGTCCAGGCCCGGCGGCTCCTGCGCGAGATCCACGCGCTGGCGCGGGCCTACGGCTGGCGCGAGCCGGATATCCTGGCGCTGAGCCCCTGGCGGCGGCGCTACTACCTGGAACTGGTGGACGGATGAGCGGGTATCTGAACCGGCTGGTGGAACGGACGCTCGGGCTGGCGACGCCGGTGCAGCCGGCGCTGGCCCCCCGCTACGCGCCCGCGCGGGGCGTCGGCGAGGCGCCCGAGCTGCAGGAAGCGCGCGAGCCGTTCGAAGCCCCCACCACGGAACGCCGCCTGTCGGCGCGAGAACATCCGGGGCCGGATCGGGCGCCGGCGCCCCAGGCCGGAGCCGAGCGGCCGGCGGCGGCGTCCCGCGACGCGATCGCCCCGGAAGCACCGGCCGCCGCGCCCGCCCCCCGGCCTCGCCGAGCCCCGCCCACGCGGGCGACTGGGCTGCAGCGGCGGCGGTGGCGACGGCGGCGCTCACGCTGCCGGGCGATCTCGGCGCGCCGCTCGTCCCGCTCGTTCCCGTCGATCCGGCGACCGCGCTCTCCCTGGCCGCCACACCGCCACCGGCGTCTGGTGCGCCGGCGCCGGCGGGCGCGGCACCGCGCCGGGAGGTCCATCGGGCCACCGACGCAATCGGGGAGGGGCGCGTGGCTGGGCCGGGGCAAGGGGCAGAGACGCGGCCTTCCCCCAGGCTGAGCGCGGCGGAACCACCCCGGCCAGCCGCCGCCACCCCCGAGGATACGCTCCTGCCGACCCCTCCTCCGTCGTGGTCGGGACCGGTGCGGGAACGGCGCGAACCGCTCCCCGCGGCGCGGGCGGACCGGGCGCGGGGGGCGCCGGTGCGCGACAGGGCGGCCGCCGGCGATCTCGCGTCAGCGGCGATCCCGGACGATGACCCCGTGCCGGTGGAGGGCACGCCGCTGACACGAGCCGCGACCCAAGAAGCGTCGGCCCCGCTCCTGGCGGAGAGTGCAGCGCGCCGGGAGGCCGAACGCGCCGCGACAGGCCAGGTAGGGCGCCGCGCCGCGCCCGCCCCGCCGCCCGCGCCGACGGTGCGGGTGAGCATCGGGCGGATCGAGGTGCGCGCCATCCAGCCGGCCCCGCCGGTCGCGTCGGCCCCGCGGCGGTCTGGGCCGCGCCTGTCGCTGGAGGACTACCTGCGCGGGCGCGGCGCGCGGGAGGGGGTGCGCGATGAGCAACGCCCTCGCCCTCGCCGCCGTCACCGCCGTCCTGAAGGATCTGCTCGACAACGGGCTGATTGACCGCAACGTCAGCACGACGATCGGCGGCCCGGTCACCGTCAGCGCGCTGCCGCCCGACCGCGTCAAGAGTAACGGCGACGAGCCGACGCAGCTCAACCTCTTCCTCTACCACGTCGCGCCGAATCAGGGCTGGCGCAACGTCGACTTGCCGTCGCGCGACGGGCGGGGCGAGCGCACGGCCAACCCGCCGCTGGCCCTCGACCTCTTCTACCTGCTGACCGCCTACGGCAAGCAGGACTTCGAGGCCGAGATCCTGCTTGGCTACGCGATGCACCTGCTGCACGAAACACCGGTCCTCACCCGCGACGCGATCCGCCGCTCGCTCTCCCCAATCGCGCCGATCGACGGGGGCATCCTGCCACCGCCGCTGGGCGCGCTGGCGGCGGCGGAACTGGCCGAGCAGGTCGAGCTGGTCAAGCTGACGCCGCAGCCGCTGAACACCGAGGAGGTCTCCAAGCTCTGGGCGGCGATCCAGACCAACTACCGCCCCTCGGTCGCCTACCAGGCGTCGGTGGTGCTGATCCGGGGGACGCGCGCGGCCCGGTCGCCGCTGCCGGTCCTGACGCGCGGCCCCAACGACGCCGGCGTGACCCTCGAGCCGGACGCGACGCCGCCGGCGCCGGCCACGCCGACCCTGACGGCGGTCGCGCCGCCGAACCGGCAGCCCGCCGCGCGGCCGGGCGACCTGCTGACGCTGGAAGGGTTCGCCCTGGCCGGCGATACGGTGACGGTGCGCTTCGGCAACCCGCGCCTGGCCGCGCCGATCGTGGTGCCGGCGGAGCCGGGCGGGGGGGCGACCCGGATCGCCGCGCGCATCCCCGACGCGCCCGCCGATCCCGGGGCGCCCGCGGCCTGGGTCGCCGGCTTCTACACGGTGGCGGCGACGATCGCCCGCGCGGGCCAGCCCGACCGGTCCACCAACGATCTGGCGCTGGCGCTCGCCCCCACCGTCGCGGGCATCGCGCCGAACCCGGCCGCGCGCGACGCCAACGGCCGGGTGGAGCTGACCGTCACCTGCCGGCCGCAGGTGCGGCCGGGGCAGCGCGCCTCGCTCTTCCTGGGGGACCGCGAGATCCCGGCGCAGCCCCACCCCGCGCCGACCGGCACGCTGACCTTCCGCGTCGAGGGGGCGCCGCCCGGCCTCCATTGGGTCCGCCTGCGCGTCGACGGGGTCGACAGCCTGCTGGTCGATCGCACGGCGGTGCCGCCGACCTTCGACCCCAGCCAGCGGGTGCGGATCACATGAACGAGTGGAGCGACGGGGTTCCGGGGGCGACTTTCGAGGACACGGCGGATGGCGCCGCCAACTGGCACGCCGCCAACCAGCGGCGCCTGCTGGCCGCGCTGACGGACCTGCGCGCCGCGCTCGCCCGGCACGCCGGGGAGGCCGCCCCCCCGCCGGCGCCCGCCCCGCCGCGCTGGACCGCCTCGTCGCGGCCTTCGGCCTGTCGCCGTTCGAGCGCGATCTGCTCGTCCTCTGCGCCGGGGTCGAACTCGACGCCGCCTTCGCGCCGCTCTGCGCCGCCGCCCAGGGCGACCCGGCGCGGCCCTACCCGACCTTCGGCCTGGCACTGGCCGCGCTCGCCGAGGCGCACTGGAGCGCCCTGGCCCCGGACGGGCCGCTGCGCCGCTGGCGGCTGATCGAGGTCGCGCCGGCCGCGCCGGGCGTGCCACTGACCGCCAGCCCGCTGCGAATCGACGAGCGCGCGCTGCACTTCCTGGCCGGCGTGCAGCACCTCGATGAGCGCCTCGCCGGCCTGATTGAGCCGCTGCGCGGCGGCGGCGACCTCGTCCCGTCGCACCGCGCGCTGGCCGGGCGGATCGCGGCCGCCTGGTCGCGCGCGAACGGCCCCGCGCCGGCGATCCAGTTGTGCGGCGAGGAGATCGCCGGGAAGCGGGCGATCGCCGCCGCCGCCTGCGCCGACCTGGGCCTCCGCGTCTGCGTCCTCGGCGCCGACGCGGCGCCGCTGGCCCCCGCCGAGCAGGAGGGGCTGCTACGCCTCTGGGAGCGCGAGGCGGCGCTGAGCGGGAGCGCGCTCCTCCTCGACTGCGACCGCCTCGACGCCGCCGACGCGGCCCGCGCGGGCGCGGTCGCCCGGCTGATCGAGCGGGTCGCCGGGCCGCTGATCGTCACCAGCCGCGAGCCGTGGCCGATGCCGCCCCGCCCAGGGCTCGGCCCGACCCTGACCTACGACGTGCGCAAGCCGCGCCCCGACGAGCAGCGCGCCCTCTGGCGCGGCGCGCTCGGCCCGGCCGGCGAGGCGCTGAACGGGCGGGTCGCGGCGCTGGTGTCGCAATTCAACCTCAGCGCTCCGGCGATCGGCAGCGCCGGGGCCGCGGCGCTGGGCCGCGGCGCGGAGGGGCCCGCCGGCGACGGGCTGGCCGAGGCGGTCTGGGACGCCTGCCGGACGCAGGCCCAGGCGCGGCTGGACGATCTGGCCCAGCGGATCGAATCGACGGCCGGCTGGCCCGATCTAATCCTGCCGGAGGCGCAGGAGCGGACCCTGCACCAGATCGCCGCCCACGTCCGCCAGCGCGCGCGGGTCTACGAGGAGTGGGGCTTCGCGGCCGGGGGCGGGCGGGGCCTGGGGGTCAGCGCGCTCTTCGCCGGGGCCAGCGGGGTCGGCAAGACACTGGCGGCGGAGGTGCTGGCGAACGAGTTGCGCCTCGACCTCTACCGGATCGACCTGTCGGCGGTGGTCAGCAAGTACATCGGCGAGACCGAGAAGAACCTGCGGCGGGTCTTCGACGCGGCGGAGGAGGGGGGCGCGGTCCTGCTCTTCGACGAGGCCGACGCCCTCTTCGGCAAGCGCAGCGAGGTCAAGGACAGCCACGACCGCTACGCCAACATCGAGGTCAGCTACCTCCTGCAGCGGATGGAGTCCTACCGAGGGCTGGCGATCCTGACGACCAACATGAAGGGCGCGCTCGACGCCGCCTTCTTGCGGCGCCTCCGCTTCGTCGTGCAGTTCCCCTTCCCGGACCAGGCGCAGCGCGCCCGGATCTGGCGGCGCGCCTTCCCCGCCGCCACCCCGACCGCGGGGCTGGACGCGGATCTGCTGGCGCGGCTCAACGTGGCGGGGGGCAACATCCGCACGATCGCGCTCAACGCCGCCTTCCTGGCCGCCGACGCCGACGAGCCGGTGGGGATGGCGCACCTGCTGCGCGCGGCGCGCGGCGAGTACGCCAAGCTGGAGAAGCCGCTGACCGACGCCGAGATCGCCGGGTGGACGGGATGAACGACGAGCGACAGCCCGCCCTGAGCGGAGCGAAGGGAGCGACGAGCGACGAGTACGGGGCGCGCGGGGCGTTGCCGCCCGCAATCGAGTTGCGGATCGAGGAGCTGGTGCTGCACGGCTTCGCACCGGGCGACCGCCACCGGATCGGCGAGGCGGTGGAGCGCGAACTGGCGCGGCTCCTCGTGGAGCGCGGGCTGCCGACGGGGCTAGCGCGCGGGGCGGACCTGTCCCGGCACGACGGCGGGTCGTTCGCGGTCGCGCCGGGGGCGGGGGCGGAGGCGATCGGCGCGCGGGTGGCGCGGGCGGTCTACGGAGGACTGAAGGGATGAGCGCGCTTACGCCGTCCGCGGAACGGGCACGCCCGCGACCGGCTCCCACGACGACTTCCACCCCGGCCGGCGCCCGGCTGCTGCGCCGCCGCTGTGCCTGCGGCGGCAGCCCCGGCCTGGACGGGGAGTGCGCCGCCTGCCGCGCCCGGCAGGCGCGATCCCGGACCCGAGGCGCGCTCCCGATCGCGCCGCCGCTCGTCCACGAGGTGCTGCGATCACCGGGGCAGCCGCTCGATCCGGCCACGCGCGCCGCGATGGAAGCGCGCTTCGATCGGAGCCTCGGCCGCGCGCCGGTTGGGGGCACGCGGCCGGTCGTGCCGCGAGCCAGCCTGGCGATCGGCCAGGCCGGGGATGCCGACGAGCGGGAGGCCGAGCAGGTCGCCGAGCGGGTGATGCAGGCGCTGCCTGGCTCGCCATGGGCCGGGCCGGGCGACCAGGCCGCCGCGCCGGGGCGGGCCGCCCCGGCGCCGGGCGGGGTGCTGCGCGCGCGCGCCGACGGCGGGGCCGCCGCGGCGACCCCACCGGGTGTGGCGCGGGCGGGCGAAGCGCCGCGAGGCGGCGACCGGCCCCAGCCGTCGGATCCAGGCGCCGCGTTCGCGCCCCGGCCTGGGCATGATTTCAGCCGGGTGCGCGTCCATGCCGATGCCCGCGCGGACGCATCCGCGCGGGCGGTAAACGCGCTTGCCTACGCGGTCGGCCAGGATATCGTCTTCGCGGTGGGCCAGTACGCACCCGGCACGGCGGCGGGACAGCGCCTGCTCGCGCATGAGTTGACCCATGTGACGCAACAGGGGTACGGGAACACCCAGCCCCGACTCTCCCGCGTCGCGGCGACGGACTGCGCCGCGCCCGCCACCTGCGCCCTGCCGGATGTGGCGGGGGCCGGCGCCCCGTCCTCCTGGAAGCTGACGATCGCCGTGGACAGAGAGCAGGAGGGGCTCGGGCGACTCCTCACCGGCAACGTGGGACACACCTGGGTCAAGATGCAGGACGATGTCGGGACGCGGTACAGCTACGGCTTCTGGCCGCAGACCGGTTTCGATAGGAGCAAACCATTCAACACGGTTGCGGGGTGCGTGCATCACCCCGACACCGCGCACGACCCGCCGAACGCGACGGACTACATCGCCAAGGAATACACGCTCACCGAGCCGAACTACGACCGGGCGCTCGGGCATGCCCATTCGGTCTGCGCCGCCAGGCCCGGGTACAACCTGTTCACCTATAACTGCACGACGTTCGCCATCGACGTGGCGAAGGCGGCCGGCGTGACCCCGCCCTCCAGCACAACCCTGGCGGTCCATAACCCCAACGCCTTGTACGAGGGGGTGGCGAAGGATCGGGCGGAAGGACACCCGAAGACGGGTGCCCTCCTCGGCGGGCTGGCCGGCATCGCCGGTGGCGCGGCACTGGGCTCCCTGTTGGGGCCGGTCGGCACGATCGTCGGGGGCCTCCTGGGCGGGCTGTTCGGCGCGGTGGGCGGCGCGCTGCTCGGCGACATCCTGTAATGAGCGCCCGGTCAGGAGCGGTGACGGTGACGAGAGGAGCGACGGTGCGGATACACCTGGCGACTCCCGCCCAGGTCGCCGGCAATCGGTTGCCGGCCGGCGAGTACGAGGTGGGCGTGGACGAAGAGCGCGGACAGGTAACGCTGGCGGGCGCGGGTGGGACGCTGCGCGTCCCCGCCACCAGGCGGAGCGCCAAGATGCGCGTCGACAAGCCCTCGGCGCAACTGCGGCAGGTCGCCGGTGAACCGCGCCGGTTGCTGATCGTGCGGACGCCACCGGCGATCGAATGGGTGGTGTCCCTGCAGGATGCCACCTGAGCCCGCCGTCCAATGAGGCGGCCCGATCGCCGGCGACGTCGGCCGCGGGTCGCGACGCGGCGGGGATGTGCGGAGATGCCGAGGATGGGGAAGAACGAGCGCCATCCGAGTGAGGTCACATGAGCGCGCGAGTGCCGGCCCGGCAGCACCGTCCACCCCCGACCCTGCCTGGTCAGGGCGGGGCGAGGTTGCTCACGCGCGCCCGCGCCCAACGGGCGGGTATGGCACTGCAAGCCGACGGTGCGTCCACCGTGGCGACCGCGCCCCCGATCGTCCACGACGCCCTGCGCTCACGCGGTCGGCCGCTCGACACCGCCGCGCGCGCCTACCTGGAGCCGCGCTTCGGGCACGACTTCGGCCAGGTGCGCATCCACACCGGCGCCGGGGCGGCCGAGGCGGCGCGGGCTGTGCGGGCGCGGGCCTTCACCGTGGGCCGGGATATCGTCTTCGGGGCCGGGCGCTACGCGCCGGAGACGGCGGCGGGCCGGCGGCTGCTGGCCCACGAACTGGCGCACGTCGTCCAGCAGGGTCGGCAGGCCCAGTCAGCCAACCCGCGCCTGGCCCGGGACGCCGATCCGGCCGCGCCCGCGCCCGCCCCCACCCCCACGCCCACGTCCGCGCCGGCCGCCGGACCCGCGCGCCCACCGGCCGCGCTGAAGTGGACCTGGAAAGACCTGGCCGCCTATCCGCTGCTGGTCGACATCTGGAAGGATGTCATCCTCAAGGAGCTGACCGAGGAAGAGCGCAAGGCGTTCGCGCTCACCGGGACCGAGTCGGCGGCTTTCTTCGCCTGGGCCAGCGCGATCGGCCTCGCGCTCGGCGGGACCGGCGGCGAGCAGGGCCTCTCGGCGACGCTGACCTACCTCGACGCGCTCGGGCCGCTGACGCCCAGCAAGAGCGTGGTCCTGGACGGCCTCAGCCGCCTCGCCGGCCTGCGCCTCGACGCCTACTTCGCCTCCGACCTGTTCATGTCGCGCCTGAAGTCCCACGCCGCCAGCGTGGCCGCCCTGCTCCTGGTGGCGCAGGGGGTGGTCTCCGCCACCGCCGGGTCGGAGCCGTCCGAACCGCGGGGCGAACTGGCCGAGACGGCGGGGAGCAGGCACTTCGCCCTCCTGAAAGGACTCGTCGGGCTCATCCTCACCGACCAACTGAAAGCCCCGGACTTCTTCGATGTCGGGCCGCTCCAGATGAAGACCCACCCGGCCTTCGCCGCGGCGCCCTTCGCGGGCGGCGCCCCGCCCGCCGGCCTCACCGCGGAGACGAGCGCGGGCATCGGGGAGCCGGGCGGGGCGACTGCGGTCGGGTTCGCGCTCAACCTGCCGAAGGTGCTCAGCCTCGCCCTCAGCGATCGCCCCCGCGCGGAGGAACTCGACGACCTGCACAAGTATTGGCAGACCAGCCTCTGGTTCAGCTACGACAAGCTCGATCCGACCGCGACCCTGGCGGGGGCCGGCAAGCTGCCGTATGAGCAGATCAAGGGCGGCGCCCTCTTCGGCACGAAGGGCTATCTGGGCCTCCTGGAGGGAGGCGCGCGGCTCGACGGCACGCAGGCGCGGGAGGTGACCTCCTGGTTCCTGAAGGGCGGGTTCGGCTACAGCGGCCCGCAGGGCGCGCCGGTCAAGCGGCTCGGCTTCACCGCCACCTACGTCGACTGGAAAGAGACCGACATCCTCGCGCCGGGCCGCGCCGCCGGGGCGCCGGCTGCGGGCCACGCCGCCCGGTTCACGCCTTTCACCAACCTGGAGTTCGGCACGCGGCACAAGCTCGGCGTCGGCGCCGCCCTCTCGTTCGTGACCGGCTCCGGCGAGTCGTTCGATCTGTCGGACCTCCGCGGCGACCTCTCCTACACCTATCTGGGCGACAGCGCGCCGGGCGGGCTCCCGGCCTTCAAGATCGATCTGTCCGGCTCGCTCCACCGCCTCGACTGGTGGGACCCCAACTCGCCGCTGCTCTGGGGGCTGCAACTGAAGGGCAACTGGGGGCCGCGCTTCCTGGGCGCCCAAATCATGGGCGGGGCCGGCGCCATCCCGGAGGGGCGCGCCGGCCTGCTCGGCGAATCGAACGAGCCGAACACGGTGCGCGTGCCGACCGGCCTCCTGATCACCGGCGGATACACGTTCTAGGGGCGGCGCCATTGCCGACATGGCCGATGGCTGTGGGAGTTGACCGATGACGACGTGGGCGCAACCGGAGCGCAGGCCCGTGGCCGCTTCATCCTTCAGCCGGGCGGGGCAAGTCCCGCTGCGGCGACGCCCCCCCCGCGGCTGCACGCCCGCCCCGCGAGCGGGATTCCCGCCCCCCGCGGCCGCGCGTCTCGGGCACGACTTCGGCCGCGTGCGCGTGCATACCGCCGCCGGGGAAGGCGGGGCGGCCGCGCGCCTCGGCCGGCGTCCGGCGCCCGCGGGGGGCAAGCGCGGGGAGGCGTTTCCGGGCGACGACATCGGGGCCGCGCCCGGTTCGCGGCTGAAGCGCACGGACACCACCGGCGCGCTGGTCGGCGGCGGGATCGGCGGGGCGCTCGGCGCTGTCGTCGGGGGCCTGGTGGGCGGCCCGGTGGGCGCGCTGATCGGCGCGGGGATCGGCGGGCTGGCGGGCGGGCTGATCGGCAACGCCGCCTCCGGCCCGGGCGCCCGCGCCGCCGGCACGCCATCGCTCGCGCTCTCCAACGACACCTACAGCGACAACGCGACCGAGTCACGCAAGAACGTCCAGTTCGACGTGACCATCCCGGCGGGGCACAAGGCGACCGATTACGCGCTGGTCAACTGGGTCAAGGGGTCGATGAAGGACGGCTCGGGCACCTACTTCAAGGCGAAGATGTACGGGTCGGTGGTGGACGCCAACTACTCGTCCTGGGTGGTCGATTCGGTCGACGCCGACCCGATCTACTGGAGCGACGCGAGCGGGCGCTGGAACTACCGGACGACGCCCTCCGGCTTCTACGCCACCGACAGCCCCGGCCCGGCGCTCAGCACCGAACTCGGCGCGGTCTACGCCCTGAACTTCCGCATCGGGCTCTACAAACTCAGCGATCTCCCGGCGACCACCAGCGGGACGATCGGCGGCGCCACCGCGATCGCCGAGCGGCCCTGGCAATACTCGGTCGTCGTGGACCCAAGGACCGGGGCGTTCACCCACCCCGCCATCTAGCGCCGCCCGGCGGCGCGCGACAGGACGGAGGCGAGCGCATGGACAATCCGACCGGCGACCCCGACGCCATCCGCCAGTTGCTGGCGTCCCTGAACCACTGGGAGCAGACCGCCGGGACGACCTACGCGGCGGACCCGCGCCTGAAGAGCACCGGCGAGGCGAACGCGCGCATCGCCGACCTCAAGCGGCAGCTCGCGGCGCGCGGCGCCGTCTACCACTGGAACGGCCGCGAATACGTGCTGGACGCGATCGAGACGCCGGGGCGGGGGCGGCAGGGGCCGGATGGCCCCACCGCGGCCCCCCGGCAAGGACGTGACCGATGACGACCTTTCCCGGCTCCCCGCGGCTGCTCAAGGGCGCGATCGTGGGGATCGACCTCTTCAACCCGCTGGCGAGCGTGATCGTCTTCCAGTACAACCCGGACACGCTCACCCGCACCCTGCAGGCGCAGGCGGCCGGCAGCCGGGGGGGGCAGGGCGAGCAGGGGGGCGACCGCTCGGAGGCGCTGCGGCTGCGGGGCGCGCCGACCGAGGACATCCGCCTCGACATCGAGATCGACGCCACCGACCAGTTGGAGCGGGGCGACGCCCTCGCCACCAGCCTCGGCGTCTATCCCCAGCTCTCGGCGCTGGAGATGCTGATCTACCCGAAGAGCGCCCTGGTGATCGCCAACACCGCCCTGCTGGCGCTCGGCACGACCGAGATCATCCCCCCGACCGCCCCCTTCACCCTCTTCATCTGGGGGCCGAAGCGGGTCCTGCCGGTGCGCCTCACCCAGTTCAGCGTCGCGGAGGAGGCCTACGACGTCAACCTCAACCCGATCCGCGCCAGGGTGGGGCTCGGCCTGCGCGTGCTCAGCTACAACGACCTGCCGCTGACCCACCCCGGCTTCGGCGTCTTCCTGGCCCACCAGGTGATCAAGGAGGGGATGGCGACGATCGGCAGCGTCGCCGGCATCGGCGGGCTGCTCGGCTCCGCCACCGCCTCGGTCGGCGCGGGGGCCGGGGGCGGCGCCGGGTGAGACGAGAGGGACGATGTCGCGCGGGAGTGGCCGCGCGCGACCCGCAGGAGGTGCCATGTTCGAGCCGACCAGCCGCTATTTCGCCCTGGAGACCGCGACCCACACCATGCCCGATGGGCGCGAGGTCGCCTACACCCGCCGCCGGTTCCTGCCGCGGGGGGAGACGCTGCCGCTGCTGGTGGAGGTCGCCGTGACCGAGGGGGACCGGCTGGACCTGATCGCCGCGCGCACGATCGGCGATCCGGAGCAGTTCTGGCGCATCTGCGACGCCAACGACACCCTCAACCCGCCCGATCTGCTCGCCGAACTGGGCCGCGCGCTGCGCGTCCCGGTGCCGCAGGCGTAGAGCGTGGAGCGTGGAGCGTGGAACGAAGGGCGAAGAGCGAAAAGCCCGGCCATGACGGAGAGGCAGGCATGATGAGGAGGCAGGAGAGTCTGTACGGCGTCCTTCGCTCCACGCGCCACGCCCCACGCGCCACGGGAGATGCGTGATGCTCCTCGGCATCCACCTGACCCTGTTGATCGGCCCCACCGTGGCGGTCCCGGCGCCGGCGCCGCTGACCGAGGCGTTGCAGAGCGTGCGGATCAGCGCGGGCGACGACGGGCCGTCCGGCTTCCAGATCACCTTCCAGACCGGGCGGGGCGGGCCGCTCGGGGTGGTGGACTACCCGCTGCTGGGCAATCCGCTGCTGCGGCCCTTCAACCGGGTGATCCTGATCGCCACCTTCAACGCCACCCCGCGCGTGCTGCTGGACGGCATCATCACCGACCACCAGTTCGCGCCGGGCGACGAGCCCGGCCAGGCGACCATGACGATCACCGGCGAGGATGTCAGCGTGATGATGGACCGCGAGGAGAAATCGGCCGAGCACCCGGCGCAGGACGAGACGATCATCGCCCTGAAGATCATCGCCGCCTACGCCACGTTCGGGCTGATCCCGCGGGTGATCCCGCCGCTGGCGCCCGACCCGCCGATCCCGATCGAGCGCGTCCCCGTGCAGCAGGGGACCGACCTGGCCTATCTGCGGCAGATGGCGCGCCGCCACGGGTACGTCTTCTACGTCACGCCCGGCCCGGCGCCCTTCAGCAACACCGCCTACTGGGGGCCGCCGGTCCGCGTCGGCCTGCCGCAGCCGGCGCTCTCGGTCAACCTGGAGGGGGCGACCAACGTGGAGAAGATCGATTTCCGTTTTAACGCCCTCGGCCCGACCACGGTCGCCGGGCGGGTGCAGGACCGCAACCTCAACGAGGCCCTGCCGGTGCAGACCTTCGCCAGCCTGCGCCCGCCGCTCGCCAGCCAGCCCGCCTGGCTGGTCCACGCCGCCGACATCCGCGACACGCAGCTCCGCGAGCCGGGGCTCACCGTGACCCAGGCGTTCGCGCGGGCGCAGGGGCTCACCGACGCGGCCAGCGACGCGGTCGAGGCGGTCGGCGAACTCGACGCGGTGCGCTACAACGGGGTGCTCGCCGCGGGGGCGCTGGTCGGCTTGCGCGGCGTCGGCTACAGCTACGACGGCTTCTGGTACGTCAAGCGGGTGGTCCACACGATCAAGAAGGAGAGCTACAAGCAGCAGTTCACGCTGACCCGCGAGGGCGTCGGCTCGACGACGCCGGTGGTGCTGCCATGACCCGCTACTACGGCAAGTACCGCGGCAAGGTGGAGAACAACCTCGACCCGCTGCAACTGGGCCGGGTCCAGGTCAGCGTGCCGGCCATCCTGGGCGAGGGCACGCTCAGTTGGGCGATGCCCTGCGCGCCCTACGCCGGGCCGGGGGTCGGCTTCTTCACCGTCCCGCCGCGCGGGGCCAACATCTGGGTCGAGTTCGAGGGCGGCGACCCCGACTATCCGATCTACAGCGGCTGCTTCTGGGGGGTGGGCGAAGTTCCGGCGCTGCCGGCGCTGGCGGAGATGAAGGTGCTGAAGACCGACGGCATCACCCTCACCCTCAGCGATCTCCCCGGCGCCGGCGGCTTCACGCTGGAGGTCGGGCCGCCCGCGGTCCCGACGCCGCTCAAGCTCGTCTGCGACGCCACCGGGATCGAGATCAGCAACGGCGCGGCCAGCGTCAAACTCTCGCCGGTCAGCGTGTCGATCAACAACGGCGCGCTGGA
>JAUJMV010000003.1:0-6415 GCA_030446685.1 Thermomicrobiales bacterium | reverse complement strand
GTGCGTGATGCCCGGCTTCCTGCTCCACGTCGGGGCGACGGTGATGTGCATGCACGCGGGGCAGGCCCAGCCGACCGCGCCCAACCCGCGCGTGCTGGTCGGCGGGCAGCCGATCGTCACGCAGACGACGCCCTACGTCGTCGCGGGCTGCCCCTTCGTGCCGCCGGGCGGCAACGGGCCGTGCGTCAGCGCCCAGTGGATCACCGGGGCGGGGCGGGTGCTGGCCGGCGGGGTGCCGGTCCTGTTGCAGGACAGCCAGGCGGTCTGCGCCCCGACCGGGGCCGGCCTGAACGTGCTGGTGACGCAGGTGCGCGCGAAGGGGACGTAGGGGCGTAGAGCGTGGAGCGTGGAGCGACGAGCGACGGGCGACACGCGGCGCCCCGTTCTCTGTTCGTACTTCGTACTTCGTCGTTCGTACTTCAACCGGGGGGCACGGTGAGCGACACGCAGATCGGCTATCCGTTCCGCATCGACGGGCGCGGGCGGACGGCGCGCGCGGAGGGCGACGCGCACATCCGCGACCTGATCGAGCAGGTGCTCTTCACCGCGCCGGGGGAGCGGGTCAACCGCCCGACCTTCGGCACGGGGCTGCAGCAGCTCGTCTTCGCGCCGAACAGCGAGGAGCTGGCGACCGCGCTCCAGTTCCTGGTCCAGGGCGCGCTCCAGCAGTGGCTCGGCGACCTGATCCAGGTCGAGGCGGTCGGCGTCGAGAGCGAGGACGCGACGCTGCGCGTCACCGTCCAGTACATCGTCCGGCACGACCAGCAGCGCCGGGTCGCCCAGTTCGCGCGGGAGACGTGAGGGAGGTTGTGGGGTGAGGTCGCCGGGGTTCCGCCGGTTGAAACCGGCGCTGGGGGCCTCCGGCCGCGAAGTCCGGCCAAGCCGGACGAGGACGATTGTGCCGGACCAACCCGCGGAGGCGGGTTTCGCGGCGCCGCGGCGCCCCTAGCCCTGGGTTTCAACCCGGGGGCCACCGCGCTCCGAGAAACCATAAACCATAACGGATGGATGGCAACCCAGATGAGGCGGCGATGAGCACGCAGTATCGGTGCGGCACCGAGCGACGGCGGCAGGCCGTGCGCGAGGCGCCGCCGGCCAACGGGATCGACTACCTGGAGGTGGCGGCGGACCAGCGCACCCTCTTCGTGCGCCTGCTGCGCGCCGCGCCGGCGGGCGCCCTGCGGCCGGGCAACGTCGTCATCGAGGGCGGCGTGCGCGTCCGCGACATCCGCGCGACCGCGGTCCTCGAGGTCGGCGAGGCGCTGGTGGTGGTCGTCGACCGGCCGGGCGACTTCTCGACCTACCGGCTGCGGCTGGTTACCTCGCCGACCGTGCCCGCGCCGCCCGCCAACTTCGACCCGCTCCTCAGCGAGATCGCCTTCTCCTTCAAGGTCGATTGCCCCGGCGACTTCGACTGCGCGACCGACGACTCCCGCCCCGCCGACACGCCGCCGGCGCCGGCGATCGACTACCTGGCCAGGGACTACGCCTCCTTCCGCCGCCTGATGCTCGATCGGCTCGCGGTCGTCATGCCCGACTGGCGGGAGCGCCACCCGGCCGATCTCGGCGTCGCGCTGGTGGAGACGCTGGCCGCCGCCGCCGACCACCTGAGCTACTTCCAGGACGCCGTCGCGACCGAAGCCTACCTCGGCACGGCCCGCCGGCGCGTCTCGGTGCGCCGCCACGCACGCCTGCTCGACTACCCGATGCACGACGGCTGCAACGCCCGCGCCTGGGTGCAGGTGCAGGTGGACAGCACCGCCGATGGCCTGCCACTGCGCCGCCTCGACGACAACGGCCGGCCGACGCGCTTCCTGACGCGCTGCCCGGAACCGGTCGTCCTCCGCCAGGACCGGTGGGAGGCGGCGTTCGCCCGCCACGCGCCGGAGGTCTTCGAGCCGCTGCACGACGCGACGCTCTACCAGGCCCACAACGCGATCCGCTTCTACACCTGGGGCGACGAGGAGTGCTGCCTGCCGGCCGGCGCGACCCGCGCCACGCTGCGGCGGCGCAACGCGGACGGGCGGATCGAGCGGCTCGGCCCCGGCGATCTGCTCCTCTTCGAGGAGGTCCGCGGCCCGGCCAGCGGCCTGCCGGAGGACGCCGACCCGACCCACCGCCACGTCGTGCGGCTGACCGAGGTCCGCCCCGCCGTCGATCCGCTCTTCCCCGAACCGGGCGACGCGGCGCAACGCCTGGGGGTGGTCGAGATCGCCTGGGGGCCGGAGGACGCGCTGCCCTTCCCGCTCTGCCTCTCGGCGACGGTCGACGGCGCGCTGATCGCGGACATCAGCCTGGCGCGCGGCAACGTCGTCCTGGTCGATCACGGGCGCACGGTCGTGGAGCAGTTGCCGCCGATCCCGGAGGGGCGGCGCTACCGCCCGGCCCTGCGCCTGGGGCCGGTCGCCTGGCAGGGCCAGGTGGCCGACCGCCGGGGGGATCTGGTCCCGTTCGATCCGCAGGCCCCGGCCGCCGCGGCGACCCGCTGGGCGATGCGCGGGGTGCGCCCGGCGATCGCGCTGACCGAGCCGGGCAACGAGAGCCAACCCTGGCTGCCGCAGCGCGACCTGCTCGGCAGCGACCGCTTCGCGACCGAATTCGTGGTGGAGACCGAGGACGACGGCCGCGCCTTCCTGCGCTTCGGCGTCCCCCCGCTCGGCCGCGTCCCGGCGAGCGCGCCGCGCGCCCTCTACCGCGTCGGCAACGGCCGCGCCGGCTCCGTCGGCGCGGGGGCGATCGCCCACATCGTCACCGACCTCGCCGGCGTGCGCGCCGCGGGCGGCGCGGTGCGCAACCCGCTCCCCGCGGCCGGCGGCGCCGACCCCGAGCCGGTCGAGCAGGTGCGGCTCTACGCGCCCCAAGCCTTCCGCGCGCAGGAGCGCGCCGTCACCGAGGCCGATTACGCCGCCGCCGCCGAGGGGCACCCGGAGGTGCAGAAGGCCGCCGCCACCCGGCGCTGGACCGGCAGTTGGCACACGATGTTCGTGACGATCGACCGCGCGCGCGGCCTGCCGGTCGACGCCGCCTTCGAGGACGATCTGCGCCGCTACCTGGAGCGCTTCCGCCTGGCCGGCTACGACCTGGAGATCGCCGGTCCCACCTTCGTGCCGCTCGACCTCGCCCTGCGGGTCTGTGTCGCGCCGGGCTATTCCCGCGGCATTGTCCGGGCCGCGCTCCTGGAGACGTTCGGCAACGGCGAGCGGCCGGGCGGCGCGGGCCGGGGCTTCTTCCACCCGGACAACTTCACCTTCGGGCAGCCGGTCTTCCTCAGCCAGGTGATCGCCGCCGCGATGGGCGTGCCGGGCGTCACCTGGGTCGACGTCGAGCGCTTCGGGCGGTGGGGGCAGGAGGCGCGCGGCGAGCGCGCGGCGGGGCGGATCGCCTTCGGCCGGCTGGAGATCGCCCGGCTCGACAATGACCCGAACCGCGGGGAGAACGGCCGGATCGAGTTCATCATGCAGGGTGGTTTATGAGCGCTCCGATCCCGAACGACGGCCTGAACGCCTGCGGCTGCTGCGACGCCGACGTGGCGCGGCCCGCGGTCTTCAACCGGCCCGGCCTGCCGGCGCTGGCCTACCGCGTCGCCACGCAGCCGACCGCGCTGCGGCGGATGCTGGCCGCCCTGCCGCGCCGGCGCGCGGGGGACGGCGTCGCGCGCCCGCTGGGCGCGCTGACGGTCCGCGCCACCGACGACCCGGCGATCGCCCTGCTCGACGCCTGGGCGACCGTGACCGACGTGCTGACCTTCTATCAGGAGCGGATCGCCAACGAAGGTTTCCTGCGCACCGCCACCGAGCGCGGCTCGGTGCTCGAACTGGCGCGCGCGATCGGCTACGAGTTGAGCCCCGGCGTCGCCGCCGGCGCGTTCCTCGCCTTCACCGTCGAGGACGCCCCCGGTGCGCCGGGCGCGGCGACCGTGGCCGAGGGGGTCAAGATCCAGAGCATCCCCGGCCAGGGCGAGTTGCCCCAGACCTTCGAGACGGTCGAGGCCCTCGAGGCGCGCGCCGGCTGGAACGCCCTGCGCCCGCGGCGGACGGTCGCGCAGACGGTCGAGAAGGGGCTGACGCGCCTCTACCTGCGGGGCGTCAACACCCTGCTCGCGCCGGGCGACGCGATCCTGCTCTGCGGCGACGAGCGCGCGGAGAACGCCGCCAGCGAACGCTGGGACTTCCGCATCCTCTCGGCGGTCACCCCCCGCCCGTCCGACGGGCGCGACCCGGACGACCCCGGCCACACGATCGTCGAGTGGGCGACGCCGCTGGGCCATGCCGATCCGCCGGTCGCGCCGTCCGCCCGGCCGGCCGTCCTCGCCTTCCGGCAGCGCGCCGCGCTCTTCGGCCACAACGCGCCCGACTTCCGCGCGATGGCCGACTCGGTCAAGGCCGCCTTCCAGCCCAACTTCGACCCCGACCGGCCGGACCGCCGCCTGACCCAGTGGCCGGGCTTCGCGATCGAGACGGCCGGGGAGCGGCTGATCGACCTCGACGCGGTCTACCCGAAGATCCTGCCGGGGAGTTGGATCGCGCTGGTCGGCCCCTCCTACCGGGAGATCTACCGCGTGGAGGGCGCGACGGTCGCCGCGCGCGCCGACTTCACCCTGACCGCCCGGACGACGCGCCTGCACCTCGACAGCGGTCGCCACCTCACCTTCTTCGGGCTGCGCGACACGATCGTCTTCGCCCAGACCGAAGGGCTCCCCCTGGCCGAGTTGCCGCTGGCGGAGCCGGTGGCGGGGGACACGATCGTCCTCGACCGCCTCGTGACGGGCCTGACGCGCGGCCGGCCGCTGATCGTCAGCGGCCGGCGCAGCCGCGCGCGGGTGGCGGAGGGCGCGTCCGGCCTGATCTTGCAGGCGGCGGACGGCACCGACCGGACCGTCGCGCTGGCGCCGGGCGACCTGCTCCAGGTCCTGCGCCCGCCCGAGCCGCGGCGCGGCGGGTCGGCGCTGTGGACCCTGCGCGACCGCGACGGTTTCGAGGGCACGGTGGCGGCCCCGGCCGGCGCGCTGCTCTCCCAGCCGGCGGCGGCCGACGATCCGCTCGCCAGTGAGGTCGCCTTCATCGGCGACGGCCCCGACGCGATCGTCGCCGACCGCGACCGCACGACGATCACCCTGCGCGACCGGCTGGCCGGCAGCTACGACCGCGACACGGTCGCGATCAACGCCAACGTCGCGCGCGCGACCCACGGCGAGACGGTGCGCGAGGCGCTCGGCAGCGGTGACGGCGCGGCGGCCAACCAGCGGTTCACCCTGCGCCGCCCGCCCCTGACCCACGTCTCCGCCCCGACCGCCAGCGGCGCGCGGAGCACGCTGGCGGTGCGGGTGAACGGCGCCCTCTGGGAGGAGGCGCCCTCGCTCTTCGGCCGGACCCCGCGCGACCAGTGCTACACCGTGCGGATCGGCGACGACGGGCGGACCACGGTCATCTTCGGCGACGGGGCGCAGGGCGCGCGCCCGCCGACCGGCACGGAGAACGTCACCGCCACCTACCGGACCGGGATCGGCCGCGCGGGGCTGGTCGGGGCCGACCGGCTGACGCTGCTGCAGACCCGGCCGCTCGGCGTCCGCGGCGTGACCAACCCGCTGCCCGCCGCCGGCGCGGCCGACCCGGAGGACCTCGACGAGGCGCGCGCCAACGCGCCGCTGACGGTCCTGACGCTCGACCGCATCGTCTCGCTGCGGGACTTCGAGGACTTCGCGCGCGCCTTCGCCGGCATCGGCAAGGCGCGCGCGGTGGAGCTCTGGCGCGCGAGCGCGCGGCTGGTCCACCTCACGGTCGCCGGGGTCGACGGCGCGCCGGTGGAGCCGGCGTCCGACCTCCACGCCAACCTCGTCCGCGCGATCGACGACCTACGCGACCCGATCCACCGGGTGGAGGTGGCGGTCTACACGCCGCGCCGCTTCAGCCTGGCGGCGAGCGTGCAGACCGATCCGCGCCTAGTCGCCTCCGAGGTGCTGGCGCGCGTTGCCGACGCCCTGCGCGCGGCCTTCGCCTTCACCCCGCGCGACTTCGGCCAGCCGGTGACCGCCGCGGAGGTGGTGACGGTCATGCAGGGCGTGGCCAGGGTGGTCGCCGTCGATCTCGACGGGCTGACCGCCGACGATCCCGCGGTCGCGGCGGATCGCGCGCCCGCCGCGGCCCGCCGCCCGCGCCGCGATCCCGGTGGGGCGCCACCATCCCGACGGGCGCCCGGCGAGGGGCCGCCGCCGTCGCTCCTGCCGGCCCGCCTCGCGCGGCTGAATCCCGACGGCACGGTCGCCCCGGCCGAACTGCTGCTGATCAACCCGGCGGGCATCCGCCTGAAGGAGCTGACGCCGTGAACGGGGGGGATGGACGGGTGGGCGGATCGGCGGAGAGGGACCGCGGGCGGACACCCAGGTCCGCCCCTGCACAACCGGCGCTTCGCGCCGTTG
>JAUJMV010000030.1:50611-72081 GCA_030446685.1 Thermomicrobiales bacterium | reverse complement strand
GGCGACGAGGACGAGCCGAGCCTGAACCAGGTCCTGGAGGCCGAGGAGGAGGCCGAAGAGGCGCGCGGTATGGCGCAGGACCTGGAGTCGCTCCAGAAGATCGACCCCTCCTTCGTCACCGACCCGGTCAAGCTCTACCTGCGCGAGATCGCCCACGCCCCGCTGCTCAACCACCAGCAGGAGATCGACCTGGCCAAGCGGGTCGAGGCGGGCGAGATCGAGGCGGTGCAGACCTTCGTGCGCTCCAACCTGCGCCTGGTCGTCAGCATCGCCAAGAAGTACGTCGGGCGCGGCCTCTCGCTGCTCGACCTGATCCAGGAGGGCAACCTCGGGCTGATCCGCGCGGTGCAGAAGTACGACTGGCGGACCGGCTTCCGCTTCTCGACCTACGCCACCTGGTGGATCCGCCAGGCGATCACCCGCGCGATCGCCGACCAGAGCCGCACGATCCGCCTGCCGGTCCACATGGGCGACGCGGTCTCGCGCTTCCGCGGCACGGTCCAGGAGCTCAACCAGCGCCTGGGGCGGCGGCCGAAGGTCGACGAGATCGCCGAGGCGATGGGCGTGCCGGTCGAGAAGGTCGAGCAGATCATGAGCGCCGCCCAGCGCACCCTCTCCCTCGAGACGCCGGTCGGCGAGGAGGACGAGGCGCGGCTGGGCGACCTGATCGCTGACGAGGGCGCCACCAGCCCGGAGCAGGCCGCCTCCGAGGGGCTGCTGCGCCAGGACGTGGCCGAGGTGCTGAAGCTGCTGACCGACCGCGAGCGGCGGGTGCTGCGGATGCGCTACGGCCTCGACGACGGCCACCAGCACACCCTCGCCGAGGTCGGCGAGGAGCTCGGCATCAGCCGCGAGCGCGTGCGGCAGATCGAGGGCCAGGCGCTGCACAAGCTGCGCGGCACCGACATCCGCAGCCGCCTGCTGGCCTACCACTCCGAGGGCTAGGCGCGGCGGCCCGCGGGCCGAACAGCACACAGGCAGACAGGGGGGCCGGGGCAGTTGCCCCGGCCTCCCGCCGTCGCCGGGACGGCGCGCAACCCTCCCGTCGGCGCGCCCCGAGCCGTGCGGACAATGGTCACGCCACACCCTATCCTTGTCATCCTGAGCGGCAGCGAAGGATCGGTGTCCGCGGCGCCGGCTGAGACCAACCGCCACGGGGCGGCCGCGGCTGCCATTCCTTCGCTGCCACTCAGGATAAGCAGGCCGGATCGCGCCTGTCACCTCCCGCAGCGGATCGCCCCCCCGCCACCCTACGGCGGCGGGGGCGCCAGCACCGGCCCGGCACCCCCCCGATGCCGCCGACCCTCGCGCGCCGCGCCCCGCCGGCGATGTCAGGGAGAAGCGGTCGTCGACCGCGCCTCGTCCCCAACCGTCCCGCGCCCTGGTACAATCGGGGCGTGGCGCCGGGCCGGATGGCAGACGCCCGCGGGCTCACCGCACGGGGCGGTCGGGCCTGGCGGCGCGCGGAGGCCGGGTCGGGCGGGGTGGCGGGATGGCGGACACGGACGCGCTCTGCTTCGGCAACCTCCAATTCGACATCCTCTGCCGGCCGGTGACGGCGCTGCCGGGACCGGGGGAGTTGCGCCCGATCGAGGCGATCGACTTCGCGCTCAGCGGCAACGCCGGCAACGTGGCGATGGCCCTCGCGCGCCTGGGCCTGCGCGTCGCCCTGGCCGGCTACAGCGGCGCCGACGCGGTCGGCGAGCAGTTCCGCGCCACCCTCACCGGCGCGGGCGTCGACCTCGGCCGGCTGCCCCGCCACCCGACCGCCGGCACCGGCACGTCGGTGATCGCGCTGGCCCCGGACGGCGAGCGCAGCGTCTGGTTCGTCAACGGCGCCAACGCCCTGTTCGACCTCGACGCCGTGCCGGACGGCTGGCTCGACGGCGCGCGGGTGGTTTCCGTCGGCTCCGTCTTCGTCCTGCCACAGTTCACCGGCGCGGCCGTCGGGCGGCTGCTGGCGCGGGCGCGGGCGCGCGGCGGCCTGACAGTATTGAACCCCTGCTGGGACGCCGCCGGGCAGGGCCTGCCCTTCCTGCGCCCCGCCCTCGCCGAGGCCGATTTCTTCCTCCTCAACCACGATGAGGGCCGGCAACTGACCGGGGAGACCGACCCCGCGCGGATCATCGCGGCGCTGGAAGGGCCGACGCGCGGCGCGGTCGTCCTCACGCTCGGCGCGGACGGCTGCTGCCTGCGCGGGCCAGGCGGCGGGATCGCGCACATCCCGGCGGCCCCCGTCGCCGCGCGCGACTGCACCGGGGCCGGCGACAGCTTCGTGGCCGGCTTCATCGCCGGGCTGGTCGGCGGGCGCC
This sequence comes from Thermomicrobiales bacterium, assembly GCA_030446685.1. GTDB lineage: Bacteria > Chloroflexota > Chloroflexia > Thermomicrobiales > CADCWN01 > JAUJMV01. The sequence goes on along the minus strand of JAUJMV010000030.1, from coordinate 69,769 downwards.
CGGTCGCGGACTGCGCCCTGCTCGGCAACCGCGTGGCCGCCTTCGCCGTGACCGGCCCGGGGGCCTACCCGCGCATCCCGCCACTGGCGGAAGTGGATCGCCCCGGCGCGGTCGTGGCCTGGCATGGGTAGCGAGGGCGCAAACGTGCCGGGGGGCGTGTTAGATGGGCTGGCTCTATCACCACCGGCCACACGACATGCTGGGCGAGACGCTCTATCCGTTGAGCATGTTGGAGACGCGTCATCCGGCGGTGTACCGGCGCCAGATCGCCAAGTATGGGGACTGAGCCGCGCGGGGCTGCCCGACCGGGCAATCCCGCTGCTCGGCTGCCGCTGGCGCGATGTCGTCTTCTGCGCGCCGCTCCACCCGCACCGTCTGTACCGGGCCTTGCGGGAACGCGATCTGCCGGCCGCTCCCGACTCGCTATGGTTCCAGATTCCGCTCGTAGCCGTCCAAGATCTGCCAGCGGCCATCTACTCAGGTTCCGGACGGCGTGACCCCACAGCCCCCATCCCTCCGGAGGAGGTCACCTGGCTCGACCGGGAGCGGTACGCCGAACTGGACGCCGTGCCGGACGCGACGCTGGCCTGGTACGACCGGCTCGCCCGCGAGGGGCGCGTTCGCGGCTCCTTCGTCGGCGTGCCGCATCTGCTGGTGCGGGGGCCGGTCGACGTCAGCGGGGCGCGCACGCTCCGGTGGGACGAGCCACCGACGACGGAATGAGCGGGCCAGCCCGCCACGGCAACTGGCCGCATGGCTGCGGCCACCTCCACACTCCTCCCCTCTCCCAGCATCGGGAGAAGGGGCCGAGGGATGAGGGCGAACCCCGAATGCAAGGAGGCAGCGATGGCCGAGCGGACCTATCGATACGCCGGGCTGGGGCGCGTGCATGAGCCGGGCCTGTCGGTGGCGGAGGTCGCCGAGCGGCTGCAACGCTTCGCCTACGCCGAGGAGCGGCTGATGCGCCTGCTCGCCTCGCGCGTCGTCAGCGTCCCGGACCGCGACCTCAAGGTGCTGCTGGCCCGCTTGCAGTACGAGGCGAGCCTGCACGCCGACGCCTGGCGCGGGCGCGTGCGCGAGCTGCGGACCAACAAGAACAAGCTCGAACGCCCGCCCGACCCCGCGCTGGAAATCCTCTTCGACGAGGCCGAGCACCTGCCCGGCGTCTTCCCCTTCCTCGCGGCGGTCGCGCGCGTCCTCAAGCCGGCCCTGGCGGCGGCCTACCGCGCCCACGAGGCGGCGACGAACGGGCTGGCCGACTACCCGAGCGTGCGCCTCCTCCGCCAGCACCTGGCCGACGAGGAGGCGCACCGGGAACTGCTGGCCCTGGCGCTCGCCGACCTGGCGGCGCGGCCACCGACGAGGACCGCCACCTGGCAGCCGCGTGGGAGGAGGCGCTCGCCGCCCATCTCGCCGCCGCCGGCGGGATCGACGGGCCGCGCCGCGCACCGAGCCGCGGCCCCGCGCCGCCTCGGTCACGCCCTACCGCATCCCGCACACCCTCGCGCGCGACACGGGCCTCCCGCGCGTCTGGGACTTCGTGGCCCCGCCCCTGGACGAGACCCCCGCCCACCTCGACTACATGATGGCGATCCGCCTCAGCGAGATCAACGTCGCCGAAGGCCTCGCCATCGTCCTCTGCGAGACGCCCGGCATGCCCTGGATCTTCTACTCTCTAGCTTCTAACTGGGTGGCATCAGGGGGTACCCATTGGTAGAGTGCGGGTGCTGACGCCGTGCTCTACCGCAGGAGTTCCCCCGATGCCGGAAGCAGTCTATCGCATCCTGACCCTCCTATGCCTGCTGGTGGTGGCGTGCCCGATCGGGACGAACCTGGGCTTGCTGCACCTGCTGTGGATGCTGGTGAGCGGGCGGCTGCTCGCCGCGCGCGGCGCGGTGGTGCCGGGGCTGAGCGAGTGCGGCGGCCGCGCCGGCGACGCGGCGGGCCTGGGCGGCGCTGGGGCAGGGCGGCTGGAGCAGCGCGGCGTTGCTGGCCCGCTGGGCCGCGGTGCTGGAGGGGAAGGGCGCTGGCAGGCGCACGCGCATGGGGGCTACCGCCCGGTGGCGGTCGACGTCACCGGCTTCTGGCGCCCGCGGCTCCGGGGCTGTCCGACCACCCATTACCACGGCGCGCGGGGAAAGCCCTCCCCGCCATCCCGCTGGGCCTCATCGCCCGCGTGGGCAGCGTCGGGGGCCAGCGCCTGGCCTGCCCGCCGGCGTTCGTGCGGGCGGACGCCGGGGACCCGCGCGCCAGCACGCACGCGCGCCTGCTCGTGGGCGAGGCGGTGCGGCGGTGCGCGCCCGACGACGCGCTGGTGCTGGACGGCGGGTTCGGGGTGGCGCTGCTCCAGGAGGCAGGGGCGACCCGGTGCGTGGTGCGGCTCGCCAAGAACTGCACCGCCCGGCGGCCACCCCGCCGCCGTACGACGGGCGCGGGCGCCCCGCCACCCGCGGGCGGATCGTCCGCCCCTCGCCCCGCACCTACCGCGGCCGCGCCATCCCCGCCACCGTGCCCGACCGGGTCGAGACGTGGCGCGAGGACGGCGCCCTCCTGCGCGCCGAGCGGTGGACCGACCTGGTGCTGCCGGAGGCGGCCGCCGCCAGTCCCACCTTCACCATCGTCGCCCTCCACGACCCCCGCCACCGCGAGCCGTTGGTGCTCGCGACCTCCCTGCCCGTGCCGCCGCGCGCGCTGCGCGCCCTCTATCGCGACCGCTGGCCCGTCGAACAACTGCCGCTGGCGGCGAAGCAGATGCTCGGGGCCAGCCGCCAGTTCGTCCACGCCCCGAGACCTGCCAGCGCCTCCCGGAACTGGCGCTGCTCGCCGGGGCGGTGCTGTCCTACGCGGCGGCGACCGCGCCCGCCGTCCCCACCGGCTTCTGGGACCGCCGGCCCCAGCCGACCCCCGGCCGGCTGCGGCGCCTCCTGGCGCGCACCCCGTTTCCGCACGACTTCCCGCTCCCCGCCCGGCTTCGCGAAAAGCGCCCCTCACCGCCCACCTGCCGAAGGGCTTCTGGGCCAACGCCGACGCCAGCGCCCGCGTCGGCTACGCCGAGCGCACCTGACCAGGCGATCTCCCTGGACGTAGCGGCCTGAGTTAGCGGAAACTAGAGTACCTCGACATCGCCCGCCACTGCTGGGACGAGATGCGCCACTCCCCTCTTCGGCGAGGCGGCGATCGAGGCCACCTACGGCGACCGCGCCGCCCTGCCGCTGCGCGACTACGAGGGCATCTACGCCCTTGAGGCCCCGCCGCTGGAGCAGTACGCCGTCCTCGGCCTGGAGGTCGAGGGCAAGAACATGAAATACCCCCGGCAAGCGCCAGGAGTGGGAGTTCGCGCGCGACCTCGCCCGCGATGACCACCCTGCAGGATTTCGACTGGGCCGACGAGGTGCTGCACGTCAACATCGCCCGCCGCCAGCTCGACGCTGGTTCGAGGGCGGCCTGGAAGCGATCGGCGCCTTCTCCGCCGCCGGCAAGGACCACCGCACCGCCGTCAAGGGCCGGCACACCCCCGTGCGGATCGCGGGGCCGCGGGCGGCGGGCTGAGGGCGCGGGGCGGGCCACGGCCCGCCCGCCTCCCAACGTTGGGGGAGAGGACCGGTGAGAGCCGGTAGCCTCTCCGGTCAGCCTGGGACGATGCCGAGATCCTGCTCCCCCCAGAATTGGGGGCCGGGGGGGCGCCTCCCGTCCTCAGCCCTCCACCGCCAGCTCCGTCTGCCCCAACCGCACCCGGTCGCCGGGGCGCAGCGGTGGCGGGCGACGCGCCGCCCGTTGACGAACGCGCCGTTGGTGCTGCCGGCGTCGGCCAGGACCAGGCCGCCGTCCGCCGGGTCGCGCTCGATCCGCGCGTGCAGCGAGGAGACCTCGGGGTCGCGCAGCACGAAGGTCGCCCGCGCCGCGCCGCGCCCAATCGTCAGCCCCTCCGCCAGCGTCACCGCGGCGCCGGCCTGCTCGCCCGCCGTGACGACAAGCCGCAGGGTGTCCATGCGCGGCGTGACGTCGGCGAGCCGGGCCGCGGGGCGGCTGCCGGTCGCGGCATCGCTCCCGCCCGCAGTGCCGCCGGGCGCGCTGGAACGATCGCCGCCGCCGCCCACCCGCTCGGACGCGGCCGGGGCTGGGCGGGGTGCGATGCCGTGGCCGTTCGCGCCGCCGCCCGCGGGGGTGGGCGGCAAGCCGGCCGGCGGCGGGGGCGGCGCGCCTGGAACGCCGGCAGCGGGGGCGGCCAAGTTGCCCGGCGCGGCGGGCGCGGGGAGCGGGACGCCGTACCCGCCCTGGCCGGCGCCGGGGAGCAGCGCGGCCAGGCGCTCGCGCAGGGCCGCCTCGCTGTGCAACTCCGGCACCTTCGGGCGGTCGCCGTAGGCGGTGTGCCGCTTCTGGAGCGCCAGGTTGATCTGGAGCTGGAAGCGCTTGCCGAGCGCCCGGCGGGCCTCCTGGCCCTGCCGCCGCGCCTGCGCCAGCAGCTCGCGCCGCCGGCCGGGGTGCGGCAGGGCGAAATACTCCTCCGGCGTGACGACCCGGCCGTCGACCTCCGCGCGCAGCTCGTCGCGCACGATGTCGGCCTCGCGGTGCCAGCCGCGCAGCACGACGAAGCCGAGGGCGGCGGCCACGAACCAGATCGCGCCGTAGAGCGGGACGATGCCGAGGATGGCGTAGTCGCCGAGCTCGCCCAGCAGCGTCGCCGAGAGGTTGAAGCTGTTGTGCAGCGCCGCCGCGAAGACGTAGCCGCCGAGCCCCAGCAGCCAGCGGCGCGGCCCCGGCGGCCCCATCCGCGCGAAGCCGAGCGCCGCCCCGGTGCAGGCGGTGAAGACCGAGTGGTTCATCCAGCCGAAGAAGACGCGCATGACGAACGTGAAGATGAAGCCGAGCGCCCCCCCCTCCGCCGCCCCGCGCAGGAAATAGGTGATGTCCTCGGTCATCGCGAAGCCGAGGCCGACCAGCGCCCCCAGCACGATCCCGTCGACCGGGTCGTGGAACTCGTCGCGGAAGGCGAAGAAGATCGCCAGCAGGATCGCCCCCTTGACCCCCTCCTCCACGATCCCCGGCACCGTGCCGATGTAGAGGAGGTCGGCCCCCGTCCGCTCGGCGGGGATCGAGAGCAGGGTGTTGAAGAGCAGCGCCGGCGGGATGGCGACGATCGCGCCGGCCAGGAACGCCCCGATCAGGACGTAGCGGTGGCTGCGCTGGTAGCGTTGCAGGCGCGGGATCGCGAAGGCGATCAGCAGGTTCGGCAGCAGCGCGCCGAGGAAGATGATCGGCGACCCCAGGAGCGTCAGCGGATTGGTGAGGCCGGCGACCAGCAGATCGGTGGCGATGCTCATCGCGGTGCAGCCGAGGCAGAAGGTGAAGAAGCCGGCCGCCAGCGCGGCGATGTACTTGCGGTTGTTCGGCGCCACATCCGGCGCGAAGATGAACTGCGTCGTATTGCCGCCAGGCATGGCACCTCCCGTGGGGCGTGGCCCGTGAGCCGTGGAGCGCAAAGCGTGGAGCGCGGGGCAACCGTCGCACGTCTGGCCGTCGCAGGCGCGATCCGTGCCGCCTCCGCCCGTACTATACGACACCGCGCGACGCCACGTTACGCGCCCCCAAGCCGAGCGCTCCACGCTCCACGCCCCCCGTCAGAGCGCCGCCAGCTCGCGCGCCGCGAACGGGCGGTCGGGGCGGAAAGGGTTGTCCGCCGGGGCCAGCGCACCGGACAGGAGGCCGACCAGCGTCTGGCTGCCCGCCGGGCCGGCCATCACACCGTGGCCGCTGTAGCCGGTGTTGACCCAGAGGCCATCGAGCGGGGTCGGGCCGATCAGCGGGCGGTGGTCCGGGGTCATCGTGTACTGGCCGGCGACGATCCGCGGCGCCAGGCGGGCGCGACCCGCCCAGACCGCCCGCCAGAAGGGGGCGACCCGCGCCGCGGCGACCGGGCTGGCGGGGTCGAGGAGCGGGCGGGCGAAGGCGGGATCGACCGGCACCACCTCGGCCGGCGGCGTGGGCGGCGTGTCGGGATCGGTGTGCAGCAGGAACGCCCCGCCGAGCGCCGGCCGCCAGTGGGTGCCGGTCTCCTCGTCGATCGTCATCGGGGCGCCGGGCGGGACCGGGGGCAGATCGGGCAGGATCGCCTTCTGCCGCCGCACCGTGGCGATCGGCAGCGCGACGCCGGCGGCGGCGGCCAGCAGCCCCGAGAGGGGGCCGGCGGCGATCACGGCCGCATCCGTGGCGATCGGGCCGGCGGTCGTCTCCACGCCGGCCAGCCGCCCGCCCGCCACCCGGAAGCCGGTCACCCCGCAGCCGGTGATGATCGGCACCTCCGACCCGGCCGCCAGCCCCAGCGTCAGCGCCACCGGGTCGAGGAACCCGTCCCCGGCGCGGAAGCGCGCCCCCAGCACCGCCGGGCCGACGAAGGGGAAGCGCCGCCGGGCCTCGTCCCCATCGAGGATCTCGACATCATCCAGCCCCCAGGCGCGCTGCCAGGCCACGAGGCGCCGCTGGCGCCCGACCCCCGCCTCGGTCGTCGTCAGCCAGAGGTAGCCCTGCCGCCGCACGGCCGGGTCGTAGCGTGTCTGCCCCGTGATCGCCGCGAAGTCCTGGAAGAGGGCCACCGAGCGGCGCACCAGCCGCAACTCCTCCTCGTTGTCGAACTGCAGGCGGAACGAGCCGGTCGCCGCCGCGGTCGTCAGTGTGGCGAGCGCCGGGCGGCGTTCGAGCAGGACCGGGCGCAGGCCCGCCCGCGCCGCGTAGAACGCGGTCGCCGCCCCGACGATCCCGCCCCCGACGATCACCAGGTCCGCCGTCGCCGGTGGCGCGGCCCGATACGCTATCCCCGACACCCGCGCGCCCTCCCGTCCTGTCCCCGCGCCCCACGCTGCCTCCCCCGACCGCCCCATTGTACCCCGCCCCTCGGCCACTGGCGCACCCGAGGCATGACGCCGGACGCCCCGCGCGATCTGGCGGCTGACATCGCGGCGGCCATGTTGGGGCTGCTGTTAAGGCGCTCAGGTATAAGTAGAGGCGCACCCCAGAACGAAAACCAGACAGGGGCGGGAGCCGGTGACGGCTCCCGCCCCCATTGACACTGCTGCGTCAATTCCGAGCTTGCATCGTCCGTGGAAGGGCCGTCCGCGCGAACGCAGCCGGAAACCTCGGCCGGCGTTGGCTGTGCTACAATCGGCACCATGTAGGAGGCGTGCGCGATGGTGGCGGCGGAGCAGCTCAATCTGTCCTTCGGGGAAGCGGGGTGGCCAGAGTTGCGGCTCATGCCGACCGCCCCCTCGCCCGCCGAGCAGTTGCCCCCGCATCAGGCAGTGCGGGCCGACCTCGCGTTCATCGAGACCAAGCTGACGCGACGCATCAAGCTACCGAGCCGGCCCCTGACAACGGACGAGGAGGGGCTGATCGGGTTTGTGCGGACGGCGTTAGAGTACGGGGAGGCCACGCAAAGGTGGACCTGGGTCGCGTTGCCGGTGAATGCCCGCCAGGCGCGGGTTCTAGTCGACGACTTCGCCGGCGGGATAGTGCGCGGCCTCCAGCTGTCCAGTGCCGCGGGCGAGCGCTTCGTGCTCTTCGGAGCAGTGGTGCCGTTGGGGCCGACCCACATCCTCGTGCCCCAGGCGCGGCTGCTCAACGAGCAAGAGGTGCGCGTGCGGCTCGCGGAGCCAACGGCCGCAACCGAGACGTTCCACCTGCGCTTCGCCGCCGATGCCGTCGCCACGGTCGTCTTCCGCTATGAGGATTGGTTGCCCGGTGGCCGGTGGCAGGTAACGACAACGCCGCCGCCGCAGGCGACGATCGCCGCCGATCGGCAACGCATCGTCAGGGAATTCCCCGGTCGCTGGCGAATCCTGGTCTCGGAGGAACGGCGCGGTTTGTCCGACCTCCTGAGCGATACCGTCCTGGTGGCCCTCGAACAGCTCGATTACGCGGATCGCGAACGGATCCTGCGCGCGTTGCCCGTACTCTGGGGCTGGCAGGCCGCGCATGCCGCGCGCTGGTCCACGGAGCAGCTACCCGGCGCGGACAACCTGTCCCTGTTGGAACTCACCCCCGATCTCGGACTCATCGTGCAGCCGATGGCCGGCGGCGGGATGAGCGTGGTGGAGATCGTGCGGCCGGGGGTCCTCCGGGGCTACTCGCGTGGCCGCTAACGCGGAATGGCCCCTCAACCGACTCCTCCCGCTCCAATTCGACCCCGACCAATGCCGGCAATCGCTCGACGCTTTCGCGGCGCTCCTCGCGACGACGCAGGAATTGGACGAGCGCGCACAAGTGCTCCCGTTCTTCCGCCGACATCCGCACCTGGCGGCAGCCCTCGGCTCCTACAACGTGAACCTGGCCAGCCCCGACCGGCTGGCCTATGAGCTGTCACTCCTCGGGAAGTTCACGGCCGATCTCGTCATCGGCGACGCGACGACGCAAAACTTTGTCTTCGTCGAGTTCGAGGATGGCAAGGCGACGAGCGTCTTCCGGCAGCGGGGGAGGAGGACCCCCCATTGGTCGGAACGCTTCGAGCAAGGGTACAGCCAGATCATCGATTGGTTGCAGTTGCTGGATAACCAGCGCCGGACGCCGGAGTTCGAGGAGCTCTTCGGCGCCGGGTCGATCAGCATCGCCGCGCTCCTCGTCGTAGGGCGCCAGGCGGCGCTCGACCCGGCCGAGATCAGCCTGCTGCGTTGGCGCCGCGAGAAAGTCGTCATCGACAGCAAACACGTCCTGTGCTTCACCTACGACGAGTTACTGGACGATCTGCGGCGGCGGATCACAGTGCGGTCCTGGTAGTACGGCAGGCGGCCCCGCGCCGCGTAGCGGAGTGGAGGGATGCCGATCGGTGACGACCACCGCCGCCACTTCTTCGCCGAACTCCAGCAGGCGGTCGCGGCCACGCGGCAGGACCCCTCGGCCTGGGTCGCGGAAGTCGCCGAGCGACAAGCCCTCGACGGCACGCTCCTGGACGGCCTGGACCCGGACGAAGCCTGGACCGACGCTGACGTGCTCCCTCCCGCGCCAACGACACCATCAGTGACAGGGGACAACCCGCGCGACCGTTAATCCCCGCACCCCCGCCCCGTCTCCCACCCCCTGGCGCACCCACCCCGCCCACTCGGGTCCGATCCAAGTGCCGGGGAGCCCGAGCGCTCATCACACCGTCACCGCCACGGCCGACCGTCCCAGCCCGCGTAGGTGGGCTTCGTGGCGAGCGCAGCGAGCCCCTAGCGACGACTTCAGTCGTCGGCCCCCTTCAATCGTCGTCCCCCGCCAAGGGCAGAAAAAACGAAACGAACCGCCGTCGCGACCTCGAAAATCGCCGCCACCACAGGGAAACCGCCCAGCCGCCGCCCGCCAATCGAGCCCCAAAAGGAGGCCAAAACATGCCAAAATCCCCCCCAAAATGCCGCCCCGTCACACCCCTCGGCGCCCTCGTCGCGCGCCCGCGCCGCCAGCGCCCGCCGCGCCACCTCCAGCGTCGTGTGTAGCCGCAGGCGAACGTCGTCTCGGTGAACTCGCGCTCCGCGAGCGGCGAGGCCGCGCGCAGGGCGGCCAGCGCGCGGTAGCCGTAGTAGTAGCAGACCATGTAGCCGAGGTGCAGCTCCTGGTAGTGGACCTGGCCGCGCGCCGACCCGGGCTGAACCCCAGCCGGTCCACGTACAGCCGCGCCACCTCCGCCGCCGGCCGCCGAAGTGGTGCAGCAGCAGGTCGGCCTGCACCCGCAGCGCCGTGTGCAGCCGCCGGAAGCGGACGAAGAGCGGGAAGAGCGCGTCGCCGTAGAGATCGCTCAAGAGTTCCTCGGAGCGGTGGGCGATCCCCTCCACCAGCGGCGTCGCCCGCCCGTTGAAGCCCGCCACCTTCGCGCTCACCGGCAGGTCGCCGACCGCCGTCTTGACATTCTGCGCGTGGTGGCCCGGATAGACCTCATGAATTGCCATCATCTGCACCCAAGTGCTTCACACTGCTTGGCAGACCGGTGGTCGGAGCGAGCGGGCAGAGTGAAGGGCGGGCTCATGGCCCGCCCCTCGGCAATTGCGGCGCAGGTCCCGGCCCCGACCTGGACCCGTTCCATCGTACGCTCAAGCGCATCGGAAAGCGGGTCTCGAAATCCGTGAGGCCGATCCATTCGTCCCGAATAGAGTTACAGGCCATCTGGGGACGCAAGGGACGCAATTGCTGCGTCGGCCGGGGCGCACCGCCCCCGGCTCAGCGCTTGGCCTCGGTGTAGACGACGATGTTGTTGCGGTACTCGCGCCGGGTGCCGTCGAAGGTGCTCTCTCGGTCGCAGGTGATCAGGACCAACCCCGCGCCGGCGACCGGACCGAAGATCTTGTCGAGCGGCGCGTCCCGGCGCGGGTAGGTCTCGTTCCCGGTCACCGTGAAGCGGCGCTCGACCCCTTGTCGTCCACAACGATCACCTCGTCGCCCTGCTTCAGGTCCGGCAGGCGGTAGAAGACGACCGGGCCGAGGCCGCGGTAATCGACGTGCCCCGCGATCACCGCGTTGCCCGGCTGCCGGCCGTGCCCCGTACTGATACCAGGCGGTGTTCTGCGGGTCCTGCGGCACATCCATCGCGTTCTCCGTGTCGAGCCCGACCCGCTCCACCGCGGCGTCGACCCCGATCGCCGGGATCTTGACCCGCACCGGCACGCCTATATCGGCGACCGAGGGCGTCGTCCGGGACGGCGACGCCGGGGCGGTCGGCGGCGCCGCCGGCGTGGGCGGCGCCGCCGGGCTCGGCGTGGGCGGCGCCGCCGGGCTCGGCGTGGGCGGCGCCGCCGGTGTGGGGACGGGCGACGCCGAGCCGGCCGCGACCGTCGGCACCGCGGTGGGGGCGGCTGTCGGCTCGCCGCCGCCCCCGCAGGCGATCAGGAGCGCGGCGAGGATCACCGCAACCGTGGGCAGGATGGTGCGTCGCCTCATCGCGACCTCCTGTCAGGCCCGGCGCCGCCGGGCGAACAGCCCCCAGCCAGCGCCAGGGCGAGCGCTACGGCGCCGCCCAACAGCGCCCCCTGCGGCAGCGACCCCGCCCGCAGGCTGCCGCCGTCGCCGGTGCGCGGGGGCAGGCCCGGCGGCGTGATGTTGCCGCAGGCGACATAGACCTGCACCTCCTGCGCCGACTTATGCACGTTGATCGCGTAGGGCTTCGAGCGCAACTCCGCCAGCGAGGTCGGCACGGTCGTCTCCGACACCCCGTTGACCACGTTGCTCAGGGGTACTTCGGCGTCGGGTTGAGGGTCGGGCCGCAGGACCCCTCGTGGATGTGGGCCGGCTGCGCCACATTCGCCGCCCCGCCGCCCAGCGTGATCGCCACCCGCGTCTGGTTATTCCCCAGGTCGGTCAGCACCGCCACCCCCGACTGGCCCGAGTTGTTCTCCGGCAGGAGCTGCACGCTCAGCGAGGCCGGCGTGCCACCGCCCTGCCCGGCCGTCGGGCTCCGCTGCGGGGTCGTCGTGGCCCGCGGCGTCGCCGTCGTGGCGGCGGTCGTGCGGCGGTCGTGGCGGTGGTCGCCGTCCTGGCGGCGGTCGTGGCGGTGGTCGTGGCGGTGGTCGCCGTCGTGGCGGCGGTCGTGGCGGCGGTCGTGGTAGTGGTCGCCGTCCTGGCGGCGGTCGTGGCGGCGGTCGTGGTAGTGGTCGCCGTCCTGGCGGCGGTCGGGGTCGTCGCGGCGGTCGTGGTAGTGGTCGCCGTCCTCCTCTAGGCGGCGGTCGCCGTCGTTGCAGTTTGGGTCACCGTCGCGGTCTGGAACGCGGCGGCCACCACCCGGCGCGTCGGCAGCCCGACCGCCACGATCCCGAGCAGCAGGCTGAACATACTCCCCAGCAGTGCGAGCCAACGGAGTGTCTTCATGTTTCTCTCCTCCTAGTACCCAAGTGCCTTCGTGCCCGGATGCGGTTGCGGTACGGCAGCCACCTCTCCGCCTCGGCCACCTGCCCGACTCACAGCACCTTAGCTTGTGATTTAACCACACGAAGGGCCACGCGAGTCCGTGGGATCGCGCGGTAATGGGGGTGGGAGGCGAGCGGGGCGGTCAGGCGGCTTTCTTGATGGCCGGATGGCGCGGCGCGGGCGGTGAGCGCCGGCCCCGTGGTCGCCGGGCGAGCGGCCGCAGGGTTGTGGCGCGGCGGCGGGCGTGCCGAGGGCGAGCAGCAGTGCCGCAACCGTCCGGCGCACGCGGCCGGGCGTGAGGCGACCGTGCGGGTAGGGCCGCTCCCAGGGCAGGCGGCGGTCGGCGACGAGGGCGCGGGCGAGCCGGAGCTGGGTGTAGGCGACCAGCACGAGCCAGGTCCAGCGGTCGGCCTGCTCCGGGTAGCGCACGCGCGGGGTCTGCCAGCCGAGGGTCTGCTTGAGGAAGCGGAAGGTGTGCTCCAGGTCGAAGCGACGCAGATACGCCCGCCAGACGAAGTCGAGGTCGAGCGGATAGTCGGCCGGGCCATGCCACCAGAGCCAGAGCACCTGCGGCTCGCGCGTCGGGCGGGGCAGGCGGGCGACCTCGACGCGGATGAGCGTGCCGCGCACGATGGGCGTGGGGCCGCGGCTGCCCGCCGCTCGTGCGCCTGGATCTTCGGGTGGACGCCCGCCCACGCCCGCACATCGACGGTGCCGTACTGCACGTCCTCGACCGTCAGCGCGGCGGTCGGCTCTGGCCACGTCGCCGGGTCGGCGCAGTCGAGCTTGTGGCCGTGCCGGGGTGGGCCGCCCGCCCTTCCGCCAGGGCGGCCCCTGCGGCGGGTCGCCGTAGAAGCAGCGCCCGGAGCGCAGCCGCACGAGGAGCGCCCGCGCGCTGGTCGGCCACGCCCTGCTGCAACTGGGCCGAGTCGTAGCCCGCATCGAAGACGAACAGCGGGATCGCCCCGGCCGGGGCAGGAGCCGGACGAGGCGGGCGATTTGCTCGGCGGCGGCGGCGTTGGCGCTCTCGCGCGGGTGGACCCGCCGGACGTCGAGCGGCGCGGTCCAGCTCTCGCGGGCAACGCCGACCTGGGCGAGCCACTGGTACGACCACCCGGCCACGATGGGCTGCCCGGCGGAGTGGCGCGAGGGATGGTAATAGTAGCCGCGCTCCGGGCTCGCCTCCGCGTCGCAGCGCGGCCAGACGCTGCAATCAACCGCGTCGACCGGCCGCTCATCGGCCAGCGGGTGGCAGGCGAGCAGCGCCCGCAGCCCCGTCTCGTCGAGCCGCCCCGTGGGCCAGCGCGGCGTACAGGCTGCCCCAGCCCCGCCGGTGGGCGGGTTCGCCGCTCAGGTGGACCGGCGAGGGCGCCCCGGCGCTCGACACGGCCTCTGTCAGCTCGAAGAGCGCGTCCGCGCGGCGGTAGAGGCAGGCGTAGAAGTCGTCACGGAAGTCGCGCAACGCGACGCTTTTCGCATCCATGCGGGCAAGTGTGTGCCATCGCCGCAGGCGCGCGGCCCACCGCCCGCGACCGGGCTACCGACGGGGTTAAATCACAAGCTTAGAGCATCACTAACCGTAGCCCTCCTGCATATCCTATGCCAAAATGACTAAAGCGCATAATCTGTCGAAAATAGGAAAGCATGCCCGTCTCGCGGTGCTCACGTCCCGGTGTCTATTGTAGCACTGCTCAGCCCTGCAAGTTGGAGTGAACCCTGATCAGAACCACGGGCAAAGTCAACTCCGCCGGTGGTCGCGTGCGCCGCCTCGAACTCGATCGGCGGCAGATAGCCGAGGCTCGAATGGAGCCGCTTCGCGTTGTAGACCTCCTCGATGAAGCGCTCCAGATTGGCCTCGGCCTCCTCGAAGGTCCGCGCGCAAGTACACCTCCTCTCGCTTCAGGGTCTTGAAGAAACTCTCGGCCTTGGCGTTCTCGTACGGGTTGCCTTTGGCGGCCATGCTGATCCGCACGCCCGCGCCCTCCAATCGCGCGACGTAGTCGCCGCTGGCGTACTGGACGCCGCGATCGGAGTGGTGGATGAGCCCCGCCGCCGGGCGGCGCGACGCGAGCGCCCGGTCGAGCGCGGCCAGGGTGAGGCGCGTGTCGATCACCGCGGACAGGTGCCAGCCGACGCAGCGCCGCGACCAGGCGTCGAGCAGGCAGGCCAGGTAGACGAAGGCTGTCGGCAGGCGGACATACGTGATGTCGGCGACCCAGGCCTGGTCCGGCGCGGCCAGCAGCGCGCCGGTGAGCAGGTTGGGGTAGGTCCGCAGCGCGTGCGCCGCGTCGGTCGTCGCCACGAACCGGCGCTTGATCTGGCACAGCAGGGACTCCCGGGCATCACGCGCAGGATGCGCTTGTGGTTCACGTCCCAGCCCTCGCGCTGGAGCGCCTTGGTCACGCGGCGGTAACCATAGCCGGGAGGCGAGCACCAGCCGCTCGATCGCGTCGCAGCGCCACGTCGCGCGCGGCCACCGCGTCCGCCGACGGGCGCGTGTAGTACCAGGTCCGCCCGGCGCCGGCGGGCCGGCACAGCCGGCGAGCGACAGGCCGGGGGCGGCCTCGCGCATCGCGGCGATCATCGCGTGCCGCTCCGCGACGGTAGCGCGCGCAGCCCTTTTCAGCGCGGCGTTCTCCAGCGCCAGCTGCCCGCAGAACCGCTCCAGCTCGGCAACCTTGCGCTCCAGCGCATCGGCGGCGGCCAGCTCGTGCGGCGTGAAGGCCACTCGTGCCGCCAGCGCAGCAGCACGCTCACTGTGCTCGCGGCAGACCTGCGCCGGGCGCTTCTCCCCGCTCACGACCTGCCGCACGACCGTCAGCTTGACTCCGGCGAACGCGCGTCCTCGCACCATCGTTCTCCTCCTCCGGCGGTCACCGCCTCTCCGAGGAGTTGACTTTGAACCTGGTTCGCTATTTGGGGTGCAGTCCGCCTGTTCCGTCAGCACGGCCGTTGTCTCAAGCATGCCAACGCCGCAGTGCCCAGCCTGCGGCCACGCGCCAGCTCACGGTCAGGACATACGGCTTTGAATTGGCATATTCAGAGCCCACTCCTCCGGCATCGTGAATCAACGCGAGAAGGCGAGTCGCACCTGATCCGCCCCGCGCTGCCACTCGTACTGGAGGCCGAGCGATTCGGCGATCGGGCCGAAGATGTGGTAGGCGGCGTCGGCATCGGTTTGGGAGAGATCGAGCAAGGTCAGGAACTCCTGCGCGGGCCACGCCCCCACGGTCACCTCGGCACGCGCCTCATCGCCCGAGATACTCAGGAGCACGCCCCCGACCGAGGCGATGCTGAGCGCCGCTTGCCGCGCGACCGCCAGCGCGCCCTCCTCGCGCACCCGCTCCCATCCGGGGGCGAAGCGCCGACCGATCCAGTGCGCGTAGTCCTCGCCCGAGAGTCCCTGCTCCTGCACGTAGGCGAACCCGCCAGCATCGTGGCAGTGGCATTCTGCTGGGCGCGCCGGCAGATTTCCTCGGGCGAGAATCCGGTGTCCTGCATCTTCCCCTTCTCACAGTATGAAGCACATCCCGGTTACCGGCGCGTGGCGTTGTTCAGCGAGGGTACGGGTTGATCGCCGTCATCCTCTCCTTGGGCCATACGCACCGTTCACAGGTGAAGGCCGTATCCTTGGGCCGGTGAATCTCCAGGTGCAACTGCGGGTCGCCAGGGCGTTGCCGCTCTCCCCCATCACGCCGACGGGGGTGCTGACGTCGACGGCTGTGCTGACGCCGATCGCCGCATTCGTGGCGAGCCGATCCGCCAGCCCCGGAGGAGCCTTTCATCCTGCAAATGGCAGTAGAACATGAAGAACCCCGTGCTGCGAGGGTCGGTGCTGTAGAGCCAGAGATAATTGCCATAGATGTTGTCCCGCCCGTAGTCCCAGGGTGGGAGTAGCGGCGCGTCGGTGGCGCGGCGGTAATGATCGACATTGACGTCCACGACCCGCGCCGCGAACGGTGCGTAGACCGTGGGCAACGAGCCGGTGAAGCGCGGGAAGATATCCAGGCCGTCGTGGGCGCGCTGCGTGCTGCTATTCTCGTGGCTCCAGGAATACCCGTAGTCCCCCTCGCGATTGTCGTGCCAGTTGTCCCGCACCGGCTTCCGATAGGTCCCGTCGGCCACCGGGAAGACGAGCGGGATCGCGCCCCGGTACGGATCGTCGAGCGCGGACGGCGTGCCAGGACCGGGTTTGCCGCCTCCCGGGGGTGGCGGCGACGTTTGACGGCACCAACGCGGCGACCGCCGCCCCCGCACCGAGGTACAGAAAATCGCGTCGTGTCAGTCCCCCGCCGACTGGCCGGATCGCCTGCACACCACCCACCGGCTCCCCCATCCTTTAGACTCTTAATCGGCCACCACCAGGGCCGACCCGGACA
Source organism: Thermomicrobiales bacterium (assembly GCA_030446685.1). GTDB lineage: Bacteria > Chloroflexota > Chloroflexia > Thermomicrobiales > CADCWN01 > JAUJMV01. The sequence continues at coordinate 53,534 of JAUJMV010000030.1, read as the reverse complement.
AACTCGCCCCCAACGGGAGCCGCCTCTCACCTAAGTGCGGCAGAGTATAGCAACACTAGCGCGCGTTGCCATCCGTAGAATCACGGAGTTCTTCCATTCCCTGCATCCCTACCGAATCTCTGTGCCCAGGTTAGATCATGCCCCCTCGTGATATGGAACGGATAGGAAGGAAGCCAGCCTCAGCCGGCTTGGGTACGGCTGGTGTGGCAGGAATGCTAATCGGTGCTGATAGCCTTATGCCGTCGTAACGCCCAGCCCGTCGCCATGCGCCGGCTGACGGTGAGGGTACATGGTAACAATGGGTTGGAATATCCGTACCCAGCCCCTGGTCACCGCCCGCCAGTTCGCCGCGTTCAGGTACCAGGTGCCGGTCAGGATGCCGCACAGGGGCGGGAAGCCGTGCGCCGCCCCCCACGGATAGGACGACTCCAGCAGCCGCGGCAACGGCCGGATCCGGCACTCCTCCCCCGCCGGAAGCGCGATCAACTCCCGCGCCCGCGACCGGGCCAGCGCCAGGCACTCGCGCGCCGCCGCGAACATCGCCTCCGGGCCGGCGTACGGCCCGCTGCGCTCGTCCAGCAGCAGATGGGCCGGCACCCCCGGCGCGATCGCCGCCGCCGCCCGCGCCAGCTCCTCCGCCTCCGCCGCGACCGCGTCCTCGTGCCAGGCCAGCAACTCGTCGAGCGCGATCCCGAACCGCCCCGCCAGCAGGTCGGTGTAAGCCCCCGCCGGCTCCGGCGCGACCTCGCGGCCCGCCCTGCAACGCCGCCAGCGCCGCGCCCGCCCGCCGCGCCGCCTCTGTCGCCGCGTCGGTCCCCGCCACGAGCGCCGCCCCGCCCGGCCACCCCGCCACGGTCGCCCGGCACTCGCCCAGGATCCCGGTCGCCGCGTCGAGCGCCTCCCGCACCGCCGCGATCCGGTCGTCCGGCAGCGCCCGGCACCGACCCTCCACCGCCGCGAAGAGCGCAGGCGCCCCCGCCAGCCGCGCCGCCACGACCGGCCCGATCTCCCCGGCGGGCGCGGGTCCTCGGTCACAGCCCGCAGCAGCCCCCCGCGAACCCGCGGATGAACGTCGCCGGCCGCGCCGCGTCCGCCGCCAGGTCCGCCGCCAGCCCCGCCAAGCAGTCCGCCAGGAGCCTCGCAGAGGCTCCCGGGGCCCGCCGCCCCCGCCGCCGCCCGGCCCGCGCGGACCGCCTCCGCCGCCGCCCGCAGCCCCGCCACCGCCCGTTCGTCCGGCACGAACAGGTCTCGCTCGTACGGCCCCTCCCCCGCGTAGCGCAGCAGCAGATCGGCCACCCGGTCATCGAACAGCCGCGCCGCCGCCGGCAGCCCCTCCCGCGTCAGCATCGGCCCGGCCCCTCCCCACGCATCGCCCTGTCGCCGCACAAGCGCGGACCCGGCCCGTTGGGGCCGGGTCCACATGATACCGCGCCTACCCGGATGGCAGGGGCGTGACACTGGCTTCCTCCCTTCCCCCCGGGATTGGGGGAAGGGCCGGAGATGGGGGAGATCACCCCAGCCGCCGCCGCAGCCGCGCCAGCCCCACCCCGCCGCCGAGCGCCGCCAGCAGCGCCGCGGCCAGTGCCCCCGCGCCGGGCGGCAACGGCTGCCCGCCGCCGGCGCCGGTGTTCGGCATCCCCGGCGTCGCCGCGCCGGGGACGGGGACGCTCAGGATCACGAACGGCAGGGTCGGCGCCTCGTTCCGCCCGCGCTTGTCGAGCTGCGAGTTCACGATCAGGAACCGGTCGCCCGCCCGCGCGAGGGTGGTCGGGAAGTCGAACCGCGGGTCGGTGTCGGTGGCGACGACCGCGGCGCTGGCGAAGTCGGGCGCCAGCCGCAGCGTGACCAGCAGCTCCGCGCTATTCCGCAGCACTGACAAGGTCTGCCCGTTGAGGAGGAGGCCGTCGCCGCCCATCAGCGTCGCCCCGCCGAGGTCGATCTCGCTCACCCGCTTGCTGCCGGTCTCGATCCGGAACAGCTTGCCGGTGTTGCTCTGCACCGTCACCAGATACCGGCCGTCGGCGCTGGCCGCGATGCCGTTGAGGTTGAAGCCCTGCCCGTACTGGATCGGCGAGCCGCTGAGGTCGAGCCAGCGCTCGAAGGCGTTCCCCCCGGTCACGTCGGCCGCCACCCGGTAGATCGCCGGGCTGTTCGAGTCGGTGAAGTAGGCGTCGCCCGACGGCGCGATCGCCACGTCGTTGACGAAGGTCGGCGTCAGCCCGGTGGCGAACTGCGCCAGCAGCCGCTTGCCGGCGATGTCGTAGACGTAGATCCGCCCGGTCGGGCCGCCGGCGAGATAGAGCTTGCCGCTGCCCACCTTCAGGCCGCGCACGTCGGTGCGGCCGTCGCTCCCGCCCGGCAGGAAGACCTCCACCTCGCCCGACGCCACGTCCCCCCGGAACACCGCGCCGCTGGTCGTGCTGCCGACGTAGAAGGTGCGGCCGTCCGGCGTCGTGGCGATCCCCTCCGGGAAGACGTTGTCGCCCGGCAGGACATAGCGGTCGGGCGCCGCCGCCGCGCCGCCGGCCCCGAGCCCGACCAGACCGAACACCACCGCGCCGACGAGCGCCAGGACCATCGCCAGGGCCAACCGTGGACGAGCCATCGCTTCTCCTCCTTCGTTCCGGGAAACCTCATCGCGCCGGCGCGGGGGGCGCGCGCCCGCCCGCGACCCTCCGGCGCTTCCCCCTGCCCGCTCTACGCCCGCGCGCCCCCGATCGGATCTCCCGCCAGCGGCGCCCCGGCCACGGTCGCGATCCGCGGCGCGGAGACCGGCGAACTATCCGTCGGCGCCGCCGCTGGCGCGGCGAGCGGGGTCCGGCAGGTGCTGATACCGCGATTCGAGGTCCAGGATGCGCGCGCCCAGCCCGCTATCGAAGGGCCAGGTGTCGGTGACAAACCAGGCGGCGCCGAGCCGGCGATT
>JAUJMV010000030.1:25301-50511 GCA_030446685.1 Thermomicrobiales bacterium | reverse complement strand
CCCTACCGCACCGCGTACCGCGCCAGCTTCTCCTCGTCCACCTCGACGCCCAGCCCCGGCCCCTGCGGCGCCGCCATGCAGCCGTCGGCCGGATCGAGACGGATCGGCTCGGCCAGGTACCACTGGAAGCGGTCGCTGTCCAGCCCCGGCGGCTCATGGAACACCTCCACGAACGGGCAGTTCGGGATCGCCGCGCAGAGGTGCAAGTGCGCCACGAAGCCCAGCCCGCCCCCGCCGTGGTGCGGCGCGCACTGCTTGCGGTGCAGCTCCGCCAGCGCGCAGGCCTTGCGGATCTGCGTCATCGTCTCGCCGACCATCGCCTCCGGCTGCAAGACGTCGTAGCAGTCCCGCTCGATCAGCCAGCGGTACTCGTGCAGCCCCCGGTTGTTCTCGCCCCCCGCGATCAGGATCTCCACCGCCGCGCAGAGCCGCGTCAACCCCTCGAAGTCGTAGCGGTCGAGCGGCTCCTCCAGCCAGTAGACCCCCAGCCGCTCCAGCTCGCGCGCCGTCTGCACCGCCCGCTCCCAGGTCCAGACCGGCCCCGGCTCCGGCTGCGGCGTCCCCGGCTGCTGCGCCTGGTTCGCGTCCACCAGGATCGTCATCTCGTCGCCGACCGCCCGCCGCACCGCCTCCACCTGCGCCAGGTCCTCGCGCATCGTCCGGTCGTGGAGGCGCAGCTTCACCGCCCGCCAGCCCTCCGCCCCTCGCGCCGCCACGTCCGCCGCCCGCCGCTCCGGTGTCCGCACCTCGATGAACGACGCGTAGGCCGGCACACGGTCGCGGAACCCGCCCCACAGCTTGTACAAGGGCTGCCCGCAGGCCTTGCCGATGATGTCCCACAGCGCGATCTCCAGCCCCCAGCCGGCGTTCGCCTCGCGGAAGAGCCGTGCGTGCCGCTCCAGCGCGAAGGGATCCTGCCCGAGCAACTGCGGCTTCAGCCACGCCTCGATCGCCGGGGCCGCCGCGTAGCCCGGCGACCCGTACCCCACGATCCCCTCGTCGGTGGAGACCTTCACCACCGTGCCGCCCCAGCGCCGCCACTCGCTCCCCGGCGCCCAGGCCGGCCGCACCGGCTCCGCCAGCTCCGGCCCGGTCAACTGGAAGGTCTCGATCTCGGTGATCTTCACGCGCCCCTCCTCCCTCGTCCCTCCGCCGCCCGGCGGCCGCAGTGTAACACGCCGGGGAAATAGGGTCCGCGCGCGCCGCGTTGTTATGGTAGGTAGAAGGGTGAAATCGCGCCGCCCGTCCCCGAACCGGCACGCCGGCCCCGCGCCGCGCCGGTTTCTCCCCCCTACACCCACCAGTTCGCGAAAGGGAGCATCCATGTCCGCACCCACCATCCGCAACGACGCCGCACCCCTGCGCGTCCTCGGCCCCGCCGTCGCCCCGCCGTCCCCGCGCGGGCCGATGGGCGAGGAGGAGGCCGAGGCCGTCCTCGACGCCTACTCGCAGGCCGTCGTCACCGTCGCCGAGAAGGTCGGCCCGGCGGTCGTCAACATCGCCGCCACCAAGCGCGCCACCGCCCGCACCCCGCAGGGCCCCCGCCCCTTCGAGGCCACCGGCGCCGGCTCCGGCGTGATCATCGCCCCGGACGGCTACATCCTCACCAACAGCCACGTCGTCCACGACGCCACCCGCCTGGAGGTCACCCTCGGCGACGGCCGCACCCTCCCCGCCGAGCCGGTCGGGGACGATCCGGCGACCGACCTGGCGGTGATCCGCGTCAACGCCGGCGGCCTCCCGGTCGCCGAGTTCGGCGACTCCGACCGCCTGCGCGTCGGGCAACTGGTGATCGCGATCGGCAACCCGCTCGGCTTCCAGGCGACCGTCACCGCCGGCGTCGTCTCGGCGCTCGGGCGCTCGCTGCGCAGCCAGACCGGCCGGCCGATCGAGAACATCATCCAGACCGACGCCGCGCTCAACCCCGGCAACTCCGGCGGCCCGCTGATCGACTCGCGCGGGCGGCTCGTCGGCATCAACACCGCGATCATCCAGGGCGCGCAGGGCATCTGCTTCGCCGTGCCGGTCAACACCGTCCGCTGGGTCGTCGGCCTGCTGATCAACGAGGGGCGCGTGCGCCACGCCTTCCTGGGCATCACCGGCGAGCCGCGCCCGCTGCACGCCCGCCTCGTCCGCGAGCACGGCCTCGCCGCCCCCGCGGGGATCGGGGTGGTGCAAGTCGTCCCCGGCAGCCCGGCCGACCGCGCCGGCATCGCGCCGGGCGACACGGTGATCGCCCTCGACAGCCAGCCCGTCGCCGATGTCGATGACATGCAGCGCTTCCTGAACCGCGCGCCGATCGGCGCGACGGTCCAGGTCGGCCTCCTGCGCCGGGGCCGCCGCCTCGACCTCCCCGCCGTCCTCACCGCCGCCGAGTAGCCGCCGGCCGGCCGGCGGATCGTCGTGGCCGAACGGGTAGCGCCAGCAAGCAGACCGGATCGCGCGATGACAGCCGGCCGGTGCCGACCGGCGGGCCTGCGGGCGAGGACTCGCGTAGCCGGCCACCGTGCCGTCCTCGTCCGGCATCGAGTTCCCCTGGGCCATGGAGACGTCTCGCGGCATCCCAATACGACGAGCGGCCGGGCTGTCCGCCCGGCCGCTCGCCTCGCTGTTCGCACCCGTCCTCTGCCGCATTCAGCGCGGGCGGGCGATCTCCGCGTTGAGCTGGCGGCCGCGGATCGTCGTGCGCGCCAGGGTGGCCACCACGCGCGGCCTCGGCCTGCGGCGCCTCCACAAACGAGTAGCTGTCGAAGAGGTCGATCAGCCTGAGCGCCCCGCCGGGGGGCCGCTAGTCGAGCGGGAGGTAGCGTATTTGGTCCCGGTACTCGTCGGCGAGCGAGAAATGGGCAGCCAGCAACAGGTCCTCAGCGATGGCTGCGTAGCCGGCCGCGAGGTTGACGACGAAGATACCCGGAACATGGCCCCTATCCGCGAGGTGCGCCGCCAGATGCCCGGGCATCGTCGCCCGATTGTTGGTCACCAAGACGAAGTCGTGCGCCTCGCACCAGCGCAGGAGAGCGGGGTCCGGCGTCTCCAGTGCCGGAGCGCCTGGGTGCCTGCGCCAGATCACCAACGCGGAATCGCGCTGGCGGAGCGCACGGATGAGCGCCCTGGGGATGTGCTCATCCAGGAGGTAGCGCAGCGTCACGGAGTCGCCGCGCTCCCCACGGCATCGCTGTTGGCCGCGAGCGCCCGGTCACGCGCCCCGCGCAGGCGCTCCCGCAAACGCCGCACCGCCGGATCGCGCGCTTGCTCGCGACGCGCCCGCTCGCCATGTTCGAGCCAGGCCGCGAGATAATCGTTGACCTGCCGCTGCCGGTGGTAGTAGAGGAGGGTGGCGTAGATCTCCTCCAGCGTCAGCGTGTCGAACTCCTCGGCGATCTGCTCGGCGGTGCGCCCGCGGTGGATGTACTCGTAGAGGACCGTTTCGATGCCGATCCGATGCCCCCGCAGCGGATGTCGTCCGGCGCCAGGAACGTGAAGTACTCTTCGAGGTGCATCACGGCCTCCTCTCCCCCGCGCCGGGATGCTGCTCGGCGCGGCGGGACAATCAGCGGGGCTTGGCGATCTCGGCGTTGAGCTGGCGGCCGCGGATCGTCGTGCGCGCCAGGGTGGCGACCACGCGCGGGGCCTCGGCCTGCGGCACCTCCACGAACGAATAGCTGTCGAAGAGGTCGATCACCCCGATCGCCCGGCCGGGGAGGCCCGCCTCGTTGGCGATCGCCCCGACGATGTCGCCCGGCCGCACCCCGTCCTGCCGCCCGATGTTCAGGAAGATCCGCGCCATCCCGGCCTCCGCGCCCTGGCCGTCGCCGGCCATCGCGTGGTCGTTGCGGCGCTGCGCCTCGGGGTCGCCGCCGCGGTCCCCTCGCCGCCGGTCGCCACCTTGATCGCCGCCGCCGCGATCTCCGCGGCGTCGTACTCCTCGGCCAGCTCGTCCACCAGCAGCAGGTAGGGGGCCAGCCCGTCGCCGCTCAGCGCCTTGACGATCGACTCCTTGAACGCCTGCCGCCGCCGCGCCCACGTCGGCCAGCGTCGGCACGCGCATCGGCTTGAGCCGCTGGCCGATCACCCGCTCGATGAAGCGCAACTGCCGCAGCTCGCGCGGCGCCACCAGCGTGATCGCGTCCCCCTCGCGCCCGGCGCGGCCGGTGCGCCCGATCCGGTGGACGTAGGAGTCGGGGTCGTCCGGCACGTCGTAGTTGATGACGTGGCTGACCGCCGGGATGTCGAGCCCGCGCGCCGCCACGTCGGTCGCCACCAGCACGTCGGTCTGCCCGTCGCGGAAGCGCTTCAGCGTCCGCTCGCGCTGCACCTGGGTGATGTCGCCGTGGATCGCCTCGGCGGAGTAGCCCCGCCCCTGCAACGCCTGGACCAGCTCGTCGACGTCGCGCTTGGTGCGGCAGAAGAGGATCGTCGAGCCGGGATCCTCCACGTCGAGGATGCGCCCGAGCGCGTCGAGCTTCTGGCGGCCGGCGACTTCGTAGTAGGTCTGCGTAATCTTCGGGACAGTCAGCTCGTTCCGGCTGATCGTGATCCGCTCGGCGTCGCGCAGGTAGCGCCGGGCCAGCGCGGCGATCCGCGGCGGGATCGTCGCCGAGAAGAGGGCGGTCTGCCGCTCCGCCGGCACCCCCTCCAGGATGAACTCGATGTCCTCGATGAAGCCCATGTCGAGCATCTCGTCCGCCTCGTCGAGCACCAGGAACTTGACGGCGTCGAACGAGATCGTCCCGCGCCGCATGTGGTCCATGATCCGCCCCGGCGTCCCGACGACGACGTGGACGCCGCGCTGCAGGGCGCGGAACTGGCGCTCGATCGGCTGCCCGCCGTAGACCGGCGCCACGGTGAGGCCGCGGTGCTTGCCGATGGCGTGGATCGCGTCGGCGACCTGGATCGCCAGCTCGCGCGTCGGGCAGAGGACGAAGCCCTGCGGCCGGCGGTCGAGCGGCTCGACCTTCTCGATCATCGGGATGCCGTAGGCGGCGGTCTTGCCCGAGCCGGTCTGCGCCTGGGCGATCACGTCGCGCCCGGCCAGCAGCAGGCTGATCGTCTGCTCCTGGATCGGCGTCGGCTCCTCGTAGCCGAGGTCGGCCAGGCCGCGCAACACCTCCGCGCTCAGCCCCAGGTCGGCGAATGATTTCATCGTCGCGGTCATTGTCCGGTCTTCCCCTCCCACAGCGTCCCGCCGTGGGGACGCGGCATGCGGCCATTCAAACCGACTAAGTGTACCATGAACACTCTGCCTCGGCCAGCGGCGCGGGCCATGCACCAGTTCGGAGTCGGGTAGCGGGGTAGAGGGCGAAGATTCCGCGATCAGCGCTCTGGCTGCCACTATTCGCTACCTCACTACCCGACTCCGACCTCCAACCAGGCCATCCGCGCGCCGCGATCACCAATTACCGCCCTGCCCCCCTTGACAACTTAGAACTTCTGTTCTAGAGTACGGACAGGTCGGGACCGGGGGGTCGCTCCAGAGCCGCTCCGGCCGTTGACACCGCCACCGATCGAACCGGGGCCGCGCCCCGCTCAGAGCCACAAAGGGGGGACGCCATGGAGTACCCAGCGGACGAGCGCGACGCCCGCGCGCGCCGGCGCACCGCCGACCACGCCGATGCCTTCGTGCGCCGGCAGGCGCTCTGGGCGCGGCTCCTGACCCTCTTCCGCGAGCATCGCCCGACCAGCGAGCAACTGACGCAGGTCTCGACGCTCGCCGAGGTGGCGCTCGACCAGGTCTTCAGCGCGCACCGCCTGACCGACGCCGAGCGCGAGGAGCGCCACGGCGCGGTAAAGGACTACGCCGAGTGCGCGGCACTCTACGGCTACGTCCTCGGCTACTGGCAGGCCCGCCAGGAGCTGGCCCACCAGGGCGCGCTGGCACCGGAGCGGGTCGGGTAAGCGCGCCGGCGGTCGGCGGTCGGCGGTAACGGGTGTTGCCCGCGGGCAGCGCGCCGAAGTCCCGCCGGCCGGGGATTGCCCGCCGGCCGATTACCCGCCTCTCGAGAACGCCCTACTCAGTCTACTTCTTCCTCACCCTCCCCACCCTCCCTACCCTCCCCATCGGGCGGCCGCCCCCACGGCCGCCCGCCCCCATGTCCGGCGCGGAGGGCGGGGGACGCCCCTGCCCTCGCCTCAGTCGTACGACGTCCGCTGGCGGGCCAGCGCCACGAGCAAATCCTCGATGGCGGTGCGCTCGCGCTGCAGCTCGCGGATTTCCGCGATCCAGCGGCGCTGGCGCTCGGGGATGGCCTCCTCCAGGAGGCTCGGCCCCGCCGCCGGGTCCGGATTGTAGAGCGACTCGATGGTGTTGGCGAGGAAATCGGCCACCTGACGGTAGCGCCTGAGGAACGCCGCGTGCTGCTCCGGCGTCAACGCCAACAGTTCTTCGTCCATCACCGTACCTCCAGCCTCGCGAGTCTCCCGGCGCGCGGCGAGCACCGCGCGGCCTATTCCTACCGCAGCCGTGTCACGGGCGCAATCCGCCGCGCGGTCCGTCGGCGCGCCGGGGGTGCGGCGTCGCACGCGCTGACGGACGGGAATGCGGGGTCCAAGGGCAGGCGAGCGGGGTGGGAGCGGCGCGGGCCGCCCGCCAAGGGCGCCCGGCGATGGGCGCGGGGACACGGTGGGAGGGCGTGCGGCGGATCTGGCGCTCGGGGGAAATGACACCGGCGGGAGCCGCGCGCGGCTCCCGCCGAGACCCACCAGATTGGTCGAACGGCGTTCCTACTCGTACCTGAGTACCTCCAGGGGCCGGACGCGGGTGGCGCCCCAGGCGACGAGGGCGGCGGTGAGCATGGCGACCAGGGCCACGAAGAGGACGAGGCCGATGGTGGTGAGGGTGCCGACGGCGATATTGGCGTCGCCGAAGACGCTGAAGAGGAAGGTGGCGAGCGCGACGAGCAGCATGCCCAGGAGGCCGCCGACCGCGCCGATGATCCCGTTCTCGATCAGCACCACGCCGAGGACGCGCCCGCTGGTGTAGCCGACCGATTTCATGATGCCCAGCTCGCGGCGCCGCTCCAGCATCGCCAGGGCAACCGCGTTGGCGATGATGATGATGCCGGCCAGTAGCGCCAGCGAGGCGATCGAGATCAACATCAGCAGCAGGTTGTTGAGGACCTGCCCGAACTGGTCGAGGATGTCGCCGAGGTTGACGACCTGGGCGCGCGGGACGGCGGCGGTGAGGGCCTCGGTGACGGCGCCGGTCTTGGCCGAGTCGACGTCGAGGTAGAAGGCGGTCTGGGTGGCCGGGCCGCCGAGGCGCTGGGCGAGGGCCTGCGAGCCGAGGACGGCGGAGACGTTGGTGTTGATGCTGATGCCGGTGCCGCTCGACTTGTAGAAGCCGACGACGTCGAGGGTCTCGCGCTGGCCGGTGAACTGGTTGGCGACGGTGATCCGGTCGCCGACGTTGAGCTGCAGCGGCAGCTTGCGCAGGTCGTTGTCGAGCAGCACGTTGTTGGTGCCGGCGTCGGCGGCGGTGAGGGCGCGGCCGGCGGTCAGCTCGGCGAAGTTCTCGCCCTCGCGCGGGGCGCCGCCGCCGGCCAGGTCGTAGCCCTGGACCCCGCTGAGGTAGATCACCGCGACCTGGGAGGAGATGCGGTCGGGGCCGAACTCGTCGCTCTGGCCGAGGCGCGGGGCGATCGGCTCGCCGTTGATCGCCAGCGGCACGGTGCCGAGCGCGACGGTGTTGGCGACGCGCCCCTTGACGCCGTCGAGGCCCGCGACGGCGCGCTCGAACTCGGGCGTCTGCGGCAGGGGGACGAGGGCGATGACGTTGTAGCGGATCTGGTTGGCGATGAAGGTGTTGACCGTGGCGCGCACCCCCTGGCCGAGGACGAGGACGAGGCCGACCGCGAAGACGCCGATGAAGAGGGCCAGCAGGGTGGTGGTGGAGCGGCCGCGGGCGCGGCCGAGGTTGCGGAAGGCCATCTTGGTGCTGATCTTCCAGGCGCGCGGCAGCAGGACGACCAGGTAGCCGATGAGGGTCGGGATCAGCAGGAGGATGCTGATCCCGCGCAGGCTCGGGACGAAGAAGAGGGCCGCGGCGATCAGGACGCCGAGCGTCACCAGCGCCAAGTAGGGGAGCGAGTAGCGCTCGGGGACGGGGAGCTTGCTGATCAGGAAGACGAGCAGGCCGAAGCCGATGCTGAGCAGCCCCAGCGCGAGGAAGGCGCCGTAGACCGCGGCGAGGCCCCAGCGCCAGTCGCCGATGATCACCGAGGCGAGGGCGGCGAAGAGGACCGAGAGGAGCAGCACCAGGCCGAGCGCGCCGGCGACGCTGCCCCAGGAGCGCCCCTCCGGCAGCTCGCGCAGCACGGCAGTCGGGCGCACGCCCGCGGCCTGGACGATCGGCAGGAGGCCGAAGATCAGCGCCGTCGCCAGGCCGACCGCCACGCCGCCGAGGATGATGCCCGGGTCGAGGGTGAAGGGCAGGGCGAGGCGGAAGGCGCGCTCGAAGAGGGCCTGGATGCCGGCGGCGACGCCGATGCCGACGAGCGCGCCGATCGCGCCGCCCAGCAGGCCGAGGAGGGCGGCCTCCAGGCCGAAGAGGCCGTAGAGGTCGCGCCGCTGGTAGCCGGCGGTCTTGAGCATGGCGATCTCGACCCGGCGGCGGGCGAGGAGGACCTGCATGGTGTTGACGATGCCGATGCCGCCGATCAGCAGCGCCAGGAGGCCGACGATCGTCAGGAAGCGGTTGATCAGGACGACCTGATCCTCCAACTGGTCGAGCAGTTCACCGGCGGTCTGGACCCGCGCCAGGGGCAAGCGGTCGTTGATCAGGTCCTTGGCCCGGGCCGCGCCGGCGGGGTCGGGCGCGACGGCGTAGGCCGCGCTGAAGCCGAAGGGGAGGGGGGAGGCGCGGCGATAGGTCTCGGTCGAGACGAAGAGGGCCTCGCCCTGCCCGAGGGTGTCGCTCTCGTCGAGGACGCCGGCGATCGTCACCTCGAACTGGCGGTTGCCGCCGCCGCTGGAGTTCACCGTCACGGTCGCGGTGCGCCCGAGCTCGCCGCCGAGCCGGTCGAAGAGGGCCCGGGAGACGACGGCGTTGCCGGGCGCGCCGAGGAGCGTCGCGAAGTCGCCCCCGCTCGTGCGCGCGAGGGCCGGGTCGCCGACGAGCGGGAAGGCGGCGGGGTCGACCGCGCGGAATTGGACGTTGGCCCGCCTGCCGCCGGGCAGGGTGACCTGCGCGTCCTCCTCGACGGCGGCGGTGGAGGTGGTGATCAGCCCCTGCCGCCTGAGGTCGTCGAAGACCGCGAGGTCGTCCTGTGAGAGCGGCGTGGTCAGCGCGCGGACGGAGAGGTCGCCGCCGTTGAGGGCGCGGGCGTTGCCGACCAGCGCGTCCTTGACCATGTTGCCGACCAATTGCAGGCCGACGATCGCCATCACGCCGACGGCGACGCAGAAGAGGGCCAGGAGGGTGCGCTGCCCGCCGCGCAGCAGGGAGCGGGCGGGGTAGCGGGCGTACATCGAGGCTTTCACGGGCGACCTCCGGTCAGAGCGGGCAGCGGGCGGCGGGCCGACGGCAGCGCGGACGCGAGCGGCCCGGTCACCGACGAACGCCATCGGGGAGGGGCGCGACGGCGACCCCGTCGGGCTGGGTGCGCAGTTCGGCCCCCTCGGCGGCGGCGGCCTCGGTGATGCCGACCTCCTCGGGGGTGCCGTCGCCGACGACCCGGCCGTCGTAGAGGCGGATGACCCGCTCGGCCGCCGCGGCGACGGTGGGATCGTGGGTGGCGATGATGAAGGTGGTCCCGGTGCGCGCCCGCAACTCGCGGATCAAGTTCAGCACGTTGGCGCTGTTCTTGGCGTCGAGGTTGCCGGTTGGCTCGTCGGCGATGACGATCGCCGGGCGGGTGGCGAGGGCGCGCGCGATGGCGACGCGCTGCTGCTCGCCGCCGGAGAGCTGGGTCGGGCGGTGGTCGAGGCGGTGGCCGAGGCCGACCAGCTCGAGGACTTCCTTCGCGCGGGCCGACGGGGAGCCCTCGTGCTTGCCGACGTAGAGCGGGACCTCGACGTTCTCGCGCGCGGTGAGGGTGGGGATCAGGTTGAAGGCCTGGAAAATCATGCCGATCTTCTGGTTGCGGATCGCGGCGAGCTGGCCCTCGCTCATCCGCGTGATGTCGATGCCGTCGACCAGGACCTGCCCGCCGGTGGGCGAGTCGAGCCCGGCGATGATGCCGAGGACGGTCGACTTGCCGGAGCCGGAGGGGCCGATGAGGGCGACGAACTCGCCACGCGCGATCCGGAAGCTGAGGCCGTGGAGGATGTCGATCCGCTCCTTGCCGAGCGGCAGGCTGCGGGTGATCCCCCGCGCCTCCAGCGCCGCCGGCGCGCCGCCCATCCCGATCGTCTCTGTCGTCCGTGCCAGGGCCATGCCGCCTCCTTCGTTCCGCCCGGTGTCCATCGCTCGCTGCGTCAGCGGACGTTGCTCCGAAACGCGGTTGCCGCGCTCGTCGTGTGACATCCCCGCCGCGTGCTTCTCGAAAGCCTCGCCAGCAACACTATCCCAGCCTATACGGTTGCGGGCCGGCAATCGCGCCACTTCCACCCGTTATCGTCCGGCGGGGCGGCCGCGCTCGCGGCGCACGGCCACCCGAGAGGTATGTACGCGCGGCGGATAGGCCGGGTGTCAGTCGGCGGCGGCGCGCACGGCCCCGCCGCGACCAGGGTCCAGTGTAGGGGGCAGGGGACGATCCCGGTAGTGCGAAAGGTCACGCCGGGCGGCGGCGGGCATGACGAACGTCATGGGGCCGCGGCCCTCGGGCCGCCGACCCTCGAAGGAGAGGACGCAAGCACAGCCCGGGACACTCGAAGAGGCGCCCGGCCGGTCCCAGGCGGCCCCTCCGCGGGGCCGGGAGGCCGGCGGCAGCGACCGATCGGCGCCCCAGGGAAGAGGGGATCGCGGCGCGAGACGGCGCCCGCCGCGGGGCGGGCGCCGGTGGTCGCGCGAGGGTACATGCCCAGCCGCTGGCGGATCAGGCGGCTGGGTGGCGGCGGCGGAGCAGGGGTGGCAGGGCGAAGCCGAAGAGGGCCAGGATGGAGGCCAGCGAACCGAGGAAGACTTCGACGGGCCACAGGTCCGCCGTGGTCGTCCTGACAGGGGCCGGCGTGGGGGTCGGGACCGCCGTCGGGGTCGGGTAGACGGTGGGGGTGAAGCTGCTAAAGGCCCAGACCGGGGGGGTATCATCCGGGAACGTCGGGGTGCTGAAAGTTAGCGTACTGAAGGTGGCCGGCGCGGTGATCGCCGCGGTGGCGGCGGTGGAAAGGACCACGCCCGTCGTCGGCTGCGGGGGTGCGGCGCCGCGGTCGAGGCCGACGGTGAGGGCAAAGAGGAGCGCGGCGACGGCGCTGGCCCAGCGCACCGGCCAGACCCAGGCGAAGCGCCGCCGTTCGCGCGGCGCCCGGCCGCCGGCCGCGGCGATCAACTCGGGGGTCAGGATGAAGCTGCGCCGGGGGGCGAGCTGCGGCAGATCGCGCAGGAGGGCGACCGTGGCGTCCAGCTCGCGCAGGGTCGCGCGGCAGCGCTCGCAGCCGGACAGGTGCGCGCCGGCCGCCGCGTAGGCGATCGGGTCGAGGACGTCGTCGCCGCGGGCGGCGCGGTCGCGGTAGGCGCTGAGCAATTCCACATCGAGGTGCCGATCCGCGCCGTTGGTTCCCTGCCCGCCGGAAGCGCCGTTGCTCCCGAGGGGGTCTCGCTCGTTCATGATACCTTCGTTCTCCCGTTGGTCCTGGCGGCGCCGCCGCCGGTCAACCGCGTCCCGCTCGCGGGCCGCGCGCGGCTCCACGGCTCGCCGCGCTACGAAGGTCGCCCCTCGCCCTGTTTCTCCTCATCATAACGACGCCAGTAGCGGGCGAAAAGTTCCCGGTGCCGCGGGTTTTGCCGCAGCAGATCGCGCAATCGGCCGCGGCCGCGGCTCAGGCGCGACTTGATCGTGCCGAGCGAGACGCCGGTGATCGCGGCGATCTCGTCGTAACTATAGCCCTGCACGTCGCTGAGGACCACCACCGCGCGCTGATCGTCCGGGAGCTGGCGGAGGGCCAGCTCCAGCGCGCCGGCGAGTTCGAGGCGCTCGGCGCGCGCCTCCGGCTCCTCGCCGGCGGCGAGGGTGCTCCACTCGACCCGCGGCTCGAAGGTCAGCTCCTCGAAGGAGTCGGCGGGGCGGCGCTGGCGGCGGCGGAGTTCGTCGTAGCAGCGGTTGGTGGCGATGCGCAGCAGCCAGGCACGGAAGATGCCGCCGCGGAACTGGTGCAGCGACTTGTAGGCCAGCAGGAAGGTATCCTGCGTGACGTCCTCGGCGAGATCGGCCTGGCCGACGATGCGCAGGGCGACGTTGTAGACCTGGCGCTCGTAGCGGCGGACGAGGCGGTTGAAGGCGTCGATCGAGCCGCGCTGCGCCTCGACGACGAGGCGCTCCTCCTCGCGCGCCTCCTCCCGGGCGCGGTCATCCGCGGGCGGATCGCCGGCCATCAGCGGGCGCTCACCCCGACCGGGCACCGGCCTGCCCGGTCGCGGCCGCCGCGCGGACGGCGGGGTTGGCGACGGCGTCCGGCCAGTCGCCGCGCAACACCTGGAGGATGTGCTCGACGCCGCGCCGGCGCACCTCGGCGCGCGAGCGGTCGGAGTAGTAGGCCGTGTGGGGGGTCAGGATGACGTTCGGCAGGGCGAGGAGGGGGTGGTCGGCGCCGGGCGGCTCGGGGTCGGTCACGTCGAGCGCGGCGGCGGCGATCCGGCCGCCCCGCAGGGCGTCCACCAGGGCGGCGGCGTCGACGAGCGGGCCGCGCGCCGTGTTGACAAGGAGGGCGGTCGGCTTCATCAGCGCCAGTTGCTCCGCGCCGATCAGCCCGCGGGTGCCGGCGTTGAGCAGGCAGTGGAGGGTCACGATGTCGGCCTCGCGCAGCAGGTCGTCGCGGCCGGTGAGGGTGACGCCGTAGGGCTCGCCAACGGCCGGGTCGAGGAAGGGGTCGTGGGCGAGCAGGCGCAGGCCGAAGCCGCGGGCCTTCTCGGCGACGCGACGGCCGATCCGCCCGAAGCCGATGATCCCGAGGGTCTGGCCGCGCAACTGGCGCTGGGGGCCGGGGGACTGCCCGGCGTGGAAGGTGGCCGGACGGTCGCCGCCGTAGCCGGGGGCCAGCCGCCAGCCGCCGGCTTTGACCGCGCCGTCGAGCCAGGGGACGCGGCGGTGGAGGGCGAGGATCAGCGCCAGGGCGTGGTCGGAGACCTCGTCGGTGCAGTAGTCGGGGACGTGGGTGACGACGATGCCGCGGTCGGTGGCGGCGGCGGTGTCGACCTGGTCGAAGCCGACCGCGGGACGGCTGATGACGCGCACCCTGTCGTAGCTTTCGAGCACGCGGCGGGTGAAGGGCTCGTTGCCGGCGAGGATGCCATCGGCGTCCCGCCCGGCGGCGATCAAGTCGTCCTCGCCCGAGCAGGGGATCGGGACGAACTCGGCATCGCCGCTCTCGCGGACGGCCGCCTCTTCCAGATCCCAGTGGCGCCCGTGGCTGGTCGCCACGATCCGGAATGGCCGCCCCTGTCCCGCACTCACCGATCCACCTCCTCGTGGCCGTTCGCCGCCCCCTATCGGGCGCGGGGTTATGTCTGGTCTGGTCGCCGTTGGACGGTAGATTACCAGATGCGGCGCGCGGGGGGGGGGGGTGGGGCGGGGGGGCGGGCGCCCCGCCCCACAACCCTCAGTAGCCCGCGGCGTGGCCGCCGCGGCGAGGGTCGGCGGCGCCGGTGAGGGCGCCGGTCGCCGGGTCGCGCAGGACGGCCTGGACCGAGCCAACGTGCCAGTTGAAGTCGCCGAGTGGCGCGACCTCGATGCCGAGCGCCTTCAGGCCGTCCAGGGTCTCCCGCGGCAGGCGCGTCTCGGTCGTGAGCTTCCCGGGGAGCCAGCCGCCCCGCGGGCCTTTGGCCTCCGGATCGAGCCGGAAGCGCGGGGCCTCGATCGCCCCTTGCAGATCCATCCCGTAGGCGAGCAGGTTCAGCAGGATCAGGGTGACGTAGGGGGGCGGGTAGCTGGGGGTGCCGAGGCCGAGCCAGGGGCGGCCGTCGCGCAGGGCGAGGACCGAGGTGAGGGGGGTGACGATCCGACGACCCGGCCCGGCCGCGACGCCGCCGAAGCCGTTGCCGGTGTTGACGCCGACGCCGTCCACCACCAGCCCCGTGCCGAAGGGGGAGCCGTAGACGGTGTGCAGCATCGTGAGCCAGTTGCCCGCCTCGTCGACGATGACGAGCTGGTTGCTGTCGGTCTTGCCGGGGTCGCCCTGGCCGACGGCGGGGGGCTGGCCGGGCTCCTCCTTCGCCGGCGGCGTCAAGTCGACCTTGGGGAAGCTGCCCGCCAGGAGGCGGGCGAGCAGGCCGCAGTACTCCGGGTCGAGGAGGAGATCGGCCGGCAGGTCGAAGGCGGCCGGGTCGGCGCAGTACTGCGCCATGTGGCGATCGGCCTCGGCGAGAGCGCGGGCGATCAGGGCGATGGCGCGCGGCGAGTCGCGCCAGGGGCCGAGCGCGGCGAGGTCGAGCCGGTCGAGCATGCCGAGCGCGAGACCAACGTAGAGGCCGCCGGTGTCGGGCGGCGGCGAGCCGAGCAACTCGGTGTCGCGGAAGCGGGCGCGGGTCGGCTCGTCCCAGCGGGCGCGGTAGGCCGCCAGATCCTCCACGGTCAGGCCGCCCCCGCTCTCGCGGACGGCGGCGACGAAGCGGCGGGCGAATTCACCGGTCTGGAACCACTCAGCGCCGTCCGGCTCCGCGACGCGCCGCAGGGTGGCGGCGAGCGCCGGCTGCCGCCAAATCGCGCCGACCGGGGGAGGAAGCCGTCGGGGGTGTACCGCTCGCGGCCCGCCGGGAAGTGGACGAGGCGGCCGTAGTTGACCGCCATCTCGCCGTAGAGGAAGGAGTACATCGGGAATCCCTCCTCGGCGGCGGCGATCGCGGGGGCGAAGTAGGCAGCCCAGGGGCGGGTGCCGAAGCGCTCGGCGGCGGCGCGCATCCCGACGACCGTCCCCGGGACGCCGATCCGCTGGCCGGAGGTGTCGGCGACCGCGCGGTCGGGGATCGGGGCCCCGGCCGGGTGGTCGAGGTTGGCGTTGAGGTAGGTGGCGCGACCGGTGGCGGCCTCCCAGTAGAGCATCGCGAAGCCGCCGGCGAGGGTGGACATCTGCGGCTCGAGGACCTGCTGGAGGGGCATGGCGGTGAGCATGGCATCGACCGCGTTGCCGCCGTCGCGCAGCACGTCGAGCGCCGCGGCGGTGACGGCGGGGTGCGAGGTGGAGACCATCGCGCGGCGGCCAGTGGCGAGGGGCTTCGGCCCCTGCTCGGGCCGGGGTTCCGCCGGTCGGTTGACGCTGCCGTGATCGACGAGTGCCATCGGTGCCTCCTCATGTCGCGGGCGTGCAGTAGTCAGCGTGCGGCAGCCGGGATCGACCTGGCGCCGCGGGGGCGTATGCGACACACCCCAAGCCCTCGGCCGGCGCCGACCTCGCCGCGCATCGTCGTCGGATCGGCTTTGCCCCCATTCGCGGCGGTCAGTCTACGCGATTGGCGCTGATTATCCCCAAACCGGGGGAGTTATCAACAGTTTCGGGCCGGTTATCCACCATGTTGACAACTGCTCCCCGGTTGTTCTACTGGCCGGAGGCTCGGGAGGAGGGGTCTTTTCACGGTAGAACGCCATCGCCGCCGGGGAGAGGGATCGGGTTCTAGAACGGGGATGGACATAAACCGCTGTGGATAAGTCGGCGGAACGCGGGGGATAACCGGTCGCGTTGGGGGATAAGTTGTGTACAGGCATTGCGGGGGTTGGGTATAAACGGGCGGTGGGATCGGGTCCCGTCCGGGCCGCTGGGGAGATGTGGATGGGTTATCCCCGCCGGCTGGGGCGGCGGTTTCGGCGTCCTGCCTGGGGAAGCGCGCGTTATCCCCGGTATCCACAGCCCCTACTATTCTCTACGGTAATCCCCGATCAAAATCAATAAGAAAGAACGGGCGGGAGCGGATGGTGTGGAAAGCGGGAGTATCCACAATGAGCGGGTGCGTGACCAATGGACAACGGGGCGCGGATGCTGGCGGAGTTGCTGCACTTCATCAATGAGCGGCACGGGACGTTATTCACTGCGGGCGCGCGATACCCGACCGGCGAGCAGGGGGCCTTCGCCATCGCCGCCGGCGCCGAACGGTTCGTGCTGAAGTGGCGCCGGGGGACCGAGGTGCCGGCCGGGTTGCGGGCGGCGGTGGCGACCACCGGGCGGCTCCGGGCGGTGGGGTATCCGGCGCCGCGCTACCGGCTCGTCGGGTTCGCGCCGGCGCTCGGCGTCAGCTACTCGGTGCAAGAGTCGCTGCCCGGCGTCCCCCTGGGCGCGCGGCTGGACGGGACGGTCCTCGACCGGCTGCTGGGGTTGAACGAGTTGCAGCGGGGGCGGGCCGGCGCGGGATCGCGCGACTGGCCGGGGCAAATCATCGAGACGGTGCTGCGCGGCGGCGAGGGCTTCTGCCTGCTCGAACCGCTGCGGGCCTATTCACCCGTGACGGCGAGGCTGCTGGCCGCGTTGCAGCGGCTGGTGGCCGACCACGCCGGGGAGCGCGCCCCGACCGATGACGTCGTGCATTTCGACTTCCAGGGTGCGAACATCCTGGTCGAGCGAGGGCGAGTCAGCGGCGTGGTCGATTGGGAGGGGACCCGTGCGGGCGACTGTGCGTTCGACCTGGCGACGCTCTTCTTCCTCAGCGACGACGCTGGGGGCGATGGCGCGGCCCCCGGCCCGCGCGAGCGACTCTGGCGGCGCCTGGCCGCGCGGACGACGCCGGGGCTGCGGCGCATCTACCTGGCGCACCTGATCCTGCGGCAGGCCGATTGGGCGATCCGCTTCCACGACCGCGAGGCGGTCGAGCGCGCCCTGCGGCGCGCGGACGAGGTGCTGGGGCGGCTGTAGCGGGGCTGTCCTCCAACGTTGGGGGGCAAGGGGGTATTCTCACCCGCTTGACGCCCGGGGCGCGGGGGCCTACGCTGGGGGCGACGGACAACCGAGGGCCACCCCGGACGATTGGCGAGGGACGTGGAAGGGACTACGGGGGAAGCCGGGGGGCGCGGAGCGCGCGAGACAGCCGCTCGCCCGGGCTGGGACGCCGAACCTGTCGGTGTCCTTTTTGCGTTGTTCCGGCGATAATTGACGCACGAGGCGCGGCGTGGTGCGCGGGCGCGGCTAGGCAAGGGAGGGCGGCGATGCAGGCGGAGACGGGACGGGCGACGGCGACGGGCGGCGGCCTGCTGGTGGAATATCTGCGGCGGCTCGACGGCGGGCCGATCGACTCGGCGGCGGCGGCATTCTACGCCGCGTTCGACCACCTCAACGGGGTGGCGCCGGCGGTGACGCGGGCGATCGTGGCGGAGCTGCGCGACCAGCGGCAGCATTTGAAACTGATCGCCAGCGAGAACTACAGCTCGCTGGCGACGCAACTCGCCATGGGCAATTGGTTCACGGACAAGTACGCCGAGGGCTACCCGGGTCACCGCTTCTACGCCGGGTGCGAGAACGTCGACACGATCGAGGCGGAGGCGGCGCGGCTGGCGCGCGAACTGTTCGGCGCGGAGTACGCCTATGTCCAGCCCCACTCGGGGGCGGACGCCAACCTGGTCGCCTTCAGCGCGATCCTCTCGGCGCGGGTGCAGGGGCCGGCGCTGGCGGAGTTCGGGCTGGAAGACCCCTCCAAAGCGACGCGCGAACAGTGGGACGCGGTGCGGGCGGCGCTCGGCAACCAGCGGCTCCTGGCGCTCGACTACTACTCGGGCGGGCACCTGACGCACGGCTACCGGCACAACATCTCCAGCCGCCTCTTCGACGTCTACAGCTACAGCGTCGACCCGGAGACGAAGCTGCTCGACCTCGACAGGCTGCACGAGCAGGTGCGCGAGGTGCGGCCGCTGATCCTGCTGGCCGGGTACAGCGCCTACCCGCGCCGCATCAACTTCGCCCGGCTGCGCGAGATGGCCGACGAGGTCGGCGCGGTCCTGATGGTGGACATGGCCCACTTCGCCGGGCTGGTGGCAGGCAAGTGGTTCACCGGCGACTTCGACCCGGTGGCGCACGCCGACATCGTCACCTCCACGACGCACAAGACGCTGCGCGGGCCGCGCGGCGGGATCGTGCTGGCGAAGTCGGCGTGGGCGGAGACGATCGACAAGGGGTGTCCATTGGTCCTCGGCGGGCCGCTGCCGCACGTCATGGCGGCGAAGGCGGTCGCCTTCAAGGAGGCGTCGGCGCCGGAGTTCCCGGCCTACGCGGCGCGGATTGTCGAGAACGCGCGCGCACTGGCCGACGCCTGCCAAGCCGAGGGTATCCCGGTGCTGACCGGCGGGACCGACAACCACCTGCTGCTCCTGGACGTGGCGGCCGGGTTCGGGCTGACCGGGCGGCAGGCGGAATCGGCGCTGCGCGAGTGCGGGATCACCCTCAACCGCAACTCGCTGCCGTTCGATCCCAACGGCCCCTGGTACACCAGCGGGCTGCGGCTCGGCACGCCGGCGGTGACGACGCTGGGGATGGGGCCGGCGGAGATGCGCGAGATCGGGGCGATCGTCAAGGCGACCCTGGCGGCGACGGAGCCGACGACGACCAAGTCCGGCGAGCGGAGCCGCGCGAAGTACCGGCTCGACGCGGGGGTCGCGGCGGAGGCGCGCGGGCGGGTCGCGGCGCTGCTCGAGCGCCACGTCCTGTACCCGGTGCTGGACCTCGATCTGCTGCTCGGCGCGGTCGGGTTGGACACGGCCGCAGCGCGCGAGGCGGTCGGGACGGCGTAGGGCGGAACGGGACACGCCTCCCGGCGCTCCAAGCCCGGAGGGAGCAGGCCGGCCCAGGCCCAGCCTGCCTTGGGCGGCACCCGGCTGGCCCCGGTCCTCCCCCCAACGTTGGGGCGCCGCGGGGCCGTCGCCTCTCATCTGATGAAGGAGGAGTAACGGTCGAGTATGTCCGATCTGCTGACGCACTGGGCGATGTTCGAGGACTGCCGGCGGCTGGCGCCCCATGACGCGGGGGTGGACCCGCTCTTCCGCGAGCTGATCGCGACGGAGCGGGAGTACGCGCGGCTGGGGGCGCTGACGCGCGGCGGGAACCGCTTCATGGCGCCGGTTCTGGCGCGGGCGCGCGAGCGGTGGGACCGGGAGGACGAGCGGGTGGCGACCGGCCGGAAGATCGCGTTCGTGGCCGGCTGCCTGGCGCACAACGCCTGCGACCGCGTGATGAAGCCGCTGCTGAGCCAGCACGCCGGGGCGGACTGGAACGCCGCCCACCACCAGATGCAGGGGCGAGCAAACGGCCCCGCTCTCAGCACGACCGGCCACCGCGAGGTCTCCGCCTACTACGACGTCCACGTCTTCCGGCAGGTCTACCTGTCGGGGGCGGAGGAGCCGTTCGATCGTTTCCTGCTGGCCGGCAACGAGACCGAGCCGGGCCGGGCACTGGAGGCGTTCGCGCGCTCCCTCTTCCAGCGCGCGCTCCTCTCCAGCCACACGCTGATCCCGGACCAGGACGACATTGACGGCTGGCTCGACCGCCTCTTCGCGCGGCTGCAGACGCTGTACATCGACATCGCGCTCTACGTGGACGTCTTCACCAATCCCGACCCGGCGAAGATCGCGCGGTACGGGGTGGAGACGGCGTTCTACCGCGCCGCCGACCCGGCGATCCGGGCGGCGCGCGCGATCGCGCGCGGCGAAGCGGTCGAACCGGGACGGGTGCGCGAGGCGCTGGTCCTCGAGGCGAACGAGAGCGCCTACGGCCAGTCGCTGGCGCTGGGCCTGGCCTACCTGCGGGCCGGCTCGGCCTTCTGGCGGGGCGAGACCGACGAGCTGGCGACGCCGAATTGGGTCCGTTAGGGCGACGGTTCCCTGGGGTTCAGGACCGCTCCGGGGGCTCGTCCTGGGGAGGAGCCTCAGCCGAATCCCCGGTGGCAGGGGCGAGCAAGCCCTGCCGGAAGAGGCGCCGAGCCAGCGTGTAGATGTCCGACCGATCGCCCTCCCTGCGGATGCCGAGCGCGAGGATGTAGATGATCACGGCGTCGATGGCGATCTGTATAAATGATGCGATAAGGTTGACCGGCCGCGCGCACGCTGTAGTACCCGGCCAAGTCACCAAGCAGCGGCTTGCCTTGCCGCTCAGGATCGTGCGCCAGGCGATCGATGCGCCGCGCGATCGCCTGACGGGTGCGTCGGTCGGTGATCGCCGCTAATTGCTCCCTGGCGGTGACGGTGAGGACGATCCTCCAGGCCATGCCTACAGCCCGAGTTCGGCCTTCGCCTCCACCCAATCAACCGTTTCGCCGCGCGCGAGATCCCGCACGCCCTGGCGGAGGGCAGCGAGTTGTTCCCGATCGGCCATGATGTCGAGGGTCTCGACGATCGCTTCGTAGAGTTCCCACGGCAGCACCGCCAGGACCGGCTTGCCGTGGCGGGTCACGGTCACCGCCCGCAGATCGTCCTCGCGCGCGAACTGCTCGGGGAGGCGTGTCAACTGTTCGCGCGCCTGCGCGATCGAGAGTGTGCGGTCCATGTCGCGCCCCTGCCCTCCAATACTCCCCCGAACGTCAGCGCCCGATTACGTACAAAAGCTGTACAAAGGATAGGGGAATCCCTTCCTTCGAAGGCAAGGATGCAACTCGGCCGCGGGACCGCGCGGACGCCGGCGATCGCCGGAGGGCAGAGGACTTGACGTCCGCCGCAGCCTTTGACAAAGTTCGTGGCGGGCGTGCTGGCGCGCACGCCACCGGCCTGCGCCCCTCGGGAGGGGGATGACCGAACTGCTCTATCAGACCGACAGCGCGGCCTTACCTGCGCGAGTTCGACGCGACGGTGACGGCGACCGCGGAGGGGGCCGCGATCCTCGACCGCACGGCGTTCTACCCGGGCGGCGCGGGTGGCGGGCAGCCGCACGACCTCGGGACGCTCCGCGCGGAGGGCCGGACCTGGTCGGTGGTCAAGGTGGAAAAGCGCGGCGCGGACGTGCTGCACCACCTCGATGGCGACGCGCCCCCGCGACGCGGGGACGGTCGTGCGCGGGCGCTCGACTGGGAGCGGCGCTACCGCCTGATGCGCACCCACACCGCGATGCACGTCCTCTGCGGGGTGATCTGGCGCGAGTTCGGGGCGCAGGTGACGGGCGGGCAGATGTACCCCGACCGGGCGCGGATGGATTTCGAGCTGGAAGATCTCAGCCCGGAGCGGGTACGCTTGATCGAGGAGCGGGCCAACGCGGCGATCGCGGCGGGGGCGCCGGTGACGGTGCGCCTGCTGCCGCGCGAGGAAGCCTTCCAAATCCCCGACCTGATCCGCACCAAGATCAACCTGCTGCCGGCGGGGATCGCCGAGGTGCGCGTCGTCGGCGTCGGCGACCTGGACACGCAGGCGGACGGCGGGACGCACGTCGCGGACGCGCGCGAGGTGGGCGGCATCCGCGTCGTCGGGACGCGCAGCAAGGGGCGGATCAACAAGCGGCTGGAGGTCGAGCGCGCGATCGTGGGTGGCGGGGCGTAGGGCGTGGGGCGCGGGGCGGGTGATGCGGGCGGAGGGCGGAGGGCGGAAGGGGCAGCGCGGTGGGAGGATGCTCCCGTGCCGGCATCGCCCCGCGCCCCACGCCCCACGCTCTTCGAGGGGGTCTGCGCGGCCTTCGCGCTGGGGGCGCCGGTGGGGGCGCCGCGGGCGGTCGCGGGGGGCCTGCTGCACCGGGTCTGGCGGGTCGCGACCGCCGAGGGCGCGTTCGCGGTCAAGGTGCTGAACGCGGCGATCGCGCAACGGCCGGGCGCGCGCGACGAGTACCGGCAGAGCGAGCGGATCGCGGCGGCGATGGCGGCGGCGGGCGTGCCGGCGGTGGTGGCGCGCGAGGCGCCGGGCGGGCCGGTCCAGGAGATCGGGGACGCGACGGTGCTGGTCTACGACTGGGTCGAGGGGGCGGCGCTGCCGCCGGACCCCGCGCCGCCCGCGCGGACACGCCTGATCGGGGGCTACCTGGGGCGGATGCACGCGCGGCGGATCGCGCTGCCGGGGCTGCGGCCGCCAGAGCCCGCCGCGTTCCCCGACGAGGAGTGGGCGCGGCTGGCCCGGCGCGCGGCCGGGCAGGGGCTGGCCTGGGCGGATGACGTGGGGGGCGCGCTCCCCGACCTGTCGCGCTGGAGCGCGCTGTACCGCGACGCGATCGGCCGGTTGGGCGGGGCGCTCGTCGTCAGCCACCGCGACCTCGACCAGAAGAACGTGCTGTGGCGGGCGGACGGCTCCCCCGCGATCATCGACTGGGAGGCGGCGGGGCTGGTCAACCCGACGCTCGACCTGGCCGGGTGGGCGCTCGATTGGAGCGGGCAGACGGTCGGGCCGCCCGCGCCGGAGACCTTCGCGGCGTTCCTGGCCGGCTATCGCGCGGCGGGCGGGCCAGCGCGGGACGCCGGGCGCGACGCGCTCTGGGGCTGCCTCGGCGGGTGGCTCGGCTGGCTGCGGTTCAACCTGGCGCGGTCGCTGGGCGACGAGGGGGCCGACGCCGCGGAGCGCGCGCTGGGCCGGCGCGAGACGGTCGCCACGCTCGCGACGATCCGCCGCTACACCGCGGGCCTCGACGGGTGGGCCGGCTGGCTCGACGCCGGACTGCGGGGCTAGGTCAAGTTGGGACGGCTGCGATGAGCGGGGGCGCGGGCGAGGAACCGATCGTCAACATCCGGGGGGAGCGGGTGGCGCTCGGGCCGTTGCGCCGCGACCTGATCCCGCTCTACCTGCGCTGGACCAACGACTTTACCGTGATGCGCACCTTCGGCCTGCCGATTCCGCGGACGCCGGAGCACGATACGTTCGGCGGCGGGGCCTATTACGAGCGGATGCTGGCGTCCGCCGGGGCGCACTGGTTCACCATCTACGAGCTGGCGACGCTGCGGCCGATCGGCCACACCGACCTCTTCGACATCGACGGTCGGAACCGGACGGCGACGTTCGGGATCATGATCGGCGAGGCCGACTACCGGGGCAGGGGCTACGGCACCGAGGCGACCCGGCTGATGCTCGACTACGCCTTCACCGCGCTCGGGCTGCACAGCGTGATGCTGGAGACCGACGGCTACAATCTGGCGGGCCAGCGGGCCTACGCCAGAGCGGGGTTCCGCGAGTTCGGGCGGCGGCGGGAGTGCCAGTTGCTGAACGGGAAACTGTGGGACGTGGTCTACATGGAGTGCCTGGCGAGCGAGTTCGCGAGCCCGGTCCCGGGCCGGGTCTTCGCGCCCGACGCGCCGCGGCCCTGAGGCGCGGGGCGCGGGGTGGTCTGCAACGTGCGGACGGGTCTGGTGGTTGAACGGGTGTGGGGGCGCCGGGGGGCGTCCAGTCGAGGGATCGGCCGGATACGGTGTGCTGCCCGGCCGGGTGATCTTCGCAAAGGAACGGCTATGTTCGGTGGCGATCGTGCCCACGCCTCACTCCTCCGTCGCGCCGTCGCGGTCGCGCTGCTGGTGACGCTCGTGGCGGGCGGCGCGCTGCCGCCCGCGCGTCCGGTGCGCGCGGCGAGCGATCCGCTGGCACAGGTCGGATTCGCGCCGTTGCCGGGCTTCAACGCCGACGTCTGGGCGCACGGGGGCTTCGCCTACGTCGGCACCTGGGGCAATGGGAACGATTGCCCGGCGACGGGCGTGCGGATCATCGACCTCGCGGATCCGGCCAACCCGCGGGTGGTCGGCGCGGTGGCCGAGTTGCCCGGCACCTCGCAGGAGGACGTGATCGTCGCGCCGATCGCCACGGCGGCGTTCACCGGCGACCTGCTGGTGACCGGCGTCCAGGCCTGCGCGCGCACATCGGAGACGCCGCGCGGGATGGACCTCTGGGACGTGAGCGACCCGCGGGCGCCGCGCCACCTCGCCTTCTGGGAGAGCGGCCCGGCGGGGCCGCGCGGGGCGGGCGGCGTCCACGAGCTCTATCTGTTCCAGCGCGGCGACCGCGCCTACGTCGCGGCGGCGGTGCCGAATTCCGAGCTGCTGGAGGGGCGGGGCGACTTTCGGTTGATCGACGTGACCGACCCGCGCCGCCCGGCGCAGGTCAGCGCCTGGGGCGCGCGGCTCAACGGCGGGCTGCGGCCCGCGCCGGGGCAGGACTTCTTCGACCACAGCGCCTGGGTCAACCGGGACGGGACGCTGGCGGCGCTCTCCTACTGGGACGCCGGGGTGATCTTCCTCGACATCAGCGACCCGGCCAACCCGACCTTCATCGGGCGCACGGTCTACCCGCCGGGGGCGGCCGGCGACACGCACTCCGTCTGGTTCGCGGGGGGGGAGCGCATCCTGCTGGTGGCGGACGAGGATCAGAACCCGGCGCCCGACGGGACCTGGGGCTTCCTGCGCCTCTTCGACATCGCGGACCCGGCCAACCCGGTCGAGATCGGGCGCTTCGCGACGGAGAACGCGGCCTCGACCCGCCGGGACGGCGATTACAGCATCCATAACCCGTTCGTGATCGGGACGACCGCCTACCTCTCCTGGTACAGCGACGGCATCCGCGTGCTGGACATCGCCGACCCGCGCGCCCCGCGCGAGATCGCCGCCTTCGTGCCGCCCGCCGCCCCCGACCCGTACCGCCGGTTCCAGCCCGTCCCGCAGGTCTGGGGCGTCTACGTCACCGGCGACCTGATCCTGGCGAGCGACATCAACGCCGGGCTCTACATCCTGCGGAACCCGGTCCCCGCGCCCGCCCCCGCCGCGGCGCCGGCCCTCGCTAGCGGCGTCGGCGTCGGCGCGCGCGCGGTGGTGGGGACCGGGCCGTAGGCCATGGCGGGCTAGCGCTCCCCCCCCGCGCGGCCGACACCGACGGGGCGGGCGTTGGCCCGGCGCCCACCTACGCCTTGTCCTCCGACAGCACCGACCGGAGATGGTGCAGCGTCGTCTGCTGGAAGTCGAGCAGGGCGAGGAAGTCCCGCGCCTCCGGGGCGTCCCCGAACGCCGCGGCCGCCCGCTGCGCCGCGGCGAGGTCGGTCCAGTAGACGATGTCGGCCCATTGCCCGGTGTCCCCGGCCACCGCGAGTTCCCGCCGCACGAAGCCCTCCTGCCGCCGGAGAAACGCGGTCGACTTGGCGACGGCGGACCGTAGCACCTCCTCATCCCGGTCGAGGCGGCGCGCGGCCCGCACGGGGGCTACCGGCTGCGCCCCGGCTTCAAGCTGCCGCCGCTGCTCTTCACCGAGGACGAGGCCGTCGCGCTCACCCTCGGGCT
>JAUJMV010000030.1:20213-25201 GCA_030446685.1 Thermomicrobiales bacterium | reverse complement strand
TCGTCTGCTGGGCACGCTACTGGTACGTGGTCGGCCACTGCCACCTGCGCGCGGGGCTGCGCATGTTCCGGCTGGACCGGGTGCTGGCCGCCGAACTGCGCGACGGCACCTTCACTCTGCCGCCCGACTTCGATAGCCTCGCGTACGTCGTGCGCTCGATCGCCACGATGCCCGGCCGGTGGGCGGTCGAGGTGCTGCTCGAGCTGCCCCGCGAGGAGGCCCACCGCCGGGTGCCGCCGGCCTACGGCACGCTGGAGGCGGTGCCGGATGGCACGCTCTTCCGCTGCCGGTTCGACGACCTCGACGGGCTGGCGCGCTACCTCGTCGGCCTCGGTTGCCCCCTGGTCGTCCGGCAGCCCCCCGAGTTACGCGACGCGCTGCGTCGGCTGGCGAGCGAAATCGCCGCCACGGCAGAGGCGGTGTGACTCGCCAGCGCTCGATCGCGGCGGCATACCGACGCTCACGGATGTCCAACCATGCGCAGTGGAGGTGCGGGAGGTCAAGCTCGCGCCCTTACGGTCTCCTCGGGGCGGCGTCCCGCGCTCCGCTCCCAACGACCTCGCGCGGCGTCACCAGCGCCCGGATCAGGGCGGCGCGGGCGGGGGAGAGGTGGCTGAAGGCGTCGAGGAGCGGGCGGCGGCGCGTGAGGCGCAGGTAGAGGCGCAGCCAGGCCAGGGTGGCGCGGATCTCGCGGCGGCGGCCGGCGAGGTAGGGGGCGAAGCGGGCGCGGTGGTAGTCGCCCGCGGCGAGCGCGCCGTCGATCGCGGCGGCGGCGAGGCGGGCGCTGCGCAGGGCAAACTCGATCCCCTGCCCGGTGGAGGGGTCGAGGTAGCCGGTGGTGTCGCCGACGAGCAGCAGGCCGTCGTGGGCGATCCGGCGGACGCGGTAGGCCAGCGGGGCGTAGGCCATGCTGTAGGGGAGCGGGCGGGCGGCGGCGAAGCGCGCGTGGAGGGCGGGGGCGAGTTCGCGCAGGAGCGCCAGGAGTAGGGCGTGCGGCGTCTGGAGGCCGTGCCGGGCCGCGAAGCGGTCGCGGAAGGCAAGGTCGACCTCCAGGGAGAAGCGGTAGAGGCCGTCGCGCATCCGCGAGCCCTTGAGCGCCGCGTCGTGCCGGCCCGGGAAATGCTGTTCCCAGACGCCGGGCGCGCAGCCCGGCACCGACTCGTAGAAGCAGATCATCGCGGCCCGGCGGAACTCGGGGTCGGCCTCCTTCAGGCCGAGGCGGACGAGGAGGGCCGAGTGCCGGCCGCTCGCGTCCACCACGATCGGGGCGCGCCAGGCGCGCTCGGCCTCGCCGGCAGCGCGGGCGATCACCCCGCAGGCGGCGCCGCCCCCATCGCGGAGCAGATCGCGCGCGCGATGGCCGTCGCGCGCGTCGGCGCCGGCGTCGCGGGCCAGCGCGAAGAGGGCGCGGTCGAACCGGCCGCGGTCGATCTGCCAGTACTGGAGGCCGTGCGGCAGCGGGTCGTCGGTGACCCGGCCGTTGGGCCAGTGGTGGCGCAGGGTGGCGAAGGAGGAGAGGCACCAATCGCCGGCGGGGAGGCCGAGATGGGCCAGTTCGCGCTGGCTGCCGGGCGAGAGGACCTCGCCGCTGCGCAAGTCGGCGGGGCGCGGGCGGGCGAAGTCGCGCCCCTCCAGCAGGAGGACGTGCCGGCCGCGCCGGGCCAGGTGCGCGGCGGTCGCCGCGCCGGCCGGGCCACTCCCGAGGACGATCACCTCCGCGTCGGTCCCCGCCACCGCCGCCCCCCGCGCCGCGCCCGATCTGTCCGTTCCACCCGCAATCGTCACGCGGCGGCGTCGCCGCGCCCCGTGGACAACGCGCCCGCGAGACGCTAGTATACCCGCCCCGGGACACGCCGCCCGCGCATTGTGTGGCCCACCACTCGGCCTGCATGTTCCCGGCACATGATGTGCATAGCGATCCGCGCCGGCCGGGGCGAAGGTTCGGCTCCCTTTGCAGGGGCGTCCGGATACGGGGGGGCGAGAAATGACCCGCGGGTTGTGGCGTCGATCGTCGCGGGGGTGACGCGGGGCCGGCGCGGCGGGCTGGTCCGGGGCGGGAGAGGGCCGTCGGCGGGGGTGGCGACGGCGCCGCCGAGCAGGGTGGGGTGGGGATGGGGAACGGGCCCCGGCAGGCGGGTGACTGATGCACGGCCGCGGTTCGTTGTGCGAGGTCGCCTTCCGCTACGCGCGCTGGCTCCGCGAGACGGGGCAGTGGGAGGCGATGGATCTCTTCGCGGCGGTGATCCACCCGGCGGTGGGGCGCCTGGCGGGCGACGGGCGGACGCGCGTGACCGACATCACCCCCGACGTGGTGCGGCGCACGCTGCTGATGGCGGAGTGGGACCGGATCGATCCCGACCTTGCCGCCGGGGCTTGGGCCGACTTCGCCGCCTTCCTCAAGATAGAGGGTCTCAAGAAGGAGGAGGTGGAGGGCATCGAGCAGGCCTTCGAGCAGGACGATGGGTGAGTGGCGACGAGCGAAGGCGGAAGGGCAGGGGGGACGGGGCGGCATGATCGAGGGGGTAAAGGTCAAAGATTTGGCGATGTTCGCCGATGAGCGCGGTGGCCTGATGGAACTGCTACGCCGCGACGACCCCAGTTCGAGGGCTTCGGCCAGGCGTACGTCTCCATCTCCTACCCCGGCGTGATCCGTGCCTGGCACCACCACCGCTTGCAGTCCGACGCCTTCGTCTGCGTACGCGGCATGATCGAGGTGCCGCTCTACGACGCGCGCGACGATTCGCGAACGCGGGGGGAGCTACAAGAGTTCTTCCTCGGCGACCAGCACCGAATCATGCTCTTCATCCCGCCCGGCGTGATGCACGGTTACAAGGTCATCGGCAGTGAGCCGGCTTACCTCCTCAACTTCCCGACCGAGCCCTACAACCGCGCGAAGCCGGACGAGTACCGCCTGCCCTACGACTGGGCGATCAAGTTCCACTGATACCGGCCCTGGGCGTAATCCTGGGATCGGGGCGCGGCCGACCAGCGGTCCGCGCCCCCGTGGGATCATCGCGGATGTCCTGCCCCAGTCGGTATCAAATGTTCTCCCCCATTACCGCCGCATGGCGGTACAGCGGATCGGCCAATTCGCGCGTATAGCGCGCGAGGATCGTGCTGTTGGCCTGGAGGCGTGCGTCGCCCCAGTCGCTCCAGACGGGGTACCGGCCCCAGTCGCGGTTGATGTAGCAGAACGCTTTGACCGTCGGGTGGGCGCGGATGAACCGGAAGTAAGGCGCGAACCAGGCGTCCCACGCCGCTTCGCTCGCCTGCACCCCGCCCACCCGGCGCGGGGTGGACTCGCCGATCAGCACCGGGAAGCCGCGCCGGCGCGCGTCCTCCATGAACCAGCGCGTGTTGTCCATCCCGAAGTTGTCGGGGCTGAACAGGTCGATGGCCCACCAGTCCACCCACTCGTCGCCGGGGTAGTACGGCAGGTAGTCGCGGTCGACGCGCGGGACGTGGGGCTCCTCGCGCCTACTCGGCAGGGGGCAGTAGCACCACACCGCGGCGACATCCTCTAGTCCGTGCCGGCGCAGCGTCGAGACGACCCGCACCCAGGCCGCCTTGTACGGTTCGGGCCGGTAGCCGAACCAGGGGCCGTTGAACTCGAAGCCGATCCGGAGGTAGGCAGGCCGGCCCAGTCGCCACAGCCCCGCGCAAAGTTCCGCGATCCGGGCGTCGTGCCGCCCGTCGGCCACCGCATCCTCGTAGTGTCGCTCCGGGTGGTGGTCCTCGTCGGCCGCGCCGGTGAAGTACAGGCCGATCTGCGGCAAGACGCGGCGGGGGGCGTACTCGTCCAGCTCCTGCCCGAGCCGCGCGAAGTAGGCGGGGACGTCGGAGTCGAGATCGAGATAGGTCATGTAGAGGGCGGGTGTAATGTGTTCGCCAACGGCGCGGCGATACTCCCTGAACTCGTCGGGATCCTGGCCCGCGCCGTGCAGCACGACATTGCCCAGCGGCTCAAGCCGCCTGCCGAAGTTCGCGCGGGGGACGTACCCGTGCGGTTGTCGCGACATGGATCACCTCCCTTGGGTGTAGTCATCCGCCACGTTACTGTCTACGGGGGTGGGCGTGATCGCGGGCGTCGGCCAGGGCCGGCAGTGCGCCGCGAAGTGCTTGAGGGCGCCGCTCTTGACGACGATCGCGCGCGGGCGGAAGACGGTGGCGTACATGGTGAGCAGGGCGATCGCGTCGAGCAGCGCGCGGTAGCCGGACAGCCCCGACAGATCGAGGTAGATCAGGTCGAAGGGCCGGTCGAGGGCCAGGGCCGCGCGCACGTCGAAGGCGTCGAGCACGGCGAAGGTCAGCCCGGGGTGGTACTGCCGGGCGCGCTCGATACACGCGGGGCTGACGTCGGCGCCGATGACCTCCCGGCAGCGCGGCGCGAGCAGGGCGGTGGTCGTGCCCCACTCGCAGCCGAGTTCGAGGACGGTGTCGTCGGCCCTGACCATCGCGGGGATCGTGGCCCGGTATTCCTTGACGCCGCGCGCGGCAATGAATTTGGTCCGCAGTTTGAATGCAGGCTCGTTGGCCATCGTGCCTCCTGGTCGGGCTGCGCCCGTGCGCTCGGCGACGATCCGTGCGGGATGGGGGTGGCGCGGGGAGGGCGGAGCGGCCGGGCGTGGCCGGCGGGGGGCAACAAAAAAGCCCCCCGCGTCGGGGAGGCCGGGGAAGTCGCGGTGGCCTGGCGCCGCCGTTGGCTTCTACCGCATGACCGCCGTGCCCCAACGCCCCGCGCTCCCCGCGTCCGCAGGGATGGCGGCGGCGATGGCGTCAGCGGCCGGGGAGGAATGGCGGGGCGGCACAGGGTCGGTGAAGAGCGCAGAGCGGGCCTGGGCGCGCGGCCAGCCGGGCCAGTTGGCGGCTCGCGCGCCGATCGGGGCGAATCGCTTGTCCCGGTCGTGCGGTTCCATGCGCCGTCGCTCCTCATCGTGCCGTGGCGAGAGGATATACGATGCGGGCGAGGGTGTCAAACCGGGGCCGGG
>JAUJMV010000030.1:0-20113 GCA_030446685.1 Thermomicrobiales bacterium | reverse complement strand
GAAACCGGCGTCTCGCGGGACTGCGGCCACGAAGTCCGCCCGCGCGGACTGGGGCAGACGCCGCACCGCAGCTCTTTCCGGCAGACGCATCCGTCCGATATGCCCCAGCCCGCGGCGGCGGGCTTGGTGGCGCGGAGCGCCCGCGAGACGCCGGGTTCAACCGGCGGCCCCAGCGGGCTCTTGCCCCGAGCCGCTCCGTGTCTGCCCTCAGCGCTCCAGGGTGGCGGAGAGGCGTTCCAGGCGCGCGAGGATGGCCTGTGCGGTGCGGCCTTCGGCCAGCTCGGGGCGCCCGTCGACGATCAGGACGGGGGTCCAGGTGAAGGA
Source organism: Thermomicrobiales bacterium (assembly GCA_030446685.1). Classification (GTDB taxonomy): domain Bacteria; phylum Chloroflexota; class Chloroflexia; order Thermomicrobiales; family CADCWN01; genus JAUJMV01. The sequence continues at coordinate 19,789 of JAUJMV010000030.1, read as the reverse complement.
GCGCACGCCGGCGCGGGTGAGGGTCAGCGTCAGGATGGCGCTCTCGTTCGCGGTCCCCTCGAAGCCGTCGAAGACGAAGTTGCCCAGGCTGTAGGCGATGATCCCGCCGTTGTACCGCTCGATCCCCTGCAGGGTGTGCGGGTGGGCGCCGAGGACCAGGGCGGCGCCGGCGTCGATGGCGGCGTAAGCGGCGGCGCGCTGGATCGCGTTCGGTGTATCCTCCTCCTCATTGCCGCTGTGGAGCAGGACGATCACCAGGTCGGCATCGCGGCGGGCGGCGGCCACGTCGGCGGCGATGCGCCCCGGCTCGGCCCAGGCGACGCCCGGCTCGTCGCCGGTGGCCTCCCAGTTGGCGATGTTGTAGCCGCCGCCTTCGAGCGGCACGTTGACGTAGGCCAGGAAGGCCAGTCTGAGCCCCTTGACGGTGAGCAGCGCCGGGCGATGGGCCTGTCGCTCGTCGAGGCCGGCCCCGGTGTGGCGGATGCCCGCGCCGTCCAGCAGCGCGACCGTCTCGCGCAGCCCGGCGACGCCGTAGTCGAGGATGTGGTTGTTCGCCAGCGACAGGATGTCGAAGCCGGCGTCGGTGAGGCTGTCGACGGCGGCGGGCGGCCCCTGGAAGGTGTAGGCCTTGGGGGCGGGCCGGCCGGCCGTGCCGAGGGCGCATTCGAGGTTGCCCACGGTCACGTCGGCCGCGCGCAGGGTCGGGGCGACGCCCGCGAGGGGGCTGTCGGTGGGGTCGCGCTCGAGCGCCGCGCCGAGCGAGCGCGCCAGCATCAGGTCGCCGACAGCGGCGAGGGTGATCTCCGGGTCGGCGGGCGTGGGCGACGGGCTGGGGGCGGGCGACGGTGTCGGCGGCGGCGTGGGGAGCGGCGTCGGTGAGGGCGCCGGGCTGGTGGCGCTGGGTGGCGCGGTGGGGGTCGCGACCGACGTGGGCGCGGTCGTGGGGGTGGGCGGTGGCGGGGCGCTCGTCGCGGTCGGCGCGACGGTGGGCGCCGGCGCGCCGCTGGCGCCCACCGTCGTGGCGGTCGGGGCGGCGGGCGACCCCGCCGGTTCCCCGGACGCGCAGCCACCGAGCGCCACGGCGAGCAGGAGGAGCAGGCAGAGCAGCGGGTAGAGCGGCCGGTACCGCGGGCGGCGGGGCATCACGATCTCCAATACGGTGTCGCGGGCGTTGCCACCCTTCGGCAGTCGGCGTCGCCGGCCCGCGTCATCAGGTCGCGTAGCGCGGCCGCGATGCGGGCCTTGAGTTGGCCGTGGTTCTCCTCGGAGAACTGGCGCTGGGGGTCGGGTCCACTCCTCACATGATACCAGTCGCGGGCGAGTGATCGCGCGTTATCGCCCGGAGGTACCTGTTCAGAGTCGGGGGGCAAATTCGTTTGCAAGCCGGTCCTCGCCGAGTACGGATGCGGCCCGGTGATGCCACGGCAGCAATGTTGCCCGGCCAGCCTGAACAGTTACGCCCGGAGCGTAGCGGCACGCTCGCGCCGCGGCGGGTGATCCTTCGCTACGCTCAGGATGACAGGGTGGGGCCTGGGCGCGGCGATGGGGTTAGTCGGCGTGGTCGGCGTGGTCGGCGGCCGGTCGGCCGGGGCGGCGGTCGGGGGCCGCGAGGCGGTCGGCGAGGGTCTCGACGGCCTGGGCCATCAGTATCAGGTCGTGGCGGTCGCCCCGGCGCGGGTCGCGGACGTGGCCGGTCAGGGTCCCCTCGCGGGCGAAGCCGAGGGCGAGGAAGAGTGCGACCGCCCCGCCCTGGTTGGCGGTCATCGGGGCGACGAGCTTCTCCAGGCCGAGGCGCCGCGCGCCGGCGACGCCCTCGGCGACGAGGCGGTGGCCGATGCCCCGGCCGCGCGCCTCGCGCGCGACGATCACCCACAGCTCGCCGACGTGCCGCGACCAGGGGGCCGCCTGGCGCTCGACGATCGCGGCGCCGACGATCTCGTCGTCCGCCTCGGCGACGAGGGCGAGGAGCCGATCCGGGCCGTAGTGGCGGACCCAGTCATAGACGACGTCACGCACGGCGACGTCCTCCCGCAGGAAGAGGCGGTCCTCGGCCGGCACCTGCCGGAAGAAGCCGACCAGCCGGTCGACGTCGCGCTCGTCGAGCGGGCAGATCTCGACCGGCGTGCCGTCATGCAGGGTCAGCGGCGCGGACATCGCTCCTCCTGGTCGCAGGGCGGTGGGTCGCGGCGCGAACGGCGGGACGGCGGGGCCGGCCGCCGGCTTGGGTGGGCGAGTGCATCATACCGCCGCGCCTGGGGAGGGCGCAACGCGCCCGGCGCGCGGCCCATCGGCCCCGTGGGGATGGTCCGGGCGGTGGCGGGGGCGGTGAAACGGATCGCGCGGTCGCGTCGTTACATATTTCACAGGACGTGTCACGAGGGCAACCGCCGGCTGGGCGATATGGTACGCTTCGTGCGTCATGGCTGGCGACGCCGCCCGCCCGGCGGGCGGGCGATCGGACGGGTCGTCGCGGTGGGATGGGGATGGGACGATGACGCTCTATAACCCGACCGAGGAGGCGGAGATTCCGGAGGTGGTGATCCGGCGGCTGCCGATCTATGCCCGGACGCTCGCGGAGTTGCTCGGTCACGGCATCGGCAGCGTATCCTCGAACGAATTGGCGGATCGCATCGGGGTCACGGCGGCGCAAATCCGGCGTGACCTCTCCTATTTCGGCAAGTTCGGCAAGCAGGGCAAGGGCTACGACATCGCCTACCTGGTCTCGGAGATCCACCGCATCCTCAATCTGACGCAGGATTGGGACGTGGCGCTGGTGGGGTTCGGGCATCTGGGGCAGGCGATCGCGCGCTATCGCGGGTTCCGGGAGAGCAATTTCCGGATCGCGGCGGTCTTCGACGACGACCCGGAGAAGATCGCCCGGCCGGCCGGCCCCGAGGGGCTGGAGGTGCTGTCACACGCGCGGATCACGGACGTCGTGCGGGAGCGGGGCATCCGGATCGGGATCATCGCGGTGCCGGCGGCGGCGGCGCAGCAGACGGCGGAGTTGCTGATCGCCGGGCGGGTGGTGGCGCTGCTCAACTACGCGCCGGTGGTGCTGCAGGTGCCGGACCACGTCTGCGTGCGCGACATCGATCCGGTGGCGATGCTGCAGAGCATGACCTACTACCTCGACAAGTCCTACCTCCGCGCGCACGCGCACGCGAACGGGCTGGTAGAAGACAAGTGAGGGGCGGCAAGCAGGCGAGTAGCGAGTGCGCCGCCGCCGGACCTTCCGGCGGCGGTGTGGGCGCGGCCGGGGGTTAGCCGGTGGGGCCGGTCGTGCCGGCCTCGGTGGCGGGGCTGAGGCGCTGCCGCGCCTGTGCCAGCGCCCCGTCGAAGTCCTCCGCCTCGAAGAAGGCGTAGTCGAGGCGCTGCAAGCCGATGCGGTGGACCCCCATCCAGCCGCCGCGTTGCTGCATCTGCTGGAGCCGGTCTTCGTTGGCGGCGGCTTCGACCTCCTCCCGCGAGTAGAACTCCTCGTCGAGGAGTGACCAGGCGTCGGGCGGCCCGGCGGCCGCCTCGCCCAGCGAGCCGTCTTCCCGCCACTGGCAGCGGGCGATGAACAGTGGCATACGGTGGTCCCATCCCTGCTACAGACGATACGCGCATCTCGCCGGGCTGGCCCCGGTTGAACGCCCAAGTATACCCGCGCGGGAGCGTGGGGTGTAGGGCGTGGGGTGTGGAGCGTAAAGCGTCGGGAGGGAGGCGGTTCAGGTGACGCCCGCTACTTCGCCTATCCCCCCGCCATTCTCCGCTCCGCGCTCCACGCCCTACACCCCATGCCCGATGTACCGTCACGGGCGGCGCGCGCCGGCGTAGTGCTTGACCCAGTAGGGCTCGGAGAGGCTGCTGATCACCGTGCCGTAGCTGACGGTGCGGGCGTGGATGAACCGGCCGTCGCCGAGGGCGATGCCGTTGTGGGTGATGCCGGGGCCGTCGGTGTCGGCGAAGAAGACGAGATCGCCCGCCTGGACCTCGTCCGCCCGCAGGGGGATGCCGACGCGGAACTGGTCCTGGGAGACGCGCGGGAGGGTGATGCCCGCCACGCGCTGGTAGATGTACTGGATGAAGCCGGAGCAGTCCCAGCCCGCCGGCGACTCCCCGCCCCAGACGTAGGGGGTGCCGAGGTACTTGAGGGCTTCGTCCGCGACCGCGCGCCCGCGGTTGGGGTTCGGGGCCGCGGACGGCGTGCCGCGTGGCGTCGGCATGGCGGCGGGCGACAGGGACGGCGCGACGGGCGCCGCGGCGGCGCGCCGGCTCGGCGGGGCGTTGGTGAGCGCCAGGTGTTCGCCGAGGACCCAGCCCTTCAGCCCGTCGTAATCGATCCCGTACCACGCGGTCCCGGCGCCGTCGGGGCGCGGCCCGTTGACCACCAGCAGGACCGTGCCGGCGGGGGCGTAGGCGAAGACCGGCGCGTCGAGGCCGACACCATCGCGGATACGCAGATCGTAGCCGCCAGTGGCGATGACCTCCGCGCGGTTGCCGATCGCCAGCCGGACCGCCGGCGGCACCGCCGCCGGCGGCTCGGCCGCCGCTTTGGTGTCGGGGGCGGGCGCCGGGGTGGTCGCCCCGCGCACCGGGCTGCCGCCGGCGAGGAAGGCCGTCGAGACCCAGCCGCCGACGTCGCCGTAACTGACCGGCGCCCAGTCGATCCCATCCGCCGCCCGCGCGCCGCCGGCGAGGACGACCGGTTCGCCCTCGGGGATGACGAGGATGATGGCGCCGCTCAGGCCGGGGGCGTCGCGCAGCCTGGCCCCTTCGCCGTCGGTGCCGCCGATGCGCAGGGCGCCGTTCGCCGCCGCCGGGGCGGGGTCGGCGGCCAGGGCGGGGGCCGGCGTGGCGCTGCCGGGCGCGACGAGCCACTCCGCCGCGCACCAGCCGGTGAGGCCCAGCCCGCGCACCCGGTACCAGTCCATGCCGTCCGCGCCGGTCAGCGGGCCGTCCAGCACCGCCAGCTCGGTCCCCTCCGGGAAGGTCGCCAGGACGGCCTCGTCGCGGTCCGGCCCCTCGCGCAGCGCGAGCTGGTCGCCCTCGGTGGTGGCGACGATCGCGACGCCGCCGACTTCGATCGCGGCGGCCGTCCGCACCGCCTCGGCGCGCGGGGCCAGCAGCCCGCCGAGCGGCAGCGCCGCGAGCAGGACCAGCAGGGCGCAGAGGGGGCGGACAGGCCGGCTCCGGCGGGCCGGCTGGGGCGTGACGGGCATTGGCGCTCCTCCTTCTGGCGGATGGTTGCTGGCCGGACCCGGCCATCCCGCAGGTGTTCGGGGTGCGGAACCTGGCTCCTCCTTATCCGTGCGTGACAAGCTGGTCGAGTGCGGCCCCGGTCCGCTGCACGCGCGCACGACAATCCGCCCTCGGGCGCAACGATCCCCCACCCCGGCCGGCGAGGGCAACGGCCGGGCGTCCGCGCGAGCTGATCTGGATCGGCATGTACGTACGTCGCCTCTATCATAATCAGGATTCCCCATCCGTCAAGGGGCGGGCGGGGATCGCGAGCGGCGCCGGGGGTGCGAGAGGTGGCGGCGGGGGCCGGGAGGCGCCCGCCCGCGCGGCCTTCGCACCGCTTGCGCGGCCCTGGGAGGCGTGCTATACTGCCGATCACGCGAATAGTTGGGGGCGACTAGCTCAGTTGGTTAGAGCGCTACGTTGACATCGTAGAGGTCACTGGTTCGAGTCCAGTGTCGCCCACCCCAGACCGAGGCCCGCGGCAATTGCCGCGGGCCTCGGCGTTTGTCCGCGCGGCCCCCACCCCCGGCCCCTCCCCCAACATTGACGGAAGGGAGGAGGATGGTGCTGCCATGGGGGGCGGAAGTGGAGCCGGGGCGTGGTGGCGGTGCTGTCAGGGCAGCGGCGCCAACTCCACCACCAGGTAGGGTTCGCCGGTCGCCGCGGCGAGGATAACGACGCTGCCGCCTCCGTCCGGGGCTGCCAATGAGACTTCCCAGACGGCGGGATCGCCGGGCGGCCCGACCGCCGGGTCGAGGCCGAGGCGCGCGGCGGCCTCGCGCCACCCGCCGCGGCTGATGCCGTAGCTGTTCGATTGGCTGACGCCAGCGACGAGGCGCGCGGCGCAGGCGATCCGGCCATATTCCTCGTGCGATGAGGTCGCCGGCGGCGCGGGCGGCATGGGCCAGGGGCCGCAGGCCCGGACGATCGCCTCGCGGCCCGCCTGCGGCGCGACGATCGTCGTCTTCCCCGGCCGGGACCGCGCGTTGCCTGAAGTGGAGGTGGGCGCTGGCGTGGGGATGGGGGATCTCGGCGTTTCCCCAGGCCAGATGGCCTGCAGGTGGTCCGCAACCCGTTGGGTCTCGTCGCGGCCGAGGGTCGTGTACACCTCCACGAAAGAGGATCGGCTCACCGTGCTGGCGCTGTCGACCCAGGTCAGCACGTCGCGCCCATCGCGCTGTGTGTAGACTGCTACCGTGTCGCGCACCGTGGCGGGATCGCCCGCCGGTCGCTGCCGACCACCGGCGGGTCGCTGCACCAGCTCGATGAACTGGTCCGGGCCGGCGGCGTAGATCAGCACCAGCGTTGCCTCACGTCCATCGCCGGCGAGTTGCCGCGCGCGTCGGACGGCATCGGAGATGACCTCTGCGCCGAGTTCCTGGCCTGGCGAGCTCCCCTGCGAGACGTTGCGTGCCTCCGGCGGGCTTGATGATGGTTCGGGATTGTACGCCACCACAAGTAGCCGCATCCCCGCCGGGAGGTAGGCGGGCTGTAGCACCTGGAACGGCGGCGGCGGGTACAGGGTCGTGACCCGGTTCTCCTCTCCAACCACCGCGAGGGGTGGGAGATTCGCGCAATCCCGGTAGCTGCTATCGAGAATATCGATCACCCCTTGCGGGGTCTCTTGCACTCGCAGGCAGCGCGTATACCCATCCCGCCACGTCCAGGTGAAGAGCGCGATCGGCTCATCACGCGGACCGGATGGCAGTAACTCGTCCTTCTGAAAGGATTTCAGTCCCTGATGTTGCCGGTCGAGCCCTTCAGCGACCCTGCGCCAGTCGACATCGTCCCTTGCGAGAAGTTGTTGCGCGGTATCGTAGTCGCCCCGTAATACGGCGAGGCCCCAACGGCTGGTGAGCTGGACCCCTCCGGCCGGAGTGGCATTGCCTGCCACCGGCGTCGGTCGCGCGGCTGTCGCGGCTTGGGTGGCCAGGATGGCGACGGTCGGTTGCAGCGGCGACGGGCTGGTCGCGCCCTGCCCCGCGCGGCTGTCCCCGGTCAAGGTTCCCGCCGGTATGGCGCGATGCTCGCCCCCCTGGAAGGCGAGTCCGGCCGCGACCAACAGAACGGCGAGCAAGGTGAAGGCGGCGGCCAGGCGGGCCGGCGCGGGGCGGGGCCGCGGTCGGGCGGCGGGCGCGGCGAGGCGCGGGGCGATGCGCCGCCAGGTGTCGTCCGCGCCGGGGACACGGGCGGGGTGCAGTCGCGCTGCCAGCCGCCGCTCCAGGTCCGTCTCGTGCCGGTCGTCCATCCATCGTCTCCTTGCGCCGTGCGATCTGCCGGCGTGGTCAGCCGACTGCCGCGCGACCCTGGCCGATGATCCGGCGAAGCTGGGCGAGGGCGGCGTTGAGGCGCGATTTGACCGTGCCTTCCGGGCAGTCCAGGGTCTGGGCGATCTCCTTGAGGGAGAGGTCGAGGCCGTAGCGCAGCGCGACGATCTGGCGCGCCTGGGGCGAGAGGTGGCGGAGGGCCTGGTCGAGCTCGTCGCGGTCCTCGACCGCGCGAACCGCGTCCTCGCCGGCGCCCCACGGAAGGCCGAAGGCGTCGCGGGCGGCTTGGGCCAGGTCGCGGGTGCGGCGGCGGCGCAGGTGGTCGCGCGCGGCGTTGAGCGCAAGGCGGGTGAGCCAAGTCGCCACGGCGGCGTCGCCGCGGAAGCGGGGCAGGCCGCGCCAGGCGTTGACGAAGACCTCTTGCGTGACCTCGGCGGCGTCGGCGGGATCGGCGGTCAGGGCGAAGGCGGTGCGGTAGACGCGCTGGTGGTGCAATTCGACCAGCCGGCGGAAGGCATCCTGGTCCCCGGCGCGGCAGTGCGCGAGGAGTTCGTCCTCGGTCTCCGTCCCGGTTGCCGCCACGATCGGCGTCGCTCCTCGCTCGTCCGCGACCCGCTACCCATTAGACGCGGCCGGGGGCGGGAAGGTTCGGGCGGTTCAGAGCGCAATGCACGATAGCGCGGGAGCAGGGGAAGGGTAACGCGGGTCGCCGGCGTGAAGGTCGCGCCGCGGCCGTCGTAGAGGACCCCGAGCGCCCGCTGGCACAGGGTATGCGCACCTGGCAAGGCCGGATCTGACCGGGGGGTCGGGTCCGCCGACGAGGACGGCGGAGGAGCGGGTGCGGCCGCTGGACCGGCCCGCGCTCCCGTTTCGGAGAGAGGAGAGGACGCGATGCGCGACCGGAACGATGATCTGCGAGATTGCCTGACCGCCTACGACTGCCGCGACCGGCTGCCCGAGCTGAGTTCCTGGATGGACGACGACCAGCTCAAGCAGCTCACGCTCTGGCGCGGGGGACGCTTCGCGCCCGAGGAGGAGTACTTCGACCTCGACCACCCGGAGCGCGGCCCGTTCGTCGCCACCGGCGACGAGCGCCCGATCGTCGACCACACCTACGTCGCGCGCGGCGAGGTGACGGAACCCGCCTGGGCGCTGCTCGCCACCTGGCGACAGCCGATCTCCGAGGATCAGGGGGCGGCGATCCAGGCGCAGGCCCGCCAGTTCGCCCCCGGCAGCCCGCAGGGCGGCGCGGGCGAGGCCCGGCCGTAGTCACCCCCCGACCCCCTCCCGCCTGGCGGGAACAAGCCCGACGCTCGGGAGCGGGGTGGCGGGGGGTGAGGTTGGTGGCACCGCGCGGCTTTGCCGTCGCACACCCCCCCTCGGACTGTGAGAGAGGGCCGGGCCGTACGCCCGCCGGGCGTCGCGGGGCCGGTGGGGCTAGTCGCCCACCGGCGTTGCCACCGCGTCTTCGGCCAGCGCCGGGGTCGCGGTCTCCTCGACGGCCCGGCGCAGGGCCTGGTCGAGGTCGGCGAGGATGTCGTCCAGCGTCTCCAGCCCGACCGAGAGGCGGATGAAGTCGTCGGTGACGCCGGTGAGGGCGCGCTCCTCCGGCGCGAGCTGCGAGTGGGTGGTGCTGGCCGGGTGGATGATCAGCGACTTCGCGTCGCCGACGTTCGCCAGCAGCGAGAAGAGCCGCACCCCGTCGATGGTGCGCTTGCCCGCCTCCAGGCCCCCCTTGACCCCGAAGCCGAGGATCGCGCCGAAGCCGCCCCGGTGGTAGCGCCGCGCCAGGTCGTGCGAAGGGTGCCCCGGCAGGCCAGGGTAGCTGACCCAGGTGACGGCGGGGTGCGCCCGGAGGAACTCGGCGACGGCGAGCGCGTTCTGGCTGTGCCGCTCCATCCGCAGCGGCAGCGTCTCCAGCCCCTGCAGCAGCAGGAAGGCGTTGAAGGGCGAGAGCGCCGGCCCCAGGTCGCGCAGGAGCTGAATGCGGGCCTTGACGATGTAGGCCAGCGCGCCGAGCGCCTCGGCGTAGCGCAGGCCGTGGTAGGAGGGGTCCGGCTCGGTGAAGGCCGGGAAGTTGCCGTTGGCCCAGTCGAAGCGCCCGCCGTCCACGATCACGCCGCCGATGCTGGTGCCGTGCCCGCCGATGAACTTGGTGGCGGAGTGGACGACGATGTCCGCGCCGTGCTCCAGGGGGCGCACCAGGTAGGGGCTCGGCAGGGTGTTGTCGACGATCAGCGGGATGCCGGCGTCGTGCGCCACCTCCGCCACCGCCGCGATGTCGAGCGTGTCGAGCCTGGGGTTGCCGACCGTCTCGGCGTAGATGGCGCGGGTGCGCGGGGTGAGCGCCCGCCGGAAGTTCTCCGGGTCGGTCGGGTCGACGAAATGGACCTTGATGCCGAGCTTCGGCAGGGTGTAGGCGAAGAGGTTGTAGGTGCCGCCGTAGAGGCTGGTGGCGGAGAGGAGTTCGTCGCCGGCGGAGAGGATGTTGAGGATCGCCAGCGTCTCGGCCGCCTGCCCGGAGGCGGTGGCGAGCGCCCCGACGCCGCCCTCCAGTTGCGCCACGCGCTGCTCGAAGACATCGGTCGTCGGGTTCATGATCCGGGTGTAGATGTTGCCCGGCTCCGACAGGTTGAAGAGGTTCGCCGCGTGGTCGGCGTTGTCGAAGAGGTACGAGGTCGTCTGGTAGATCGGCACCGCGCGGGCCTTGGTCGCCGCGTCGGGCTGCTGGCCGCCGTGCAGCGCCAGGGTCTCGAAGCCGAAGTTGGGGGTCTGCTCTGCCGCCATCTGCCGTGCTGCTCCTTCCTCGCGGACCACGCCGCCTGTCGTTCGCTCGGGTCGCGCCCCTGGATCGCCGCCTCTGTCGCCGCCAGGCGCCTCCCTCTCCCCGCCGGGTGACGCTCCCGCCGGAACGGGGGCACAAAAACCACCACATGGACGTGGTGGTCGTGCATGCCGCTCATCTCGCGGGTCAACCCGCCGGAATTGGCACCACGCGCGTCCCGCTCGCGGGACGCCGGTTGCCGGGCTTCAAAGGGCCGTCTCCCTCCACCACTCTGGATGAGCACAGGGTTTCTTCGATTGTGAACCGACAATATCAAGAAAGCGGCCGGCTGTCAAGGGGGCGCGACTGCGCGCCCGCCCCCGCCGCCTCACGACCAGTCCCGGTCGGGTCGCGGTTGCAGGCGTTTGGCCGCGGCGACGACATCGCGCAGGTCGACCGGATCGCTGAAGGGGTCCGCGTCGAGTTCGGTGACCCGGTTGAGCAGCCGCTGCCAGCGGCGCAACTCCGCGATGTACGGCTCGTAGGGGACGCGGCGCAGGTCACCCCTCCTCCCGCACGTCGGCCAGCCCGTTCTGCAACCACTCGCCGGTGTGCCAGTCGGGCATCGTCACTGCGGGGAAGAGGCAGACGCCGTGCAGCTCCACCCCGCGGTTCACCGCCGCCAGCGACTCCTCCATCACGTCCTTGAGCCAGGCCGGGCGGCCTTCCCCGAGCCCGCTCGTCTCGCCGATGATCAGCGGCCGCCGGTACTGCCGCCAGGCCCGCTCCAGTAGGTCGGCCAGCGGCACGATGCGCGCGTCCCCCGGATCGAGCGACTTGTGCTGGCCGTCGCGCTGGTAGACCATCTGGCCGAAGGCGTAGCAGTTCACACCGACGATGTCGAGGATCTCCGGCGTGCCCCCCAGCTCCGGGTGGCGCTGCCCGGCCAGCACGTCCCAGGCGTAGAACGTGTCCTCGTAGGTCTCCTCGCGGGCCTCGTCGGCGAGGTGCGGGTCCCCCGGCGCCACGACGTGCTCCAGCGGGTCGATATGGACGATCCGCGCCTCGGGCGCGACCCGCCCGGATGGCCCGCACGCCGGCGATGTCCGCCCGGCAGAGCGCGAGCCGGAACGCCCGGCGCTCGGCCTCGCTCTGCCGGTAGGGGGCGATCCAGCCCCACTCGCAGCCCATGGAGGCGAAGTAGTTGATCTCGTTGATCGGCGTGAAGAAGGGCGGCCCCTGGCCCGCCAGCCGCGGGATCACGTACTCCGCCGCCGCGCGGCAGTAACGCGCGAAGCGCTCGGCGAAGTCCTCGGCGAAGGGGTCGGCGTCGATCGGGTAGCCGTAGTGGCAAAGGTCCCAGATCGGCAGGATGCGGGCGCGGTTCAGCGCCGCGATCAGCGGATCGAGGACCGAGAAGTCGTAATAGCCGCGCTTCTCGACCAGCGGCCACGGAATCCCCTCGCGCGCGACCGCGATGCCGAAGCCGCGCAGGAGGTCGTAGTCCTCCGCGGCGTGCTCCAGGTGCTGCGTCTCCGCGACCAGGTTGCGCCGCCCCTGGTCCCGCCAGAGGAAGGTCGAGCACTCGAACCCGGACAGGAAGAACGTCGGGAAGATTCCCGGCTGCGCGGTCATCGGCCCTCCCTCTGGCCCTCGCGGGCGGTCTAGCGTAGCGCGGTCCACCGGCGAGGGCGGCCGGTTCAGCGCGGCGGGGCGGTGTTGGTCGCGGGAGGCGTGGTCGGCGGCGTCTCCACCGCGGTCGCGCCGGCGATTGCGCGGCGCTCGTCGCCTCGCTCCCCGCCGGCGGATGCCACTCGTCCCTCACCCAGGGTGCGCTCGATGCCGACGCGCAACTGGCGCAACTGCCCCGCCGTGTCGGTCAACTCCTCGTGCAGGCGCACCGCCTTCTCGCGCTCGGCGCGGACAAAGCGGGTGTAGGGGGCGACCGCCTCGCGGATGCGCGCGATCGAGCGGTCCAGCTCGGTCTCGAACTGCTCCCGCAACGTGGTGACCAGGCGGTCGCGCAGCGCGTCGGAGCGCGCGCGGAACTGCGCCGCCGCCTGCCGCCGCTTCGCCGGGAGGATGCCCAGGCCCATGATCGCGACGAACGACGCGGCGAGGATGCCGGTCACGTCGACCGCCACCGTCGAGGCCGCCGCGACGACCAGCGCGCCGAGCCCAACCGCGCCGGCCTCGGCCAACCCGGTGCCGACCACCGCGCCGCGCACCGACTGCGCCAGAACCCGCGCCTCGCGGTCGGCGTCGTAGCCCACCACCACGTCCTGCGCGTGGCGCGCGACCGAGGCCAGCAGCGCGCGGCGGTCGTACTCGAAGCCGCGCCCGACCTCGCCGATCACCTCGTCGTTGTACTTGGTCAACTGCCGCCGCGCGACGTACTCCTGCACCGCCGTCCAGGTCTTCAGGTCGCGCTCGATCAGCCAGTCGATCAGCTCCTGCACCGTCGCCTCGATCTGCGTCTCGGTGTCGCGCGTGACCTCGCGCTCGAACTCGGCGCGGATCTTGTCCGCGTTGACCAGATCGAAGACGCGGCCGATCCGCAGCGTCTCCTCGAAGAAGTGCGCGCCGCGCTCGTTCATCGCCAGGATGATGTTCTCGATCTTGGTCAGGTAGAGCGCGAAGTCGCGCTCCATGTCCTGGCGGTAGATGGCCAGTTGCGCCTCGATGTTCTCGATCGTCTTGTAGTCGTCGGCCAGCAGGGTGATCCGCTCTTCGGCCACGCCGTAGTAACGCTCGGTGATCCGCTCGGCCACGCCGAGCGGCGTCAGCAGCTTCAGCCGCACGCGGTTGGCCTCGTCGAGCGTCTCGAAGACGTAGTGCTCCAGCGCGCCGAAGCGGCTGCGCGCCCACAGCGCCTCGCGCTCCGGCCCCGGCTCCAGCTCCTTCGCGCGCTGGGCCAGCTTGCCGGCGATTGGGAAGATCTCCGGGGTGAAGCCGAGCAGCCGGGCGGCGTTCTCGCGGATGAAGCGCTCGATCTCGGCCAGCCCGCGCTCGTCGAGCAGATCGATCTTGTTGAGGACGATCACGATCTTCTTGCCCCACTCGCGGATCTCCTGCATGAAGGCGCGCTCGCTCTCGCTGAAGGGGCGGTCGGCGCTGGTGACGAAGAGGATCAGGTCGGAGCGCGGCACGAAGCCCTGCGAGATCGCCTCGTGCTCGCGGATGATCGCGTTGGTGCCGGGGGTGTCGACGACGCTGATGTCGCGCAGGAAGCGCGCCGGGTAGCGGTGCTCGACGATCCCCTCCGGGGTGATGTCGGTGCTGTGGGTCGGCCCGAAGCGCAGCAGGTTGATCCGCGCGGTCGTCGGGGTGACCCCCTCCTCCATCACCGGGTCGCCGAGCAGCGCGTTGATGAAGGCCGACTTGCCGGAATTGAACTCGCCGACGATCACCAGCAGGAAGAGTTCGTCCAGCCCGCGCACGGTGCGGCGCAGCAGGGCCAACTCCTCGCCCGTCGCGCCGAAGTCGGTCATCCGCTCCAACAGCCGCTCGAGGATCGCCCGCTCCTCCGCCAGCAAGCCGCGCTGCCGCTCGCTCAGGATCTGCTCGCCCACCGCCTCCGCCACTTCGCCCCTTGCACCCTCTCGGCCGCGCCGCGCGTCTCCGGCTGCCGGCCATCATCGATCCCGGACCTCACACCACCTGGCATCGTCCTTTATGGCAAGAAGTATGCCATTCCGCGGGGGTTGAAACCAGCGGCATCGTGGCGCGCCCTCACCGACCTGGCTCGCGCCGAAGGCAGGAGTCCTGCGACGAGGACGATCGATATTCTTGGGGCACAGCTCTTATCGCCCGCTCTGTGCCTCGACCGCCGCCAGGATGTCCTCGACCGGGGCGAGGCGCACGCGATCACCGTCGCGCACCGGATCGAGGACGGTGCAGCCCCAGCCGCGCAGGGTGGCGGCCGATTCGGGTGGCACGCGGGTGCGCCCGCGCCGCGGCTGGAGGCGCCCCGGGCGTTGCAGGCGATCGCGACGACGACCGCGCCGGTGCGCCCAGAGGCAGGCCGCGCCCGAGCAGGTCGGCGACGGTCGAGAGCGCGAGATTGTCGGCGATGCCGGCGGCGAGCTTGTTGAGGCTGTTGAAGCTGCACGGGGCGACCAGCGCCAGGCCATCCGGCGGGCGCGGCAGGATCGCGTCGTCGAAATAGCTCTCGACGATCCGGTGGCCGGGGATCGGCTCGAAGCCCAGCGGCTGACGGTCGGCGCGGCGTTGGGGGTCGGCAGGGTCAGGACGGTGCGGAAGCGCCCCGCCAGCCCGGCGATGAGGTCCGGGGCGACCGCCCTCGACGCGCTCGTGCCGGTGAGGATCAGGTAGGCGGTGTCCAGCGCGGTCATGCATCTCCCTCAGCGGCGTCGGCGGTCGTCGGCCGGGGGTCCGTCGGGTGGGGGCGAGGCGCGCGATCAGGTCGCGGAGGCGCGCCGGGGCGCGCGCCTGCGGCGGCGCGGCCAGCCAGGTCTGTAGGGTCCGGCCGGCCGGCGTGCCGGAAAGGGCCAGTCGGAGCAGCGCGCGGAGGTCGGCGTGCCGCTCCGCCCAGTCGCGGTCGGCCGCCAGCGCGGCGATCGCCGCCTCGCGCAGGGTGTAGACATCGGCGTCGGGCGGCGTCCGGGGGACGGCGTAGGGGTGGGCCTCGGCGATGAAGGCGGCGGCCTCCGGCGGGACGAGCCCGGCGTAGGGCCGCCCGGCGCGCGCCGCCTCCCGGACGACCGTCGCGGAATCGGCGGCGTAGGCCGGGTCGAACGGCAGCGCGCGGACGTGGGGCCGGAAGGGCCGGTTCTCCGGGCGATCGAGCAGGGCCGCCAGGGCGTCCGGGCCGGCGCCCGCGCGGGGGCGACGAGCAGCGTGGCGGCCGCGAAGAGATCTCCCAATGCGGCGTCGCGGTCGGCGTAGTAGCGCGGGTCGAAGATTTGCCGCGCCTTGTCGAAGCCGATGACGAAGCGGAGGTCGCCGGCGGCGGGGAAGGCGGCGCGCGCGGCGGTCGCCTGCTCGGCGTAGAGCCCGCGGTTGACGAGGAGGACGCCGCAGCGGGGGTCGCGCCGCGCCCACCAGCCGGCCACGAGCGCCCGATCCGCCATGGTGGGGCGATCCACCCCCTCCTTGTCGACCGTGCGCCGGCTCAGCGCCAGGTACAGCACGTCCAGACCACCCGTTTCGAGCGCGGCCTGGGCCAGCGCCGCGTGCGCGTTCGTCAGCGGGTTGAATGACCCCGCGAAGATCCCGATCGATTGCGGATTGCGGATTGCGGATTGCGGAGTCGGGCGCCCGGACGGCGCGGCCTCGCGGACGACCAGCGCGCGGGGGGGGGGGGGGCGGCGGGATCGAGGGCGGCGAAGGCGTCGCGCAGGGCGAAGATGGCCGGGAGGTCGTAGGGCAAGGGGTGGGGCGCGTCCGACTCATCGTGCGGCGGGGGCATGAGGCGCTACTCCGGATGGGTAGGCTTGGCGGCTGAAGCCGCGGCTGGGGGGCCGGCGGGCCACGAAGCCCGCCTACACGGCTGAGACCGATCCGCGGCGAGTGCCTATCGCGTAAGCCTGGGATCTGATCCCGATCCCAGCCCCCGCAGGAGGCTTCGTGGCCCGCCGGCCCCCAGCCCGCGGCTTCAGCCGCCACTGTCCCAACCCCTACCGCTCCAGGCCGGTGACGATGCGCTGGACCTCCTCGACCGACTGGCGCCGCGCCTCGATCTTGGTCTTGAGGCGGATCATCTGCTGGCGCACGCTGCCGACCGTCAAGCTCTGGCTGTAGGTGACGGTGTGGAGGAAGGCCTCGATCGCGTCGAGCTGCGCCTCGGTGCTGACCAGGTCGTTGCGCAGCCGCCGGAACGCCTCCAACTGCTCCTCCTTCGCCTGCACCAGCAGTTCGAGATCCGCCTTGGCCGGGCCGGTGGTGCGCTCGTGGCGCCCGCGGATCTTGTCCAGCTCCTGTTGCAGGACCGTCTCGTTGGTGCGGACGAAGGCGCGCAGCATCGCCGCGCGCAGCTTCGAGAGCTCGATCGCGCGATCGACGAACTGGCTGACCTCGTCGTGAATGTCGGCGGGGAGGGGGTCGATCGTCCCCGCCGTGTCCGGGCGTTGGGTGGCGATCTGGCGCTCCAGCTCGATGATGCGCAGGAGTTGGTGCCGGCGCTGGAGGAAGTCGGGCGAGAGATGGAGCCCCCGCGCCCGCGCCGCCTTGGTGATCTCTTCGAGCTGGATCTCCAGCTCGCGCAGCGTCCGGCGCCGCTCGCGCTCGTTGAACCCGCCGGCGCGCGTGCGGTCTCCGGCCCCCGAGAGCCCGCCGGGCTCTCGGCCGGGCGCTGTCATGTCGCGCAGCACCGACACGAACCAGGCCCCGCCGAAGAAGGCGGCGGCGGCGAAGAGTGAGTCGGGCGCCGGGCTGGCCGCCAGCCCGGCGAACCCGCCGCCGATCGTCAGCAGACCGAGGTTCCTCGCGTTGAAGAGCGCCCGCCGGATGCGCCTTGTGACCGGATTCTCCGTTGCCATCGCCGTCGTCCTTCGATCGTGCTCTCCACTGCCGGCGATCGGCGGTCAACCTGCCGTCAGGCCCATGCCCGCCCGACGTTCCGCCGCGCCCCGCCCTTACTCCGCGATGGCTCTATTCCGCGTTCCGGCGCCCGTCCCCGGAGAAGGTGCCGCGCTCCGCGTCCTCCGCCGGCGTCTCGCCGACCGCGGCCTGGCGCGGCGCCGGGGTGTCGGCCGCCCGGCGCGCGACCGCCGGCGCCGTGGTCGCGGCCGGGGCGGCGCTGGTGGCCGTCGTGGGCGTGTAGCCGACCTCGGCTTGCAGTTCGGCCAGCAGATTGCGCCCCTCGGCGCTGACGCGCGCCCTGCTGGCGCGCTTGGTGCGCTGCTGCCGCTCCACCAGCCCCTCGACGATCTCCTTGCGCGCCTCCAGGCGCGCGGTGCGGCGCTCGGCCTGCTGGCGGACCTGGTCGCGCAGGTTGTCGCGATCCTCGGGGACGACCTGGGCCATCTCCTCGGTGAGCGCCAGCGACTGCTCGCGCATCTGGGTGATCTGGACCTGGCGGACGAGGCGGGAGTCGTTGCGCGCGAGCTGTTGCAACTGCTCGGCCTGCTCGAAGACCATCTGCTTGGCGGCTTCCTTGTTCGTCATGGCGTCGCTGACGTCGCGCTCCAATTGCGCCAGGTCGGCCTGCGTCCTGGCGAGCTCCTCCGACCGTTCGGCGGCGAGTGCCAAGTGCTGCTCTTCCTGGTCGGTGTCGCCCCGCGCCGCCGCGACCTGCGCCAGCCGGACCTCCTCCTTGGCCTCCTCGCGCAGCGCGGCGACCTCGCTACGCAGCTCCGCCAGGTCGGCGACCGCCTCGTTGGCGAGCGCGCCGACGTTGGCCGCGCGATCCATCTGCTGCTTGAGCGTCTGCGCCTTGCGCTGCCGGTCGTAGCGCAGCCGCTCCTCCAGCGGGACGGCGTCCTCGGCCCGGTTCATGAAGACGCCGAAGATCGACCCGAAGAAGCTCCGAATCCGTTGGAACACCGCCCGCTCCTTTCGCTCCCCACTCCCGCGCCCGCCGCTCGCGTCTGCCCGCGACACCGGCAGGCGCCGGCCCGGCCTACGCAACCCAATATGGCACGGAGCTGTCGCCGAACTATCACCGCGCCATCACCGGTCGGTGCCGATCGTGTGACGATCGCGCCCGCCGTCGATCTACGGGCGCCGCGCGCCGGGGTTACAGAGGAAGCCCCGGGCCGGATGGACCGGCGCCTCCACCCGCCCTCTACCGATTATACTATCCGCGTTCCAGTCCCGGACGCCGCCGCGCGGCCGTCCCGCCCCAACCGGCGCGGGCGAGACGGTCGCCGAGAGGAGGAGCATGCAGCGACCACCCGCCCGCCCGCTGATCCTCGGCCACCGCGGCGCCCCCGTCGAGGCGCCGGAGAACACCCTGGCGGCCTTCCGCCGGGCGATCGAACTGGGGGCCGACGGGATCGAGTGCGACGTGCAGCGCAGCGCCGATGGCGAGTTGGTGCTGATCCACGACGACACGGTGGACCGGACGACGGATGGCTCGGGCGCGGTCGGGGAATTGCCCCGGGCGACGCTGGCGCGGCTCGACGCGGGCGGCGGCGAGCGCATCCCGACGCTCGCGGACTTGCTGGCCCTCTTCACCGAGTTGGGGCGCGGGCGGTCTGCCCCGCCCTTCCTCAACCTGGAATTGAAGATGCCTGGGGTCGGCCCGGACACGCTGCGCGCGCTGGCCGCGGCGGACTACCGCGGCCCGCTGGCCCTCTCCTCCTTCGACTACCCGACGCTGGAGGAGACCCGCCGCCACGACCGGGGGATCGAGCTCTGGCTCCTGAGCGCCCGCTGGGCCGACGACCTGCCGGGGCGCGCGCGGGCGATCGGGGCGACCTGCCTCGACCTGCTGCACCTGGCGATCACCCCGGAGGTCGTCGCGCGCACCGCGGCTGCCGGCCTGGGCCTGGCCGCCTGGACTGCCGACGCGCCGGACGACATCCGCCGCCTGCTGGCCCTGCGCCCGCCGCTCCGCGCGCTGATCACCAACCGGCCCGAACGAGCGAACGCGGAGCCCCCTCCTGGGACAAGTGCCGGAACGGCGAACGCGGAATAAATGGGCTTCACGGGCTGTCGGGGCGCGTCGCGGCGAGTGTTCCGCGTTCCGCGTTCGCCGTTCCGCGCTAGGCGGGACTTTTGCTCCGTTTTGATTGACAAAGTAGCGGCCGTTGGGTACCATAGGGAGTGCCGCCGAGGGGCAGCAGGACCGATTCGGACGGCATCGGCGTCGCGCGCTGGCGCGGCCGGGATCGTCCGCACGCACAGAGCGGAGTGAGGGGAAGAGGCCAATGATCACGATGACCGAGTCGGCCAAGACGGCGCTACGCAACTTTATCGCCGAGGAAGAGAGCCCCGAGGTCGGCCTGCGCGTCTACATCACCCCGGGCGGCTGCTCGGGTTTCTCCTACGGCATGGTGCTCGAGGATCAGACCGACCCGTCCGACGAGGTGTTCGATCAGGAGGGGGTGCGCGTCATCGTCGACCGCTTCAGCTCCTCGATGCTGGACGGCGCGGAGATCGACTATGTCGAGAGCCTGATGGGCGCCGGCTTCTCCGTCAGCAACCCGAACGCGACGACCACCTGCGGCTGCGGCCACTCGTTCCGCACCGCCGGCAGCGCTGGGGCTGCCCAGAGCTGCCACTAAGCGAGGCGGGCAGGCGGATAGGCGGGCAGGAGACGAGAGCAGAGTAAGGGCCGGCGCCAGGCAACAAACCTGGCGCCGGCCTCTTCGTTGTTTGCTCCTATCCGCCTGCCCGCCTAACTGCCGGGGTAGAGGTGGCAGGCCACGTAATGGCCGCGCCCCTGGTCGGCGAAGGCGGGCTCGTCCTCCTTGCAGACGTCCATCACGTAGGGGCAGCGGGTGTGGAAGTGGCAGCCGCTGGGCGGGTTGATCGGGCTCGGCACGTCACCGGTGAGGATGATCCGCTCGCGCTTCTTCTCGATCACCGGGTCGGGGATCGGCACGGCGGAGAGGAGCGCCTTGGT
>JAUJMV010000002.1:360587-366924 GCA_030446685.1 Thermomicrobiales bacterium | reverse complement strand
CAAAAAGCCCCCATTTCGCGCCAGAATCCCCCCTGGGCGCGATTGATACCGCATTGGCCCAGCCCGCCCCCCTCCCCTCCCCTCGCAGGGGAGGGGGGCGGGGTTGTCCACGAGGTCGAACAGAAACTCACCCCCGTCACCTCCTCCCCTCCCCTCGCAGGGGAGGGGCCGGGGGAGAGGTCACCCCCCCGTCGCCGCGCGGCGCGCCAGCGCGTCGTCGATCAGCGCCCGCATCCCCCCGGCGATCCCGTCCCAACCGCCGCCGGCCACGATCGCCCCCGCCCGCCCCGCCCGCGCGGCGCGCTCGGCCGCCGTCTCCCCCAGGGCGCGCCGCACCGCCTCCGCGAACCCCGCCGCCGTCTCGGCGATGCGGACCACCTCCGCCCAGTTCGCCACCACGTCCGGCACCGGCGTGCTGACGATCGGCTTGCCCCCGGCCATATATTCCAGGGTCTTCGTCGGGCTGATCGCGCGCGTCGCCTCGTTGCGGGCGAACGGCATCAGGCAGACATCGAAGCCCGCGAGGAACTCGGGCAGCCGCCCGTAGGGCTGCGGGCCGAGGTAGTGGAGATTGGGCGCCCGCGGGAGCAGGCGCGGCTCGATCTTCGCGACCGGGCCGACCAGCGCGATCGACCAGTCGGGATGCCCGCCGGCCAGGTCCGCCAGCAGGGCCAGATCGATGCGCTCGTCAATGACGCCGTGGTAGCCGAGGCGCGGGCGGGGGAGCGCCGCGACCTCGGGCGCGACCACCGCTCCGGGCTCGCCGGCCCGCCCGAAGTGCGCGGCGTCGACCCCGCTCGGGAAGAGGTGGAGGTGCGGGTGCCGCCCCTGGCGCGCTTCGTGCAGGCTCCGGCCGCCGGCGAACACCAGATCGGCGTGCGACAGGAGCCGCGCCTCCCGCTCGCGCAGATCGGGCGCGGCGCCCTTGAAGTCGGCCAGCTCATCCATCACGTCGTAGACCACGAGATCGGCCGGCAGGCGATCGACGACGTACCAGGGGATCGGGGTGTAGAACCAGAGGATCAGCGGCCGGGTCGCCACCAGCCCGCCGCCCGCGCGCCTGATCCACCCCTGCTCGATCAGCAGCTCCCGCACCAGGCCGGCGTAGACCGCGCGCCAGGGGCCGATGACCTCGGGGCGGTCGGGGAAGAACGGCTGCCACGCCGTCACCCCGCCGTCGGCGGCGACGCGCGCGAAGCGCGGCTGCCCGTCCCAGGCCGGGCTGATCCGGGGCTCCTGGATGTAGGTGACCGGATAGTGGCGCGCGAGGCGGGAGAGGATCTGTTGCGGGCGCTGCCAGACGTAGTCCCAGTCGAGATGCGCGAGGCAGACGATCGCCGGCCGGTCGGGCGCGGGCACAGTACACTCCATGGTGGTCGCGGCCCGCGGGCAGAGGCCAACGCGACCACCCGGTGCAGCCCGGCGGTTCCGCCGGCGCCCCAAGTAAACCCCGCCACCGGCCGTGCCGCAACCCTCCCCTCCCGCCGCGCCCCTCGCCCACGCCCCGCGATGCTACAATTTCACCGCGCGACCGCGCCGGGGGGAGCCGGGACACGAAGGGGATGGGGCGCGATGGCGACCGCCAGCGACGAACGCGACGACGACGACGACCTCACCGGGACGCGCGCCGCCCTGCGCGGCCTGCCGGGCGTCGGCACGCTCCTCGCCGACCCCGAGATCCGGGCGCTGACGGCGGGGCTGCCGCGCGAATACGCCACGCGCGCCGTGGGCGCCGAGGTCGCGGCGACCCGCGCGAGCATCCTGGTCGGCGGCGATCCCGGCGCCGCCACCGCCGGCGCGGTGCGCGAGCGCGTCCTGGCCCGCCTGCGCCTGCTGACGGCGCCGCGGCTCCGGCCGGTCATCAACGCCACCGGCGTCGTCCTGCACACCAACCTCGGCCGCGCCCCCGTCAGCCGCGCCACCGCCGAGGCGATGGCCGCCGCCTCGCGCCACTACACCCCCCTCGAACTCGACCTGGCGACCGGCGAGCGCGGCGGGCGGATGGCTGAGGTCGCGGCGCTGCTGGCCGCGCTGACCGGTTGCGAGGCCGCCCTCGCGGTCAACAACAACGCCGCCGCCACGACCCTGGTCCTCGCCGCGCTGGCCGCCGGGCGCGGCGTGATCCTCGCGCGCGGCGAGGCGGTCGAGATCGGCGGCGGCTTCCGCGTCCCCGACGTGATGCGCGAGAGCGGCGCCGCGCTGGTCGAGGTCGGCACCACCAACCGCACCTACGCGCGCGACTACGAGGCCGCGCTCGACCGCGACCCCGCCGGCACGGCCGCCCTCCTGAAAGTCCACTCGAGCAACTTCCGCATCGTCGGCTTCACCCACGAGACGACCGTCGCCGAGCTGGCCGACCTCGGCCACCGGCGCGGCCTGCCGACCATCAACGACCTCGGCTCCGGCGCCCTCCGCGACACCGCCCCCTTCGGCCTCGCCCACGAGCCGACCGTCGGCGACAGCGTGCGCGACGGCGCCACCGTCACCCTCTTCAGCGGCGACAAGCTGCTCGGCGGGCCGCAGGCCGGCCTGATCGTCGGCGAGCGCCAGACGATCGCCCGGATCGCCCGGCACCCCCTCGCCCGCGCCGTCCGCGCCGACAAGTCCTGCCTCGCCGGCCTCGCCGCCACCCTGCGCCACTACCTGCACGGCGAGGAACTGACCGCGATCCCCGTCTGGCGGATGATCGCCGCCCCCGAGCCGGCGCTGCGCGCCCGCGCCGAGGCCCTCCAGCGCCAACTGGCCGGGGCCGGCATCGCCGCCGGCGTCGCCGCCGCCCGCTCGACCGTCGGCGGCGGCTCCCTCCCCGAGGAGACCCTGCCGACCGCCGCCCTCGCCCTCGCCGCCCCCGACCTCGCCCGCCGCGGCCGCACCCCGGACGGCGTCGCCGCCGCCCTCCGCGCCGGCGACCCGCCCGTCGTCGGCCGCATCACCGGCGACCGCCTCCTCCTCGACCCCCGCACCGTCTTCCCCGAGGACGAGCCGGCCCTGCTCGCCCGCCTCCTCGCCATCCTCGCCTGACGGGATCATGGCCACCCCATTGCCCGCGTCGTAAAGGGGGTGTATACCCCCTCCAAACGGTGTGCCTCCGGTAAGGGGCAGCCGACGGCGCCGTGGCGGAAGGGTCCGACAGCCGGCGTCGAGCAGTTGGCGAGGCTGCCGCCCCGGCGAGGATCTCCGGACACGGCGGCGGCCAAGGGAGGGAGGCGCAATGTCGGTGCGCGACGACACCTATTTCTACGAGCCCGCCAAGGGGCACGGGCTGCCCCACGACCCGTTCAAGGCGATCGTGGCCCCGCGCCCGATCGGCTGGATCGCCACCCGCGACCGCCAGGGGCGGGCGAACCTCGCCCCCTACAGCTTCTTCGCCGCGTTCAGCGCCGCGCCGCCGATCATCGGCTTCAGCAGCGAGGGCTACAAGGACAGCATCCGCAATGCCGAGGAGACCGGGGAATTCGTGGCGAACCTCGCCACCAAGCCGCTCGCCGAGGCGATGAACCGGACCGCCGCCCCGGTCGACCGGACGGTCGACGAGCTGCAGCTCGCCGGGCTCGCCGCCGCCCCCTGCCGCCTGGTCGCCGCGCCGCGCGTGGCCGCCGCGCCCGCCGCGCTCGAGTGCAAGCTCCTCCAGGTGCTCCGCCTGCGCGATCTCCAGGGGCAGCCGCTGGGGAGCTTCCTCGCGCTGGGCCAGGTGGTCGGCGTCCACATCGACCCCCGCTACCTGGCGGACGGCCGGTTCGACCTCGCCGCCGCGCAGCCGATCCTGCGCGCCGGCTATCGGGACGACTATGTGGAGATCGGCCGGATGTTCGCGATGGTGCGGCCGACCTGATAGCGATGGTTGCCTAGTCGTGGCGGCCGACGCACGATGATAGGGTGGGAGAAATCCGGGGAGGGGCATGATGATCGGCGTGGCGGGGTTGCGGGAGCCGGATCGCGAGTTCAGCCTGCTGCCGTTCTGGTTCTGGAACGACGATCTCGACGAGCGGGAGCTGCGCCGCCAGATCGCCGATTTCCAGCGCCACGGCGTCGACGGGTTCGTCATTCACCCGCGCCTCGGCCTGCCGCGCACGCTCGGCTGGCTGTCGGACGCCCTGCTCGGGTTCATGCGCGTGGCGATCGAGGAGGCCGAGCGGCGCGGGATGACGGTGGTGCTCTACGACGAGGGGATGTACCCCTCCGGGTCGTCCGCCGGCCAGGTCGTCGCGCGCGACCCCCGCCATCGCTGCCGCGGGCTGGCCCGCATCAAACTGGCGTGCGGGGACGCGCCGCCCCTCGCGCCGGACCAGCACCTGGTGGCGATCGTCACGCGGCGGACCGGCGAGCGGCTCGCGGTGATCGACCGCCCGGTCGACGCGGTCATCCGCGGGCTGCACTACGTCGGCGACGGCCCCGAGGAGGAGACCCACCCCTACGCCGACATCCTGAACCCGGCGGCGGTCGCCAGCTTCATCGAGCTGGTCTACGACCGCTACGCCGCCGCCTTCGGCGCGCACTTCGGCCGGACGATTCGCGCCATCTTCACAGACGAGCCCAACCCGCTGGGCCGCTGCCGGGAGGCGGACGTGCGGCCGGGCACGACGGGCATCCTGGCCGAGGTCAACGCGCTCCTGGGCTACGACTTCACGCCGCACCTGCCGGCACTCTGGCACGAAGGCGAGCCGGGCGCCGCGCGCTTCCGCCGCGACTACGACTGGGCCATCGCCAAGCGGCTGGAGGAGACGTGGTATCGCCCGCTGCACGACTGGTGTGCCGCGCACGGGCTGGCGCTGACGGGCCACCCGGCCAGGGGCGACGAGCTCGGGGCGCAGCGCTACTTCCAGATCCCCGGCCAGGATCTGGTCTGGCGCTGGGTGCTGCCCGGCGAGCCGAGCGCGCTGGAGGGGCCGGAATCGACCCAGGCCAAGTGCTCCTCCTCGGCGATGCGCCACCTCGGGCGGCGGCGCAACAGCAACGAGTGCTTCGGGGCCTACGGCCACGACTTCACCTGGGAGGAGATGAAGGGGCTGGTCGATTGGTGCTGCGTGCGCGGGGTGAACCTGCTCTACCCGCACGCCTTCTACTATTCCCTGCGCGGCCCGCGCCGCGACGAGCGACCGCCCGATGTGGGGCCGCACAGCCCCTGGTGGGACGCCTACGCGCGCTTCGCCCAGTACTGCCGGCGGCTGTGCTGGCTGAACACCGACAGCGCGCACGTCTGCCGGGTCGCGATCCTCGGCGCGGACACGCACCTGCCCTGGGCGGCGGCGAAGGTCTGCTTCCAGCGGCAGCGCGACTTCAACTACCTGGAGTTGCGCCACCTCGGGGAGGACGCGGCGGTCACGGCCGAGGGGGTGCGGCTCGCCGGGATGCGCTACACGGCGGTGATCCTCGACGCCACCAAGGAGTTGCTCGACGCAGTCGAGCGGTGTCCCGCGCCGGGGCGGGCGGCGCTCGCCGCGCTGGTCGCCGCCGGACGCCTGCTCGTCTGGTCGGCGGCCCCCGCGCCGGCCCGGCTGGCGGCGCTCGGGCTCGCGGACGCGCCGGTCGTCGGGGCGCCGGGCGACCTCGTCGCCGCGCTCGACCGGCGCGGGGCGCGGGACCTGGAGGTCAGCCCCCCACGCCCCGACCTCCGCTACCGCCACGTCGTGAAGGGTGGCGACCACTACTACCTGCTGGTCAACGAAGGCCCGGCGCCCCTGACGCTGACCGCCGGGATCCCGGTGGCGGGGGAGCTGTCGCTGATCGATCCGCTGGCGGCGACCGAGACCCCGATCGCCGAGCTCGCGGAGGTGACCCTGCTGCCGCACGCGTCGCTGATCGTGCGGGTCGCCGGCGCCCGGTGAGCCCGGTCCGCCTCACAGCCCCAGCGCGGCCTTGCCGATCAGGGTCAGCGCCGCGTCGTCGGCGGGCGGGTGGCCGAGGCCGGCCCGCGCGTCGCGGAAGTAGCGTTCGAGCGGCGCCGACCGCGCCAGCCCGGCCGCCCCGACGACCCGCAGGGCGAGGTCGGTCACCCGGATCGCCCCGTTCGTCGCGAGGTACTTGCCGGCGGCGAACTGCCAGGCGATCGCGTCCCGCTCCGCCGGGCGCTCGACCCAGGTCTCCGCCGCGCCGTAGAGGACGGCCCGCGCCTGGAGGAGGGTCAACTCGATCTCGGCGACCCGCCCCTGGATCGTCTGCAGCTCGGCGATCGGCCCGGGCAGCCCGCTCGGGCGGCGCTCGCGCGCGTAGCACACCGCGTAGTCGCGCGCGGCGGCGGCGACGCCGAGGTAGACGGCGCTGACGACGACCGCCCAGGCGCGCGGGTCGCCCTTGCCGCCGCCCTCCTCGCCGGGCAGCCGCGCCCCGTCCGGCACGA
>JAUJMV010000002.1:354061-360487 GCA_030446685.1 Thermomicrobiales bacterium | reverse complement strand
GCCGCGTTGATCAGCGCGCCCTCCGCGACGACCTCGCGGCAGAGCCGGGCGAAGAGGTCGGGGAGCCAGGCGCGGGTCTCGGCCAGCCGGCCGATCAGCCCCAGGTGCATCGCCGCGCCGAGCGCGACCGCGCCATCGCCGCGCGCCAGCCGCTCCTGCGCCAGCGCGACCTCCAGCGGGTCGGCCCCGCGCCCCCCATACTCCTCGGGCACGGTCAGGGCCAGGTAGCCGGCCTCGTGCAGCGCGCGGAACGCCTCGTGCGGGAAGGTGTTCTCACGGTCGTGCTCCGCCGCGCGCTCGGTGATCCGCGCGGCCAGGTCATCGGCCAGGGCCATGAACTCGGCCTGGCGCTCCGTCTTCGGGTAGTGCATCTCACCTCGTTCACACGTGGGCCGTGGGGCGTGGGGCGTGGGGCGTGGGCCGATCCGCCGGGCAAACGTAGGGGTGTAGGGCCTACGCCCGAGCCGCGGCCCGCGCGGGCGTCCGCAAGCCCCCCTACACTATGCCTGGTACAACGCCCCACGCCCCACCGGCCTCACGGCGTCTTCACCAGGTAGACCGTCTCGAAGGTCGGCGCGTAGGCGATGCGCTGGCTGAGCCCGCGCACGTAGGGCCGCGCCGCGATCACCGTCTGCTGGTCGAACAGCGGGCTGATCGGCGCCTCCTCCGCGGCGATCAGCGCGATCCGGTCGTAGAGCCGGCGCTGCTCGGCGGGGTCGAGCGTCACCATCGCCTGGTCGAGCAGGCGGTCGACCTCCGGGTTGCTGTAGCCACCGTGCTGGGTGGTGTGCAGCGCCGCCTTGGACCCCGTCAGCCGGCGCAGGATGTAGTTCGGGTCGCCGGTGGCCCAGCAGTTGTTGCCGAGCACCAAGTCGAAGTTCCCCTGCGCCCGCGCGTCGGTCAGCGCCGCCGCCTCCATCTGCTTCAGCTCGATATCCAGCCCCAGCGGCTTGAGCGTCGCCTGGAGGTAGGCCGCCATCTGCGGGAACGGCCAGGCCGAGATGCCCTCGCCCGGCGGCGTGAAGGCCAACGTCACCCTGGCGCGCTGCCCCCCGAGCGCCGCGCGCGCCTGCTCCTGCGCCCGAGCCGGATCATACCGCAACTGGGCGGCGGGGTCGGCGTTGAAGAAGCCCACGTTGGGCGCGATCATGATACTTTTGGCGGGGGTCCCGTAGCCGTAGAAGAGGTCCCGCACGAAGGCCTGGCGGTCGACCGCTAGGCTGACCGCCTGCCGCAGCCGGACGTCGTTGAAGGGCGCCTTGGTGCCGTTGAAGCCGATGAAGGTCGAGCAGGCCGAACTGTGGGCCGAGACGACGTAGGCCGGGTCGTTACGCAGGTCGCGGGCCTGGGCCGGCAGCACCGCGCCGAGTTCGACCAGCGCGTCCACCTCGCCCGCCTTGAGCGCCGAGAGCCGCGAGTTGGCGTCCGGGTAGATGCGGAGGTGGATCTTGGTCAGCGTCGGCTTCTGCGCCCAGTAGCCCTCGTTGCGCTCCAGGATCGCGTACTGGTCGCGCTTCCAGTCGACGAGCCGGTAGCGACCGCTGCCGACCGGCAGGCCGAGGAAGTCGCCGCTCGGGCCGAAGCTCTTGGGCGAGAACATCGCGCTGTAGTGGTTGGCGATCGAGTAGGGCAGCAGCGGCCGCGGCCGCGCGTAGACGATGCGGAAGCTGAACTCGTCGACCGGCTCGATCCGCTCCGGCTCGCCGTAGATCTCGGGGAAGTTGATGCCGCCGAGGAAGATGGAGGGCCAGCCACTGACCTGGCGGAAGCGGTTGACGTTGGCCACCGCGGCGGCGGCGTTGAAGGGCTCGCCGTCGGAGAAGCGCACGTCGCGCCGCGCAGGTCGAAGGTCCAGGTCAGGCCGTCGGGGCTGAGCGTCCAGCGCTCGGCCAGGCCGGGGAGCAACTGGAGCTGATCGTCGTAGCGGATCAGCGGCTCCCAGACCTGCAAGCTGGCGTGGGCGTTCAGGAAATCATGCTCGCCGTTGACCAGGTTGCGCGAGATGCCGACGCGGAGTTCCTGCTTGTCGGCCAGTTGCTCGGCGGCGGGGCTCGCCGGGGCGCCGGCCGGGGCGTTCGTCGCGCCGGTGGTGGTCGTCGTCGCGGTGGGGGCGCCGCCGCAGGCGGCCAGGAGCAGGACGGCGACCAGGAACGAACTGAGCCGCCAGCCGGCGTAGAGGCGGCGCGGACGGCGCGAGCGAGCAGAGACGGTGGGGCGTGACATGGTGACGACTCCTTGTGTACGGCGTCGGAGGTGGCAGGGGCGAATATGGAACCGCGCCTGCGGCGCCGTGGGGCGCCCCGGCGGTGCGAGGCGGACGCCGGGCAGTGGGGCGGCCTGCGGCCGCCGCCGGGCCAATGGTTTGCAACCCGCCCCTACCGCGCGCTGCCCGGCGACAGACCAACAAGTTCAGACCCGCCGTCAGCGGTGGCCGACGTCGACCAGGTCGCGGAGCGCGTCGCCGAGCAGGTTGCTGGCGAGCGCCACCGCCGTGATGCAGACGCCGGGGACGACGACCAGCAGCGGCAGGTCGCCGAAGTAGGGGCGGGCGTCGTTGAGCATGGCGCCCCAGTCGGCGGTCGGCGGCTGCACGCCCAGCCCCAGGAAACTGAGGCTGGAGACGGTCAGGAGCAGGGCGCCCAGATCGAGCGTGGCCAGCACCACCACGGTGGGCAGCAGGTTCGGCAGCAGGTGGCGGGTCACGATCCGGGCGCGGCTGGCGCCCAGGCCGACCGCCGCCTCCACGTAGGGCTGCTCACGCAGGCCGAGGATGGCCGCCCGGAAGATCCGGGCGTGGCCGACCCAACCCGCCCCGACCAGGGCGACCAGCAGGCTGGTGGTGCCGGGGCCGAGGACGCCGAGGATCGCCAGGGTCAGCAGGAGGCTGGGCAGGGCCAGCAGCACCGTCAGCAGGGTCGAGATGGCGAGGTCGACGCGTCCGCCGGCGTAGCCGGCCACGACGCCAACCGTCAGGCCGAGCGTGACGATGCCGGCCGTGCCGATCGCCGTCAGGAGGAGCGTCGCGCGCCCGCCGTAGAGCAGGCGGCTGAACTGGTCGCGCCCGAGCTGGTCGGTCCCCAGCGGGTGCGCGGCGCTCGGGCCGGCGAGCGCCGCGCCCATGTCGATCGCGTCCGGGTCGCGCGGGGCCAGCAGCGGCGCGCAGAGCGCCGCCAGGACGACCAGCAGCAGGAACGCGCCGGGCAGCAGCGCCGGCCCGAGGCGCCCCGGGCGCAAGCGGCGCAGCCGGGGCCAGGTGGCGGGCCGGCGGCGGGCCGGCGCGAGCGGCCGGGCGGTGTCGATGGTGCTCATCCCTGTCTCCCCTCGCGCGCCCCGAGCCGGATCCGCGGATCGAGGAGGCCGTAGCTCAGGTCGGTCAGCAGGTTGACGACGATGAAGGCCACGCCGGCCAGCAGCACGTAGGCGCCGATGACCGGCAGATCGCGGCCGGAGATGGCGGCGATCAGCGCGCTGCCCATGCCCGGCCAGGCGAAGATCGCCTCGATGACGATCGCGCCGGCCAGGAGTTGCCCGAAGCGCAGCCCCAGCAGCGTGACGATCGGCAGCAGGGCGTTGGGCAGAGCGTGGCGCAGCGCCACCGACCCGCGCGCCAGGCCCTTGGCGCGGGCGGTGCGGACGTAATCCTGCCGCCAGACCTCGATGGTCGCGGCGCGGGTGAGGCGCATCAGGCTGGCGGCCGGGCCGCAGGCGAGCGCCACCACCGGCAGGATCAGGTGTTTCGGGCCGCCGTAGCCGCCGACCGGCAGCAGCCGCGCCCGCTCGGCGACGACGGTGATCAGCAGCAGCGCCAGCCAGAAGGAGGGGACCGCCGCCAGCAGCAGACTGACGAGTCGCCCGCCGACGTCGAGCGGCGACCCGGACGTCAGCCCGAACAGCACCCCCAGCCCGACGCCGGCCACAGTGGTGACGGCGAAGGCGGTCAGCCCGAGCCGCAAGGTCGGCTCCAGCCGCTCGCCGATGATCTCGCGGACCGGCCGCTGCGAGAGGAACGACCGGCCGAGGTCGCCCCGCGCCAGCCCGGCCAGCCAGCGCCCGTAGCGCACGAGCAGCGGGTCGTCGAGCCCGAGCTGCCGGCGGTAGGCGGCGATCGCCTCAGCGGTCGGCTCCTGGCCGCCCTGCCGCAGCGCCGCCTCGGCCGGGTCGCCGCGGGCGGCGGTGTTGAGGATGAAGGCGACGAAGGTCAGCAGGAGCAGCGTCGGCAGCGCGACCGCCAGCCGCCCCAGGAGATAGCGTCCCATCGTTCCTCCAGCATCAGGGCGCGATCGCCGCCCCGGACGGCGCGGCGAGCCGCAGCGTCTCCGGCCGGCGGCGGAAGTAGACGAGCGGCGGGGCCTCGGCGGCGTCGCCGAGGGCGGCCGCGACCACCTCGCCGACGAAGATGGTGTAGCCGTCGCCGGGGTGGCGGGCGACGACGCGGCAGTCGACCCAGGCCAGCGCATCGGGGAGGATCGGCGCGCCGGTCGCCGCCGTCGTGGTGGCGAACCCGGCGAAGCGGTCGTCGTCGAAGGCGCGGTCGAGGCCGGCGAAGCGCTCGAAGACGGCGGTCTGCTCGCCGCTGAGGATGCTGACCGCGAACAGGCCGCTGGCGTCGAGGACGTCGTGCGTGCGGCTGGCGCGTCCGGCGCTGACCATGACCAGCGGCGGCTCGCTGGACAGCGAGCAGAACGAGCCGACGACCATGCCGTGCGCGCGGCCCTCCCGGCGCGAGGCGACCACGGCCACGCCGCTCGGCCAGCGCCGGAAGACCTCCCGGAAGAGTTCGGCGGAAACGGTCATCGTGCCTCCTCTAGCCGCCTTGCGCCGGCGGGTCGCCCGCCGGCTCGCCCTCGCCGAGGGTCTGCATCAGCCGGTTGGCCCAGGCGAACATCGCGGTCGCGTGCGTGATGTCGAGGATCTCCAGGTCCGAGAACCCGGCCCGTCGCAGCGGCGCCAGGTCGGCGGCCGTGACCCCCGCCGGGTCGTCGGTCAGCTTGACGGCGTAGTCGACCACGGCGCGCTCGCGCTCGCCCAAATCCGTCCCGACCCCCTCGTCGAGCAGGCGCCCGACGACCGCGCTGTCCTTGGTGAGCTCGAGGTACCGCCGCGCGTGGACGGAGGTGCAGTAGACGCAGCCGTTGACGAGCGAGGCGGCGGTGGAGGCCAGCTCGCGGTCGGCGCGACGCGCGCCGCGCGGGCCGTACATGATCGCGTTGAAGAGCGCGGTGCGCTCGCGCAGCGCGGGCAGGTCGTGGGCCAGGGTCGCGTAGTAGGGGCGGCTCTCGGGGGACGGCGCGACCTGGTCGACCACTGCCGCCTGTTCGGGCGTGGGGCCGACGTCGTCGACCGTCTCCAGCCAGGGCCGCCAGCGCAGGACATCCAGCGTGAAGGGGGGGCGCTCGGCCGTGCTCATGCTTCCTCCGCCAGCAGGCGCAGCCCGGCCAGGACGCGCGCCTCGAAACTCAGGTAGGCGATCAATTGGGCGATGGTGACGATGTCGCGCGGCCCCAGGCCGGCGACCTTGAGCTCCGCGATCTGGGCGGGGGTGGCCGCGCCCGGCTCCAGCGTCAGCCGGTCGGTGTGCCGCAGGATGGCCGCCTCCCGCGGCGCGAGCGCCGCCCCGTGGGGGAACTGCTCGATCGCGGCGAGCGCCACGTCGTCCGCCCCCAACGCGCGCAGGCGGGCGCGGTGCCGCTCGGCGATCGACGGACTCGGCGTCAGCACCGCGACCCGCAGCGCGATCGCCTCGCGCTCGCGGCGGCTGACGCCGCCCGGGTCGTCCGGCTCCAGCAGGGCCAGGTAGCTCCCCGCGGCGTGGCGCGCGACCTCCGGCCGCTGGGCGCGCAACCGCGCCAGCGGCGAGTCGGGCGCGATCCCGGCGAGTCGGTCGATCGGGTCCGGGATCCCGGCGTCAGCCGGGGGGGCCGGCTCCGTGGTGTTCGCCATCTCTCCTCCCTCCATGGTGCTTCCGCGGTCTCGGCGGCCGCTCTCCGCGGCCGCGAACTCGGGCGTGGCGATACCCGGTCGCCAGGCGTGGGGCGCCCGGCGGCGTGACTGATGGTCGAGCGTGACGAGTGGATCGGCCGCGAGCGGCGGGAATCAGGCCACCGCTCGGGCGCGGGGACAGTCGCAGATGCGCGGCCAGCGCCCCGCGGCGCACGAAGCGCCGGTGACGACCGATCGCGTGGGGATGCCGGTTGGCGTCACGATGCCCCCTCTGCCCCGAACGGGAAGACGAAAAGCCCTCATCGCGGGCCGATGAGGGTGACGGGCGGCACGGCCCGAGAGCCGGCGTCGCGCCACACGCTCATCTGCCAGTGCAGACTGCCGGAATTAGCACCTGCCCGCCGCACCACGGCGGGTGGTTGCTGGGGCTTCGCCGGGCCGGTCCCTCTGCCCCTCTGGATAAGCGTGGCTGCGATTCGGTTGTTG
>JAUJMV010000002.1:327602-353961 GCA_030446685.1 Thermomicrobiales bacterium | reverse complement strand
CGCTAGACCCCGACCGGTTCCAGCATGCCGGCCGGCGCGGGCCGCTCCGCGAGCCCGAATGCCCGGGCCAGCCCCGTGAGCGCCCGCCTCCGGTCGTCGGGATCGGGCAGGAACGTCGTGATCATCACCTCGTCGGCCCCCGCCTGATCGGCCAGGTCGGCGATCTGATCGTGTACGCCGGCCGCGTCGCCGGCGAGGTAGCGCATCGGCAGCGAATCGATCAGCGCGCGCTCGGCGGGCGTGAATTGATACCTTTGCGCCTCCTCGCGCGTCGGGCGGCTGCCGCGCCGGCCGGTCGCCAGGCGGAGCAGGAACAGGTCGTTGACGCGGGCGAGTTCGCGCGCGTGCGCCGCGTCCTCCCCCACCGCCACCGCGACGGCGAGGATCGCCCGCGGTTCGGGCCAGCGCGCGGAGGGGGTGAACGCTTCCCGGTAGGCGCGGAGCGCCGGGACCGCGCCAGCCCCGCTGATGTGCGCGGCGAAGGCGAAGCCGAGGCCGGCCTGCGCCGCCAGCCGGGCGCTGAAGTCGCTCGATCCCAGCAGCCAGAGGGGCGGCAGCTTCACGTCGAAGGGCACCGCCGCGATCTCCCGGAATGGGTGGTCGGGCGGGAAGGTCCGGTCGTCGAAGGCGAGGAGCTCGGCCAGTTGGCTCGGGTAATCGTCGCCGCTCAGCGCCTCCCGCGAGCGGCGCATGGCGTAGGCGGTGACCGTATCGGTGCCGGGGGCGCGGCCGAGGCCCAGGTCGATGCGCCCCGGATGGAGCGCCTCCAGCAGGCGGAAGGTTTCGACGATCCGCAGGGGGGCGTGGTTCGGGAGCATCACCCCGCCCGAGCCGAGGCGCAGGTGGGTCGTCTTGGCGGCGATGTGCGCGATCAGGATCTCCGGCGCGGCGCTCGCCAGCCCCTCGGTGTTGTGGTGCTCGGCGTACCAGATGCGGTGGAAGCC
The DNA here is from genome assembly GCA_030446685.1 of Thermomicrobiales bacterium. Lineage (GTDB taxonomy): Bacteria > Chloroflexota > Chloroflexia > Thermomicrobiales > CADCWN01 > JAUJMV01. The sequence goes on along the minus strand of JAUJMV010000002.1, from coordinate 353,017 downwards.
GAGCCGATCGGCGAGGACGGCGAGGTCGACGGCGTCTTGCAGCGCCTGGCGCGAGGAGGAGCCGGCCGCAATCGGCGTGAGGTCGAGGATCGAAAGAGGCCGGGTCATAGGGCAACCTCTTCATCGCGGGTCGGGCGACGCAACGGCCGCCGATCGCGCGGGAACGCCTATCCGGCGGCGGCGCCACCCGGCGATCCGGGGATGCCGCTCCTCACCGGCGACGGACGCCCGCGCGACCGCGCGCCGTGGGTGCCTGTTACAACACCGGGGAGGCGTGGGGTATTCCGGGGGCGCCGAGTGCAGGGCATTCCCGGGCGGAAGCGTCGACGGAGGTGCGTGCGGCAACGCCGCCCCGCCGTCAGAGCGCCACCTCCCGACCCTCGCGGGTCGAACGGTAGATGCCCTCCAGCATCGCCATCAGCCGGACGCCGTGCGCGGCGGGGGTGCGCGGCGGCTCCGCGCCCCGGACGGCGCGGACAAAGTTGCGGGCCTGCGCCGTGAAGGCGGGGGCCGGGTAGCCGCCGCCCAGCGCCACGCTCGTCCGCGTGCGGCCCGCCTCGCCGACGGTGAAGAGGTCGAGGCTGGTGTTGCCGAGCAGGGCGCCACCCGCCGTGCCGTAGAAGTGGACGCCCATCTGGTCGGCCTCCTGCGCCAGCACCCAGCTCGCCTCCACCTGCACGCCGCGCCCGTCGGCGAAGCGGACCAGGGCGAACGCGCTGTCGTCGCAGGCGGTCAGCTCGGGGAACTTGTTGAAGACCTGCCCCGAGACGGTGCGCGGCGCGGGGCAGCCGAGCAGGAACCAGGCCAGGTCGAGGACATGCACGCCGATGTCGATCAGCGCGCCCCCGCCGGACCGCGCCGGGTCGGTGAACCAGCCGCCGGCCCCGCGCGGCACGCCCCAGGTGCGCGTCCAGACCGCGCGCGCGTGGTAAACCTCACCCAGCAGCCCGGCCGCCAGCCGCTCCCGCAGCGCCTCGGTCGCCGGATTGAACCGGCGCTGGACGGCGTAGACGAGGAGGCGCCCGGCGCGTTCCGCCGCGGCCGCCATCGCCTCCGCCTCGGCCAGCGTCACGGCCGGCGGCTTCTCGCAGAGGACGTGCTTGCCCGCCTCCAGCGCGGCGACCGCCGCCTCGCGGTGCAGGAAATTCGGCAGCGCGACGCTGACCGCCTCGACCGCCGGGTCGGCGAGCAGTTCCCGGTAGTCGGCGTAGGTCTCGGGCACGTCGAACTGGCGCGCGAAGGCGGCCCGTCGAGCCGGGTCCAGGTCGGCGAGCGCCACCACCCGCGCCTCGCCGCTGGCCAGATACCCCTCGGCGTGGCGTTCGCCCGGCCAACCGGCGCCGATGACGCCGACCCGCAGCGGCCCCGGCGTCGTCGCGGTCGCCATGCGGCCCCTCCTTCACTCACAGCAGTCGTCGCCCCCCGGCCCATCGCGGGCCGCGCGGAGAACGATACGACAGGTGCGGCGGCGGGGCAACGGCGCCGGGATCGCCGGGGCCGGCACGCTGCGTACACCCGGCCCGCACGCGGGCCTATGGCGACCGGCGGGGAACCGCTCCTCAGCCGGTCGTGCCGCCGATCCGCCGTGCCGCCGCGTCGATGGCGGCGCGGTCGCGCAGCGCGGTAATCTCCGTCCGGAAGGTCTCCGCTTCGCCCGGCGCGAGGATGCGCAGCTCGCCCGCCTCGCGCGTCGCGCGCCGGCCGCCGGGGCGCGCGTTGGTCGGCTCCAGCCCCATCACGTACTCGCCCGGCTGGAGGTGGCGCCACTGCCAGAGGAGCGGGAACGACCGCAGGGAGTAGCGGATCGCGACGCCGATCCCCCGCCCCCCGTCGAAGGCCCGGTTGACCAGCGCGAGATTCGCCATACCCTCCGGGTCCGCCGGGAGTTCGTGGAGGAAGAAGCGGTCCGCCGCACCCGGCGCCGCCCCGTGGCGCCAGGCGGCCTCGTCCGGCGGCGTCGAGCGCGCGGCGGGCGGCAGCAGCAGCTCGCTCGTCGCCGCCAGCACCGGGAAGCCGAGGTTGAGGTGGTGGAGCAGCAGCACCGGCTCGGGCCGGTAGCCCTCGTTGGCGACGGTGTCGGTGACGGCGAGGGTGTCGGAGCCGAGGCGCGTCTCGATCCGCCGCGTCAGCAGCAGGTTCTCGCCGTACAAGTTCGCCTGCCGCACGCGTCCCTCGATCGCGAGCAGGTACTCGTCCCCCACCCAGGCCCCGTCGTGCCGCACCCCGGTCGCGGGGAGGTGGTTGATGCGCCCGTGCAGCGGGTAGGTGACGCCCTCGTCCTCCTGGGCGACGCCGACGTTATCGAGTCCGCAGGTCGCGAGGAGGCCCCCGCCGAAGGAGCGCTCCCACCCGCGCCCCGCGCGCTCATGGCGCGACGGGTGGACCAGGTCCATCGGGGAGCGCCAGGCAAGCGGCACCCCGTTCAGGCGCGCCTCGCCGATGTCCATCCCGCGCTCCGGCAGGATGGTGAAGGCGAGGCCGCTCCCGGTCTGGACCTCAAGGGTCCGCACCCCGCGCTCCGCGCCGTCGGTGCGCTCGCCCGCGCTGATCCCCACGAGCTGCTCCATCGCCCCGACGTGGCGTCGCAACTCGTCCGCGCGCCAGTCCTGTCCGTAGAGCCGGACCATCGTCCCCTCCCTCTCGCCTCCGCGCCGCGCGATCGTCGCGCGGCGCTATCATACGCCAGCCGGCGCCCACCGTGCGGCGCTGGCCCTTTCCGCCGGGGCGTGCTACGGTGCGGGAGTGACCGGCCTGGGGTGACGGCGCGAGGGGATACGAGCGGAGGAGGGGGGCGATGGCAGCGATCGATTTCGGGGTGGGCATCCATCCCACGCCGCGCGGCGGCACGGAGCCGGAGATGCTGCGCGCGAACGCGCGCCTCCTCGCGGCCGCGCGGGAGCACGATCTCTCCTGCTGGGTCATCGACCACTTCCAGTTCGACACGCAGCCGATCCTGGAGTGCCTCGCCTTCCTCGCCTTCCACGCGGGGCAGGCACCCGGGCTCCGCTGGGGCACGCTCGTCCTCGGGCAGGGGTACCGCAACCCGGCCCTCACCGCGAAGATCGCCGCGTCGCTCCAGTTCCTCACCGGCGGGCGCTTCATCCTCGGCCTCGGCGCGGGCGACAAAGAGGACGAACACCACGCCTACGGCTTCCCCTATCCGCCAGCGCGCGAGCGCATCGCGCAACTGGACGAGGCGGCGCGGATCATCAGGGCGCTCTGGCGGGGCGGTCCGGCGAGCTTCGCCGGCGCGCATTACCGCGTCGAGGACGCCTACTGCATCCCCGCGCCCGATCCGCCGCCCCTGCTGATGATCGGCGGCGGGGGCGAGCGGCGGACGCTGCGGGTCGTCGCGGCCCACGCGGACTGGTGGAACGCCGACTACTACGCCCCGGCGGACTACGCGCGCAAGCTGGGCGTCCTGCGCGACCACTGCCGCGCGATCGGGCGCGACCCCGACGCGATCGTCCCGACCTGCTACATGGGCGTCAGCGTCTCCCGCGATCCGGGGCGGCTGATCCGCCAGCGCGTGATGGGCGACCGCGGGGCGGTCCATGTGATCAGCGGCGACCCGGACGAGGTGGTGGCGGGGATCGCCGAGTTCGCCGCGGTCGGCGTGCGCCACATGCAGCTCAACTTCCTGGACTTCCCGCGCACCGACGGCCTCGAACTCTTCCTCGCCGAGGTCCTGCCCCGCTTCGACCGCGCGGGGACGTAGGCCGCGGGAGGGGCAGCCCCGTGGCCGCCGGCGGTGGGAGGCAACCGCCAGGGGATCGGCACCCCACGCGGGTGGCCACGCTGGGCCTCCCCTACCGCGCGCCGGGGGTCTCGGCCCAAGTCGGCGTCAGGAGCGCTCCTCGGCGGCACGCGGGGCCTCGTCCGCCGCGCGGTCGCGCTGGATCGTCGGCGTGATCCACAGCTCGTCGATCGTCACCCGGTGCGGCCGGGTGGCGACAAAAACCACGGCGGCGGCGACATCCTCCGCCTGGAGCATCGCCTGACGGTCCGCAGCGCTCGGCGGGTTCGGGCGCTGGTCAAGGATGGCCGTCGCCACCTCGCCGGGGAGGATCGCGCAGGCGCGGATGCCGTTGACCCGCTCCTCCGCGTTGATGCTGTGCGACAGCGAGACGGCCCCGGCCTTCGAGGCCCCGTAGGCGACGCCCGACATCACCCCCGGGTGGCGCCCGGCCATGCTCGCCACGGTGATGATTGTCCCCTCACCCCGGGCGCGCATCGGCGGCAGCGCCGCCTGCGCGCAGTTGAAGACCCCGTTGAGGTTGACCCCGACGACGTACCGCCACTGCTCTTCCGTCATGTCGTGCAGGTTGCGCTGCTTCGTGTTGACGCCCGCGTTGGCGACCAGCAGATCGAGCCGCCCCCAGGCGCCGACGACCCGCTCCACGACGCCGCGCACCGCCGCCGGATCGGCCACGTCCGCCGGGCAGGCGAGCGCCGCCCCGCCGCCGGCGGCGACCTCGTCCGCGATCGCCCCGACGACATCCGCCGAGCGGGCGACGACCGCGACCCGCGCCCCTTCGGCCGCCAACGCCGCGACCGTCGCCCGCCCGATCCCGCTCGACGCCCCGGTGACGAGCGCGACCTTGCCCGCCAGCGCCCCCTCGGCCATTGCGCCCCCCTCGTTCTTCCTCATGCCGTCGCCCGAACGTGCCGCGCAACGCGGATTCTCGCACCGGGACGGGGGGCTGGCAAGGCGCCGGGGGCGGCGGTGTGTCGGGCGTCCCTCCGCGTCGCCCGCGCCTCGCGCGCCTTCCACCCCTTTCGCGGCCTGGCCGCGCGGGAGTTCGGCCCCGCGCGGGTCTACGACGACTGGCGGCAACGCGACCGGTGGCGCCCGTGCGTGTCCGCCACCGGACGCCCATCGGGGCTTACCGCGCCGGGTGACACGCGCCCTCGGCGCCCGCCGCCCGCGGCCGGGGCCGGCACAGGCCGATGTGCCGCGCGACCCGGCCGCGTGAGCCCCCCCTGGGTATTTCCCCCTACCCGATCCTAATGAATCTTCCTGATCGGCGCTAAAGCCTTCTGCTCATTACGGTGCCCCGGCGAGCCACTATGCTTGACGTGGCAGGAAAAGCACGCTGATGCAGTCGGTAACGCCACGGAGAGACTCCACTCGGCCAGTGCTCTCGCTCTTCGCCACGATGGGGGAACGGAGACCATGAACGAACGGGATGGGTGCCGGATGATCAATGTCGCGGTGATCGGGTGTGGTTACTGGGGATCCAAGCACGTCCGCGTGTTCCACGAACTCCCGCAGGCCCGGCTGGCGGCCGTCGCCGATCCGAGCGAGGCGCGTCGCGCCCACGTCGAGCGGACCTACCCGGCCACCCCGACCGTCGCGGACTATCATGACGTCCTGCGAGACGCCGCGATCCAGGGGGTGGTGATCGCCACTCCGGTGAGCACGCACTACCAGCTCGCCCGGGAGGCGCTGCTGGCGGGCAAGGATGTGCTGGTCGAGAAGCCCCTGACGGACAACGCCGCCGAGGCGCGCGAACTCTGCCTGCTGGCCGACCGGCTCGGGCGGGTCCTGATGGTCGGGCATACCTTCATGTACAACCCCGCGGTGGAGTACCTGAAGAACTTGGTCAGTTCGGGGGCGCTCGGCGCGATCTTCTACGCCGACGCGGCGCGGCTCAACCTGGGCCTCTTCCAGCGCGATACCAACGTGATCTGGGATCTCGCGCCGCACGATCTCTCGATCCTCCTCTACGTCCTGGGCGCCGAGCCGGAGGCGATCCGGGCGCGCGGGGTCTCGCACATCGGCGCCCGCCGCCAGATCGACGTCGCCTCGCTCGACCTGGCGTTCCCGGGTGGGATGGTGGGCAACATCCGGGTGAGCTGGCTCGACCCCTGCAAGGTGCGCAGCGTCACGATCGTGGGCAGCAACAAGATGGCGGTGTTCAACGACGTGGCGAGCGACGAGAAGGTGCGCGTCTACGATCGCGGTGTGGACCTCCCCCACCAGACCGACAGCTTCGGGGACTTCCACCTGTCCTACCGCCACGGCGATGTGACGCTGCCCCACATCCCCGCCGCCGAGCCGCTCGCCGTCGAATGCGCGCACTTCGTCGAGTGCATCCGGGAGCGCAAGACGCCGCGCTCCGACGGCTGGTCCGGCCACCAAGTCGTCCAGTTGCTCGAGGCGGCGCACGTCTCGCTCGCGCGGGACGGCGCGAGCGTCCCCTGCATCCCGTCGCCCGAGGAGAGCAACATCACCTTGCACCCCGCCGCGCGCGGCAGGGAGACCTCGTCGCGAGACGCCGACCGGATCCTCGTCGAAGCGGCCCTCGATTAGGCGCCGCGTCGGCCGCCGGCGGGCGCCCCTGAGGATCCACCGTCGCGGGCCAGAGTAGTGAGGAACAGGATGAACACGGCCATCCCCTTCGTCGACCTACGCCGCCAGTACGAGTCGATCGCGACGGAGATCGCGCCCGCCCTCGCCGCGGTGATCGACCAGACCGCCTTCATCGGCGGCGGGTTCGTCGAGCGCTTCGAGCGCGACTTCGCCGCCTACTGCGAGGCCGAGCACTGCATCGGCGTCGCCAACGGCACCGACGCGCTCGAGCTGAGCCTGCGCGCGCTCGGCATCGGCCCGGGCGACGAGGTCATCACCGTCGCCAACACCTTCATCGCCTCGGCGGCGGCGATCACGACGGCCGGGGCGACCCCGGTCTTCGTCGACGTCGATCCCGACACCTACCAGATGGACGCGGCGCTGCTGGAGGCGGCGATCACGCCGCGGACGCGGGCGATCATGCCGGTGCATCTCTACGGCCACCCCGCCGACCTCGACGCGATCCTGGCGGTCGCCCAGGCGCACGGGCTCTTTGTCATCGAGGACACCTGCCAGGCGCACGGCGCGCGCTACAAGGGGCGCCGGGTCGGCGCGCTCGGGCATGTGGGCTGCTTCAGCTTCTACCCGGGCAAGAATCTCGGGGCCTACGGCGACGGCGGCGCGATCGTGACGAATTCCGGCGCGATCGCCGGCGCGATCCGGCGGTTGGCCGATCACGGGCGCGTCGACAAGTACCGGCACGCGGTCGTCGGGCGCAACAGCCGGCTGGACGGCCTGCAGGCGGCGGTCCTCAGCGTCAAGCTGCGGCATCTCGACCGCTGGAACGCGGCCCGCCGGGAGATCGCTGCGGCGCTGACCGCGCGCCTCGGGCCGCTGCCGGTCGTCACGCCGGCCGTCGCGCCGGGGGTGGAGCCGGTCTTCCACCTGTACGTCATCCGCACCGACGAGCGGGACCGGTTGCAGGGCGCGCTGGCCGACGAGGGCATCGCCAGCGGCATCCACTACCCGATCCCGCTGCACCTCCAGCCGGCCTACGCCGGGGTGGCGCGCGCGGCCGGCCTCGGTCCGGGCAGCTTCCCGGTCGCGGAGGGGCACGCGTCGCGGATCCTGTCGCTGCCGATCTTCGCCGAGCTGCGGGAGGCGGAGATCGAGCGCATCTGCGCCGTCCTCGACCGGGCGCTGAGCCCGGTGCTGGTCTAGCCGTGGCAGCAAGGCCGCGACGAGGGGTGAGGACAGCGCCATGAGCCGCGTGTGCATCGTTCGCCAGTTCTACTACCCCGCCGACCCCCGGGTGCGGCGGGAGGCCGAGGCGCTGGTGGCCGCCGGCCACGACGTGGATGTCATCTGCCTGCGCAAGCCGGGCGAAGCGGCCCGCGACGCGGTGAACGGGGTGCGGGTCTACCGGTTGCCGCTCGAGCACCGGCGCGGCTCGCTCCGGCGCTACCTCTACGAGTACGGCGCCTTCTTCGCGCTGGCCTTCGTCACGCTCCTGGGCCTGTTCGTCCGGCGGCGCTACGCGATCGTGCAGGTGAACACGATGCCCGACGCCCTGGTGTTCGTCGCGGCGCTGTGCAAGCTGTGCGGGGCGCGCGTGGTACTCGACATGCACGAGTGCGTGCCCGAACTCTACCAGACGAAGTACGGGCTGGGGCCGCGGCACCCCGTGATCCGCCTGCTGGGGCGCGTCGAGCAGTGGAGCATGGCCTTCGCGGACCAGGTGCTCACCTGCACCGAGCAGCAGAAGGACGTCTTCGCACGGCGCGGCACCCCGGCGGCGAAGATCGCCGTCGTCCTCAATTCCGCCGACACGGCGATCTTCCGGCCCCGCGGCGACGAGCCGACCCCGTGGCGGACGGGCGGCCCCCTGACGCTGGTGTCGCACGGCATCGTCGTGGAGCGCTACGGCCTCGACACGATCGTCCGGGCGGTCGCGCTCCTCAAGCCGGCGATCCCCGGCATCACCCTGGAGGTGCTCGGCAGCGGCGAGTACCTCCCGGCCTTGCGCGCGCTGGTCGACGATCTGGGCCTCACCGGCCAGGTCCGGCTGCGGGGCTTCGTGCCGCAGGAGGAGATGCTCGCGACGATCCGCGCGGCCCACATCGGGGTGGTGGCGGCGAAGCGGGACGTCTTCCGCGAGCTGACCCACACCAACAAGATGTACGAGTACGTCGTCATGCGCAAGCCGGTGGTGATCTCCGAGACGAGCGCGGTCAGGGCCTATTTCGACGCGGACAGCTTCGAGTACTTCGTCTCGGACGAGCCGGCGGATCTCGCCCGCGCGATCCTGGACCTCTACCGCGACCCCGCCCGCGCGCGGCGGTTGGTGGACCGGGCCGGCCGGCGGTACCGACGGTATGCCTGGGACGTGCAGCAGCAGATCTATTGCCGGGCGGTGCTGGGGCTGCCGGCGGGGCGCGAGGCGGCGGCGTTGATCGGCACGGAGCAGATTGGATGAAGCGCTATATCGCCACGTTCTTTCGCGGTCGCTGGCTCTACCTCGCCGTCCTGGCCCTGATGCTCGCGGCGACCATCGCCGGGACCTACTACCTCTCCCAGTCGCAGTATGAGGCGACGGCGCGCGTCTGGGTCGACAAGCCGGCGCTACAGAGCATCCTCGACTCCAGCCCGACCTATGCCCTCGCGCAGCCGCCGGCGCAGCAGCAAGCGGCGAAGCTCTACCAGTTGCTGCAGACCGACTCTTTCGTCGGCGGTATCATCCGCAAGAGTCCGGCCAGCGCGCCCCTGACCGGCTCGCCGGATCAGGATCGCGAGATCATCGACCGGGTGCGCGCGAAGATCCTGGTGTCGGTGATCGGGAACAACACGCTGATGATCTCCTCGTCCGGCTCCGATCCGGCGCTCTGCCAGCAACTGGTGCAGGGCACGATCGAGCAGTACATCACCTGGGATCTCGAGGCGCAGGTGGAGCAGAACGCGATCGAGACCCAATTCTACCAGCGCCAGCTCAAGATTTACGAAGACCAGATGGTCGACTACGCCAAGCGGATCGAGGCGCTGGAGCGGGACAACCCCCGCCCGGAATCGGGATCGCCGCAGTTCCTCGAGCTGCAGCAACTGCAGCGGGCGCAGGCCTCGACCCGCGAGTCCTACACCGCGACGAAGACCAAGATCGACCAGGCCGGCCTGGTGGAAACCCTGTCGGAGAAGAGCCGGCGCACCGAGTTCCAGATCCTCGACAAGCCGACCGTCCCCGAACTCCCCTCGTCCGGGCTGATGAAGCTGATCAAGTACCTCGGCCTGGGCGTGGTGGCGAGCTGCGGCCTGTTCCTCACCGCGATCGTCCTGGCGACCTGGCAGGATACCACGGTACGCACCGGCGACGACCTGCGGCGGCTCGGCGACGTGCCGGTGCTCGAGGTCATCCCGACCCTGCCGAAAGAGGGCAAGGGCCGGCGCGGCAAGGGCCAAGGGGGCGACGCCACGCCCGCCACGCCCACCAGCCCCCCCGCCCGGCCGCTGACCCGCCGGGCGACGGCGACCGACTAGCGCCGCCTGCGCGGCGCCCCTGAGGAGAGAGATGGGACTCAAGACGCTGCTCCGCAAGGCGGAGAAGCCGGACACCGACACCTCCTTCCGCGATCTGTATACGCGCGTGCTGCTGCGCACCGGGCTGGAGGGCACCACCGTCCTGGGCGTGACCAGCGCCATGAATGGCGAGGGCAAGACGACGATCGCGCGGCAGTTCGCGCGCCTGCTCGCGGCCGACGGGATCCTGGCGGAGCAGGGTGGCCGCGCGGGCAGCGTCCTGCTGGTCGAGTGCAACCAGCGCCCGGCGGGGGCCGGCGCGGGCTTCGCCGCGCCGGAGGCGCCGGGGCTGGCGCACTACCTGCAGCGCGAATGCACGCTGGAGGAGGCCGTCAAGCCGACCGACTGCGCCCGCCTGTGGACGATCCCGGCCGGCGCGGCGGCGGGCAACTTCTCGATCCTGATCCGCACCACCACGATGGACGAGCTGATGCGGCACCTGCGCGAGCGCTTCGACTTCATCGTCCTCGATCTGCCGGCGGTGCTCGACACGACCGACACGCAGATGCTGGCCGAACTCACCGACTACTTGGTGCTGGTCGTGCGCGCCGGGAGCATCCCGTCGAAGCTGGTGCGCCAGGCCCTCGACGGGCTGGACGGCGAGAAACTGCTCGGGGTCGTCCTCAACGACAGTCGGCCGGATCTCCCCGACTGGCTGGAACACCGACTGTGACGCGCGCGCCGGGGGGCGTGCGCCGGACGGCGGACCCCTCGGGCGCGGGGCGGGAAGGGCCGGGCACGATGACGCTGATGGTCGGGACGCTGGTGATCTTCTGCTGGTTGGGCCTGACCGCGCGGGAGTTCGACCGGGCGCTGAAGTGGCGGCTGGCCGCCGCGGTCGCCGCGCTCGTGCTCTACGATCTGGCCACGGGTATCGCCTAGGGCGCGGCCACCGCCGCCGGCCCCTGGGCCGGCGGCGCCCGCGCCCATCTTGACGCCGGCACTGTCGCGCGGAGTACTCGATCGATGATGAACCTCGGGGCGTACAACGGCCCCCACCCGTCGGTGGAACGGCAGCGGGCGGTCCAGCGCGGGGTCAACGCGCTCGGGGGCCTGCTCCTGCTCCTGGCGACGGTCGCGTTCGGCGGGCTGCTGGCGCGGCCGATCCTGCCGGCCGTGCCGCTGCTCGAGATCGCCATCTGCGCCGCCGTCATCGGCCTCGGCGTCATCTGCCGCCAGCCGGTGCTGAGCGTCTACTTCCTCGTCTTCACCGCCATCTTCCTCGAGCAGTGGGGGATCACCGGCCTGGCGCCGCTGACGGCGCAGACCCACATCTTCGAGACCCTGTCCGGCTTCACGCCGATCCCGATCCCGATCAGCCCGGTCGAGCTGATCATGCTGCTGACGCTAGGGGTGATCCTGCTGCCCGCGCTGGCGAAGCAGGGGCGCCCCGTCGTCGGCGGCCCCCTGCTCGTCCCGCTGCTGATCTTCCTGGCGGCGGTGACGCTGTCGCTCGCCTACGGGTTCGCGAAGGGGCCGGCGGGGACGGCGTTCAACGGCAAGGCGGCCTGGACGGAGGCCCGCTCCTTCTTCTACATGGGCTTCGCCTACCTGCTGACCTGCAACCTGCTCACCGATCGCAAGCGCCTGCACACGTTCGTCTGGTGCATCATCCTGGCCCTCGGCCTGAAGGGGGTCGAGGGCATCCAGCGCTACCTCTACCAGAAGCAGAACGGCCTGGCGCTCGAGGCGCTCACCGGGCACGAGGATGTCCTCTTCTTCGCGACGTTCTACCTCCTGATGGCCGGGATGCTGGTCTACGGCCGGCACCGGCAGCAACTGACGGCCCTCTACTGGTTCTTCCTCCCGCTCACCTTCACCCTGCTGGCGACCAAGCGCCGGATCGGCTTCATCTGCCTGGCGGTCGGCTTCGTGGTCTTCGCGCTGGCGATGCTGCAGACCAGGCGCCAGCTCTTCTTCCGGGTCGTCCCGGTTGTGATGGTCCTGGTGGTCGTCTACGCCGGGCTCTTCTGGAACGCCCCCGGCACGCTGGGGCAGCCGGTGCGCGCCTTCAAGTCGCAGTTCGGCCAGGGGAGCGAGCGGGACCGCCTCTCGAACGAGTGGCGCGAGCTGGAGAAGACCAACATCGCGCTCAACATCAAGAGCGCGCCGCTGACCGGCCTCGGCTTCGGCAGGCCGTACACCTTCTACGTCGAACAGCCGACGCTGGAGGGGTCCGGGTTCATCTACTGGCACTACATCACCCACAACGCGATCCTCTGGGTCTGGATGAAGATGGGCACCCCCGGCTTCATCGCCTTCTGGTACTTCTTCGGGGCGGCGACGATCCAGGGCCTGCTCCTCTTCCGGCGGCTGGCCGACGGCTACCTGCAAGGGCTGGCGCTCCTGGCCGCCAGCTTCACGCTGATGTCCCTCTTCTTCGCCTACGGCGACCTCGGGCTGACCTACGCCCGCAACATGATCTACCTGGGCTGCGTGCTGGGGATGCTGGCCGCACTGCCGGCGCTGGACCGGCGGCGCGCGGACGCAGAGGCCGACCCGGCGGCGCGCGCGCGACCGGCCGGGGGGCGACCGGCGATACGCGGCCTGCGGGCCGGCAAGCGAATGGATGTGAGTGCGATATGAGCACGCTCAAGCGGGCGCTGAACAACAGCGCGATCCTGCTGGTCTCCCAGATCATCACCTGGACGACCACCATCGTCCTGACCGCCTTCCTCGGCCGCGCCCTCGGGGCCACCGGGTTCGGCGAGTTCTACCTGGCCGTATCGTTCGTGCTGGCCTTCAGCGTGCTGGTCGAGTTCGGGCTGGACCAGCAGCTGCTGCGCGCCGTCGCGCGCGATCGGGACCGGACCAGCGCCTATCTGGTCAACTCGCTGGCGATCAAGGCGACCCTGTGGATCGTCGCCGCCCTGCTGATCCTCGGCCTGACCGAGATCCTGCACTACGGGGGGCAGCTCCGGCTGGCGATCGCGATCTACAGCCTGATCCTCCTGTTCAACGGGATCACCGCGGCGCTGGGGGCGGTCTACAAGGCGCACGAGACGACCCTCTACCCGGCGGTGGGCACGATCCTGGAGAAGCTCGTCAACAGCGTCATCGCCGCCTTCCTGCTCAGCCGCGGCCACGGGGTGGTGGCGATGGCGACCGTCTTCGTCCTGGGCGCGGCCATCAACGCCCTCTGGCAACTGGCCCTGCTGCGGCGGGTCGCGCCGCTGACGCTGGCGCTCGACCGGGAGATGATCGGGCCGCTCGTCAAGGGCGCCCTGCCGTTCCTGATGTACTGGGTGTTCGGTTCGATCTACTTCCGCATCGACGTCGTCCTGCTCTCCAAGCTGGCCGACACCGCGCACGTCGGCTGGTACGGCGCCGCCTACCGGCTCTTCGACACGCTGGGCTTCCTCCCCGGCATCGTCGCCGGCGCGGTGATGTTCCCGATCCTCTCGCGCCTCTCGGTGCAGTCGCGCGACAACCTGCGCCTGGCGGCGAGCAAGGGGCTCAACGTGCTGCTGATGGCCGGGATCCCGATCTGCGCCGGGCTGATCGTCCTGGCCGAGCCGATCATCCGCCTCCTCTACGGTGGGGACGAGTTCCTGCCGGCCGTGCCGGCCCTGCGCTGGCTGGCGCCGGCGCTCCTCTTCCTGTACATTAACTCCGCGCTCGGCGTGGTGATCATCAGCGTGAACCAGGAACGCAAGATGACGGTGCTGGCGGGCCTGACGGCGGTCTTCAACCTCGGGCTGAACCTGCTGCTGATCCCACACTTCCAGCACCTGGCCGCCGCGGCGCTGACCGCGGCGACGGAGCTGTTCATCCTGTGCTATCTCCTGGTCGTCTTCCCGCGGGATCTCTGGGCCCGCAACAGCGCCGAGGTGCTGCTGAAGGGGCTCGCCGCGGCGGGGATCATGTCGCTCGTCCTCTACGGGCTGCGCGGGCAGCACCTGGTCCTGCTGGTGGCGGTCGGCGGGATCGTCTATGTCCTGAGCGGCCTGCTCCTCCGCCTGGTGCCGCCCGAGGATCTGCGCCTGGTGCGCGAGGCGATCGCGCTGCGCCGCGGCCACGGCACGGTCGGCGCGCTGCGGCGGGAAGCGGCGGAGCTTTAGGGGCTATCGGCAGATGCGCATCCGTCTCTACCTGGCGCAGTACCTGACCAATTACGTCGTCGCGAAGCTGCCCTCGTACAGCATCCGGCACCTCTGGTACCGCCGCGTCCTCGGCGTCCGGATCGGCCAGGGCTCGGCCCTGCTGATGGGGCTGTACCTGTACGTCCCCGGCCGGTCGAACCGCGGGCACCCCGGCATCACGATCGGGGCGCACACCGTGATCAACCGGCAGTGCTGCCTCGACGGGCGGGGGGGGCTGCGCATCGGCGACAACGTCAGCCTCTCACCGGGGGTCTGGCTGCTGACCGACCAGCACGACATCAACGACCCCGAGTTCCGCGAGCAGCTCGCCCCGATCGCCATCGGCGACTACGCCTTCCTCGGGAGCCGCGCGCTGGTGCTGCCGGGCGTGACGATCGGCGAGGGCGCGGTCGTCGCGGCCGGCGCGGTGGTGACCGCCGACGTGCCGCCGTACACGGTGGTCGGCGGCGTGCCGGCGCGGCCGATCGGGACCCGCTCGCGGGACCTGCGCTACACGATGCGGCACGACAAGCACCTGTTCGAATAGGGCAGCCGCCCGGAGAGGCGAGACGCGATGGATTTGCTGTTCCTCACGCCGTACCTGCCGAGCCCCCCGCGCTGGGGTGGGCCGCGGCGCCTCCACGGGCTGATGCGGGGGTTGGCCGAGGGGCACAACGTCTCGGTCCTCTCCTTCGTTGCGCCGCGGGGGCCGGAGGCCACCTTCGTCGAGTCGTCGCTCGCGGCGACCCGCGAATACTGTGCCGAGGTGGTGACGGTCGCCAACCCGCGCTACGGCCTGGGCACGCGGGCGAAGCGCGCCCTGCAGCTGCGGTCGCTGGCGTCGCCGCGCAGCTACGAGCGCCTGGTCTACCACCAGCCGGCGTTCCAGGCGGCGCTCGACGGGATTCTCCGGCGGCGGCGCTTCGACGCGATCACCGTCGAGTTCGCCCAGATGGCCCCCTTTCGGTTCCCGCGGGCGACGACGCTGGTGCTGGACGAGCACAACATCGAGTACGACATCCTCCGCCGGACCTCCGCCGCCGAGCGCGGCGGGGCGCGCAAGCTGTACAACGCCCTGAATTACCACAAGCTGCGGCGCGAGGAGCAGCGGGCCTGGCGCCGGGTCGACGGCTGTAGCCTGACCTCGGCGCGCGACGAGGCACTGCTGCGCCGGCACGCGCCCGCGCTGCGGACAGCGGTCGTGCCGAACGCCGCCGACACCGACGCCTTCCGGCCGGCGACGACGGCGCCCGAGCCGCGGACGGTCGTCTTCTTCGGGGCGATCGATTACTACCCCAACACCGACGGCCTGCTCTTCTTCCTCGGCGAGGTCCTCCCGATCCTGCGCGCGCGCGTCCCAGGGGTCCGGGTGCTGATCGTCGGACCGTCGCCGCCGGAGGCGATCGCCCGGTTCGCGAGCGAGACGGTCACGATCACCGGCTTCGTGGACGACATCCAGCCCTACCTGGCCCGCGCCGGTGTGGCGATCGTGCCGTTGCGGGTGGGTGGCGGCACGCGGCTGAAGATCGTGGAGGCGATGGCGCTGGGGAAGGCGATCGTCTCCACGACGATCGGCGCGGAGGGGCTCGCCGTCACCGACGGCGAGCACCTCCTGCTCGCCGACACGGCGGCCGATTTCGCCGGGCAGATCGGCCGGCTCTTCGAGGATGCGGCGCTGGCCCGCCGCCTCGGCGCCGCAGCGCGCGCGCTGGCCGAGCGCGAATACAGTTGGCGGGGGTCGGTGCGCAAGCTCGAGCGCTTCTATCGGGAGGTGCTGGCGTCCGCGCCGAACCGGCGCCCCGATCATAGAGCGGGCGCAACGCCTCGTACCACAGCCGGTTCATGGAGATAGACCCGGCATCGGTCGGGTGGACCCCGTCGGGGCCGAGCTCCCGCGGGTGGTCGCGGAACCAGCCGTAGAGGTCCGGCCCGGCCGGCAGGCCGTTGCGCGCGGCGAGCCGGTCGATAGCCTCGTTCAACGCCCGGATCTGCTCGTCCCGCGGCCCCTCCTGGGCGTAGGGGATCCGCGCCAGGACCGGCTGGTGGCCGGCCGCCAGCACGCGGTCGACGATCGTCTGCACCTGCCGCTCGAAGAGTGGCGGCGGGACGGACTGCCAGGCGTCGTTCGTGCCGTAGCCGATCGCCCAGAACCGGAAGTCGGGGTTCGCGGCGAGCGCGCGGTCGATCTGGTCCGCGCCGTACCGACTGTTGACGCCGCCGACGCCGCCGTTGATCGTGGCCGGGGAGTGGCGCGGCAGGGCCGCCCGCACCCGCGCCTGGTAGGACGGCTGCACGCGGTCGCAGCGCGCGTAGGCTGCGGCGGTGAGCGAGTCGCCGACGAAGAAGACCGCGTCGGCAACGCCGAGCGAGGCGTCATGGATGTCGATCTCCCCGATGCCGAGCCGGTGATCGACCGTGCCGGGGATGACGCCCCGCACCGTCATCCGGACCCACGCCGCCCCGGCGAACGGGAAGCGGTGCGCGCGGGCGCGGGCCTGGTTGTCCCGCACGTCGACGACGGTCCGCCAGGCGCCGTTCGCCCCGTCGGTGGAATCGGCGGAGGTCTCGATCGTGTAGCTGGCGGGGACCGCATAGGGCGGGGCGGCGTCGCTCAGGTAGTCGACGGGGTGGGCGTTGTCCCAACTGAGCAGGAGCTGGTCCGGACCGGCCCCGACCTTGATCGCCAGCCAGGTGGGGAACGTCTCGGTCGACCAGGACGCCGGCGCGCAGTAGCGCCCGTCCACGACGGCGCCGGGCCGCTCCACGTCCCGCGAGGCGAAGGTCGGCTTGCCGCGGCCGATCAGCGGGGTGGGCGGCAGGGTCACCGCGTCCGTGGTCGCGGTGGCGGTCGGGGCGCGCGACGCGCCGGTCGTCCCGCCAGCCGTGGCGCCGGCGGTCGCGGCTGGAGTGGCCGCGGCGGTCACGGCCGGCGGCACGGTGGCCGGCACGGCGGCGCCGCAGCCGGCGAGCCCGCCGGTCGCCAGCGCCAGGGCGGCCAGCAGCGCCACCAGGCGCGAGACTGTCGCGTATCGGGTCATGGGCAGCCCCCACCATCGCCGGCGGGGGGCGCGGCCGACCACGCCCCCGCCGGCACTACGCGGACGAAGGAGACGAAAGGATGTCACGGATGCCTGCCCGACAGCGCCATTGGTCCCGGGCGCTCCTCCTGACGCTGGCGCTGAGCCTGCTCGGCGCGAGTTGCGGCGGCGAACCGGCGGGCGGCCCCGTCCTCGACCCGGCGCGGGCGACCCCGGGGACGATCGCCTGGCGGGGCGGGGACTGGTTCCTGCTCGGCGTCAACTACCCCTGGCATCGCTACGGCAACGACTTCGGGGCGAACGCCTGGGGCAGCTTCGGCGTCGGGCAGCCCGAGACGGCCGCGGCGGTGGCGGCTGACTTCGCCCGGCTGCGCGAGTCGGGGGTGCGGGTCGTGCGCTGGTTCGTCTTCGCCGACGGGCGGGCAGGGATCGCATTCGATGGCGCCGGCCTGCCGACCGGGCTGGATGAGGAAGTGCTGCCCGATCTGGATGCGGCGCTGGCGTTGGCCGAAGAGCACGGCCTCTCCCTGAACCTGGTACTGCTCGATTTCCCGTTCATGCGGGCGGCCCGGATCGAGGACGGGGTCCAATTGGGGGGGCACGCCGGCGTCATCAACACCACCGCCGGGCAGCGCGCCCTGATCGCCAACGTGTTCGAGCCGCTCTTCCGGCGCTACGCCGGCCATCCCGCCCTGCTGAGTTGGGAGGTGATGAACGAACCGGAGTGGGCGCTGTCCGACGGCGGCGACGTCGACGAGGAGATCGACCAACCCTCGACCCTGGCGAACTTTCGCGACTTCGTCCGGCGGGTCGCCGACGCGGTGCATCAGTCCTCGGGGGGCTACGTGACCGTCGGGAGCGCCAGCATGAAGTGGGTCCGGAACTGGGTCGGGCTCGGCCTCGATTACTATCAGGTCCACTACTACGACTGGATGCGCGGCAAGAAGGCCCACAACCTCTACGCCACCCGCGCGGACAAGCTCGGCCTCGACCGCCCGGTCGTCGTCGGCGAGTTCCCGGCCGCCGCGAGCAAAACCGCCGACCTGACGCAATATCTGGACACCTGGCACGCCAACGGGTACGCCGGCGCCTGGGCCTGGAGCGCGCGATCCGAGGACGAGGCGGGCGCCCCCGATCCCGCCGCACTGGGCGCCTGGGCGGCGGCGCGCGGGCCGATCGTCGCCCCGCCCGCGCCCCCCGCCCGCTGACCCGGCGATGCGGGGTCCGATGTGGGTGGCAGGGGCGGGCGGAGTCAGAGGCGGTTCAGCAGGACATTGAGCGCTTCGCGCGCCTTCATCGCCGGCGGCAGCACCGGGCATCGCGCCAGCGTCGCGAGGACACGCTGGCGCGAGATCGGCTCCCCCGCCCCGCGGCGATAGTACTGGTACAGGTGGTGATCGTCCAGGGAGAGGGCCGTCGGGCGCCCGAGTCGCTCGTGCAGCGCCCGCCGCACCGCCCGGAACTCGTGGGCGTACTGGTCCGCCTTGCGCCGGCAGCCCGCCTGCCGCGCCGCGAACTGTAGCCGCCAGTAGTTGTCGACGTGCCCCCGGTAGAAAGCCAGCGGTTGCCGGACGCCGACGACCGTGCCGAGGAACGGCGCCAGGCCGGTCAGGTAGGCCTCCGCGCAGACCCGGAAGTCCTCCGCCGGGAGCGGGAGGACGCGCTCCAGGAACGGGCGGGTGAACCCGAGGCCGGTGGTGACCGGGCAGGGCCACCAGCCGCCCGAGCGTTCGACCCGGTCCGCCAGGTCGCCGCGCAGGACGCGGGCGGGCCAGGGGGCGCCCGTCGGCGCCCCCTCGGCGCTGATCCCCTGCAACTGGTGGTAGAGGACGGAGGCGCCGGGCGTCGACCGCCAGGCCGCCAGCAGCACCGCGATCTTCTCTGGGAAGAAGACGTCGTCGGCGTCGAGGAAACAGACGAGGTCGCCGCGGCTGGCGGCGAAGCCGGCGTTGAACGCCGACCCCATCCCGCCATTCTCCTTGAAGACGGCAACGACGCGCTCGCCGTAGGCGGCGATGATCCGGCGCGAATCGTCGGTGGACCCGTCGTCCACGACGATTACCTCGGTGTGCGGGTAGGTCTGGTCCAGTGCGCTGTCGATGGCCTGGGGCAGGAACCGCGCGTAATTGTAGTTGGTGATGATGATGCTGGCCCTGAGCGGTCGGGGGCCATTGTTTTCCACCCCGCCCCCCTGGCGATCGAGCACTCTTCCACGCTCGGCAACGGCCATATGCCCCCCATCATCCGCACGCGCGTCCGTCCGGCACGGCACACCGACCATCGTCCCAGGTCACCGAGGACCGGGCGGAGCCTCACATCCTGGGTCAAGCATACCGGTGCGGGGCGGGAGCGCCATGGGCGAAATGCCTTAGCAGGCACACGGCAAGTTCGACCATGCCGCCGTGGGTGTTTCCACCCACGCGGACGTCGAGGGGCCGCGGCACTCGTCACCCCTCCCAAGGCGACTGTTCAGGGCGCGACGAAGCGGATGTCGTCGAAGTACACCGTCGGCAGCGCCTGGGCGCGCATGCTCTGAATATTGAGCTCAATCGCGGGGACCCTATTCGGGTTGAGCCGGCTGACCGGGATCGAGACGCGCACCCAGCCGTTTGGCAGCGTGGCGACGACCAGACCCTGGTCGAGCCTCACCTCCTCGCCGAGCAGCGCCCCGCCCGCCCCGTAGAAGCCGACCGCGTAGTTCGAGAGCGGCTGGCCGCCAAGGCGGACGGCGAACTCGAACCGCCCGTAGGGCGCGGTGTCGAAGCCGGCGTGGCGGAAGCTGAGCGCGCCCCAGGCGCCGGGCGTGAGGGCGTAGGAACAGCTCGCCGAGGCGTAAGTCGTGGTCGCGCAGGCATTCTTGGCGCGATAGGCGAACGTGCCGTCGCGGAAGCCGTTGCGGAAGGCGTTGTCGTAGAGGGGCAGCGCCCTCGTCGGCGACGGCGTCGCCTGGGGCGTGGCGGTCGGCGCGGTCGTCGGGGTCCTGGTCGGCGTCGGCGTGGCCGTCTGGGTCGGCGTCGCGGTAGCCGGGGCTTTCGTCGGCGTGGCCGTCGGCACGGTCGTCGGGGTCTTGGCCGGCGTGGCGGTTGGCGTAACCGGCGTCGCCGTCGGCGCGGGGGTGGGCGTGGGGGTCGTGCCGCCGCCGTAGACGCTGGCGAGCATCTGGTTCGCCCACTGCTGGCGGTAGGCCGCCATCCCCGGCCCCTCGGACGGGTGCAGATCGTCGCCCGAGATCAGGCCGGGGTTGTTCTGGAAGTAGGTCCAGAGATCGGGGCCCCTGACGATCCGCGGGTAGGCCGCGTACAGCTGCTGGATCTGCTGGTTGAGGAGCGGCCCGTTCCGCTGCACGTTCGCCGTCCGCGCCCACGGGATTGTCGGCACCACCGGCACCTTGCCGGCCGCCAGGACGGCCTCGACCATCGTCGCGTAGCTCTGGTAGAACGCCGCGGCACAGGCACTGTCGCCGCAGCCGCCCTCCGCGTCATTCGTGCCGTAGCTCAGGCCGACATAGCGGCCGGGGAAAAGTTTCAGCCACTCGGGGACGTACCGCGCCCCGTCGGCGCCGGTCAGGTAGCCGATGCCGCCGTTCTCCTGCACGGGGAAGTAGGCGGGCTGCCTGGCGTTGATCAGCTGCGCGAAGGCGCCGACCCCGCGCGGGTCGTGGTCCATCGCGCTGGCGGTGATCGAATCGCCGTAGAAG
Organism: Thermomicrobiales bacterium; assembly: GCA_030446685.1. Taxonomy (GTDB): domain Bacteria; phylum Chloroflexota; class Chloroflexia; order Thermomicrobiales; family CADCWN01; genus JAUJMV01. Next base: position 332,338 of record JAUJMV010000002.1, on the reverse strand, counting down.
ATCCAGCTGTCGCCGAGGCCCCTGCTCGCGTCGTGGACGTCCATGTTGACGGCGATGTCGTAATTCTGCGTCGTGCCGTCCGAGGCGGTCGCGTGCAGCCGCACCCAGTTGAAGCCGGTCAGGTTGAGGACGTGCTGACGGGAGTGGTAGGTGTTCGCGCCGACCGTCGCCAGAGTCGTCCAGCCGCTGGTGGGGGCGCCGCCCCGCCCGGGCGCCGCGTTGGCCTGGATGGTGTACGCGCCGACGTTGCTGTAGGCCGGATCGCCGATCACGCTGTGGTCGTACCCGTAGCTCCCGTTGTACCAGGCCAGTACGACCTGGCCGCGACTGGCGGCGGGGACGCGGGAGAGGTCGTAGGCCAGCCACTTCGGGGCCGACACGGAGGGGAGCCGTTGCAGGAGTTCCAGTCGTCGCCGTAGTCCGCGTTGTTGGCGAGCGACGCGGGATAGGCCCCGCCGCAGTCGTCGTTGGTGAAGGCCGGGGCGCCGCGGCTGATCACCGGCAGCGGGTTGAGCGCGGGGGACGGGGGGGGGGGCATGGTGGCGGTCGGGCTTACCGCGGTCGGCGTTCTTGTCGGGGTGGCGGTGGGGGTCGGCGGTGCGGTGGTCGCGGTGGGCGTCGGGGGCGGGGGTGCGACGGCGAGGGCGGCGAGGTGGTCGCGCAGGGCGCGGCCCATGGCGGTAGGGCTGCCGCTGTAGTCGGTGATCAGCGTCGGGTCGCAGCCGCCCCAGACGTTCCAGGTCCAGCCCAGGTAGCCGGCCCCCTTGCCGTCGAGCCAGGCCATCGCCCGCTCGACGAACCAGGTCCCGCAGTCGTCCTGGCCGATCTCCCCGGCCACCAGCGGGATCCGCGCGGCAGTCGGGCCGAGGACGCGCTCCCAGTCGGCCTCGGTGGTGTACCAGCCGAAGTTGTAGGCGTGCCAGTCGGCGGCCAGGTTGTTCAGCGGGTCGACCGGCTTGTAGGCCAGCCACTGGCTCAGGGTGTTGGCGTACTGCGGCCCGCCCTGCAGGATGATATTCGTGGCGCCGGTGTCGCGCACCGCCGTGACCAGCTCCTGCATCCCCGCCGCCTGGAAGGGGACGCCGCGGCAGGTCCCGCCGTCGCGCCAGCAGCGCCAGGCCTCCGCGGTGTCGGCATTGTCGTCGGGGTAGGGCTCGTTGAAAAGATTGAAGATGACCGCGCTATTGCCCTTGTGGGCCGCGGCCACCTCCCGCCAGAACGCGACGCTGTGGTCGCGGTTGGGCATCGGCTGCAGGCCGGTGGCCTGCGCGCCTCCCGGCGCGCTCCAGTGCAGGTCGAGGATGACGACCAGCCCGGCGGCGGTGAGCCGGGCGACGTAGTCGGCGATCGCGCTCTGGTAGTTGGCGCCCGAATAGGCAACGGGGGCGCCGTTGATGCCTAGCCAGCAGGTCTCGTTGAGCGGCAGCCGGACGGCGTTGGCGTGCCAGGCCTTGATCGCCGCGATCGCGGCCGCGTCGGTGGGGCCCTCGAAGATGCCCCAGCCCTGGATGCAGGCGTACTCCGCCCCGGCGCGATTGACCCCGAGGAGGCGCACCGGCTGCCCCGCCCCGTTGACGAGCCGGTTCCCCGCCACCCGCAGCCCGCTCATGTCCGGCGCGGCGGCGGTACTCCCGCGCCCGGTCGCCGAGGCAAGCAGGGGGGTGATCGCGACAGCAAGGGCGAGGAGGACGGCGAGCCACGCGCGCCGGCCACGGCGGGGCACCGCGAGCGGTGCCGGGCGGGCGGGGGCGGTGTGGCCAGGTACGCGCGGCAAGGCGGACTGGCGCGGGGCGTGGGGCGGGGCAGGTAAGGCTGGCATCGGTCGGCGATCCTCCCGCGGCGGGACTGCCGGAATTCGGACCACCGCGCCGGACGCACGATGTGTACACCTGCCCGGCCCGTCCGCCGGGACAGCCGATCGAACCCGAGGCAACTCAGCCGCAATAGCCCAGGGGGGCAGCAGGTCCGTGGCCTTGCGTCATCGCTTCTGGGCGACATTGCCCTGCCGCACGGGTGGCGAGCCGCGCGCGAGCAGATCCACTGAAGGCATTCTAGTGGGCGGCTCGCGCCCTTCCATGGCCTGATGGTCCTGGGTGTTCTCACCCATTGGTACTACTCCGGTTAGGGGTTTCCCCCCATGGAACGCTAGGGGTTCTCCCTGTCGCCGGTTGGGGGGCGTCGCTCAGGGTGGCGAACGGAGGAGGCGGTATGCTAAACGTGCGCCGCGACGGGTGTGGCACGAATCCGCTCGGCAAGGAAGAGCCATGTACCAAACCGAGAACTTGCAGGACGTGATCAAGACCGGGAAGACGCTGCGGTCGCCGCGGCTCCTCCTGCCGCGGGTGAGCAGCACGGTCCTCTTCCTGGGCCTCACCAGCTTCTTCACCGACATCTCCTCCGAGATGGTCAGCACGATCCTGCCGCTCTACCTGGTCTTCGGCCTGGGGCTGAATCCGCTCCAATTCGGCGTGGTCGATGGGCTGTACCAGGGCGCGGCGGCCCTGGTCAAGGTCGCCGGCGGCCTCGTCGCGGATCGCTGGCGCCGCCATAAGGAGGTGGCCGTCGCGGGCTACGGCTTGTCCGCCTTCTGCAAGCTCGGGTTCCTCCTGGTGGGTGGCGTCTGGGCGGCGATCGCGGCTCTCGTCCTGATCGACCGCACCGGCAAGGGCATCCGCACCGCCCCGCGCGACGCCATGATCTCCCTGAGTACCCCGCGGGAGGAACTGGGCACGGCCTTCGGCGTGCATCGCGCCCTCGACACCGCCGGGGCGATGATCGGGCCGCTGGTCGCCTTCGGGCTGCTCGCGCTCCTCCCCGGCGCGTTCGACAGCGTCTTCGTCGTCAGCTTCTGCGTGGCACTAATCGGCCTGGGCGTGCTGACCCTCTTCGTCGAGAACCGCCCGGCCGCCCGGCCCGCGGCGGCGAGCGCCCGGCCGGTCTCGTTGGGGGCGGCCGTCGGGCTGCTGCGCGCCCCCCGCTTCGGCGTCCTGGTGGCGATCGGCGCCGCGCTGGGCCTGATGACGATGAGCGACGGCTTCCTCTACCTCGGGCTGCAACGCCGGCTGGATTTCAACAGCGAGTTCCTGCCGCTCCTCTACGTCGCCACCGCGCTCGTCTACATGGTCCTCGCCGTGCCGATGGGGCGCCTGGCCGACCGGATCGGGCGGGGGCGGGTCTTCATCGGCGGCTACGTCGTGCTCCTGCTCGTCTACACCTCGCTGCTGCTCCCGACGCTCGGCCGGGTCGAGTTGCTCGGGTACATCGCCCTCTTCGGCGTCTACTACGCGGCGACCGATGGTGTGCTGATGGCCCTTGCCAGCGCCGTCCTCCCGGCGGAGCTGCGGACGAGCGGGCTGGCCCTGCTCACCACCGCCACCGGCCTCGCGCGACTGTTCGCCTCGGTGCTGTTCGGGCTGCTCTGGACCCGTTGGGACGTGGAGACGGCCGTCCAGTGTTTCATCGCCGGCCTGATCGTGGCGATTGCCATCGCTGTGGTCGCCCTGATCCGCACGGAGAATAGCGTCAATCATGAGCAAGCAGCCGCATCCTGACGTATCCCTCGGCCGCTCGGCCGGGCCGCCGCCCGGCGCCGGGATCGGGCTGGTCGGCGACTGCCCGCCGGCGGCGACCACCCGCACGCGGCGGCCCCTACCACGCGGGCTGATCTTCACGGCGCTCACCGTCATCTGCCTGCTGATCGCCGGCGGCTCGATCGCCCGGGCCGGGCTGCGGCAGCGGGCGATGGGGCTGACTGCGGCATCGCCTCCGCCCGTCGCCGCAACGGCTGGGGACACTGAGGGCGTCGCGGCCCTGCGCGCGCGGCCCCACCTAATCTTCCGCAGCACGGCGCGCGACGACACCTTCGGGAAGATCGCGCTCGCGCCCCTCGACGCGCCGGAGGGGCCGCGCGGCGTCACGGCCCTGCGCTGCGATCGCGTCTACGCCGCGGCGGATCGGGGGCTGTGCCTGACGGCCAAGCGCGGCGTCGGCGCCAAGTACAGCGCCCAGGTCCTGGACGCCGCGCTGCAGCCGGGCGCGGCCGAGGCGCTGGGCGGCATCGGCATCCCGAGCCGGACGCGCGTCTCGCCGGACGGGCGCTACGCGGCGATCACCGTCTTCGTCAGCGGCCATTCCTACGCCGCCGGGACTTTCTCCACGCACACCACCCTGATCGACACGGCCAGTGGCGCCCCGATCGCCGAGCTGGAGGAGTTCGCGGTCTGGCGCTCCGGCGCGCGGTTCCAGGCGCCGGACTTCAACTTCTGGGGGGTCACCTTCGCGCGCGACAGCAACCGTTTCTACGCGACGCTCGGCACGGACGGCAAGCACTACCTGGTGGAAGGCGACATCGCCGCCCGCCGGCTCCGCGTCGTCCACGAGGGGGTCGAATGCCCCTCCCTCTCGCCCGACGGGACGCGGGTGGCGTTCAAGAAGCAGGTCGGCGCCGAGGGGCGCGCCGACTGGCGGATCCACGTCCTCGACCTCGCCACCCTGGCCGAAACGCCGCTGAGCGGCGAGACGCGCAACGTCGACGACCAGATCGAGTGGCTCGACGACGGGCACGTCCTCTATGCCCTGCCGGACGACGCCGATCCCACCACATCGGGCGGTGTCACGAACGTCTGGGTCCTCCCGGCCGACGGCGGTAGACAGCCGCGCCTCTTCCTGCCGCAGGCGGCCTCCCCGGTCGTCGTCCGCTAGCGCGGGTGCGGCGCCGCGCCTGGATCGGCCCCCGC
>JAUJMV010000002.1:302680-327502 GCA_030446685.1 Thermomicrobiales bacterium | reverse complement strand
GCCCGACGGACGGCCCGCTAGTCGGTGTGAGCGACGGAAGAGGGAGACTGATGAGTAAGGCGACGATCGACGCGCTGGCGGCCGGCGGGCTCGCGCCCGAGCCGGGCGCCGCCCCAGGCCGGCACGGGCTCACCGCCCTGGTGAAGCAGCGGCTCTTCACCCCGGAACAGGCGCACCAGATCGCCGGCGCCTTCGGCGTGCGCCTGGGCGCACGCTTCGCCTGGTGGTGGAAGCGCCGCCACGGCGACTTCTCCCTGCGCATCGTCGAGGCGCTGGTGCGGCGCGGCGACACCGTGGTCGACATCGGCGCCAACTGGGGGCTGTACGCCGCCTCGCTCGCGCGCCTGGTCGGCCCCGGCGGTCGGGTGCATGTGTTCGAGCCCCACCCGAACAACCAGGGCAATCTCCGGGCCTTGCGGGACCGCTGCGCGAATCTGGCGCTCTACGCGCTGGCGCTCTCCGACCGGGAAGGCGCGGCGGATCTCTACGCGCCGACGTTCGGCCGCCGCCGCATCAGCGCGCTCGCCAGCCTGTCGGCCCCGCGCGAGACCGGCGCCGTCCCGCACGAGGCCATCACCGTGGCGGTGGCACGGCTGGACACCGTCCTCGCCGACGCCGGATCGATCGGGCTGATCAAGTGCGATGTCGAGGGGCACGAACTGGCGGTGCTGCGCGGCGCGGAGGGGGTGCTGCGCCGCTCGCAGCCGGCGCTGATCGTCGAGATCGAGCAGCGGCACCCGGACGCGGACGTCCAGGCCACCTTCGACTACCTGCTCGGGCTCGGTTACGCGGGCTACGCAGTACACGCCGACGGGCTCCGGCCGCTGGCGGAGTTCGACGTCGAGCGCGACCAGCTCGCCTTCCTGGGCGAGGACTTCATCCCGTACGGGGTCGAGCGGGGCTACGTCTACGACTTCCTGTTCGTCCGGCCGGGCACCGATGTCGCGCGCCTGCTCGCGCCCCGCTAGGCGCAAGCGCCATCATGGGACGGGACGGGCGCCCCGGCGCAGCGGCGGGAACGACGCCGGCGTAGCCCCTGGCGCCCCAGCCACCAGCATCCTGATCGCCGCCGCTTCATGGGACAAAGGGGAAGAGAAATGTCCGCGCGGCAGTCACAGCTTTGGCAGCGCATCGGCCGGACGTTGCGGCGCCGGGTGGGGCGGTTCCCCACCCCGGCGCTGATGCTTGCCCTGATCGCCGTCGTCGTGATCGAGGCGGGCGGCCTCGCGCTCTATCTCGGGCAGGCCCGGACGGCCGCCGCCAACGCGATCCAGATCGAGAACAGCTACCCCGGCGACCCGACCTGGGACGATTTCGCCTCGGTCGAGCAGCACGACGCGATCTCGGGGTACGGCTCGCAGATCAGCATCAATCGCGGGGAGTCGATCGACTTCTTCGTCACCACCACCGCCCCCAGCCTGACGATCGACATCTTCCGCACCGGCTGGTACGGCGGGGCGGGCGCGCGCAAGATGGCCTCCCTCGGCAGCTTCCCGGGCGTCCGGCAGCCGATCCCGCCCCCCGACCCGGAGACCGGCAAGATCGAATGCAAGTGGGCCAAGACCGCCACGCTCAACGTCCCCGCCACCTGGACGACCGGCATCTACCTCGCCAAACTGACCGCCTCCAACGGCAACAAGAGCTTCATCTTCTTCGTGGTCCGCAATGACGGCGGCGCGGAGGACCTGGTGTACCAGGCGTCGGTGACGACCTACCAGGCCTATAACGCCTGGGGCGGCATCAGCCTGTACACCAACAACACCAACCAGAGCGTCTACCCCCACAATCTCGCCACGAAGGTCTCGTTCGACCGGCCCTTCGACCCCAGCGACAGCAACGGCGCCGGGCATTACCTGTACACCGAGTATTACTTCGTCCGCTGGGCCGAGGCGCAGGGATACAACCTGACCTACACGACCGACATCGACACCCACACCAACGTCAACCCGCTCACCAACCACAAGGGGTTCCTGTCGGTCGGGCACGACGAGTACTGGACGAAGGGCATGCGGGACAACGTCGAGCGGGCGGTCGGCAGCGGGGTGAACGCCGCCTTCTTCGGGGCGAACAGCGCCTACTGGCAGATCCGGCTCGAGCCGAACGCCGCCGGCACGCCGAACCGTGTCCAGGTCTGCTACAAGGACCAGGCGGTGTTCGACCAGGCCCCCGGCCCCGATCCGCTGCTGAACGTGGACAACTCGGTCGTGACGACGCGCTGGCGCGACGCCCCGGTGAACCGGCCGGAGAACGGGCTGTTGGGCGTGATGTACGAGGACCAGGTCGAGCGGGACTACGCCTATGTCGTGCAGAACGCCGCGCACTGGGTCTACGCCGGCACCGGCTTCGTCAACGGTTCGAAAGTGCCGGGGATTGTCGGCTATGAGTACGACAAGGTCTGGAACAACGGCGCCACCCCGGCGGGCCTGACGGTACTCTCCAGCTCCCCGGTGGTCGGGTGCTGCGAGGGCTCCGGCAACTCCACCGCGAACTCCGCCATCTACACGGCGCCGAGCGGCGCCCGGGTCTTCGCGGCCGGGACCATCAACTGGAGCCTGGCACTCGACAGCTACAACGGCAACGCCCTCGCCAGCGCCGGGCTCAAGCGGATGACCGCCAATCTCCTCAACAACTTCATCGGCGGCGGGACCACGACACCACCGACGCCGACGAGCACGCCGGTCGCGCCAACCCCGACCAACACGCCTGTGCTCGCCGACCGCGACCAGCACCCCGATCCCGCCGACGAACACGCCCGTGCCGCCGCCGCCGACCAACACGCCGGTCGCTTCGACCCCGACCAACACGCCCCTCCCGCCGACACCGACGAATACGCCCCGCCCCCAACGCCGACCGCGACGCCGACCAGCGGGGCGGCCCTGGTCCTCTACGACAACGCCTTCCGCAACGGCTTCTCCGACGGCTCGTTCAGCACGATCGCCACCAACCCCTGCGACACGACGACCTACACGTCCCCGACCTGCTCCTACGCCCTCACCCCCGGCCCCTACGGCGCGCTCAGCTTCCGCCACGCCGGGGCGAACACCGGCCCGTACGCCCGCTTCGAGTTCACCGTGCGGCTGAACGGGCAGCCGATCACCAACTACGTGGCCGCCTTCTACGGCACGCCGCGGCAACCAACTCGGGGAGGTGGTGCTCGGCCAGGGCCACGTCGTCGCGACGCTGCCCAATGGCTGGGTGCGCGTCTCGGTGCCGCTGAGCGAGCTCAACCCCGGCAATGCGTTGGTGGGCGAGATCGACATCGCCAGCAACCGATCATCGCGGCTCGGCAAGATCAACATTGACGACGTGCGCCTCGTCGCGCCCTAGCACCGGTGGGACAACCACGCGACGACGACGCCGCGGAGCGGATTGCGGATCGCCGCCACGCGGCGTGATGGAGCCAGTAACGGAGGGAGACAATCATCATGACCGAGGACATGACCCGGAGAACGCGGGGACGCAGGCCGTCGCGGTACCTGCTCGCCCTCGCCCTGGTGGCGGCGCTGCTGCTCCCGACCCTGGGTATCGGCGGCGGGCTGTACGGGTCCGACTGGCACCCGGCCGGGCCGCCGCCGCGCCGAACCCGATCGTCGCCGAGAACCAGCAGCCCGGCTCGAGCGGCTGGCGGATCACGCTGGACGAGACCGGCGGGCCGCTGAAGGCGGAGCGGCACGAGATCGAGGGCTACGCTTCGCTCACCTCGGTCAACAAGGGCGCGCCGATCAGCTTCATGGTCTCCCTCTCCTCGAACGCCCAGTACACCATGGACTTCTACCGGATGGGCTACTACCCGACCGGGACCAACCCCGACGGCACCCCCTGCGACGGCCCCTGCGGCGCGCGGCTGATGCAGCGCGTCGGCCCACTCAACGGGGTCAAGCAGGCAACCTGCCCCACGACCACCACGAGCACCAACTACGGGCTGGTCGAGTGCAACTGGACGCCCTCCTACACGCTGACGGTGCCGACGAGCTGGACGACCGGCAACTACGTCGTCAAGCTCCGCCGCAACGACAGCATGCTCGAGCAGTACATGACCTTCGTGGTGCGCGACGACGCGGGGCCGGCGGACCTGGTCTTCTCGATGCCGGTGACGACCTGGCAGGCCTACAACTACTGGGGCGGCGCCGGCAACAACAACGTCGGCTACAGCTTCTACGCCAAGTTCAACGACGTGACCAACGACGTGCTGTCCGGCACCCCGGCCCGGACCGTGTCGTTCGACCGGCCGTACTGGCTCCAGGGCGAGACGGACGGGGCGGGCGAGTTCTTCGTCTACAACTACTCCCTGGTCCGGTGGCTGGAGAAGGAGGGCTATAACGTCACCTACGCCACCGATGTGGATATCGAGACCAACCCCAACCTGCTCGACGGGCGCAAGGCCTTCCTCAATGCCGGGCAGGACGCCTACTATTCCGCCACCATGCGCGCGAACCTGCTGGGCTACATCGGGCGTGGCGCGCACATGGCCTTCCTCAGCGCCAACAGCTTCGCCTTCCGCATCGGCTGGGACAGCTCGGCTGCGGGCCAGCCGCAGCGCCGGATCATCTACAACAACACCCCGAGCATCGATCAGACGACCATGCCCTGGCGCGACCTGTCCCCGACGCAGCCGGAGAATGCCATCGGCGGGGTGATGGGCAATGGGGTCGCCGACAACCGACCGCTGCGGGTCGCCGATGCGAGCCACTGGATCTACGCCGGCACCGGGCTGAGCACCTACACATCCGGCACCCCGATCACCAGCGGGCCGGGACAGAACGCGATCGCCGGCATCATCGGCTTCAAGTTCGACGCACGCGCCACGACCGACCCGAGCCTGTCCACCTACGCCTCGTTCGAGCCCGCCGGGGTGAAGGCGGTGGCGCGCTCCTTCGTCCCGGCGACCGACAACGGGGTGAACAGCTACGCCGACACGACGCTCTACACCGCGCCGAGCGGGGCGATCGTCTTCTCGGCCGGGACGGAGCAGTGGTCGTGGGGCTGGACAACGGTGTGAGCACCGGGTTCTGCAACTGCCGGCGCCCTTCGCCAGCAGCAAGCTCCAGCAGATCACCGCCAACCTCCTGAACCGGTTCATCGGCGGCGATGGCGGCACGACACCCACGACGCCGACCAGCACCCCGATCCCGCCGACGCCGACCAACACGCCGGTCGCTTCGACCCCGACCAATACCCCGATTCCCCCGACCCCGACGAGCACCGCTGTGCCGCCGACCAATACGCCCCTGCCCCCGACGCCGACCAATACGCCGATCCCGCCGACGCCGACCAACACCCCACCCCCGCCGACCGCGACACCGACCGGCGGGGCGGCCCTGGTGCTCTACGACAACGCCTTCCGCAACGGCTTCTCCGACGGCTCGTTCAGCACGGTCAGCAAGAACGCCTGCGACACGACGACCTACACCTCGGCCTCCTGCTCGTATGCCGTCGCTACCGGGCCTTACGGGGCGCTCAGCTTCCGCCACGCCGGAGTGGACACCGGCCCCTACGCCCGCTTCGAGTTCACCATGCGGCCCAACGGCCAGCCGCTCTCGAACTACGCGGTCGCCTTCTACAGCACGCGCGGCGCCTGGCTCGGCGAGGTCGTCCTCGGCCAGAGCCGGGTGGTGGCGACGCTGCCCAACGGCTGGGTGCGCGTCGCGGTGCCGCTGAGCGAGCTGAATCCGGGGGCCGCGCTGGTGGGCGAGATCGACATCAGCAGCACGCGCTCGACCCAGCTCGCCAAGGTCAACTTCGACGACGTCCGCCTCGTCGCGCCCTAGACCGTCCTGGCGCGCGGCCCGGCCGGGCCGCGCGCCAGGTGCCGCGCGGGGCCGCGCGATGACGGGAAGCCGCGAGATGCACAGCGACCGGCGGCGTGCCGCCGGGGAGAGGACTGACCCCATGAACCGTCCGCGGCTCCCGCGCGCCGCCGCCGCAACCTTCGTGATTGTCCTGCTGGCGCTGCTGGGGGCCTGCGGCGGCCCCGGCGGCGGGGCGAACGCCGCGCCACCGGCGCAGGCCGCGCCGACCAGCCCCTCGGGTGCGAGCCGCATCGCGCCGCTGCCGCGGATCAGCCGGGGCCTGCCGGCCTTCGGCTCGCCCGGCTCGGGGGACGCGAGCGCGGCGAACGACGACGACTACGCGACCTCCTGGCGCTCGGTCGCGGCGCCCAGCGCCGCGGCGCCGGCGTGGCTGGCCTACGACCTGACGGCGGTGCCCGCCGCGCAGCGGCGGGACGTGATCCTGGCGCTGTACAACGACGGCACCGGTGCGTACTACCAGCCGGACGCGAAAGGCGCCTTCTACTCGCAGCCGCGCGACTACACGGTCGAGGCCAACGCCGCGCCGGGGGCGCGACGGCGCCGACGAGCGGCTGGGTCACGCTCCTCTCGGTGACCGAGAACGCTTATTCGGGGCGGACGCATCGCCTCCACCTGGCAGGATTCAACTGGGTACAGGTCCGCTTCACCGCGGCGAATGGGGCCGCGCCGAACAATGACATCAGCGTCAACCTGGATCTGCACGACGCCGCGGTCGGCGGTCAGGACCACTGGCTCTTCCTCGGCGACTCGATCACGATGGAGGGCTTCCACCGCCTCAACATCGACGGGTCGGCCTGGGCCGGCGGGGGCTACGCCCGACTGGTCAACGCCGCGCGGCCGGATCACTTCCCGCTGGTGCTCAATGGCGGCGTCGGCGGGACGACGCTGCAGTGGGCCTACGCCAACCGCGAGCCGCTGCTGCGGCACTTCGACGGCCAGTACGTCGCGATCGCCTACGGCACGAACGACGCCAACTTCGACGCGCCGTTGAGCCAGGCCGACGTCGACGCGTGGTACGCCAATCTCCTCGGCCTGGCCGACTATGTCATCGGTCAGGGCAAGACCCCGGTAGTCGGGACGATCCCCTGGGGGAACGCGAGCCGGCACCTGGCGCAGAACGCCCAGACGCTCAATGGCAGGATCGAGCAGTTGTACCTGGACCGTCCGGCGGTGGTGCGGGGCCCCGACCTCTACACGTTCTTCTCGACGCACCAGCAGTTGATCCGCGACGGCCTCCACCCCAGCTTCAGCCACGACGCGCCGGCCCAGATGCAGGATGGACTGGTCGGCTACGAGTGGCTGCAGCGCCAGTGGCGCGACGCGATGCTCGCCAATGCCTACGGCGCGGCGGCCGGCACGCCGGCCACCCCGCCCGCGTCCACACCTACGCCGCCCGCGGCGCCGATCCCGACCGCGCCGGCGACACCGACCCCGGCCACCGGCGTCCCGCCGACCCCGCCGCCCGCGCCGACGGCGGGGGGCAATGGGGCGCCACTGGTCCTCTACGACAACGGCTTCCGCAACGGCTTCTCCGACGGCTCGTTCAGCGCGGTCGCCCAGAACCCCTGCGACGGCGCCAGCTACGTCTCGGCGCCTTGCTCCTACGCCTTCGCGCCCGACGCCTGGGGCGCGCTCAGCCTGCGGCACGCCGGCGTCGGCACCGCCCCGTACGCCCGCTTCGAGTTCGCGATGCGCCCGGGCGACCAGCCGCTCGGCAACTACGCCGTCGCCTTCTATGACGCGCAGGGGAAGGGTCTCGGCGAGGTCGGGCTCAGCGAGGCCCTGGCCGTGGCGACGCTGCCCGACGGCTGGGTGCGCGTCTCGGTGCCGCTGGGCCAGCTCAACCCCGGCGCCGCCCCGGTCGCGGAGATCAACATCGTCAGCACGCGCGCGACGCCGCTCGGCCAGATCAACGTCGACGACATCCGGCTCGTCGGCCCGTAGGCGCGGCGGGACGGCGGCGCGCGGCGCGCACGGGGTAGAGGAAGGTATGCGGCGTCCGCGCCGGCCACTGGTCATCGCCATCGGGATCGTCCTCCTCGCGCACGTCGCGGCGACGCAGGCGCCCGCCCTGCCGACGGGGCCGGCGCCTGCTCCCCCGCCCGAGCGTGTGTGGCCGCGGGCGGGCCACCCGCGGGGCGACGAGTCGCCGGGCGGGACCAGCGCGCCGCGCACCCGCATCATCCCGCCCGGCGGCATCCCCGGCGACCTACCCTGAGCGCGGGGATCCCGGCGCCGCCCCGCCCGACCATCCCGCCCCTTCCCCGCCGCCGGCGCCCGGCCGCGCGGGGCGCGGGCGCACGGATCCCCGCGCAGGGTGGCGGCGGGGGTAGGGGGGAGTGGGGGATTTCCCCCAGAGGATTCCGGTAGTTTCCATCAGGGCGACGTGGGGCGCGTCCCTCATTACAGCCCCCCGACCCCGGCCTATCCTGAGAGCAGTATTCGGAGCGTCGCCTTCCGATCGCGCCAGTGCGGCTGGAGGCACAGTGCTGTTCCGTGTCTCGCGCCATCGCCGTGGCGCCACGCCGGCCGTTGGGCCGAAAGGAGCCGTTCGTATGCAACGCGAAGCCGACCGGGGATTTGTCCGCGTGTCCGCGCCGCGGCCCCACCGGGGGAGACGCCGCCTGGCGCCACTGAACCTGGCGCTGATCGTCGGCTTGTTGCTCAGCCTGTTGTCGCTCAACGCGACCCAGTCGTTCGTCGCGCGCAACTCGGCGGCGGCGGACGATGGTCATGCGCATACGCACGATCACGGCGGCAAGCTGCAGGTCCCGTCGCGGGTGAACCGGGACGATTCGCCGTATGCCCTCCAGAAGCCGTCCCCCTCCCGGAACGCGGATCTGATGACCGCCGCCGGGGAGCCGATGGTGACGTCGCTCGCCGCCGCGGCCACGCCTGAGACGGCGGGGCATGGTCGCCGCTGATGGACTGGCCCCTGGTGGCGGTGCACACAGCGCTCCTCCCCAACGGCAACGTCCTGATGTGGGAAGCCTGGGAGCTGCCCGACACGCCCTCGGTGCGGGTCTGGAACCCGACGACGCAGCAGTTCGTCAGCACGCCCCACCCGACCTCCGCCATCTTCTGCGCCGGCCAGGCGATGCTGGCGGACGGGCGGCAGTTCGTGGCCGGCGGCATGCTGGACAACTCGAAGGGGATCAAGCATTCCAGCATCTTCGACCCGGCCACCAACAAGTGGACGCGCAAGGCGAACATGGCCTACGCGCGGTGGTATCCCACCACGGTGACCCTCGGTGACGGGCGGGTACTCGTCCTGGGCGGGCAGATCACGCCGGGTGTGTACGCGCAGATCCCGGAGATCTACAACCCGGCCACCAACGTCTGGGCGCCGTTGAACAACGCGAAGCTGAACGTCGGGGAGTACCAGGAACTCAACGCCTTCGTGCTGCCCAACGGCAAGGTGCTGATCAACGCCGCCAAGGACGGCATCACCCGCACGCTCGACCCCAACACCCAGACCTGGACCGCCTATGGGCGCAGCCCAGCGCCGGACGGCACCGCCGCGATGTTCCGCCCCGGCAAGCTGCTGGTCACTGGCGGCGGCGGGCTGGAGCGCAACGGCTCCGGGCCGACGGTGAACACCAGCGCCGTCCTCGACATGACCCAGCCGGCGCCCGCCTGGCGCACGACCGCCCCGATGGCCTCCGTGCGCGACCAGCACAACCTGGTGCTGCTGCCGGATGGCAAGGTCTTCGCGGTCGGCGGCTCGACCACCGATATCTTCACCGGCGCGCTGGCGGCGGAGATCTGGGACCCGGCGACCGAGACCTGGACGACCATGGCCTCGATGGCCCAGCCGCGGATGTACCACTCCACCGCGCTCCTGCTCCCCGACGGGCGGGTCCTGGTCGCCGGCGGCGGGCGCGAAGGGTCGGCGCCCGACTACCTGACCGCGCAGATCTACTCCCCGCCCTACCTGTCGAAAGGTCCCCGTCCGACGATCGCCAGCGCCCCCGCCGCCGCCACCTACGGGTCCACCATGACGGTGGGGACGCCCGACGCGGCGAACATCGCCTCGGCGGCGTTCGTCCGCCTCGGCTCGAACACCCACACCGTGAACTTCGACCAGCGCTACATCCCGTTGGACTTCACGCAGACGGCCGGTGGTCTGACGGTCCAGAGCCCCCTCGACGCCAACACCGCCCCGCCGGGCTACTACATGCTGTTCATCGTTGATGGCAATGGCGTCCCGTCGGTCTCGAAGATGGTCCAACTCGGCGGCACGAGCACCACGCCGACCCCGACCCCGACCCCGACCTCGACCAGCACCCCGACGCCGACCCCGACGGCCACCCCAGCCCCGGCACCGACGCCGACCAGCACGCCGACCGACCCGACGAATACGCCAACACCCGACGCCGACCAGCACCCCGACCCCGACCCCGACGCACCGAGCGCCGGCCTGGTGGTCTATGACAACGCGATCCGCAACGGGTTCAGCGACGGGTCGTACAACTACAGCGCATTGAACTGGTGTGACGGGACGACGAACACGTCCACCCCATGCGGGATCGGGATCACCTTCGAGGGCTACGGCACGCTGAGCTTCCGACACGCCGGCGCCAACACCTCGTCCTACAGCCGGTTCGAGTTCGACTTCAACCCCCAGGGCGGCCGATCACCAGTTTCGGGGCCCTCCTGGTGACGAGTACCGGCGCGGTCACCGAGGTCGGCCTCGCGTCCAACCATGTGACGGCGCTGGCGAACGGCTGGGTCCGGGTGTCGATCCCCTCGCGGAGCTGAACCCGAGCAACGGCCTGGTCGTCGAGGTCGACATCAGCAACTACGCCAGCACCAGCATCCCGGCGGTCTACTTCGACGAGATCAAGTTCCGCTAAGCCCCTGGCCGATCGCGGCCGAGCGGCGGAGCCGGGAGCCGGGCGACCGCGACCAACACGATCACGACGCAAGCGCGGGGCGGGAGGGGCCGGGTCGGCCCCTCCCGCCCGCGCGGGGGCGACCGCCCCGCGGTCCCTCAGCGGGCAAGCCGACGCGCCCGACCGCTCGCGCGGCATAAGGGTTTCCCCCCATGCCGCGCTAATGGTTATTGCCGGAGCGGGACAAGGCAGGTTCCCCCATTACAGACGCCCCGCCGGCACCTATGCTGGGGGAGGTAAACGGATGCGCTACCCGGCACCGGCGGCACAGCCCCCTGGGACGACCCGTCGCCCGCGCGACGGTGCCAGCCTGAGTTGGCGCCACCGCGTCGCCCTCTCACCGTTCGCAATGGAGCAGCAGCATGGCCTATCAGATCGACCAAAGCGGTATCGCCGCCCCCGAGCCGTCGCCGATCTCGGCCGGCCAACCCACCGTCGAACTCGGCGACGGACACCAGTTGGACCCGAACGTCATCCTCGGATACCGCACGGGGCGGAAGATCGCCGACCACAGGCTGGTGATCGGCGCGAACGCGCTGATCCGCAGCGGGTCGGTCATCTACGGCGGGTCGCGGATCGGGGCGGGCTTGCAGACCGGGCACGGCGTGGTCATCCGCGAGGAGAACATCATCGGCGACGGTTTCGCGCTCTGGAACAATTCGACGATCGACTACGGCTGCCGGATCGGGCGCAACGTCAAGATCCACGCCAACGCCTACATCGCCCAGTTCACCGTGATCGAGGACGACGTCTTCATGGCGCCGGGGGTGACCGTCGCCAACGATGTCCATCCCGGCTGCCAGTTCTCGGGCGCCTGCATGCGTGGGCCGACGGTCAAGCGCGGGGCGCAGATCGGCGTCAACGTGACCCTGCTGCCCTTCATCACCATCGGGGAGCACGCGGTGATCGGCTCGGGCACCGTCGTCACCAAGGACGTGCCGCCCTACGCCGTCGTCTGCGGCAACCCCGGGCGGGTGATCAAGCAGGCGCACGAGCTGCGCTGCGTCACCGGGCTGACCGACAAGCCATACCACTACTGAGCGCCACCGCACGACCCGGCGCGGTTAGGGCTCGACGCCGCCGGGCGGAGTGAGAGAGCAGGCGAGGAGGGGGACACCATGGCCGAGATAGCACAATCGGGAGAGATCCGCGCGCACCGGGAGGAGTGGGGACAGGTCTGGCGGCGGCGCGCGTATGCGGTCGCCAAGCGCCTGGGCGACATCGTCGCCGCGACGGTCCTGCTGCTGCTGCTGGCGCCCCTCTTCGCGATCGTCGCCCTGTGGATCAGGGCCGACTCCCGCGGGCCGATCTTCTTCCGGCAGACCCGCGCGGGTCGCGACGGCAGGCCCTTCGCCATGTACAAGTTCCGCTCGATGCGGGCGGATGCCGACGAGGCGGTGCATCGGCAGTATTTCCTCGAGCTGCTCCAGTCGGGTCAGACGCAGGACACCGGCGGTGTCTTCAAGGTGCCGAACGACCGGCGCGTCACCAGGGCGGGCGCGGTGTTGCGGAAGACGAGCATCGACGAGCTGCCGCAGCTTTGGAACGTGCTGCGGGGCCAGATGAGCCTGGTCGGCCCCCGGCCGCCGATCCAGTACGAGGTCGACGCCTACGAACCCTGGATGCGCGAGCGGCTGGCGGTGACGCCGGGCATCACCGGCCTGTGGCAGGTGAGCGGCCGGAGCCGGCTGAGCGTGGAGGAGATGTTCCAGCTCGATGTCGAATACGTGCGACGGCGCTCGCTCCTCCTCGACGCGAAGATCCTGCTCCTGACGGTCCCCACCGTCCTGGCCTCGGGCCGGGCGGCCTGACGCGACGGCAGCAAGAGGGGAGACGTGCGATGACACTCGATCCGGCAACACTCGCGCAGATGGCGCGCGGCGGCGCAATCGCCTTCCTCATCGCGGTGGAGGCCCTGCTCGCCGTCGTCGCGCTCTACCTGCTAGTCCTGACGGGGGCGAGCTTCCTGCGGCGGCGCCTGCCGCAGGGGGCGGAGGCCGGGCGGCGCCGCTTCGCGGTCCTGATCCCGGCCCACAACGAGGAGCTGCTGCTGGGCGCGCTCGTCCGGAGCCTGCAGGGCCTCGACTATCCCGCGGCGCTGTTCGATATCCACGTCGTCGCGGACAACTGCACCGACGCGACGCCCTCGGTCGGGCGGGAGGCGGGCGCCCAGGTCCACGAGCGGTTCGCGCCCGCCAGCCCCGGCAAGGCCTACGCCCTCAACTGGTTGATCGAGCGCCTGCTGACCTCGGGGGTCGCCTACGACGCGTTCGTGGTGCTGGACGCCGACTCGATCGTCTCGCCGAATTTCCTGTCGGAGATGGACGCGCAGCTCCGCGCCGGCGCGCGGGCGGTCCAGAGCTTCAACGATGTCGCCAACCCGGCCGAGTCCTGGACGGCCAGCCTGCGGTACATCGCCTTCTGCCTGATCTGTTACCTGCGCCCGCTCGGGCGGAGCGGGCTTGGCGTCTCGGTCGGCCTCTGCGGGAACGGCATGTGCCTCTCCCGCGTCGTCGTCGAGCGCTTCCGCTGGGACCCCGCGGCCCCCTCGGAGGATCACGAGTTCAACCTGCGGCTGCTGGCGGCGGGCATCAGGGTCGCCTTCGCCCCCGAGGCGCACGTCTACTCGCAGATGCCGAACTCGCTGGGGGCGGCCCGGAGCCAGAACGTGCGCTGGGAGCGGGGCAAGCTCGAACTGATGCGCCGCCATAGCCCACGCCTGCTGCTCGATGGCGCGCGCACCGGCGACTGGTCCAAGATTGACGGGGCGCTGGCCCTGCTGGTCCCGCCGTTCTCGCTCACCTTCGGCCTGGCGTTCGCGACGCTCGGGGCGAGCCTCGTCAGCGGCTCCACCCCGGCGATCGGCCTGGCGACATTCAACGTGCTGGCGCTGCTGCTGCACAGCGCGCGGGGTCTGGCCATCATGCCGGTGCGATCCCCCCGGATCTACCTGGCGCTCCTCTACGCCCCCTGGTTCATCCTCTGGAAAGTGGGGGTCTACCTCGCCGTCGCCGCCGGCGCCGGTAAGGGCCAGTGGGTGCGGACGGCCCGGACGCACGCGCCCTGAGCGCGGCGGCCGGCGGGGCGTGGGGCGTGCCGTCCCGCCCGATTGGCACAGCGTGGTAGGGGGTGCCCGGGATTATCCCCTATCGTGGACTAGGTGGCGTTCCTCACCAGCGGTGGGGGACGCCCCTCATTACAGGCGGGGCGCCGCACGGTACGCTGGGGGGGCTGAGAGGGCGCGCGGGTCCCGCTTGCGCCTCTGATCCAGCGCACCGTTCGTCCGTGGTTGTGCGGCGCCGCTAAAGAATAGGGTATTGCAGACTATGAAACACGCTCGCCTGCGCTTCGTCCTCGCCCTCGCCCTGCTGGTGGCGAGCTTCCTCCCGGCGCTGCCGCCGAGCGACGGGCGCTTCGACGCCTGGCTCAGCGCCGGGCGGGCCGCCGCCGCGCCGAACCCGATCGTCGCGGAGAATCAGCAGCCTGGTTCCTCGGGCTGGCTCTTCACCCTCGACCCCTCCGGCACGCCGATGAAGGCGGAGAACCACGAGATCGAGGGCTACGCCTCGGCGACGAGCGTGAACAAGGGCGCGCCGATCAGCTTCATGGTCTCCCTCTCCGCCAGCTCCCAGTTCACCATGGACATCTACCGGATGGGCTACTACCCGACCGGGACCAACCCCGACGGCACCCCCTGCGACGGCCCCTGCGGCGGGCGCCTGATGCAGCGCGTCGGCCCGCTCAACGGCGTCAAGCAGGCGACCTGCCCGACCGTCACCGACACCGCCAGCATCCGCTTCGGGATGATCGAGTGCAGCTGGAACCCCAGCCACACCCTCACCGTCCCCACCACCTGGACGACGGGCAACTACATCGCCAAGCTGCGCCACAGCGGCAACGGGCGCGAGTCTTACATCCCGTTCACGGTGCGCGACGACGCGGCGCCGGCCGACTTCGTCTTCGTCATGGAGGTCACGACCTGGCAGGCCTACAACTTCTGGGGCGGCTCGGGCAACAACAACATCGGCTACAACCTCTACGGCAAGTTCCACGACACAAACCTGGACAACATCGCCGGCCCCGCGGCCTCGGCGGTGTCGTTCGACCGGCCCTACCTGGTGCAGGGGGAGACCGACGGCGCGGGGATGTTCTTCGTCTACGACTACCCGATGGTGCGCTGGCTGGAGAAGGAGGGCTACAACGTCACCTACGCCACCGACGTGGACATCGAGACCAACCCCAACCTGCTCAACGGGCGCAAGGGCTTCCTCAACGTCGGCCACGACGAGTACTACTCGCAGCAGATGCTCGACAACGTGAAGGGGTACATCGCCGCCGGCAAGCACATGGGCTTCTTCAGCGCCAACAATTTCTACTTCCGCATCCGCTGGGAGAACTCCGTCTCCGGCAAGCCGCTGCGGCGGATCATCTGCGCCAAGAACCCCAGCAAGGACCCGACCACGCTGCGCTTCCGCGACCTCTCCCCGCCCCAGCCGGAGAACGCCACCGGCGGCACGATGCTGGGGGGGGTCGCCGACAACCGGCCGTGGCGGGTGGCGGACGCCGCGCACTGGATCTTCGCCGGGACGGGGCTGCAGAACTACGTCTCCGGCACGCCGGTCCTGAGCGGGCCGAACCAGAACGCGATCGCCGGGCTGGTCGGCTACGAGTTCGACAGCCGCGCCACCAGCGAGGCGTCCCTGTCCAGCTTCGTATCCTACGAGCCGGCGGGCCTACGCACCCTCGCGCACTCGTTCGTCCCGGCGGCCGACAACGGGGTGGACAGCTACTCCGACGCGACGATCTACACCGCGCCGAGCGGGGCGATCGTCTTCTCCGCCGGCACGATGCAGTGGGCCTGGGGCGTCGACACCGGCATGCACACCGGCTACAACGACAACAACCCCAACTTCGCCAACGCCAAGAGCCAGCAGATCACCGCCAACCTGCTGGCCGAGTTCCTCAAGCCCCCTGGCCGCGCCCGCGCCGGCGGTGGGCCTGAACCCGACGAGCCTGACCTTCGCCAGCCAGGCGGTGAACACCACCAGCGCCGCCCAGGCGGTCACGCTGACCAACACCGGGAACGGGGCGCTGACGATCAGCGGCATCGGCCTGGGCGGGGCCAACGCGGGCGACTTCGCCCAGACCAGCACCTGCCCGCTCGGCCCGGCCACCCTGGCGGCGGGGGCGAGCTGCACGATCAGCGTCACCTTCCGGCCGACCGCCGGCGGCAGCCGCACCGCCACGCTCTCGATCGCCGACAACGCCACCGGCAGCCCGCACACCGTCGCCCTCGCGGGCACGGGGACGACGGCACCGGGGGTGAGCCTGAGCCCAACCAGCCTCAGCTTCGACAGCCAGCAGATCGGTGAGACCAGCCCGGCGGGTTCGGTCACCCTGACCAACAGCGGCAATGCGGCGCTGACGATCAGCGGCATCGGCCTGGGCGGCGCGAACGCGGGTGACTTCGCCCAGACGAACGCCTGCCCGCTCGGCCCCGCCACCCTGGCGGCGGGCGCGAGCTGCGCCATCAGCGTCACCTTCACCCCGACCGCCGAGGGCGCGCGGACGGCCAGCCTCACCATCACCGACGACGCGGCGGGCAGCCCGCACACCGTCGCCCTCAGCGGCACCGGGACCACGACCCCGACCCCGGCGGTGGACCTGAGCCCGACCAGCCTGACCTTCCCCAGCCAGGGGCCGGCACCACCAGCGCGGCGCAGACCGTGACGCTGACCAACAGCGGCAATGCGGCGCTGACGATCGCGAGCATCGGCCTGGGCGGGGCCAACGCGGGCGACTTCGCCCAGACGAACGCCTGCCCGCTCGGCCCCGCCACCCTGGCGGCCGGCGCCAGCTGCGCCATCAGCGTCACCTTCACCCCGGCCGCCAGCGGCAGCCGCACCGCCACCCTCGCGGTCGCCGACGACGCCGCGGGCAGCCCGCACACCGTCGCCCTGACCGGCACCGGGGCCACGGCGCCCGGGGAGTACCTCCTCGACGGGTTCGAGAGCGGCACCCTGGGCGCCTGGAAGACCTTCAACTCGGCGGGCGGCACGCCCGGCGTGCAGGCGACGGTCGTCAACAGCGGCGCCCAGGCCGGGGCGGCGGCCAACACCGCCAACAGCGACTACACCGCGCTCTACGCGAACCTGACCGCCCCGCAGACGCAGACCTACAGCCGGTTCTGCTTCCGCCTGGCCGGACTGTCGGGCACGACGATGCTCGCCCAGGGGCGTGACATCACCAACACCACCGTGTGGGAGGTCGACTACAACCACGGGCGGCGGGGCCTCGACATCTACTTCTGGAACGGCGCCCGCGCGCGGGTCGACCTCTACAGCCCGGGCAACCTGGTGCAGGCCGACACCTGGTACTGCGCGGAGGTGCAGGCGAACCAGGCGGCGGCGGGCCACGCCGAGGTCTGGCTCAACGGCACGTCGGTCGCCCAGGCCGACGCCGACCTGTCGGTCACCAACGCCTACAGCCAGCTCTACCTGTGGAACAACGGGGCGAGCGGCACGATCTACTACGACGACGTGAAAGTCGCCGACGCCTACAGCGGGCCGGTCGGCGCGGGCGCGGCGCCCTGCCGGCCCCGGCGGTCGCCCTGAGCCCGGCGAACGTGGTCTTCGGCGACCAGGCGGTGAACACCACCAGCGCGGCCCAGACCGTGACGCTGACCAACAGCGGCGCCGCCCCGCTCGCCATCGGCGGCATCAGCCTCACCGGGGCGGCCGCGGGCGACTTCGCCCAGACCAGCACCTGCCCGGTCGGTACCGGCACCCTGGCGGCCGGGGCGAGCTGCGCCGTCAGCGTCACCTTCACCCCGGCTGCCGCCGGCGCGCGCACCGCCACCCTCGCGGTCACGGACGACGCGGCGGGCAGCCCGCACACCGTCGCCCTCGCCGGCAGCGGGGTCGTCCCGCCCGCGCCCGCCGTCACGCTCAGCCCGGCGAGCCTGGCCTTCACCGACCAACTGGTCGGCAGCACCAGCGCGGCGCAGACGGTGACCCTGACCAACAGCGGCAACGCCGCGCTTACCATCAGCGGCATCGGCCTCACCGGTGCCAACGCGGGCGACTTCGGCCAGACGAGCACCTGCCCGGTCGGTACCGGCACCCTGGCGGCGGGGGCGAGCTGCGCCATCAGCGTCACCTTCGCGCCGGCCGCCGCCGGGGAGCGCACCGCCACCCTCGCGATCACGGACAACGCGACGGGCAGCCCGCGCGCGGTGCCCCTCACCGGCTCGGGCACCCTCCCCGCCGGGCAGTACCTGAGCGACGGCTTCGAGCGCGGCCTGGGCGGCTGGCAGGCCTTCGGCCCCGGTGGCGCCACGGCGCAGACGGGCGTCAAGAACGGGGGCGGCGCCGCGGCCGCGCTGACCAACGCCGCCGGGCAGTACGTCGCGATGACGGCCCCGCTGCTGGGCGGCGGCCAGGCACAGACCTATACCCGCTTCTGCTTCCGCCTGGGCGGCGTCACCGACTTCACCATCCTGGCGCAGGGGCGCAACGCCGACAACAGCGGCGTGTGGGAGGTGGACTACAACGCCTGGCGCCAAGGTCTGGACATCTACTTCTGGAACGGCGCCGGCGCGCGGGTCGATCTCTACAGCCCGAACGGCCTGGTGCAGGCCGACACCTGGTACTGCCTGGAGGTCCGCGCCAGCGAGACGACGGCGGGCCGGGGCGAGGCCTGGCTCAACGGCACCTCGCTCGGCACGGTGGATGCCGACCTGTCGGTGGCCCAGCCGTACAGCCAGCTCTACCTGTGGAACAACCCGGCCGCCGGCACGGTCTACTTCGACGACGTGCAGGTCGCCGACGCCCCCAGCGGGCCGGTCGGCGCGGGCGCGGCGCCCTTGCCGGCCCCGGCAGTCAGCCTGAGCCCGGCGAACGTGGTCTTCGGCGACCAGGCGGTGAACACCACCAGCGCGGCCCAGACCGTGACGCTGACCAACAGCGGCACCGCCCCGCTCACCATCGGCGGCATCGGCCTGGACGGCGCGAACGCGGGCGACTTCGCCCAGACCGGCACCTGCCCGGTCGGCCCCGCCACCCTGGCGGCGGGGGCGAGCTGCGCCATCAGCGTCACCTTCACCCCGACCGCGGCGGGCGCGCGGGCAGCGAGCCTGAGCGTCGCCGACAACGCCGCCGGGAGCCCGCACACCGTCGCCCTCGCCGGCAGCGGGGTCGTCCCGCCCGCGCCCGCGGTCACGCTCAGCCCGGCGAGCCTGGCCTTCGCCGGCCAACTGGTCGGGACCACCAGCGCGGCCCAGACCGTGACGCTGACCAACAGCGGCACCGCCCCGCTGACGATCGCCGGCATCGGCCTGGGCGGCACCGACGCGGGCGACTTCGCCCAGACCGGCACCTGCCCGGTCGGCCCCGCCACCCTGGCGGCGGGCGCAAGCTGCGCCATCAGCGTCACCTTCACCCCGACCGCAGCGGGCGGGCGCGGCGCCACGCTGACGGTCACCGACAACGCCGCCGGCAGCCCGCACACCGTGGCCCTCGCCGGCAGCGGGACCCTCCCGGCCGGGCAGTACCTGGTGGACGGCTTCGAGCATGGCCTGGGCGGCTGGACCGCCTTCGGCCCGGGCAGCGCCACCACGCAGACGGGCGTCAAGCACGGGGGGAGCGCCGCCGCCGCGCTGACCAACACCGCCGGGCAGTACGCCGCGATGTTCGCGCCGCTGCACGGGGGCGGGCAGGCGCAGACCTACACCCGCTTCTGCTTCCGCCTGGGCGGCGTCACCGACTCCACCACCCTCGCCCAGGGGCGCAACGCCGACAATGCGGGGGCGTGGCAGGTGGACTACAGCGCCTGGCGCCAGGGGCTCGACCTCTACTTCTGGAACGGCGCCGGCGCCCGCACCGACCTCTACAGCCCGAACGGCTTGCTCCGGCCGGACACTTGGCACTGCCTGGAGATCCGCGCCAGCCAGACGACGACGGGCCGGGGCGAGGCCTGGCTCGACGGGGTCGCGATCGGGGCCGTGGACGCCGACCTGTCCACCGCCCGGCCCTACAGCCAGATCTACCTGTGGAACAACCCGGCCGCCGGCACGGTCTACTTCGACGACGTGCAGGTCGCCAACGCCCCCAACGGGCCGGTCGGCGGCGCCCCAGCGAACGGTGGGAGCCTCGCGGGCATGTCGGGCGCCGCGCTCCTCGCGCCGGTCGCCGGCCTGACCCGGCGCAAGACCGGCTTGGCCCGCCGGCGGGGAGCGCGGGCAAGCTGAGGCCGATCCTCTCCAGGGCGCCGCCGCCGCGGGCGGATGACTCCGGTGAGGGCGCGGACAGAAACTGACGAGCGCGTGCCGCGAGTGCGGGCGCGCGAGGAGCCGGGGCGTGGCCCCGGCTCCTCGCGTTGCGGCCGAGATCGTCACAGCAACAAGCCCACGCCCGGCGGCGTGACGATAGGGGCGCCTACTCCCCCGCGCCGGGGCCAGGCGCGGCGCCCCCGAACGCCGCCAGATCGTCGGCGATGGCGCGCAGGCGCTCTTCGGGGAACTCGTCGGGCGCGAGGTGGGCCATCTGCGACAGCGCGAACCCCGCCGCCATGCCGAGTTGCGGGCTGGCGGCGAAGCCGGGCAGATGCCGCTCCAGCACGGCGCGGGCGTCGTCGTCGGCCAGGAGTTCCCGCACCGTGCTGTCGACGCCCAGGGCGGCCCGCCGCCCCGCCGCCCGGCCGAAGGTGGCCGTCTCCGTCAGGCGAAAGGCCGCGCGCGCCCGGATGTCCCGCGAGGAACTGCCGAGCAGCGCCTCGAACTCGCCGACCTCCGCCACCCAGGCCCCCTGGCGATCGTCCCAGTAGGCCAGCGCCCGCCGGTCGAGGGGCAGCGTCACGGTCGCCGTCTCGCCCGGCGCGAGGGCGACCTTCGCGAAGCCCTTCAGCTCCTGCTCCGGTCGCGACAGGCGGGCCGCCGGGTCGCGCAGGTAGAGTTGCACGATCTCGACCCCCGCGCGTGGGCCGGTGTTGGTCACGTCCACGCCGACGGTCAGCCGGTCGTCCGAGCCGATGGCGGCCGCGTCGAGGCGGGCATTCCCATACGCGAACGTGGTGTAGGAGAGGCCGAAGCCGAAGGGGAAGAGCGGCTCGACCCGCTTCTTGTCGTAGTAGCGGTAGCCGACGAAGAGGCCCTCGCCGTAGCGCACCTTGCCGTTCTCACCGGGGTAGTTGAGGTAGGCCGGGTTGTCCTCCAGCCGCCGGGGGAAGGTCTGGGGCAGCCGCCCGGCGGCGTCGGTCGCGCCGAGGAGCACGTCGGCGATGGCGTTGCCGCACTCCTGGCCGGGATACCAGGCCTGGACGACCGCGGCCACCCGGTCCAGCCAGGGCATCGTCACCGGCGAGCCGGTCTGCAGGACGACAATCGTGTTGGGGTTGGCCGCCGCCACCCGCTCGACCAGGGCGTTCTGCTCGCCGACCAGCTCCATATCCGGACGGTCGTAGCCCTCGCTCTCCCAGTCGCCGCTGAGGCCGACGAAGACGAGCGCGACGTCCGCGCGCGCCGCTAGCGCCGCCGCCCGACCGATCGCGTCGGGTGCCAGCGGCGGGCGGTGACCGAGGCGGATCTGCGCGAACCCGGCGGCCCCCCGGCGGCTGTAGTCGAGCGACAGCGCGTAGGGCCGCCCCGCGACCAGTTCCACCTCGGCCGTGCGCTCCGCGCGCTCCCCGGTGAGGAAGCCGCCGCCCGGCAGCGGCTCCTCCCAACTATCCACCACGACCCCGCCGTCGAGCGTCAGGCGACCCCGCCCGACCCCCGACAGGCCGAAGGTGTGCGCGCCGCCCTCGCGCGGGGTGAAGATTCCGGAGAGCCGCGCCGAGAAATCGCGCGGATCGACCCCCGGCGCCACATCGCCGAACCACAACTGCTCCGCGCTGCCCACAGTCGCCCGGTGCGCCGGTTCGCCCGCGAGGTCGGGGCCGTTGTGGTAGGCGACGGCGAACGCGCCCGCCGCCGCGCCCGCCGCGGGTGCGACCAGGCCGGCGTCGAGGCGGGGCAGCCCCTTGTCGTTGGTGCAGCCGAGCTCGTAGCCGAGTTCCACCCGGTCGCCCACCCCGGCGGCGAGGCCGTCGTAGGGCGTGACGGCGTAGTGGGCAGCCACCTGCGCGCTGCCGCCGCCCATGATCCGCGCCGTCCTGGCGTTGGGGCCGATGATCGCGATGGTGGACAGGGCCTCCGCGTCCAGGGGCAGGACGCCCCCGCGTTCTTGAGCAGGACGATCCCCGCGGCGCCGGCCTCGCGGATCAGGGCGCGGTGCTCGGGGCGATCCTCGGCCCGCTCCGGTCCCTCGGTCGGGTCCTCGAACGCGCCGGCCCGCGCGATCAGGCGAAGCACCCGGCGGGCCGCGTCGTCGATGGCGGCCGGGTCGACCTCGCCCGCCTCGACCGCCTGGAGCAGCTTGGGACCGCGCCAGGCCGGCGGGCCGGGCATCTCCAGGTCGAGGCCGTTGTCGGCGGCGGCGGCGGTGCTCTTGGTGCCGTACCAGTCGGACATGATGACGCCGTCGAAGCCCCACTCGCCCTTGAGGATGTCGCGGAGGAGGGCGCGGTGCTCGCCGGCGTAGACGCCGTTGACCCGGTTGTAGCCGGACATCACCGCCCAGCTCCCGACCTCGCGCACGGCGGCCTCGAAGGGCGGCAGGTAGATCTCGCGCAGGGCGCGCTCGTCCACCTCGGAGCTGATTGTGTTGCGCTCGAACTCGGAGTCGTTGCAGGCGTAGTGCTTGACCGTCGCGCCGACGCCCTCGCGCTGGAGGCCGGTGATGTAGGCCACCGCCATCCGCGCCGAGAGGTGGGGGTCCTCGGAGTAACACTCGAAGTTGCGGCCGTTGAGCGGCGAGCGGTGGATGTTGACGGTAGGCGCCAGGAGCACGCGCGCCCCCTTCGCCCGCGTCTCCTGGCCCAGCGCCCCGCCGATCCGCTCGACCAGGGCGGTGTCCCAGGTCGCGGCCAGGGCGATGCCGACCGGGAAGCAGGCCGACGACACGCCGCCGCCGGTGAACCCGCCGCCGCCCCGCGCGCCGTTGGGGCCGTCGGACACCTTGATCGCCGGGACGCCCAGGCGCGCGACCGGCGTGGTGCGCCACATGTCGGCACCGGCCAGCAGCGCCACCTTCTCCTCCAGCGTCAGCTCGCGCAGGATCGCCGCGATCCGCGCCTCGGGATCCGCCCCTCGCTCCGGCTGCGTCGCGGTCTGGTCGGCCATCGGTCTGCGCTCCTTTTCCTCTACGCCACAGCGGCCAGATCGAGCCGGTGCGGCTCGGTCGCCGGCGATGAAGCCTCCCCATGATGTCCCGTCACGGCCCGCGCTCACAGGCTCGCCCGCAACGCCTCGCGGAGCGGCCGGTAGCCGATCACCTGGACGCCGGACCCTCGCAGGTAGTCCCGCAAGTCGCGGCTCAGGAACGCCTCGTAGTCGGCGACCCGGCCGCGCCAACTGGGCGCGAGCGCGCGGAGCTCCGGGGTGTCGCGCGCCGGGTGGAGGATCAGCAGGGTCAGGCCGGGGCGCAGCCCGTCGACGATCCGCTTCGCCGCGGTGACATGCTCCGCCGGATCGTCCAGGGGCAGCATCGCGATGTCGTCGAATAGCGGCATGCCGCCCCCTTCGAGCTCCCGCACGAACCGGCCGGCGCCGGCGATCGCCGCCTCGTCGCCGAGCCCGCGCGCCCGCAGGCGCTCCTCGGGCTGGGCGAGGAAGAAGCCGGGGAGGCGGTGGTCGGCGGCAACACGCGCGTACGCCCCGAGGAACCGGGGGTGCGCGACTGTGCCCATGTGGGTGTCGACGTGGGTCGCGTCGATGCCGGCCGCGAGCGCCCGCCGCACCTGGGCCGCGAGTTCGGCCGCCACGGCGGCCGGATCGGCCCCCTCCCAGGTCGCCCGCGGCCGGGCGTGCAGGTAGCCGTCCGCGTCGAGCAGCCCCGACGCCGGATCGCGCGTGGAGAGCGCCCCCCGGCGGCAGGCCGCCCACTCGCAGTTGACGGTGAGATGGACGCCCATGTCCACCTCGGGGTGGTCGCGGCAGAAGGCGGCCGTCGCGGGGAACCAGGGGCAGGGGACCATCGCCGCGGCGGACGACACCAGGCCGAAGTCGAGCAGATCGGCGAGCGCCGGCAGCGTCGCCTGGCACATGCCGATGTCGTCAGCGTGGATGACCGCGACGCGATCGCGCGCGTCGAAGCCGAGTCTCTGCAGTACCCCGTTCATCGCCCCGCTCCTCCTCTGCCCAGGCCCTCCCGACGCCGGCGCGGCGCCGGCCCGCGCGCCGGTGCGCGCCGACGTGGGGGTGTCGCTCCTGTCCGCCGCCGGGGTCAGGCCGTCGCCGCCGTCTCGGTGAGGAAGGCGCGCACGACCTCCAGGTAGCGGCCGAACTGGTCGCGGCGGATGCTGTGGCCGGCCTCCGGGATGTGGGCAACGCGGAGTTGTGGCACGAGCGCCCGCAGCGCCGCGGCGCCCTCCTCGGTGACGATTGCCCCGCGCGTGGGGTCGGCGGTGATCAGCAGCGCCGGGCAGGCGACCCGCCGCAGGGTCGCCGGCCAATCGAGGCTGGCCGCCGGGTCGGCGCGGTTGAGGACGTTGGGGCTGAGCCGCAGCTTCGCGTCGGCCCACGGCCCCAGTTCGGCCTCCGACCAGCCGGGGGTCGCGGCGCGCTGCTCGGCGATCAACTCCTCGCGACTCTTGCGCTGGAGGCCGGCGATCCACGCGCGGCGCTGCACCCGGCGCTCCTCGTCGGAGGGCGCCCCCGCCTGGGGACCCGGCAGCCACCACATCGGCGGGTCCTCCAGCAGGATCGCGCCGGGGACGTCCGGCCGCAAGCCGGCGAGCGCGAGCGCGGTCGCCGCGCCCATCGAGTGGCCCAGCACCGCGGGGCGGCGCAGGCCCAGCGCCGCGACCGCGCCGGCGAGGTCGGCCGCCTGCGTGGCCGGGTCATAGCCCCCCTCCGGCGCGTCCGAGCGCCCGTGGCCGCGCGCGTCGAGCATGACGACGTCGAAGTCCGCCGCCAGCGCCTCGGCGACCGGCGTCCAGCAGGGGCCGTCGTCCGAGAAGCCGTGCGCGAGCACGAGCGGCGGTTGCGCGCCGCCGGTGCGCGTGTAATGGATCCGGATCCC
>JAUJMV010000002.1:292422-302580 GCA_030446685.1 Thermomicrobiales bacterium | reverse complement strand
CCCCCGCGATGCCGCTGAGGAGGAGCGTCATCGCCCGCGGCCCGACGAGATCGGCCCCGGCCCCGGCGACGAAGGCGCCGAGGGGGGACAGCCCGGCCGTCAGGCTGACGACCCCCGTCACCCGCCCGCGCAGTTCGTCCGGGATCGAGAGTTGCAGCAGCGTCTGGTTGGTGGTCAGGAAGATCATCTCGAAGAAGCCGGACAGCGCCAGCAGGGGCAGGGCCACCCACAGGGTCGGGCTGAAGGCGAAGCCGATCAGCGACAGGCCGGTCAGCAGGAGCGCCGCGAGCTGCACCAGGCCCCGGCGCTCCTGCCGCCCCAGCGACGCCGTGACGATCCCGCCCCCGATCCCGCCGACCCCGACGGCCGACAGCAGCAGCCCCAGGGTCTCCGGGCCGCCGCCGAAGACGTCCTTCGCGTAGATCGGCGGTAGCGCGACGTAGATCGGGATGATGAAGAGGGGCAGGACCCAGCCCATCAGCATGAAGGCCCGGGTGACGGGCGCCTGGGCGATGTACCGGAGGCCGTCCCCGAGGTTCTGGCGCAGGGCCTGCCGCGGCCCGCCCGCCCCGCCGGGCGGGAAGGTGAGCCGCGCGATGGTGAGCGCGATCAGGGCGTGCGCCCCGGCCTGGGCGAGGAAGTTGCCCCCGGGGCCGAACCACAGCAGGAGGAAGCCGCCGATGCCGGGGCCGAGCGAGCGCATCAGGGCCCAGCCGGTCTGGATGAGCGCCACGGCGTTGGGCGCCAGGGCGCGCGGCACCAGGGCGAAGACGACCGTCTGGCGCAGGGGCATGTCGATCGCCTGCGCCACCCCGCCGAGGAACGCGAAGGCGAAGAGCGCGCCGATCCCGGCGCGGCCGGCCAGGAGCGCGAGCCCGAGGGTCAGGGTGAGGACGAGCAGCCAGCCGTTGACGATGAGCATCAGCGCGCGGCGGGGGAAGCGGTCGATCGCGACGCCGGCCGCCGGGGCCAAGCCGAGCGTCGCCACCGAGCGCACCAGGTTGAGGCCCCCGAGCGCGGCGCCGGAGCCGGTCAGATCGTAGACCAGCCAGCCCAGGGTCACTTGCTGGATCCACTGCGCCGCGTTGGCGAGGGTCGTCCCGAGCAGGAGCAGGCGGAAGTCCCGCAGGCGCAGCGACGCCAGGGCGCCGATCCGCTCGGCGGCCGGCGGTGTCACCGATTCTGGCCGCGGTCGTGTCAGCATGTTCCCCGCCTCCCCCGACATCACGCCCGGCGCGCCCTACCCGGCGCTTCCGCCGGTCGCCCGGCGAGGGCGCCCCGCTGCCCGCGGAGCCCGCGCCCGATTGTCGCCGTGGCGCCGCACGGCCCCCACCGAGGATCCGCCGCCCATCACCCCACCAAGCCCACCCGATCCGCTCATCGGGGGTGGGTGCCGGGGCTAGGCCGGCGGCAGGGCGGCGCGGCGGGCGATCTCGGCGAGGTTCGACCAGTCCATCCCCCGCCGGCCCTCCTCGATCTGGTGGACGAGGTCCAGGACGGCCGCGTTCACCGGCGTGGGGAGGCCCTGCCCCCGCCCCGTGGCGACGACCACCGCCACCTGCATGTCCACCTCGGTCTTGCGCCGCTTGACCCGCAGGTCGCGCCAGATGCCCATGTGCTGCTTGGGGGAGGCGCGCATCGCCTCCGCCAGCGCCCGCAGCGCGCCCTCGCCGCGCGCGAGCGCGGCGTCACCGGGCGCGAAGGCGGTTGGGTCGAACTCGCCGATCCGCTCCAGCCGCGGCGCCTGTGTCCGCGCCACCAGGTACGCCTCCTCCGAGGCGGCGCGGCAGACACGCCGGCCGAGCGGGTCTTCGAGGATCGCCGGCACCGGCGCGTCGACGCAGGAGACGGCGAAGGCCAGCGCGCCGTAGACCAGCTTGCCCCAGAGAAAACCCCGGATGTTCGCGGTCACGCGCGCCGGCATGACGTGATCGAGCGCCGCGCGCACCGCCTCGGCGCGCGGGGTGATCCGCCCGTCGAGCTCGCCGATGTAGATCGTCTGCTCGGCCCCCAGCCGGATGATCCCCGGCTCGAGCAGATCCGCCCCGAAGTGGACGAACGCGCCGACCGTCCGCGCCGCGCCGACCTCGCGGGCGATGAGCTCCTCGTTGAGCCCGTTCTGGAGGGACACGACGAAGCCGTCCGGCGCCAGCAGCGGCCCGTAGCGCCGCATCGCCTCCGCGGTGAAATGCCCCTTGACGCACAGGAAGGTCGGGCCGAGCGGCCCGCGCAGATCGTCGGCGTGGATCGCGCGCAGGGGGAAGGCGCGGTCGCCGCGGATGCCGGTGATCCGCAGCCCGTGTTCGGCGATCGCCCGCAGGTGCTCGCGGTCGACGTCGACCAGGGTGACGTCGTAGCCCGCCGCCCCCAGGTAGGCGCCGACCGTGCCGCCGATCGCGCCGGCGCCGATTACCGTGATCGGCGTTGTCCGCAGATCGTTCGTCGACATCCCCACCACTCCCCTCGCCCGGCACCACGCGCAGCCGACAGCGGGGCGATGCTAGTGCCGCCGGGCGGCGCTGTCAATCCGGCGGTGCTATAGTGGCGCGGGCACAACGGGCGGGATCACGGGGGGATCACGGGGAGGAGGCGCGGGCATGGTCGCGGACGGGATCGTCGACGAGGTATCGGCCGACCGGTTGCTGGCGCACACCGCGGCGATCGCGCGGTGGGTCCGGCTCTCCGGCACGCCGGACGAGGCGCGCGCGTTCGACTACATCGCGGCCACGCTGGAGGTCTTCGGGTACGCCGTCCGGCGCTATCGCCACCCCGCGCTCGTCGGCTACCCGCGCGAGGCGACGCTGGAGGTGCTGGCGCCGGAGCGCCTCGCGATCCCCTGCAACGGCTTCTCCCTCAGCCCAGCCACGCCCGACGAGGGGGTCGAGGGCGCGCTCGTCTTCGCCGGCGGGGGCCGGGAGGAGGACTACCCGGCCGAGCCGGTGCAGGGGCGGATCGTGCTCAGCGAGGGGCTGGCGATGCCGGCGAAGGCGGTCGCCGCCGACCGGCGCGGCGCGCTGGCGCAGATCCACATCAACGACGAGCACATCCACGAGATGTGCATCTCGCCGGTCTGGGGGACGCCGACGCCGGAGACCGCCCCCTCCTCCCGCGCACCCCGTCGGTGGCGGTCACGCGCGCCTGGGGCGACCGCCTGCTGGCCCTGCTGGCGGCGGGGCCGGTGCGCGCGCGCCTGCGGACCCGCCCGTTCCTCGACTGGGCCGAGCTGCCGATCGTCACCGCCGATCTGCCGGGCGTCCACGAGGATCGCTTCGTCCTCTTCAGTGGGCACGTCGACTCCTGGCACTACGGCGCGATGGACAACGGGAGCGCCAACGCGACGCAGCTCGAGGTGGCGCGGCTGCTGGCCGCCCGGCGGGGGCGCTGCGCCGCGGCGTGCGGCTGGCCTTCTGGTCGGGGCACTCGCACGGCCGCTACGCCGGCTCCTGCTGGTACGCGGACCAGCACTGGCACGACCTGCACGAGCGCTGCGTCTGCCACGTCAACATCGACTCGGTCGGCGCGGTCGGCGCGACGGTGCTGGAGGAGGCGCCGACGATGGCCGAGACGTGGGGGTTCGGGCGCGCGATCCTGCGCGAGGTGGCGGGAGTCGAACTGGACTACAAGCGCATCAGCCGATCGAGCGACCAGTCGTTCTGGGGGCACGGCATCCCTCCCTGTTCGCCTCCTCTCCGAGCAGCCGCGCGACGACGGGTCGGCGACGGCCACGGCGCTGGCGCAACTGCTCGGCGGCGGCTCGCGCGCCGGGGGCCTGGGCTGGTGGTGGCACACGACCGAGGACACGCTTGACAAGATCGATCCGGACCATCTGCGGCGCGACGCCCGCGTCTACGCCGAGGCGCTGCGCCGGCTCTGCACCGACGAGCGGCTGCCGTTCGACTACGCCGCCGTCGCCGACGAGTTCGCCGGGGCGCTCGCGCGCTACGACACGGCGGCCGGGGCGGGGCTCGACCTCTCGGGGACGCTGGCGTTGGCGCGCGAGTTGGGGGCGCGGATCGGGGCCGCCGACCTGGCGCGGCGCGATCCCGAGCGGGCGAACGCCCTGCTGCTGGCGCTGGGGCGGCTCCTGATCCCGGTCGGGTACACGCGCGGCGGCCCATTCGAGCACGATCTTGCGCTCGGGATCGAGCCGCTCCCCGGCCTGGCGGACGCCGCGCGCCTCGGCGCGCTCGACCCGGCAAGCGACGATTTCCGCTTCCTGCAGACCCGGCTGGTGCGGGAGCGCAACCGCGTCAAGCACGCGCTGCGCGCGGCGATCAGGCTGGTCGCGGCGGCGGACGCGGCGGGGTGAGGCGGGAGGCGCGGCGGGTGCTCGATAGTCGCGCCCCGCGTGACCGTCCCCGACACCACCCGCCCCGGACGTAACAGTTCGGAGGAGGCTGGCCGTTTGCCCCCCCGGCGGGGGGACGCGGCGCCAGGTGGCCCCGCCCGCTCCCAGCATTAGGAGCGGGCGGGGGAAGGAGGGGCCGATGGGCCGAACCGAGGCGGGGCGGCCACGCCTGGGCGCGACATGGCGCGGGGGGAAATGGGGGGATTTGGGGGTCATTCCGGCCATCCTCCCGACCCGTCGCTGGGGTCGTTTTCCTTGGTGTGATGCCACAATCGAAGCGGTCGAGGGCGGTTCGTTTCGCGAAAACGCCCCTCTCGCGGCCGGGCGCGCCCGCGCGGGGGGCGGGGTGTGCGCGCCCGGATACCGATCGGACCCGGCGGCGGGGGCGGGCGGTGCCAGGGGGCGGGGGGCAGCGGCCGCGCGATCGGGCGGGCGGCTCGCCGATGCCCGCTCACCGCGTACCCGACCCTGAACTGTTACCCCCGGACGCGCCCACCCCCCGGTGGTGTATCATTGCCGGCATATGAGTGACAGCAGCGCCGCCGCCCGCAAACTCGCCGCCCAACTGTCCGTCCGCCCGGAGCAGGCCGCGGCGACGATCGCGCTGCTGGACGGCGGTAACACCCTGCCGTTCATCGCGCGCTACCGCAAGGAACAGACTGGCGGGCTGGACGAGGACCAGATCCGCCGGTTGGAAGAGGCGCTGTCCACGCTGCGCGCGCTCGAGGAGCGGCGCGCGGCAATCGTTGCCGCGATCCGGGAGCAGGGGGTGCTCACACCCGCCCTGGAAGCGCGGCTCGCGGCGGCCGAGACCCGGACGGCACTGGAGGACCTCTACGCGCCCTATCGGCCGAAGCGCCGCACCCGCGCCGCGATCGCCCGCGAGCGCGGGCTGGGGCCGCTGGCCGACCTGATCGCCGGGCAGCCGCCGACCCGCCAGTCCCCCGAGCAGCTCGCCCGGCCGTTCCTCGGGGCGGGGGTCGCGACGGTCGAGGAGGCGCTGGCCGGCGCGCGCGACATCGTCGCCGAGGCGGTCGCCGAGCACCCGGACGTGCGGCGGATCGCCCGCGCGCGCGCGACCCACGGGGCGGTCCTGCGCTGCGAGCGGATCGACGGGGCCGAGGACCCGCGCGCCGTCTATCAGACCTACTACGCCTTCGAGGCCCCGGTCGGCCGGATCAGGCCGTATCAGGTGC
Organism: Thermomicrobiales bacterium; assembly: GCA_030446685.1. GTDB lineage: Bacteria > Chloroflexota > Chloroflexia > Thermomicrobiales > CADCWN01 > JAUJMV01. The sequence goes on along the minus strand of JAUJMV010000002.1, from coordinate 297,036 downwards.
TGGCGATCGGCCGCGGCGAGGCCGAGAAGGTCCTGCGGGTGAAGATCGCGACGCCGGAGCGGGACTGGCGGGGGCGGTGGCCGTCGCGTTCCGCCCCGACGCGCGCTCCCCGCTGGCCGACCAGCTCGCGCTGGCGATCGCCGACGCCGCCGCGCGCCTGCTGCTCCCGGCGATCGAGCGCGACCTGCGCGCCCACCTGCGCGAGCAGGCCGAGGCCCACGCGATCGGCGTCTTCGCTGCCAACCTGCGCGGTCTGCTGACCCAGCCGCCGCTCGCCGGCCAGACGGTCCTCGGGATCGACCCCGGCTTCCGCACCGGCTGCAAGGTCGCGGTCGTCGACCCGACCGGCAAGCTGCTCGACACCGCGACGATCTTCCCGCACCCGCCCCAGTGGCGCACCGGCGAGGCGCTCCGCGCGCTCGCGGCCCTCGTCGCCCGCCACACCGTCACGCTCCTGGCGATCGGCAACGGGACGGCCTCGCGCGAGACCGAGCAACTGGCGGCCGAGTTGATCGCGCGGGGGTTGAGGCCGATGGGGCGGCGGGCCGGCCCCCGCTGCGCTACCTGCTGGTGAGCGAGGCGGGGGCGAGCGTCTACAGCGCCAGCCCGCTGGCTCGGGGGAACTGCCGGGCCTGGACGTCAGCCTGCGCGGCGCGGTGTCGATCGCCCGCCGGGCGCAGGACCCGCTGCCCGAGCTGATCAAGATCGACCCGCGGGCGATCGGGGTCGGGCTGTACCAGCACGATGTGGACCAGCCGCGCCTGGCCGCCGCGCTGGGCGCGACCGTCGAGAGCGTAGTCAACCGGGTCGGGGTGGAGCTGAACACCGCCTCGCCCGCGCTGCTGGCCCACGTCGCCGGGGTCGGACCGGCGCTGGCCGGGCGCATCGTCGCCCACCGCGACGCCCACGGCCCCTTCCCCAACCGCGCGGCGCTGCGCGGGGTCCGGGGGCTTGGCCCGCGGGCCTTCGAGCAGGCGGCCGGCTTCCTGCGGGTGCGGGGCGGCGACACGCCGCTCGACGCGAGCGCGATCCACCCGGAGAGCTACGCCGTCGCCCTGGCGGTCCTGCGGCTCGCCGGGCTCGATCCCGCGACGCCGCCCGCCGAACGCGCGGGGCCGCTCGACGCCCTCCTCGCCCGCCGGCCGCCCGCGGCGCTGGCGGGGGAGGTGGGGACCGGCCTGCCGACGCTGCTCGACATCCTCGAGCAGCTCGTCCGGCCGGGCCGCGACCCGCGCGACGACCTGCCCCCGCCGCTCCTGCGCCGCGATGTGCTCTCGCTGGACGATCTCGCGCCAGGGCTGCGGCTGACCGGCACGGTGCGCAACGTGGTCGACTTCGGCGCCTTCGTCGACATTGGCGTCAAGCAGGACGGCCTGCTGCACCGCAGCCAGACCCCGCGCGGCGCCCTCCTGGGCGTCGGCGACATCATCGAGGTGGAGATCTTGCGGGTCGAGCCGGAGCGCGGGCGCATCGCGCTCGCCTGGCCGTCCCCAAAGGACGGGGGTGAGCGGCCGGGCGGCGCCCCCGGCCGGCGGCGGCCCCAGCCGCCCGCGCCGCGCGACAGGGCCAGGGCGCGGATCGCGTCGGTCAGCGCGCGGATCGCGACCGCGTTGGGCCGGTCGGTGGGGATCACCAGGTCGGCGTGGCGGCGGGTGGCGGCGGTGTAGGCGGGGTGGTTCGGCTGCACGTCCCGGCGGAACCAGGCGATCACCTGCGCCAGATCCCCGTCGCGCTCGGCGATGTCGCGCTCGATACGCCGCAAGACGCGCTCGTCATCGGCCACCTCGGTGTAGAGGCGCAGGTCGGCCAGGTCGCGGCAGCGGGCGTCCCACAGCGCGAACAGGCCTTCGATCAGGAGCAGGCCGGTGGGCCCGACCGGCCGCCCCGGCTCCCCGCGCGCGGCCCGCGCGGTGCCCGGCGCCGGCTCGACGACCCGCCCGCCGACGGCGAGGGCTTCCAGGGCGGCGTGGAACGCGGGCCAGTGGACGGCGTCCGGGTGGTTCGCGGTGCGGGCCTCCTCGCGCTCGGCGGCGGGGTACTCGGCGAAGTCGCGGAAGTAGCGATCCTGCAGCAGGATCACCGGCCGCAGTTCGGGCAGCGCCGCCGCCAGCGCGCGGGCCAGCGTCGACTTGCCGGTCGCTGAGCCCCCGCCGATGGCGACGACGACCGGCCGCGCGCCGTCCGACGGGGTCGGGGGCGCGGGCTCAGGCGAACTGCGGGAGCACATCGGCCATGAACCGCTCGATGCCGGCGGTCTCCGGGAAGTCGGCGAAGCGCAGTTGGAAGTGGGTCACGCCGGTGTCGATCCAGCCGCGCAGTTGCTCCGTCACCTGTCGCGGCGTGCCGATCAGGCCCCGGCCGCTGTAGAAGGGGCTGGCCTCCGCCCGCGCCCGCGCCTCCGCCTCGGTCGGGGCGACGGCGACGACCTCGCACGACCAGGTCTTGCGGATGGTGTCGGGGTCCCGCCCCGCCTCGCCGCAGTAGCCGCGCAGCACGGCCAGCTTGCGCTCGTAGTCCTCCCGCGTGCCGCCGGCGAGGTTCCACCAGTCGGCCTGCCTGGCGACGACCTTGAGGGTCAGTTGCTCGCCCCCGCCGCCAATCATGATCGGCGGCAGCGGGTCGGGCTTCGGCTGGAGGTAGGCGTCGCGGATCGCGTAGTGCCGGCCCTCGTAGGTCACGCCGTCCGCGGTCCAGAGCCGCCGGGCGATCTCCACCGTCTCCTCGAGCTGGCGGATGCGGACGGCGGGGCGGGGAAGGGGCAGTCGTAGGCCCGGTACTCGTCCTCCTTCCAGCCGGCGCCGATGCCGAAGACGACCTTGCCGGGCAGGAAGGCGCAGAGGTTCGCCACCATCTTCGCCAGCAGCGCGGGGTTGCGGTAGGACTGGCAGAGGACGATCGGCCCCCAGGTGAGCGCGGGATAGCGCGCGGCGAGGAAGGTCAGCGTCGTCCAGCACTCCACCGTCGGCGTGTCGACCGCCTGCCAGCGTGCCCAGGGCACGACGTGGTCCGCCACCCAGGCGGAGTGGAAGCGACCCTCGATCCGGTCCAGCGTGTCGGCGATCTGCCGCAGGAACGCGGCGCTGTCGCTCCCGTCGGTCGGGAAATCGGGCACCCGCCACCCGAACTCGATCCGCTCCGCCACCATGCCCCTCCTTCTAGGCCCACCCTCGCCGGCACGCCTGCCGCGCCCAACCTGGGGGAGAGGAGCGGGGCCAGCACACGCGGCCCCGGCTGCAAATGGGGGCGCCGGGGGAGCGCCCTGGTTCGGGCTGGCGCGGCGCGCCCGTCTCCGGTACTGTTGGCGGGCGCGCCGCGGGGCCCGCCCGCGGCGGGGTCGATCGTTGCCGAGGAGCCGCCCGTGTCGCCGCTGACGCTGCTGCCGCCGCGCCGCTACCGCTGGAACTACACCGTGATGGGGCTGGACATCAGCCTCTTCGTCCTGGCGCTCAGCTTCGCCTCGGCCTACGGGGTGCTGCCGCTGTTCGTCAGCCACCTCTCCGACTCGAGCCTGGCGGTGGGGGCGATCCCCGCGCTGCGCGCGGCGACGCTGCTGCCGCCGATCTTCGTGGCGGGGCTGACCGAGCGGCTGCGGCGCAAGCAACCGTTCGTGCTCGGCGTGACGGTGTTCGAGCGCCTGCCCTATCTGGCGCTGGCGGTGGCGACGCCGCTGCTCGCCACCAGCCACCCGACCGCGCTCCTCTGGCTCTGCTACGGGCTGCTCGCCGTCACGACCCTCGCGGCCGGGGCGGCGATGCCGGCCTGGCTCGATCTGCTCGCGCGGATGCTGCCGGCCGACTGGCGCGGGCGCTTCTTCGGCCTCTCGTCGGCCCTCGGCGGGCTGCTCGGGGTGGCGGGGGGGGCGGGGGCCGCGGCCCTGCTCGCGCGCTTCGGCTGGATCGTCGGCAGCGCCCTCTGTTTCGCCTGCGCCTTCGCCTTCCTGGTGATCTCGTTCCTCTGCCTGGTCCTGGGCCGCGAGCCGGCCCCGGCGGCGGACGCCGCGTCGCGGCCGGCGGGGGCCGCCTGGGGCCGGCTGCCCGGCTTGGTGCGGCGCGACCACAACCTGCGCCGCTACCTCGCCGCGCTCGCGCTGATCACCGCCGCCGGGACGACCACCGCGTTCTACATCGTCGACGCCAGGGGGGCGCTGCGGCTGAGCGACGGGGCGGCCGGCCTCTACGCGGTGGTGCTGCTCGCCGCCGCGACCGCGGGGAACGTGCTGTGGGGCTACGTCGGCGACCACGCCGGCCACAAGCGCGTCGTGCTCGGGGGCGCCCTCTGCACCGGGCTCGCCCCGCTCCTGGCGCTGGCGGTGCGCGACCCGCGCTGGGGGCCGCTCGGCTACGGGATCGTCTTCCTGCTCGCCGGGCTGGCGACCAGCGGGCTGCAACTGGCGGCGCTGACCTTCATCATCGACCTCGCGCCGGACGACCAGCGCCCCACCTACGTGGGCCTGGCGAACGTGGCGCAGGCGCCGGCCGCCCTCGCCGCGCCGCTGCTCGGGGCGGCGCTGGCCGACGCGCGCGGCTACCCGGCCCTCTTCGCCGCGACGGCGGCGCTGGCCCTGACCGGCGCGGCCCTGGTGCTGCGCTTCGTGCGCGACCCCCGCGCGGAGGC
>JAUJMV010000002.1:287097-292322 GCA_030446685.1 Thermomicrobiales bacterium | reverse complement strand
CCGCCGCTCGCCTCGATCCAGTGGCGCACCTGCAGGTTGACGCCGGCGGCGATGTTGTCGCCGGTCAGCCGCCAGTCGGTGCGCAGGCCGTAGACCCGCTTGCCGATGCCGTAGGCGAAGCCGAGTTCGCTGGCGGTGCCGGAGTCGACGTCGACGCCGTCGAGGACGCCGACGACCAGGTCGCAGGCGCGGATCGCCCGCTCGTTGTCGGCGGCGATGCGCGCGTTGAAGCGGGCGTAGGCCTCGCGGCGGCGCGCCCAATCGGGCTCCCGCTCCGCCGCGGCCAGATCGTCGAGGTGCGCGGTGTTGTCCCAGGGGTTGACGACGGCGAAGCGCGCGCCGAGCGCCGCCTGCAGCTCGCCCATGAAGGCGCGCGTCGAGGCCGCGAACCCGAGCGGCGACGCCAGGTAGAGCCGGTGCATCCCTCACCTCCACAATTCCGCCCCCCCACGCCGCGCCGCGACCTGGCGACGCGGGGCTCAGGGCGACCCGCGCGGCTGCTCGGCCGTGAGACGCGGTTCACTCCCGCCCGGCTGCTCACCCCCGGCGCCCGCCGCCCCCGGCGTGGGGAGCCGGGCGAGCAGCCAGACGCCGAGCAGGAAGACCGGCGCCATCGCCGGGAAGACGGCCGCGGTGCCGAAGGCCGCGGCGATCAGGCTCCCCAGCACCGGGCCGCCCCCATTGCCGAGGGCGTTGGCGGTCGCCAGGAGCCCGTAGGCCACCCCGCGCCGCCCGGTGGGTGTTAGATCGGTGAGGAGTGCCTGGACGGCCGGGACGGTCCCGCCGAGCGCCAGCCCGAAGGCGACGCGCAGGAGGAGGAGCTGCCAGATCGCGGTGACGAAGGCGTGCGGCACGGAGAGGGCCGCCGCCGCCAGCAGGCAGACCAGGAGCGTCCGGGCGCGGCCGTAGCGGTCGGCCAGGTGGCCCACCAGCAGCGCGCTCGCGGTGGAGGCGACCCCGGCGGCCGCGACCACCAGCCCGGCCACGGTCGCGATCCGCCCCTGGTCGGGGGCGAGTTGCTGGATGAAGAGCGGCAGGATCGGGTTCGGCGCCACGTTCGCGAAGCGGATCAGCGCCAGCATCCCGATCGCCGCCGCCAGCCCCGGCCGCGCCAGCAGCTCGCGCAGGCCCGCCGCGAACGATCCGGCCGCGGCGCGCTCCCCCGCCGCGCGCGGCGGCTCGGGGACGAAGGCGGTCACCAGCAGGCCCGACAGGAGGAAGAGGCCCCCGGTCGCCGCGAAGGCGGCGCGGAAGCCGAAGTGGTCGGCGAAGAGGCCGCCGAGGAGCGGGCCGAGCGCGGCGCCGACGAACATCGCGGCGTGCATCAGCCCCAGCGCGGTCGCCAGGCGGTGGCGCGGCGCGGTCAGGGAGACGACCGTGGTCGTCGCCGCGACCACCCCCGTCAGCGCCCCCTGGAAGACCCGCAGGGCCAGCAGTTGCTCCGGGCTGCGGACCAGCCCCATCGCGCCGACCACCAGGCAGGCGCCGAAGAGCGCCCGCTGGATCATCAGCCGGCGCCCGTAGCGGTCGGCGATCTGCCCCCAGACCGGGCCGAGGACCGCCATCACCAGCGCGAAGCCGCCGGACATCGCCCCCGCCCACAGGCCGGCGCGGATCGGGTCGCGGACCCCCAACTCCTGGACGTAGAGCGGGATGAAGGGCAGGGCGAAGCTGAAGGCGAGTTCGGCGATGACCTGCGCCAGCCAGAGGACGGCGAGGACGCGCACCCACGGCGTCCGCACCGCTTCCGCCAGCCGCCGCGCCCAGCCGCCTCGCCGCACCGTCCCCTCCCGCCGGCGTCCGCGGCCGCCTCGTCCCCACCCCTACGGTCGGCATTCTAGCAGCCGCCACGCGGGAGCGCCCCCGCCCGCCGATCCTGGGGGGAGCAAATCTCCTCAGCCGTAGATTACTCCCGTCAGAGCGGGAGGGCGTTCCGCCCTGGCCTTGTACCGGCCACACATGTCGTCCGCCGAGTGTTCTCGTCACTGGTCGTGCTGCGGATGCCACTCAGGGGGCGCGGGTGTGAGGTGTTATCGGTACCGCGATCACAGCGGGGGTAATTATCCCCCCACAGCACGTAGCCGCCCTTTGCGCGCTGCGTTATGTTTGAAGCATGAGAGAGAAGTCGACGCGCAAACGGCCCCGCCCATTATATGAAGAAGGCTGGAGAACTCTAGTTTCCGCTAACTGGGTGGCATCAGGGGGTACCCATTGGTAGAGTGCGGGTGCTGACGCCGTGCTCTACCGCAGGAGTTCCCCCGATGCCGGAAGCAGTCTATCGCATCCTGACCCTCCTATGCCTGCTGGTGGTGGCGTGCCCGATCGGGACGAACCTGGGCTTGCTGCACCTGCTGTGGATGCTGGTGAGCGGGCGGCTGCTCGCCGCGCGCGGCGCGGTGGTGCCGGGGCTGAGCGAGTGCGGCTTGGCCGCGCCGGCGACGCGGCGGGCCTGGGCGGCGCTGGGGCAGGGCGGCTGGAGCAGCGCGGCGTTGCTGGCCCGCTGGGCCGCGGTGCTGGAGGGGGAAGGGCGCTGGCAGGCGCACGCGCATGGGGGCTACCGCCCGGTGGCGGTCGACGTCACCGGCTTCTGGCGCCCGCGGCTCCGGGGCTGTCCGACCACCCATTACCACGGCGCCGCGGGGAAAGCCCTCCCCGCCATCCCGCTGGGCCTCATCGCCCGCGTGGGCAGCGTCGGGGGCCAGCGCCTGGCCTGCCCGCCGGCGTGCGTGCGGGCGGACGCCGGGGACCCGCGCGCCAGCACGCACGCGCGCCTGCTCGTGGGCGAGGCGGTGCGGCGGTGCGCGCCCGACGACGCGCTGGTGCTGGACGGCGGGTTCGGGGTGGCGCTGCTCCAGGAGGCAGGGGCGACCCGGTACGTGGTGCGGCTCGCCAAGAACTGCACCGCCCGGCGGGCCACCCCGCCGCCGTACGACGGGCGCGGGCGCCCCGCCACCCGCGGGCGGATCGTCCGCCCCTTGCCCCGCACCTACCGCGGCCGCGCCATCCCCGCCACCGTGCCCGACCGGGTCGAGACGTGGCGCGAGGACGGCGCCCTCCTGCGCGCCGAGCGGTGGACCGACCTGGTGCGGCCGGAGGCGGCCGCCGCCAGTCCCACCTTCACCATCGTCGCCCTCCACGACCCCCGCCACCGCGAGCCGTTGGTGCTCGCGACCTCCCTGCCCGTGCCGCCGCGCGCGCTGCGCGCCCTCTATCGCGACCGCTGGCCCGTCGAACAACTGCCGCTGGCGGCGAAGCAGATGCTCGGGGCCAGCCGCCAGTTCGTCCACGCCCCCGAGACCTGCCAGCGCCTCCCGGAACTGGCGCTGCTCGCCGGGGCGGTGCTGTCCTACGCGGCGGCGACCGCGCCCGCCGTCCCCACCGGCTTCTGGGACCGCCGGCCCCAGCCGACCCCCGGCCGGCTGCGGCGCCTCCTGGCGCGCACCCCGTTTCCGCACGACTTCCCGCTCCCCGCCCGGCTTCGCGAAAAAGCGCCCCTCACCGCCCACCTGCCGAAGGGCTTCTGGGGCCAACGCCGACGCCAGTCGCCCGCGTCGGCTACGCCGAGCGCACCTGACCAGGCGATCTCCCTGGACGTAGCGGCCTGAGTTAGCGGAAACTAGAGCTACATCGATTCTCGTGATCGTTGAGTCTGTGCCGGGGCCGGGCGTGGGCGTACAATAAAATGCCCTCACAGATCGCCCTCAACCTGCGGCGCCCCTTTCCGCGAACCACTGTAGGCGGCGCGGCTTGGGAATGCGGCGGTCAGCCCGAGCGGCGGTCGCGCACGGGGGCGCGTTCGGCCCGCGCGTACAACTCGGCCCAGGCGGGCGAGCCGTCATCCGGGTGGACCTCCAGCGTCACCCCGCGCTCCTGCGCCGGCCCGTTGCCGGCCCGGAAGTCGGCCCAGCACTGCGCCATGCCGGTGTAGTGGACGACGCGCCCGCCCGGCCAGACGACCGAAAGGAGGTGGCGCGGGTAAGCGATCTCGTAGGGCGGCGCCATGCGGCAGCCCGCCAGCGCCGCCTCGTCCACCCGCACGCCGAGCCCCGGACCTTCCGGCACCCGCAGGTGGCCACCATCGATCGTCAGGGACTCGACCAGCAGATCATCGCTGTAATTGTTCAGGCAGGTGACGGCGGGCCACTGCGCGAACGGCAGCACCGCGCCCAGGTGCGCGCAGAGCGCGGTCGTCAGGCCGGTGCCGACGAGCTGCAGCCAGAACGGCTTGTGGAAGGCCGCCGACAGCGTCCCCTGGCGCAGCACCCGCGAGACGCCGCCGCTGACGACGAAGCCGTCGCAGATCTCCTGCCGCTCGGCGGTGGCGAACGGCGGATCGTCGAAATGGACGGCGAGCGGGCGCGTCGTCTGCCGCCGCAACTGCCGGTAGCCCTCCAGATCGCCGTGCGGGATCGGCGACTCGTAGATCGCCACCCGCTCGTAGCGGTCGAGCTCGGCCAGCACCGGCCCGGCGTTCCCCGCGTGGACCAGCAGCCCGTTCCAGTCGAGGTCGAGGCGGTAGTGTGGCGGCGTCGCCGCGCCGATCGCCTCCACCTGCGCGTAGACGTCGAACCAGGGGCGGGCCTTGAACTTATGCGCGGTGTAGCCCTCGGCGATCGCGTCCCGCGCCTCCCCGGCCAGCACGTCCGGGGGCGCCTTGGTGTTCCACCAGGCGATCGGGCACCACTCGCGAATCTTCGGCAGCGGCAGGAGGCGGTAGACCGGCACGCCCAACGCCTGCCCGACGACGTCGTAGAGCGCCATCTGCAACCCCGCGCCGAGCGTGTCGTCTCCCAGGAACTCGGCCGGGTTGCCGCCGCGCACCCGCTCCACCGCCGCGTCGGTCACCCGGCCCCAGGTGTAGTGCGGCAGCGTCTCGCCCCAGCCGACGATGCCGGCGTCGGTGACCACGCGCGTGATCTCCGAGACGCGCCACTGCCCGACCAGCAGGGCGTTCCAGGGCCGCACGCGCGGCCGGAACGGCACGTCCACGGTGATCCGCTCGACCTCGGTGATCCGGAGCGGGGCGGGCATGGCTACTCCTCCATCGGGCGCCGGTAGTACCGGGCCAGGCTGTCGCGCGGCTGCCAGCCGAGCAACGCCCAGGCCTTCCGGTTCGGGAAGACGCCGTGGGGCAGATCGGCGTTGATGTGGAAGACCTCGTAGGGGGCGGGCAGCGCGGCCACCTCCAGCGCGCGGCGCAGCGCCCGCGCGGCGTCCTCCCAGGA
>JAUJMV010000002.1:274477-286997 GCA_030446685.1 Thermomicrobiales bacterium | reverse complement strand
GCCGCGCGCAGCACGTTCTCGGCCCCGAGCAGGTTCACCCGGAACGCCTCGGTCGTGTCGTGCCGGACGACGGTGCAGTTGACGATCGCGTCCATCCCGGCGCAGGCGTCCAGCACCGCCGCCGGGTCGCGGATGTCGACGGTGCGGCGCTCGTGCGGTGGGGGGAGGAGTTCCGGCAGCGGCGCGCCCGGCGACTGCGGCTGCCCCGCCGCCGCGATCTCCTCCAACGGCCGCAGATCGGTCAGCCGCAGGGTGTAATCCGGCGCCAGCACGCGCGCCGTCGCCGCCGCCAGCGGCCCGCCCGCGCCGAAGACGACGACCTTGCGGATCGGGCGCGACGGGATCGGCGGGGGGGCGGGGTCCGCCGCCGCACGGCCCGCCGGCCGCGCGCCAAAATCGCGCGTCGGGTGGTAGCCGAACGGCTCGTCCGCCGCCCTTGCCAGGGGCGGCCAGGCGCGCGCCCCCGCCGCGACGATGTGGAAGACCGACCAGCCCTCCGCCCCGTAGGCCAGCGCCCGCTCGATGCCGGCGAGGGCGTCCGCCAGGTGGAGCGCTCGCGGGTCGTGGGGCGCGGCGGCCGCCGCCGCGTCGTCCACGATCCGCCCGAAGCGCAGGCAGACCGCGGGCAGCCCCGACTCGCGCGCGACCTCGCGCAGCGACCGCTCGGCCAGCCAGGCGCGCAGCGTCGCGGGCTCCGGGCGCGGCCGGGGGCGCCACGCCTCGGTCGGGCGCCAGTCGCGCGGCAGGGTATCGAACAGGGCCAGCGTGCTCCCCAGGATCAGGCGGCCCACCCCGGCCCGCGCGGCGGCCCCGGCGAGCTGATAGGTGCCGCGGGTGGCCCGGTCGAGCAGATCGAGATCGTCGCCGCCGGTGTCGAGCGGCGCCAGGTGCAGCGCCGCGTCCACGCCCTCGACGATCGCGGCCGCGAACGCCTCGTCGCGCGGATCGCCTTCGCACCCCTCCACCCCCGCCGGGAGCGGGGCGGTGAAGCGCCGATCGGCGACGCGCAGCGTGTGGGCGGGCGCCAGTGCAGCGGTCGCCGCGCGGGCGAGGCGGCCGTCACCGCCGGTGATCAGCACGCGCACAGTCGATGCCCCTCCCCCCGTCGCTCGGTTCGCGCCAGCACGACCCGGCCCACGCTAGCCCACCCCGGCGCGCTCGTCAAGGCGCCGGCGACCCGGCCCAGTCGGCGGCACGCCCCCCCGCCCCCCAACGTTGGGGGGAGAGACCCGTTCCAAGCGCCTTCGCCCCCCCAATGTCGGGGGGCCGGGGGGGCAGCCCGTCTGACGAGCCTCCGCCCCGCGGAGAACGCATGCACCCTGACTTCGGCTTACGCCGCGCGGCCAGGGCCATTGACGACAATGCCGGGTGTGGCGCCGGTGTGGCGGCCGTCGCGCAGGACCCGCGCGCCGTTGACCCAGACGTCGCGGATGCCGACCGAGAGGCGGTGCGGGTCGGTGAAGGTGGCGTGGTCGGCGACGGTGGCCGGGTCGAAGAGGACGACATCGGCCCACGCGCCCGCCGCGAGCCGGCCGCGGTCGTGCAGGCCGAGGCGATCGGCGACCGCCGAGGTCATCTTGCGGATCGCGTCCTCCAGCGGGATGACCCCCTCCTCGCGGACGTACTTGCCGAGGACGCGCGGGTAGGTCCCGTAGGCGCGCGGGTGGAGCGGCCCCTGCGCCGCGGCCCAGGCGGGGTCGACCCCGCCCGCGTCGGTCGAGACCTTGATCCACGGCTGCTTGAGCTGCAGCGCCAGGTTCTCCTCCGCCATCTGGAAGTAGATCGTGCTGATCGGCTGGCCCTCGGCCGCCAGCAGGTCGAGGACCGTGTCGATCCAGTCCTGCCCGCGCGCCGCGGCGATCGCGTCGACGCGCCGCCCGACGTACTCGCGGTGTTCCGGCAGCCCCAGCCCGATCGGCATGATCACCGCCGGGTCGCGCGCCAGCATCGCGCCGCCCGCTTCGCCGGCCGCGCGCGCCATCTCCTCGCGTACCCGCGCCCGAATCGTCGGGTCGCGCAGGTTGTCGTAGAGCTTGCCATCGGCCGCGACCCAGTCGGGCAGCACGGCGGTGAGGCCGGTGCCGGAGGCGGTGTAGGGGTACATGTCGGCGGCGACATCGAGGCCACCGGCGCGGGCCGCGTCGATCCGGGCGATCACCTTGGCCATCTTCGGCCAGTTGTGCGGGCCGGTCACCTTGAGGTGGTAGATCTCGACCGGCACGCCCGCCCGCCGCCCGATCTCCAGCGCCTCCTCGACCGCCGCGAGGATCGGGTCGGCCTCCGAGCGGATGTGGGTGATGTAGAGGCCGCCGTAGGGGGCCACGGCCCGGCAGACCTCCACGATCTCGTCGGTCGCCGCGTACGACTCGGGCGGATAGATCAGCGCGTAGGAGACCCCGAAGGCGCCATCTTCCATCGCCTCCGCCGCCACCCGGCGCATCAGGGCCAGTTCATCCGGCGTCGCCGGCCCCAGCGCCATGCCGCGGGCGTAGCGGCGCAGCGTCCCGCCGGCGAGGAACGATCCGATGTTCGGCGAGACCCCGCGGTCGGCGACCGTCTCCGGCCAGTCGCGGAAGCGGCGCCATTCGCGCGCCTGCAAGCGCCATTCCTCGGGCGGCAGGCCGATGACGCCGGCCAGGATGGTGTCGAAGGGGTCGGTGATCCGGCCGCCGAAGGGCGCGGGTGTCCAGACCTCGCCCATGATCTCGGTCGTCACGCCCTGGGTGATCTTCGACAGGCTGCGGCCGTCGATCATCAGCGGGATGATCGAGTGGCTCTGGATGTCGATGAAGCCGGGGCAGACGACCAGCCCGGTCGCGTCGACGACCTCCCGCGCCCCGTCGGCCGGGAGGCGGCCGGGCGGCCCGATCGCCTCGATGCGCCGCCCGGCGAGGGCGACGTCCCCGTGGCGCCAGGGGTTGCCGCTGCCGTCGACCACCCGCGCCCCGCGGATCAGCACATCGATCCCCGCCATCCCCTACTCCTTCTCGCACGCCCGCGGCAGGGCAACGTTGAAGAAAACGGATCAACCACGGAGATCGCGGAGATCACGGAGATCGCCGATACGTTCATTCTCCGTGATCTCTGTGTTCTCTGCGGTTGATACTCTTCGCCCCGCCGCGCATCAGGGCGCGAGGGTCCAGTACTCCGGCGGGGCGTCCGGCCACTCCGGTAGGCCGAGGCCCTCGGGGTTGTAGACGATCTCGCCCGCGCGCAGCGTCAACGCGCAGCGCAGCCGCCGGTCGCCGACGAGCCGGGCGCGGCCGCAGTCGACGAAGGAGAAGCGCCCCTCGTCGAGCGCGAAGACCGCCACGTCCGCCGCCGCCCCGACGCCGAGGTGCCCGAGTTCGGGGTGGCCGATCTCCCGCGCCGGGGCGACGGTGGATCGGGCGATCACGTCCGCGAGCGGCACGCCCAGGTTCAGCACCTTGTTCATGGTGGTGACCATGTCGCCGACGACGCCGTTGACATTGCCGGTGTGCAGGTCGGTGCTGATCGAGTCGGGGACGAAGCCCTGCCCGATCGCCGGCGCGGCGTTGCGGAACCAGAAGCTCGCCGCGCCGTGGCCGAGGTCGAAGATCACGCCACGCTCGCGCGCCCGGAAGAGCGCCTCGTTCACCTTGCCCGCGTCGTCGACGATCGGGAACTGCTGGGCGAAGACGTGGGTGTGGATGTCGCCGGGGCGCAGCTTCTCCAGGATCAGCGCCTCGTACGGGCGCTCCGGCAGCCAGGGGAAGAAATCGACCATCACCGGCTTGCCGCACAGCGCCCCCGCCTCCAGCGCGCGGTCCACGGCGGTCCAGGGCCGGTGGGCCGCGTCGAAGGGGCGCCGTGCCCAGTAGTGCGCCGTCTTGATGCCGACGACGAGGTCGGGGTAGGCCGCGGCGACCGCGGCGGCCGGCGCGGGCTGCATCTCGCCGGCCTCGTGCTCCCACGCGCCGCCCAGCCCGCCCGAGCCCATGCCCGCGCCGACGATGTTGACGTAGGCGAGCACGCGGATCCGGGCCGGTTCGATCACCGTCGTCACGAACTGGTCGAAGTCCTTCCAGCCCGACGTGCCGGCGTCCACCACCGTCGTCACGCCGGAGGAGAAGGTGTGCAGGTGGGGATCGAGTGAGAGGCGGGAGCGCGCGTGGGTGGCGAAGACGTGCGCGTGCATGTCGATGATGCCGGGCGTGACATACAGGCCCGCGACGTCGATCACCCGCGCGGCGCCCGCCGTCGGGAGATCGGGGCCAACCCCCACGATCTTCCCGCCGGCGATCGCCAGGTCGAGCGGCCCGTCGAGGCCGTGGCGCGGGTCGATGACATGCCCGCCCCGCAGCAGCAGATCGGCGCGGAGATCGCGCCCCGCGGCGTCGTCCACCTGCATCGCTCGCCTCCCCCCGAATCGGGCTACTGCGGCTGCAAGGACCGCTGGTAGAGCGCGGTGGAGTAGAACTCGTAGGAGGCGGCCTTGTCGGGCACGTCCAGCAGGTGGACGGTGAAGCGGCAGGGCACCCCGTTGTCCGGCAACTGCTCGGCGAAGAAGCCGCGGTAGGCCTCGGCGTAGGCGGCGCGCAGGCGGTCCTGCTCGGCGGCGTAACCGAGGGGGTCCACCAGCGGGTTCGGGGTCTTCGGCTGGCACCCGAAGGCGTGCATCTCGATGAAGTCGATGTCGCGCAGCGACCGGCAGATGCCCGCCTCTTGCAGCCAGCGCTCCCAAGACCGGAAGACCAGGGGGATCTCCCGCCCCGGGTCCATCGTCACCAGCTCGTCGAGTCCCAGCACGCCCTTCGCCGAGTGGCCGCCGGTCAGGCCGGCGAAGTAGATCTTGAGGTCGCCGTCGCCGAGATCCTCGGTCACCAGCGCCGAGAGCACCGGCCGCTCCCCCTCCGAATAGTAGGTCAGCCTGCCGCGCCGCTTGACCGTGAACGCCAACGCCCTCCTCCTTCGCTCACAGGTTATGTCGCCCATCTCCCCGAGCCGATCATAGCGGATCGCCCGGTGCTTGCAAATAGGGGCCGACGAGCGGGCGGGGGGCGCCCCCCCGGCCCCCCAACTTTGGGGGGAGAGGACCCTATCGGAGATCCAGCCCTAACGGATAGGCAACCGACTCTTCCCGGCTTTTCTCCCCCAGGGTTGGGGGGCCGGGGGGCGCTCAGCTTCGCGGTGGTACGCCGCCAAAGAGCGGAGACGGACGCACGGACCACCGATCACCGAGCATCGTTACTGGCCCCGGCCGCGACGGCCGCCCCGCCCCCAGGACCCGCAACAGCGCCGCGAGGACGAGATCGTCCTCCCCCGGCTCCAGCGTCTGCGGGTTGAGCGCGATCGCGTCGGCGCCGAGCTTGGCGACGGCGATCCGCGGATCGCCCTCCCACAGCGCCGCCACGACCTCGTCCCGCGTCAGCGGGCAGGGTGGGGCGATCCGCACGATCGCGCGGCCGTGCGGCTGCCCCGCCTCGCTCGGATAGCCCCGCTCCGCCGTCACGCCGGGGAGGCCGGCGAGCCCGTCCAGCCAGCGCGCCACCGTCGCCTCGTAGCCGGCCAGGATCGCCCCCTCGTCCTGGGCCAGCGACCACTCGACCGCCGCCAGCGCGCCGAGCAACTCCTCCTTGCCCACCTTCATCGGCCGGCCGATGCTGTGGTTCGGGCTGCCGTTGGCCCGGACACCCCGCGACGATCGCCCGATCCCCCAGCACCAGCCCGCTCGGCTGCGGCCCCCGAAGCCCCTTGCCGCCGCTGAAGATCGCGACATCGGCCCCGAGATCGCGCGTGAAGCGCCAGAGGTTGGCGACCGGCGGGATCTGCGCCGCCGCGTCCACCAGCACCGGCACGCCGCGCGCGTGGGCGATGGCGATCACCTCCTCCAGCGGCAGCGCGCCGGCCGCGTAGCGGGTCCCCGCGAAGTAGAGCACGCAGGCAGTGCGCGGCCCGATGGCCGCTTCGAGTTCCCAGCGCTGCGTCGTGTGCGCCATGCCGATCTCGACCAGCGTCGCGCCGGTCTGCCGGGCGGCGTGATCGTAGCCGTTGCGGTGCGCCCGGTGGATGATTACCTCGTTCGGCCGGTCGTGCGCGTGGGGCAGCCGGGCGACCGTCGCGGGGTCGGTCCCCGCGATGCAGGCGGCGACCGCCACCGCGATCCCCGCCGCCGCGCCCGACGACACGTAGCAGGCTTCGTTGCCGGTCAGCGCCGCGATCCGCTCCCCTACCCGCGCCTGCAGATCATCCAGATCGACGAAGGCCTCCGCCCCGGCCGCCATCGCCGCCACCACCGGCGGCGGCATCCGCGAGCCGCCCAGGCGCGTCAGCGTCGCCGACGCGTTGATCACCCGCCGCACCCCCAGCTCGCCGTAGCCGACCACCTCACACCACCTTTCCTGCCATTCCGCGGGACGTGCCGCGATGTTTCGGTCGTCCACGGCGCCCCCTGCCACCACTGCCAGTGCTGATCCGGCGCCGGACCCTCAGCGCAGCAGATAGGGGTCGAGCGCGTCGCGCAGGCCGTCGCCGATGAAGTTGATGGCGAGGACGGCGAGGGCGATGGCGATGCCGGGCGGGATCCACATCCAGGGCATCGATTCGAGGACGGTCAGCGACTGGGCATCGGTCAGCATATTGCCCCAACTGGGGGTCGGGGGCTGGACGCCGAGGCCGAGGAAGGACAGGCCGGCCTCGAGGAGGATCGCGGTCGCCATGCCGAACGTGGCGGCGACGATCACCGGGGCGAGGGCGTTCGGCAGGATATGGCGGAAGATGATGCGGCTGTTGGAGGCGCCGACGGTGCGGCTGGCGAGGACGAACTCGCGCTCGCGCAGCGTCAGGAAGAGGCCGCGGACGATGCGCGCGATCGGCGGCCAGCCGAGGAGGCCGATGACGATCATCACGTTGTAGATACTGGGGCCGATCAGCGAGACGATCGTGATGATCAGGATGAGGGACGGGAAGGCAAGGACGATGTCGGCCCCGCGCATGATGACCGAATCGACCCAGCCGCCGTGGAAGCCGGCGAGTGAGCCGAGGACGATGCCGATGACGGATAGATGGAGACGGCGACGAGGCCGACCGAGAGGGAGACCCGCCCGGCGTGCAGGAGGCGGCTGAGCACGTCGCGCCCGGAGGAGTCGGTGCCGAGCGGGTTCGCGGCGCGCGGCGGCTTGCGATAGGCGCTGATGCTGACCCGGTACGGGTCGTTACGGGCGAAGAACGGGGCGCCGACCGCGCCGACGACCAGCGTCAGCAGGATCACGCTGCCGACGAGCGCGACCTTGTGGCGGCGGAAGCGGCCCCAAACCGTGGAACGCCGACGCGCTGGGGCGCCGCCGGCGGCGAGGCCGGGGGCCGCCGGGCGCGGTGGAGGGGTCTCGCGGGCTTGTGTCCTCCCTCGGCGTGTCGATTCGGCCATCGGGCGGTCCTCTCTGCGCTGTGCATCGGTCAATCGCGGCCCGCGGGTCGCCCGCCGCGGGATCGCGCGCTCACGTTGTCGCCTGTGCCCCGCCCAACCCCGCCGATCCGTGCTTCACGGTCCCCGGCAAGGGCTCGCGGCGGGGCGCGGGCACCGCGCGTCACCATGATCAGCCTGCCGGCCGGGCCGAGGTCCGCGCCGTGCCCGATGGGGATGTCGGTGGCGACTCGGTCGCGCCGGGGCGTAGACGCCGAGCCGATGGTGCGCCGCAGTTCATCCAGCCAGCGGGGGCGCGTTCGAACCGTGGCGGGAGTTCCCGTGGAACCGTGTCACTACAAAGGTCTCGGCGCGGGTGCTCGGAAGTGCAGGCCACTTCCGCTCCGGCGTCAAGACGCCGCCGGGAGCCGGCGTGGAAGCCGGTCGGCGAGTACCCGACAAATGCCCCATCGCTACGGGCGGAGTCCCAAATGTGGCAGGTGCGCTGCGCTGTTGCGCGGACACGGCAACGTGTCGACGTTTATCGTGATGTAGAACTGCGTTCCATGATACGGGGGCGCGCAGGGGCTGTCAACCGCGGCGTGACCGGGCCAGGTCCCACGCGTTCCCGCGTGCGCGTTGGCGACGGGGATGAGGGGGCGGACACAAACAGGGGCGGAGAAGCAGCGCGGCGCGCACCCAAAGCGCCGGCTCCACCGCCTGCACCGACTCCAGCTTGGCGGCCGAGACCGCGATAGACGCGCCCGCGGCGGGCACGCTACGGGTCGGGCGAGACCCACAACCGGGTCGTCGCCATGGGCGCGGTCCTCATCCTTGTCCCCGCCCGTCGCCCGGTAGAACTCGACCAGCGCATGGCCGACCGCACCCGCCGCCGCGTCCAGCCAGGCGCGGCCTTGCTCGGCAGTGGCGCGCGCGGGGCTGTCGGTGTAGCCGTCCATCGCCTGCCAGGAGCCGTGCGACTCGGCGCGGTAGCGCGCGCCGGGGCGCGCGTCGCCCCCCGGCGCGTCGTCGCGCCGCGGGCGCGGTTCGCGGACCAGGTCGGGGCGCAACGCCAGCACCAGCGCGGTCTCGAACGCGCCGGCGTGGCCCGGCAGCCGCCCCGGCCCGGTCGCCCCCGCCGCGACCAGATCGTCCCAGGCGATCGTCCAGTAGGAGGCGGCGGCGAGGTGCGCGGGGTGCGCCAGCGCCAGGTCGCGCGCGGCCAACTGGATCAGCTCCTGGTTGCCGCCGTGCCCGTTGACGACGAAGATCCGCCGGAAGCCGCCCCCGATCAGCGACTCCAGCAGGTCGCGGAGCACCCGATAGTAGGTCTCCGTCCCCAGCGACATCGTCCCGCCGAAGGGCAGGTGGTGGTGGGACGACCCGAACGGCAACGTCGGGGCCACGACGACCGAGATCTCGGCCGCCGCCCGCGCCGCCGCCGCCCGCGCAATCCACTCCACCGCGAAATGATCGGTCCCGACCGGCAGGTGCGGCCCGTGCTGCTCAGTCGCCCCCACCGGCAGGACCGCGAGCGCCCGCGGCGCGAGTGCCCGCGCCTCCTCGCGCGTCAACTCCTGCAACAGCGCCGCGCCCTGCCGCTCCGCCATTTCCCCGCCCCCCTCACTCGCCGGCTCAGTGCTTGATCTCCTGGCTGCGCGGGACGGTGAAGTCGGGGCTGTTGATCCGCCGCATCGTCTCGCCCTCGCGCTGCCAGGTGGCGTGCGCGGCCGCGGCGACCTCGGCGGCGCAGGAGTCGGGGATGTGGACGACGCCGTTCACGTCGCCGTGCAGCAGGTCGCCCATCCGCACCGGCATCCCCGAGATCGTCACCGGGTCGCCGACGCTGACGCAGATCGGGTTGCCGTGCGACACGACGAGGCCGGCGCAGAAGAACTGGAAGCCGCCCAACTGCTTGACCTCGCGCACATCACGCAGGCCGCCGTCGGTGAGGATGCCGATCGCGCCGAGGCGCTTCATCGTCGTCGCCATCACCTCGCCGGCGTGGCAGGAGTGAAGGCGGTCGGGGCCGACGTCCTGCATCACCACGACGGCGGGCTTCGGCGCGTCGACCAGCAGCTCGTAGAGCCGGTTGAAGCCGATGCCCTGCCGACCCTCGGTGGTGCTATCCACCGTACAGGTGACGGCGTAACCGACGGTCGGCGGCAGGTCCGGGAAGAAGCAGCGAATGTCGTAGCCGACGTAACCGGCGACGCGCGGGCGGACCTGGAAGGTTTCGATCGCGTTGGCGATCGTCGGGCTGTCGATGCGGCGCAAGGCGTCCAGTTGCTCGGGGCTCAGTGCGGCGACCATGCGGCTCCCCTCCTCCGTTCAGCGTGGGCGGGCCGAAGCCCCCCGTTCCACCACTTGTCCGGCTCCCACGACAGGCCGCATTGTAGCAGCGCGCGGCGCGGAGTGGGGAGTACGCGGCGGCGCCGGCAAGGCTCGTGCGGCCCTCCCTCGCACATGTGCGATACTCGCCGCGTGGTGGGCGGGCCGACCGGCGCGCGGCAGGGGGGAAGGAGGGCCGGATGGAAATTGGGCTGGGGATCGATCCGGGCGCGGGGCTGACCTTCGCGCAGCACCGCGACGTGGCGCGGACGGCGGCGCGGCGGGGCTACGCCAGTTGCTGGACCCCGGCCGGCGTCGGCCAGGACGCGTTCCAGGTCTGCGCCCAGTGGTGGGGCGCCAGCGGCGAGGTGCTGCCGGGGGGGCTGGCGACCGGCATTTCGGTCGTCCCGGTCCCGCTCTGGTCGGCGCCGGCGCTGGCGACGGCGGCGGCGACGCTCGGCGACCTGACCGGGGGGCGCTTCATCCTCGGCATCGGTTCCGGCAGCATCCACAGCCCGGCCTATCGCCGCGGCCTCGGCCTGCCGGAGTGGCCCCCCCTGGCCCTGATGCGCGACTACCTCGTCACGGTGCGCGCGCTCCTCGCGGGCGAGCGTGTCGACTACGAAGGGCCGGTCGTGCGGCTGCACGGCATCGCCCTGGGCCGCCGCCCCGGTGCCGACCCGCCGCGCGTGCCGGTCTACCTCGGCGCGCTCGGGCCGCGGATGCTGCGGCTGGCGGGCGAGACCGCGGACGGCGCCGCGCTCAACTGGTGTACGCCGGAGCAGATCGCCTGGAGCCGCGCGCGGGTGGCGGAGGGCGCCGCGCGGGCCGGGCGCGACCCCGCGGCGGTGCGAATCGTCGAGTACATCCGCGTCTGCGTGGACGAGGACGAGGAGGCCGCGCGCCGGGCCTACACCCGCGCCGTCCTCGGCTACGCGCTCGCGCCGCCGGGTGCGTCGCCGGCGCACGGCTACCGGGCGCACTTCGCGCGAATGGGCTTCGACGCGGCGCTCGCTGACCTGGAGGCGCGGCGCGACCGCGGCGCCCCGCCGGAGGAGCTGGTGGAGGCGTTCCCGCGCGACCTCCTGCGCCTGGTTGGTTACTACGGCCCGGCGGCGGGCGCCGCCGCGGCCTTCGCCCGGCTGGCGCGCGGGCTCGACACCGCGATCGTCCGTGTCGTGCCGGCCCGCCCCGGCCCGGACGCGGTCCTGGCGGTGCTGGAGGCTTGCCGCCCGGATCTGGTGCGCGCGGCGGCCGACGCACCCGCGGCCTAATCCCGCCCCCCGGCGCGCGGGCGGCAGGCGACTTCGCCGACCAGCCCACCTCGCCACCGCGGCGCGGGAGGTCGCGCAAGCGCGCCCGCCTTCCCCTGGTTTCCAACCTCAATGTCCCGCGCCCGCCTATCCGCGTACGGACGGGCGGGAAGATGTATGCTACCCCCTTGACAAGAACGAATGTTCTACTCTATACTGCGGCCACGACAAGTGTACGGACACAGGGGGGGCGACCGATGGGCAAGCCGCTTGCGCCGCGACAGAAGGACGTGCTGCTCTTCATCGAGGACTACTTCGAGCGCCACGAGTGCGCGCCGACCGTGCGCGAGCTCTGCGAGGGGCTCGGCGTGGACTCGACCAACACCATCGCCTACCACCTCAAGGCCCTGGAGAAGAAGGGCTACATCCGGCGGCGCGGCAACCTCGCGCGAGCGATCGAGCTGGTCGAACGCCGGGGGCGGGCGCGGCGCGGCATCGTCAACCTGCCGATCGCCGGGGAGATCGCGGCCGGCTTGCCGATCCAGGCGCTGGAGGGGCAGGAGGAGCGGGTCGAGGTGGCGCTGGCGCTGGCGGGCGCCGAGGACGCCTATGCCCTGCGGGTCCGCGGGCAGAGCATGATTGACGAGCACATCTGCGACGGCGACCTCGTCGTCGTCCGCCCGCAGCAGACCGCGCGCAACGGCGAGATCGTCGTCGCGCTGCTGGCCGACAACGGCGTGACCCTCAAGAAGTTCTACCACGAGGGGGACCACATCCGCCTCCAGCCGGCGAACGCGGCGATGCCGCCGATCATCGTCCCCGCCGGTGACGACTGCGCGATCCAGGGCACGGTGATGGCCGTGATCCGCCAGCTCTGCTGAAGCCGCCCCGGCTTCAGTTTGCCCGCACTGTTCTAGTCTTTGTTCTAGTCGGACCACCGCCGGTGGTCAGGAGGGATCGTCATGAGCGCGGTACGGCAGCGGACGAACACGCGGCAGGAGTGGTGGGACGACGACACGCCGACGCAGGCAGTGTCGATTGGCACGCGCCCGGCCCGCCGGTCCTCGGCAGCGGTCGCGCCGGAGCGGCTGCGGACGGTGACCGGCGCGGCGCCGGCCCAGCGCGGCCGGCAGTATGGGCACGAAGAGGCGGACGAGCACCGCGGCCTCGCCCTGCCGGCGCTGCCCGCCCTGCCCGATCCCTCGCGGCTGCTGACGACGGCGGCGCTGATCGGCGCACTGGCGCTGCTCCTCTACCTCGGCCTCACCAGCCTGCTCGACTGGACGCGCGTGAAGATGGACGACATGCAGTACGGCCGGCCGCGCACCTCGCAGCTCGACGCCTATGTCGGCCACAACGAGGGGTCGGGCGCGCCCTCGCACTTCCTGGCGCTCAACCTCAACCGCCGGGTGACGATCGTCGAGTTCCCCGGCGGCGACGTCAGCAAGCCCCAGGTGATCGCCGGGCCGTACCTCTTCGGGCAGTCGGAGGATCTGACCGTGGTCAAGCTGCGCGTCGAGGAGGTCAGCGGCGACGACAAGCCCGACCTGATCGTGCAGGTCAAGGACGAGCG
>JAUJMV010000002.1:271198-274377 GCA_030446685.1 Thermomicrobiales bacterium | reverse complement strand
GCCCCGGACAAGCCCGGCACCACGCCGGACAAACCGGCCGACAAGGCGGCGAGCCGGCCGTCGGGGCTGACCGCGACGACGCCGACCGCGACGGCCGCCGCCAAGAAGGCCCCGGCGCCGGTGAGCGCCGACCCCGGCGACTACGACCTGCGGCACGCGCCGACCGTCGACGCGGCGACGATCGCGCGGGTGCTGCGGGGCTACGGGTCGCCGGCGGTCGGCGCGGCGGAGACGATCTACCGCCTCGGCGTGGAGTACGGCATCGACCCGGCCTACTGCCTAGCCTTCTTCATCCACGAGAGCACCGCCGGCACGGCGGGCGTGGCGCGGGTGACCAAGTCGGTCGGCAACATCCGCCACACGCCCGGCTACCGCAACTACGAGGGCTACCGGCATTACGACTCCTGGGAGGAGGGGATCGAGGACTGGTACAAGCTCATCTCCGACCTCTACATCGACGGTTGGGGCTTGACCACGGTGGACGCGATCATCCCGGTCTACGCCCCGTCGAGCGACGGCAACAACCCGGCGGGCTACGCCGCGACGGTGAAGAAGCTCGTGGCCGGGTGGCGCGCGCGGTGACGAGTGCTGAGTGTTGAGTGCTGAGGCATCCCGGGGTTGGCAACAGCGGTTTGCTTCCACACTGGCCCTACTCAGCACTCAGCACTCAGCACTCATGGAACGGAGTGAGGTATGCGATTCGGCTTGGCGCTGATCCCGCGGCTGCGCGGCGTGGACGAGGAGTTGACCGCGCGCGGGGAGGGGGACGAGGTAGTCTTCCCGGCGGGCGTGGTGGCACTGGGGCGCGGCGGCGCGGGCGACCTGGCCGCGCTGCTGCTGCCGGACGGCCGGCTGGCGGGCCTGCTGCGGCTGCAGGGCTCGGGCGCGCACGGCGCCGACGAGGTCTACGCGCTCGCGGCGGGGCTGCCCGCGGCGGACTGCCAGGTCGTGACCGCGCGCCGCCCGGTCGATCTGGAGCGGCAGATCGCCGCCTGGAGCGCGGCGACCCGCGCACGGGGCGGCCGGGGTGAAAGGGCGGCCCTGGCCGATCACTTCGCCGACGAGCACCTGCCGGACCTCGGCGCCGCCGGCTGGAGCGAGACCCAGACTCTGCTGGCGCTCTTCGGCGACGACGCCGAGGGGTTGCGCGGCGCGATCGACGGGGCGCTCCGCACGCTCCCCCCCGACCTCGCCGCGCGGCCGGCCAGCCTGCGCGAGCTGAAGGACCTGGCGGGCGGCTGGCTCGCGCCGCTGGCCTCGGGGCAGGTGACGATCGGCTGGTGGCTGAGCGAGCTGGCCGGCGAGCCGGAGCCGGGGTGGCCGCGCCGCCTGCTGGAGGCCCCGGCGCTGCGCGGCCTCCCCCTGACCCTCACGCTCCACCTCGGGCCGCTGACGACGGCCGCGCCGATCTCGTTGGAGGACCACCGGCAGGCGCGGCAGGGGAGGCGCGACCTCCTGCCGGACAGCGCGGCGACCCGCTCGGCCCGGCTGCTGATCGCCTGCACGGTCGATCCGCTGGTGGCGCGGCGGGTCCGCGCCGAGGTCGAGGGGGAACTGGACCGGCTCGGCTTCCGCGTCGGCGCGATCGGCCCGGCGCGCAGCTACGAGACGCTGCTCTCCTGCGCGCCGCTCGGCGAGCCGACGGTCGGGCGGAGCATCGCGGTGAGCGGCGACGACGCGGCGCTGCTCGTCCCGCTGCCGACGGCGGGCGCGCGATCGGCGCAGGCGCCCGCCGATCTGCTCCCGCTCGGGCTGCACGACGATGGGACCGCGTTCACCCTGGCGGATGGGGCGCCCCTGCTGCTGGTTGGCGGGGCAGGCGCGGCGCGGCGCGACGCGGCGCAGGGCTGGGCACTGGCGCGGGCGGCGGCGGGCTTCGCGGTCACGGTGGTGGACACCGGCGGCGCGTGGCAGGCGGCGGCACTGGCCGGCGGCGGGCAGCGGATCGCGGTCGGGGCGCACCTGGGCGCCATCCTCGGGCGGCTCGGCTGCGACCTCGAACCGGTATCGCGGGCGCAGGCCCGGACGGCGGAGGCGCGCGAGGCGATCGACCGCTGGGTGACGGTCACGGCCGCCATGCTGGCCGACCTCTGCCCGGCGCTCTCGGAGGACGACCGCGGCGATCTGACCGCGACGCTGCTCGACCTCGCCGACGAGCAGCTCGCGGGGCGGGGCAAGGCGAGCGGGCGGAGGCTGCTGCGGCGGTTGCGGGACCAGGGGAGCGCCGGGGCGGCGGCCGCACTCGGGCCGCTGCTGGCCGCCTCGGGCGCGCCGCGCCGGGTGCAACCCGACGACCCGCACGGGCCGCCAATGACGGTCTTCGACACGACGGGTGAGGGGGCACCGGAGGGGCCGGGGGGCCCGCGGCAGGGGCTGTTGGCGGCGGGGCTGGGCGCGGCGCTCGAACGGGTGGGCGCGATCGAACGCCAGCCGGTGCGGGGGCAGGTGATCGTCCTCGACGACCTCGCGGCGCTGCTCGACGCCCCGGCCGGGACGGTGCTGCTGGCCGAACTGCTGCGGCGGGCGCGGCGGGCGGGCGCGGCGGTCTGGTGCGTGGCCGCGTCGCTGGCGGCCTGCCCCGAGGGTGCCGCGGCGGCGATGCGCGCGGCGGGGCCGGCCGGCGTCATTCTGCGCCAGGACCAGGGGGAGCGCCAGGCGACCGCGCGCTGGTTCGGCCTGCCGCCGACGCTCCTCGCGGACCTCGACGGGTCGGACCCGGATTTGGCACTGGTGGCGGACGGCGTACACTGCGCCCCGCTGCGGATCGTCCCGGACGCGCTGATCGCGCGCCTGGCCTTCCGTCGGCGGCGCGAACGGCAGGCGGGGACAGGCCGGGTCCGCGTCGTGCGCGTCGGGCGACCCGCCAGCGGCATGCCCGAGGCCGAGGCGGGCGACTGACCGCCTCGCCCCCGCCGGTGCGGCGCGGTGGCGACCGATTACGGCCGCGCGGCCAGCTTCGCCGCCAGCTCGCGCTCGCTCGGATCGACGAGGTAGGCGCCATCGGGGAAGGTGATCACGGGCGTGGTGCGGCGACTGTCGGTCACGCGCTGAATCAGCGGCTCGACCGTGCGGTCGGCGTCGATATCGACGTAGCGGTAGGGTTGGCGCCGGCCGTCGAACCACGCCCGCACCCGCCGCGTCCCGGCGCACCGCGCCGTTCCGTAGACGGTGATCGGCTG
>JAUJMV010000002.1:252862-271098 GCA_030446685.1 Thermomicrobiales bacterium | reverse complement strand
CCGTAGTAGGGGCGGTGCCGTCCCTCCAGCGCGAAGATCACCGTCAGCAGGTGGCCGAGCGAGTCGGCGGCCTCCAGCCGCGCGCCGAGGCGATCGCCATTGCGCCAGCACTTGGCCGAGCGGTAGAGGCTGTTGAGGTAGGCGTCGAGCGCCCCGCGGACCAGCGGCAGGCGCTGATCGTCCGGGACGCGGCCCTTCGCCGCGACGAGCGGGGCGATCCGCCCGCCCTTGTCGAGCAGCACCGGCGCGCGAGCCAGGCCGTAACGGTCCCAATCGGTCGGGCTGCCCCACTCGGCATGGGCGCTGAACTCGCCGAGGGTGTACGCAGTGATGCTGATCGGCGGGGGATACTGGGCGGCATAGTGGTCGCGACGCCCCGACGCGTCATCCCGCAGGATCAGGTAGAGATCGTAGTCGGACCCGGCCGTCTCGAAGCCTTTGCCGCGCGAGCCGCCGAGGACGAGCCCGACGACCGCGGGGTCGGCGCGGGCCTCTTCCAGCAACTGCCGGAACCGGTCATCGGCGGTCACGGTCATGGCCGTATTCCTCCCCCGAGCCTGCCCGCATCTGAACGCGTCTGAATCGGTAACCCCGCGGATAGGGGCGCGACCGGCCAGGCAACGTCAGGCCGGCGACCCGCCGGCCCCCGCCGCCGCGCCCGCCCGTCCGCCGCGATACCGCTCCAGGAACGCCGCCTTCTGCGTGGCGAACCTGCCGTCGAGGATGCTGGCGCGGATGGCCTTGACGAGGTTGACGATGAAGTGGAGGTTGTGGATCGAGGCGAGGCGCGGCCCGAGCAGTTCGCCGGTGACGAAGAGGTGGCGGAGGTAACCCCGGCTGAAGCGCCCGCAGGTGTAGCAGCCGCAGCCCTCCTCGATCGGCCCCCGGTCGCGGGCGTGGCGCGCCGCCTTGATCGCGAGCCGCCCGTCGGCGGTGTAGAGCGCCCCGTGCCGCGCCAGGCGGGTCGGCGCGACGCAGTCGAACAGATCGATCCCCCGCTCGATCGCCTCGAAGAGGTCGGCCGGGTCGCCGATGCCGAGGAGGTGGCGCGGCCGCCCCTCCGGCAGGAGGGGCAGGGACCACTCCAGGATGTGGTGCATGTCGGCTTTGTCCTTGCCGAGCGAGCCGCCGATGCAGTAGCCGGGGAAGGGGCGCTCGGCGAAGAAGCGGGCGCTCCGCTCGCGCAGATCCCGGTAGGCGCCGCCCTGGACGATCCCGAAGAGCGCCTGGTCCCGGCGGCGGGTCCACGCCGCGAGGCAGCGGTCGGCCCAGCGGTGGGTGCGTTCGAGCGCCCGCGCGGTGTAGCCCCGATCGTGCAGCGGCGAGGTGCATTCGTCGAAGCAGACGATCACGTCCGCGCCGAGCCGCTGCTGAATAGCGATGGACACTTCCGGGGTGAAGCGGTGGGCCGAGCCGTCGAGGTGCGAGGTGAAGGTGACGCCGTCGTCGTCGATCCGCGTCAGCTTCGGGCGCTGCGCCCGCGCCGGCGCGCGGGCGTCTTCGCCGGGGAAGATGCCGGCGATCTTGCCGACGCCGTGTTCGAGCGCGAAGCCGAGGCTGAAGACCTGGAAGCCGCCGCTGTCGGTGAGGATCGGGCCGTCCCAGCCCATGAAGCGGTGCAGCCCGCCGAACTCCGCGACGAGGTCCGGCCCCGGCCGCAGGTAGAGGTGGTAGGCGTTGCCGAGGACCATCTGCGTCCCCAGCCCGCGCAACTCCTCCGGGGTCAGGCTCTTCACCGTCGCCTGCGTCCCGACGACCATGAAGGCCGGCGTCTCCACGACGCCGTGCGGCAACGTCAGCCGCCCCGCCCGCCCGCCGCCCCCCGGCAGCCGGGCCTCGACCTCGAAGGAGATTGCGGATTGGGACGCGGGTAGCGGGGAGCCGTCATCAGCACTCGATTCAGAGGTCGGCCCTCCCCGGGGCTCCCCCTCATTCCGCAATCCGCAATCCGCAATCCGCATTAGTAGAAGACCGTCCGGGTGCGGTGGTAGGGAGCCATGTCCTGGCGGCCCTGGGCGAGGGTCCAGAGGAGCCAGTCGATCTCGAACGGGCGGGCGGTGACGCCGCGCTCGGCGAGGGCGCGGCGCAGCAGCTCCACGCCCCAGACCGTCGCGGCGCGGATCTCGACCTCCTCCGGGCTGCCGGCCATCAGCGGTTCGAGCGCGTCGACGCGAGCGGCGAGATCGGGCGCATAGGTGAGGATGCCCTCCGCGCGCAGGATCTGCGGCACCTTGTAGTCGGCGAAGGCGGTCAGCGCGTCGAGGTCGCGGAGCGCCCCCCAGTTGCGGCCGTCGAAGACGCCGTAGAGATCGGAGGCGCAGATCTGGGCGCGCTTGTAGAGGCGCACCTCGCGGCCGGCGTAGGTCGTCGCGTCGTCGAACGAGGGGAAATCGGCGACGAGCCGCCGCACCAGTGCCGGGGCGGCACGATCCTCAGCCTCGATCGCGGCGCCGAACCAGCCGTCGTACTTGCGGTTGAGGACGCGCCCGACCTCGTGCATGTTCGCCAGGCGGGCGGCGAACATCGGGATGCGCCCGCTGCTCTGCCCCTCGGGGTGGAAGATGCAGTTCGCGTCCTCCTCGCTGATTTCCTCGAGGAAATCGGCGTCCCACAGGGGACAGTCCTCGACCTCGATCGCGCGCTTGAGCGCGGCGGCGAGCGCCCAGTAGCCGTCGAGCTGCTCCCCCTCGTAGGTCAGTTGCCAGCGCGACTCGCCGAGGTCGGCCCAGAAGCAGAAGTTGAGCGCGTCGAGGAGGAGGACGACGTTGACCGCGCGCCCCGCGTCGTCCGACCAGTGGTAATGCTTGTCCCAGGGCGGCACCGTCAGTCCGGCGGCCGCCAAGCGCTCCGCGACCCGCGCGATCGCCTCCGGGTGGAGGCGCACCGAGCGGGCCGCCCGCGCGACCGGCGCGGTCGTCTCCAGCACGCCGATCGTGTCGGGACCATCCAACGCCAGGTCCAACTCGTTCATCGCCGTCGCCATCGACCCCACCTCCCCACCCGGCCGTGTTCGGAACAGTGCATAGCGGCGGGGGCGCTCGCGACGACCCCCCACCTGGTTGCCGTGCTGGGACAAGTGTAGCCGTGCAGTGTGGGCGTAACAAGGGTGCCGGACGGAGGGAACGCCCCCGCCCCCGAGGCCGGGGAGGGGGCTGACAGAAAGCCTACCCCGCCCGCGCCACCGGGTCCGCCCTCCGCCCCTCGCCCTTCGTCGCCGCGCGCGGCAGCGTGAAGCGGATGCTGGTCCCCTCGCCGGGCGCGCTCGCGGCGCCGACCGCGCCGCCCTGCGCCTCGACCAGGTGCTTGACGATCGCCAGGCCGAGGCCGCTGCCCCCCTCCCGGCGGCGGCCGGCCTCGCCGCGGTAGAAGCGGTCGAAGATGTGGGGCAGATCGTCCGGGGCGATGCCGGCGCCGGTATCGGTGACGCGGACCTCGATCACCGCCGCGTCGGGCCGGGGCGCCGCCTCCACGACGATCACGCCGCCGTCCGGGGTGTGGCGTAGCGCGTTGTAGAGCAGGTTGTTGAGGATCTGGCCGACGCGGGTCGGATCGGCCAGCACGGGCGGGAGGTCGGGCGGAACCAGCGAGCGGACCGCGATCTTGCCCTGTGCGCGGGCCAGCGGGCGCAGCCCGGCCACCGCCGCATTGACGATGTCCGGCAAGTGGGTCGGGACCGGCCGCAGCGGCAGGGCGGCCTCCTCCAGGCGGGTCAGGGTGAAGAGGTCGTCGATCAGGCCGCCGAGGGTCCGGGTCTCGTGCGCGATCACCCGCAGCGCCTCGTCGGTCGGCACGGTGGGCGCCGCGCCGGCGGCGCGGCCGAGCTGCGCCTCGACGTGGCCGCGGATGATCGCCAGCGGCGTCCGCAGTTCGTGCGAGATGTTCGAGACGAACGCGCGCCGCCCCCGGTCGACCTCCTCCAGCCGCGCGGCCAGCAGGTTGAAGCGCTCGCCGAGCCGCCCGATCTCGTCCGGCGCGGTGACGATGACGCGCTGGTCGAGGCGCCCCCCGGCGATCGCCTCGGTCGCCTCCTCGAGGGCCTGTAGCCGCCGCCCGAAGCGGCGGGCCAGGATGAACCCGGCGATCCCCGAGACGACCGCCCCGACGGCCGCCACCGAGACCACCTGCCCGACGGCCAGCGCGGAGATCGAGGCGAGCACGCGCCAGACCGAAGTCCCCGGCACGGGTGCGCTGCGGAGCCCCAGCGCGCCGACGATCCGCCCCTGCTCGTCCACGATCGGGTAGGCGCTGACCAGCCGACGCGCCTCGGGGTCGCGACCGAGCAAGGCCCCGAGCTCGAGCCGCCGGTCGCCGGTCGGCGTAGCGATTGGATCGCCCTGCGTTCCTGCCACACCGCGAAGGCCGCCGCCTTGACGCATACACGGCGACGGCGGAGCGGAGCACGCTCCGGGTCGCCGCCACCACCTCGACCGCCCGCTGCCCGGCGTGCCAGGTCCCGTCTGAGCGCATCCACAGCCGCTCCCTGCGCGCGGTCGCCGAGGTGTCGTGGGGGGGCGTGCCCGTGACGCTCCGGGTGCAGGCGCGGCGCTTCTGCTGCGGGAACACCGCCTGCCCGCGGCGCATCTTCGCCGCACCGCTCCCGCGCCTCGCCGACCGCTACGCCCGGCGGACCCGCGCCCTGCGCGCGGCGTTGCAACGCATCGGGCCGCGCTGGGCGGGGCGGCGGGCTCTTCCTCCGCCGCGCGGCCGACCGCAAGCCGGAGCAGCGCGCGTATCTGGAGCGCGTGCCGCAGGCCGACGCGGCCGTGGCGACGGCCTACCGGCTGACGCAAGACTTCGCGGTGATGGTGCGCGAGCGACAGGGCGCGCGGCTCGATGTGCGGCTGGCCGAGGCGGACGCCTGCGCGGTGCCGGCGTTGCAGCGCTTCGCCAGGGGGGTGCGCGCCGACCTGGACGCGGTGCGGGCGGGGCGGACAGAGATCTGGTCGAACGGCCCGACCGAGGGCTGCGTCCACAAGCGCACGCTGCTCAAGCGCCAGGGTTACGGCCGGGCCGGCTTCGACCTCGTGCGGCAGCGCGTGCTCTGCGCCGCCTGAACCTCGGTCAGCGACAGGCGGCAAGACCCCACATCGTGAGGCGAGGCGTGTGCGCTCACGCAAGGACGAGGAGGGCCACGCCCAGCACGCAGTCCAGGATGGCGCAGAACTCCGCGTACGAGCGCGCGACGACACGGTCTCGCAGGTAGTGGACAGCATCCCAGGCGCCGTGGGCGAGGATGCCGACGGCCACCAGGTACACGCCGCGCTCGGGGGCCACGGAGAGCGCCGCCACCGCCATCGCGCCGAAGGCGAGCATCCCGGCGGCCTGCAGGGTGAGGCCGCCGGGCCGGCGCAGTTGCCCGCGGGCCAGGCCCAGCGCCAGGAACAGGGCTGCGGCGACGAGGAAGACCGCGATCCCCGGGACCGGGGGGACGACGATTAGCACCGCCACCGCGGCGAGGAACACGACCCACGCCGCGCGCGGCCGCTCCAGGGCCGCCGCGCCGACGTAGACGAGCGGCATCAGGACGAGGACCGCCGCAATGCGGGGGGAGACCGATGCGCTAGCGTCCTCTGGGGGGAGGGCGGCCAGGGCGCCAAGCGCGAGACCGAGCAGCGTCGGCCAGCGGTGCGCCAGGAAGCCCGGCCAGCGGCCAGGGGCGCGCGGCGCGTCGCCGGCGTGGCCGGGAGTCCCCTTGACGAGCGCCTGCTTGTCGGACATGATCGTTCCTCCGCTCATTGGTCGCGGATCCGCGGGCGCAGATCCGCACGTTATTGGCCGGGCGCCACACCGGCCGCCGATCGTCGCGGCGTCGCGGTCCGCTTGGCTGTTCGGCGTGTCGGGGGTGCAGGCACGGCGTGCGTCGCGCCTCGTGTGGGGAAGCATCCTGCCCGGCGCGGAGGGTGTCCGTGACCGGGACGTGGTGCGGGTAGTGGCCGGCGTTGTCCTCAGCGATGACCCGCCAGACCGGGCCGCGCGGGGCGCAGTCTCCCTCGCGTGCGCCCGCGACCGCCGCGGCGGTCGCGGGCGCATCGCATCGGTGAAGGCGTCGAGGTCCCACGGCTCGCGATCGGCCCCCCTAGCCAGTCCGCCGCCCCCTCCGGCGAGAGCAGCGGCCCTCAGATCGCCTCCTCCGAGCACGGCAGCGTCCGACTCACCCCGATCTGGTTCCCCACCTCCGCCGTCTTCCCCGCCTCCTCACGCGCCATCAGTTCCCCCAACCCGCGTCACCGCGATCGCTTCCAATTCCACCAGGAACGCCGGATGCGCCAGCCCCGCTACCACGACTCCGGTGATCGCAGGCGGATTCGGCCGCTGCCCCCAGACCCGCTGGAAGACCTCGAAGCCGGGGCGTAAATCTTGGCCCTGCACAATGTAAATCGACCACTTGATCACGTCGTAGATCGTCGCACCCGCCGCCGCCAGCGCGGTCTCCAGGTTCGCGAAGACCTGCACCGTCTGCGCCGCCAGATCGCCTTCCCCGACGATCGATCCGTCCGCCGTCACAGCGTTCTGGCCGCCCACATAGATCGTGCGCGCCCCGGCCTCGACAACCACCGCCTGCGTGAACGCCGGGTTCCGGTGCATTCCATCGGGATTCAAGTGCCGTACCAGTTCCGTCATCTCGACCTCCGTCGAATCGTTACCGAATCCTTGCCCCTCCCCTCACCAGGGGAGGGTCGGTCCCGCCGAGGCACCCGCCGCCGCGGGGGGGCCGCGCCAGGTGGACCCCGGCACGCCGATCCGGGGAGGCGGTTGTACTGGCTCCATGGCCCATCCCCGTCATCGAAGCCCCCGCTCTGCGTCGGGGATCTCCGGATGGGGGTTCCATCGGGCCTCCGATCGTGCTCGCCCGCTCCCGTGCGACCCTGGCGCGTGTGGTACCAGGCCACTGCCCCGTTGCCGGTTCCCCCGGTCATGCCGCAACCTTCCTTTCGTCGCTGTGAGGCCGCAACCACGCGCGGCCCCGCCATGCCCGCCGAACCGACCCGCGCGCCGGGGCGCCCGCCAGCGCCCCTACCGAAACTGCCGTAGGCAGGCCCGCACGTCGGCGACGTGCAGGTCCGGCACCTCTATCGCCGGGAAATGGCTGCTGCGGTCGAACTCCGACCAGTGCATCCGATCGATGGGGGCCATCCGATACCGGATGGCGCGCCCGCGCCGGTGAACCGGTAGAGGCTGACGTTGGTGCGCAACCGGTCGCGGTCCACGGCGTCCTCGGGTAGTTCCGCCGCAGTCGCCGGCCTCGACCGCGGCGCGGTTCGGTGGCAACCCGGACACGATCTCAGTAAACCTCCTGGGGTGCGCGCCGCCATCGCTCGAGGGGTCGAACGCCGCGAGACACCTTCGGCGGGGCGGGAAGTCCATCGAACGGTGGAGGGGCGGGGGCGCGATGCCGATCCGCATCCCGATCGCCGACGACCACACGGTGGTCCGCCGGGGGCTGCGCGGCTTCCTGGCGCTGGACCCGGACCTGGAGGTCGTGGGGGAGGCCGCCGACGGGGCCGAGGCGGTGGACCTGGCCCGGCGCCTCGCACCCGACGCGGTCCTGATGGACCTGCTGATGTCGGGGCTGGACGGGATCGCGGCCACGCGGGCGATCCGCCGCGGGCTGCCCGCGGTGGAGGTGCTGGCCCTCACCAGCGTCCTGGAATACGCCTCGGTGTCCGGGGCGATCCGGGCGGGGGCGATCGGTTATCTGCTGAAGACCACCGACGCCGACGAGTTGCGCGAGGCGATCCGGGCGGCGGCGGCGGGCAAGGTGCGGCTCGCCCCCGAGGCGGCGGCCTTCGCGGTGTGGCAGGAACGCAGGGCGATCCAATCGCCACGCCGATCCGGCGTGACCACGGCACAACCAGCAAGCGTAGCGCGCATGGCCGCCGATGGCTCGCCTCGATCGGCGCAAGGCGGCAAGCCCCACCGCGATACTACCGCAGGGCGCGTCAAGGTTGGGCCGCGGGCGTCCCTTGTCATCCTGAGCCGCGGCGAAGGATCGGCCTCTCCGGCATCGGACGAGGCGAGCCGCCGCGCGGGTGCCAGGGAAGCCGATCCTTCGCCGCGGCTCAGGATGACAGGGAGGGATCGCGGCATCCCGCAGCGCCTGGGCGGGGCGCGAGCCTACGGCCGCGCCGGGGCGGGCGCCCCGCCCAGGGAGCGACGGGCGGGCCAGGAGGTGATGGTGACCGCGACCGCGACCGCGCAGACCAGCTCGACGTAGAGCAGGAAGGGGCGCACTGCGCCCGACGCCCCGGCCGGGAGGATCAACAGCCCGGCCGGGAAGTTGACCGCGTGATGGAACAGGACGGCGATCAGTAGGCTCCCGCGGGTGTGATCGTAGACCTGGGTGAAGCAGATCGAGAGGGCGACCGTCCACAGCAGGAACGGGAGGAGGGGCATGGCGGCCTGGCTGATTCCGGCGATCCAGAACAGCGGCAGGTGCCAGTCGCCCCAGAGCGCGCCGAGGATGAGGCTGGCGCGCAGCGGCGACCGGCCGGTTTGCAGCCTGGGCAGGGCGTAGCCCCGCCAGCCGATCTCCTCCCCCAGCGGGCCGCCGAAGACGAGGCCGAGCAGGAAGATCGGGACGAGGGCGGGGAGGACCACATACAGGGGCAGGCCCGCCGGCACCTGATCGCTGAAACCGGGGGCGGCGCCGCCCAGCAGCGCGTGCAGTCCGACGGCGCACAGCACCACCACGGCGGGGCCGAGCAGGACCGGCAGATACGCCAGGGGGCCGACGCGCCAGAGCCGCAGACGACCGAGCAGATCGCGCAGGCCGGGGCGCCCGCCGGTGGCCGCCGTCAGCAGGATCGCCGCCAGGGTCGGGCCGAACGAGCCGAGGAAGACCAGGACGAGGGGGGCCGGGGCGGGCAGCGCGCCCTGCCAGGCGGCGGCCGGGAGCCAGAGGCTCCACGAGATCGCGTAGGCCAGGAGAAAGAAGGCGACCAGCGAGTGTTTGGCGACGGTTGGCATCACACGCTCCCCCGACGAACAGGTTACACCAGCGACGTGACCGCGAGGCTACAACCGCAGGGTAGGGGGCAAGTCGCACAATCAGATGGCGCGATTGTCACGGGATTGTGAACTGCCGCGCGCCGGCCGGTAGGCGCACGGGCACGCCTCGCGCCGCGGTCATGACCGTGCCGAGGAGAACCATTTAGCGGGCGCCGGCGAGCCTCGCCCTGTATCGTGCGACCGCGGAGCGGGCATGTCGGAGCGCGTCCCAGGCGAGGAGCGCGAAGAGGGGGCCGTACTCGATGGCGCGGATCAGGGGCCACCAGCGGGCGTACTCCGGGCCGAGGTAGGTCAGGTCGGTGAGTTGGACCGCGCCGCTGAGCCAGAGCCAGCCGAGGAGCGGCGTGGGGGCGAAGGGCCACCGCCCGCGGCCGGGGCGCAGGAAGAGCGCGACGAACGGCAGGATCCAGGCGAGGTACCAGGGCTCCACCACCGCGTTCAGCAGCAGCGCCAGCCCCAGCAGCGTCGCCGCGCCGCGCGCCAGTCCGGCGGGTTCGCGCCCGTCGCGCCAGGCGACGGCGAGCGCCGCCAGTGCGAGGACCGCCGCACTCAGGAGGGTGGTCAACGTCGCGGCGCGCGGGGTGAGGGGCGCCAGGAGCCGCACCAGGACGAAGTGCAGGCTATCGTTGAAGACCGCCTCGCCCGCCTCGGTGCCGAGCCCGGCCAGCGCGGCGGGGCCGGAGACCAGGTACGGCGCGACGCCGAGCGCCAGCCCGACGCCGCAGGCCAGCAGGCCGGCCCAGCGCCACCGCCGCAGCAGGAGTGGCCCGAGCAGGAGCGGGATCAGCTTGATCAGCGCGGCGAGGGCCAGCGCCAGCCCACTGCCGGCGCGCGCGAGGCGGCCGCCTCCTCCTTGGTCGGGAACAAGCGCCAGGGCGAGCGCCAGCAGGGTCGCGGCGATCATCAGGCTGTCGTTGTGCGCGCTGTGGGCGAAGTGCAGGGCCGGCGTCGGGCTCCAGGCGTAGAGGAGGACGCGCTCGCGCGGCAGGCCGAGGCGCCCGAGCAACGCCAGGAGCGCGCCGATCGCCAGCACATCGCCGGCGGTCGCCACCACCTGCTGCGCCTTGATGCTGTCCGGGGCGATCCGGTAGGTCGCGGCGAAGACCGCCTGCGCGGCGGGCGGGTAGGGCGTGTGCTGGGACTTCTGGTTGATCGGCGTCCAGAGCACGTCGCGCAGCGGCGCCAGTTCCGGCGCGTCCGGGGCGTAGCGGTAGGGGTCGATCCCCGCCGCCGCCACCTTGCCGTCCCAGATGTAGCGGTAGAGGTCGTCGGAGAGGGCCGGGTCGGAGAGGAGCAGGATCGCGCGCGGCAGCAGGGCCAGTCCGAGGATCAGCATCAGTAGACGGCGTCCGGCGGCGCCGACGGCCTCGCCCGGCAGGCGGCGCAGCACGAGGGCGGCCGCGCCGAGGTAGAGGAAGAAGGCGATCGCGAACGCGCCGTTGTAGACGAGGATCGGGTTGCGGCCGACGCCGGCCAGGGCGACCGCCGCGGCCCAGACAAGCGCGATCGCCAGCCCGAGGCCGAGCAGCGGGGCGAACAGGCCCCGCTCGCGCGGCGCCACCACCGGCCGCGGCACGGGCGCGTCATCCCGCGCGGCCCTCGCCGCCCGCCCCCTCGCCGCCACTCGCCGCCGCCCTCCCCGATCCCGCGCGGATATTCCACGCGGGGGTTGTACCACAGCGGGGCCGGAGAACACAGGGGACTTGGCAGGCCGAGGGCGGGACGAGG
Source organism: Thermomicrobiales bacterium (assembly GCA_030446685.1). Classification (GTDB taxonomy): domain Bacteria; phylum Chloroflexota; class Chloroflexia; order Thermomicrobiales; family CADCWN01; genus JAUJMV01. Next base: position 260,361 of record JAUJMV010000002.1, on the reverse strand, counting down.
AGATGCGCGTTCAACTTCTCAAGTGTATACCTTGACAAGCATATAACTGATAATGTATATTAGCGGTATGGCGACGACGTTCGAGATCCTGGCCGAGCCGACCCGGCGGCGCATCCTCGACCTGCTGCGCGAGCGCGAGCGGTCGGTCGGGGAGCTGGTCGTCGCGCTCGACCTCAGCCAGCCCAGCGTCTCCAAGCACCTGCGCGTGCTGCGCGAGGCCGGCCTCGTCGTGGTGCGCCAGGACGCGCAGCGGCGCTGGTACGGGCTGCGCCCCGAACCGCTCGCCGAGGTCGACGCCTGGCTGGAGCCTTACCGGCGGCTCTGGGCCGGTCGCCTCGACGCCCTCGAACGACACCTGGCCGAACAATCAGGAGACGCCTCATGACCATGACCATCTGCCAACCCGATCTCTCGACCAGGCCGTTTGCCCTCACCGTCGAGCGGACCATGAGTCTACCGCCCGACGCGCTGTTCCGGGCGTGGACGGACGGGTTTGATCGCTGGTTCGCCGCGCCGGGAACGATGTTGATGACAGCAGAAGTCAACGCTCCCTTCTTCTTTGAAGCCCATTTCGAGGGGATGCGCTTCCCGCACTACGGCCGGGTCCTCCGGCTGGAGCGCGACCGGCTCGTGGAGTTGACCTGGCTCACCGCCACGACGAGGGGCGCCGAGACGGTCGTCACGGTCGAGTTCTCGTCTCATGGGGGCGGGACCCACCTACGACTTACGCAAGCGGGTTTCCCGGACGAAGGGTTGCGGAACGAGCACGAGGCAGCCTGGCCAGGCGTGCTGGCGGAACTCGACCGGCGGCTGGCCGACCGGCTGTAACTCGACGGCGCGCTACACAAGCGGCAGTCGGAACGTGCGCCCCACATGAAAGACGACAGGAGTTCGTCTAGGGATAGTCAGACAAACGAGGGGGATTGGAACAGTGAAGATCGCGCTGACGAGTGTCTTCGTCGATGACCCGAACAAAGCCTTCACGTTCTACACCGAGGTGCTCGGCTTCGTCGAGAAGATGCACGTTCCGGAAGCCTATCTGGCGATCGTCGTGTCGGCCGAAGAGCCGGATGGCACGGCGCTGCTTCTGGAGCCGAACGGGAACCTGAACGCCGCCGCCTTCCAGGAAGGGATCTACGAGGCGGGGCTCCCGGTCATTGTCTTCGGCGTCGCGGACATTCACAAGGAATATGAGCGGCTGAAGGGCCTGGGGGTCGTATTTCGGCAGGAACCGACGCAAACGGACTACGGCATCGAAGCGGTCTTGACGATACCTGCGGCAACCTTATCCAACTCGTTCAGGCTTGAGCGCTGCCGACCGCGCCCGAGCGGATCGGGAGGGGCGGGCAAACGCATGACCGCCGGCGCCAACAGGAACGAAAGGACCGACCGCATGACTTCCGAATCCAGGACCACCGTGGCCGACGGCGTGCTGGAGCGCGCGGGAGGCGACAGGCAGGTGCTGCGCTTCGAGCGCCGCCTCGCGCATCCTGTCGAGCGCGTCTGGGCGGCACTGACCGAGCCGGAGCAACTCGCCGCCTGGCTGGCCGAGCCGACATCGACCTCGTGGAGGGCGGGCGCGTCGAGCTGCGCTGGCTGAACACCGATCAGGATGGCAACCAGGCCGTCGCGCGCGGCACGATCACCACCCTGGAGCCGCCGCGGCTGCTGGAAATGGACACCGACATCCACGGCCTGCTGCGCTGGCAACTGCGCCCGGACGGGGAAGGCTGCGTGCTGACGTTCAGCGCCGCCGTCCAACTACCCGAGGACATGCTGCCCATCGTGAGCGCCGGCTGGCACATCCACCTCGACCACCTCGCCGATGCCCTGGTTAATCGCCCGGTCAACTGGCCGACCTGGAGGCGCGACCACTGGGGCCACTGGGAGGAATTGCGCGACGGGTACGCCGGGCGCCTCGTCGTCACCGGTCGGACATAGCACCCTGCGACGGAAGAACCACGGCGGTGGCCCTGCTCGTTCGACCGGTGACATTGGGGCACGCCGCCCGCTCGACGGCTGCATAGAGCCCGCCGCGACCCGGCGCACGTCCGGCGCGATCCGGCGGACTACCAGGCCGGCTCGAAGTCGCGCCCCCGAGCAGGATTCGCCGCCGCAAAAAAGATTGTCCCCGGCCCCGCAGGTGCGGGGCCGGGGAACAGGTCCGGCATCGTTCAGTCGGCGGCGAGCCTGCCACAGGCGCGGAGGATGCGCTTGCGCGCCTCCGGGGGGCAGTGGGTGGAGCGGGCGATCTCGCCGACGTAGCGGAGGACGTTACCCTCGAAGCGGAAGCGGACGGAACAGCCGCGGCAGCGGTCCAGGTGCTGGCGGACCTCGTCGCGCTCGGTCGAGTCTAGCTCGCGATCGAGGAACGGGTAGAGCCGTTCCATGCACTCACTGCAGTTATACATCGCCGTATTTTGCCCTTCGTCGGGACCATGCCCCGTCGGTCGCCGATCCGAAACCCCGTCGTCTCGGGTGCGGTGCGTGCCGCCCCTGCTCTGCCGCCATCCCCTTGCCCGTATCCCTCTCGTAGTGGAGAGGGAAGGAGGATGAAGGGGGCGAGGCCCCAGCGGATACGCTCACGTCTTCCCGCGCCCTTCCCACTTCCGCTCACGCCTGCGCGCCGTACCCCGCTTCCTGGGCTTCCCGCCACAGCACCTTCTGCAGTCGCCGGCGGGCGCGGTAGAGGCGCGACATCACCGTGCCGATCGGGATGCCGAGGATGTCGGCGATCTCCCGATAGGAGAAGCCTTCCACATCCGCCAGCAGCTCGACCTGCCGGAACTCCACCGGCAATTCCTCCAGCGCCTCCAGCACCCGCTCGTCGCCGATGCGGCTCAGCACCTCGCGCTCCGGGTTTTCCGGCGCCGGCGCGACGCCGCCCTCGGCGAGGTGGTCGTAGAGGTAGTACTCGGTCACGTCCTCCAGGGAGCTGCTCGGGCGGCGCTTGCGCCGCCGGTACTGGCTGATGAACGCATTGTTGAGAATGCGGAACAGCCAGGCGCGCAGGTTGGTCCCCTCCTCGAAGCGATCGAGCGCCCGGAAGGCGTTGAGGTAGGTTTCCTGGACCAGATCCTCCGCGTCCTGCGCGTTGCGGCTCAGGCGCAGGGCCGTGCGATAGAGCGCGTCGAGGTGGGTGAGCGCCTCAGCTTCGAGGCGCTCCCGGCGCTCGCGCGCCGCGACATCGGTCGCGTCCATGCATCCTCGGTTCCTCGGGGGGGGCGCGGAGCCCTCCCGCCTATCCATAACGATTGAGGGGGAACGCTATTCCCGTCCGCCGTCGCGGGCAGGGACTCCCCCGGCGCGCACCCCGGCCATACCGGCACGCCAGCCGCCGGCTCCCCCGCGATCCATTATACGGCTATACGGCAAACAGCACTATCCGGTGCCGTGGATGGGCCGGATACGGTATCATTCGCGGTGTGGCGGCGGGGCAACGCCGCGATGCGGCAAGCCGGGGGTGGGTGGGGCGCGAGGGCGCGGAGGGGAGGACGGGGTGAAGATCATTCTGCCGATGGCGGGGTTCGGCACGCGGCTGCGGCCGCACACCTGGAACGTGCCGAAGCCGCTGGTGCCGCTGGCCGGCAAGACGATGATCGATCACATCCTCGACCGGCTGCTGCCGCTCGACCCCGAGGAGATCATCTGCATCGTCGGCTATCTCGGCGACCAGATCGAGACCTACGTCCGCGAGCGGTACCGCGTCCCGACCCGCTTCGTGCGGCAGCCGGAGATGCGCGGGCAGGCGCACGCCATCGCCCTCACCCGCGGCATGGTGGACGGACCCTCGCTGGTGATGTTCGCCGACACGATCTTCGAGGCCGACTTCGGCGGGCTGCCGACCCTGCGCGAGCAGGGGCTCGACGGCGCGATCTACGTCAAGACCATTGATGACCCGCGCCGCTTCGGGATCGCGATCACCGACGCGGAGGGGATCGCCACCCAGCTCGTCGAGAAGCCGGAGAACCCGGTGTCGAACCTGGCGCTGGTCGGCATCTACTACTTCGCCGACACCGGCGCGCTCTACGACGCGATCGACGCGCTGATCGCCAGCGGCAAGACGCTGAAGGGCGAGTACTTCCTGGCCGACGCGGTGCAGGTGCTGATCGACCGCGGCCAGCGGCTGAAGACCTTCACCATCCCGGTCTGGGAGGACTGCGGCAAGCCGGAGGAACTGCTGCAGACCAACCGCTACCTCCTGACGCAGATGGACCCCGCGCCCGGCGCGTACCCGGACAGCGTCATCATCCGCCCTTCGTTCGTCGACCCGACCGCGACGATCGCCCGCTCGGTCGTCGGCCCGCACGCCAGCATCGGCGCAGGCGCGACGCTCGACGGCGTGGTCATCGCCGACAGCGTCGTCGGCGGGGGCGTGACGCTGACCAACACCATCCTCGCCGGCTCGATCCTCAGCGCCGACGCGCGGGTGACCGGCGCCGCCCGCCGCCTCAACCTCGGCGCGACGAGCGCGGCGACGGAGTAGCCGCCCGACCTGGAGGCTGGAAACATGAATGAGCTGATCTTCATCGTGGAAGAGGCCCCGGAGGGAGGGTATACAACCCGTGCCCTCGGCGCGTCAATCTTCACCGAAGCCGATACCATGGCCGAGCTTCACGCCCAGGTGCGCGATGCCATAGCCTGCAACTTCGATCGGGGGCAGGCGCCGAAGGTAATCCGGCTGCACTTCGTCCGCGACGAGGTGATTACCGTATGAGGCGGCGGCCCCCTCTTGCCGCAATGCGAATACAGCTTGCGGCGCCTGTAAGGTGAGCCCCTTGCACGGTTGTCTGGAGGCAGGCAATGAGCGGGACCCATATCGCCGTTGACCGCAACGCCATCGCTGACTTCTGCCGCCGGCACCACATCCAGCGCCTTTCCTTCTTCGGCTCGGTGCTGCGCGACGACTTCCGGGCGGACAGCGACGTGGACGTACTGGTCGAGTTCGAGCCGGGCAAAGGGCCAGGGTTTCTGCGTCTGGCCCGGATGGAAGAGGAACTTTCGGACCTGCTTGGCAATCGGCAAGTCGATCTGCGAACGCCGGAGGACTTGCGGTACTTCCGTGACGAGGTTGTTGCTTCGAGCCGAGCAGACTTCCGCGACATCGAGCGCCTGCGGCATGAGACGCCGGCCGCGAAGCACTGTCGTTCGTGGCCGGTAGGGAACAGCGCTCGACGCCATCTCGCCCTGTCGCTGATCAGGTTGCTGGAGATTATCGGTGAGGCGGCGAGTACGGTGTCGGCGGAAGGCCGCGCGGAATACAGCGCCACCGGTCGACATGATCGCGAGCGAAATCGGCTCACGAATCGTCAATGTCAGTCTCGATATCGTCTGGGACACCGTCACGCTGGAGTTGCCCGACTTGCTGGTTGAGGTGGAGCAGGTGTTGGCGAGTGGTGGAGCACGGCGATCAGGCTTCACGAATCGGCCGATGAAGTTGCACTACTACCCCGAAACCGATACGCTCTACATCGAGTTGAACGCGCGACCCGCGACCCGAAAATCGCCGAGATTGATCGACCTCGATTTCGACATCGATCCCGTCGATGTCGTCTCGCGGATACGGATCTGACGCGCTGGAGACGGTCGCCCTGCCCGCACCGGCCACGAGATCGCCTGATCCATTGCGTGCGGGGATCGCGGTCCCCGCGCGCCGGCGCGAAGAATGGAGACACCGATGGCTGCGGGCTGGATCGATCTGGCGGTGCCGGCGGACAACGAGGCGGTCGAGGCGGTGGCGGAGATCTTCTCGCGCCACGGCTACGGCGGCGGCGTGGCGATCGAGGAGCCGTTCGAGCACGAGAAGGACGGCGACAACCTGCGCATCGCGGTCGAGCGCCCCTTCATCGTGCGCACCTACCTCCCCAACGACGACACCGCGGGCGAGAAGATCGAGGCGATCGAGCGCGCGCTCTGGCACCTGGGGCAGATGCGCTACGTCGGCGCGCTGACCGCCACGCCGCGCCAGGAGGAGGACTGGGCCAACGCCTGGAAGGAGCACTTCCACGTCCACCGCGTCGGCGCGCGCACGGTGATCCGCCCCCCCTGGCGCGAGTACGCGCGGCAGGGCGACGAGATCGTGATCGACCTCGACCCCGGCGCCGCCTTCGGGACCGGCCTGCACCCCTCGACGCAGCTCTGCCTGATCGCGCTGGAGGAGCGCATGCGCCCGGGGATGCGCGTCCTCGACGTGGGGGTCGGCTCGGGGGTGCTGACGATCGCCGCCGCCCGCCACGGCGCCGCCAGCGTCGACGCGCTCGATGTGGAGCCGGTGGCCGTGCGCGTGACGCGCGAGAACCTGGCGCTCAACGGCCTGCTCGACGAGCCCGCGATACCGATCCGGGTGGCGGTCGGCACGGTGGAGCGGACACCCGAGTTCGCCGGGCGCTACGATCTCGTCGTCGCCAACATCATCGCGCGGATCATCGGCGACCTGGCCCCGGCGCTGGTCGCGGCCTGCGCGCCGGGCGGGCGGCTGATCACCTCCGGCATCATCGTCGACCGCGCCGACGAGGTCCACGCCGCCCTCGCCGCCGCCGGCCTGGCGGCGATCGAGCAGCACCAGATGGGCGACTGGGTCTGCGTCGAGGGATTGCGGATTGCGGATTGACGATTGCGGATTAGGCGAGCGGGGACGGAAGCGGGGCAACGAGGCTGGAGTGATGGACGACCGACGAGATTCGCAACCATCCTCGTCCGAACCGAATCCGCGATCCGCGATCCGCGATCCGCAATCAGCGCGTCGTTTCTTCGTCGAGTCGCCGCTGACCGTGGGGCAGGAGCTGGCGCTGCCGCGGGAGGTGGCGCACCAGGTCAGCCGGGTGCTGCGGCTGCGCGCGGGCGCGACGATCGTGCTGCTCGATGGCACCGGGACCGAGTTTTCGGTACACTTAACGGGTTTGGCCGCCGGGCAGATAACCGGCCGCGTCGTGGCGAGCCAGCGCAACGAGATCGAGCCCAGCCTGGCGATCACAATCTACGCCGCGCCGCTGAAGGGCGATCGCTACGCCTACACCCTCCAGAAGGCGACCGAGATCGGCGTGGCGGCGATCGTGCCGCTCCTGACCGCGCGGACGGTCGCCGGGGTGGAGGCGGGCGGGGGGGCGCGGGGCAAGCTCGACCGCTGGCAGCGGATCGTGCGCGAGGCGGCGGAGCAGTCGGGCCGGGGGATCGTCCCGCCGGTCCGGGCGCCGCTCGACTTCGCCGCCGCCTGCCGCGCCGCGGCGGCCGCCGGCCCCGTGCTGATCCCCTGGGAGGAGGAGCGGGAGCGCGGCTTGCGGGCGGCGCTGGCGGACCTCGGCGCGGTCCCGGCGCTGAGCCTCTTCATCGGGCCGGAGGGGGGCTTCGCGCCGGAGGAGATCGCCGCCGCCCGCGCGCACGGCCTGATCACCGTCACGCTCGGCCCGCGCATCCTGCGCGCCGATACGGCCGCCGCGGTCGCCCTGACCCTGGCCCTCGCCGCCGCCGGGGAGCTGGACCGGGGGAGCGACCTGTGGGCG
>JAUJMV010000002.1:224636-252762 GCA_030446685.1 Thermomicrobiales bacterium | reverse complement strand
TCGACATGGGGGAGTGGTGAAGCTCGATCTGCACATGCACACGCACCATTCGCGTGACTGCGCGGTCCCGCCCGCGGAGGTCATCCGCCTCTGCCGCCAGCGCGGGTTGGACGGCATCGCCGTGACCGATCACAACACGCTGGTCGGCGGGCTGGAGGCGGTCGCGCTCGCGCCGGCGGGCTTCACCGTCATCCCTGGTGAGGAGATCAAGTCGAGCGAGGGGGAGATCATCGGCCTTTTCCTGAGCGAGGAGATCCCGGCGGGGCTCTCCCCCGAGGAGACCGCGGGGCGCATCCGGGCGCAAGGCGGCGTGGTAATCGTGCCGCATCCATTCGACCCGCTGCGGCGCAGCCCGCTGAGGACGCCCGCACTGGAGCGCCTCTGCGCCGCCGGGTTGGTCGACGCGATCGAGGTGCTCAATGGGCGGATGGCGCTCGAGCGCCACAATCTGCGCGGGGCGGAGTTCGCCGCGCTACGCGGCCTGCCCGGCACCGCCGGCAGCGACGGCCACAGCCGCCCGGAGTACGCGCAGGCGTGGATCGAGCTCGCGCCCTTCGCGGATCGCGACGAGTTCGTCGCCAATCTCGCCACGGCGACGATCGGCGGCAAGATTAGCCCGTTCTACGTCCACTTCTCCAGCGTCATCGCGAAGCAGCGGAAGAAGTGGCAGGCCCGGCGGGCGACGAACGTAGGGTCGAAGGTCTGAAGGTCAAAGGGTCCTCAGTACCGAGTAAGGAGCGTTCTGCGGCAGGCAGAACCGCGCAAGCGGGCGACCTTCGACCAGCGAGGAGAACAGTGTCCGAGAAGGGACAGATCCTATTCCGGCGAGGCCGGACGGGCGGTGAATTAGAGTCGGTCGCGCCGGGGTCGCTGGGCGAGGGGCTGGGCCTGCGGCCCGGCGACATCGTCCATAGCATTGACGGCTTTCCGCTGCGCGACGTGATCGACTACCAGTACTACACCGGGATCGCCGGGGAGGTGGTCGAGATCGCGGTCGAGCGCGCGGGCGAGCTGACGGTCCACGAGGTCGAGCTGGAAGGCGACGACTTCTGGGGCCTCGGCTTCGCCGAGCCGACCTTCGACGGCATCCGCCGCTGCACCAACGACTGCCCCTTCTGCTTCGTCAAGCAGGTGCCGCGCGGCATGCGCCGCACCCTCTACATCAAGGACGACGACTACCGCTACTCCTTCCTCTACGGCAACTTCGTCACGTTGACCAACCTGAGCGAGGAGGACTGGCGGCGGATCGGCGAGCAGCGGCTCAGCCCGCTCAACATCTCGGTGCATGCGACCAACCCGCAACTGCGCGTCGATCTGCTGCGCCACCCGCTGGCCGGGCGCATCCTCGACGACCTGCGCCGGCTGGCGAGTCTGGGGATCGCGTACAACACGCAGCTCGTCCTCAGCCCCGGCATCAACGACGGCGACGAGTTCGACCGCTCGGTGAGCGAGCTGAAGGATCTGCCGGGCATCCTCTCGATCGCCGCGGTGCCGGTCGGCCTGACCCCGCTCGGCGTCGAGCGCGACGCGCGCAAGATCGAGCGGATCGCGATGAACTCGGATCGCGCGATGCCCGGCCTGCCCGCGGCGGCGATCCACCACTACGGCGACGCGCAGGTGCGCGATGTGATCCGTCGCGCGGAGGCGTGGCAGCGCCGCTTCCGCGCCGAGCGGGGCGAGAGCTTCCTCTATCTCGGCGACGAGTTCTACCTGATGGTCGGCGCGTCGGTGCCGCCGAGCCGCTTCTATGATGGCTTCCCGCAGTTGGAGGACGGCATCGGCATCACGCGCACCTTCCTCGACGACTGGGCGGGGGTGAAGCGCCGGCGCGGGGCGGCGCGCCCGGCTCTGCGCGGCGTGCAGGCGACCCTCGCCTGTGGCACGCTGATCGCGCCGACGATGGAGCGGGTCGCGGCCGAGTTCAACGCCCTGACCGGCGCGGCGATCCGCGTCGTGCCGGTGGAGAACGGCCACTTCGGGCCGGAGATCACCGTCTCCGGCCTGCTGACCGGCGCCGACATCCTGCGCGCGCTACGCGCCGAGCCGGGCGCGGGGCCGATCCTGCTGCCGCGCGTGATGTTCAGCCGCCTCAACGGCCTGACGCTCGACGACCTGAGTATCGAGCAACTGGAGGCCGAGCTGGGCCGCCCGATGCTCGCCGCGCACACCCTCAGCGCCGTCGCCGACGAGCTGGCGGCGCTAGCCCCGAGCGCCGCGGCGTAGAGCCGACGACGAGGAGGTGTAACAGTTAGCAAGGGCGGGAGGACGGCGGCAGGAACCTTCCAGTCGCACTCCTTGCCGTGCAGGCAGCCAGCAACACAAGTGGGTAATTCTCCGGCCCACGTCTCAATATCGGGCGCTATCTCTGGCACTCAATAACACACCTATCACCCTTACCGACCGCTCTGCGGCATTGATCGGGGCCGGCGTCCTATTTTCCTCGCTGTGATACCAGTATACCGCACTCCGCTCCGGAAGTAACCGGCCTGTTGATCGGTTTCTTTTCCTCCGAAAATCGGTTTCTTTTCCGCTGTATGGCAGCCGATCACGAGGAGGCGACGGCGGCCTCTATGCTGGCAGAGACGGGTGTCGCTTGGTCGGACGGCGGGCAACTGGCCAGGCTTGTTGCAGTCGGCAATGCCGTCAGGCAGCCGATGTCGGAACCGCCCCATGCTGGCACCGATCTCGCTGCGATGGTCGCCGGCCCACGTCTCAATAGACCGCGCGCTATCCTGCGGACCTCGATGCGCGCCACACGATGAGCCTGGCGCGCCAGCCCGCGCCTCCAGCGCGCGGCGCAGCCTGGGGACCGGCTCCTGCGGCCTGATCGCCGGCGGCTGGCCTGGCGCGATGTGCAGCCGGTTGGCCTCCTGGCGCGCCTGGTCGCGCGCGGCGGTCGATCGCCGCTCCTCGCCCGGGCCGGGGCTTCACCGCTTGCGCCCCGGCACCGCCTGCGCACGATGGCGCGCTGGCGGCATCCTCCATGCTCGCGCAGACGACCTGGCGGAGCCGCACGCGACCACCGTCGCGCCGGCCCATGCACACCTGATCTGGCGACCGGTCGCGCATGGACCATTCGACCGGCTGGCCATCCTACCGCGCCCGAGCAGCTTCCGGCAGCCGCCGATAGTCTGACCGCCGCGCCATGGCGATTCTGGCGCCCACGGCGGCCACGCCATTCTGGGAGCGGGCGCGGGAGACGCGCGGCTCGGGCGGCTGGCGGCGCGGCTGGCCTGGCGCGCGCGCGCCTGGTCCTGGGGATTCGTCGCGCAGGCGGCCCTGGCGCCGCTGCAACTGGCGCTGTCGCGCGCGGTGGTCGATCGCGCCGCCCTCGACCTGGGGTTGGCGGGCACGGCCGGGCCGACCGTCGCGCGGCTGCCGCTGGCCGCATGGATCGCGCTGACGGCGGCGGCGCTGGCGGCGGGGCAGCTGATCCAGCCCTTCTCCGCGACCTTCCAGGCGCTGGTCGGCGACCGGCTGACCACCTACGTCACCGAGCAGTTGATCGCCGCGGCCAACCGCTGGCGGGGGCTGGCGCGGTTCGAGGACCCGGCGTTCGCCGACGACCTGGAGCGCGCCCGCAAGTACGCCGCCAAGGGCGGCCTCGAACTCCTGGTCTACGGCGGACAGGGCGCGCTGGCGCTCTTCACTGCCGCCGGGCTGGCGCTGACCCTCGCGGGGCTACACCCGCTCGCGCCGGTCGCGCTGGTCGCGGCGACCCTGCCGCAGATGGCCTGGCAGTGGGAGTACCGCCGTCGCACCAGCAGCCATCTGCATGTGCAGACCCCGGAGGCCCGCCGCCTGCGCTACTGTCGCGACGTGCTGTTGACGCCGGAGGCGGCCAAGGATGTGCGCCTCTACGGGCTGGGACCGTTCTTCCGGGGGCGCTACGACGCGATCTTCGCCCGCACGATCGCGATGCTCGACCGGCTCCGCCGCCGGCTGATGGCGCGGGTGGCGCTCGCCGGCTTCCTGGCGGCGGCGACGGCCGGCGGGGTCTACGTCTACGCCGTCTGGGCCGTCGCGGGGGGCTGGCGCACCCTCGGCGACCTGATCCTCTACGGCGGTGCGGCGACAATCCTACAGGCCAACCTGCAGCAGGTCGGCTTCAGCATCGGCTTCCTGCCGATGGTCTTCGAGTTCCTGCCCAGCCTCTTCCGCGTCCTCGACGCGCCGCCCGATCTGCCCCTGCCGCCGGACCCGCGCCCGGCGCCGCGCCCGATCCGCGAGGGGATCGTCTTCGAGGACGTCTGGTTCGGCTACCCCGGCGGCACCGCCCCGGTCCTGCGCGGGCTCTCCTGCCACCTCCGGCCGGGGAGTGCGCGGCGCTGGTCGGGTACAATGGGGCGGGCAAGACGACCATCATCAAGCTGCTGCTGCGGCTCTACGACCCAGGGCGAACGCACCTTAAATCCGACATGTCGTCACGGGGGTGACAACGGAGAGGCTGTACGGGTGGCGCGATGGCGGGGATACTCCCCGGCAGCGAGGCGAGAACGTGTCGCAGGAAGGAGGCCGCCCATGCCCGCCGCCCCGACCAGCATGAGCACGCCCTTCGCTGCCCTGCCGGACCCGCGCGTCGCGCGCGCGCAAGGAGCACCTGCTGGTCGACATCCTGACCATCGGGGTCTGCGCCGTCATCTGCGGGGCGGACGGCTGGACCGCGATGGAGACCTTCGGGCGGGCGAAGGCGCCCTGGCTGCGCACCTTCCCGGCCCTGCCCCACGGCATCCCCAGCCACGACACCTTCGGGCGGGTCTTCGCCCGGCTCGACCCCGCGCGTGCGGGCGCTGCTTCGCGGCCCAGGTGCGGGCGGTCGCGCCCGACACGCTGGGCCACCTGCGCGCGGCGGACGGCAAGACGCTGCGCGGCTCCCGCGACGGCGCCGCCGGCCAAGCCGCCCTGCACCTGGTCAGCGCCTGGGCCGGCGCGAACGGGCTGGCGCTCGGGCAGGTCGCCGTGGAGGGCAAGTCGAACGAGATCGTCGCCATCCCGGCGCTCTTGCGCCTGCTGGACCTGGCGGGCTGCACGGTGACCATCGACGCGCTGGGCTGCCAGGCCGCGATCGCCGCGCAGATCGTCGCCCAGGGCGGCGACGACGTGCTGGCGCTCAAGGACAACCATCCGACGCTGCACGAGGAGGTGCGGCACACCTGCGCCCAGGCGCGCGCCGACGCCTTCGCGGTCTCTGCGCCCGGCGATCATGACCACGCCCGGACGGTGGACAAGGGCCACGGGCGGCTGGAGATCCGCCGCCATTGGACGCTGCACGACCCGGACCTGCTGGCCTACCTCGACCCCGAGGGGCGCTGGGCGGGGCTCGGCGGCATCGGGCTGGTCGAGGCGGAGCGCCACGTCGGGGACACCGCCGTCGAGCAGCGCCACTACCTCCTGAGTCGCCCCCTCTCGGCGGCCGCCTTCGGGCAGGCGGCGCGCGCCACTGGGGGATCGAGCATCGCCTGCACTGGGTGCTGGACGTCTCGTCCCGGGAGGACGCCCGCCGCCTGCGCGCCGACCAGGGGGCGCGGAATCTGGCGGTGCTGCGGCATATCGCGCTCAATCTGCTGCGCCAGGAGCGCACCCGCCAGGGCAGCATCCCCACGAAACGCTTCACCGCCGCCCTGGACGAGTCCTCCCTCGCGCGGGTGCTCGCCGGCGTGGCTGATCCCCAGCCACCTGTCACAGATTAAGATGCGTTCGCCCTGCTCTACGACCCGACCGCCGGGCGCATCCTGCTCGACGGCGTCGATCTGCGCGAGTACGACCTCGACGATCTGCGCCGCGAGATGGGCGTGATCTTCCAGGATTTCGTGCGCTACGAGCTGACCGCCGGCGAGAACATCGGCCTGGGGCAACTCGCGGCGCTGGATGACCGCGACCGGCTGCGCGCGGCCGCGGCACGGGCCGGCGCCGCCGATCTCCTCGACCGGCTGCCGCAGGGGCTGGACACGCCGCTCGGGCGCGAGTTCGGGGGGCGCGAGCTGTCGGGGGCGAGTGGCAGAAGCTGGCCCTCGCCCGCGCCTTCGCGCGCGACTGCCCGATCCTGGTGCTGGACGAACCGACCGCCGCGCTCGACGTGCAGACGGAGTACGACGTGTATACCCGCTTCCGCGAACTGACCCGCGACCGGCTGACGGTGCTGATCAGCCACCGCTTCTCCACCGTCCGCATGGCCGACCGCATCCTCTACCTGGCGGACGGCCGGGTCCGGGAGGAGGGCGGCCACGCCGAGCTGCTGGCGCGCGGGGGCGGGTACGCCCGCCTCTATCGGCTCCAGGCCGCGCAGTACCTCGACCGCGAGGAGACCGGGGAGGCGCGCGCGTGGGCGGGTTGAAAGCGGGGCTGGCGCGGGCCGGGGTCGCCGCGCGCGCTGTGCCCGACAGCCTGCGCGTCTTGGGGCGCGGCCTGGCGCTGGTAGTGGTCGCCGCCCCGGCGATGGCCGGGGGCTGCCTCGCCCTGACGATCCTACTCGGAGTTCTGCCGCCCCTGCGGATCTGGCTGACGAAGCTGATCGTCGACGGGCTGGCGCGCGGGGCAGGCGACGCCCCGGTGATCGCGCCCGCCCTGCTCTACGCGCTGACGCTGGTGCTGGCCGCCGGCGCGCAGCCAGTCCAGCAGGAGCTGGCCTCCTGGCTGGAAGGCCGCGCGGTGGGGGAGGTGGACCGCCGGCTGATGGGGGCGGGGGCGCGACTGGTGGACCTGGATCGGATCGAGCGGCCCGCGTTCCAGGATGAGTTGCGATTACTCCAGGAGGGCATCTACTATCCGCCCCGCCTGTTGCTGATGCTCCAGCGGCTGCTGGAGCCGCTCCTGGCGCTCGGCGGCATCCTGCTCCTGCTGGGGCGCCTGCACCCGCTGCTGCCGGTGGCGCTGGCGGCGGTCACCGCGCCGCAACTGGTGGCGGGCGGGCGCGTGCGCCGGCAGATGTACCAGGCCCTGGCGCGGCGCGCGCGCGCGGCCCGCGAGATGGACTACTGCGCGCGCGTCACCACCGAGCCGGACGCGGCGAAGGAGATCCGCGTCTTCGGGCTGGGCGAGTTCTTCCTGCGCCGCTTCCGGGACCGCGCGCGGCGGCGCTCGCGGAGGTGAGCCGGCTCCGCCTGCGGGAGCTGCGCCTGGCGGCGATCTTCGGTGTCGTGCAGGCGCTGATGCTGGCCGGCGCGTTCTGGTACGTGGCGGTGCAGGCCGGGGCGGGGCGGCTGACGCTCGGCGACCTGGCGCTCTACCTGAACGCCGTCATCCAGGCCGAGAGCCAGCTCCTGTTCCTGCCGTTCACGGTGGGGTTCTTCCACAAGGCGCTGCTACGCCTGCGCCCGCTCTTCGCCTTCCTGGACGGCGCCACGCCGGCCATCGCGCTCGCGCCGGAGGGGCGGGGGCGGGCGGCGCCGGACGCGCCGCGCGCGGGGGTCGAACTGCGCGGGGTCGGCTTCCGCTACCCCGAGGGCGGGGGGGTGGTGCTGGACGGGGTCAGCGCGACGCTGCCGGCGGGGCGGGTGACGGCGATTGTCGGGATCAACGGGGCGGGGAAGAGCACGCTGGTCAAGCTGCTGACGCGGATGTACGATCCCGACGCCGGCGCGATCCTGCTCGACGGCGTCCCGCTGGCGGAGTATGACCTGGCCTCGCTGCGGGGCAGGATCGCGGTGGTCCACCAGGACTTCGCCCGCTTCGCCCTGACGCTGGGCGAGAACATCGCGGTCGGCGCAGCGACGCCGGGGCGGGCCGGCGGGCGGGTCACGGCGGCGGCGCACTGGGCCGGCGCGGATGGGGTGGCGGCGAAGCTGCCCCACGGATACGACACGCCACTGACCCGGCGCTTCGAGGGCGGCGTGGAGCTGTCCGGCGGCGAGTGGCAGAAGGTGGCGCTGGCGCGCGGCTTCGCGCGCGACGCCGCGTTGGTGATCCTGGACGAGCCGACCGCGGCGCTGGACGCCGAGGCGGAGGAGGCGCTCTTCGCGCGCTTCCGGGAGCTGGTCGCGGGCAAGACGGCGCTCCTGATCAGCCACCGCTTCTCGACGGTGCGCCTGGCCGACCAGATCCTGGTGCTGGAAGGGGGGCGGATCGTCGAGGCGGGCAGCCACGCCGAGTTGGTTGCGAGGGGCGGGTGCTATGCCGCCCTCTACGAGTTGCAGGCGGGGCGCTATCGGCAGTGCTGAGTGCTGCGTGCTGAGTGCTGAGCGGGACGAGCGGCTGCCAATTCAGGGTTCGGCACTCGGCGCTCGGGACGTGGGGCGATGACCGACGCTGGCAGGCCGTGGGATGACCTGGCGCTGACCCCGAGCGCGGATGGCACGACGATCCCCGTCCGCGCGGCGCCGCGGGCGGCGAAGAACGCGCTCGACGGCGTGCGCGAGGGCGCGTTGCGGGTGCGCTTGGCCGCGCCACCGGTCGAGGGCGCGGCGAATCGGGCGCTGATCGCGTACATGGCCGGTGTGCTGGGGGCGCCGAAGCGGGACCTGGCGCTCGCCGGTGGGGAGCGGGGGCGGAGCAAGCTGATCCACGTTCGCGGCCTGTCCCCTGCCGAGGTCCGGCGGCGCCTGGCGAGGGCGGCAGACGCCGCGTGACGCGCCCGGCGCATCGGCAAGCGGTGCCTTTAGTGGGGGACGCGCCGCCTTCCGGATTGGCAAGGTCCCGGTTTCGGCGGTACCCTGTATTGCTGGGAGGCGCCCCATTGTGGGGCCGGAAGCCGGGACCGAGGTTCTCGTCCATGCCCGCCGCCGGACGCAACGCGACCGCAATCCCCCCACCAACCGACCCCGAGCAATCCGGTGCGGCTGCAGCCTTGGGTTATGCCCGCAACGGGCGACGCCCGCACCGTCGGGCGCGGGCTTGGCTGCTCGATGGTCTGCTGCTGATCGCCCTGCTGGCGATCGTCGTCGGCGGGGCCGCGCTCTACGTGCGGCAGGAGCGCGTCTTCTACTGGTACGACCTGGCGGGTTACCACAACGGCGCCCGCGGGCTGGCCGAGCTGTACCGGCAGTCGCCCGCAGCGGCGCGGCGCGCGACGCGCGATTCGCTGGCGCAGGACTACAACGCCCTCTACGCGGTGCCGCTGCTGCCAGTCCTGCTCGTCTGCGGCACGTCGCGGCAGTCGTACGTGGCCGCCCTGGCCGCGGTGTACCTGCTGCCGTTCGCGCTGGCGCTGGGGGCGATCGCCGTGCGGCTGATCCCCGCCCGCCCGCGCCCGGTCTTCTGGTCGACCGCCGCGCTGGCCCTGCTGCTGCCGCCGACCTGGCTGCCGACGCTGCGCGGCTACCCTGACACCGGCGCGGCGCTCCTCGTCGCGGGGGCGGTGTGGCTCTATCTGGGCCAGCCGCGCCTGACGCGGCCCTGGCAGGCGCCCGCGATCGGCGCAAGCCTCGCCGCGGCGATCCTCTTCCGGCGCCACTTCGCCTACGCCGGCGTGGCCTTCTTCGGCGCCGCGGGCCTGCTGCTGCTGACCCGGTGCGCGATCGAGGCACGGGGGCGGCCGCGCCGGGCGGCGCTCGGGCTGGTCGCGGGCGGGCTGCGACTCGGGCTCGCGGCAGGGGCGACGCTGCTGGCGCTGGCCCTCGTCGACCGGGACTTCCTGGCGCGCATCCTGACCAGCGACTACCAGGCGCTCTACGCCTCCTACATGCGGTCGCCGGGCGAGATGCTGCGCTGGGTCGCGGCCGGCTACGGCGGGGTGGCCTTACTCGGCGCGGCGGCGGGGCTGGTCCTCGGCGGGCGGGGGCGGGCCATCCGGCACGAGGCCGCCCTCTTCGTGGCACTCTTCGGCGGCCTGGCGCTGCTGGTCTGGCTGCTCTACGTGCGGCAGCCCGGCCCGCACTACACGCTGCACTTCACCCCGCCCGTCGTCCTCGGCCTGGCCGCGCTCGGTTGGCTGCTCCGGCGGCGGGCGGGGAGGCGGCTGCGATCACTAGCGCCGGGCGTCCTCGCGGCATTGCTGGTGGCGAACCTGCTGGCCGCACTCGCGCCGCCCCCGGCGGTCGGCCCCGCGCGGCCACTGCTCGCCGCCGGGGGCCGCGCCGCTGCGGCGCGCGGACTACGACGAGGTCGCGCGGCTGGTGCGGACGCTGCGCGATCTGACCCCGGAGCGGCAGGGGATCCTGATCGCCGCCTCGTCGGACCTCCTGAACCGCGACATCGTCGCCAACGCGGAGCGGACGCTGTACGGCGAGGCGGGGGCGCGGCTGGGGCTGCTGGACGTGCCGGAGATCGACTCGCGCGACTGGTACCCGCTCGACCAGCTCCTGCCGGCCGACTACGTGGTGATCGTCGAGCCCTTCCAGCACCATCTGCCCGCCGAGCGGCAGGAGGTCATCCGGGCTGTCGTGGAACTGTTCGCCGCCGGCGACGGCCTGGCGCGGGATTTCGCGCCGCTCCCGGAACGCTTCACCCTGGCGGGCGGCGCGACCGTCACGATCCAGCGGCGCGCGCGGCCGACCTCGCTGGCGACCGCGCTCGAGACCTTGCAGATCCTGCGGGAGGGCGTGCCCCGGCAGCCGGGCGGGCAGCCGGACTGGCAGTCCTTCCGCCTGGCGCCCCCGACGGCGGGCGGGCGGGCGCGGGACGGCGCCTTCTGGCTCACGACGCAGCCGATCCCGCCGGCCGAGAGCGGGGAGAAGGCGCTGCTCTACATGGGGCGCCCACCCGCGCGCGCCCCGCGCTGACCGGGCAGGTGACGTTCGAGGACCGGCGGTGCGCCGGGGTAATCCTCCGCGTCGCGGGCGTCGACCCGCGCGGCCAGGTGACGGCGGTGGCGGAACTGCCGCGCCGCCCGGGCGATACCGAGCCGTTCGGCATCGCCGTGCCGAGGGTGGCGCGGGCAGCCCGACCACCGCGCTCTTCTTGCAGGTGCTGCCGCTCGACGAGCACCAGCCCGCCAACGCCTGCACGCTCAGGATCGATGGGCTGCGCGTGATCCCGCGGGACGCGGGGCGGTAGGGGCGCGACCGGCCGTCGCCCGGCGGCGCGCGGCGCGCGGGTGGAGGACGGCCGGGGGCGGCTGGTGGGACAGTAATGCAAAGAAGTCCCGCCGCCCCTTGCGGAGCGGCGGGACCCTTTGGCGCTTGCTGGCTGGCGGCTACGGCCACCTACCGCGGCATCGCCTTGATCGCGTCGTAGGCCGGGCGGGCACCGAAGTTCGGACCCAGGACGGCCCAACTGTACTTCTCGTCGGTGGACTGAATAGTGGGGATCGTCTGGTAGTTGAGGTTCCAGACGAACATCGCGCCCATCCAGCTCGCCCAGTCGGTCCGGCCGATCTCGAAGGCGCGGACGATGTACTGCGCCTGCTCCTGCTCGCTGATCAGCTGGCAGTACTCGTAGCCCTCCGGCGCGGGCAGGTTCTGGCAGGAGGCCCAGCCGAACTCGGTCAGCCAGATCTGCTTGCCACTCTCGCCGTTCTGCTCCATCACCGCGCGCTGTTCCTCGATGCGGCGGAAGAAGAAGTCGGGCGACGCGCTGTAGCAGGAACCGGGCGCGCTGCCGTAGCGCTCGATCGCCGCCGGCGGGCACTCGCCGGTCGCCTCGCCGAACCGGGTGTCGGGGGCGTTGGAGGCGCTGCCGGGGTGCGCCGCCAGCGCGTCGAAGTACGCCTTGACCTCGCCGTTGTTGTAGGCGTAGATCTGGTTCAGGTAGCTGACGTCGTCGATCGCGATGAACGGGTCGTTGACGGCGGTCGGGGTCTGGCCGCCGAAGAGGACGAAGGCGCCGGTGTCGTTCTTCTTGACGGCGTCGAAGCCGTTCTTCAGCACCGCCACATACGGCGCGACCTTCACTTCGCCGCCGACCTCACCGGCCAGGTTCTGCTCGTTCCAGATCTCGTAGGCCTTGACCTTGCCGACAAAGCGGCCGGAGGTCCGACGCACCGTGTTGTAGAAGGCGTCGAGATCGCCGCTCGTCTCCGGCAAGCCGCCCGCAACCCCCGGGCTAATCCAGTCGGGCGACTTGACGATGCTGAGCAGCACTTGCAGCCCCGCCGCGTTCGCCGCGTTGACCTGGGTGTCGATGATCTCCCAGCGGTAGTCCCCCGGGCTCGATGTCCGCCCAGACCATCTGGATGCGGATCCAGCCGAAGCCGGCCTCGTTGACCCTGGCGAGCGTCTGCTGGTTGTAGGCGGCGCCGCCCGGGTTGCCGATCAAGAAGGTGTTGAAGCCGTACTGCAGGCCGGTGGTCCGCAGCGGGAAGGTGACGCTCGGCGGTGTAGCGGGCGGCGGGGTCACCGGCGGCGGGGTCGCGGGATTGCCAGGGCCGCCGGGGATCTCGGCCGCGGTCGGCGGGCTGGTCTCGCGGTCGCGGAAGGCCTGGGGCACGCCGACGCGATTCTCCATCCGCTCCAGGCCGAGCAGGCCGAGGAGCACCTCGTAGGGGGTGCCGGCGTTCTCCGGATGCCACTCCCAGCGCCCGCGCTCGAAGTACTGCACCTTGTAGGTCTGGTTGTCGGCCCAGTTGACCTCGTCGAACTCCTCCGACAGGCCATAGCCGAAGTTGTCCAGCCCGCCGTACTTGTCCCAGAAGGCGCAGAAGGCCCCTGGACGTTGTGCTGGGTCGGCGCGAAGTAGCCTTCGCAGGCGGTGCCCTCCACGTCATCCGGATCGGGCAGGCCGTAGTTCACGTCCGGCGCGGGCAGGAAGGGCGCCTCGTTCTCCCGCTAGGCGGTGAGCTCGCGGCCCAGGTGGGTCAGCTCGACGTCGTAGGGCGGCTGGTTCTCCGGGTGGTACTCGAAGCGCGCGCGCTCGAAGTACTGGGTCAGGTACTCCTTGCCGTCGGTCGACTGCTCGCGGAAGACCTTGGTCCGCGGGAAGCCGAAGACGTAGAGGCCGCCGCGCCTCCCAGTACTGCCGGAAGCGGCCGCTCAGGTAGTGGCCGGTCTCCTCGAAGAAATACGGCTCCATCGAGGCGGCGCTCGCCGCCTGCGGCGCGGCGACCGCGGCCTGCGGGGCCGCGTTGCCGATGCCGGCGGTCGGGATCAGGACCCCCACCACCAGCAAGAGGGTCATGAAGACCTTATTGAACCGTCTGGGCATCCTCAACTCCTTACCTGTCCTGCCATCCTCGCCGTGACCGGCGGCCCCCGCCGCGCGCGATCCGAAACCCCTGTCCCGGGCCGGGGGGAACCATACCCCATCCGGCCGGTCGCGCGCCATAGCCCTGTCGTGCTATCCGGGAGGCCGATGCGTCGCCTCGCTCACGGCCCAGCCGCGCCCTGCTCCCCTGGCCCCCTCCTTCCGCCGTCCACGGCATCCCCTCACGGTCGGCAGCGGCGACCCGGGACCGTCCCCGCATGGCCCCGCGCCGCGCCCGTTCCAGTCTCGATGGCATGCTGACAGCAGCGAAGCGCAACGGGCTCTCGTGGCATAGAACGCACGGCGGGCGCGGTGGTTGCGTGACGAGTCGGGAGTCGGGAGTCGGGAGTCGGGAGAGAGAGAGAGGCTTCGAGTGGCGAACGCCGCTACTCCCGACGCTCTACTCCCGACTCCCTACTCCACGAAGCGCAGGCGGACGCGGCCGAAGCGCACCTCGCTGCCGTCGGCCAGGGGGTGGGGCGGTCGATGCGCGCGCCGTTGACGAAGGTGCCGTTGGTGCTGCCGAGGTCGGCGATCCACCAGCGGCCCTCGTGCAGGGTCAGGCGGGCGTGCTCGCCGGACATGAAGGTGTCGTTGAAGTGGATGTCGCTGCTGGGGCGCCGCCCGACGACCGCGCCGGGGCGCAGCGTGAAGGTGGCGCCGGGGGCAGCCCCGCCTCCTGCGCGTCCTCGACGATCAGCCGGGCCGCCGAGCGCGGCGCCTCTTCCGCCAGCAGCGGGCGGGCGCCGCTGGTGGCGAGCGAGACGGCGCGCAGCTCCCGCGCGATCGTCCGCACGATCTGGAAGAGGAAGAAGTAGAGCAGGAAGACGAAGAGGATGCGCAGCAGCAGGATGAACCACTCGAAGGGGAGGTTGGTGTCGAAGGGGAGGTTGCTCATCGCGCGCCCCCTTCCATTGCGGATTGCGGATTGCGGATTGCGGATTGACGGGGGGCGGGGATGCCGGCACGACGGGGGTGGCGCGGGCAGCGCCGAGGGCAGGAACCGACGCCGGAACGGCACGACCCGCCCCCTGGCATAGTCCGCAATCCGCAATCCGCAATCCGCAATCGCCTCATCGCGGCACGCCCACCGGGTAGGGCAAGAACTGCAGGTGCAGGCTGCCGAACTCGATCTCGTCGCCGTCGCGCAGGATGGCGCGCTGGACCGGCTGGCCGTTGACCCGGCTGCCGTTGGTGCTGCCGAGATCGGTCAGGTGGTAGCTGCCGTCGCGGTACTCGATTTGGGCGTGGTGGCGCGACACGTCGGTCGATTCGAGCACCAGGTCGTTGTCGAGCCCGCGGCCGACCGAGGTCGTCGCGGCGCGGATGGTGAAGGTGCGGTCCTTGCCGGGGCCGTTCATCACGCGCAGGAGGCGGGGCGGCACCCCGGTGCTCTCGCGGATGACGCGGTAGACCTCGGTCTTCTGGATCTGGTCCTCCTCGATCGCGGGGCGGTCGAGGGTGGCGGAGGTCTGCGCCTCCACGCGGATGGTGCGGCGCGGGACCTGCTCGTCGCCGACGATCTGGACGCGGACGCGGCCGAGCGTGCGGTAGCCGCGGTCGGCGATCTCCTCGGCGAGCCAGCCCTCCATCTGGCGGCTGAGCGGGACCACGAAGTCGGCGAAGGCGACCATGTCCTGGGGGTGCATCTCGGCGCGGTAGGTGTTCGGCACCAGGACCGAGCCGACCGAGACGACGCGCCCGTCCTCCATCGCCCGCTCCAGCTTGCGCCCGATCTCGGCCGGTTGGATGGGGCTGCGGAAGAAGCGCATGATCGTCCCTTCGACGATGCGCTCGAAGAATTGTTCGAACCGGTCGAGTCCCGCCACGCCTTCCCACCCTACGGCCGCGGCCGGCGCTCGCGCGGGGACGCGCACCGCACCCCGGAACGGCCACAGTATAGACCACCCCGCGAGCGCGCGGCAACGCGGGTCGGCCCGTCTGCCCGCGCGCCAGCACGCTAAACGCACGGGCGGTGCCACGCGGGGGGGCCGCCGCGCCCGCGCCGCCCACCATAGCTTACGAACGGGGGGGCGCGATGGTTACGGCGAGGGCGGAGGGCGGAGGGCGGAAGGGAGAGGGCAGCGGGCGCGGCGCAGGGACGGCATGCCCCATCCCTCACATTACGGCCCTCCGCCCTCCGCCCTCGGCCCTCCGCGCTATGCCCCGCGCTCCGCGGCGGGGACGATAGCCGGGACGTTCAGGTCGCGGATCAGCGCGTTGAAGGCGGCGACGTCGGTGTCGAGCACCTGCTGGAGCCGCTCGCGCTGCGCGTCGATCCGCGCCGAGAGGTCGGCGAAGACCTCGCGGGACGCGGCGGTGGGCGCGGCGTCGGCCCCGCCGATCAGGGCGGCCAGCAGGTCGAGCCGGGCGTTGAGCCGGATCGGGAAGTTGAGCGTGTCCTGGGAGCTCTTCGCCTTGGTCTGGACCAGCTCCTCCTCGATCGCCGTCAGCTTCTCCTTCAGGGCCTTGGCGGCGTCCGGCACCGCGCGGTACTCGTCCCGCCCGGCGGCGCGGCGCTCCCACCCCTCCACCTGGTCGCGGACGCCGCGGAGCTGGGCGATCGCCTCGTTGGTCTGGGAGAGCTTGTCGCGCACCGCGAGCAGCAGGTCGAACTGCGCCCGCAGGTCCTCCTGGGTCGCGGTCACGCGCGGGTCCTTGCGGATTTCGAAGGAGGTGGTGTACTCCTGGTCGCCGACCTTCAGCCGCGCCCCGTACGTGCCGGGGACGGCCAGCGGGCCGGCGGTGCGGCCCATGAAGCCGGACGACTTGTCGCCGGCCACCTTGACGGGGTCGGGGTAGCGCCCGTTCCAGACGAAGCGGTTGGTCCCGGCCTCCTTGGGCAGCTTCGGCTCCTTATCCTCCTCGTCGTCTTTGGCGGGGTCGGCCGCGGCCGTTGCGGGCACGGGGGCCTCGCCAGCGACCGGGGTCGTGCCGGGCGCGGCGCCCGCGCCGGCGGTGGCGGCGGGCTCCTTCCCGTCCTGGCCTTGCGGCTTGTCCGGCTTGCTGGTGAACGTCTTGATCTCCCGGCCGTCGGCGTCGAGGAAGGTCAGGGTGATGTCGTCGGCGGGCCGTTCCTTCAGGTGGTAGAGCAGCACCACGCCGTCGGGCGGGTTCTTGCCGGCGTCGAGGAGGATTTCGTCCTTCTCGCCGGTGGCCTTCTCGCGCTGCTGGTAGGCGATCATCGTCGCGCCGGTCATCTTGTAGTTGACGCCGGTCGTCGGTGGGTGGCCGAAGCCGCCGTTGGTGCGGAAGCGGACCGTCGGGCGGGGCGTGAAGAGGTGCGCGGGCTGCTGGGGGATCGCCGCCGTCAGCTCGCGCACCGGCGAGAGGTCGTCGAGGATCCAGAAGGAGCGGCCGTGGGTCGCGGCGACGAGGTCGCCGTCCTTGACGAGCAGGTCGTGGATCGGGACGACCGGGAGGTTGTTCTGGAGGGGCTGCCAGCGCGCCCCGTCGTCGAAGGAGATGCGGACGCCGGTCTCGGTCCCGGCGTAGAGGAGGCCGGGGCGGGCGGGGTCGGCGCGGATCACGCGGGTGAAGTCGTCGGGGGCGAGGCCGCCGGTGATCAGGGTCCAGGTCCGGCCGTAGTCGGCGGTCTTGAGGAGGTAGGGGGCGAAGTCGTCGAGCTTGTAGCGGGTGGCGGCGACGTAGGCGACGGCAGGGTCGTGCGGCGAGGGCTCGATGATCGAGATCAGCGCCCACTCGGGGAGGAGGTCGGCGGGCGGGGTGACGTTCTCCCACCCTTGGCCGCCGTCGCGCGAGAGGTGGATCAGCCCGTCGTCGGAGCCGGCCCAGAAGAGGCCGCGCTGGAGGGGCGACTCGGCGAAGGCGAAGATCGTGCAGTAGTACTCGGCGCCGGTGTTGTCCTTGGTGATCGGCCCGCCGGACGGCCCGAGCTTGGCGGGGTCGTTGCGGGTGAGGTCGGGGCTGATCGCCTCCCAGGTGGTCCCCTCGTCGGTCGAGCGGAAGACGTGGTTGCCGGTGATGTAGAGCTCGTTGGGGTCGTGGGGCGAGAGGACGATCGGCGCGGTCCACTGGAAGCGGTACTTCGCGTCGGCGGCGCCGGCGCCGAGGGTGAACTCCGGCCAGACCATGATGTTGCGCGACTGCCCGGTGCGACCGTCGTAGCGGGTGACGAAGCCGAGGTAGCTGCCGGCGAAGATGATGTCCGGATTGTCGGGGCGGACGGCGATGTAGCCGCTCTCGCCGCCGCCGATCTCGAACGCCTCGGAGCGGGTGATGCCGCCGATCGGGGCGCGGCTGGGGACGGAGATGGTGGTGTTGTCCTGCTGCGCGCCGTAGAGGCGGTAGGGGGTGCGGGTGTCGGCGGTGACGTGGTAGAACTCGGCGGTCGGCTGGTTGTAGAGGTTCGACCAGGTGTCGCCGCCGGTGAAGGAGACGGTGGCGCCGCCGTCGTTGCCCTCGATCATCCGGCGGGGGTCGCGCGGGTCGATCCAGAGGTCGTGGTTGTCGCCGTGGGGGATCGGGACGGTGCTGAAGGTCTTGCCGCCGTCGACCGACTTCCAGGCCTCGACGTTGAGCACCCAGACGGTCTCGGGGTCGTGGGGGTCGGCGATGATGTGGTGGTAGTACCAGGCGCGCTGGCGCAGGTTGCGCTCCTCGCTGAGGCGGGTCCAGCGCTCGCCGCCGTCGTCGGAGCGGAAGACCGCGCCGTCCTCGGCCTCGACGATCGCCCAGACGCGGTCGGGGCGGGCGGGGGAGGCGGCGACGCCGATCTTGCCGAGGACGCCCGCGGGCAGGCCGGGCTGGCGGCTGATCTCGGCCCAGGTGTCGCCGCCGTCGGTCGAGCGGAAGAGGCCGCTGCCGGGGCCGCCGCTGATCAGCTCGTGCGGGCCGCGCCGCGCCTCCCAGAGGGCGGCGTAGAGGACGCGCGGGTTGTGCGGGTCGATGCTCAGGTCGATCGCGCCGGTCCGCTCGTCGCGGAAGAGGACGCGCTCCCAGGTCTTGCCGCCGTCCTTGGAGCGGTAGACGCCGCGCTCGGGGTTCGGGCCGTGCGCGTGGCCGAGGGCGGCGACGTAGACGAGGTCGGGGTCGGTGGGGTGGACGCGGACCTTGCCGATGTTGCGCGTCTCGGCCAGCCCCAGGTGCGCCCAGGTCTTGCCGCCGTCGGTGGAGCGGTAGACGCCGTCGCCGTGGGAGACGTTGCCGCGGATCGTCGCCTCGCCGAGGCCGGCGTAGATCACGTTGGGGTCGGACGGGGCGACGGCGAGGCCGCCGACCGAGGCGCGGCCGAAGAAGCCGTCGGAGAGGTTGCGCCAGTAGAGGCCGCCGTCGGTCGTCCGCCAGACGCCGCCGCCGGTGGAGCCGAAGTAGAAGGTCTGCGGGTCGGTGGGGTGGCCGGCGACCGCGACGACGCGGCCGCCGCGGAACGGGCCGACCAGGCGCCATTCGAGCGCACCCAGGACCCCGGCGTCGATCGGCCCGTCGCCCGGCCCCTGCTCGGTCGCGGTCTCCTCGCGTTGCAGCGTGGTTGCCATGGACTGTCTCCCTCCTCGCGTCCAGCCCGGCCGGGCGCCGCCGCGCCGGGCCGGGGGTTCGTTCAGCGCCGGTATCTTCGCATCCGGGCGCGAAACGGGCAATTCGGGGGGAAATGGGGGCGATTCGGGGGCGCCTTTTCCCGCCGGATAGGGCTGGTTTTCCCTGCCGTCAAGCCAATTTTTGGCCTTGCGCGGCCGGTTCGTTTCGTCAAAACCGCCCTCGCGCACGCCGGGCCTCGGGTCGGGTGATCGGCGGCCCGCCGCCGGTCGCCACACGGGCAGGGCGCGGGCTATAGAGATCGAACCGACGCGCGGGGGGGGATCGTGCCAGGTGGGGGGTTATCGGCCGGTGGATCGCGCCCGATGCTACACTACCAGGGTGGGCGAGGCCGGTAGGGGGATGATGAAGGTGAAGGCCATCATCTAGGAGGCCGAAGAGGGCGGGTACTGGGCGAAGGCGACAAGCCTGCCGGGACTCTACACACAGGGCGAGTCGCTGGAAGAGCTTGAAGCCAATCTGCGGGAAGCAGTCGAACTGTACCTGTCCGGTGACGAAGCCGCGGAGGTGGAAGTTGCGCAGGAAAGATGACTACTAACTCAATACCAGCATCATCGCCTTTGAGTGGGCACGGGCGATGGTAGGCGAGCCGCGCGGTGTTTTCGTTCGATTGGGCGTATCCTGCACTGTAATCTTGCGAGGAACTACAACCGGTGCTACGCTGATGATAGTGGGACAATCCTACGATTCCTGATACGTTGGAGAGGTGGTTATGACCTCAGCCCCATCCCCACCCGAAGCGCAAGAGACCGCGCTGTTCGGCTTCGCGGTGTTGGACAACAAAGGTCGGCTCTCGCTGTCGAAACCGGTGCGCCGGGCGCTAGGCATGCGGCCGGGCTCGTCGGTCGCCTACGTGCTAATCGATCAGACGCTCCTGGTGATTCCGCAGGATGAGCACCTGGCGCGGCTGATGGATGATGCGGCGGCGGTGCTGCAGGAGGCGGGACTGACGCCGCAGGATTTCTTGGACGAGTTGCCGGCGGTGCGCGCAGAAGTCGTCGAAGAGCTGTACGGGGCGGAGTTCATGGCGGAGTTGGAACGCCAGAGGCTGGCGCTGCACGCCGCCGCGGAAGCGGATCGGGACGAGCCGGCGGACAGGCGTGCAGAGTAAGACGGCGCCGCTGCGGCTGTTCCTCGACGCGGGAGTCATCATCGAGGGCTGCGTCAGTTCGTGGGGGGCGGCCAAAGCGGTCACGATTCTGGTGACGCAACGCCAACGCTATACCGTCGTCCTGGCGGAGCAGATCGAGCGGGAAGTGCGCCGTGGGATGGCCCGGAAACTTGCCGCGCTGCCGGACGAGCGGGCCAGAGTCGTGGCGGCGGACCTTGCCGGGTGGTTCGCGCGGGCGCGCGTGGAGCGGCGCCCGCCGCCAGTGGGCGAGGCCGTTCGGCGGTACGCGCCTATCCTCCTGCCGGTCGTGCGCCACAGCAACGACTTGCCGGCGATCATTGCCGCGATAGAAGCGCGACCGGACTGGGTTATTTCGAGCAACCAGGCGCATTGGAACGACGATGTGGCGGCGCGGGCCGCATTGCGGATCGTCACGCCGTATGAGTTCCTGCGCCGCCTATCTCCATCGGTGGATTCGGGCGGATGATGCGGTAGGTGGATCAGAGGGTATGAACGATTCGTCGCAAGCAGCGCCCCCGCGTGCAGAGGATGTGGCCGAGATGCGGGAGGAGTACCGCCGGGCCGGGTTGGAGGCGCACGACCTCGACCCGGACCCATTCGCGCAGTTCGCGGCGTGGTTCCAGGAGGCGGTGGCGCGCGGGGCGCCGGAGCCGAACGCGATGACGCTGGCGACCGCGACGCGCGACGGGACGCCGTCGGCGCGAGTCGTGCTGCTGAAGGGCTTCGACGAGCGGGGCTTCACCTTCTACACCAACTACGAGAGCCGCAAGGGGCGCGAGCTGGCGGAGAACCCGCGGGCGGCGATCGTCTTCTACTGGGCGGGGCTGGAGCGGCAGGTCCGCATCGGCGGGGTGGTGGAGCGCGTGTCGCGCGAGGAGTCGGAGGCGTACTTCCGGAGCCGGCCGCGCGGCAGCCGGCTGGGGGCGTGGGCCTCGCGCCAGAGCGAGCCGATCGCCGGGCGCGCGATCCTGGAGGAGCGGCTGCGCGCGGTGGAGGAGGAGTTCCGCGACGGCGAGGTGCCGATCCCGCCCTTCTGGGGCGGCTACCGCCTGTCGCCGACCGGCTTCGAGTTCTGGCAGGGGCGCCCGAACCGCCTGCACGACCGCTTCCGCTACACGCGGGGGATGGGGGCGGGTGGGCGATCGCGCGGCTGTCGTCGTGAGGGTGTGGTGAGCGTAGAACATCTGGCGCGGGAATACCCATTCACCGTGCATGCCGAGCCCGAGGGCGGCTATGTGATCGTGTTCCCCGATCTGCCGGGGTGCATGACCCAGGTCGAGAGCTTGGAAGAGGTTGGGCCGGCGGCCGAGGAGATCCGCGCACTGTGGATCGAGACCGAGTATGAAGCGGGGGAAGAGATTCCGCTGCCTTCGTACCCGGAGTAGGCCCGCCGATAGAGTACAGCCGGCTACACGGTGTGCGGCGGCAGGCCCTTGTACCGCTCGGTGTACGACGCCTCTACCTGCTGCGAGAACTTCTCGATGCGGAGCGGCGATGCGGGCACGGGGAAGCGGGGGCAATCGTCCCGTCGGGGCGCCACAGGACCAGCGAAATCGCTTCGGCCATGTACTCGGGGCCGGCGACACCACCCCGGCGTGCGAGGCGTTCGAGCGTCTCGGTGATCGCCGCGCGCTGCGGCTCGGAGACGACCGGCTCCGGCAGGGCGACGATGAAGGCGACGACAGCGTGCGGGAAGCGGCTGTGGACGGTCGTCGCCTCGGTGGCGAGGTCGTTAATCATGTTCTGCCAGTTCTTGTTGATGCTGTTGCGGTCGTTGAGCGTCTTGCTGTCGAACGCGAACCGCACCCCATCAGGGCGATACCCGACATCGAAATCCTGCGGACGGACGCCGCCGATCACACGCACCGGCCCGACTTCGACGCAGTCGCGCTCGGGCGGAATCAGCGAGTTTCGGACCGGCGCGACGATGGGGATGCCACCGAGCATAGCGGCCAGCGCCGTGCCGACGGCGCGGTCAAACAGCGCGCCGAGCTGGCTCGACGAGTGGGGCGGAGTCCGGCTCAGGCTCTGGTTTAGCGTGGTCCAGGTCCTGCCGAACTCGGCAAGTTCCGCTCGTGCAAGCGAAAGTCGTAGGCGGCGAGGCGCCGGTCATCTTCCAGTTCCACCAGTCGATACCGCCACGAACTAAACCGGTGCGTGTTCGCCAACAGCAACACGACCTCTTGCTGCGCCCCATCGAAGAGCAGCTTGTTGAACGTCACGATGGTGATCGACTGATAGTGTTCGGTCAGGAACTTGCGGAGTTGCGCGGCATAGCCGACTTGCAGTAGTTCGGCGGGGATGACCATCGCCAACGTCAAGTTCCCTGAGCATCTAGCGGCGACCACAAAGGGCATCCAGATGTTGGTCAGGCGTGTCGGAGTGAGGCCAGCGTGGCGCATTGTTGAAAGGCGATCTTCTGATACCGCTCATCGAAGTGCTGGTAGCGGATGAACGGGGGATTCCGATGGCGACGTCGAAGCGGACGTTACCGAGCAGCGATTCTTGGCAGTAGGTGAAAAAGTCCGACGTGATAACCGGCGATCCCTCAATACCGACATCGCAGTGTGCGTGGATGGTGGCTTTGTCGGCCTCGTCAGCGTCAAGCTCCACCGATGTAAGCCGGTCGGCGACAGCGCACGGCGTCAGGCCGAGCGCGATCAATCGTTCAGCGACGGCGACGGAAATGTTCCCGTCGCCGCAACTCGCCTCGAGAACCTGAAGATCGGACTCTCGACGGCCCAGCGGGCCTGGAAATCAGCGACAGGTCGCGGGGTGTAGTAACCACCGCGCAGCTTTTGGGCAGATTCGGCGACAGCCACGATCGTCCGCTTGCCGGCGGTGCAGCGGATCGGCGCGCGGTACCCGCGCGACGAGGGGATAGAGCAGATGTACGTACTACGCAACAATGATACCCCCCGTACCGCATTGCGCGCGACCGTTAGAAGCCGAGCACGGTGCAGCCATCAACCGCCGCGACCCTCGGTGGTGCCGCGAGAGGCCGGTCGCGCGATCGCGGGCGACGGGCTGGACGGCGCCGCCGGAGGCCCAGAGGCCGAGCTGGTCCATGCGTCGGCCGAGGGCGCGGAGGACTCGGCCGAGAATCGTCAGACGACGTTCCGCGGGATCCTCCGCCGATCATCGTCGCCGAGACGCCGGATGCGGGCGTAGTCGGCCTCGGTGAAGGCGGAATTGTTTGGCTTGGACAGTCCGGCGATCACGACCAGCGCTGCGCCCCATCGAAGCCGGGCGCGTCGCGCTCGAGGATGGTGATCGACTGGTAGAGGCGCCGATCGGGGCCGCGCGTGCGGGCCTCGTAATAGCCGCGCATGCTGCCGTGCATGACCTCCCAACATGCCGCCGCCAGTGAACTGGGGTGGCGGGGCGACGGCCACCGCGTCGATGATAGCGATCAGGTCGGTGGCGACGGAGGCCGGCGCATCGGGAAAGGAATCTTCTCCGCCGGGCAGCGTTCGTCGAGATCATCGTCCGCGTGGCGCTGGAAGACCACCACGTTACACCGGCATCTGTTTCGGCTATTCCGAAAAAGCCGACGTGATAACCGGTGATGTGTGAGCGGCCCGACATCGACGTGCGCGCTTCTTCGGCTTCACCGAAAACTCGAGGTCCAGCGCGTCGAAGAGGCCGAGCAGCGTCCGCAGGGTGGGGTTGCTGTCTTCCGAGGTCAGCAATCGTTCGAACGGCCGAGGGGGTTGCCCCGACGCGCTCCGCCAGTTCCGCTTTCGTCAGGCGGCCCAGCGCGCTCGGCGTCGATCAGTTGCAGGAGTTGCCGAATCGTCGCGGTCACCGAGCGCCGCGTCCGACGACCGCTCGCGCATCGCGGGGTCGGCGAGCGCGCGCTCGCGGATCTCCGCGCAGCGGTTCGGCTTTGTCCCGACAATGGTCCCTCCTCTTGCAGCTCAACGTACTACGTAGCATAGATGTTCCCGCGGCCACGCGGCGCGTGATGGCTAGAAGCCGAGCACGGTGCAGCCCGGTCGCCGGACCTCGGTGGCGCCGTGGTAGAGGCCGGTGCGGGGGTCGCGCGCGACGCGGACAGCGCCGCCGAGAGGCCCAGGGGCCGATCGGCTCGACGCGGTGGCCGAGGGCGCGGAGGGCGGCGACGGCGCGGTCGCCGGGTCGTAGTCGAGCCTGACGGTGGGAGGCCGAAGTCGAGCTGGTCGCCGATCACGACCAGCGCGGGGCCTCGATGGCGCGCTGCGGGTCGCGCTCGTGGTCGAGGCAGTACGAGCGGTAGCAGGCCGGTCTGGACCGCGCGTGCGCGCCTGCCGTGCGCCGGGGTGTTGCCGGCGAGGACTGGTTCGCCGTCGCGGGAGACGACATAGGTATTGAGGGTGTGGACCGGGCGCTTGCCGGGGGCGAGGCACCGGGGTCACCGGGTTCGAGGTTGAAGCCGAGGAGGCGGCGTTCATCAGGACACCGGTGTCGCCGAGGACGACGCCGGCGCCGGAGCAGCGTTGGATGTAGGCGACGATCAGGCCGGAGCCGTCGGCGGCGACGAGGGAGGTGTGTCGGGGCCGACCGGGGCGGGAGGGGCAGGGGCGGGCGCGGCGCGGGTCGATGGACGAACGGATCGCGCCGACGCGCGCGACTCCTTCGGAGAGGAGGTGGTCGAGGGGGATGGCGGCGTGGCGGGGGTCGCCGAGATATTGCAGGCGGTCGGCGAAGGCGAGCTTGCTGTCTTCCAGGAGCAGGTGGGTCGCGGCGACCGAGCCGGACGCGCCGAGGGTTCCGAGATCGAAGGATTCGAGGATGTTCGGCGCCAGTTGCAGGACGATCAGGTCACCGAGCGCCGCGTCCGCTCGTACGACCCTGCGAGGGGCGCGCTGGTGGACGGTGTGGCCGCGGTAGTCGATCACCAGGGGCTCCAACTCTTCGCTCTGGTGCGCGGCGAAGTCGTCGCGGGTGAAGAGGCCGGCGTGGCAGTCGGAGGCGCGGATCATCTCGTCGGCCAAGGGCGCCGCGGTAGAACTTACGTCGCGCCCGCTCGCCGCGATCCGGCGCAGGCTGGCGGCGAGCCGGTGCAGGCGGAGGACCGCGCCGACCGGCGGGACGCGCCCACCGGGGAGGAAGACGCGGGCGCTGTCGGCGCACTGGCGGTAGAGGGGCGCGTCGGCGGCGAGCATCTGGTGGAGGCGCGGGGTGACCAGGACGCGGAGCTCGGCCCAGTCGATCGCCGGGGCGAGGAGTTCGGCCAGGGGGCGGCTGCCGTGGCGTCGACCGCCAGCGCCCAGCCGCTGACGACGCCGGGGACGGCGGAGGAGGTCGAGGCCGTGGTCGGATGACGCCGAGCGCGCGGTAGGTTCGGGGGTGGCGGCGGTGGGGGCGGCGCCGCTGGCGTTGATCGCGACGACCTGGGCGCGGTCGGGGCCGGGCCGGCTGATCTGGAGGAAGGCGTCGCCGCCGAGGTGGCCGTTGCGCGGCTCGACCGTCATCATCACCGCGGCGGCAGCGATGGCGGCGTCGACGGCGTTGCCGCCGCGACGGAGGATGTCGATGCCGGCGGCGCTGGCGAAGAGCCGCGGCGGCGACGACGCCGCGCGGGGCCGACCGCGGCTCGCGGGGCGGGCCGGGGTCGGGGTGGGGGTGGGGGTGGCGGTGGTCATGCGCGTGCTCCTTCCCGAGAGGGTGGCCGCCGATTGAAACCGGTGTCTCACGGGCCTCGCCGAGAAGCACCCTGAAGGGTATAAACCCGCCTGCGCGGGCTGGGGCCGGGTAGGCGCGCGGTTGACCGGGACCGCGTGCTTAGGTGCGCGATTCTTCGCTGCTCAGAATGGCATAGGAGTTACGCAGTTGAGGCGAGGGTGTAGCGGGGATGGACGTTGCCCGCGAGGTAGTGGCGAACGGCGTCGCGGATGATGCCCAGCTTGGCCGCCCCCAGCCGACGCCGGTGCGCGGCGAAGCTGCTCGCGGGCGCAGGAAGGCGCGCAGGGCGCAGGTGCGTGGTCTCGTGGGCGCGGGCGGCGCGCACCGGGCGCGCTCGACCCCGCCGCGATCCTGCTTGCGGGCGCGGTGAGACCTCGATGGCGGAGGCCAACTCGCTGTACTTCGACCGCCCCGGGTCGGTCATCGTCAGGTCGCTGGTCGCCCAGTACGGTGTCCCCGTCCGTGGAGACGATCCGGAAGACGACCACGAAGCCGTAGCCCTGCAGGTGGACGCGCGTGCCCGTGGCGGCGATGGCGCACTGGTCCAGGCGCCGGTTCCCGATCGTCGGGGTTGACCGCCCGGTTGCGGCCAGCGGGGTGAGCCAGGGCCAGCCGTGGCCCCGGACGGCCTTCAGGTTCTCCAGGCTGGCGTACCAGCTGTCGAAGAGGACCATCGCCGGGGCGAAGCCGCGCGCCGCGGCGGCGCCAGCGCGCGCGGGCCTGGTCGTTCTTGGTCAGCCCATCGCTGGCGTTGTCGTAGAGGCGCGTAGTCGCAGGGGATCAGCGCCTCCCCGTCGCTCCACAGGAGCGGCACCAGCCCGATGCCCCAGACCGACCGCCCGTCATCACCCGACCACGGCCGCGCGATGGATCCATCTTCTTCGCGTAGGGCTTGCCCAGACCGTGTCGTCCAGCACCAGCGGCCCGCCGCCCCGGTCCACCAGCGGCGCCGCCGCGCGGGGGCAGCGCCGCGGGATCGCGCGGCCGGTGCAGGAGGCGGGTGAAGGCGTCGTGGCCGGCGGTGCCGGCCGGTCCGGCTGCGCGCGGGCGGCTTCCGTGGGCTCACCGCGCGCCGGCTCGCCACCAGGAAGTCGATGTAGTCGCGGGCGTCACACTTCGGCGCATTCATGGAACCAAGTGTAGGCGACCCGCGGCCAACTGCGTAACTCCTATGACAGTTCGACGGTCGTTGCCCGCATTCGATGCTCCAGCCGTGTCGAGGAGAGGCGCGAGGCACAGGCGTTATTCCGCGTTCCGTGCCGCGCTGCGGATGGCGCCGTCGGCGCGCAGGCGGGCGAGTTCGGCGTCGGTGAGGCCGAGCTCGCGGAGGATTTCGTCGGTGTGCTGGGCGAAGAGGGGCGGGACGCGCTCAATGACGGCGGGGGTGTCGCCGAGCTTGACCGGCAGGCCGAGGAGGCGGACGGCGCCGAGAGTCGGGTGGGGCAGCTCGACGACCATCTCGCGATGGTGGACCTGCGGGTGTTCGAGCGCCTGGTCCATGGTGGCGATCGGGCCGCAGGGGACGCCGCCGTCGTTGAGGATCTGTTCCCATTCGGCGGAGGTGTGGGACTGCAGCCTGGCGCTGATGAGCTCGGCCAGTTCGTGGCGGTGGGTGAAGCGGCCGCCGTTGGTGGCGAAGCGGGGGTCGGCGAGCCATTCGGGCGCGTCGAGGATCTCGGCGAGCTTGCGCCAGAGTTTCTCGGTCATCGCGCCGATGGTGACGTAGCCGTCGCGGGTCTTGAAGACGCCGTAGGGGGCGTTGATCGGGTGGTGGTTGCCGGCGGGGGGCGGGGCGCCGGCGCCGTTGAGGTAACGCACCGCCTGGAAGCCGAGCAGGCCGACCATCCCCTCGAGGAGCGAGGTCTGGACCTCCTGGCCGCGGCCGGTGCGCTCGCGCGCCAGCAGGGCGGCGAGGACGCCGTAGGCGCCGAGGAGGCCGGTGAGGAGGTCGGCGATCGGGATGCCGACGCGGACCGGCTCGCCCCCCTCGAAGCCGGTGACGCTCTGCAGGCCGGACATGCCCTGGATGATCTGGTCGAAGCCGGGGCGGCCGGCGAGCGGGCCGTCGGCGCCGAAGCTGGAGATCGAGCAGTAGATGATCCGCGGGTTGCGGGCGGCGGCGGTGGCGTAGTCGATCCCGAGGGCGGCCATCACGCCGGGGCGGAAGTTCTCGACCACGACGTCGGACCCCTCGGCCAGCCGCAGGAAGAGGTCGCGCCCGGCGGGGGTCTTGACTTCCATCGCCAGGGAGCGCTTGTTGCGGTTGGCGGAGAGGAAGAAGGCGCTCTCACCCCGCGGCGCGGGGCCGCCGGCGTCGAAGAAGGGGGGGCCGGACGCACGCCCGTCCTCGCCCCGCTCGGGGTTCTCGATCTTGATCACGTCGGCGCCGAGGTCGCCGAGCCACTGCGCGCAGGTCGGGCCGGCGAGGTGCCGCCCCAGGTCGAGGACGCGGATGCCCGCCAGCGGCGGCGGGGTCGTGCCATGCTCGTCCGCCATCTTCCCCCTCCGGTCTGGTCATTGTTGAACCGTCGCGCCCGAGAGGCGTTGTCCCATCAGGCGGGACAACGCGACAAACTCCTGCCCCGCCTGGCACAGCACCTCGCCGCGCTTTGAGCGGGCATCGCCGGGCGGCCATTACCGCGGGCCTGGTGTGCTGGCGCCGGGTCCGCGCGTCCCATCCCTCGGCAGAGTACCATAGTAACGCCTAGAACTTTCCCC
>JAUJMV010000002.1:222821-224536 GCA_030446685.1 Thermomicrobiales bacterium | reverse complement strand
CTGCCGCCACGGCCACCAGGGGGACCCCGGCTGTCCGGTCGAGCGGGCCGGTCGGCGACCGGGACGCGACCACGGCAGTACCGCTCGCCGTCACCCCTGCCACCGGGCCGGCGGGGACGATCTTCACGTTCACCGGGGCGGGTTTCCCCCCCGACGCTACGCTGTACGTCATAGGGTCCGGCCCGGACCAACCGCTGATCCTGAATCGGCGGGTCACGGTCGGTGCGGACGGCCTGCTCCGCGTGGAGTTCGACTCCCTCGGCCGCCCGCCCGGCGCCTACTCCATGGCAATTAGCCGCCGCAATGCGCAGGCTGATGCGCTGCAGACGATCGCGCAGGTCGCCTTCACCATCAGCGTGGGAGGGACAGTCCCGACCCTCACCCTCGAACCCGACCGCGGCGCCTGCGCCGTGCAGAGCCCGGCCCTCGTCGTGCGGGGGCACAGTTTCCCGCCCAACACCACCGCCTTCGGTCTGGCAGCAATCCAGATGGAGCCATACCGCGCATCGCCCGTTGGCGCGCCCGTCAGGGTCGCCGCCGACGGCACTTTCGTCAGCACGGTCTTCCTCACCGGGTGCGGCCCCACGACCCCGGCGGGAACGCGGTTCCAGATCAACGCGGTGCGGTTCGACGGTCCCATCGATCCACGGCGGGCTGTGGCGAGCGCGACGTTCGTGGTCGCTCCCTCGGCCGCGCCACTCCCTATCCTGCCGACGCCGTCTCCCGATCCCCGATAGTTGGGGAATACCTGGCGTCATCTGTATACGCGCTGGATTGCCTCTCCGACTAGAGGGGAACGAGTGGACCGCTTAGCGGAGCGCCGGTCCGTCCTGCCCCACCTCGGAGGGGCGCCGGGCGGCGAGCGGCGCGGCGTGGGCGGCGCGGCCGGTGGCCCGCAGGCAGCCCGGTCAGCGTCCGCGCCACTGGGGCTTGCGCTTCTCCAGGAAGGCGCTGACGCCCTCCTTGAAGTCCTCGCTCATGTATGCCTTGAGGATCAGGTCGTCGGCCTCCTCGCGCGGCGGGCGGCGCCCGGCGAGGACGCGCCGGACGGCCTCTTTGGTGACCTGGATGGTGAGCGGGGCGTGGCCGGCGATCTGCTCGGCGACCTCGCGGGCGCGCTCCTCCAGGCGGTCGGGCTCGACGATCTCGTTGACGAGGCCGATCGCGCGGGCGTCGTCCGCGCCGACCAGTTGGGCGGTGAAGATCAGTTCTTTGGTGCGCGCGGGGCCGATCAGGTCGACGAGGCGGGCGTAGTTGCTCAGCGAGAGGCAGTTGCCGAGGGTGCGCGCGATCGGGACGCCGAAGCGGGCGTCGGGCGTGCAGAGGCGGAGGTCGCAGGCGAGTGCGATGCTGGCGCCGCCGCCGACGGCGACGCCGCGGATGGCGGCGATGGTGGGGCGGGCGAGGGCCTCGAGCCGGCCGATCACGCCGTCGAGCCGCTGCTCGTAGTCGAGCGCGTCCTGGGGGGTGGCGAAGGACTGGAACTGGCTGATGTCGGTGCCGGCGACGAACGCCTTGTCGCCGGCGCCGCGCAGGACGAGGACGCGGCAGTCGGGGTCGCCCTCGACGGCGTCGCAGGCGCGCACGAGGGCGTCGTACATGGCGAAGGTCATCGCGTTGCGCGCCTCGGGGCGGTTGAAGGTCAGCCAGGCGACGGCCCCGTGGCGCTCGAAGAGGACGTGCGGTGTGCCGGTTTCCATCGTCGCTCCTTCGCG
>JAUJMV010000002.1:216496-222721 GCA_030446685.1 Thermomicrobiales bacterium | reverse complement strand
CGTGGCGCTCGAAGAGGACGTGCGGTGTGCCGGTTTCCATCGTCGCTCCTTCGCGCGAGTGGCTACGGAATTTACCACAGAGAACACAGAGAACACAGAGATTCCGGTGGTCAGATCACCAGACGCCGGATGCCATCCTTCACGGCCTGGACGTTGAAATTGATCAGGAGACCGACCTTGTGACCCGAGAGTTTGAGGTACGAGAGGACCTGCGCGTCGTGGATCGGGGCCAGTCTCTCGATAGCTTTGATCTCGACGATGACCGATTCCGCTACCAGCAGGTCGAGGCGGTAGCCGCACTCAAGGGTGACACCGCGGTAGACGATGGGCAACGGTTTCTGCTGCTCGACGCGCAGGCCGCGCTGGACCAACTCGAACGCGA
Organism: Thermomicrobiales bacterium; assembly: GCA_030446685.1. Classification (GTDB taxonomy): domain Bacteria; phylum Chloroflexota; class Chloroflexia; order Thermomicrobiales; family CADCWN01; genus JAUJMV01. The sequence continues at coordinate 222,339 of JAUJMV010000002.1, read as the reverse complement.
GACACGCTTCGTACGCCGATTCCAGCAACCCAGGCCCTAACGCCTTGTGTACTGCGATGGCAGCACCGATTATCTCGCCCGTAACTTGCCGCGAATCTTCTTGCATACCCCCCCGCCCGTCTCTGTGATCTCTGTGATCTCTGTGGTGCGTATCGTACCCCCAAACCGTCGCCCGGTACAGCCGTTGCCCGCGGGCTATCGGGTTGTGCCGCGGCGGCGGATGGTGGAACATGGCGTACCGGCGGGGCGGCCACCGGGTGGGGGGGGAGGGATGGGGGCTGGGGATGCCGGGACGACAGCAGGCGGGATCGTTCACGCGCGAGGTAACGCGGACAGTGGGGGCGCGCTACCTGCTCTATCTGCCGGAGGGGTATGATGAGACAGGCGGGCGGCGCTGGCCGCTGGTGCTGTTCCTGCACGGGGCGGGGGAGCGGGGGCACGACCTGGAGCAGCTCAAGCGGCACGGCCTGCCGCGCGTCCTGGAGGGGCGCGACGATTTCCCCGCGATTGTCGTCTCGCCGCAGTGCCCGCCGGAGGAGCGGTGGTCGGTGGAGGTGCTGAGCGCGCTGCTGGACGAGATCGCGGGGCGCTACGCGGTCGACGCCGACCGGGTGTATGTCACGGGGCTGAGCATGGGCGGCTTCGGGACCTGGGCGCTGGCGATCGCCGAGCCCGAGCGCTTCGCGGCGATCGCGCCGATCTGCGGGGGCGGAGAGCCGTTCGGGACGGCGCGGCTGACACGGCTGCCGGTCTGGGCCTTCCACGGCGACGCGGATACGGTGGTGCCGCTGCGGCGCAGCCAGGAGATGGTGGAGGCGCTGCGGGCGCGCGGCGGCGACGTGCGCTTCACCGTCTATCCGGGGGTGGGGCACGATTCGTGGACGCGGACCTACGACAACCCGGAGCTGTACGACTGGCTCTTCGCGCACCGCCGCTCGGGGAACGCGGCGCGGGAGGGGCCGGGGGGTTGAGCGGTTCGCGGCGGCGCCGTGGGTCATGGGAAAGGGGGCGGCGCCGAGTGGCGCCGCCCCCGCGTGGCTCTCGCTTGCCGCCAGGGGCGCGCACAAGACCGGCCCGGTTGCCCAGACTCCGCGGTTCGGGGCAGACCGACCAGGGCGGGTTTGAAACCGGCCCCTACCGGCCCCCTGGGGCGGGCCGGTGATCCGGCACTAGCCCCAGGCCTGCTGGTAGCGCTGGGCGACGGCGTCCCAGTTGATCGTGTTGAACCACGCGTTCAGGTAGTCGGGGCGCTTGTTCTGGTACTTCAGGTAGTAGGCGTGCTCCCAGACGTCGACGCCGAGGATCGGGGTCCGGCCCTCCATCAGCGGGGTGTCCTGGTTCTGGGTGCTGGTGATGGCGAGGCCGCCGCCCGGCTCGACCACCAGCCAGCCCCAGCCGCTGCCGAAGCGGGTGGTCGCCGCCTGGGTGAGCTGCTGCTTGAAGGCGTCGTAGGAGCCGAAGGTCTGCTCGATCGCCTGGGCGAGTTCGCCGCTGGGCTGGCCGCCGCCGTTCGGCCCCATGATCTGCCAGAAGAGGGTGTGGTTGGCGTGGCCGCCGCCGTTGTTGCGGACGGCGGTGCGGGCGGCCTCCGGGACGCGATCGAGGTTGCGCATGAGTTCTTCGATTGGCATGCTCGCCAGGTCGGGGTGATCCTGGAGCGCGTTGTTGAGGTTGGTGACGTAGGTGTTGTGGTGCCGGTCGTGGTGGATCTCCATCGTCATCGCGTCGATGTGCGGCTCCAGCGCATTGTTCGGGTAGGGTAGCGGTGGCAGCTCGTACGCCATCTCCTGGACCTCCTCCATCCTACTGACTGCCGGTCGACGACCGGGCGGCCGCGTCCGCCTCCGCGCGGGGCGCCGCCCGCGGCATCCTACCACCGCCCGCGGGGTGGAGACAAGCACGAAGGTGGGTCGAAGGTCGAAGGCGCGCGAGGACACGCCGCGGCGCCCGGCAACGCAACCGGGTAGCCGCGAGAGACCCTGTCGCCGAGCGGCGCGCTTTAGAGGGCGCGACTGTCGGGCGCGGGGACGGGGAGGACGAGGTCGCGGCGCAAATCGGTGAGGATGGCGCGGGCCTCGGCCTCGACGCCGGCCTCGCGGCAGTCGCAGAAGGTGGTGAGGATCGCGCGGTTGAGGAGTTGCATCCGGCGATCGGTCGGCACCAGGTAGCGCCCGTGCAGGTGGACCTTGCGGACGAGCCGGGCCAGGCGGTCGAGGAAGAGCGCCTGCAGCGCCGCCTGGGGCGACGCGGTGGCGGCGCCGGAGAAGGCTTGCTTGCGGTTGCCGAAGCTGAAATCGATCGCCATCGTCCACTCCCCAGTTCAATAGCGATTCAGCGATCCGCGGGCGGTCGCGCCGCAGAGCCCATGCTGGCAAGGACGCCGCGAGGAAGGGCATCTGCCGCGCCGAGTGTACACCGATCCGGCACGGAAAGGAACCGGGCCGCCTCGCCCGCTGCCGACCTTCTTGCAAAGGTTGTGCCAGCGATCGGGCGCGGGGCGCCGGGTAGGGGTGGGGGCGCTGGCGACTGAAGTCGCGCCTGCCGGCGCCGCCGTGCCGCGAAGTCCCCCGCCGGGGACCGGGAGCGCGGCCACGCCGGGGGTCGGCTTCATCGGCCCCCGCTGTGGATCGGTCACAGTCCGGCGTGGCCGGATTCATGCCTGTGGGGGTGCTTCGTGGTCCGCAGGCCGGCAGGCACGACTTCAGTCGCCGGCGCACCCGCCCCGCGGCAGGACAGACACGGTGTGGGGGGGGCGAGGTGAGCAGAAAAGGGCGTGGGACGGGAGGTTACGAACTCCCACCCCGCGCCCTTCGCTGTATGCGCTACGCTCCGCGCTACTCGTAGCGCAGCGCCTCGGCGGGGGCGACGGCGCCGGCCTGGCGCGCGGGGAGGGCCGTCATCAGCAGCGCCGCGGCGAGGGCGATGCCGGAGAAGAGCGCCACCTGGCCCCAGGGGACGAAGAAGGCCGCGCCGCCGGTGTCGCCGAATTCGCCCCCGGTGAAGAGGTTGTAGGAGAGGAGGATCGCCATCGTCACGCCGGCGAAGATGCCGAGCCCGGTGATGAAGAGCGACTCGACCAGGAAGCCGGCGGCGACCAGGCCCCGGCTGAAGCCGATCGCGCGCAGCATCCCGATCTGCTGCCGCCGCTCGACCACCGCGCGGAAGGCGACCACGCCGAGGGCGGCGATCCCGACGACCAGGCCGAGGCCGATGAAGCCTTGCAGGAGGGCGAAGAAGCCCGCGCTGATCCGGTTGTTCTCCGCGATCGCCTCGTGGATCGAGCCGGCCTGCATCCCGTGGCGCAGGGTCGCCGCCTCGATCGCGCGGGCGGTGGCCCGGTCGTCCATGCCGGGGGCGAGCTTGAAGAAGTAGGTGGTGGCCGGCCGCGGGCCGAAGACCTCGTCGATCAGGCGCTGGTTGGCGAACAGCCCGCGCGTGTCGGCGACGAAGGTGTCGGTCACGCCGACCACGGTGACGGTGCGGGCCTGGCCGGTCGCCGGGGAGCGCAGTTCGACGCGGACCGGCCCGAAGGTCGTGGCGTCCGCCGCGATCCCCTCGACCTGCCAGCGGTCGGGGTCCGCGCCGGCGTCGGCGTTCGGGACGGCGGTGAGGTCGAGCACCACGTTGTCCGGATTCTCGCGCACCGCCCGCCAGACCGCCGCGTCGTCGGCGTAGCCGTCGGCGCGCGCCCGCAGGTGGTAGCCGGTCGCCGCCAGCCACTCGTCGTCCACCCCGTTGAGGGGGTGGGCGCCGGCCGGGCGGGCGCCGCCGGCGGTCTGGAGTTGGGCCTGGTCCGGCGGGACACTCGACACGCCGCCGATCGCGGCGATGTCGCCGACGTTGACGCCGCCCGCCGCCAGCGTGCCGCGCAGATCGCCGACCGGGCTGCCCGGCAGGGTCTGGCCGGTCACGTCCCAGCCGCCGGTCGTCCTGGCCGGATCGTTGTAGAGCCGGTCGAAGTTGGCGTTGATCGCGGTCATCGTCACCAGGACGAAGATGATCAGCGCGAACATGTAGAGGGTGAGGCCGGTGCGGAAGCGGCTCGCCAGCGGGTAGGCTGTGCCCATTCGCACGGCCGGCCCGAGGCGGCGGGCAACGCCGGCGACGCGACCGACCAGCGCCAGGATCGCGCCCGAGTTGCCGATCAGCAGCAGGACCACGCCGGCCACCATCATCAGGCCGGAGACGAAGAGCATCTCGATGTCGCCCTCGCGCTTGCCGAAGAGGCGCTCGAATTGCGCCGCCGGCAGGCCCCAGAAGACGACCAGCGCGCCGCCGGTCAGCGAGGCGATCAGACGGTCGGGGAGCCGCAGCCGTTGCAGGATCGGCGCAGCGGCGAGGATCGCCAGCGAGACGCCGAAGCTGAACGGCGCCAGCCGATCCCCGGCGGTCGCGGCCAGGGCGACGCCGAGCCCGACGCCGAGGAGGCCGAGGAGCAGGCCGCGCCAGGAGCCGCCCGGCGCCGGGACGTCGTCGAGGTCGCGGATGGCGGCGACGATGTTGAGGCGGCTGACGCGCCAGGCGGAGACCGCGATCGTGAGGAAGGTGACGACGACGCCGAGGCAGTAGGCGATCACCAGCGAGCGCGGCTCGACGCGCGGCGCGATCGCGATCTCCTCGCTCCCCAGGAGCCGCGCCATCGTCCCGGTGATGGCGAAGGCGACGCCGACGCCGAGGGCCGCGCTGATCCCGGCGGCCAGGAGATCGTAGGCCGCGCCCTCGGCCACGAAGCCCTGGATCAGATGGCGCCGCTTGGCGCCGACCGCGCGGGCCATCCCCATCTCGGCGCGCCGCTCCGCGGCCAGCATCACGAAGATCAGGAAGATCAGCATGACGCCGGAGGCGATGGCGAAGAGGCCGAAGATCAGGAAGAACGAGGTGAAGACGTTGCCAATGAGTTCGGCCTCGTCGAGGTTGCGGCGCTTGATCGGGTCGACGGCCAGCCCGGTGTCGGCGACCGCCGCGCGGACGGCGTCCCGCGCGGCGGCCTCGTGGGCCAGGCTACCGGCCGCGTCGCCCCGGGCCGAGACGAGGATCGTGTTGTACCGGCCGGCCGCGTCGGGGCCGGCGAGCGCCTGCGCCGCGGCGGCGGGCAGGAGCACCGCGCCGGTGATGTCGCCCCCGCCGGTCAACGCGCCGAGGCCGGCGAGCCCGCCGTTCCGGGCGACCCGCGCCAGGGTGAAGGCCCGCTCGCCCCCGGGTCCGAAGAGGACGATCCGGTCGCCTGGCCCGGCGCCCAGGCGGTCGGCCAGGGCCGCGTTGAGCACGATCTCGCCGTCGCGCAGCGCGGCCAGGTCGATCGCGCCGCCGTCGCGCGCGGCGGCGCCGCCGAGCGCGGCGGCGTCGGCGGCGTCCACCCCGGTCAGGGAGGCGGCCGGCTCGCTCTGCCGGGAGGTCTCGTCCAGCACCGCCACCTGGCCGAGCAGGACCGGCGCGACCCCGTCGATGTCGGCGGCCCCGGCGACCTTGTCGCGCAGCGCGTCGTGGGTCGCGCGGTCGAAGTAGCCGGCTGGCCCCTCGAGCGCGGCGACCCGGCCGTTCCGCTCCTGGCCCTTGACGACGAGGAGATCGACCGGGCCGGCGCCGTCGTAGACCTGCTTCTTGATCGAGTAGGCGAGGGTGTCGCCGATGGTGAGCGCGCTGGAGATGATCGTCGTCGCGAGCATCAGCCCGAAGACGATCAGCACGGTCTGCGCCTTGCGGCGCGGGAGGTTGCGGAGCGCCATCTTGAAGATCGTGCGCTGCCGCCAGGCGATGAAGGCCACCGAGGCGAGGCAGAGCCCGGTGACGACCAGCAGGGCCACCATGATGTCCTGCATCGGGACCCCGAACATCTTGGTCAT
>JAUJMV010000002.1:213954-216396 GCA_030446685.1 Thermomicrobiales bacterium | reverse complement strand
GGCCGGTTCCTCGCCGACGATCGCGCCGTCGCGGAAGCGGACGATGCGGTCGGCACGCGCCCCGACGCCGGGGTCGTGCGTGACCATCACCACCGTCTGCCCCTGCTCGCGGTTGAGCCGGACCAGCAGGTCCATGATGTCGCCCGCCGACTCGCTGTCGAGGGCGCCGGTCGGCTCGTCGGCGAAGACGATCGCCGGGTCGTTGACCAGCGCGCGGGCGATCGCCACGCGCTGCCGCTGCCCGCCGCTGAGGGCGGCCGGGCGGCTGCCGGCCTTGTCTGGCAGGCCGACCAGGTCGAGGGCGCGCAGCGCCCGCGCCCGCGCCGCCTTGGGGCGGCTGCCGGAGACGAGCAGCGGCAGCTCGACGTTCTCGACCGCCGAGAGGACCGGCAGCAGGTTGTAGGACTGGAAAATGAAACCCATCCGCCGCGCGCGGTACTCGGTCTTGCGGTTGTCGCCCATCCGGGCGATGCTGACCCCCTCGATCCGCACGTCGCCGCCGTCGAACGCGTCGAGGCCGCTGACGCAGTTGAGGAAGGTCGTCTTGCCGCAGCCGGACGGCCCCATGATCGCGACCATTTCGCCGCGGCGCACCGCCAGGTCGACCCCCTTGAGGGCTTCCAGCTCGACCCCGCCGGTCCGGTAGACCTTGCGCAGCCCCCGCGCCTCGATCATGTATTCGGCTTGGTCTTCGGCGCCCCGCCCCATTGCCCGTTCCCGCATGCCGTTCGCCCCCTTCGTGCCGCCCCGCTCGCCGCGATTGAGAAAGCCCACGTCTGCCGCTCCTTCCTGCTCCGGCGCCGCATACCCTGTCTCGCGCCGATCACAGGCTACGGGAGGGGTGTGGCGCACGAATGGCGCGGGTGTCACAAGACTGTGACAGCGATCCGTCGGCGCCGGCGGGCGGCCGAGATCGTCGGCACCGGCGCGGGGGGTGGGCCGCTCGGGCCGGGGCATCATCCGGCGGTGTCGGGCAAGAACGATCATTCCCGGCCGGAAGGATGGCGGTGGGGCGGCAAGTGGCCCGGCGATCCGAGCGAGTCAGTCGGTCGGTCGTGATGCCAGCACCCTCCACCCGACTAGCCGACCCTGAACGCCAACGACAAGCGCCCGCCCGGAACGTGCTAAGGTAAGGCCGGCGGGGCGAGCGGACGGCAAGGAGGGGGTGGACGATGGAAGGCGCGGGCTGGCGGGTGGCGATCGGGCGGCGGCTGCGGGGGCTGGGCGCGACCCTCTACGCGCTCTTCGGGCCGGGGATCGGCGCGGCGCCGCGGCGGTCGGCGGCGGGGGCGCCCTTCCCGGACGGCGCGGCCTTCCGCGACGACGTGCTGCGGCGCTACCCCTTCACCGACGAGGCGCGCGCGATCCTGCGGACGGTCGACTTCGAGGTGCGCAACCTGCACGAGCCGGTCGGCGGGGGGGGCTGGTACGGGCCGCAGGCGCGGCGGATCGTGCTGGAGGGGATTCAGGACGAGGCGGCGGTCCACGAGCTGGCGCACGCCTGGGCCGACCTGGCGGGGTTCTACCGGGAGCGCGAGCCGGGCGGCCCGCCCTGGCCGACGCTGCACCGGCCGTTCCGCGCGGCGGTCCACGCCGCCGCCGACGAGCCGGACCCGCGCTACGCCAACGTCCAGTTCCTGGCCCACCAGTACGAGTACGGCGACCCGGCGATCAGTTTCCCCGGCATGGGGGAGAACGACGCGGAGCGGTTCGCCGGCCTGGCCTCCGGCACGATGGGCAACTTGCGGATGATGCCGCCGGCGCTGGCGCGGTTCTACGAGGGGCTGTTCGTGAACCCGCGGGCGACCGGGGGGGCGGGAGTAGGCGGCGGGTGACCGGCGGGTCGCGGCCAGACGCCGCCAGCCCGGCCGCCACCCGGCGGCGGCTGACGGGCGGCGCGGCGTGCCGGCGCTACAGCGGCCGCTCGGGGGCGCCGGCGCTCCGCCCGTCCCGGCAGATCACGCTGATGCGCCCGTCGCCCTCCATGTAGGCCGCCTTCACCTCGGCCGGGTCGTCGATCCCTTGCAGCCGCAACTGGCTGAGCAGTTCCCCCTCGGTGATCAGTTCCTGCTTCATGTTGCGGCGGAGCAGGCGGCCGTCGCGCATCAGGGGGAGCGCCCGCGGATGGACGAGGCGCTGGATGGCGGGGAAGCGGAAGCCGAGCCAGTTGAGGGCGTGGCTCCAGAAAATGATCGTCGCCACCAGGAGGATGCCGTCGGGGATCGAGGTGTAGTCTCGGCCATGGCGTTCTGTGCCGCGTCGGCGATCAGCACAATCACCAGCAGGTCGGTGACGCCCATCCCGCCGCTCTCTCGCTTGAGGACGATCCGCAGCAGGAAGAACAGCGCCAGATAGGTGAGCGACCCGCGCAGGAAGATTTCCAGGAGCGGGGTGTTGGGCAGGAACGTCTTCGCCCAGTCGACGCCGAAGAGCCACTCCATC
>JAUJMV010000002.1:136665-213854 GCA_030446685.1 Thermomicrobiales bacterium | reverse complement strand
GCCGCTACTGCTCCTGGGACTGCGCCTGGATGTAGGACAGCAGCGTGACGAAGATGACCCCGCCGACGACGTTGCCGGTGAGCGCCGGCAGGAAGTTGTGCAAGAACCAATCCCCGACCGTGATCGGCGCGCCCAGGAAGATCGCCATGAAGATCTCGTTCGCCGAGATCACCACATGGTTGAAGCCGCCGAGGACGATCAGGGCGCCGATCGCCCAGATGATCGCCAGCCGGGGGCCGAGCCCGGTGGCCGCCAGCAGCAGCCAGGTCAGCAGCGTCATCAGCCAGCCGGCGAAGATCGCCTTGACGAACGCGGTCAGCGGCGGGTAGTGGACCTTGTGCTCGGCCAGCAGCATCAACTCCTGGGCCGGCTCGTGGTCGAGGAGGCCGGGGCGGGAGATCAGCAGGGCGAAGACGAGCCCGCCGAGCAAGTTGCAGACCAGGCTGACCGCCCAGAGCGTGCCGAGTTGCCGCAGCGTGCCGCGCCGCTCCAGCACGGCGGACACCGGCAGGAAGAAATTCTCGGTGAAGAGTTCGCTCTTGCCGATCAGCAGGATCACGAAGCCGACCGGGAAGGCCAGCGCCCCGACAAGGTGCGCCGGCGTCGGCCCGGCCAGTTCGCCCCCGACGCTGGCGGCGGCCCAGGCCATCGCCACCGCCCCGAAGCTGACGCTCATCCCGCCGATGAAGGCGGTGATCGCGTGGCTCATCGGGGAGCGCGCGAGCCGCTTGGCGCCGATCGCGGCGCCGGTCTCGACGACCTCGGGGGCTTCCTGGCCGAGCGGCTTGGGTCCCTCGCCCCGCCCGTCGACCACCGGCGCCGGCACGCCCGGCGGGCGCCCCCCCCGCTCCCGTTCCACGCGCTGTTCCCGGATCGTCCGCACGCCCGTCTCCTCCCTCGCTGGGTTTGTCAGCGAGCAACTGTCCGAAAAACACACAGCCCAATGGCAAGAACTATGCCAGGGGCGGGGGGCTAGCGCGGGGGGCGCGCTGCCGCATGTCCATCGCGGGCCCACATTCCGCGAGGCCAGCGACGCCCGACCCTGCCCGGCCTCCGCTATACTCTCCCTGTTGCCCGGCCGCCGGCATCGTCCGGAGCGCCAGCGGCCGGGTCCGGCGCGAGGGCATGGGGCGTGCGGTGCGGCGATACAGAGTGTAGCGTCGATTCGTGCCGCGCGGGAGCGGGCATTGTGGGAAGGGCCGGAGGGAACAGGGTGAAACGCAATCTCTTGATCGGTCTGGGGATCGTCGGCGGGGTCGCGGGCGCGCTGGCGCTCGGGCGGCGGCTGATGGCCGGCGGCGGCGAGGCGGCGCCGGACGAGGTGCAGTGGCCCTTCGACCGGGCGGAGCTGCGCACGCTGATGGACCGGGTGGTGGAGGATCAGCGGGCGACGGTCGGCCGGATCGAGGACGCCGAGGAGCGCGCCCGCGCGCAGGCGTTCCTCGAATACTACGAGGGGCGCCGCGCGGCGGTGTGACGAAGGCGGGGGTCGGGAGTCGGGAGTCGGGAGTAGCGGCGTAGAGTAGGTTTCGCCGTGGCCGACGCCGCTACTCCCGACTCCCGACTCCCGACCCCCGACTCTCTACTCAAGGGGGCCAGATGCGCATCGAGGAGAAGCTGGCGGCGATGGGCGTGACGCTGCCGCCGAGCAGGCCGCCGGTGGCGAATTATGTCCGCGCGGTCCAGACCGGCAACCTGCTCTTCGTCTCGGGGCACACGCCGACGCGGGATGGGCAGGATCTCCATCCGGGCAAGCTGGGGCGCGAGGTGACGACCGAGCAGGGCTACGAGGCGGCGCGGCAGGTGGCGATCAACCTGCTCGGCTCGGTGCGCGAGGCGCTCGGCGACCTCGACCGGGTCGGGCGGATCGTGAAGCTGCTGGGCATGGTCAACAGCGCCGACGACTTCACCGAGCAGCCGCGGGTGATCAACGGAGCCTCCGATTTCCTGGTGGAGGTCTTCGGCGAGCGGGGGCGCCACGCGCGCTCGGCGGTGGGGATGGGCCAGCTCCCCGGCAACGCCTCGGTCGAGATCGAGATGATCGTCGAGGTCGCGGGGTAGCGCGGCGGGGCGGGCGGAGCGGTCAACACGGCGGGGTGGCGGAGGCCGGGGCGGAACCCCGGCCTCGGCGCGTGGGCGGGAAAGGGCGGCGGAGGGCCGGCGCCGGCGCCCCCGGACGGCGGCGCGGGGTGCTAGAATGGCGCGGGGGTGGGGGTGGCGGATGGTGGGGAGGGCGGGATGGATCGGCGCAAGCTGCTGGCCTGGGCGGTCCACCTCTACACCGCGCTCAGCGCGCCGCTCGGGGTGTGGGCGGTCTTCGCCATCTACGACGGCGACTTCCGCCGCGCCTGGATGCTGATCACCGCCACCCTCTTCATCGACTCGACCGACGGGACGCTGGCCCGCCTGGCGCACGTCGGCAAGGTGCTGCCGGGCTTCGACGGCCGCCGCCTCGACGACATCGTCGATTACTTCTGCTGGGTCATCGTCCCGCTGATCCTGCTGGTTGAGGCCGGCCTGCTGCCGGCCTGGGTCGTCGTCGCGCCGCTGCTGGCGAGCGGCTACGGCTTCGCGCAGGCGGAGGCCAAGACCGAGGACGACTTCTTCCTCGGCTTCCCATCCTACTGGAGCCTGGTCGGGTTCTACCTGTACCTCTTCGCGGTGCCGCAGCAGTACGGCGTGCCGCTGATCCTGCTCCTGAGCGTCCTCGTCTTCGTCCCGATCCGCTTCCCCTACCCGACGAAGACGCGCGCGTTGCGCCCGGTGACGATGGCGCTCAGCACGGCCTGGGGCCTGATCTTCATCGCGCTGGTGGCCTTGCTGCCGAGCCCGCCGCGCTGGCTGGCCTGGCTCTCGCTCTTCTACCCGGCGTACTACCTGGCGCTGACGGCCGGGCTGTGGTGGCGGCGCCGGGGCGCGGGGCGTGGGGTGTAGGGCGTCGCTGACAAGGGGCGGGATTGATGACGCGGCCCTCGCGGTGGCCGGGCGCTGGTGGCGTCGCCCCACTCGCGCCGGCGCTGCCGCGGGGCGCGCCACGCGTCGCCCCCCTCCGACGCGGCGAGCACCGCGTCCCGGCAGGCGCGCTGCGCCGGGATGGCCCCGCCGTTGCGCGGGCCGCGGCGGCGACCCGCGCGTCGCGATCCCCCGCTCGATCCGGTGGTCGCCCGGCGGGAAGCGCAGGCGCCCCCCCGGCTCATGGTTGCGGCCCACGCCCACGCTGCCGGAGGGCGCGGCGCTCGCCCACCGGCGCCCACCGCCATGACGGATACCCCCCCTGGTCAGCCCAGGATTGGGGGCCGGGGGGCCGTCCCTCGCGCGAAGTGCGGTACAATCGCGGCGGGGCGTCAACGCAAACAAGGAAGCCGGCAGGACCGGCGAAGGAGGAGCGGACCATGCGCGCGAATCATGTGCGCCGGCGGCTGGCGGCGGGCGAACCGTCGGTCGGCACCTGGCTGTCGCTGCCGAGCCCGGAGGCGGCCGAGTACGTCAGCGCGCTCGGCTTCGACTGGCTGGTGGTCGACGCCGAGCACAACCCGGTCGACATCCGCACCCTGGCGCAGATGTTCATCGCCATGAAGGGGGCGCCGGTCGCGCCGATGGTGCGCATCCCCTGGAACACCCCCGAGCACTTCAAGCGCGTCCTCGACGCCGGGGCCTGGGGGATCGTGGTGCCGAACGTCCGGAGCCGCGCAGAGGCGGAGGCGGCGGTGGAGGCGATGCGCTACCACCCGCGGGGCACGCGCGGGGTCGGCGGCGGGCGCCACGCGCTCAGCTTCGACACCACCGCGCCCGAGTACTACCGCCACGCCAACGACGAGACGCTGCTGGTGCTGATGATCGAGCACGCCGACGGGGTCGAGCACGCCGACGAGATCCTCAGCGTGCCGGGGGTGGACGCCTGCTTCATCGGCCCCAACGACATGGCCGCCTCGATGGACCTGGGCCTCGGCGTCGCGCTGGAGAGCGACATCCCGCGGCTGGTCGAGGCGATCGCCCACGTCCGCGAGACCTGCCGGAAGCACGGCGTCGCCCCCGGCATCCACTGCTCGGGCGCCGCCGGGGTGAACCGCCGGATCGCCGAAGGTTTCCAGTTCTGCGCGATGGCGAGCGAACTCCGCTACCTGCTCGGCGGCCTGCGCGAGGACATTGCTACCTTGAACTGGCAACGGGCCGGCGCGGCGGAACTGGCGACCGAGGACAAGGGCGCGATCGTCCGGTATTAGGGTGTGGGGGTTGGGGTTAGGCGTTGGGGGGGGCGCCCCCCAACCCCGCCCCCATCGCGGGGGGAGCGGCTGGCGGCTGAAGCCGCGCCTATCGGCCTCCGGCCACGAAGCCTCCCTACGGAGGCTGGGTTCATGGCCGACCCCAGCCATCCTCATCAGCACTCGCCCGGCCCTGGTCCCAGCTCTCGCCGGCGGGCTTCGTGGCCCGCGGGCCTGCGAGGTGTGGCTTCAGCCGCCGGCTCCCACCCTCACCGACACGGCAAGCCCATCCCTGCGATGGGGCGGCATCAGTCCGCCACCAACGACTCCGCCGGGTCATCCTCGCTGAAGCCGTCCTCGTAGCCGCAGGCGTCGCAGCGGAGATCGATCCGCTGCGGCGGCGCGTCGGGCACCGCGACGACGACGAACGTGCCGCACTCGGGGCAGATAATCTGATAGCTGTCGCCCGCCACGCTGCTGGCGAAGGCGCTCGGGTACCGCCGGAAGAGCAGGCTGAGCAGCGGCGATTCCATCTTCTCCCTCCTCGGGTTGGGCGTGGGGGCGTATGGCATACGCGCCCACGCCGGTGTTGCGCCGCTCCCCTAATCGTCCCCCGGAGCGCCGACGGGCTCGCGCTCGGGATCGCCCCGCCGCACCGCGATCGGCGCGTGGCCGTTGCGCCCGGCGGGGCGCGCGGGGCGCCCGGACGGCGTCGACTCGGCCAGTTTGACCGGCGGCTTGCCGGTGACCAGCCAGAAGCTGCCGGCGTAGCGGTCCCAGTCGGCGAGAACGGCGGCGGCGCGGGCGCTGCCGGTCAGTTCGCGGTGCCGCTCCAGCAGCTCGCGGATGATCGCCAGGTCGTCGGCGTCGGGCGCCAGGCGGTCGAGGTTGACCAGCTCCTGGTTGCAGCGGGCCGGGAAGTCGCCCGCCTCGTCGAGGATGAAGGCGCGGCCCTCGCTCATCCCGGCGGCGAAGTTGCGCCCGGTCGGGCCGAGCACCAGCACCGTCCCGCCGGTCATGTACTCGCAGCCGTGGTCGCCGACCCCCTCGACCACCGCCGTCGCGCCGCTGTTGCGCACCGCGAACCGCTCCCCCGCCGCCCCGGCGACGAACAGCTCCCCGCCGGTCGCGCCGTAGAGGACGGTGTTGCCGACCAGGACGGGGATTGCGGATTGCGGAATGAATGCGGATTGCGGAATCCCCCTCCGACCGGCCGATGACGATGGCGCCGCCGGAGAGGCCCTTGCCGACGTAGTCGTTGGCCTCGCCGGTCAGGCGCAGGGTCAGGCCGGCGACGCCGAAGGCGCCGAAGCTCTGGCCGGCGCTCCCGGCCAGTTCGACGGTGATCGGGGCGGGGGCCGCGCCGCCGTGCCGCGCGGCGGCCGAGCGCCGCGCCAGCGCCCCGGCCAATTCCGCGCCGATCGCCCGGTCCCGGTTGCGGATCGGCTCGACCAGCGTCACCGGGCCATCCCCCGCCAGGGCTGGCGCGGCGCCGGCCAGCAGCCGCTCGGAGAGGGGGATCGGCGAGGCCAGCGGCCCGAGCGCCGGGTTCGAGCGCGTCGGCGCCCCGGCGGGCGGCGCGGCCAGCAGCGGCGCGAGGTCGAGCGTCGCCGCGCGCGGGTGCGCGACCTCGGCGAGTTGGGCCAGCAGCCCGACGCGCCCGACCGCCTCGTCGAGCGAGCGCAGGCCGAGTTCGGCCAGCAGGGCGCGGACCTGCTCCGCCAGCCAGGTGAAGTAGGTGACGACCTGCTCCGGCGTGCCGCGGAACTTGGCGCGCAGGTCGGCGCGCTGGGTGGCGATCCCGGTCGGGCAGGTGTTGAGGTGGCACTGCCGCGCCATGTCGCAGCCGAGCGCGACCAGCGCCGCCGTCCCGAAGCCGTAGTCCTCCGCCCCCAGCGCCGCGGCGACGAGCACGTCGCGCGCGGTGCGCAGGCCGCCGTCGGTGCGCAGGCGCACGCGGTCGCGCAGGCCGCTGCGGATCAGCGTCTGCTGCGCCTCGGCCAGCCCCAACTCCCAGGGCAGGCCGGCGTGCTTGATCGAGGAGAGCGGCGAGGCGCCGGTGCCGCCGCTGTGCCCGCTGATCAGCACGTAGTTCGCGCCCGCCTTGGCGACCCCGGCGGCGATCGTCCCGACGCCGCTCGTCGCCACCAGCTTCACGCCGATCCTGGCGGTCGGCTGCACCGTCCGCAGATCGAAGATCAGTTGCGCGATGTCCTCGATCGAGTAGATGTCGTGGTGCGGCGGCGGCGAGATCAGCGACGTGCCGGGGACGGCGTGGCGCAGCCGGGCGATGAAGTCGGTGACCTTGTGCGCCGGGAGCTGCCCGCCCTCGCCCGGCTTGGAGCCCTGCGCCATCTTGATCTCGAGTTCCTCGGCGTGGACCAGGTAGTTCGCGTTGACGCCGAAGCGCCCCGAGGCGATCTGCTTGATCTTGCTGTGCCGCCGCTCGCCGTCCGCTTGCGGCCCGTACCAGTCGGGGTCCTCGCCCCCCTCGCCGCTGTTCGAGCGCGCACCGATCCGGTTCATCCCGGCGGCGAGCGTGGTGTAGGCCTCCGGGGAGAGCGCGCCGAGTGACATCGCGGTGGCGATGAAGCGCGGGCGAATCGCCTCGACCGGCTCGACCGCGTCGAGCGGCACGGGCGGGCCGGCCGGGCGCAGCGCCAGCAGATCGCGGAGCGCCAGCGGCGCCCCGGCGCTGCTCTCGGTCAGCCCGAGGTAGCGCGCGGCGACCTCCTCGGTCACGCCGCCCACCGCGTCGACCATCCCCTGCAGCGCCTTGACCACGACCGGCGCGTAGGCGTGGCGCTCGCCGTCCCGCCGGAAGCGCACGAAGCCGTGGTCCGGCAGGCCGACCCGCCGCTTGCCGTCGGGCGCCGGCAGCGCGTCCGCCGCCGCCCCTCGCGCCGCCGCGTCGGCCGCGATCTCCTCCAGCCCGATCCCGCCGAGCGGCGAGGGGGTGCCGGGGAAGTAGGCGTCGATCAGCCCCTGCCCCAGCCCGAACGCCTCGAAGAGGCCCGAGCCGTGGTAGCTGCGGACGGCGGAGATGCCCATCTTGCTCATGATCTTGAGCAGGCCCTCCTCCAGCGACGCGACGTACCGCGCCTCGGCCCCGTCGCGCGCCGCCCCCTCGTCCGCGCCCTCCGGCACGGTCGCCAGCGCGCGCGCGCTGGCGCAGGCGACGTACGGGCAGACCGCCGCCGCGCCGTAGGCCAGCAAGGTCGTCAGGTGCTGCGTCGACCAGGCGTCGCCCGCCTCCGCCACGATCTCCGCCTCCAGCCGCCGCCCGGCGCGGATCAGCCCCTGGTGGACCGCCGCGACCGCGAGGAGGGCGGGAATTGCGGATTGCGGATTGCGGATTGCGGATTGGGCTGAGTTGTCGCTGACGATGAGGATCGTCGCGCCGGATTCGATGGCGCGCAGGGCGTCAGCCTGGAGCTGTTCCAGCGCGGACGCGAGCGCCGTGCCGCCGCCCGCCGCGTCGAAGAACGCCGGCAGCGTGGCAACGGCGCCGTCCCCATTCCGCATTCCGCAATCCGCAGTCCGCAATCGCCCGAGCGCGTCCGGCGTCAGCACCGGGCTCGGCAGGTGGATCAGCCGCCCCGGCGCCGCGCCCTCGCCGAGCAGGCCGGCCAGCAGGCCGGTGCGCGGGCCGAGCCAGGTGTCGAGCGACATCACCGCGCGCTCGCGCAGCGGGTCGATCGGCGGGTTGGTGACCTGGGCGAAGCGCTGGCGGAAGTAGTCGGCCAGCCCGTGCGGCTTGTCGGAGAGGATCGCGAACGGCGCGTCGTCGCCCATCGACCAGACCGGCTCGTGCCCCTCGGCCCCCATCGGGGTCAGGATCAGGCGCAGATCCTCGGCGCTGTAGCCGAAGCGCGTCTGCGCGCGGGCCAACTCATCCGGGAGTGGGGGGTGCGGAGTGCGGCGTGCGGAATCGCGCGAGGAAAACGCATATTAGATGGCGGAAGTGAGCGCCTATGATACCTCGCACCCGCATCCGCACCCCGCACCCCGCAACGTGCTGTGGCGCGCGGCGAGCCACTCGCGGTAGGGGTGGCGCGCGGCCAGCTCGCCGATGATGTCGTCGTGGTGGAGGAGACGGCCGGCGGTCAGGTCGACCGCGATCATCTGGCCGGGGCCGAGCCGGCCCGACTCGAGGACGCGCGCGGTCTCCGTGCCGGCCGGTTCGAGGACGCCCGCCTCGGAGGCAACGACCAGCAGATCGTCGTCGGTCAGGCGGTAGCGCGCGGGGCGCAGGCCGTTGCGGTCGAGCGCCGCCCCGACGATCGCCCCATCGGAGAAGGCCAGCCCCGCCGGGCCGTCCCACGGCTCCATCAGCGGCGCGTGGTACTCGTAGAAGGCGCGGCGGTCGGGGTCGAGGTCGGCCCGCCCCTCCCAGGCCTCGCCGATCGCCGTCGCCAGCGCCTCCAGCAGGCCGTAGCCGGAGCGGACCAGCAGATCGACGACGTTGTCGAGCGAGGCGGAGTCGCTGCCCCCCTCCTGCACCGTCGGGCAGAGCGCAGGCAGTCGGTCGCCCCAGGAGGCCGCGCGCAGGCCCGGCTCGCGCGCGGCCATCCAGCGCCGGTTGCCCTGCACGGTGTTGATCTCGCCGTTGTGCGCGATCAGGCGGAAGGGCTGCGCGAGGGTCCAAGTCGGGGCGGTGTTGGTGCTGTAGCGCTGGTGGAAGATCGCCAGCGCCGTCTCGTAGCGCGGATCGGCCAGGTCCGGGTAGAACGCCGCCAGGTCGCCCCCGGTCAACAGCCCCTTGTAGACGATCGTCCGCGCCGAGAAGGAGACGGCGTAGCACGCCAGGTCCTCTGCCGCGGCGCCCCGCTCGGCCTCGCGCCGCGCCAGCAGCAGCCGCCGCTCGAACTCGTCGGGCGCCACCCCCGCGGGCCGGCCGGCGACGATCTGCTCGATCCGCGGCAGCGCCGCGCGCGCCTCGTCGCCCAGCACCTCCGGCCGGGTCGGCACGACCCGCCAGCCGAGCAGGGGCAGCCCCTGCCGCGCGACCGCCGCCTCGACGATCGCCCGGCAGCGCGCCGCGGCCCCCGCGTCCGCCGGCAGGAAGAACTGCCCAACACCGATCTCCCCGAGCGCCGGCGCCGGGCGCCCGGCCAGGGCCGGCAGCACCGCCCCGAAGAAGCGGGTCGGGATCTGCGTCAGGACGCCGGCCCCGTCGCTGGTCCGCGCGTCGGCGCCGACCGCGCCGCGGTGGACGAGGTTGTCGAGGGCGCGGAGGGCGCCCTCCAGGGCGCGCGTCCCGGCACGCCCCGTGATGTCGGCGACGAAGCCGACGCCGCAGGCGTCGTGCTCGTAGGCCGTGCGGTAGAGCCCCCGGTCTTCACCCACCCGGTCCCACCGGTCGCGCCGGCCCTGCTCGGTCGTGGACATGGCTGGTTCCCTTTCCTCCGCAGTAGTGCCCGCGAACCCGCGGCGCCGGTGGCCGTCCCGCGAACACAGAGGTTCGCCGGGTCCCCATGTGTGGGGGGCCGTTGGGGTGGCGCCGCGCGTCCGGTCTCATCGGCCTCGTTGCCCGGTTGACGTCGCCGCGCGCGACCATGCGCGCGTTGGCGGATGCCGGATCGGCGGCGTTACCGATTGCTCCTGGGCGGCGACGCTGCCGACAGAGGCGGGGGGTGCGGACCGCGGCTCGCGCGGCCTCGCTGCGAGGGCGGCGGACGGCCAGGGGGGGACCCATCGAGCGTTGATGGGTCGGCTCCCGTCCTGTGGCTGTCCGCGCTGGGGTTACGCTCGGGGAATCAGCAGCGGGCCACCGGAGCCGAGAGCCTCATCGTGCTCTCGTTTGGCTCGAATGGTGGCGATCATCCGCTCCTTGCTGCGCGTGAGGTGCCGGGTCAGTTCGTCGCGGGCGGCGACCGGATCGCCGCGCCGCAGCGCGTCCACGACGTACTGGTGCTGATCGATGATCTCTTCCGACCTGAGGAACGGTTCGGAGAAGGTCGCCAGCAGGACGCGGAGGGGGGCGCACAACTCGGTCCAGGTGCGCAGCAGGCGCGCGTTGCCGGCGGCCTCGCAGATCAACTCGTGGAACTGCAAGTCAAGCCCCAGCCGCGGCGCGAACCGGACGTGTCCCGTGGCGGCGAGCGCGGCGAGGTCGTCCACGACCGCTTGCAGCGCGTCGATGTCCTCGGGCACCATCAGCCCGGCCGCCTGCTCGACGGCGTACGCTTCGAGGGCGATCCGCAGGCCGTAGATCTCCGCGACCTCCTCGTCGCTCGGGTTGACGACGAAGGTGCCGCGGTGCGGGTTGGTGACGATCAGGCCCTCCTGCTCCAGGTGGCGCAGCGCCTCGCGCAGCGTCCCGCGGCTGACGCCGAGCCGCGCGGCCAGCTCGACCTCGCGGATGCGCTCGCCGGCGGTGAAGGTGCCGCCGATCAGCGCCTGGCGCAACCTCGCCAGGACCTCATCCCGCAAGGGCGTATAGAGCATCGGCTGTAGCCCTTCCCGCGTCGCCATCGGTCCCCTTCGCCCCGCTCCCACCACAATGCCGAATGTCAACATTCAGCATGAGTATAGGGAGCGTGGGAGGGGCTGTCAAGTGTCTCGGGTACACTTTGTGGGGTCCGAACAGCGATTTCGTCACATTGCACAACGAGGAAAAGGGCAAGGAATGGGCGTGCGCGACACCTATTGCCGCGCGCACAACCCCGCTGTGCGCCAACCGAGACCTATCGCGGCATGCGTTGCGGACGATCAGAGCAGCACGTACAGCTTCTGGAAGTACCGCAGGCCCTCGCGCGGCCCGTCATAGCCGTAGGCGCGGAGAAAGGTCTGCCCGTAGCAGGCGCCCCCCAGGTTGTGGCCGATGCTCCAGAGCGCCGTCACAAGATCGTAGCGCCGGTCGGCGTAGCCGCCGCGCGACCAATCGACCAGCCCGCTGACGGCCCCGTCGCGCGCGAGCAGGTTCGGCAGGCAGGGGTCGCCGTGCCCGAAGACAATATCGGGGGCGACCGCCGCGCGCCCGGCCAGCAGTTCATCCAACAGCGCGCGCGGGTCGGCGCCGGCGAAGTCGTAGCGGGCGGGGATCGGATCGGGGACCGCGCCGGTCGCCACGTTGCGCGCGGCCCGGTCCAGCGCGTCGCCGAGCCAGTCGGCGGGCCGGGGCAGGTCCGGCGTCCAGCCGTGGACCGCGCGCAGCGTCTCGGCGGCCCGCGCGATCAGCCGGTGGCGCCCGGCGGTGTCCTCGCGCCCCAGCGCGTCGAGCAGGGTCTCCCCCTCGACGTGGGTGAAGAGGAACAGCCCGCGCCCACCGGCGACCGCCTGCCCGAGCGGCTGCGCGACGAAGGGAACCTTGTCGCGCAGCCGCCGCAGGACGCGCGCCTCGTCGGCGAGTTCGGTGATCTTGTCCGGGGTCGCGCCGATCTTCAGCACGAAACGCCCGCGCTCGGCCTCGAGGAAATGGACCTCGAAGCTCAGGCCCTGCGCCGGTTGCTCGACGGAGCGAATTGGACCGGTGTGCGCGAGGAGTTCGTCCGGCAAAGGCAGCATGGTCACCCCGTCAGGGCGCCGGTTGCCGCTCCAGCACCAGGAGCGGTTCGCCGGTCTCCCCGTCCAGCACCACTACGGCGCCAACAGCGCTGCGGCTGTCGAGTTCCACCACCCAGACGGCCTGCCCGGCATCCGGGCCACTCGCCGGGTCCACACCGAGATCGGCGGCGGCCTCCGCCAGGACACCCGGCGCATCCCAAAGCCCCCGCGCCTCTCCGTCACGCTCCGCCCGGCCACCAGCCGCGCCGCGCACTCGATCTGGTCATGGTTGGGGCGCGCGGCGGATGGACCCCGCCAAGGGCCGCAGGCCCGGTGATGGCCGCTGCGTCGGCCTTCGGAGGAACGCTCGCGCCGCAGCGGCGGCGCCGGGACGGTCTGCGTCGCGACGGCGATGACGAAGCCGGGCGCTGCCGCCCAAACGCGGATGGTAATGGGGCTCTGCGCGGCAATCGCGTAGTCGACCCAGGGCTCGGACCAGCGTCCGTCGCTGCTCTCGGGCAGCGGCCCGCCGCTGCTCAATCTGTACGCCTCGATCTCCACCGCGCCCCACAGCAGGCCGGGTGGCGTCCGGCCCGCGGCGTCGGTCACTTGCAACCGCCAACCGGTTCGATCCGCCTCCAACCGGGCTTGGAGCCGTTGCGCGGGAACGGGCCGCGTCACCCGCAGCGGGAGCGTCGCGGCCAGGTGCGACCAGTCGGTATACGCGCCGTCCCGCGGTGCGGGGTGGATGAAGCTGACCGGCGCCCGGAGGGTGTAGGCGTGCCCCGGGGCCTGTTCCGCCGGCGGGGTCTGGAAGCGGCCCGCCGCGCGGACTTCCTGGCCGGGGGCGACGGTCGTCTGGCGCGGCGGGCCGCCCCGCCCCGACGACGCCCAGGGCCAGGAGATGGGCCGCTGCCCCCGCTCGTCCAGCAGCAGCACGCCGCCCCAGCCGAAGCGCATGCTCCCCGCCAGGGCCACCGGCTCGTCGCTGTCGTTGCGCAGCGTGATCTCGGCCTGCCCGCCCTCCCCGGCGAGGAAGGTGCTTTTGGGGAGCTGGAGGCGCAAGGTCAGGCCGTCGCGCCGGGGCGCTGCGGGCGGTCGCGCTGGTCGGGGGCATGGTCCGCCTCCTGTCGGCCGTCGCCGTCGCGCGCATCGCCGGCTGGGGCGCGCTGCGATGGAGGGGGGATGTCGAAGGCGCCACCAGTGATCACCGCCGGTGCCGGCGGGGATAGCCCGGATACCAGGCGGACCTGATCGCGCGCCCGGTCTAGCGGAAGGCCGCCGACGCCGGGAACGTGAGATCCGGCAGGAGCGGGGAGGTCACCGGCTCGTCGCCGCCAGCCCGCAGATGGGTCCGGTAGGCGCCCCCCTCCAGCACCAGGATCTCGACCGTCGCCGCCTCCGGGCTGACGATCCAGTACTCCGCCACCCCGCCGCGGGCGTATAGGGCGCGCTTGGTGATCTGGTCGTGCCTGGGGTTGCTCGGGCTCAGCACCTCGACCACCAGCGCCGGCGCGCCCTCAACGCCCCGACGGCTGATCAGGTGCTGCTGCTCCGGCAGCAGCAGGAAGAGGTCGGGCTCGACCGGATCGGCGCCGGGCATGAACACGCCCTGGGGCGCGGTATGCAGGTAACCGCCGATCCGTTCCACTACGGGGAGCAGCAGCCTGATAAGGTTCATGATCACCTGTCCATGTTCCCAGTTAGGCGGCGGCATCTCGTACAGCTCCCCGTCGATGATCTCGTAGTGCTTGCCGTCTGGTAGCTTGAAGAGGTCGTCGTAGGTCCAGCCGCCGGCCGGCTTCGCCAGTGCCATCACGCACCTCCGGGAGTTACTGCCGCGCGACGAGGACCACACCGAGGCAGATCACGAGGATGCCCGCCCAGCGGGTCGGGCTGATCACCTCGTTGAAGACGACGCGCGAGAGGAGCGCGGTGACGACGTAGCCCAACGCCAGCATCGGGTAGGCGAACGACAGGTTGGCGCGCGAGAGGACCGCCAGCCAGAAGATCGAGGCGCTGAAGATCAGGACGAAACCGAAGAAGACCGCCGGCTGCGTGAAGACCCGGAACAGCGTGGGAATCAGCGTGGCGGGGCTGAGGTCGAGGACGCCGAAGCGGTTCATCCCGTGCTTCAGCAGCAACTCGCCGACCACCGACAGGCTGATGCCCGCCAGCAACAACGCGATCACCGTCACCGACCGGCCCTCCTTGCGTCCCCGCCGCTCGCCCGCCGGCCGCAGCGCCTCCTGCTCGCGAATCGTCTCGTCCAGCATCCTTGCTCCGCCCGCCGGGTTGAAGGTTGAAGGTTCAAGGTTGAAAGTTGCCGGGTCTGGGTGAAGGAGGAGTCCCGCGTACCGACGGTAACCTTCAACCCCGAACCTTCAACCTTCGACCCCGCCTAGTCCGCCGCGACCGCCGCCGGGATCGCCACGCGCGTCAGCCAGTCGGCGTACTCCGGCGCCCGGCCTTGCACGATGTCGAAGAAGCGACCCTGCAACTGCGTGGTGATCGGGCCGGGGCGTCCGTCGCCGACCGGGCGCTTGTCGACCTGGCCGATCCAGGTCACCTGGACGCCGGTGCCGCAGAAGAAGAGCTCGTCGGCGACGTACAGCTCGGTGCGGTCCACCTCGCGCTCCTCGACCGGGATGCCCAGGTCGTCCGCCAGTTGGAGCACCGAGCGCCGGGTGATCCCCTCGAGGATGTCGGCGGTGACCGGCGGGGTGATCAGCCGGCCGTTGCGGACCAGCATCAGGTTGCAGGCGCTCCCCTCGCTGACCTTGCCGCGCGTGTTGAGCAGGATCGCCTCGTCGAAGCCGTAGCCCTGCGCCTCATCCTTGGTGATCGAGGAGTTGATGTAGGCCCCGGAGACCTTGCCGCGCGCCGGGATCGCGTTGTCGCTGATCCGCTGCCAGGACGACACCATCACCGAGAGGCCGTTCGGCGCGGCGTAGTAGTCGCCGAGCGGCAGCATGTAGACGGTGAAGCCGTCGTCCACGCCGGTCAGGGTCGGGCCGAGGTCGAGCCCCGCCTTGTAGGCGAAGGGGCGGAAGTAGACGTTGCCGGTGGGGCGGTTCTTGCGCGTCAGCTCGACCGCCAGGTCGCAGAGGCCGTCGAGGTCGAGCGGCAGGCCGATCTTGATCAGCCCGGCCGACTGCGCGAAGCGCGTGAAGTGGTCGCGCAGGCGGAAGATGTTGATCGTGCTGCCGTCCTGGTCGAGGTAGCCGCGGATGCCGCCGAAGACCCCGGTGCCGTACTGCAGCGCGTGGGTGGCGACGCTGACCTTGGCCTCCTCGAGCGGCACGATCCGGCCCTCGAAGTAGGCGTAGGGGAGGTGGGCGACGTGCATGGCGGCGATCCTTTCCTGCATCCCGCGTGGCGGCGTCGCCGTATCGGCGGCTGCCGGCCCCCGGCCCGTGCTCGACAGATCGCGGCGGTGGCGAGTAGACACCAGCGGTCACGGCCACGCGGCGCGATGGGAACATTATACACAGCGGACGCCAGGACTGTCCGGCGAGGGCGCTCCCTCCGCACAGATAGGGACGAGGGCGTGGAGCTTGTCGCCCCGCGTCCTCGTCCCTGCCCCCGCCCCGGTCACGCACGTACGGCGCTATCCGCCGGCGGCGACCGACTCCGACTGCTCCGAGACCGACGGGTGCGCGCGGCCCTCATAGCTCGGGCGCAGCGCGATCCGCCCGCCCTGCTCGCGCACCTCGAAGGTGCGCAACGGCGCCGACGCCGGGCCATTGAGCGGCCGGCCGTCGGCGAGGCAGAAGCGCGATCCGTGCCAGGGACAGACGACCTCGTCGCCCTCGATCTCGCCCTCGGAGAGGGGGCCGCCGGCGTGCTGGCACCAGTTCTCGACCGCGAAGATCTCCTCCCCGCGCCGCAGCAGCAGGATTGGGGCCTTCTCGACGTCGACGACGACCGGCTTGCCCTCGGGCAGATCGGCGCCGGCGAGGACGTCGACGAACTCGTCCGGCGGCTCCGGCGTGGTCTGGTGCGGGACATTGACGCCGAGGTTGTAGACGAGCTCGCCGCCGAGGACGCCGCTCATCATGATGCCGCCGAAGCCCAGCCCCGCCAGCGCCCGCGCCATCCCGCGCTGCCCGGCCAGGCGCAGGCCGAACGACGCCCCGTAGAGGCCCAGCGCGGCGACGTTGAGCAGGGCGTGCGCCATCCCGACCCGCCGCTCGTGCGCGTAGGTGTCGACCCAGTCGGCCACCCCGGCGGCGGCGGTCGGCAGCGCGCCGATGATCCCGAACGCGACCGCCGCGTCGGCCCCCTTCCGGTAGCCGTTGCTGTTCCCACCGGGGGAGACGCCATCGAGCAGATCGAGCAGCGCCGCCGTCGTCCAGGCCCCGAGCGGCCAGATGATCAGCGCCGGGTGGACCCGGTGGCGGATCGGCACGCCATTCAGCCAGTTCTTGACCGTCTTGCCGGCATCGCCCGCGAAGGCGTCGTGCGCGGCCTGTTGCAGCGGCTCGGCCAGCTTGTCCAGCCACGCGAAGCGCGGGTCCTCGAGCGGCGAGCTGAACGTCCAGACCTGGCGCGTCATCGTCAAACCTCCCTGCCGAATGCGGAACGCGGCATCGCACGGGTGGGGGTGCCGGCGGCGGGCGTACCGCGATCGGCGCGGGCTTTGGTGGAGGACATGGCACAACCCGATCGGCTTCCGCACCCTGGCTCCCTGGCGGTCCGGCACGGCGAGGGCGATGCAATTCCGGTGCCAGCGATGGCAATCGCGCCGCGAGGCAGAGCCGCGCCGCGGGCGATACGGCACGCGGGGCGGATGGTTACCATCCGCCCCGCGCATTTCCGCCCCCGCATCATAGATGACAGTTGGCGCAGCCGTCCCTCGATTCGCGCGATGGTGAGCCAATCGGTCCGCACCCCTCCAATGCATCCCCGCCCGAACCGCTCGCCCCCGAACCTCCCGACGGCGGGTGTATGCTCGCGGATCGCTGGCGGCGCGGATCGGCCGCGCCGACGCGCCGCACAGGCGGGCGGGCTCAGGGGCGGGCGGGCCGGGACGCGTCCCGCGCCGCGCCTTCGACCACCTCGACCGCCCAGTGCTCGTTGACCCAGAGGCCGATGACCTCGGCCGGCAGGTCCCAGGATCGGATCAGGTCCACGCTCCGGCGAATCTGCGCCCAGTGCTCCTCGGCGGTGGCGGGGTTGCCGGCGCAGTCGTGGTGGCCGGAGACGGCGACAATGCGGGCGTGGTGGTTCTTCACCGAGAAGGTGACCTTGTGCCTGACCGGCGCCACATCGCTCGGCCAGCCCTCGGCCAGCAGCTTGTCCGGGCCGGGCTCGGAGATGATGTCGACGTAGTCCACGCCGTAGCGGTCGATAATCCAGTTGCGGATCGGCTGCTGCACGCGGCCGTCGATGCAGGTGATCGCCGTGCCGAAGGTGATTTTGTCCATGCTCAACCCTCCCTACCTATCGGCCGCCTCCAGCGGCGCGGTTTGTCCCGCCCGGCGTCCGCACCGGACGGGGCGGTGAGCCGGTGGCGGCGCGCGCGTTACGCCCGCCCCGCGGCCGTTCGTGCGCCCGGTCACGGGCGGTACTGGACGTTTCCTCGAGGACGTGTCATACTTGGCCTGTGGGCATGGCAATACCTCGATTGCCGGCAGCGTGTGTCTTCTTTTCCCTCACTGCCCACATCCAAACAACAACCGAATAATCGCAGAAGATGGCGGGGATTACCCCCGCCATCTTTACCTTGCGCCGGTGTGCCGTCGCTCCCAGGGCGCTACGCGTCCGGCTCCCGACCCGGCCCGACCTTGCTGCCGGTGTTCTCCGGCGTGTCGGTTTCCGCCTCCTCATCCTCCCGCCAGTCGTCGTCCCCCGGCGCCGCGTGATGCTGCACCGGCTCGGCCAGTGGTCGCCCGTGGTCGTTGACGGCGCTGGTGATCGTCACCTCGTCGCGGTCCCGGTCATCGCGATTGCTCGACTCACTCATGGCCACCTCCTCGCCGTCCAATCTGGCAGGATCCATGCCAGTGACGCGGCATTCGGGCTCTCCGTCGCGCCGATGCGCCGCGGCCAGGAGGGGTAATGGCGCGGGGACTCCACAAGTATGACCGCGAAGCTGAACAGGCGCCGGGCGCGGGGCCACCCGGTCAGCCACCGGCGGCCGGACCGCCGCCCCTGTTCCCCGCCTCTGGACGAATAGCTAACAAATGTCGCTATTCGAGCGCCTTGATGGCATCGGCTATACTAGGGGGTCGGTGGGTACCGCCCCGGACGCGGGGCGGCTGACGGGAGAGACACGACACAATGCTGATCGTCGCGAAGAAGGTCGCCACGCAGGTGGCGGCGGATATTCCTTTTGCCGCCACGCGCGGCCTCGAACTCCTGACGCACGAGGGGTGGGCACAGCGCGCCCTCGTCGGCGCCGGCGCGCTCACCCTGGGGGCGACGCTGCTGGCCGTGGCCGGCTCAGCCGCGCTGGCGCACACGATCACGCGCCCGCGTCGGCTGCGCGTGGTGGCCGCGCGCGAGATCGACGAGACGGTCGAGAGCATCACCTTCCGCACCGACGATGGCCTGACGCTGCATGGCTGGTACCTCTGCCCGCCGGACCCGCGCGACGCGATCATCATCTGCCACGGCTTCGCGATGAACCGCCACGAGTTGCTCGACCTGGCCGAGGGCTGCGCGGGCGCGGCCACGCGGTCCTGCTCTTCGACTTCCGCGCGCACGGCGCCAGCGAGGGCGTGCGCTCGACGATCGGCTACCGCGAGGCGGGCGACATCGGCGCGGCGGTCGCCTGGCTGCGCGCCCGCCCCGAACTGGACGGCCGGCGGATCGGGGTTGCGGGCATCTCGATGGGCGCCGCCGCGACGATCCTGGCCGCCGCCGAGCAGCCCGACATCGCCGCCGTCTGCGCCGACAGCTCGTTCGCCACGCTGCGGGATGCCGCCGCCGGGTTGCGCCAGTTCCACCGCCTGCCGGCCTTCCCCTTCGCGCCGCTGATCGTCCGGTTCGGCGAACTGCTCACCCGCGCCAGCATCGGCCTGAACCGCCCGATCGACGCGGTCGCCGCGATCGCCCCCCGCCCGCTGCTGCTGATCCACGGGGCGGACGACCGGCTGATCCCGCTCGACAACGCGCGCGCCCTCTACGAGGCCGCCGGCCAGCCGAAGGAACTCTGGGTCCTGCCGGAGCTCGGCCACGCCTCCGCCTTCGTCCTCGCCACCGACGAGTACCTGCGGCGGCTCGATCGCTTCTTCGCCCGCGCGCTCGCCCCCGCCGCGGCGCCGGCGGGGGCGCGGCGACCGGTGCTGGCGCGAACCCGCCCCGCTCCGGCCACCAGCTACGGCGCGTAGGGTGGCCTACCGGCTGGTGGCGCTCGACCTCGACGGGACGGTGATCGGCGCCGACCTGGTCGTGCCGGACGCGGTGCGGCGGGCGGTCGCCGCCGCGCAGGCGCGCGGCGTCCACGTCACGCTCGCCACCGGCCGCTCCTTCGAGGCGGCGCTGCCCTTCGCCCGCGCGCTCGCGATCCGCGACCCGCTGATCTGCTACCAGGGGGCGCTCGTGCGGCACCCGCTCACCGGCGAGATCTCCCACCACCAGCCGATGCCGGGGCCGCCGGCGGCGGAGGCGGTCGCGGCCCTCCTGGCGGCGAACATCTTCGTCGTCGCCTGCGTCGGCGAGCGGCTCTGCATCGCCGGGCGCCGCCCCGAGCTGGACTTCTACCTGCGGTTCCACCCGGAGGGGGGCGAGATCGTCGTCGCGCCCGATCTGGCCGCGCTGGCCGCCGCGACCCCGCCGACCAAGCTCCTCTTCGTCGCCGCGCCCGCGGTCGTCGCGCGCGAGCTGGCGGCGCTGGGGGCGCGCTTCGCCGGACGCCTGGCGGTCGTCCGCTCGCACGAGCACTTCGGCGAGCTGACCGCGCCGGGGGTCGACAAAGGGGCCGCGCTGGCGGCGCTGGCGGGGCGGCTCGGCATCGCGCGCGAGGAAGTGCTGGCGATCGGCGACCAGGAGAACGACCTGCCGATGCTCGCCTGGTCCGGCCTCGGCCTGGCGATCGGCAACGCCGTGCCCGCGGTGCGCCAGGCCGCCGCCGCCGTCCTCCCGCCCGTCAGCGAGGCCGGCGTCGCCGAGGGGCTGGCGCGGTACGTCCTGGCCGGGACGTGACACGGCCGCCTTCGACATGGCGGCGAGCCTGTCATTCCTGAGCAATGCCGCACGACCGGCCGGCGGAAAAGCGCGCGGCATCTATCCTCATGCTATACTTGACGCGACTGCGCGCGATGCCGACCGGACAACGATCTTCCCGCTCACCAGCCGTATTCGCGCCATCGCGGTCTTGCGTTCCAGCACCACCCGCGGATGACTGCCCGTCGCGCGCGACGTCGATGCGACACCAACAGGAAATGAACGGGAGCCGATGACGACGACAACCCCGCCCGCGACGCAGACGGCCCAGGGCCGCATCCGCAACTTCAGCATCATCGCCCACATCGACCACGGCAAGTCGACGCTGGCCGACCGGCTGCTGGAGCGCACCGGCACGATCGGCCAGCGCCAGATGGTCGCGCAGGTCCTCGACTCGATGGATCTCGAGCGCGAGAAGGGGATCACGATCAAGGCGCGCGCCGTCCGCATGGCCTACACCGCGCGCGATGGCGAGACCTACGAGTTGAACCTGATCGACACCCCCGGCCACGTCGACTTCTCCTACGAGGTCAGCCGTTCGCTGGCCGCCTGCGAGGGCGCGATCCTGGTGGTCGACGCCGCGCAGGGGATCGAGGCGCAGACGATGGCGAACGTCTACCTGGCGCTGGAGCACAACCTCGCGCTCGTCGCGGTGATCAACAAGATCGACCTGCCCGCCGCCGAGCCGGAGCGCGTCGCCAGGGAGGTGCAGAACTTCATCGGCCTGCTGGACGACGAGGTGATCTACGCCTCCGCCAAGACCGGCATCGGCATCGACGCGATCCTGGAGGCGCTCGTCGCCAAGCTGCCGCCGCCGACCGGCGACGAGACCCTGCCGCTGCGCGCGATGATCTTCGACTCGCACTACGACGCCTACAAGGGCGTGATCGCCTACGTCAAGGTGGTCGAGGGGACGATCGCGACCGGCGACCGCGTGCGCGTGATGAACAGCCGCAAGGAGGCCGAGATGCTCGAACTCGGCGTCTTCCGGCCCGACATGACCCCCGTCGCCGCGCTCGCCGCCGGCGAGGTCGGCTACGTCGCCACCGGCCTGAAGGTGGTGGCCGACTGCCAGGTGGGCGACACGATCACCAGCGCCCGCCGCCCGGCGGCCGAGCCGCTGCCCGGCTTCCGCCCGCAGAAGCCGATGGTCTTCGCCGGCTTCTACCCGCTCGACTCGGACGAGTACCCCGATCTGCGCGACGCGCTCGACAAGCTCAAGCTCAACGACGCCTCGCTGGTCTACCAGCCGGAGTCCTCCGACGCGCTCGGCTTCGGCTTCCGCTGCGGCTTCCTCGGCCTGCTGCACATGGAGATCATCCAGGAGCGGATCGAGCGCGAGTTCGGCATCGGCCTCTTGGCGACCGCGCCGAGCGTCGAGTACGAGGTGGTGACGACGAAAGGCGCGACCCTGGCGATCGACAACCCCTCCGCGATGCCGCCGACCGGCGAGATCGCCGAGATCCGCGAGCCCTGGATGGACATCAGCATCATCGCCCCGTCGCGCTACATCGGCGCGCTGATGGAGCTGGTGACGAGCCGCCGCGGCGAGTTCGTCAAGATGGACTATCTCGACGAGGAGCGCGTCCACCTCGCCTACAAGATGCCGCTCGGCGAGTTGATCGTCGACTTCTACGACGAGCTGAAGTCGCGCACCCAGGGCTACGCCTCGCTCGACTACACCCTGGCGGGCATGCGCCCGTCGGACCTGGTCAAGCTGGACATCCTGGTCAACGCCCAGCCGGTCGACGCCCTCTCGATGATCACCCACCGCGACGAGGCCTACACGCGCGGGCGGGCGCTGGTGGAGCGGCTGCGCCAGCTGATCCCGCGCCAGATGTTCGACGTGCCGATCCAGGCCTCGATCGGCGCGCGGATCATCGCCCGCGAGACCGTCCGCGCGATGCGCAAGAACGTCATCGCCAAGTGCTACGGCGGCGACGTCTCGCGCAAGCGCAAGCTGCTGGAGAAGCAGAAGGAGGGCAAGGCGCGGATGAAGATGGTCGGCTCGGTCGAGATCCCGCAGGAAGCCTTCATGGCCGTCCTCAGCCTGGGGGATGAGAAGCAGCAGACGACCAAGTGACGAGGAGGGTCGAAGGTCTGAAGGTCGAAGGTCGAAAGTCAGGGTCGCTGCCCGCGCCTCATTGTCTACCGAAGACGCATCGTATTGCACAGGTCACTGACCTTCGACCTTCGACCTTCGGACCTTCGACAAGGGAGAATGTCTTGCCTACTCGATTCGCCTCCGCGTTCCTCCTGCTCATCGCTCTCGCGCTCGGCGCGTGTAGTTATACGACCGACACCGCGGCGACGGTGGGGAGCGAGCGGATCACGGTCGGCGAGTTCAACGCCGAGATCGCCAAGCTGCGCGAGCAGATCGGGCCGGCGCGCTGGGACAGCGCCGGCGAGACTGCCCGCCGCGACGTGAAGGCCGAGTGGCTGCAGCGGATGATCGACAACCGGCTGATCCAGCTCGAAGCGCGCGGGCGCGGTATTACCATCTCCGACGCGGAGATCCGGGCGCGGATGGAGGCGGAGCGGGCGCAGTTCGCCCAGGGCTTCGCCCAGCAGCGGCAGCAGGGCCTCGACCAGTTGGCGGCGGGCGCGACCCAGCAGCTCCGCCCGATCGTCAACGCGCGCGGCGGGGGCGGGCTGCCGGACAACGATCTGCGCGCGCTCGTCCGCGCCGAGATCGAGCGGCTGCAGGCGGCGCTCGAGGGGCGCGGCCAGGTCGTCACGCGCGACGTGCCGGACGGCCTGGTGCGGGACCGCGCGGCCGCGCTGGCCGCGGCGCTGGCCGCCAGGGGCGTGACCGTGCCGCCGGGCGACCTCGCGCCGACGCTGCGGGCGGTCGCCGAGCAACTGGCCGGCGCGAACTCCAGCGCGGACGACAGCTTCGAGCGCGACCTCAGCAGCAACGGGGTCATCAGCGGCGGGGCCTATCGCGACCGCGTGCGCGACCAGTTGCTGGCCGAGCGCCTGCGCCCGCTCTACGCCCCCGACCAGATCACCGCCGTCACCCTGCAGCAGGTGATCACCGACCGGCGGGAGCGGGCGCAGGAGGCGCTCGACAGGGCCCAGGGCGGTGTGCCGTTCAGCGAGATCGTCCAGCAGTACGCGCTGGAGGCTTTCAGGAACGAGCAGGTGGTCACCGCCGGCACCGTCCCGGCGGAGGCCATCTCGCCGGAGTTGCGCACCCTCTTCCCGTCGCTCCAGGAGGGCGCGTACAGTGAAATCCAGTCGGTGCAGGGCAACCGCGGCGAGACCTTCTACCGCTTCTTCCGGGTCGCCAGGGTCGAGCGCCGCGCCCCGAACGAGCAGGAACTCGGCCTGCTGCGCCAGGGGTGGGTCGAGGGCCTGCGCGACAAGTACCCGATCACGATCAGCCCGGACCTGGGCCTGCCGGCCGCGCCGGCGCAATGACGGCGCGGGCCGTGGGCCGTGGGCGGCGGGCGAAAGACAGAGGGCCGAAGGCCGAACTCGGGAGTGCCGGTCAACGATGAGCCAGCCAGACACCGCGACCGAATCGCCTGCCGCCCATGGCCCACCGCCCACCGCCCACAGCATCATCGTCGTCGGCCTCGGCCCCGGCGATCCCGGCCTGCTGACGCGGGACGCGGCCGGCTGGCTGGCGAGCGGGCGCCCGGTCCACCTCCGCACGCGCGTCCACCCGACGGTCGAGGCGCTGGCGGCGCAAGCAGATGGGTCGTTCGCGGTCGCGGGCTGGGCGAGCTTCGACGCGCTCTACGAGCGGGCGGGCGACTTCGAGGCGCTCTACGCGGCCATCGTCGACGAACTCCTGGGCGCGGCGGCCGCCGCGGACGGCCCGATCGTCTACGCCGTGCCGGGGCACCCGCTGATCGGCGAGAGCACCGTCGCCCGGCTGCGCGAGGCCGCACCCGCGCGGGGCGTGGGCCTGCGGATCGTCCCCGGCCTCAGCTTCGTGGACGTGGCGGCCGCGGCGCTGCCGCTCGACCCGCTCGGGGAAGGGTTGCAACTGGTGGACGGGCTCGAACTGGCGGCGGTGCTGGAGGCCGAGCCGTTCAGCGGCGGGCGCTGGCCCCTCTCGCCGCTGCGCCCGGCGCTGGTGGGGCAGGTTTACAACGCGCGGATCGCCTCGGCGGTCAAGCTGGCCCTGATGCGCCTCTACCCCGACGCGCACCCGGTGACCGTCCTGCGCGCGGCCGGCGTCGCCGGGGTGGAGGAGGCGCGCGCCGTCCCGCTGCACGCGCTCGACCGGGCCGAGGCCGGGGCGCCCGACCACCTCACCAGCCTCTTCGTCCCCGCGCTGCCGCCGGAAGAGGCGACCCGCGTGGCGCAGGGGCTCCAGGCGATCACCGCCCGCCTGCGCGCGCCGGACGGCTGCCCCTGGGACCGCGAGCAGACCCACCAGAGCATCCGCGCCAACTTCCTGGAGGAGACCTACGAGGCGCTCGACGCGCTCGACGCGGGCGACATGGACGCCTTCCGCGAGGAGTTGGGCGACGTGCTCCTCCAGGTCTACCTCCAGTCGCAGATGGCCGAGGAGGCGGGCGAGTTCACCCTGGAGGACGTCTACGAGGCGATCGCCGCGAAGCTGGTGCGCCGCCACCCGCACGTCTTCGGCGACGTGGTCGCGGCCGACGCCGGGGCGGTGCTGCGCAACTGGGACCAGATCAAGGAGGCCGAGCGCCGCGCCAAGGGGGAGCGCGCCGACAAGCCCACGCCCTCCGCGCTCGACGGCGTGCCGCGCGCCCTCCCCGCCCTCGCCCGTGCCGCGCTGATCCTGCACCGCGTCGACCGCCTCTTGCCGGAGCGCCGCCCCGCCGCCGCCTTCGCCGCCGACCTCGACCGCGCCCGCGCCGCCCTGCGCGCCGGCGCGACCGACCAGGAACTCGGCCCGGCCCTCGGCGCGGCCCTCCTCGCGCTCGCCGGCCTGGCCGACAAGGCCGGCCTCGACCCCGAGACCGCGCTCAACACAACCCTCGCCGCCCTCGCCGCGCGCTTCAAGGCCGCCGAGGACCGCCTGCGCGCCGCCGGGCGGGACTGGCAGAGTCTCACCGCTCAAGAAACGGCGGGAATCTGGGAGGTTGTCCCCGGCGAGGTCGCGGCGGGGCCTCCGCGAGCAGGCTCCTGAACGGGGGTCAGTACCGCCCCCTTCGTCAGGCGCTCATGGCTCCGTTCGCTTGATCCCTGGGACCCGATCCAGTTCGCGGTCGAAGGTAACGATCTCGTCCAGGCCAAGCGACCGCATCAGCACCGCATGGTAAGCATCGGCAAAGGAAATGTTTCGGTCGACGTAGAGATCGAACACGTCCACAAAGCGGCGCTTGCCCGGCAGGACAATACCCGGCAGGGCGAGCAAGGGCAATACGGCGTCGCGAACCGTCGTCTTTGACTGCCGATAGGATCGCTGGAGCGTGAACACGATCTCGAAGACAACGGTATCCGCGGTCCTTGCACGCAACTCACCCGCTCGATTCGATCGAGATAGGCCGTCGCGCGTGGCGAGAACTCGTCGTGATCCTGCAACAAGTGCCGCAAGAAGACGTTGCTGTCGAGAAACGGTTCGGCCATCTAGCGGTTCATCCGCTCGACAACGTCATCAGCGATCGCCTGCTCGGCCAGTTCCCGCAACCGCTCCGCGCTCGCCGGCGGCCCGTCCACTGTAATCATTCCGGCCGTGCGGGCGACAACGCTTTCCCCTCGCGTAAGTCGTATCTGATCGCCTTCGACCACGAAAGTGACCTTATCCGAGGGCACAAGCCTGAGCAATCGCCGAATCTCAACCGGAATCGTCACTTGACCCTTGCTCGTGACCGTTGACGAGAGCCTCCTCACTCACTTTCTCCTTACTCTATTGGCGGTTATACTACGTGTTTAGTATAGTCCTTACCATTCGTACTTGCCGAGACTGTCGTTATTGCACCAGGACAACGAGAACTACGCTGTCGGAGTTTTCCCTATGCCCGCTCTATCCCAAACCCTCGGCAGCCTACTCCGCGCGGGGGTTGACGATTCCCACGGCGGAGTCCTGCACCGGCGGGGCGCTGGCGGCGGCGCTGACGGCGGTCGCCGGGGAGTTCGGACTACTTCCCCGGCGGGGTGGTGTCGCGCGCCGAGAGGGGGATTAGCGGAGCGTTACGCCCGCCGGAACCATTGCGATCCCTGGCGCCGCGCCGCCTAACTTGGCTCGGGGAGGTCGAGGCCGGCGACGGTCGCCATCTCCAGGAAGAGCCGGTTCGCGTCGTCCGCCAGCCGCCGGAACCCGAA
The DNA here is from genome assembly GCA_030446685.1 of Thermomicrobiales bacterium. GTDB lineage: Bacteria > Chloroflexota > Chloroflexia > Thermomicrobiales > CADCWN01 > JAUJMV01. The sequence continues at coordinate 187,740 of JAUJMV010000002.1, read as the reverse complement.
GTGCTCGTAGAATCGGCGGGCCGCGTCATCCTTCGCATCAACGACCACCGCCAGCGCGCCGATCCGCCGGCTCAGATGATAGCTGCGGGCCAGCGCGTCGAGCAGCAGCCCCTTCCCGATCCCCTGCCCGCGGAACCCCCGATCCACCGCCAAGCGCCCGATCAGCGCCGCCGGGAGGCGCGGGTAGCGGGGCAGGCGCCGGGTGAAATCCTCCGGCAACGCGCCGACATCGATGCCGGTGGCGCTGAGCGTGTAGAACCCGGCAATCGCGGCGGTGCTCAGCTCGACGAGGACATAGACGACGGCGACATGGCGGCGCATCTCCTGCCCCGCCTGTTCCTGGAGGTAGCGATCGAGCGCGGCGACACCGCATGAAAAAGCCGCCCGGTGATGCTGTTTCCCGAGCGGCTCGAGCGCGAAGCGGGGATCACGCATCGGCGGCGCCCCAACGCTCCCGATAATCCCGCGCGGCGGCCTGGAGCGCCTCATTGGCCGGCTGCGGGTCGAGCAGCGCTTCAACGAAGATGCGGCTGTCCCGCGCGGACAGCGTGATGATCTCGTGGTTGCGGATATCGCGTTCCGCCGCATCCTGCGCGCTGCGCACGAGATAGTCGCTGACGCTGCACCCGCGCAACCGCGCGGCCCGCTCGATCAGTTCCTTCTGTTCCACGCTGATGCGCGCCTCAACCCGCTCGCGCTTGCGGCCCCCGGTCGACGACGACATCCCGTTCCCTCCCTCGCTGCTCGCGGCACCGCCCTAATTGTACGGTATACTACCGTACAAGTCAACCGGCGGACACCGTCGAGCGCGGCGCCTCTGGGTGTTACCAGCGTCAGGATACCGCGCCTTTGCGTCAACGCCGAGAGGGCCGTAGGATGCGCCAAGACCATCGGCTGGCGCCGCACCAGATTGGAGACCGCTATGTCAACGCCACTCCTCTCACAGGCTCTCGGCGGCCTGCTCCGCGCGCGGGGGCTGACCGTCGCCACGGCGGAGTCCTGCACCGGCGGGGCGCTGGCGGCGGCGCTGACGGCGGTCGCGGGGAGTTCGGACTACTTCCCCGGCGGGGTGGTGGCCTACAGCCTCGGCGCGAAGCGGGCGCTGCTCGGCGTGCCGGGCGACCTGCTGGACGGGGCCGGGGCGATCAGCGAGGCGTGCGCGCGGGCGATGGCGGAGGGGGCGCGGCGGGCGCTGGGGGCGGATCTGGCGCTGGCGACGACCGGCATCGCCGGGCCGGGGGGCGCGGAACCGGGCAAGCCGGTCGGCCTGGTCTTCATCGCGCTCGCGGATGGGGCCGGCACGATCTGCGCGCGCCACACCTTCGACGGCGACCGGGCGGCGGTGATCGCCGCCGCCACGCGGGAGGCGCTGCGCCTGGCGGTCGCGCGCCTCGAAGGTCGGGTATAATTCCCTGATGGGCTGCGGCCCGCGGCGCATGAGCATCGCCCGCGATCGGCTGCCCGCCGACGACTGACGACCGACGACGACCGACCACAAAGGAGCATCCGTTGTACGGCGAGAAAACCGTCCTGCCGAACGGCGTCCGCGTGCTGAGCTACAGCATGCCCCACGTCCGCTCGGTCAGCCTCATCTTCACCTACAACATCGGCTCGCGCTACGAGCCCGACCCCCAGGCCGGCATCTCCCACTTCATCGAGCACATGCTCTTCAAGGGGACGCCGACCCGCCCCAACCCCGAGCAGATCGCCGAGCAGATCGAGGGGGTCGGCGGCATCCTCAACGCCTACACCAGCCGCGAGCAGACCGGCTACTGGGCCAAGGTCCCGTCCACCCACTTCGCGCTCGCCTTCGACGTCCTCGGCGACATGCTGCGCAACTCCCTCTTCGACGCGGCCGAGATGGAGAAGGAGCGCGGCGTGATCATCGAGGAGATCCGCGCCAGCGAGGACGACCCGACCGACGTCGTCGGCGAGCTGCTCAACCGCGTGGTCTGGGAGGAGCAGGCGGTCGGGCGGCCGATCGCCGGGACCGAGGAGACGGTCGGCGGCATCAGCCGCGAGGCGATGCTGGAGTACTTCGGCCGGCACTACAACCCGGCCAACCTGGTGATCGGCGTGGCGGGCAATGTGGGGCACGCCGAGGTCGTCGCCCGCGCCGAGGCGCTCTTCGGCGACCTGGCGCACGGCGAGACGAAGCCGGTCGAGCAGGCCCGGATGCGCCAGACCGCCCCGCGCGCCGGCCTGGTCCATCGCGACGACAAGCAGGCCAACCTGATGCTGGCGATGCCGGGGGTCTCCTACCACGACGAGCGCCGCTACGCCCAGCGCGCCCTCGACGTGATCCTCGGCTCCGGGATGAGCTCGCGCCTCTTCATCGAGATCCGCGAGCGCCGCGGCCTGGCCTACTCGGTCGGCTCCTACTTCAGCCAGCTCGCCGACGTCGGCAGCGGCGTCGTCTACGCCGGGGTCGATCCCGGGAAGGCCGAGGAGACGATCCGCGCGGTCGTCGCGGAGCTGCACAAGCTGCGCGACGCGCCGGTCCCGGCGGAGGAGCTGGCGCGCTCGAAGGAGTTCCGCAAGGGCCGGATGCTGATGGGCCTGGAGGATAGCCAGAGCGTCGCCTCCTGGCTCGCCTCGAACGAGATCCTCTACGGGGAGGTCCCGACGCCCGAGGAGGTCGTCGCGAAGATCGACGCGGTCACGATCGAGGACGTGCAGACCCTGGCGCGCGACCTCTTCACGCCCAGTCGCTACAGCCTCGCGGTCGTCGGCCCCTACGACGACGAGGCGCGCTTCCTCAAGCTGCTGGAGGAGGTCGCGGCGTAGCCGCGAGGCGAGGACCGCGGCTTGCACGCGACAGCGGCCCCGCCGCGTTACGCCCCGGCCCGCGGCGCTCGGGGCAACAACGATCGGCCGGGATCTCGTCTGGCGCCGGAACGGGCAATCGGTTGGTTGTGGTAGGGGCAGGCCCCCTACCGCAGCCATCGCCACCGAAGCCTCTGCTCCCTGCCTGCCGGGTCGCGATCCGGCAGGCAGGGAGCTTCGCGCTGAGCCGGCGCCGCCACTGGCTACTTGCCCTCACGGTGGTCGTCGGGTACAGTGCCGGGCACTGCACCCGGCGGAAGCGCGCGAGACGTCAGCCGCCGGGCGCGTCGGCGCCACACTCCGTGCATTCCCCGATCGCGCGATGCCCCCGCCGCCCACAAGGAGGGAGAGGGAAGCATGACCGACACCGAACAGTCGCGGATGGAGCGTCGGCACATCTTCGCCGTCAACGGCTCGCCCGATCTGCTGGACATCTTCCGCATGCTCTTCCAGAGTCACGACTACAACGTCACCACCACCAACTTCGTCCCGCAGACCTTCGAGCAGATCGTCGCCCTGCGGCCCTCGATCCTGCTGATCGACCTGGCTTACGGCGAGCAGGCCGGCTGGGAGTTGCTCGAACGCCTCCAAGGCGAGGCCCGCACGCACAAGATCCCGGTCGTCGTGCTCTCCACGAACAAGAGTTCCCTGGAACGCGTCGAGGCGGACCCCGCGCGCTACGGGGGCGACTGCCTCCTGGCCAAGCCCTTCGACATCGACGAACTCCTCGCCGCCGTCCGCTCCCTGATCGGCCCCGCCTGAGCCGCCGCCCCCCAGCCCTCACCCCCCGGTTACTCAGTCCTTCCCGAGCGCCTCCCAGGCGGCGCGCGCGGCGGCGGCATCCTCGGCGGTCGCCGGCCGGTCGCTGTAGCGCGCGTCGTCGTAGCGCGCGGTGAGGGCGCCCACGGCCGGGGCGCCGCCGGGTCCGGCGACGCGTTCGGAGACCGCCGGCGCGTACTCGTCCGGGGTCTGCGCGGGGGCGCGCGGCGCCTCCGCCGCCGCGCCGCGCCGCAGCAGCCGCCGGTAGGTCTCGCGAATGGCGAGCGTGTGCCGCCAGCGCGGGTCGCCGCGCAGCCCCGCCAGCGGGTCGGGCGGGCGGCGGAAGCGGCCGCCCGCCCGCCGCAGCATCCCGGCCAGCCCCTCGCCGAGCAGGTCCCAACTGAAGATCGACTCGCGCGACTCGCCCGCCGGGAGGGCGCGGCGCCGCCGACGCCGGTAGAGGTAGCGGGTCAGGACCCAGCCGAGCAGGGCCAGGATCGCCAGGACGATCAGGTAGCGCAGGGAGTCGGGCGTCTCGACGGCGCGCGCGCCTTCGAGCGCGCGCGGCGACGGCGTCGCCAGGGCCGCGGTCGGTGGCGACGTCGGCGTGGCCGCCCCGCGCGGGAAGAGGGAGGCGAGCCAGGTGGCGGCCGTGAAGACGACCCAGGCGATCCCGGTGGCGATGTAGACGAGGATCAGGAGGATGAACTGGGCGACGGCGAAGAGCGGCCCCAGCAGCCAAAGGACCGTGTCGAGGAAGCGGCGGGTGAACGCCCCGGCCAGGACCCCGCCGACCAGCAGCAGGGCGACGATCGGGCCGAAGAAGGTCGTCAGCCAGCGCGGCGTCAGCGTCAGTGTGCCGCGCGCCTGCTCGATCCGCAGCCGCGCCAGCGCGATCGCCGCCAGCGTGCAGCCGAGGAAGGCCACCGTCGCCCCGTAGAGCGCGCCCGGCAGCGGCCGGCCCCCGAGCGGGATGATCACGATCGCCAGGGACAGGAAGACGGCGCAGGCGACCGTGCCGACGCGCAGCGTGCGGTAGGTCGCCTCGATCCACGGCTCGTCGCGGGTGCGCCCGCGCCACCAGGCGTAGGCGACGATCAGGGTCACCCCCCAGACCGGGCGGGTCGCCCCGGTCGGGCGCAGGATGAAGCCGCGCGCCGCCTCCCGCAGCCAGCCGGGGTCGGTCAGCCCGTAGTGCGGGAAGGCGATCAGGCGCACCGCCGCGAGGAAGATCGCCGCCAGCGCGACCGCCGCGACGATCTCGTAGCCGGGGCTCCACAGGTGGTACGCCTCCATCGCCCGCTGGATGTTCGTCCCGAGGAAGAGGAGCGCGAAGAGAATCGGCGGCGCCACGCCGCCGTCGGCGCCCCGCCCCGTGCTGAAGAGCGCCTCGGTCGCCAGGTAGAGGACGCAGGTCTCCGCCGCGATCAGCAGCGCCAGCAGCAGCTCGTAGCTCCAGTCGCCGCGCGGCGCGTGGCGCGCGGGCCGCGCCTGTTGCGCGGTGGTGGGCGGGGGTGGGGGCGGTGGGGTGGTGATGGTCATCTGCTTACCCATGGATAGGGGGCTGGCGACTAAAGTCGCGCCTATCGGCTTGCGGCCACGAAGTCCGCCTCCGCGGACTGGGGCAGGTGGAAGATACGCTCCTCCCAGCGGACGATTGTGGAATTAGCAGCGTGGTGCTCGCACTGGCGAGCAATGTAGTCGCTAACCAGGACACGGTGGCGCGGGCTGACGGAGAACGCGCCGTAGGCTCCCTGCCACTTGAAGAACTCGCCGGGGGCAAGCTGGTGCGTGACGAGGTGGGCCGAGGCACCCTTCGCACCCTGGACCAGTTCGGCGATGGACAGGGTAGTTGGCAGCCGAACGAGTAGGTGGACGTGATCCGGCATGCCACCGATCGCGACCATCGCGGCGCCCAGGTCCGTCGCCTTCGCGCCGATGGCGCGGTGGACCTGCGCCTCGATAGCCTCTGTCAACAACGGCAGCCGGTCCCAGGTGCCCCACACGAGATGGATGTACACTGCCAACTGATTCCGCCGCACTTCCCCTCCCACCATAACGTTCTCAGTCCGCGGAGGCGGATTCATGCCCCGCAGGGTGCTTCGTGGCGACCGCAGTCGCCGATAGGCGCGACTTCAGTCGCCAGCCCCCCTACCTCACCCCCCACCGCCCCCCGCCGTCACCTCCTCCGCCGCCTCCTCCGGCAGCCGCCACCAGGAGTTCGACACGCGCACCTCGTTCCCCGCGCCGAGGGTGGCGATCAGCGCCTCCGGCAGGCGATGCACGGTCAGGCCGCGGACCGGCGGCGCGACAATCGCGTCGACCGCGACCAGGACGACCCGCTGCCCCTCGGCGCGCAGCGTCTCCAGGGTGGCGGCGAGCGCGGGCGGCATGGTCGCGGTGATGACGACGATCGTGCTGCCCCAGGGGAAGTTGCGCGTCTCCTGGCGCAGGTGCCGGGCGAACTCGACCGCGCCGAAGGGCGAGAGCTTGGCGAGGCTCTCGAGGACCTTCGTCAGTTGGGCCGGCCCGCCGCCCGGCGCGACCCGCAGCGGCCGCCCGGCCCCGCCGACGAAGCGGTTGGAGTAGACCCCGACCGCGTGGCGCTGCTCGACGGCGAACGCGGCCAGCGAGGCCGCGACGGAGATCGCCGCCTCGAGGCGGTCGGTCTCGATCGCCCGCCAGAACTGCTCATCCGAGTCGAGGTCGAGGAAGATGGCGAGCTGGGTCACGGTCGTCGGCTCGAAGACGCGCACCTGGAGCTGCTGGGTCCGCGCGGTCGCCTTCCAGTGGATGTCGCGCTGCGAGTCCTCCGGGCGGTAGTCGCGGATGCCGACCGGGCGCAGCGGGTCGACCAGCAGCGCGCGGGGCGCCCGCGTCTCGCCGAAGGCCTGGCGCGGCGGGATCCCGAGGTCGAGCAGCGGCACGACGCGCGGGTAGACCAGGATCGCGTCGTGCCCCTCGACCCGCGCCTCGCTCCGGTAGAAGCCGAAGATGTCGCCCGACGCCAGCCGGGCCGGGCCGATCGCGAAGTGGCCGCGGTGCGGGCAGCGCAGCGTCGTCCGCCAGGTGACGCGCTCGTAGGGGCGCAGCGAGGTCAGGTAGGGCAGGACGATCCGCCCCGGCGATCCGCCCGGCGCGACCGGCCGGTCGAGCGCGACGACGCGCTCCGGCAGGTCGTCGGCCGCCTCGATCCAGGCGAGGGGCAGCAGCTTCTTGTTGACCAGCTCCAATTCAAGTTCCAGCGCCTCACCCCGGAAGAGGCGCGTCGCGCTCAGCCGCCGGCGGTAGGTGACGGCGCGCAGCGCGTAGCGGTTCCAGAGCCAGGAGATCCCCGCCGTCAGCAGCACCAACGTGGCGAGGACGGTTCAGCGCGGGCTGGCGCGCGGCCATCCCGACGATCAGCAGCAGCAGCGAGCCGTAGATCCAGAGGCCGTTGAAGAACATCGCCTGTCCAGTCGTCAGTCGTCAGTAGGGTGTCGGCGGCGTTCGGTCGGGCGGCGGGCGCGGTCGAACCCCTCCCAGGCGGCGCGGACGGCGGCGGCGTCCTCGGCGGTCGCCGGCCGGTCACTATACCGCGCGGCGTCGTAGCGCGCGGTGATCGCGGCGACGGCGTCGCCCGCCGCGTCGAAGCGCCGGGCCAGGGTGGGCGCGTACTCGTCCGGCGTCTGGGCGGGGGCGCGCGGCGCCTCCGCCGCCGCCCCGCGCCGCAGCAGCCGGCGGTAAGTCTCGCGAATGGCGAGCGTGTGCCGCCAGCGCGGGTCGCCGCGCAGCCCCGCCAGCGGGTCGGCGCGGCCCCGTCGCCGGGGGCGCCGAAAGGGCCGCGCCAGCGCCGCCCCGAGCAGGCGCCAGCGGAAGACCGACTCGCGCCTCTCCCCCTCCGGGTCCACCACCGGCGCCCCGCCGCGCCGGAGGAGCTGGAGCAGAATCACCGCGACCGCCGCCAGCAGCGCCCCCGCGCCCAGGTAGCGCGACAGGTCGGGGAGGGCGGCGGGCGGCGCGGCGGCATCGGCCTCCGGGGTCGGCATCGCGCGCGGGACCTCCGCGGTCGCCGCCGGCGTCGGCAGCAGCCCGCTCACCGTCCCCGGCCCGGCGTCGAACCACCCCTGGATCGTGGTCCAGAGCCAGGCGAAGCCGGCCAGCAGGCCCAGCAGCGCGAGGCGCAGGAGTTCGATCGCCAGGAAGAGCGGCGTCAGCAGCCAGGAGAGGACCTCCAGCAACTGCCCGGTCGCCAGGCCGGACAGCAGCACCCCCACCACCAGCAGCGCGGCGACCGGCCCCAGGAAGGTCGCCAGCCAGCGGCGGTTGAGGGTCAGCGCCCCCTGCGCCCGCTCCTGCCGCAGCCGCGCCAGGGCCAACGCCGCCAGCGCGCACCCGAGGAAGGCGACCGTCGCCGCGTAGAGCGCGGGCGGCGGCGCGGCGGGGGCGGCGCCCCCCCGTTCCGGCCCCACCGCCGCCCGGAAGGGCGGGACGCTCATCGCGACGACGAGGGCGGCGATGACGACGACCACGCCGGCATGCAGCATCCGCTCGGCCGTCCCCGGGCCCGGCGCCTCGCGGGTGCGCCCGCGCCACCAGGCGTAGGCCACCAGCAGCGCCACCCCCCAGACCGGGCGCACGGCCGTCGTCGGCAGCAGGATCGCGCCGCGGAACGCCTGCCGCAGCCAGCCGCCGTCCCCCGGCGGGTAGTGCGGGAAGGCGACGACGCGCAGCGCGCCGAGCAGCAGCACGGTCAGGGCCCCACCCGCCGCGAGCCCGTAGCGGGGGCCGCGCAGCCGGTCGCCGCCGAGCCCCCGCTGCGCGAGCGCGCCGAGCGCCAGCAGGCCCAGGAGGAGCGGTGGCGCCACGCCCCCGCCCCCGGCCCCGGCCAGGTTGAACGCGGCCGCGGTGACGAGGTAGAGCGCGGCGGTCTCCGCGCCGAGCAGCAGGGCGGACAGCGCCCCCCGGCTCCAGTCCCGCCCCCCGACGAGGCGCGCGAGCCGCCCGCGCGAAGCCGCCGCCACGACCGCCGACTGCCGACCACCGCTCATCGCCGCCCCCCCACCGGGCGCGCGTCGTCCGCGACCGCCAGCCGATCCGGCGGCGCCTCGCCCGCCCCCGGCGGGCCACCCGAGGGGGGCGCGAGCTGGTGGACGATCAGCCCGCGCACCGGCGGCGGCACGACCGGCGCGGTGGCGACGAGGACGAGGCGATGCCCCGCCGCGCGCAGCGCCTCCAGCGCCACCGCCAGCGCCGGCGGCAGCGTGGCGGTGACGACGACAATCGTGCCGCCCCGCGGGAGGTCGCGCGTCTCCTGGCGCAGGTGGCGGGGGAAGTCGACCGTGGCGAAGGGGGAGAGCCGCGCCAGGCTCTCCAGCGCGCGGCCCAGTTGCGCCGCCCCCCGGCCGGGCGGCACGCGTAGCGGCCCCTGCGCGCCGGTCATGAAGCGGTTGGAGTAGAGGCCGAACGCGTAGCCTTCCCCAGCGGCGTGCGCCGCCAGCGAGGCCGCCACCTCGATCGCCGCCTCGAACGCCGCCGGCTCCAGCCCCCGCCAGGGCTGCCCGCCCGCGTCGAGGTCGAGGAAGATCGCGAGCTGGGTCACCGTCGCCGGCTCGAAGACGCGCACCTGGAGCTGCTGGGTCCGCGCGGTCGCCTTCCAGTGGACGTGGCGCAGCGAGTCCTCCGGGCGGTAGTCGCGGATGCCGACCGGGCGCAGCGGGTCGGCCAGCAGGGCGCGCGGCACGCGCCTCTCGCCGAAGAGCTGGCGCGGCGGGATGCCGAGATCCGGCAGCGGCACGACGCGCGGGTAGACGATGAAGGGGTCCCGGTGCGCGGCATACCCGCCGCGCGTGCGGAAGCCGAAGGGGTCGCCCGAGGTCAGCCGGGTCGGGCCGACCGCAAAGGCGCCGCGCTCGGGGCAGTGCAGCGCCGCCCGCCAGGTTACGCGCTCGTAGGGGCGCAGCGAGGTCAGGTGCGGCAGGGTGATGGCGCCGGCCGCATCGCCCAGCGTGGGACGCCGGCCGACCGGTTGCACCCGGTCCGGCACCTCCTCCTCGATCCTGATCCAGGCCAACGGCAGGAGCTTCCAGTTGACCAGCTCGAACTCCACGACCAGCGTCTCGCCGCGGAAGAGGCGCGTCGCGCCCAGGCGCCGCTCGTAGGCGACCGCGCGCAGGGCGTAGCGGCTCCACAGCCGCGCCCCGCCGACGGTCAGCAGCACCAGCAGGGCGACCAGCGCCAGCGCCGGCTGCCCGGCGACCATCCCGAACACCAGCAGCGCGGCGATGGCGGCGAGCCAGAATCTGTTGAAGAACATGGCCGTTCCAGTCGGGTAGGCGGGTAGTGGACGCGAGCAATCCCCCACCTTATCGCGAGCCTTCATCCTCTACCCGGACTACCGGTCCACCCGGCGTCACTCCTCGACTGGCACCGGCACATCGGCGACGATCGCCTCCAGCAACTGGCGCTCCTCCATCGCCTCCAGCAGGGCGCTCTGGGTGCGCGGGGTGGCGCGGTTGATCTCGTCGGCCAGGACGACCGAGGCGAAGATCGGGCCGGGGCGGAACGCGAACTCGCCCTGGCGCTGGTTGAAGTAGGTGATGCCGCTGATGTCGGAGGGGAGCAGGTCGGGCGTGAACTGGATGCGGCGGAACTCGCCGCCGAGCGAGCGCGCCAGCGCCCGCGCCAGCGTCGTCTTGCCCACCCCCGGCACGTCCTCGAGCAGGATGTGCCCCTCGCAGAGGAGCGCCACCAGGCACTGCTCGATCACCGCCCGCTTGCCGACGATCACGCGCTCGACGTTGGCGACGACCCGCTCGCCGAAGGCGGCGATGGCCGCGGCGGCGCCGATCGTCCGGTCCTGTGTTTCGGCCAATCCGCTCCTCCTGAGCGACCCCCGCGGTCACGACCGCGGCGGGCAACGGCAGCGATTGGGCTGGTCGCGTATCCGGCACACTATACCACGGCCGCGCGCGGGTTAGCCGGGGGCGGAACGGCGGAGCGCCACCAGGCGAGGGGGGCAGGTAGGGGGGAGCAGTGGCGGCTGAAGCCGCCAGGCCCCTCCTATCCGAGGGGGGCCGCCCGCTACCCGCCGCTGTTGCGGCGGCGGAGCGCGACCAGGGCGGCGCCGGCCGCCGCGGCGACAGCCCCGACGCCGGCGAGCACCGCCGGCAGCGGGTCGGGGACGGGCGGCGGCACGCTGACCACTCCGCGCTCGTCCATCACCGCCGGCTGGTCCACGTAGCGCCCGTGGGCCGGCACGGCGAGGTGGGCGAAGTCGCGCGCCAGGGTCTGCAACTCCTGTTGCAGCCGCTCGCCGCGCATCGGCCAGCCGTGGCCGGTGGCCGCGACCTCCGGGCGCAGCGCGGCCAGCGCCTCGACCGAGCGCCGCGCCGCGCCCCAGTCGTGGGTGAAGTAGGCCGGCGGGCCGTGGACGGCCTGCGGCTTGGCGAGCGCCGCGATCGCCGATTCCTGCTTCGTCGTCACGAACGCGTCGCCGGCGATCAGCACCCGATCGGCCTCGCGGAAGAGCGAGACGTGCCCGGGCGAGTGTCCGGGGGTGTGCATCGCGCGCCAGCCGGGCAATTCCGGCACGCGCCCGTCGGCCGGCAGCGCCCGCGCCCGCGCCCCGAGATCGATCGGGCCGCGCGGGTAGAGCGGCGACAGCCGGGCCATCGCGCCGCCGCCGACCGTCGGGTCGGGCGGGGCATAGGCGGAGCGGCCGGTCAGGTAGGGCAGTTCCAGTTCTTGCGCGTAGACGGGCGCGTCCCACTGCTCGGCCAGTTCCGGCAGCGCGCCGACGTGGTCGAAATGCCCGTGCGTCAGCACGATCGCCGCCGGTCGCGCCGCCAGGCCGAAGCGCTCCTCCGCCACGCGCGTGATCTGCCCGTCCGAGCCGGGCAGCCCAGCGTCGACCAGCACCCAGCCGCGATCACCCGCCCCTGGCGGCCCGACGAAGTAGACGTTGACGATCGGCTGCGCCAGGCAGGCCAGATCGGCGGCCACCACTTGCACCGCACCCCGCCGCGCGCCGACTTCCTGCCCTGCGTTGTCGCCCATTGACATCCCCCTATCCGGCACTATACTGCCGCCGCCTCTCGTCCCGACCACCTCCACACTTCCGCATGCCCGGTGCCAGGCCCGGCCCGAGAGGCGACTGCCGCGTGCTGGGCCATCCATCCCCATCTCAGCCCGCGTAGGCGGGCTTCGTGGCCGCAGGCCCGCGAGCGATGGGTTTCAACCCATCGGCCCCCTCCTCACCTACCGTCCGCCCCCCCGCCCTCCGTCTCTCCCTGCCGCTCCGTTGAGCGCGGCGTGCCCCGCCCCTGCCGCGCCCTGCCCCGCTCCTCCTCCTGCAAGGCGCGGCGCAGGACCTTGCCGGTCAGCGTCTTCGGCAGGCTGTCGCGGAACTCGATCTGGCGCGGCACCTTGTACTTCGCCAGCCGCTCGCCGCAGTAGATCAGCACCTCGCGGCGGGTCAGCGTCTCGCCCGGGCGCGGCACGATGAAGGCCTTGACCACCTGGCCCGCGACCTCGTGCGCCACCCCGAGGACGACCGCCTCGTGGACCCGCGGGTGGCTGTAGAGCACCTCCTCGATCTCGCGCGGGTAAATGTTCTCGCCGGATGATCCCTTCCGCACGCACAGTGCGCGGTGCGCGCCGTGCCTCTGGCGCCCCCGCCCGTCAAGGTGCGGCGCAGGACCTTGCCGGTCAGCCGGCAGGCTGTCGCGGAACTCGCGGCGCGGCAACTTCGCCAGTCGCTCGCCGCAGGCCAGGCCCGGCCCGAGAGGCGACTTCCGCCGCGTGCCAAGCTCCATCCCCATCTCAGAGGTGACAGGCGGGCCGGGCGCTTCGCACCGGCCGCGTCGAGCGATGGGTTTCAACCCATCGGCCCCCTCCCCAGCCCCCATCACCTACCGTCCGCCCCCCCGCCGCCCTCCGTCTCACTCCGCCGCTCCGTTGCGCGCGGCGTGCCCCGCCCCTGCCGCGCCCCCGCCCCGCTCCTCCTCCTGCAAGGCGCGGCGCAGGACCTTGCCGGTCAGCGTCTTCGGCAGGCTGTCGCGGAACTCGATCTGGCGCGGCACCTTGTACTTCGCCAGCCGCTCGCCGCAGTAGATCAGCACCTCGCGGCGGGTCAGCGTCTCGCCGGGGCGCGGCACGATGAAGGCCTTGACCACCTGGCCCGCGACCTCGTGCGCCACCCCGAGGACGACCGCCTCGTGGACCCGCGGGTGGCTGTAGAGCACCTCCTCGATCTCGCGCGGGTAAATGTTCTCGCCGCCGGTGATGATCACGTCCTTCTTGCGGTCGACGATCGCGAAGAAGCCGTCCGCGTCCATCCCGCCGATGTCGCCGGTGTAGAGCCAGCCGTCGCGTAGGGTTTCGGCGGTCTCCTCGGGGCGCCGCCAGTAGCCCGCCATCACCTGCGGCCCGCGCACCGCCAGTTCCCCGATCCCGCCCGCCGGCGCGTCCGCGCCGGTCAGCGGATCGACCAGCCGCACCTCCGTGTCGGGGAAGGGCAGGCCGATCGCCCCGGCGCGGGCGCGCCCGTCGAGCGGGTTGCAGTGCGTCACCGGCGACGCCTCGCTGAGGCCGTAGCCCTCGACCAGGTGTGCCTCGGTCAGCCGCTCGAACTCCTGCCGCACCTCGACCGGCAGCGGCGCCGCCCCGCTGATGCAGTGGCGGATCGAGGTCAGGCCGCGCGCCACGGCGGGGTTGTCGCGCGCCGCGGCGGCGATCGCCACGTACATCATCGGCACGCCGGGGAAGACGGTCGGCCGGTGCTTGGCGATCGCCGCCAGCACCTCGGCGGTGGCGAAGCGGGGCAGGATCACCTGTTGCGCGCCCATCAGGGTCGCCAGGTGCAGGCAGAGGGTCGCGCCGTAGGCGTGGAAGAAGGGCATCACCGACAGGATCACCTCCGCGCCGGGGCGCAGATCCGGCACCCAGGCGCGGGTCTGCAGCGTGTTGGCGATCAGGTTGCGGTGGGTCAGCATCGCCGCCTTCGGCAGGCCGGTCGTCCCGCCCGTGTACTGGAAGGTGGCGACCGCGTCGGGCGCGAGCGCGACGGCGGGCGCGCGGTCGTCCGCGCCGGCGAGCAGACGGCGGAAGCGGTAGAGGCCCCGCGCCGGGCGGTCCGGCACGTCCGGCCGCGCCCCCTCCCGCTTCAGCGGGTAGAGCAGGCGTTTGGGCCAGGCCAGGTACTCGTCCGGCGCGGCGACGATCACCCGCTCCACGACGCCCCGCGCGTGCAGCCCGGCGACCTTCTCGTAGAAGCTGTCGAGGACGACGACGATCCTAACCCCCGCGTCGCGCGCCAGTTGCTCGATCTCGCGCTCCACCAGCAGGGGCGAGATCGCCGCGACCACGCCGCCCGCCCGTAGCGTGCCGAAGTGCGCGATCGGGAACTGCGGCAGGTTCGGCAGGATCACCAGCACGCGGTCGCCCCGGCGCAGCCCGAGCGCGCGCAGGCGGTTGGCGAAGCGCGCGGTCAGCCGGTCGAGGTCGCGGTAGGTCAGCGTGCTGCCGAAGTAGGTTAGCGCGGGGCGGTCCCCGTGCCGCCGCACCGCCTCGGCGAAGAGGCCCGGCAGCGTCAGATCGGGGTAGTCGAGCGTCGGCGGGACGCCGGCGGCATACTGGCTCAACCACGGTCGAGCCGCGAATGCCCCACCGGCGGTGGTGCTCACCCGCCCCGGCGCGACCTGGTCCGTCGTCATCCCCCTATCCCCCACAACGCTCGCGCGGCGAGAACCGCGCCCGGCTCTCCCTCATGCGCGCGGTCAACTATAGCAGTTGCCCCCGCGAGCGCGGCGCCTCGCCCGCCCCGCGACCGCCCCCACTCCCCCCGCGAATCGCGCCCCGCGTCGCGCACGCGCGGCGCCCCCGACCTCGCGCAAGGGGCGATGGCGTTTGACAGGATGGAAGAGCGTTGGTATCGTTCGGATTAGCACGTCCTAACGTTGGGCGTTCATTCCTTCTAAGTCACGCCGAGGTGCCAACGCCGCCGGTTCCGGAGCCGGCGCAACGGCGACCGGGTAGGCGTGGCCGCGAGGGGGTGAGGGAGTTGTGGAGAGACGGAGACGGGAGTTGATGTACAGAAAGCTGCTGATGCCGCTGTCCCTGCTGCTGATCGCGCTGATCGTCGCCGCGTGCGGCGGCGCCCCGGCCGCGACGCCCGGCGCCGGCACCGGCGCGAATCCGACCCCCACGACCGGGGCCGGCGTGACCGGCGCCACGACGACCGGCGCGCGCACCACCGCCGCGACGACCGCCGCGACGGGCGCCGCGGCCACCGCCCCCGCGCCACCGGCACCGCCACCGCCAGGGCGACCAGCACCGCGACCCGCGCGGCCGCGCCCGCCGGCGCCCCGGCCGCGGCCGCCAGCCCGGTCGGCCGCGTCGGCGGCAACCTGGTGATCTACTCGGCCCGTAAGGAAGAGCTGATGAAGCCGCTGGTCGAGGCGTTCGAGCGGCAGACCGGCGTGAAGGTCACCCTGAAGAGCGGCGGCGCCGGCGAACTGGCGCAGTTGATCGAGCGCGAGCGCGGCAACACCCTCGGCGACGTCCTCTTCACCACCGACGCCGCCAGCGCCGAGGCGTTGCGCCAGAAGGGGCTGCTCGAGCCGTACGTCTCGCCGAACGCGGCGAAGATCCCGGCCGAGTTCAAGGCGGCGGACGGCGCCTGGACCGGCACGATCGGGCGCTCGCGCAACATCATGTACAACACCAACCTCGCCAAGCCGGAGGAACTGCCGAAGTCGGTCTACGAACTGACCGACCCGAAGTACCGGGGCAAGGTCGCGATGGCCTCGATCCGCGAGGGCAGCGTCAAGCTCTGGCTCGCCTCGATGATCCAGGAGCGGGGCGAGGACTTCACCGTCAAGTACATCAATGATCTCAAGGCGAACGGGCTGAAGGTGCTGGCGAACCACACCGAGGTCGCCAACGCGGTCAGCCGCGGCGAGGTCACTTACGGGCTGGTCAACCACTACTACTACGTGCCGGCGAAGCGCGAGGGCCAGCCGGTCGGGCTGATCTACCCCGACCAGGGGCCGAACGAGGGCGGCACGCTGGTCGTGCCGCTGGCGGTCAGCATCCTCAAGGGCGCGAAGAACCAGGCCCAGGCGCGGGCGTTCGTCGACTTCGCGCTCAGCCAGGAGGGCCAGCTCCCGCTGACGACGCAGGAGAACGAGTTCCCGCTGACGCCGGGCGTCGGCCTCGGCGAGGCGGCGGCCCCCGGCGTGAAGCCGATCGACGAGATCAAGCGCCCGACGACCGACTACGCGAAGCTGGCCGACATCGAGAAGCGCGTGGTCGACCTGTTCACCCCGATCCTCGGGGGCGGGCAGTAGGGTGTGGAGCGTAGAGCGTAGAGCGACGATGGAGACGCGGGCGGCGGACACGGAATCCCCGGCGAAGGTTCGGGAAGCCGGGCCACGGGGAGCGCCGCGCTCCATCCACGCCCCGCGCCCTACGCTCCACGCCCTACGCTCCACGCTCCTCGCCCTCCCGACGCTCCTGCTGGCCGCGCCGGTGGTGCTGCCGCTGCTCTACCTGATCGCCCTGGCGGGCGAGGCGAGCGCCACCGAGCTGTGGCGGGGGTTGCAGCGGGCGCAGATCGGGCCGCTAATCGCGCGGATGGCGCTGCTGGCGACCGCCACCACCCTCTGGGCGGTCGCGGTTGGGGCGCCGTGGGCCTGGCTCGTCGCGCGGACCGACGTGCCGGGCCGGCGGATCTTCCGCTGGCTGGGGCCGCTGCCGCTGGCGATCCCGCCCTACGTCGGCGCGCTCGTCTACATCATGCTGCTGAGCAAGGGCGGGCTGCTGCACCAGGCGCTCGCCGGTCTGCTCGGGAGGCCGGCGACACAGGTCCCCTTCGCCGCCCCGATCTTCGGGCCGTGGGGCGCCGCCTTCGTCCTCGGCCTCTTCACCGCCCCCTACGTCTTCCTGAACGTCTACGGCGCGCTGACCCGGATCGACCCGGCGCTGGAGGACGCGGCGCGCGGCCTGGGCCACGCGCCCGCGCAGGTCTTCCGGCGGGTGACGCTGCCGCTGCTGCGCCCGGCGCTCCTGGCGGGCGGGCTGCTCGTCTTCGTCTACGCCTGGGTCGACTTCGGCGTCGTCTCGCTCCTGCGGGCGCGCACCTTCACCACCGTCGTCTACACCTACCTGCTGGCCGGCTCCAGCCTCGCGGCGGCGGCGGGGCTCTCGCTGGTGCTGGTCGCGATCGTCCTCGGCGTGCTGGTCCTCCAGGGGCGCGCGCTCGGCGGGGCGCGCTACGCCGGGTCGAGCGCGCGCACCAGGGCCGTCGCGGGGGCCGTCACGCCGCTCGGGCGCTGGCGCTGGGTCGCGCTGGCCTACCTGACCCTCGTCACCGGCCTGACCCTCGCCCTGCCGCTCGGCCTGCTGCTCTTCCAGGCGCTCAAGATCGGCCCGCCGCACGCGATCGGCGCCTTCCTGCTCGAGCAGTGGCCTTTCCTCTGGAACAGCCTGCGCGTGGCCTTCGCCGGCTCGACCCTGGCGCTGATCCTCGCGGGGATCATCGGCTGGCAGGGCTGGCGCGGGCGCGGCGGGCGGTTGGCGGGCGCGCTCCTCCAGACCGGCTACGCGGTGCCGGGGACTGTCCTCGGCCTCAGCCTCGTCCCGCTCGCGCTCGACTTCTTCCCGCCGCTCTACGGCACGCCGCTGCTGCTGCCCCTCGCCTACCTCGTCCTCTTCGCCGCGCCGACCTTGCAGGGGGTGCGCGCCGCGCTGGCGCAGGTGCCGCCCCAGATGGAGGAGGCGGTCCGCGCCCTCGGGCACGGCCCGGTCGCCGCGGCGTTCCGGGTCGTCGGGCCGCTGGCCTGGTCGGGGATCGCCGGGACCTGGCTGCTGTCGTTCGTGCTGGCGCTGCGCGAGCTCGCCGCGACGATCATCCTGCGCCCGCCCGGCTTCGACACGCTGCCGGTGCGCATCTGGACCTACACGCTGGACGTCGGCCCCGACCCGCGCGCCGCGGCGATCGCGCTGCTGCTGGTCGTGCTGGTCGGCCTGCCCTGGCTGATCCTGCTGCTGGTGCGGCAGCCGGGCGTCGCGCCGGACGCGCGGGGCGAGGGGGCGGGGTGACGGTCGTCGCCAGGGTCACGGCTCACCCACACTTTCTCCAGCGCGGCGCTTTGTCTCGGCACGGAGGACACGCCGCGAGGGCTGCGGGCGGCCGGCCCCGCGACCTACCCTTCGTCGGCACGTTCCACGTCGGCGCGCAGGCTGTCGAGCGATTGTGGGGCGCCGGTCCCGGCCCGCGCGCGCTCCAGCGCCGCCAGGAGCCGTGCGGCGTTCGCTGGCGAGCGCAGCAGGTGGGCGGTCTCCAGCAAGCCCTCGTACTCGGCGGCGGCGATCAGCACCACCGGGGCGGCGCCGCGCCGGGTGAGGCGGATCGGCTCCCGATCCGCGACAACCCGGTCCCATAATTCGGCGAGGCGTTCGCGCGCCTCGGTGTAGCTGACCGTGGTCCCCGACATTACATCCCTCGCGATCGCTGGCGGAAGCTGTACAGATTTCACGTACACGAACACTGTATCGCTGGAGGATAGCGGCGAAGGTCGGGCGTATTCGCCGCCGACGCGCGCGGGAACGGCAGACGGCGGGATAAGCATATACGAACACTTCCCATTCAACCTCAGACAGGGTAATCTATAGACGAGGGCAACGCGGAAGGATGGAAGGGGGACGGATGCTCGCGCTGAGAGGCCGGAAGCGGACGGAGAGCCCGGCACTGGAGCCGGTGACGATCGCCGTCACCGAGCACGACGCGCGCGCCACCCGCCACATCGAGCCCGCCATGCCCCCCGTGGTCGAACTGGTCGGCGTCGCCAAGACCTACCCCGGCGCGGGTCGCCCCGCCGTCGCGGGCTCTCCCTGGCGCTGCACCCCGGCGAGATCCTGGCGGTCCTCGGGCCGAGCGGCTGCGGCAAGACCACGACCCTGCGCCTGCTGGCCGGCTTCGAGCGGCCCGACGCCGGCGAGGTCTTCGTCGGTGGGCGGCGGGTGGCGGGGGCCGGCGCCTGGGCGCCGCCCGAGCGCCGGCGCCTCGGCATGGTCTTCCAGGACTACGCCCTCTTCCCGCACCTGACCGTCGCCCGGAACATCGCGTTCGGCCTGCGCGGGCTCTCAGGTCGCGAGCGGGCGGCGCGGGTGGACGAGCTCCTCGCCGTGATCGGGCTGGCCGGCCTCGGCGGGCGCTACCCGCACCAGCTCTCCGGCGGGCAGCAGCAGCGGATCGCGCTGGCCCGCGCGCTCGCCCCCCGCCCCGCCGCCGTCCTCCTGGACGAGCCGTTCAACAGCCTCGACGCCGCCGGGCGCGCGCACGTCCGCCAGGAGGTGCGCGACATCCTGCGCGGCCAGGGCGCCGCCGCCATCCTCGTCACCCACGACCAGGCCGAGGCGTTCGCCATGGCCGACCGCGTGGCGGTGCTGAACGGCGGGCGGCTGGAGCAGGTCGACACGCCGACCGGCCTCTACCACGCGCCGCGCACCCGCTTCGTCGCCGGCTTCCTCGGCAGCGCCGACTTCCTGCCGGCCGCGATCACCACCGGGCGGCTCCGGACCGAGGCGGGCGACCTGCCGAACCCCGGCCTCCCCGCCTGCGCTCGTGCCGAGCTGCTCCTGCGGCCGGAGGACATCGCGCTGACGCCCGACCCCGGCGGCTGCGCCACGGTGATCGACCGCGAATTCCGCGGCGGCACGCTGACCTACACGCTGCGCCTCGCCTGCGGGCAGACCCTCCGCAGCGAGCGCCCCTCGACCGACCTCCACCCGCTCGGCGCGCGCGTCCGCCCCGAACTGCGCCCCAGCCACCTGATCCTCTTCGACGGCGACACCACCATCGCCGCCGAATGCCTCGTCGGTCAGTGCGGCTGCCACCCGCGAGGGTAGCTGTCCGACAGCCGGCATCGCCCAGAACGCGGCGCCGTCCGCCTCGGCGTCGCGGTGCTATACTGCCCGCACGGCGACGACCGCTCGCCGCCCCCGGTTGCCCGCTTCAGCGCAGGAGGCCGCCGATGACGACCGCGACACCGACCCTGGTCCTCCGCTCGCTCGACAGGGGCTGGAACTACGCGCGCTGGGAACGGGAACTCCCCGACGATGGCAACCGCTACGAGGTCATCGACGGAGTGCTCTACATGACAACCTCGCCGAGCAACTTCCACCAGTGGATCATCTCGCGGTTCCTGCGCTACATCGGCCACCCTGCTGAGGACGCCGGCTTGGCCTATGCCTTCATCGCCCCGATCGGCGTGCTGATGCCCGGCTGCGATCCGGTGCAGCCGGACTTCCTGCTGGTGCGGCAGGATCGCGCCTCGATCATCCACGACCGGCGGATCTACGGCGTCCCCGACCTGATCGCCGAAATCCTCTCGCCCTCGAACCCCGAGCAGGACACCGACATCAAGCGCGGGGTCTACGCGCGCGCCGGCGTGCCGGAGTACTGGATCGTGCGGCCGGCGACCCGCGACGTGCTGGTCTGCTGGCAGCCCGACGCGGCGCTCGGCGACTACGCCCAGGTCCGGCTGGTAACCGCGGACGCGCAGCTCGCCTCCCCCACATTGCCGCTGCGGGTCGCCGTGGCCGATCTCTTCGCCGGCGCGCCCGACACGACCCTCTGAGCCCCGCCCACGGTGCAAGCGACAAATCAGAGCCGGGAACGCCAGCGTCGGCTACGGGCGGCTTGCCCCGGTCCCTCGCGCTCGCCATCCCGCCGGCCTTTTCGCCAGCGAACATGCCTCCAGGCCGTTGACAGCAGGTTTGAGGGGGTGTAACCTATCAACACTTGATATATCGGATAGTGATAGATAGGGTGAGCGGTGAGACAGGCAAGGCGCGGGCCGCAAGGCACGCCGCGGGGGGCGCCACCCGCGTTAACCCCGGCGGCCTTCCACATCCTGCTCGCGTTGGCCGGCGGCGAGCGGCATGGCTATGCCATCATGCAGGAGGTCGAAGCCCTCACCGTCGGCGCCCTGCGGCTGGGGCCGGGCACGCTCTACGGCACGATCAAGCGGCTGCTGGGGGCGGGGCTGATCGCCGAGTCCGGCGAACGCCCCGACCCCACCCTCGACGATGAGCGTCGCCGTTACTACCGGTTGACCGCCCTGGGTGAGCGGGTGGCCGCGGACGAGGCCCGGCGGCTGGATCGGCTGGTCGGCGCGGCGCGCGAGAGGCGGCTGCTGCCCGGCCCCGAGGCCGGGACGCCAGGGGGAGATGGCTGATGGCCGCGTCATCGCTCAGGTGGCTGTTGCGGCTGTCCGACCGGCTTTACCGGGCGCTGCTCCGAACCTATCCCGCGTCGTTCCGGCGGGCCTACGCGCCGGCGATGGCGCAGTTGTTCCGCGACTGCTGCCGCGATGCTTACGAACGTCGCGGCGCGTCCGGACTGCTGCGCGTGTGGCGGCACACCCTCGGTGATCTGCTGTTCACCGCGACCAGGGAGCGCATCGCCGCCATCCGCGAGTGGCTGCTTGGTTCCCCGGGACAGGAGGTGGCGATGCCCAGATCCTTTCCGGTGCTGCGTGAGTTAGCCCGGGTTATCCCGGTGAACCAGACGCAGACCCATGCCGCCTGGACGGTGACGTTCGTCTCGCTGGAACGCTGGGAGGGAGCCGTTGTCGCCAACTTCAACGTCCACCAGGACGATCCCGCGCTGGCGGCGACCCGGGATGGCGATTTCGGGAAACTCCCCGATCCCCGGCTCGTGCTGCACGTCAGCGACGATCGGGGGGGACGCTATCAGGCCCGCGGGTACGGCGGCTACGGCGGCGGCATGCCCGGCAAGTACCGCATGCGGCTCCCCTACGTCCTGACTCCCCCACTCGATCCGCTCGCTCGCGAACTTCGATTCGAGGTCCGGTTACAACTGCAGGGACAGGGTTCCATGCCGGGCGAGCCGATCCCGGCTCAGGACGGCTCCGGTCGGTGGGCATTCACCATCGCGCTCGCCACGGAGGTGGCAGGGTAATCGTGGGCACTTTCGAGGAGGGCCGGATGGTTCCAGCGCAGCCACGACCGCCGGACCTCAGCACGCTCGAGCGGGTCATCCCGGTCGGGCAGACCGAGACGCGCGAGGGCTGGACCATCACCTGCATCGCCATAGAACTGTACGATGATGGGTTCAGGATCGGATTCCGCGTCTACGGTGCGCATACCCCGACGGGAAATCCGCGGTTGGCCCTGACCGTCCGCGACGATCGCGACACGCAGTACCGACCCTGGGGCAGCGGTGGCAATGGGTCGGGGTTTGGCCAGGCCTACGACTGGCGCCTGTCCGCCAATTGCACGCCGCAACTCGACCCTACCGCCCGTGAATTGAAGGTGGAGATTGCCGAGGTCCAAATAGTGGAGTACGACGAGACGCGCGACGAGCGCGACCGGCTATTCGTCGGCAAACGATTCACCGGCCCCTGGCGCTTCACGATCGCGCTTGCCGGCGGGACCAACGCATAAACGGCGCGGGGTGCGCGGTCAGCGCAGAGGGAGGTGCGGTGATGACAGGGCGGCCGCGACCACCGGAACTCGAGGTGTTGGAGCGAATCATTCCCGTGGGTCAGGCGCAGACGCACGGCGGATGGTCGCTCACCTGCATCGCCGTCGAAGTGTACGAAGACGGCTTCAAGGTCAACTTCCGCGCCCACCACCCCACCGAGTGTCCCGCTATCACCATGCTGTCGCTCGCGGTCAGCGACAATCGCGGCGGGCGCTACCGCCCCTGGATCGGCGGCGGCAACGGCATCCCGAGCGCGACAGGGCATGAATGGCGCATGGCCTACAACTGCAACCCGCACCCCGATCCGTCGGCTGAGAAGCTCCAGATCGAAGTCGGCGCGGTGCATTCAATGAAGGATGACGGCTCGCCGCGCCTGGCCGTGGACAAAGCCTATCCCGGTCCCTGGATCTTCACCGCCGCACTCTGAAACCGGGAACGCGGGGATCAGGCGCGGACGCGGCGGCGCACGCCCGGCCCCTCGGTGCGGCGGTAGGACTCGTCGAGCAATTCGACGACGTGCTTCACCTTCACCCCTCGCGCGCCGGCCTGCTGGAGCCCCGTGGCGAGCTGGATCATGCAGCCGGGGTTGGCCGAGACGACGATCTCCGGCCGGGCCTCCAGCGCGTGGCCGACCTTGCGCGCCATCAGCCGCGCGGACATCTCCGGCCGCGTGAGGTTGTAGACGCCCGCGCTGCCGCAGCAGAGGCTCGACTCGGCCATCTCCACCAGTTCGAGGCCGGGGATCGCCCGCAGCAACTCGCGCGGCTGCTTCGTGATCCGCTGCCCGTGCGCCAGGTGGCAGGCGTCCTGGTAGGTGACGCGCGCCGCGATCCGCCCCAACTCCCCGACGAGGCCGAGGCCGCCCAGGAACTCGCTGATGTCCTTGACCTTCGCGGCGAAGGCGGCGGCACGATCGGCCCATTCGGGATCGTCGTGGAGGAGGTGGCCGTAGCCCTTCAGGGAGGTGCCGCAGCCGGCCGCGTTGATGATGATCGCGTCGACCTCCAGCCCCTCGAATGCCGCGATGTTGCGCCGCATCAACGCCCGCGCCGACTCCATGTCGCCGCCGTGCAGGTTGAGCGCGCCGCAGCACCCCTGCGCCGGCGGCACGACGACCTCGCAGCCGTTGCGCGCCAGCACCCGCGCGGTCGCCCGGTCCACCCGCGCGAAGGCGGTGCTCATGACGCAGCCGGCGAAGAGCGCCACCCGCGCCCGCCGCGCCCCCGCCGCCGGGTAGACCTGCCCCTCGGGACGAAGAAGCGGCCGGACATGCGCGGCAGGAAGCCCTCGGCCCGGTCGAGCCCGAGCGCCCGCAGCGCGCCGCTCCGGCGGGCGAGCCACTGCGCGCCGCTGCGCTGGTAGGCCCGGAAGAGGCCGGACTGGAGGCGGAAGAGGCGCATGTCGGCGAAGAGGACCTTGAAACTGGCCGCCCGGACCAGGCGCTGCCCCAGCGGGCGCCGGATCCGCCGCTCGACCTGGTCCCGCGCCGGCTCGAGGATCTTGCCGTACTGCACGCCCGACGGGCAGACCGCCTCGCAGGCCAGGCAGCCGAGGCACTCGTACATCTGCCCCGCGAAGCCGGGGCTATCGGGCGCCAGGCGCCCCTCCGCGACCGCCTTCATCAGGTAGATCCGCCCGCGCGGCGAGGACGTCTCGATGCCGGTCTCGAGGAAGGTCGGGCAGGAGTTGAGGCAGAAGCCGCAGCGCACGCAGGCGTTGATGATCTCGTCGCTCGGCGCGTCGCGCCCGGCGAGGCCCCGCGCCGGCACGAGATTGACCAGGTCGATCGTCCGCGTCGCCACGCTGCCACCCCTTGCTTCCGCCGTGCCGGCGCCGCTCATGTACCGCCGGCCGCACCGGCGGATGTGGTCGAAGTCGCGCCCGGATCCCGCCACGGTCCGCCGTGACGACCGCGTCCCCCGCCCGCCCGCGGCAATCGCTGCCCGATCGACCCCGCGCCGGCACGCTATTGACATAGGGCGTCACCGGCGCCCTGTTCGTCGCGTCGCACGGAACCACGGGTATCCGGCGTGACGCCGCTCGCGACCGCCGGCCGCACCGGCGGATGTGGTCGAAGTTGGGCATCGTCACCGTCTGCCAGCCAAGGGGCGACCAGATCCGCCACGGTCCGCCGTGACGACCGCGTCCCCCGCGCGGGGCCGCTGCCCGATCGAGTAAGTATAGCAGCAGGGCAGCCGACCGCTCATAGGCCGGCGCCCTGTACAGTGGAACCATGGGTATCCGGTGGCGGGTGCCAGCGTTCTTGAGCGGGAGGTCGGCATGCACTACGCGTTGGGCATCGTCAGTCTGTATGTCCGCGATCTGGACCGGGCGCGGGCCTTCTACACCGAGACACTCGGCCTGCCGGAGGTCGCCGGAACTCTCCGGGCCGCGCCGCATCGCGCTGCGCCCGGCCGGCGGCGCGGATCGCCGTGCAGGACGCTGCGACCGCGCCGCCGGGACTGGCCGGCGCGCCGGGCGGCTGCGAGCTGGGGCTGGAGGTCGACGACGCCGACGCCGTCTGGCGGGATTGGACGGCGCGGGGCGTAGACATCCTGTCGAAGCCGGTGGACCGCCCGTTCGGCCGCACCTTCCTGGCGCGGGACCCCGAGGGCCACCTGCTGAACGTCTACCGCCTGGCGGATCGGTAGGGGCGCGCGATGGAACTGCACACCGCGACGGGCGAACTCGCCGCGGCCCCGCCGTTCGACTTCGCCCTGTCCCTCCGCTTCCTCGGCCTGTTCGCGCCCACGCGGTGCGAGCAGGCGCTGGAGGGGATGGCCTTGACCAAGGCGGTCGGCGTGGCGGGCCGGACGGTCGTCTTCCGGGTAGAGGCGGCCGGCACGGTCGAGGCGCCGCGCCTGGCCTACACCCTCCACGCGGCGGAACCGCTCGGGCCGGCGGTGGAGGGCGCCGCCCGCGACCGGATTGCCTTCTACCTCAGCCTCACCGACGACCTGCGCCCCTTCTACGCCCGCGCCGCGGCCGAGCCGCCCTTCGCGCCGCTCGTCCGGCGGCTCTACGGTTACCACCAGGTCAAGTTCCCCACGCCGTTCGAGAACGCCTGCTGGGCGATCCTCGCCCAGCGCACGCCGCCGGCGGTTGCGCGGCGGCTGAAGGACGCGCTGACCGCGCGCTTCGGCGGGGCGCTGACCGTCGCGGGCGCGGTCCGGCGGACCTTCCCCGAGGCGGCCGCGCTCGCCGCCGCCAGCCCGGACTGCCTCGCGGCGCTGCTCGGCAACGGGCGCAAGGCGGCGTACCTGGCCTCGGCCGGCGCCGCCTTCGCCCGCGCGGACGAGGACTGGCTGCGGACCGCCCCCTACGGCGAGGTCGAGGCGTGGCTGCGCCGGATCGACGGCATCGGCCCCTGGTCGGCGACGTTCGTCCTGCTGCGCGGCCTGGGCCGGATGGAGCGGATCGTGCCGGCGAGCGAGCGGGAACTCCTCGCGGCGGTGTCCAGGGTCTACGGCGACGGCAAGTCGCTGACCGCAGCCGAAGCCAGGCGCATCGCGGAGCGGTACGGCCCCTGGCAAGGCTACTGGGCGCACTACCTGCGCGTCGCGGGGTGACGAGGGCCGCCCCTCCGCCATCCCGGCGAAACAGGTTCAGCAGCAGTTTGCGCGGAGGGCGAGGCACCCCCTCCCCCGTCATCCTGAGCGCAGCGAAGGATCGTCTCCGCGGCACGCGCGTGGCGGATGGCACCCTCCGGTGCCAGAGACACCGATCCTTCGCTACGCTCAGGATGACGGGGGCGATCGTGCCGTTGCTCAACGGCCAGCAGATCGTCCATACCCTCCCCGCCACCGGGCGCAGACGGCGCGAATGGCGGCGCCCCCCAGCCCTCACCCCCGAAGTTGCGGAGCGGGGCCGTCACCACCCGCGTAACTGGTACAATTGCCGGAGCCGTCGCCGCCCGCCAGCGGGGGCGGCGGGGTCGTGGCCGGCCGGTGACCGGCGGTATTCGGGGTAAAGGCGGGGCATGCTCTCGTTTCGCGCGCTGGTCACGATCTCGCGCCCGCTCTTCTGGTTCAACACGGCGGTGCCGGTCGCCTGGGGCTGGCTGCTCTCCGGGCGGCGCCTCGACCTGCCGACCGTGCTGCTGATCGCCTACTTCACCTTCCCCTACAACCTGCTGCTGCACGGCGTCAACGACATCTTCGACTACGAATCGGACCTGCGCAACGCGCGCAAGGACTCGGCGGAGGGGGCGCTGCTGGTCCACCCCGGCAACTTCCGCCGGCTCACCTGGCTGATGCTCGCTTGGAACCTGCCGGCGCTCCCGCTCCTCCTCGCGCTGCGCTCGCCCGCCGCGGCCCTCGCCTTCGCCGGCCTGCTCGCGCTGAGCCTCGCCTACAGCGCGCCGCCGCGCCTGAAGGGGCGGCCGGGTCTCGACTCCCTGGCGAACGTCCTCTACGCCGGCTCGCTGCTGGTCTCGGCGCTGGCGCACGGGGTCGCCCCGACGCCCTGGGCGGCGGTCGGGGCGTTCGCGCTCTGGGCGATCGCCTCGCACGCCTTCACCGCGATCCAGGACCTTCCCGCCGACCGCGCTGCCGGCATCCGCACCGTCGCCGTCGCCCTCGGCGCGACTCCGACCGCCCTCCTGGCACTGGCGCTCTACCTGGCCGGCGCGGCGACCCTGCGCGCCGTCCCGGCCCTGGCGCTCCTCTTCATCGTCTATGCCGGGCTGGTCGCCGCTTTCCTGCTCGGCGGGCGCTCGTTCGACCTGGCGCACCGCCTCTACCGCGCCTTCTTCTCGCTCAACATCGCCGCCGGCGCGGCGATCACCCTGACGCTGATCTGGCAGCAGCGCCCGGTGATCCCCTGGCCGGTCGCCGGCGCGCTGATGGTCGCGCTGACCGCGCTGACTGCGGCGGCGCTGGCGTGGGCGACGATGAACGCGGAACGCGGAACGCGGAACGCGGAACGAAGGGCTGGGGAACACTTGGGGATAAGCGCAAGAGTTCCCTGGCGACACATTATGCGGACAAGCTGCGAGGCCGAGTAGTGATGGAAGAGCATGACCATTCCCCCGATGTCTGCTCCTGATTCCGCCAACGTTATTCCGCGTTCCGCGTTCCGCGTTCCGCGTTCACCCGGCGCGCTCGACAGGGCCGCACCGTCGTCGTGATCGGCGCCGGGCTCGGCGGGCTCTCCGCCGCGATCCGGCTGGCGAACGCCGGCTGCGCGGTGACGATCGTCGAGGGCGGCGCGCGGCCGGGCGGCAAGCTCGGCACGCTCGAACGCGGCGGCTTCCGCTTCGACACCGGGCCGACCATCTTCACCCTGCCCCACCTGCTGGAAGACCTCTTCCGCGAGTCGGGCGAGTGCCTGGCGGACCACCTCGAGCTGGTGCCGTGCGAGCCGGCCTTCCGCTTCGCCTTCCGAGATGGGGTCGAGCTGCGGCTCGGCACCGACCTGCGCCGGAACGTCGCCCAGATCGCCGCGCTCGAGCCGCGCGACGTGGCCGGCTTCCTCGCCTTCCTGGCCCGCTCGGAGCGCATCTATGACGAGTTGATGGCCTACTTCTTCCGCCGCTCGTTCAACGGCCCGCGCCAGATGTTCACCCCGCGCGTCGCCCGCGCCGGCCTAACGCTCGACGTGATCCGCTCGCTCGACGGGCGGATGCGCCGTTACTTCCGCGACCCCCACCTGCGCCACATCATGACCTTCAAGTCGATCTACGTCGGCACCCCCCCCACCCAGGTCCCGGCCGCCTACGCCGCGATCCCCTACCTGGAGTTCGTCTACGGCGTCTGGTTCGCGCGCGGCGGGCGCGGCCTGCACGCGATCGCCGAGGAACTGGCGGCGCTGGCCGTGCGGCGCGGCGTCGCCATCCGCTACAGCGCGCCGGTGAAGGAGATCGCGGTCGGGCGCGACGGGGCGCGCGGCGTGATCCTGGCCGACGACGAGTTCATCCCCGCCGACGCGGTCGTCTCCAACGCCGACCTCGTCCACACCTACCGCGACCTCGTCCACCCGCGCTGGCGCCGCCGCTACACCGACGCGCGGCTGGCGCGCTACGAGCCGTCGTCGTCGGCCTTCATCCTCTACCTCGGCGTCGACCGCGTCTATCCGGGCCTGGAGCACCACAACGTCTTCTTCCCGGCCGACTACGCCGGCGAGATGGCGCGCATCTTCGGGGAGAAGCGCCCGCCCGCCGACCCGACGATCTACATCGGCGACTTCGCGCGCACCGACCCCGCGCTCGCCCCGCCCGGCTCGTCCGCCCTCTACGTCCTCGCCCCGGTCCCCCACATCACGCCCGCCTTCGACTGGGCGCGCGAGGGGGACGCCTACCGCGATCTGCTGATCGCCAGGGTGCGGGACCTCGGCCTGGCCGACCTCGCGGAGCGCATCGTGGTCGAGGAACGCTGGACGCCGCTCGACTTCGCCGAGCGCCACCACAACAACCTCGGCTCGATCTTCGGCCTCTCCGGCAAGTGGTCGCAGAGCACCTTCTTCCACCCGCCGAACCGCTCGGAGGAGGTCCGCGGCCTCTACTTCGCCGGCGGCAGCGCCCAGCCGGGCGGCGGCATCCCGCTGGTCCTCCTCTCCGGCGAGATCACCGCGGAGCTGGTGCTGGAGGACCTCCTCAAATGAGGATTGCGGATTGCGGATTGCGGATTGCGGATTGGAAGAGGCGGAAAGACGACGCTTCCGAGAAACCGATGGGCGCGGCCCGCCGCACCGCTCGTGCCTCGATCCGCAACCCGCAATCCGCAATCCGCAATCGCTCCCCGCTCGCCCTCTACCAGTCCTTCAACACCCTCCTGCTCGCGGCGATGGCCGCGATCAGCGGCCTCAACCTGCTGCTCCTGCGGCGGCGGGGCCGGGAGCGGCACCCGCTGCCCGCGCCGCCCCCGCGCGTGTCGATCCTGGTCCCGGCGCGGGACGAGGCGGCGAAGATCGCCGCCTGCGTCGAGTCGCTGGTCGCCCAGGACTATCCGGGCGGGGCGTTCGAGGTGCTGGTGCTGGACGACCGCTCGACCGACGGGACCGGGGCGATCGTCGCGGCGCTGGCGGCGCGGCACCCCCGGCTGCGCCCCCTGCGCGGCGCGGAGCCGCCGCCGGGCTGGGGCGGCAAGGCCCACGCCTGCCAGCAACTGGCCGAGGCGGCGACGGGGGACTGGCTCCTCTTCGTGGACGCCGACACGACCCACGCGCCGGCGATGCTGCGCGCGACGGTCGGCGCGGCCCTCGGGCGCGGCGCAGCGGTGCTGACGACCCTGCCGCGCGAGCGGGCGGTGACGCTCGGCGAGCGGCTGCTGGTGCCGCACCTCTTCTTCCTCCTGCTGGCGCTGCAACCGATCCCGCTGCTCGAAGGGGCGCGCTTCCGCCTCTTCGCCTTCGCCAACGGGCAGTTCCTGCTGATCCGGCGCGATCTCTACGCGCGCGTCGGCGGCCACGCCGCGGTGCGCGACCAACTGATGGAGGACATGGCGCTCGGGCGGGCCTGCAAGCGGGCGGGCGCGGACCTGCTGCTGCTCGACGGGGGCGACTGGACGGCCTGCCGGATGTATGATGGCTTCGGGGACGCCTGGCGCGGCTTCATCCGCAGCCTGCAGGCGGGGAGCCGGCTCGCGCCCCCCTACGTCTTCGGGGTCGGCGCGCTGACGCTCCTCTTCTTCGTCGGGCCGTTCGCGCTGCTGGCTTGGCGCCTCGCGCGCGGCGGCCCCCGGCGGCTGGCGGCGGGGCAGGTGGCGGCGCTGCTGGCGATCCGCGCCCTGGTCGGGCGGGAGCTGCGCCAGGCGCCGTCGGAGGTCGCGCTCTTCCCGGCCGGCGCGGCCGTGCTCGGCTCGGCGGCGGTCGTGACGACCTGGCGCCGCGCCCGCGGCGAGCCGATCCACTGGCGCGGGCGGGAGTACGCCGTGGAGCGGCGGGCGCGGCGCCAGGGCCGAGGGCCGCGGGCCAAGGGGTGAGGGGCGCGGGGGCGCAAGCCGGAGGAGGCAGGGATGAGCAGCGCGGGGATCGATGCCGGGCGGCTGGAGCGGTTGACGGCGGCGCACCGCGAGGGGTTCGGGGCCGCGCCGACCCTCGCGGCGCGGGCGCCGGGGCGGATCAACCTGATCGGCGAGCACACCGACTACAACGACGGCTTCGTCCTGCCCGCCGCGATCGACCGCGACCTGGCCCTCGTCGCCTCCCCGCGCGACGGCCGCCGCCTGCGCCTGCGCTCGCTCAACGCCGAGGGGCTGGCCGACCTCGATCTCGACGCGTTGCGCCCGGCCGGGGCGTGGCACGACTACGCGGCCGGGGTCGCGGCGCAACTGCTGGCCGCCGGCCACCGCCTGGGCGGCCTCGACCTGACGCTCGACGGGACCGTGCCGCTCGGCGCGGGGCTCAGCTCGTCGGCGGCGCTGGAGGTGGCGGTCGCCCGCGCGCTCGTGGCGGCGAACGGGCTCGACCTCCCCGACCGCGACCTCGCGCTCCTCTGCCAGCGCGCCGAGCGCGAGTTCGTCGGCGCCAACGTCGGGATCATGGACCAGTTCATCAGCGTCTTCGGCCGGCGCGACCACGCCCTCTTCCTCGACTGCCGCTCGCTGGCGACCGAGGCGGTGCCGCTGCCGCTGGCCGACGCCGGCCTCGCCCTGGCGGTCTGCGACAGCGGCGTGAAGCACGCCCACGCCGGCGGCGAGTACAACCGCCGCCGCGAGGAGTGCGCCGAGGCGGTCGCCCTCCTGCGCCCGCGCCTCCCGCGGATCGCGAACCTGCGCGACGTGACCCCCGCCGAACTGGAGGAGGCGCGCGCCGCGGGCGCGTTCGCCGGCCACGACCTCGCCTACCGCCGCGCGCGGCACGTCGTGACCGAGGACGCCCGGGTCGAGCGGACCGTGGCGGCCCTGCGGGCGGGCGACTGGGGGACGGTCGGCGCGGCGCTCTACGCCTCGCACGCCAGCCTGCGCGACGACTACGAGGTCAGCGTGCCGGAGATCGACGCGCTGGTCATGATCGCCCGCGAGACGCCGGGAGTGCTCGGCTCGCGGCTGATGGGCGGCGGCTTCGGCGGCAGCACGATCACCCTGCTGCGCCGCGACGCCCTCCCCGGCTTCGCCGCCGCCGTCGCCGCCGAGTACCCGCGCCGCACCGCCGGGGCGGCGGAGGCGACCGTCTACCCGGTCGAGATCGTCGACGGCGCGCGGGTGGCGACGATCGGCTGAATCATCGCGCCGGGGCGTTACGGGCGGGGCCGGTGGCCGTTCAACGCCCCGCGCACCTACGCCGCCCGCTGCCGTCATCCGCGCCGTAGCGGGCGCGGATCGATCGCGCGCCCGGCAGCGTAGTCGCCCGGAGCGGCAGCGGCGAGGTACCATAGGGGCCAAACGCGGCGGTCCAGCGGTTGTTCCACGTTCCGCCACTTGCCCCCTGGAGGGGCTCGCCGTTCCGCGCCCAGGAGGACAAGGATGCCGCACGTCAGAGAGCTGTTCGACCTACGCGGGAAGGTGGCGCTGGTCACCGGGGGCTCGCGCGGGCTGGGGCTGGAGATCGCCGAGGGGCTGGGCGAGGCGGGGGCGACGGTCATCATCACCGCGCGGCGCGAGCAGTGGCTCGGCCCGGCGGAGGAGGGGCTGCGCGGGGCCGGGTTGGCGGTCGAGGCCGCCGTCTGCGACGTGACCGACCCGGCGGCGGTCGGCGCGCTGATCGACGGCATCGTGGCGCGGCACGGCGCGCTCGACGTCGTCGTCAACAACGCCGGCGTCTCCTGGGGGCGCCCGCCGAGGAGATGCCGGTCGAGCGCTTCCGCCAGGTGGTCGACACCAACGCCACCGGCACCTTCCTGGTGTCGCAGGCCGCCGCGCGCCAGATGATCGCGCGGGGAACCGGCGGCGCGATCGTCAACACCGCGTCGGTCGCCGGCCTCTTCGGCGCCCCGCCCCAGGTGCTGCGCGCCGCCGGCTACCACGCCTCGAAGGGCGCGGTGATCGCCCTCACCCGCCAGCTCGCCACCGAGTGGGCGGGCCACAACATCCGCGTCAACGCGATCGCGCCCGGCTTCTTCCCCAGCCGCATGACCGAGGCGGTGATCGGCCGCAGCGAGGAGAAGATGCAGACCGACGTGCCGCTCGGCCGCCTCGGCCGCCCCGGCGAACTGAAGGGCGCGGCCCTCTTCCTCGCCTCCGCCGCCGCCAGCTACGTCACCGGCCAGGTGCTGGTGGTGGACGGCGGCGCGACGGCCTGGTGAACGCGGAACGGCGAACGCGGAACAGGGGCGGTGCAAGCGCGATGTCGGCGAGCAACGGCGATCTGCAACGGAGGACGAAGGCATACGCACTGCGCGTGATCCGGTTGGTGCAATCGCCGCATGATCGCACCGCCGATGTCACGGAGGCTCGAAGGGCAACTACGCGCAGCCCGCGAGCGTCTCTCGACTTCATTGCGAAGATGGGGTAACCGATTGCCGCCAGGTGATCGCGCGCGCGGCGGTCGTCACCGCCGCGAACCGTCGCGCGCCCCGTCGCGCGGGATCCCGCGCCGGCCGGCACCGTCCGCTCGAAGGGCCGGGTGGCCGATCCCGGTCGGCACGCGCAGAGCGGTCGTCGCGCGCCGCCCGCGCGATTACCGGCGCGATCCGGCCGCGAAAGCGCGAAACGAACCGTTCCGCCGGCCGATTGTGGCGTCAGGCCAGGTGCTCAAGGCGGCGCGACGGCCTGGTGAACGGCCAACGGTCGAAGCGGAGACCACCAGGCGCGGAACTGCGCGCGCAGGGCGGCAAGGGCCGGCCGGCGCGCTGCCGACGAGCGCGTTACGTGCAGCACGCGCACCGCGCCGGGCCGGGTGTGCAGGGTGGCGATCAGCGCCAGCTCGCGCCCCGCGATCGCGCGGGATACCCCCGTCACCGATCGGTAGTCATCGCGAAAGCGCGCGGATTGTCGAAGAAGCGACCGCGCGAATGTGTGGCCGGCGGGGTCGCTGCCCCAACGACGCCTGACGGCCAGCGGCCGGTCGCGGTGTCGACCCGCGGAGCACCCCCCTCTCGGGCGACCGCGCGCGCCACACCCATCGCGCCTCGCGATTCCAACGTCGCGAAAGCGGGGAGCCCGCGTCTGACGGCGAGCGGCCGGCCCGGTGTCGGAGCAACGGACCCGCGGCACGAACACCCAAGCGCGATTCCCGTTCGCCAGCCCGCGTCTGGAGCAGTGATGAAAGCCGCGCGTCCACCAGTTCGGCGAGCCGGCCGATGTCGTGCGCGTCGAGGAACTGCCCGACCCCGCGCCGGGGCGGGGCGAGGTGCTGGTGCGGCTGACCGCGCGCGCCATCCACCCGTCCGACCTGATGAACATCCGCGGGCTGTACGGCAAGCCGCCGCCCCTGCCGCTGACGCCGGGCAACGACGCGGCCGGCGTGGTCGAGGCGGTCGGGGAGAGGGTGAGCGGGCCGGGGGCGGGCGACCGCGTGACGCTCCTCCTCGCGCGGCGGCCGGCAAGGGGACCTGGGCCGAGCGGGTCGCCGTGCCGGCGGCGCTGGTCGTGCCGACCCCGGCGCGGCTGAGCGACGCGCAGGCGGGGGCGCTCTGGGTCAACTACCTCAGCGTCTGGGTGATGGCGGTCGAGGTCCTCAAACTCGGGGCGGGCGACACGCTCCTCCAGACGGCGGCGGGATCGCAGCTCGGGCGGGCGATGATCGAGTTGGCCCGCGCGCGCGGCTTCGGGCTGATCAACGTGGTGCGGCGGCGCGAGCAGGTGGACGAGCTGCGCGCCCTCGGCGCCGCGCACGTCCTCTGCTCCGCCGACGAGGACGTGCCGGGGCGGGCGCGCGAGTTGACCGGCGGGCGCGGCGTGACCGCGGCGATCGACCCGGTCGGCGGGCGGACCGGCGCGCTGGCGATCGCCTCGTTGAAGAACGACGGGACGGCGCTCCTCTTCGGCGCCCTCGCGCGGGAGCCGGTGCCGGTCGATCCCGGCCTGCTCCTCTTCCGCGAGCTGACCGTGCGCGGCTTCTGGCTCACCCGCTGGCTGGGCAAGACGCCGCCGGAGCGGGTCCGCGCGGCGGTCGGGTCGGTCCTCGGCCTCGTCGAGAGCGGCGATTTCACCCCCGCCGTGGACCGCACCTACCCGCTGGCCGAGGTCGCCGCCGCCGCGCGCCACGCCGAGGCGCCCGGCCGTCGCGGCGCCGTCGTCCTCCTCGACGAGCCGGCCGGCGGGTAACGCGCGAGCAGGACGGTGTTCACCGCAGAGGGCGCAGAGGACACAGAGATCGCGATATTCTCGTTTTTCCTTCGTTCTCCGTGATCTCTGTGTCCTCTGTGGTAGATCAATAGGGACCGGGGGTGAGCATGGCTCGACTGGAAGGCAAGGCCGCGGTCATCACCGGGGCGGGCTCGGGGCTGGGGCGGGCGATGGCGGCCCGGTTCGCGGCGGAGGGCGCGGCGGTGCTGGCGACCGACGTGAACGAGGCCGGCGGGCGCGAGACGGTCGCGGCGATCGGCGGGGAGCGCGCCGCCTTCCGCCGCGTCGACGTGACGGACGAGGACGACTGCGCCGGCGCGGTGGCCGAGGCGCTGGAACGCTGGGGCAAGCTCGACATCATGGTCGCCAACGCCGGCATCGGCGCCCCGGGCCTGCTCGCCAACCTCGCCAGGGAGGACTGGGAGCGGGTGCTGGCCGTCAACCTGACCGGCCCCTTCCTCTGCGCCAAGCACGCCTTCGGCGCGCTGCGGCGGGGGCGGCGGCAGCATCCTGATCAGCGCCTCGGTCGCCGGCTTGCAGGGCACGCCGCTGCTCGGCGCCTACGGGCCGTCGAAGGCCGGGGCGATCCAACTGGCGCAGACGCTGGCCCTGGAGGGCGCGCGCTTCAACATCCGGGCCAACGCCCTCTGCCCGGTCTGGACCCAGACGCCGATGGTCGACGCCTTCATCGCCGGGTCGCGCGCCACGCCGGAGGAGGGCGCCGCGCGCCTGCGCCGCGACATCCCGCTCGGCCGCCTCGGCACCCCGGAGGACGTCGCCAACGCCGCCCTCTACCTCGCCTCCGACGAGGCGGCCTTCATCAGCGGCGTCGCCTTCCCGATCGATGGCGGCCACATGGCCGGCCGCCTGGGGTGAAGCGCTGAGTGCTGAGTGCCGAGTGCTGAGCCGGGCCGCTGTCGAATGCCGTACCCCCACGGCCAACCGATAGACACTCAGCACTCGCAAGCACTCGCAAAGGAGCGATGGATGATCGACTTCACGCTGCCGCCGGAATTGGCCGAGTTGCGCGACCGCGCGCGCGCGTTCGTGGAGAACGAGGTGATCCCACAGGAGCCGTTCGTGGACGACCACGACGGGCTGCCCCAGGACCGGCTCGACGCGCTGCGGGCGAGGGCGCGGTCGGCCGGCATCTACGCGCCGCACGTCCCGAAAGAATGGGGCGGGCTCGGGCTGAACATGCGCGAGATGAGCATTGTCTTCGAGGAGGCCGGGCGCAGCCTGATCGGACCGCTGGCCCTCAACTGCGCCGCGCCCGACGAGGGCAACATGCACCTGCTGGCGGTCGTCGGGACCGCGGCGCAGCAGGAGCAGTACCTGCGCCCGCTGGTCGAGGGCCGGGTGCGAAGCTCCTTCTCGATGACCGAACCGCCCCGGCGCCGGCTCCGACCCCTCGATGCTGCGCACCCGCGCCGAGCGGCGCGGCGACGACTGGGTCATCAACGGCGACAAGTGGTACATCAGCGGGGCCGACGGCTGCGCCTTCACGATCTGCATGGCCGTCACCGGCGAGCGGATCGACGGGCGCGGCGGCGCGACGATGTTCCTGGTCGACGCCGACAACCCCGGCTTCCGCATCGTCCGGCAGATCCCCTGCTCGACGCCGGCTTCGCGGGCGGGCACTGCGAGGTCGAGTTCCGCGACTGCGCGGTGGGCCAGGACGCGGTCCTCGGCGCGGTCGGCGAGGGGTTCAAATACGCCCAGGTCCGGCTCGCCCCGGCGCGGCTGACGCACTGCATGCGCTGGCTCGGCGTCGCCGCCCGCGCGCTCGACATCGCCGCGACCTACGCCAACGGGCGCGCGGGCTTCGGCAAGCCGCTCGGCCAGCACCAGATGGTGCAGCAGATGATCGCCGACTCGGCGATGGAGTTGCACGCCTCGCGGCTGATGATCTGGCACGCCGCCTGGGTCATCGACGGGGGCGGGCAGGCCCGCCAGGAGACCTCGATGGCGAAGACCTACGTCTCCGAGGCGGTCGATCGCGTGGTGGACCGCGCGCTCCAAATCACCGGCTCCCACGGCGTCTCCAACGAACTGCCGCTGGCGAGCTTCTACCGCAACGTCCGGCCCTTCCGCATCTACGACGGCCCGTCCGAGGTCCACCGGATGGTGATCGCCCAGCGCATCCTGCGCGAGGCCGCCGCTAAGCCGGCCGCGGGCATCGCGCCGACCACGCCCGAAGTGGCCGAGGTGACGACACCGATCGAGCGCCCGAACGTCGCCTCGACGATGGTAGACTGATTCAGCAGCGGTGCCGACGACTGAAGTCGTCGCTGGGGGCCTGCGGCCACAAAGTCCGCCTCCGCGGACTGGATGACGAAACGCTCCCGCCTCATCTGCAAGCACTTCGTCTGGTCGGTTCCAACCCGCGGAGGCGGGTTTCGTGGCGAGCTTGCGAGCCCCCAGCGACGACTTCAGTCGTCGGCCCCCCGCGGGCGGGAGCCGACGATGGACGAACTGGCCGAACACCGCGCGCGATTGCGGCGGGCGCATGAGGCGTTCCTGGCGGCGGCCCGCGCGGTCGGACCGGAGGTCGGCGCCCTCAAGGGGCAGTATGGGACGTGGTCGGTGAAGGATGTGATCGCGCACCGCGCGGGATGGGATGCCGAGGCGGTGGCCCGCCTGACGCTGATCCGCGCCGATCCGGGCACTCCCGACCGCACCTACGACATTGACACTTTCAACGCGGTCTCGTCGCGACGCGGGAGGGCTCGACTGGGACGCCGCCCTGGCGGAGTTGCGCGACACCTACGCGACGCTGGACACGCTGCTCCTGTCGCTCGCACCGGAGGAAGCGGCGCGGGACGGCAGATACGCCGAGTGGGCACAGGGCTGCGCGAGCGACTACGAGGAGCACACGGCGGCATTGCGGGCAGGGAGCGACACAGGCGATTCCGCGTAGGGGCGTATGCCGCCGGTGCTTGGCCCAGCCAATCCCCGTAAAGCGCCGTACACCAGCATAATCAGGAGAAGCGGACGGACGATGCAGGACCAGACGACCGATCCCGCCGCGGCGGTGGCGCGGCTCGGGGCCGACCTCGAACGGTTCATCGCCGAGCAGGCCGGCGCCGCCGCCCGCGTCAGCGGGCTGAGGTCGCTCGCGGGCGGGGCCTCGCAGGAGGCGTGGGCGCTCGACGCCGAGATCGCCGGGGGCCGTTCGCCGGGCGGCACGCGCTGGTGCTGCGCCGCGACATGGGCGGCGCGCTCAGCAGCGCGGTCATCGGCCGCGACCAGGAGTTCGCCGTCCTGCGGGCCGTCCATGCCGCGGGCGTGCGCGTGCCGCGCCCCTACTGGTTCGCGCCCGACCTCAGCGGCAACGGCCGCGCGGCCTTCCTGATGGAGCGGCTCAGCGGCGAGACGATCGGGCGGCGGATCGTGCAGGACCCCGCGCTGGCCGGGGCGCGCGCCGTCCTGCCGGAGCAACTGGGCGACGCCCTCGCCACGATCCACCGCGTCGATCCGGCCACCCACGGCCTCGAAACCCTCCACCGCCCCGCGCCCGGCCAGTCCGCCGAGGAGGCGGCGATCGCCCGCATGGAGCTCGACCTGCGCGCCATCGACGAGCCGCACCCCGCGCTCGAACTCGGCCTGCGCTGGCTGCGCGCCCACCGGCCCGCTCCCGGAAGCGCCGGTGCTGGTCCACGGCGACTTCCGGGTCGGCAACTTCATGGTCGGGCCGGAGGGGCTGCGCGGCGTCCTCGACTGGGAGAACGCGCACCTCGGCGACCCGCACGCCGACCTCGCCTGGTGCTGCGTGCGCGCCTGGCGCTTCGGCCAGGACGACCTGCCGGTCGGCGGCGTCGGCCCGCGCGAGCCCTTCTACGCCGCCTACGAGCGCGCCAGCGGCCGCCGGGTCGATCCCGCGCGCGTCTTCTACTGGGAGGTCAACATGGGGGCGCTCGGCGCGCTCGGCCAGGCCCGCCGCCATCAGCGGCCAGTCGGCGCTCGGCGCGCTCCTTGATCTCATACAGGGCTGAAGGTTATGCACGCCGCACACCTCGGCGGCCAGGGCGCAACGGAGGACGAGTTACGCGCGACCGAGGTGGCGTTGGGCATTGCCTTCCCCAAAGATGTCCGCGAGTCCTCGTATCCACAACGGGCAAATTGTGGAGTTCCCTCGCCTGTTTGAGTCTTGCCGCGAGATGGAACTGTGGAAAGACTTGCTCGAACTCCTCGATCTTATCGAGGACGGGGCGGGCGACCACCTTTGCCCTGGACTTGGCACCGGCCCCAGGTGGCACGATCGGGCAGGTCATCCTGATGGTGCATGATAGCGAACATGGTCGCGCCCGGTATCAACGTGGTTGACTCAGATAGTCTTGATCAGTATGAGTTCTCGGGGTCCATATGGCTCAGGAGGAGACAGTGATGAACGCTAGTGGCGTCCGACCGGCACCGTGACGCCCATGCAGGACCGACCGACCGCGACCGAATTGCTCGCCGCCGTGCGCGAGTTCCTCCAGCGCGAGATCGTGCCGACCCTGGGCGACCAGCGCCTGCGGTTCCGCGCGCTGATCGCCGCCAACGTCCTCGGCGTCGTGGAGCGCGAGCTGCCGGGCGAGGAGGGGCGCCTGCGCGCGGAGTGGCGGCACCTCCTCGCGCTGCATCGCGGGAGCGGGCGCGAGGAAGCCGCCCCGCCCGCCACGCTCGACGAGTTGCGCGCCGACATCGACGCCCGCAAGCGCGCCCTCTGCGCGGCGATCCGCGCCGGCGAGGCCGACGACGGCCCCTGGCGCATCGACGTCCTCGACTACGCCCGCTGGTCCGTCGCCGAGAAGCTGCGCGTCTCGAACCCGCGCCAACTCGCGAAGTACGAGCGCCGGGCGCCGGGCGCCGAATGAAGGACGAGCAAACGTCGCACGAGAGGGTTGCGCCGCCGGGCGGGCACAAGCCTCCCGATTCGTCGCTCGTACTTCGTCACTTCGTCATTCCCCCGGCGGCGCCGCATCTACCTCATGCGCCACGCCGAGGTCAGCTACTTCCGACGCGGCGGGGCGCCCCCGCCCGCCGCGGACGGTGCCGCTGACCGCCGAGGGGCGCGAGCAAGCCGCGGCGGCGGCGCGGGCGCTCGCGCCCATCCCCTCGACCGCGCGGTGGTCAGCGACCTGCCCCGGACGCACGAGACGGCGCGGATCGTGATCGGCGGCCGCGCGCTGGAGCCGGAGGTCCGGCCCGAACTGCGCGAGATCGAGGGCGGGCGGCTCAGCGCGATCCCGGAGGACCAGTTGGAGGCGGTCTTCGCCGGGGCCTTCGGCGTCGCGCTCGACCGCGAGGCGCGCTTCCTCGGCGGCGAGACCTTCGGCGCGCTGGTCGACCGCGTCGTGCCGGTCTTTCATGCCCTCTGCGCCGCGCCGGGCTGGCGGCACCTGCTGATCGTCGCGCACGGCGGCGTCAACCGCGCGATCCTCCTCGACGCGCTCGGCGCCGGCATCGGCAGCTTCGGCGCGTTCGAGCAGGACGCCGCCTGCATCAACATCGTCGACGTCGAGCCGCCGGCCGGCGACGGCGCCCGCCCGCGCGCGATCGTGCGCCTGCTCAACCACACCCCCTACAACGAGCAGAAGCTCGGCCTCGACCTGACCACCATGGAACGCCTCTACCGGCAGTACCGCCCCCCTCGAATCCCTGGCGCGTAGACCGATTCCCGCCGGATTATTGAAGGCACCGCTCGTCCCAGGCCGACGGCAACTCTCGGGAGCAAGCAGCCATGACTGCGGAAGAAATGATCTACCGCCTGCTCTATCGAGCGCTGATTGAGATACGCATGGAGGCACACCGAGCCGAGAACAACACGATATATGGCTTGGCCGATCTGATGCACAACCTGCCGTTACAACTCCTGCAGGTTGCACGCGGGGAGCAGGCGCACGAACAGGCGCTCGCCGATCTGCGAGAGCGCGCCCAGAACCGGGACGGTGCGGCTTGGTTCAATCACGCGCTACAGGAGGAAGAGGCGCGAGAAAACCGCGCGCGCTTCGTGAAGCCGAGCGCGCGGCGGCTCGTGAACTGGTGATTCGGCACACCCTCAAGAACGACTGGGATCAACAGTAGTGGCGTCGGGGGTATCCGGCTCCAATCGCGCGGCCCACCACTGCAAGCCCGCCAGGAGTAGGTGGTTCGCCTGCACCTGGCGCAGGGCCACTTCATCGGAGCGCAGGAGCGCCACCAATTCCTCCAGGCGGCGCGAGCGGTCGTCGATCGACCGCGACATGGTCTCGGCGAAGCCGCGCACGAACTCCGGCGTGCAGGGCTGCCCCAGCGCCCCGGCGAAGAGCGCGGCGTAATCCGCGGCGACCGCCTGCGTCTCGGCGGCTCTCCGGCGTCGCGCCAGCGTCCAGGGCGGCCAGCGCCCGCCGCCCGATGTCGCGCATCCGCTCGTGCCAGCGGTCGGCGTCGACCTCCTCGTCCGCACGAACTCCCAGAAGGGCGAGACGCGCTCCTGCATCGTCGCGATGAACGCCGGATCGTCCAGCAGGTCGTGCAGCTCGGCCCAGGCCGCCGCCTGCTCCGCCGAGAGCTCCTCCGGCAACTGCTCCGTCAGGGACCGCACCAACTGGTCCCGCCAGGCGGGCGGCGCGTCCGGCCCGAGGATCGCCGCCCCCACCAGCCGGTCGAGGAATTGCCGCCGCCTCGGCGTCGAGCCGCAGCGCCGCCCCGAGCCGGCGGAGGTGGCCCAGCGCCTCGTCCGGATCGGCGCTTGCCCTGGCCTGTTGCAGGATCTCCCGCATCCGCGTCAGTTGCCGGATCTGCACCGCCAGCGCGTCCAACTGCCAGTCGATCGCCGTCGTCGCCGGGACGGCGCCGCGCAGCACGCCGCGGATGTCCTCGATGCTGAAGCCGGTCGCGCGCAGCGTGCGGATCAGCTCGAGCTGCCAGATCTCGGCCGCGCTGTAGCGCCGGTAGCCCGACTCGGCCACCTCCGCCGGCGGCAGCAGCCCGATATCGGCGTAATACCGGATCGTCTTGACCGGCACCTTCGTCAGCTTCGCCACCTCGCCGATGGCATAGCGCGCTCCAGCCATGCCCCCTCCCGCGGTCAGTATCGCACCCCCTTGACTCCAGCAACTGGAGATTGTAGAGTGTTGCACGTTGGCCCCGTGCCGGGCGCTGGCAAGCGGGAAAGAGGAAACGATGGTGCGGCAGAAATGAGCGGGTTGTAGGCGTTCTCCTGGTGATGCGCCGCGCCGGCCCCGATACCACGGCGGCGCGGCGGCGAAAGATGAATCTGAGGCGGAAACGATGGCGAAAAGGGTCAAGGCGATCGTCAAGCTGCAATTGCCGGCGGGGAAGGCGACCCCGGCCTACCCGGTCGGGCCGGCCCTCGGGCAGCACGGCGTGGCGATCATGAGCTTCGTCAAGGAGTACAACGAGCGCACGGCGGCGCAGGCCGGCAGTGTCGTGCCGGCGCTAGTGACGATCTACGAGGACCGCTCGTTCGACGTCGCGCTGAAGAGCCCCCCGCGGCCGACCTGTTGCGGCAGGCGGCGGGGATCGCGAAGGGATCGTCCGCGCCCGGCAGGGCGGGGGCCGGCACGGTGACGCGCGCCCAACTGCGCCAGATCGCCGGGCGGAAACTGGCGGACCTCAACGCGCGCGACCTCGACCAGGCCGAGCGGATCATCGCCGGCACGGCACGGAGCATGGGCATCGACGTGGTGCCGTAATCAGGAGGCGACCCCGATGGAGATCATCGTCCACGACACGCCTCACGGCGCAGCGCGCCATCCTAGCCGAACCGGCGGAGCGCCGCGAGGCCGCCTACAGCGAGTTGCTGATGGAACCGCTCCGGGGTTTCTGGGCACCGTTCGCGGCGATGGTGCCGCCGGGCGCGGGCGCCGGGCCGGCGGATCCCGCGCTCAGGGCGGCGAAGGCGTCGAACTACTTCGACCCGCGGGCGGACGCCGCGTCCCACCTCGCCGCGCTCGATCGGCTGGAGGCCGCGGGGGCGTGGCAGGGGCGGGCGAGGCGCTACGGCTGGCGGAGCGCGCGTTCGCCGACGAGGGATGCCCCTGCCTCGTCGACCGGGTCGAGTGCGCCCTGGTGCTGGCGAACCGCGACGACGAGGCGCTGATGCGCCTCGGCAGGGGCTACACCGGGTTCGGCGGCTTCCCGGCTACGTGCAGATCATCGTCTGGCCGAACAGGTACAACCTGCCGCGCCTGCCCGCCGCGGTCGCGCACGAGTTCCACCACAACGTGCGGCTCAGCCACGCGCCCTGGCGCCACGACATCTCGGTCGCCGAGTACATCGTGCTGGAAGGGCTGGCCGAGTCGTTCGCCGCCGCGCTCTGCGGCCCAGACCTGCTCGGTCCCTGGGTGACGACCCTGACCGACGAGGAGATCGCGCACTCGCGCGCGGTCATCGGGCGGGCGCTGGGCGTGACCGGGTTCGACAAGGTGCGCGGCTACCTCTTCGGCGACCAGCCCGCCGAGGCATTCGGCTACGAGA
This sequence comes from Thermomicrobiales bacterium, assembly GCA_030446685.1. GTDB lineage: Bacteria > Chloroflexota > Chloroflexia > Thermomicrobiales > CADCWN01 > JAUJMV01. The sequence continues at coordinate 145,032 of JAUJMV010000002.1, read as the reverse complement.
AGACCGGGCTGCCCTACTGCGCCGGCTACACCGTCGGCTACCAGGTCGTCCAGGCCTACCTGCGCAACACCGGGCGCTCGATCGTCGAAGCGACCTTCACGCCCGTTGAGGAGATCGTGGCGCAGTCCGCCTTCTTCGTCCCCTAACCTTTATGGATGCCTGAGGCTGGGATGACCTCGGCGTCCCCAACTGCCGGCCGTATCGGTGAAGCAACTTCGCAACACGGGCGCGGCGGGGGCGCATCGCCCCCGCCGCGTTCTGCGTTCCGCACCGCGGTTGCGCGCAACGGTAAGGGGCAGTATAGTCGTAAGGAGCATTGAGTCGCGCGAGAGAGAGATGATGAAGGAAGTCGCTGCGACCTTGACCAGTAAAGGGCAGATCACTATCCCGGCTGAGGTCCGGCGCCGCCTCGACCTCGCGACTGGCGATCAGATCATCTTCGTATTGGCCGAGGATGGTCGGGTCGAGCTACGGAGACCGCGATTCCCCACCATCGAATCGCTCACCGGCATCGCCGGGAAACTCCCCCACCCGATGTCGGAAGAAGAGATGATGCGCATCGCCCACGAGGATCGCTGCCTGACCGACCCTGAGGAACGGTGACCGTTCCCTTCGTCGACACCAACGTCATTATCCGCCTGGTCAGCGCGGACGACCCCGGCAAACAGGTGGCGGCGGCACGCTTCTTCCAGTCGGTGCGCGACGGGCAACTCACCATCGCCGCGCCGGTGACGGTGCTCGCGGCGCTGCAGCTCTATAAAGCGGCGAGCTTGACCTTCGATGACGCGATGATCGTCGCGGCGATGCGGGAACGCGGGGCGACCGAACTCTACTCCTACGACACGGGCTTCGACCGCGTGCCGGGGATTACCCGACGGCAACCCTAGCGGGGCGGCACTCCGAAGAGCGCGTAGCGACGCGGGGGCGCGACCGAGTTGGTCGCGCCCCCGCCCATCCGCATAGCTTGTCGGCGTTGAGGCGTTAGTCGTCGCCCTGGCCGCCGGTGGTGAGCGCCGGGACCGCGCCCTGCGCCTCGGTTGCGGCGGGCCGATCCCGCGGCGGCGTGGCCTCGCCGAACGACTTGCGCAACGGCAGTTCCGGCAGGAAGAGGTTGATCAGGAACGCAACCGCCAGCAGGATCGCGCCGAGGACGAAGACGGCGTCGATCGCGTCGAACAGTGAGGTCCGGACGTTGCCCATCAACAGTTGCAGCAACTGCGGGCCGTTCGGGAGGCGCGCGAAGGTCTCGTTGAGTTGCGGCAGCACCTCGACCAATTGCAGCGGGTTGCGGAAGGGGACCAGCACCTCCGCCGGCGTGCCGGCCGGCACCGCCGCGTCGAACGCCCCCCGGTAGCGGGCGAGCATGATCGAGCCGAAGATCGCCGCGCCGACGGTGCCGCCGATCGAGCGGAAGAACTGCGTCGAGGCGGTCGCCACGCCGATCTGGCTCTGCGGCGTCGCGTTCTGCACGATCAGCGTGTAGAGCGGCATCACCAGCCCCAGCCCGATGCCGAAGATCATCATGTTGCGCACGACCGCGCCCTGCGACGTGTCCACGCCCATCCGCGTCAGCAGGAAGGCGCCGAAGGTCATCACCGCCAGCCCGAGGATCGACAGGATCTTGTAGCGCCCGAGCCGCGCGACGATCTGGCCGCTGGCGATGCTCCCGACGACCAGCATCAGCATCAGCGGCGTCAGCAGCGAGCCGGAGCGGGTGGCCGAGACGCCGATCACCCCCTGCATGAAGAGCGGGATGAAGAGGATCGCGCCGAACATGCCGAGGCCGGTGATGAAGAGGATCACCGAGGAGATGGCGATCGTCGGGCTGCGGAAGAGCGTCAGCGGGATGATCGGCTCCGCCGCCCGCGCCTCGACCGCGATGAACGCCGCCAGCATGACCGCCGCGACGGCCAGCAGCCCCGCCACCCGCGCCGAGGTCCAGCCGTAGTCGGTGACCCAGGTCAGCGCCAGCAGCAGCGGCACCAGGCAGGCGGTCAGCGTCGCCACGCCGGCCCAGTCGATCGCCCGGCGGACGCCCTCCGGCCGGAAGTAGGGGAAGGCGAAGTAGACGACCGCGATGGCGGCCACGCCGACCGGCAGGTTGATGTAGAAGATCCAGCGCCAGGAGTAGTAGTCGGTGATGTAGCCGCCGAGGGTCGGGCCGAAGACCGAGGCCAGCCCCCAGACCGCGCCGAAGAGCCCCTGGTACTTGCCGCGCTCGGCCGGCGGGAAGATGTCGCCGATGATCGTGAAGGTGATGCCGGTGATGATGCCGCCCGCCAGCCCTTGCAGCGCGCGGAAGGCGATCAACTGGTTCATGCCGTCGCCAGGCAGGCCGGGGATGTCGCCGGCCGCGCCGCAGAGGACGGAGGAGAGGACGAAGAGGACCGAGCCGGCCAGATAGATCCACTTGCGGCCGTAGAGGTCGGAGAGCTTGCCGAAGATCGGCACCGCCACGGTCGAGGTCAGCAGGTAGGCGGTGGTGACCCAGGCGTAGCGGTCGAAGCCGTTGAGTTGGGCGATGATCCGCGGCATCGCCGTGCCGACGATCGTCTGGTCGAGCGCCGCCAGCAGCAGCGTCAGTTGCAGCCCGACGATCGTGCCGATCAGTTGCTTGCGCGTCAGGGACTGGAAACTCCCGCCCCGCACCTGTTCCGTCTTTTCCATCACTTCCATTACCGATACCGCCTCCCGTCGTGCCCGCTGCCCGCGATGACCGCTGCCACCACGGGGGTCGGCCATTGTCCGAACCGGCCCGCCGCGCGCCACCCTCGCGCCTCTTTCAGCCGCACCCGCTGCCCTCTTCCCCCTGCTCGACGATCTCGCTCGTAGCGACGATCAGTCGGACCAGCAGGGCGCGGAATTGCTCCCGCTCCTCGGCGCTCAACACCGTCATGATCTGCCGCAGCCGGTCGACGGTGACCGCCTCCATCTCCCCGATCAGCGCCGCCCCCGCCGGGGTCAGGGTCAACTGCTTCTGCCGCCGGTCCTCGGGGTTCTCCTGCCGGGCGATCAGCCCGTCGCGCACCAGCCGGTCGACGGCGCGGCTGGCGGCCGAGTGGGTCACGCAGAGCGCCGCGGCGGCGTCGGCGACGGTGAGTTGCCCCTGGCTTTGGAGGCTGCGCAGGACGATCGACTCGGCCAGCGACAGATCGGCGTCGAGCATCTTGCGGAAGACCGGGCGGACGGCGTTCCACCAGAAGAGCTTGTTCCAGCGCGGGAGCAGTTCCTCCAGCGTCAGCGTCTCTAGCTCAGTGTCCCGCGCCGTCACCCGCGCCGCCATCCGCCCCACCTCCGACACCGCATCGTGCCACGATGCCCTTCCCCGCCCAATCCGGTCATTCGCGATAGTCGCTGCTGACCATCCGTGATATCCAGGATAAATATATTCCTCTTTGCATATGATGTCAACGCGTATCCAATGCGAAATAGCAAATACTGTACGCAGGTACAGGCGCCGCCGGCCTTCCGGCCGACAACGCGACGGCGCCCCCAGGCTGGGGGCGGGATAGCGATCTTCTCATGTGGGGGGAGGGAAGGTGGCGGGGCTGCGCGCGACAGCGTTGTCGGCGCAGCACCTGCCCCTGGGTCAGGCTTTCGACATCATTGTCGCGAGCATGAGATGACTATACAGATTGTGCCGACCGCCTGTCAAGTTGTGCCGGTCGCCTAATACTGTCATGGCCGCTCCAACTCCGGCGCCTCCCGTCGGCCGCCCCGAGGTCGGCACCACCGGCATCCACGGCAGAATGCCGGCCCATCGGGTACAATTGGCCGCCGGGCACGGATGATGGAGCGGGCCATCGCGCGTCCCGGCACGCTCGGGACGCGATGACGCAACGGGGATCGGCGACAGTGGCGGCGACCGTGGTCACAACCACCCCCACGGAAGAGGCGGCGGCCGGCGCCGCGCGCGAGGCGGCGCTGGCCGCGCTGGTCGATCGCTGGACAGCGCACATGCGCTGGCGGGCCGACTTCGCCGCCTGGCGCGACCGCCGCCTCTGGCAGGAGTGCCACCAGGCCGACCGGCTGCGCCAGTTGACCGAGTTCTGCGGCGCGCTGGCCGGGCGCCGCGTCCTCGACCTCGGCTGCGGCATGGGCGGGCTGGCGGTGGCCCTGCGCCAGGCCGGCGCGCTGGCGGTCGGGCACGAGGCGAACCGGGCCTACGGCGCGATCTGCCGCCTGCGCGCCGCGCGCTACGGCCTGACGCTCCCCTTCGTCGCCTCGACCGGCGAGGCGCTCCCCTTCCGCGACGGCGCGTTCGACGCGGTGACCTGCCTCGACGTACTGGAGCACGCCGACAGCCTCGACGCCACGCTGGCCGAGATCGCGCGCGTGCTGGCGCCGGGCGGCCGGGCGATCGTCACCGCCACCAACCGCTTCGCCTTCCGCGACCCCCATTATCACCTGCGCGGGATCAACTGGCTGCCGCGCCCCTGGGCGGAGGCGATCATCCGCCGGCGGGGGCGCGGCAAGGACGCCGCCGCCTTCGCCGACCGCCAGGCCCTCGCGGCGATGCACTACGTCACCTTCGGCGGCTTCGCCGCGCGCTGCCGCCGGCTCGGCTTCGCGGTGGAGGACACCCGCGAGCGCCGGGTCCGCTCCGGCCCGCTCGGCGACCAGCGCTTCGCCGCGCCGATCCGGCTCCTGCGCCGCCTCGGGCTGGCCGTCCCGGCCTACCGCCTCTACCGCGCGCTCTTCCTCGGGACGTTCGAGGTCTGCCTGACCAAATTGCGGAGTGCGGATTGCGGTTTGCGGAATGGCGAAGGGGCAGCGTCGTGAGCCTCCCAGGTACGATCGATGCCACCACAACTCCAACTGAGGGGAGCCGGGCCAATCCGCAATCCGCAATCCGCACTCCGCAATCGGTCGCGCTCTACAACGTGACCACCACGACGAAGGTGGGCGGCGTGGAGACGTTCGTCTGGGAGCTGGCGCGGCGCCTGGCGGCGGCCGGGCTGGCGGTGGATGTGATCGGCGGGGCGGTCGCGGCTGGGTCGGCGCTGGCGCCGGCGCCGGGGGTGCGGCTGCGGCGCGCGCCGTTCGTCCGCCGCGAGTGGTTGCGCCGCCTGCCGCTGCTCGACCGGCAGTACGGGGCGACCAAGTTGGCCGAGCGGCTGTCGTTCGGCGCGACCACGCTGCCGGGGCTGCTGCGCGCGCGCTACGACATCCTCCACATCCAGAAGCCGTTCGACCTGCCGCTCGGCGCGGCGGTGCGGCGGCTCAGCGGCGGGCGGACGCGCCTCGTCTTCGGCTGCCACGGGCGCGACTTCTTCCCCGGCGACCGCCGCTGGACCGGCGCGGTCGACGCGACCGTCTCCTGCAGCGCGACCAACGCCGCCGAGATCGCCGACCGCTACGGCCTCGCCCCGCGCGTGATCTACAACGGGATCGACCTCGACCGCTTCGCGCCCCGCCCCCCGACCCCGCCCTGCGCGCCCGGCTGACCGGCGGGGTCGAGCGCCCGGTCCTCCTGCTGGCCGGGCGGCTGGTGCGCTGGAAGGGGGCGGAGTACGCGATCGCCGCGCTGGCCCGGCTGCGCCACGAGCCCGCCCCCGTCCTCGTCCTCGCCGGCGACGGCCCCTACCGCGCCGCGCTGGCCCGCCTCGCCGCCGAACAGGGCGTCGCCGACCGCGTCCACTTCCTCGGCGAGTGGCCGCACGCGGCGATGCCGGATCTCTTCGCGGCGGCCGATGTCGTCCTGGGGGCGAGCTTCGTCAACGAGACCTTCGGCATCAGCCTCTGCGAGGCGCTGGCGACCGAGCGCCTGGTGATCGCCGCCGACTTCGGCGGCTTCCGCGAGGTGGTGCGCGACGGCGAGACCGGCCTGCTCGTCCCGCCCCAGGATCCCGCCGCGCTCGCCGCCGCCATCGCTGATCTCCTCGCCGACCCCGCCCGCCGCCGCGCCTACGGCGCCGCCGGCCGCCGCGATGTCGCCGCGCGCTTCTCCTGGGACGCGGTGGTGGCGCGGGTGCTGGCCGCCTATGACGAGGCGTTGCGGTGACGAAGTACGAAGTACGAAGTACGAAGTACGAACGAACAGGTGACGGTCGGTGGGGGACAGGAACCGGCCGTCGAAGCCCACGGCGTGGACCAGGGCGATCCGTACTTCGTACTTCGTACTTCGTACTTCGTCTACCTCGCCTACGCCTCCAACCTGCGGCTGCGCTCGGCCAACGCGGTGCAGACGTTCAACACGGCGCGCGAGCTGCGGGCACTCGCGCCGGGGTTCACGTTCCTCGTGCCGCGCTGGGCCTGGCGCGAGAGCGCGTTCGCGGCGGTCGGCGCGCGGCACCTGCTGCGCCTGCCCTTCAACGCCTTCTCGCACCTCTGGCGCACGACCGGCTGGAGCTATCTCGAGCGGAGCTGGTTCGCGATCCGCGCGGCGATCTACCTGGCGCGGCGGCGCGAGGGGGTGGCGGGGCGCGTCGTCTACGCGCGCGACGCGATTTGCGCGGCCTGGTTCGGGGCGGGGCTGGCCCGGCTCGCCGGCGCGCGGCTGATCTACGAGGTCCACGACCTGGAGCAGTGGAACCCGTCGCGGCTGAAGGCGCGACCGGCCCAACCGCTGGTGCGGCTGATCGACCGGCTGGCGCTCCGCCGCGCCGATGGCGTGGTGACGCTGACCGCCGCCTTCCGCGACTACCTCGACCGCGTCGGCCTGAAACCGGCGGCGCGGACGACCGTCATCCCTGACGCCTACGACGACGCGCGCTACCGGCCGCGCGACCGCGCCGCCGCGCGGGCCGCGCTGGGCCTCCCGGCGGGGGCCTTTGTGGTAACCTATGCCGGCCTGACCTTCGCCTACCGCCGGCTCGATGCGCTGGTCCGCGCCTTCGCGGCGCTGCGCCGCGAGCGGCCGGACAGCCTGCTGGTCCTGGTCGGCGGGCGCGAGGGCGAGCGCGCGGAACTGGCCCGACTGGCGCGCGACCTGGGGGTCGCGGAGGCGGTGCGCCTGCCGGGGCAGCGCGGGCAGGACGAGGTGCCGGACTACCTGGCGGCGGCGGACGCGCTGATCGTCTCCGGCACGGTGAGCGGGCTGAACGCCTCGCCCTTGAAACTTTTCGAGTACGCGGCGATGGACCGCCCGATCGTGGCGGTCGACATCCCGGCGATCCGCGAGATCCTCGGCGACGACGGCGCGCGCTACTTCACGCCGGGCGACGAGGGGGGCCTCTGCGCCGCGCTTGCCGCCATCGCGCGCGACCCGGCCGACGCCACCGCCATGGCCGCGCGCGCCCGCGAGCGCGTTGCGCCGTTTACCTACCGGGCGCGCGCGGCGGCGATGCTGGCCTTCGCGGAGCGGATCGCGGTGGAGGAGCGCGAGGATTCTGCCCCCCCGGCCCCCCAACTGTTGGGGGAGCAGGGCCGGGGCCAGCCGGGCGCCTCTCGGAGAGGTCGGGGCGCTGATAGCGTCCTCTCCCCCCAACGTTGGGGGGCCGGGGGGGCCACTCCCCGACCGCGGCACGAGGAGACGGAGTGACTTCGACGGCGACACACTCGACGGTCAGGGGCGCGCGGGAAGCGGACGGGCGGGCGCGCGCCGGCCTGCGCCGCCTCCCCCTCGACCGCGGCCTGCTGCTGCTGATCGGCCTCTACCTGCTGACCCTGCCGCTGGTCACGCACGACATCCGGGCGGCGGACGAGATCGAATACTTCGCCTACGTCCGGTCGCTGGCCTTCGACCGTGACCTCGACTTCCGCAACGAGTACCAGCACTTCTTCGACCGCTTCCCCCAAAAGTACACCGACAGCGGCTTCAAGCGCACCTTCCTCGACACCGTAACGCCGACCGGCAAGCGCCCGAACTTCGGGCCGATCGGCACCGCGATCCTCTGGTCGCCCTTCTTCGCGGCCGGGCACCTGGTCGCGGTCGGGGCGCACGCCGCCGGGGTGGATGTCGCGACCGACGGGTACTCGAAGCCGTACCTCTGGGCGATCACCTTCGGGTCGGCGTTCTACGCGCTGGCCGGACTGCTGCTCGCCTACGCGCTCTGCCGCGCGCTCGTCGGGCAGGCGGCGGCCTTCTGGGCGACGCTGACGATCTGGCTGGCGACCCCGGTGATCTTCTACAGCCACCTCGCGCCGGGCTACTCGCACGCCGCCTCGCTCTTCGCGATCAGCCTGCTGCTCTTCCTCTGGCACCGCTGGCGCGACCGGATGACCTGGCCCCGCTGGGCGGCGCTCGGCGTGGCGGGCGGGCTGGCGGCGATGGTGCGCGAGCAGGACGCGCTCTTCCTGGCGGTCCCGGCGGTCTACGCGGGGCTCGGTCTGGCGACGACCCCCCGCGATCGTCGCGACGAGCGACGAGCGACGAATAAGAATCGGGTTGAGGTGGGCACAACCTCCCTGCGTAGTTTGTTCGTC
>JAUJMV010000002.1:90399-136565 GCA_030446685.1 Thermomicrobiales bacterium | reverse complement strand
CGTCGCTCGTCGCTACGATCGCGGGGGTGGCGGTGATGGGGGCGGCGGCGGTCGCGACCTTCGTGCCGCAACTGCTCACCTACCGGGTGCTGAATGGCGACGGGCAGCCGAACGAGGACGTGACCGGCAAGCTCTCGCTGGTCCCGCCATACTTCCTCAACGTGCTGTTCAGCCCCTTCCACGGGATGCTCTTCTGGAGTCCGATCCTGGTGGTGGCGCTCGCCGGGCTGGCGCTGCTGATCCGGCGGCAGCCGCGCCTGGGGCTGGCGCTGCTGGCCGGCTTCGTCCTGACCTGGTACATCAACGGCGCGTTCAAGACCTGGAACACCGCCGGCTCGTTCGGCGCGCGGCGCTTCCTCAACTGCACGCCGATCTTCGTCGTCGGGCTGGCCTGCGCCTACGACGCGCTCTGGCGGTCGCGGGTGGCGGCGCTGCGGGCGCTGGTCCCGGCCCTCAGCCTGGCGGCGATCGCCTGGAACGCCGGGCTGATCGTGCAGTTCGTGCTCGAATACATGAGCCGCGTGCGGATGGAGTGGCCGCTGGTCCTCCAGAATCAGCTCCGGCTGCCGGGCGAACTGCCGAGCATCATTCGCCGGCTGCTGACCGATCGCGGCTCGTTCTACAAGTAGCGGCCCCATGATTTCCCCCACCCTCCTCGATCTCGCCACCTGCCCGCGCTGCCTGCTCGACGAGGGGCGCGCGGCCCCGCTGCCACCGCTGCGGGGCGCTTGCGACGGGCGCGCGCTGCGCTGCCCGGCCTGCGCCACCGTCTACCCGCAGCCGGAGGGCGGCGGCGGGTACCTCGACCTGCGCCCGCCGCGCGACCTCGACGGCCGCGCGACGCACTACGCCACGCACGAGGCGGAGTTCGCCGCCGCGCTCGACTACCGCGCGGTCGGCGAGCCGCTGCTCGGCGCGGCGGTGCGCAACCGCTGGCTGCGCCGCTGGCTGCCTCCCCTGGCCGGGGCGGGCCGGGGGAGCCTGGTCCTCGACATCGGCTGCGGCGAGGGGCGCTTCGCGCTCTGGAACCGCGACCGGGGCGCGCGGATCGTCGGCCTCGACGCGGCCCCGCTCTTCGCCGAGGAGGCACTGGCCGGCATCGACCTCGTCCGGGGCGACGTGCGCGTGCTGCCCTTCCCGGACGGGAGCTTCGACGCCGCCTACTCGATCGACGTGATGGAGCACCTCGACGCCCGCGGCCTGGAGCGCTTCTTCGGCGAGGTCGCGCGCGTCCTCAAGCCGGGCGGCCACTTCTACCTCTACTCCAACACGCGCGAGCGCTCGACCCTCTGGCCGGTCATCGCCCTGTGGGGCTGGCTCAGCCGCCAGTTGCGCCGCCGCGGCGTCGGCGACTTCCGCGCCGACGATCTCCGCAAGGGCGACCACGTCAAGGTCCTCACGACCTGGGAGCAACTGACCGCCTTCGCCGCCTACCACGGGCTGCGCGTCGAGCGGGTCCGCTTCTGGAACGGCGTCTTCCAGGGCCTGATCGACAACGTCCTGATCCGGATCGGGGAGGGGCTGCTGCTGCGACGCGGGCGGAGGGGAGAGGGCGGAGGGCCGAGGGGCGAGGGGCGAAGCGTGGCGTCGTCGCGGCAGGCGGTCAGCCGGCGGCCGGCGGCGCGCGCGGCGCTGCGGGCGCTGACAGCGCTGATGCAGCTCGACGTGATCCTCTTCGGGTCGCTGAGGAGCGGGCCGTTCTTCGCGCTGCTGCGGAAGGGGGCGCCACTCTCGCCCCCCAACGCCGGGGGGGCCACCCGGTTCACGCGCTCTAGCTCCCCCCAGGATTGGGGGGCGGGGGGGGGCGCTCCGCGGAGCCGCTCGCGATGAAGATCCTCTACGTCGCGGCGGGGATTCCGGTGCCGGGGACGGTCGGCGGCTCGACGCATGTGGTCGAGGTCTGCCGGGGGCTGGCGGCGCGCGGGCACGAGATCCTGGCGGTGGTCGGGCCGCGCGCGGATGGCGGAAGCCGGGCGGCGGGCGTCTGGGCGCTGGCCGGGGGCGACGGGCGGGCGTTCGTCGCCAACTCGCGGCTGCCGCGGACGCTGTCGCTGGGACTGCTGCCGGTGCTGGAGCGCCTGGGGGCGGCGTTCGGGCCGGACGTGGTGATGGAACGCTACTACAACTTCGCCGGCGCGGGGCTGCTCTACGCGCGGCGGCACCGCCTCGGCAGCCTGCTAGAGGTCAACGCCCCGCTCTACGACCCGCCCGGCACGCCGAAGGACCGGCTCGACCGCGCGCTCGGGCGACCCCTGCGCCGCTGGGCCGCCTGGCAGGCGCGTGCCGCCGACCGCATCGTCACGCCCCTGGCGACGACCGCCGGCCCTTTCGCCCGCCCTGGGCAGATCGTCGAGGCGCCCTGGGGCGCCAACACCGACCTCTTCGACCCCACTCGGCTCGACCCCGCCGCGGTCGCGGCGACGCGCGCGGCACTCGGCATCCCGCTGGGCGTGCCGGTGATCGCCTTCTCCGGCAGCTTCCGCCCCTGGCACGGCGTCGCGGCGCTGCTCGACGCGCTGCGTGGGCTGCTGCCGGCCCGCCCCGACCTGCACGCGCTGCTGATCGGCGACGGCCCGGAGCGCCCGGCGCTGGCGGCGGCCGTGCGGGGCTGGGGCGCGGCGGGCGACCGCGTCATCTTCGCCGGCCGGCTGCCCTACGCCGAGGTGCCGCGCCACCTGGCGGTCGCCGACATCGGGGTCGCGCCCTTCGAGCCGGCCCGCCACCCGGCGCTGCGGCACTTCGGCTTCTACTGGTCGCCCTTGAAGGTCTTCGAGTACGGCGCGATGGGCCTGCCGACCGTCTGCCCCGCCATCCCGCCGCTCGACCGGATCGTCCGCGACGGACGCGAGGGGCGCCTCTACCGCGAGGGCGACCGCGCGGGCCTCGCCGCCGCCCTCGCCGCGCTCCTGGACGACCCCGCCGGCCGCCGCGCGCTCGGCCGGGCCGCCCGCGAGCGCGTCGTCAGCCGCTATAGCTGGGCCGCGCACTGCCGCACGCTGAACGACGTGCTCCGGCAGATCGCGGGGCGCGGGGTGGGCACGGCTGATCGAGTGGGGGCGCCGCCCGCCGATAGTTGATGCGGCCCGGCCACACCCTGCCTATGACGACGGCTGCATAACAAATCGCTGCTCCCTGCACCGTTCCGAAGCAGCAGAAGTTGAGGAGAAGGCACGGGGCCTACGGTCCAACCTGGTTGCCCCATTGTGCTGCAGGCGAGCTAGGGTGACTTGAGCCAGCACCTCCCACCGCGTATAATGCAGGCCGGCAGCACCTGTACGTTCACCTCGAAACCCGACCCCGACCGCGCGCTTGAGGACCGATGACGACGCCGATCCGGCAGCAGTACCTGGCGATCAAGCGGCAGTACCCCGACGTGCTGCTCTTCTTCCGCCTGGGCGACTTCTACGAGACGTTCGAGGAGGACGCCAAGATCGCCGCGCGCATCCTCGACATCACCCTCACCTCGCGCGAGATGGGGCGTGAGCAGAAGCTGCCCCTCGCCGGCGTGCCCTACCATTCCGCCGAGGCGCACATCGCCAAGCTGATCGCCGCCGGCTACAAGGTGGCGCTCTGCGAGCAGATCGGGCAGCCGACGAAGGGGCGCGACCTGGTCGAGCGGCGGGTGACGCGCGTCGTCACCCCCGGCACCGTGGTCGAGCCGAGCATGCTCCCCGGCCACGCCAACAACTTCCTCGCGGCGGTCCTGGTCGAGGGGGCGCGGGCGGGGCTCGCCTACGCCGACATCACCACCGGCGAGTTCGCCACGACGCAACTGGCCGCGGGCGACGGCGAGGCGCTGGCGACGGCGATCGGGCAGGAGCTGCTGCGGCTGGCCCCGGCGGAGGTCGTCGTGCCGGAGGACGACGGGGGGGACGAAGGGCCTCCCCCCTGGCTGCCGGCCGGCGCGCACCGCAGCCGCACCGACGGGCGCGCCTGGCGGCCCGACCGCGCCGAGGACGCCCTGCGCGAGCATTTCCAGGTCCCGACGCTCGACGGCTTCGGCTGCGCCGGGCTGCCGCTGGCGATCCGCGCGGCGGGGGCGCTGCTAAGCTATCTGGCCGACACCCAGCTCGACGGGCTGGCGCAGATCACCGAGCTGCGCACCTACCGCACCGACGCCTACATGGCGCTCGACGCCGCCACCCGCCGCAACCTCGAACTGACCGAGGGGGCGCGGGGCGGGCGGGGCGGTTCGCTGCTGGCGGTGATCGACCGCACCCGCACGCCGCTGGGGGCGCGGCTGCTGCGGCGCTGGCTCGGCCAGCCGCTGGTCGATCTCCCTCGGCTGCTCGCGCGGCAGGAGGCGGTCGCGCTCTTCCACCGGGACGCGCTCCTGCGCGCCCGCGCGGTCGCGGCGCTGGCGCCGGTCGGCGACCTGGAGCGGCTGATCAACCGCGCGGTGACCGGGGCGGCGACGCCGCGCGACCTGGCGGCGCTGGGGCGCTCGCTGGGGCGGCCCCCGGAACTGGCGGCCATCCTGGCGGAGCGGGCGGGGGGGGCGGCGGAGAATCCGCTGGCCCCCTGGTCGGGGGTGCTCGGCTGCGCCCGCTGCGCGGAGGTCGTGGCGCAGATCGGGGCGGCGATCGTGGAGGAGCCGCCAGCCGCGCTCGACGCCGGGACGCCGACGCTGCGGGCCGGCTACGCGCCTGAACTGGACGAGTTGCGCGGCAAGGCGCGCGAGGCGAAGGCTTACATCGCCGGGCTGGAGCGGACCGAGCGCGAGCGCACCGGGATCAAGTCGCTGAAGGTCGGCTTCAACAAGGTCTTCGGCTACTACCTGGAGGTCGGCCACGCTCACCAGGGCGCGGTGCCGGCGCACTACATCCGCAAGCAGACGCTGGTCGGGGCGGAGCGCTACATCACCCCGGAGCTGAAGGAGTACGAGGGGCTGGTCACCGGGGCGGAGGAGCGGATCGCGGCGCTGGAGGCGGCGGTCTACCGCGGGGTGGTGGAGCGGGTGGCGAGCGCGGCGCCCGCCGTGCTGCGCGTCGCCGACGCGATCGCCCACCTCGACTGCTTCGCCGGGCTGGCGACCGCCGCCGCCGAGGGGCGCTACGTCCGCCCGACGCTGCGCGACGACGATGCCTGCGTGATCTGCATCGAGGGAGGGCGGCACCCGACGGTCGAGGCGGCGCTGGCGGCGGGGCCGGCCCACGAGGCGTTCGTGCCGAACGACACCAATCTCGACACCGCCGAGCGGCAGATCGTGCTGATCACCGGGCCGAACATGGCCGGCAAGAGCACCTACCTGCGGCAGGTGGCGCTGATCGTCCTGCTGGCGCAGATCGGCGCGTTCGTCCCGGCCGAGCGCGCGGAGATCGGCCTGGTGGACCGCATCTTCACCCGGATCGGCGCGCAGGACGACCTGGCGGCGGGGCAGAGCACCTTCATGGTGGAGATGCTGGAGACCGCCGCGATCCTGCACAGCGCCACGCGCCGCAGCCTGATCGTCCTCGACGAGATCGGGCGCGGCACCAGCACCTACGACGGCCTCTCGATCGCCCGCGCGGTGGTGGAGTACCTGCACAACACGCCGCGCCTCGGCTGCCGCACCCTCTTCGCCACGCACTACCACGAGCTGACCGCGCTGGCCGACCTGCTGCCGCGCGTCCGCAACGAGCGGATGGACGTGCTGGAGGAGGGGGACCGGGTCGTCTTCCTGCGCCGGGTCGTGCCGGGCGGCGCGGATCGCTCCTACGGCATCCACGTCGCGCAACTGGCGGGGATGCCGCGCGCGGTGGTGCGCCGCGCGGGCGAGGTGCTGGCGGAACTCGAAAGCGGCGGCAAGACCGCGGCGGGCCGGGGTCGGGGACCGCGCCAGGCCGCCCCGGCCGCCCCGCCGACGATCCAGCTCTCGCTCTTCGGCGTGCCGGACCCGGTGGTCGAGGAATTGCGGGCGCTCGATGTCGAATCCCTCTCGCCCCTGGAGGCGATCACCAAGCTCTACGAACTCAAGGGCCGCGCGACGGGCGGCGCGAACGGCCACCGGGTTGAAGGTTGAGGATGAAAGGGCGACAATTGGGGGCTGAAGGGCGCGCGTAAGCGGCACAGCCCGCTCGCGCCTTTCGCGCCAGACGGACCCTGCAACCCTGCAGCTGCAACCTTCAACCGGGACGAGGAGGTCTTGGGATGAGTGGGACGAACTACGCGACCGCGGCGATCCGCTCGCTGACGCACGTCGCGGTCAACCAGCCGCTGATCCACCACATCACCAACGTCGTCGTCACCAACGACGTGGCAAACCTGACGCTCGGCTACGGCGCCTCGCCGGTGATGGCCTACGCGCCGGAGGAGGTCGCCGAGATGGCCGCCGTCGCCGGGGCGCTCTGCCTCAACATCGGCACCCTCTCGGCGGGGGAGATCGAGGCGATGCTGCTGGCCGGGCGCGCGGCGGCGGCGGCGCGCGTCCCGATCGTCCTCGATCCGGTCGGCGCGGGGGCGACCCGCTTCCGCACCGAGAGCGCGCTACGCCTGCTGCACGAGTTGCCGATCGCGGTGCTGCGCGGCAACCGCGGGGAGATCGGGGCGCTGGTCGGCTCCGGCAAGGTCCGTGGCGTCGACGCGGTCGGCGGCGAGGACCCGCGCAAGGTGGCGGAGGCGGCCGCCGCGCGGTTCGGCCTCGTCACGGCGGTCACCGGGCCGGTCGACTTCGTCGTCGGCGGGGGCCGGACCCTGGCGATCCACAACGGGCACCCGCTGCTCGGGCGGATCACCGGGTCGGGTTGCATGGCGACCGCCGCGATCGGGATCATGCTGACCGCCGACCGGGACATCGCCCTGCAGACCGCGCTCGGCCTCGCCACCTACGGGCTCGCCGCCGAGCGCGCCGCCGCCGGCGAGCCCGGCCCCGGCACCTTCCGCGCCCGCCTGCTCGACGAGGTCGCCGCGCTGCGGCACACCGGCACGGCGGGGGTGCGGATCGAGGTGGAGCGCGGGCCGTAGGCGGTGGGGCGCGGGCTGCGCGGCGCGCGACGCGATGATTCACGGCCGGCGGCGCACGGCCCACGGCCCACGAGGAGGACCCGATGACGCACCGGGCGACGCAGCAGGTCGTGCAACGGGTGCGGCCGCTCCTGGAGCGGCTGGCGACGCGGACGATCGACCGGGCGCGGCTGTTGCAGTACCTCTCGGCGATGGCCGGCGTCGACTGGGGCGTGCTGCGCCTGCGCGAGCGCCTGATGCAGCGGGAGGAGGGCGACACCGTCGAGGTCCTGATCCTGGAGGACGGCGTCAGCGGGGCGGAATACCAGGTTCAGTACCCGCTCTGCCTGCCGCGCGATCTCGATCGGGCGGTGCGCGAGGAGTACAAGCGCCTGGCGCTCGACCGCCCCCTGACGACGATGAATCAGGTCCTCTTCGACCACCTCTACGCCGCCAGCCACTGTGCCGGCTGCCGCTGGGCCGGGCCGCAGCACGCGCAGATCCACCTCGAATGCCGCTTCGCCGGCTACCCGGTCAATTACGAGCCGGCATAGGGACCGCGCGCCAGCGGGCTCCGAGTGGCGGAGCTGCGCCGGCTCCGCACCACGACCGGTAGCCGCGGCCGCTTGACGTGCTAAACCGGAATGACTTGCACGCGGGCATGCATGGGGTCGCTCCGGACAAGCCGACATCGAGGATGAGGTGGCCGCGCGCCGGTGGTGGCGGAACTATGACGGCCATTCCACCACGGCAGCCTGCTGCTTGATCTCGTCGGGGATCGGCCCGTACTCGACTGCCAATTCCTCTTCCAGTTCCTGCAAGCGTATGGCTTGCAGATATTGGCGCACGGCGGCATTGACGAACCGGGAGAGCCCATGCGATCCGGCGCGCTGTCGCGCCTCCTCGGCAACGTCGGCATCGAACGCAATGGACAGCGTTTCAATCGCCATGGCGATGAATCTCCTCACCTGCGGAGCGAGCGGCTTGAAGAACTTGGCGCACCGTTGCCACTCGACCGGCCGACAGCCTCTACTCCTTGGGAATGCGGTGCAAGCGTCTCGCGCGACCACGCCGCTGGTAGGCAGGAGCAGATCCAAGCTAGCGCCGCCGTGGCGCCAGTGTCGCGGCAGGGCAGATCCCATTAACTAGGCCGCCGTGGCGCCAGTGTCGCGTGACGGCATGGGCTTTGTGACGCCGGGTGCTCCCAACGAGTAAGATCTGGCTCACTCGCCCCCGTGCCCGCCCCGGCTGTCGAGGGCGGCGCCGATGGCGGCCCCGATGGCGACCCCGATGCCGGTGCCCAGGGCAAGGTTGTCAAGCGCTACGCCGAGCGTCGTCACACCCATCACGGCGCCGATCGAAATGCCAGTCGCCATCCGTTTGAGGTCGGCCCCAATGGCGACCCCCATGGCGATACCGGTGCCGAGTCCCAGGGCGAGGTTGTCGAACACCGCAGCGCCCCAAATGCCGAATGTGGCACCAATCGCGATGCCGAGCCCCATCCGCCTGCCGCGCGCGTCGTCGGGCCGGCGCTGATCGGTGGCCTCATGCCGCCCTCACCCTCACGTTGCTCTCGGGAACCGGCCGCCGGGCGCTAGAAGAAGAGCTTGGCGAGGCCGAGCGCCCCCTGCTTCCAGGGGACGCGGTGGGAGACGCCGGACTGCTTCTCGAAGCTGTCGCGGTGGGCGATGTACCACTGGAAGTTGCGCAGCAGCGCGTCCTTGTTGGAGTGCTGCGGCCGGAAGCCGAGCTGGCGCTGCGCCTTCTCGATCGACACGAAGGAATCCTTCGACGCCGTCTCGTAGACCCACTTGTAGATCGGCGAGACCCGCAGCTTTCTCCAGGGCGCGCAAGCTCCAGATCATCGGCTCGGCCGGGAAGGGGCGGACCCGGCCGCCGAAGCCGGCCTGGTCGAGCACCGCCTGCTGGTCCTCGCCCCAGGTGGTGTACTCCGCCGCGCCGATGTTGAAAGTGTCGTTGACCCGGTCGTCGGGCAGCGTCAGGCAGAGGCAGATGGCGTCGCAGAGGTCCTCCACATCGAGCAACTGGTAGCGGTTCTTGCCGTCGCCGATCATCGGGAAGTCGTGCCCGCCGAGCGCCCAGTCGTAGAGCATGGCGAAGACGCCGAGGCGCTCCGGGCCGACGAACGATTTGGGCCGGATGATCGGCACGACCATGCCGCGCCGGCGGAACTCCAGGCAGACCTCCTCGGCCTGGATCTTCGCCTCGCCGTAGGGGCCGACCCCACCAGCCGGTCGTCCTCGACCAGCGGGTGGTGGTCGAGGATGCCGTAGACGGCGGTGGACGAGATGTGGACCGCGCGCCTGACCCCGTGCCGCTCGGCGACCGTCAGCACGTTGCGCGTCCCCTCGACATCGGTCGTGTAGATGTCCTCCGGGGAGTAGAGGGGCAGCGCCGCCGCCGCGTGGACGACGAGGTCGACGCCCTTCATCGCCCGCTCGACGGCCCCCATATCGCGGATATCGCCGCGGACGATGAAGACCCGCTCCTTCATGTCGGGATAGGTGAAGTCGGCCATGTCGAGCGACACCAGGTCGTAGCCCCTGGCGTCGAGGTAGCGCAGCAGGTTGATCCCCAGGAATCCCGCGCCGCCGGTCACCAGCACGGTCGGTCGAGCCAGGCGCACCATCTTCCCCCAGTAGCGCGCAGTAGCGAGTAGCACGTAGCGAGTGGCCGGCGCGCGGACAACGCGCGCTCATCGGCGCCGCACCGGGCGGCGCGCGGACGACCGCGATCGCCTGTCACCAAGCGGGGTATTGTACCCGGTGCGCGGAGAAATGCCCAATGACGAGTGACTCTTCAAGGTCGGCGATCGCATCCCCCTTTCCTCGCGCATCGTGCCGTGCCGCCCCGACCGCCGCGGCGGCAGCGTTGACCCCGGTGGTCGCCCCTGTGCGAGTAGGGATGGTCAGGGCAGTGAAGGTAGCCATCCCGCCCCGCGGGGCCGTTCGTGCGGCGCACGCCGACGCCGGCGGCACACAAGGAGCAAAAACATGAAAATCACCAAACGAACGCCTCGGCGACCTTCTTCTCTCGTCGTGCCAAGGAAATCTCGTTTCCCGGCGCCGCACCGACCGCCCCCGAATCTCCCCATTTTGCCCCCACTTCCCCCCGCGCCGCGCCGGCCCCGCAGCGGCGCGCGGCACGCGGGCCGCGACAAGGGGGCAGCCGGGGCCGCCCGGTGTCTCTTCGCCGTCCGGGCGGTCGGTGCGCGCCGCGTGCGGCGGGGCGCCGCAGAACAGGTGCGGACTGGTCGCGGTCGGTCGCCCAGGCCCCGCCTCGGCGCCCGCGACGCCGCTCGCCCCGCCTCGACGGCGACGTTGCACAGACCCTGGCTGAGCGCTGAGTGGGGGGAAGGCGGTGAGGTGGCGCTGTTCCGGCACGCCGGGTGACGCGCCGCTATTCCACTCAGCACTCAGCACTCGCCACTCAGCACCGTCAGCGGGGGTGAAATCGGTCTCCGGGCCGATCGCGCGGATGGCGGCGGCCAGGAGGCCGCAGGTGTCCAGGTCGGCGAGGCTGACGACCTCGACCGGGGAGTGCATGTAGCGGCAGGGGACCGAGACGACGCCGCCCGCCAGCCCTTGCCGGTGACGACCAGGGCGTCGGCGTCGGTGCCGCTGCGCCCGCCGGCCGCCTCCAGGGTGTACGCCAGGCCCTCGCGCTCGGCGGTGGCGATCAGCAGGTCGACGAGGGCCTCGTTGGAGACGCTGCCCCGGTTGATCGCCGCGCCGCTGCCGCAGCCGTGCTCGCCGACCTCCTCCGCCGACACGCCGGGGCGGTCGCTGGCGTGGGTCACGTCGAGGGCGATCGCCACGTCCGGCGCGAGGGCTGCGGCGACGGTGCGGGCGCCGCGCATGGTGATCTCCTCCTGCACCGTCGCGGCGGCGTAGACATCGGCGTAGGGGGCGTCGCCCTCGGCGAGGAGGCGCAGCGCCTCCAGGGCGATGAAGGCGCAGCAGCGGTCGTCGAGCGCGCGGGAGGCGATCAGGCCGTTCTCGAGCAGCACCGGCTTCGCGTCGATCACCGCCGGGTCGCCGACGCGCACCCGCCCGGCCGTTTCTTCCTTCTTGGCGAACCCGAGGTCGATCCAGAGATCTTCCAGCTTGACGGCGCGGTCGCGGTCCTCGCCCCGCAGCAGGTGGATCGCCTTGCGGCCGACCACGCCGGTCAGCGCGCCGCCGCGCGCCAGGACGCGCACGCGCTGGCCGACCAGCACCTGCGGGTCCCAGCCGCCGATGCCGCGGAAGGCGAGCGTGCCGTTGTCGTTGAGGTGGGTGACGATCAGGCCGATTTCATCAATGTGGCCGGTGAGCAGCACCTTGGGCGCGCCCTCGGCCGCGTCGTCGCGCAGCCGGGCGATCGCGTTGCCGTTCACGTCGGCGGTGACGGCGGCGCAGAAGCCCTCCGCCTCGGCCCGCCAGACGCGCGCCGCCTCGGCCTCGTAGTTCGACGGCCCGGCCGCCTCCAGCAGCCGGAACAGGAAATCGCGGGACTCGTCGCGCATCGGTACTCCTCCAATCGTCAGTCGCCGTACGCCGGTGAAGCCCCCTACGGCGTGGGGTCCTCCCGCCAGCGCGGGTGCCAGATGACGCCTTCGCGCCGCAGCCGCGGGCTGGCGAGCGCGGGCAGCGCGGGAGATCGCCCTGGTGCTCCGCCATAACCAGGGCCGAGAGCGCCGCGTCGAAGGCGCTGTCGTCGTCGGAAGCCTTCTGACGCAGGTGGCGCGGCAGGTCGGGCTGGTGCGCGGCCAGGTGCGCGGCGCGCCCGGCGGGGTCCGACTTGACGACTCGGCCGGTCAGCAGGCGCGGGTAGATCTCGACCACTCGCGGCCCACTTGGCGGGTCGAACGGCCAGATCGAGAACCCGGCGTCGCGCAGGCGGCGCAGGGTCGGCATCCCGCGCAGCGAGCCGGTGCCGACCGCGCCGGCGCCGCCGATCTGGAAGACCGACTTGGGCGCGATGCCCCGGTCTTCGGCACCGCGCGGTCGGTCCAGCGGAAGGGTTCGACCAGCGCCGGCCGTCCCTTACCGGGTCGGCCCCAGAACGGCGGCTCGCAGGCGCCCAGCCAGTCCTCGCCCTCGCGCGCGGCCAGTGCCCAGAGGTCGGGAGCGTCCGGCGAGCCCGCGCCCGTCGAGGAACCAGGCGGGCAGGGAGAAGGCGAAGTCGAAGCCGACGACCAGCGCCGGGTCGCGCCGGGCCTCGGCGATCAGGTGATCGGCGATCGCCTCGCGGTCGCGCCCGTTTTCCAGGCGCGCGAGCCGGCCGTCGCGCGCCTCGGCCAACCAGATCGTCTTTCCGGCGTTCTGCCGCGCGCCGGACCAGTCGATCGCGATGATCCGCACTCACCACCTCCCAGCGGGACACGCGGCCACACGCCGCCACCTTACAGCAAGCCGCATGTTGGGAAGTTGGTGCCGCCGGGCAGCGCCCACGATCCAGCCCTGTCATCGTGCGGGGAGCGAGGGAGCGCCCCCGTGGGCGCCCGGGGGGGGCACGACCACCCCGGCCCCCATCACCGCGATCCTTCGCCGCGGCTCAGGATGACAGGGCTGGATCGTGGCCCACTCTTTGCAGACTGCGGTGGGGATGCCGCCTCCGGCAAAGAGATGCCTGCCCCGCCGCTGTGCTGCTGCCCCACTGATGTTGCAATCGTTGGCGTCGAGCCCGGCACGGAAGGCCGAGGGGTCAACGAACGTTGTCATGGGCGTAGATCTCGGCCAGCACTTCATCATGCCGCTCGGCCGTGTCATGGTATCCCGAGCGGAAACGACCAGCGAGCGCCAGCGCACGCCGTCGCAACTCCTCGGGGCTGCGCTCCAGTGCGTTCCGCTCCAGCAGCAGATCGACCGCCTGCCGCACCAGTTCCGCCTTCGAAACGCGCCGCGCCGCGGCGAGCTGCTCCAACCGGCGATCCTGCTCTTCCGTCAACTGTATCTGCGTCCGGATCATGGTATCCCTCCACGACTGCGACAGCAGTCACTTGATGGGAGCATTGCTCCCATCATAGCACAGCCCCCCGGCGCCGGTGGGGTAGCCGACCCGCGTTTGCATCCGTTCGCGGAGCGGGTACACTGCACGCGGAACGGTGGGCGGGACAGTACCACGAGCGACGCAGCACACCCCGCCTGACCACCACGACCTGCGACTCACGAAGCAGTGACCGGCGACCATTCCGGTTGAGGAGGCGCGATGCGGTACAAGCGGCTGGGCAGCTCGGGGCTGAAGGTGTCGGCGCTCGGGCTGGGGGGCAACACCTTCGGGCGCTACGTGGACGAGGCGGAGACGGCGCGGATCGTCCACCACGCGCTCGACCGCGGCGTCAACTTCTTCGACACCGCCGACGTCTACTCGAACGGCGTCTCCGAGCAGTTCGTCGGCAAGGCGCTGCGGGACCGTCGCGACCGCGGGCTGATCGCCACGAAGGTGGCGATGAAGATGGGCGAGGGGCCGAATGACCAGGGCCTGTCGCGCGGCCATCTGCTCGCCGGGGTCGACGCCAGCCTCGCGCGCCTCGGGACCGACTACATCGATCTGCTGCAAGTCCACCGCTGGGACCCGGAGACGCCGATCGAGGAGACGATGCGCGCGCTGGACGACGTGGTGCGCGCGGGCAAGGTGCGCTACCTCGGCTGCTCCAACTTCGCCGCCTGGCAACTGACGCAGGCGCTCTGGGTGAGCGACCGGCGCGGCTACGCCCCATTCGTGTCGGTGCAGCCGCGCTACAGCCTGCTCGACCGCGCGATCGAGCGCGAGTTGCTGCCGGCCTGCCGCGCGTTCGGCGTCGGCATCATCCCCTACAGCCCGCTGGCCGGCGGCATCCTCACCGGCAAGTACCGGGGTGGGGCGCGGCCGGCGGGCACGCGCGGAGCCGACCAGGAGGGGGCCGACTTCTTCGCGCGCCAGTTGGCCGGTAAGGACGAGGCGGCGGTGGACCGGCTGGCGGCCTGGGCCGAGGCGCGCGATCACACCCTCGGCGACCTGGCGATCGCCTGGCTGGCCTCGCGCCCGGAGGTCGCCAGCGTGATCGCCGGCGTGACCAGCCCGGAGCAGGTCGAGACCAACGCGCGCGGCGCCGACTGGCTGCTGACGCCGGAGGAGATCGAGGAGGTCGGCGCGCTCGTCGGGTAGGCGGGGAGCCGGGTAGGAGCCGGAGGGGGACGTGGGAGAGGCGGCGCCGCGGACGTGGATGCCGCGCGAGCGGTGGGACGCGCTGGTGCGCGGCGAGGGCTGCCCGCTCTGCGCGGCGGTGGCGGCGACGGAGCCGGCGGACGCGTACGGGCACACGATCGCCGATCTCGACCTGGGCCGCCTGCGCCTCGCCGCCAACCAGTTCGTCCCCGGCTACTGCGTGCTGATCTGCGCGCGGCACGTCCGCGAGCCGTACGATCTGAGCGTGCGGGAGCGGACGGCCTTCTTCGAGGATATGATGCGCGCGGCGCGGGCCCTGGAAGCGGTCTTCGCGCCGGTCAAGATGAACTTCGAGATCCTGGGGAACGCGGTGCCCCACCTCCACTGCCACATCAAGCCGCGGTTCTACGGCGATCCGGCCCCCGGCGCGCCGATCGATCCCGACGCGGCGCGGGTCCTGCTGACGCCGGAGAAATTGGCGGAGCGGGTTGGGGCGATCCGGGCGGCGCTCGCGCGTCCCCACCCAGGCGACCAGTAGGCAGCACGTCAAGGGTTTGCTATGTCACCGATCATCCCCGCCACCTCCGGCGCGGCCAGGCCGTCCGCGCCGACGGTCGCGCCCGACATCGACCTCGACCGCCTCACCGAACGGTACCCGCCGCACCGCGTGGTGCTGCACGACGACGACGTCCACGCGATGGACGAGGTCGTCGCGGCGCTCCGCAAGGCGGTGCCGGGCCTCGGGGAGCGCCGGGCGGTGCTGATCATGCTGGAGGCGCACCTGCGCGGGCGCGCGACGGTGATCGTCTGCGCCCGCGAGCAGGCCGAGTACTACGCCGAACGCCTCGGCACCTTCGGCCTGACCGTGACGATCGAGAAAGCGTGATAGGGCGAGGGAAACCGCACACCAGTACCCTGTGGTCTACCGCCTGACGCCTCACTGCTCCCTATCTGCCACCAGGCGACATCAGCAACCTATCAGGAGCGACACAGGCCATCAGGATGGACAGGGTACCCTGTCTAACGGCTCCTCCCTAGATGGCGAGCCGCCTTATGCTCGCTGGCCTCCGCATACCGGGAAGGGACTGGCATTTTCGCTACAGTCGGCCCCGATTCGCCGTCGCAATGAAGTCCTCCAGCGTCACGATATTGACGAGTTCGCCGTAACGCAGATGCGTTTCCAAGCCACCGCCTGTGAAGAACTCGCGTAACTTCCACCCTGGCCCACCCAGAACCAGATACGCACTTGAGTAATCGCCGGCGCTGGTGCGAACAGCCTCCGTGAGGCACATAGCCTCGAAGGGTACTTTCTGCTCCGCCGTGCCCGATACCTGCTGCCACTTCAATGAAATGAGGTGCTTCTTTCCATCCGGGGCGGTGGCAATCACGTCAACGAAGTGACGCCCCCGCCAAACCGCGTACCAATGTTCACTTGCTTCTCGAAGGTATAACCGCCGCGCCTCAGGGCGGGAAGTACCATCGCCTCTAGAACTGCCCCCGTACCCGTATTTCGCGGCGACACTGTTCTACATCCCTCGTAAGGCTAGGACCTCGCGTGCCGGTGTCCGGTCGCCGGTGTTGCTGATGCGGCGGGGAGCGTCAAAGTAGAGCAGCTTGAAGCCAAGTTCCTCGTACAGGTCCACGATTCGCGTCGTGGCCTGATTCGAGAGGATCACCGGGCCTGGATGGCTTGCCAGCCACTTGGCAAGCCGCACCTGCTCCTCCCACCCGAAGGCTTCTTTCGAGTACTGGGTGAACTGCACGTCATACGGCGGATCCGCATAGATCACATCGTCCGGTTCGACTTGCAACTGCTCGAAGTCGCCGACCGTGAACTCCCAATCCCTGAATGCTGCGCTATAGGCCGAGAAGTCGGTCACGTAGTTGATGTGCTTATACTGCCCGAAAGGGACGTTGAACTCGCCGCGCCGATTGAAACGACACAGGCCGTTGTACCCGGTGCGATTGAGATAGTAGAACAGCGCGGCTGCCTCTTCGCTTTCCTCACGGCCCTCCCGGATGAGTGCGTTGAAACGTGTCCGGGCCGCGTAGTACGACTCCTCGTCGTGACGCAGAGACATGGTTATCGAAAACCCCTTCTTTAACTGCCGGTAGAAGGCGATGAGGTGCGGGTTAATGTCGTTGAGTAATGCCTGGTCCGGCAACAGACTTAGTGCGACCGCCAGTCCGCCGCAGAAGGGTTCTACAAGACGCCGTTCACGATAGGCCGCCCAATACGGGGCAAGACGGGGCGCGAGCCACCGCTTTCCCCCGGCCCACTTGAGAGGGGGCTTCAGGGCGGCCACGGCCGGCGCATCGACCACCGTCATCGTTACACACTCCCTGCGGCTTGTGCGTCTAGCGCGGCCACCGATTCACCTACGCCAGTTATACGCTAGGGTGCAGCCAGCACCATTGCTTGTGCTGCGCGGGACGAAAGTTCATACCGCCTCACGCTGGGTATGGCACGCATAACGGCGCTGATAGGGACGAGCCTCCCCACCGTGGTATACCAGCCACGACCAACGGGTGTTGTCGTTGATGCTTCGCGGAACAGGTGCGACGTGGATAGGAACCACTCGCGCGTCGCCGGCATCGGCAGGACGTAGAGATTGCGCGGCACCACGAAGTAGTAGAAGAGAAGGTCCGCCTCGGTGTAAAGGAAGCAGCCTGGTGTACCCCTCTCGCGATTACTCTGTGTCTCGAAGAAGAAGTTCCCGGTGTGGTGCTTGCGGTCACCCTTTATCTCGACTTTCCACGCTCTCTTGGCAGTTGTCCACAGTAAATCCACATCGACGCGCTGATAGTCCGGGTCCAGTTCCACATTTCGTACATCTACCGTAGTCGTCTGGGCGCGAAGCCACGCCTCGATGTCGCGCGCTGCTTGGTTGGCAACCCTGACCCCTTCCGACATGCCATACATAGCCCTGCCTACCTTACCATAGACCGAAGGTGTGGCTGGTAAATCTTCCATTCCTCCTCTCCTCCTCACACCTTCTCCCACATATAGAGGGTGCGCTTACTACCGGACTCCTCGACAAGCCAAATCGCATCCTCGCCATTGACCAACTCCACAATCGCCTCAACGAAGAAGTCGAAGAAAAGTCCATGGACCATAAGAATTTCCTGAACTGCCTCCGAGGGAAGGTCGCTGCCCTGGAAGTAATCATCTACCAATTCGTGCCCATCCGCCTTTGTCGCCAGGAGAGGCACGATGAAGCGCACGGATGCCGTCGTCTCGTCGATGAGGTAACGCCCATCGGCGGCGAGAATCTTCACCGCCTCCTGGCGACTTACGATGTCTGCGGCCCGGAAACGACCGGACACATGGCTAATTGAATAGCCTGCGAAGAAATCGGAGACGAGCCCGCGAATCCTATCAATGTAATCCGAGTCGGACTCGCCGGGATTACGGATAACATACCGAGCGACTGCGCCCAGCCCGACCTCGCGCAGTCGATTCTCGATCGTGTCGGCATAGAACAGTGAATCTAACGTCCGGCGCAGCTCATCCTCACGGGTGAGCGGCAGCAGGAACTCATAATTCACTATCTCGCTGCAACGGAACCGATTGTAGTTGGCGCGCGGTCGTCGCTTTTGGGTGGCTAGGTCTATGAAGCGTTGCTCCGTGTAACGCCAGAATCGTGGGAGAACAGCAAGACGGCCGCTGGGGCGACGTTCGACAACTTCTCCCAGCCACTTCCCAAGGTACGTGCCGATTGACTTCTGACCCCAGCCCGTGGCGTCAGTCAACTCTTCGTATGTGAACGTTATACCTGGAACATCTTTGCTCTTGAGGAACTGGTACGCTCTCCGGAAAGATTGCTGCCTATCCTGTTTGGTCATGGCTCTTCTCTCACGCGCACTTCCGAGGATAGTACGTACATCGCGCAAGAGGATTGTAGCAGATTACCGGCAGCCGCTGACCATGCCGCCGGCCGCAACAGATATGCCCCGATCCCACTTACACCCCGCGCCCGCCGCCCGGCGTCAGCGAGAGGCGGTGGGCGGCGGCTTGCTCAACGGCGGCGCGCGTCCAGGGCATTGGGTGGTAGTCCACGTTCAGCCAGGGTTTGATGAAGTCGGCGTAGCGGCGGCTGGCGGGGTGGCCCGACTGCCCGGCGGGGTGGATCGCCAGGCTGCGGTCCCAGTCGGCGGGGTCGCAGATCTGGCGGTAGGACGGGGCGACGTAGGTGGGGATGCCGGCGGGGGAGATGTCCGCCGAGCCCATGCAGACCGTATCGAAATCGCCGCCGGTCGGGAACGGCCCGCGGTTGAAGAGGCGGGCCAGCGCCGGGACCGCGCCGAGCGGGTGCCGCAGCGTCAGCGCGTGCGCGCGGCCGTAGCGCCAGGCCGCCACGTCGTCGCCCTGGGCGGCGCGCAGCTCGGCGATCGTCTCCGTCCAGGCGTCGCGGAGCACGTCGTCCCAGGTCTCGCCGGGCGGGAGCCAGGCGTCGTCGCCGTCGCGGAGGCGGCGGAGGACGCCCGGCAGGGCACGGAGCAGGAAGCCGTTGGCGGGGCTGGTGGCGAGCGCGCCGAGGCCGGTCACCAGGCCGAGCGGCCCGGCGATCTCGGCGTGGGCGCGGCGCAACGTCCGGCGGCGCAGCGCCGCGTAGATCAGCCCGCCGGCGCTGTCGGGGGTCAGGTCGCCGTCCCAGGCGGCGAGCGCGGCGCGGGCGGCCCGCTCGACCGGCCCCGTCGCCGGGAGCCGGCCGGCGATCTCGGCGAAGGCGCGGCCGGGCAGGCTGCACAGGTCGCCGTGGATGCGCGCGAACGAGGCGGTGTCGTGCCGCGGGGTCGCCGCGAGCAGGTCGCGGATGCGGCGGGCGCGGTAACCGGGGAGCCATTCCGAGTGGAAGGGGTGGGGGTAGTCCGCCCCGGCGACGCGGTTGTTGGCGGTGACGACGACACCCTCCTCGGGGTCGAGCGCGTGCGGCAGTTCGTCGCGCGGGACGACGCCGGTCCACTCCCACTCGCCGGTCCAGCCGGGCGCCGGCAGCCGGCCGTCGCCGCGCGCGCGGAGCGGCACGTCGCCGGCGAAGGCGTAGCCGACGTGGCCGTCGACGTCGGCGTAGACGAAGTTCTGCGAGGGCACCGTCCAGTCGGCGAGCGCGGCGCGGAACTCGTCCCAGTCGCGCGCGCGGTTGAGGGCGAGGATCGCGTCGGTCAGCCTGACCGGCTCCAGGGCGAGCCAGCGCAGGGCCAGCGGCTGGTCGTCGGCGGCGCCGTCCGGTCCCGGCCCCTGCCGGGGGATCAGGCCGCTGACGATCGGGCCGTGGCGGGTAATCCGGACCTCCTCGATCTCGGTGACGGTCGCGCGCCCGGCGCGCACGGCGATCTCCTCGCGCACGACCTCGGCCTGCTCCCACTGGCCCCGGTATTCGTACCGCGTGCCGGTCGGGTCGGCCGGGTCGAACCGCTCCAGGTAGAGGTCCTGCACGTCGGTCATGCCGTTGGTGACGCCCCAGGCGATCCGCGCGTTGTGGCCGATCACCACGCCGGGCGAGCCGGGGATGCTGGCGCCGGCGACCGCGTAGTCGCCGCCGGTGAGCTGGATCTCGTACCAGAGCGACGGCAGCTGGAGCGCCAGGTGCGGGTCGTTCGCCAGCAGCGGGGCGCCGCTGACGGTGCGCGCGCCGCCGACGACCCAGGCGTTGCTCCCCTGCGCCACGTCCCCGCCGCCGGCGAAGGGGCGGGCCGCCTCGGCGCCTTCGAGCGCGCGCTCGCCGAGGGCGGGGCCGTAGCGCGCGCCGGCCGGGACCGTCAGCGGGTGGTCGTCGGGGTAGGCCCAGTCGAGCGCGGCGGCGCGCTCCGGCCCGACCGCGGCGACGATCCGGGCGCGCAGGAGCTCCGCCGCCCAGTTCTCGGAGAGGTTGAGCGCCATCACCTTGCCCCAGACCAGCACGTCGGCCGGTTCCCACGGGCGCGGCGCGAGGCGCAGGATGGCGAATTCGACCGGCAGGCGCCCCCGATTGGCGGCGATGAAGGCGTTGACCCCCGCGCAGTACGCCTCGATCGCCTCGCGCGCGCCCCCGACCAGCGCCGCCGCCTCGCGGCGCGCGACGCGGCCGAAGCCGAGCGTGCGCAGGAAGCGGTCGGACTCGAGCGCGACCGGGCCGAACGCCTCGGCGAGCCGGCCGTGGCCGGTGCGGCGGTGCAACTCCATCTGCCAAAGCCGGTCCTGGGCGTGGACATAGCCCTGGGCCAGGAAGAGGTCGCGGTTGTCGCGGGCGTAGAGGTGCGGCACGCCCCAGCGGTCGCGGATGACCTCGACCGGCGCGCCGAGCCCCGGCAACGCTAGTTCCCCGGACAGCTTCGGCAGCGGCCGGCGCAGCAGGGCCAGCGCGCCCACCCCCGCCAGCCCGCCCGCCGCCCCGAGCGCGATCCCGGCGGTCCGCCCGATCCTCGTGAACGACACCATTGCCCCGATCCCCGGTCCCTACTCGAATCTCGATCATCCGCGCGAGAGGCGACGAACCAGCCCGCGCGCCGCACGAAGCGTACGCGCGGGGCGCGGGGGTGTCAATCGTGGACACTGGCTCCTCCCCCGCGTATCCGGCCTCGCAAGAAGATGCGAATGTTCTTGCCTGGCACATCATGTGCGGTCCTGGCGGGGCCGGCGGGAGGCGTCGGCCGGGTGGTGTACCAGTTGCAGTTCTTGAGCGCGCGGAGGGAATGACCGATGGAGAGCGGACAGACGAACGCGCCCGGCACGACGGGCAAAGATGCGGTGGTGGACACCCAGGCAACCGGCGCCGTGGCTGGCGGTGGCGCTCAGACGGGCGGGGCGGCGGGCGCCGACGCGATCGTCGTCGGCGTCGATGTCACGGGTGATGGGGTCCCGGACATCATCGGCATTGATGCCGACGCCGACGGCACGCTGGACGCCGTGATCGTGGACGACGCGGCGGCGGGCATGGGTGCGGGCGCCGGTCAGATGGATCTGGGCGCCGACGACGATTTGGATACAGGCGCGAGCGACCCGGTCTACGACCTGGTCAACGTGCTGTACCACGCGCTCCAGGGCGCCGAGACGACCATGATCTACAGCGACGACGCCGATCTCGAGGGCGACGACGAACTGGCGCAGTTCTTCCAGGAGGTGCAGGCGCAGGACCGTGCCCGCGCACGGCGGGCCAAGGCGCTGCTCAGGAAGTACCTGGCCGAGGAGTCGTAGACACCGAGGTGTGGGGGACGGCCGGGGGGGCCGGCGCCGATGTGCCAGCCCCCCCGGCACGGCCGTTAGGCGCCGAGGGGCGGGTGGGACCAGCCCATCTCGTCGACCCGGTCGGTGGGGATCGTCAGCATGACCCCGACGCCGGTGACGCTGTGGACAGCAGCGAACGGGACGTAGATGTCGCGCCGCAGACGCCGGGCGACCAGGAAGTCGTCGCGCCGGACCTCCTTGACCTGCCCGATGCTGTGCGCATCGGACCCGACCACCGCCTCGCCGACCCGCACGCGGGGCCGACGAGCGGGGGCGGCGGGCGGTCGTACGGCGGGGCGGCGGGCCGGGGGGGCGGCCGGTCGCCCGATCTGCCTGACCCGCGGCTCCGGCCGCGGCGGCGCGCACTCCTCCTCATACTCGATCGGGTACACGTCTTCCTGCCCGGCCTCGTACTCGTCGACGACGACGCGCTCCGCGCGCACGGTGTCGGCGATCTGCCGGCGCTCGGTGACGCGCTCCCTGGCGATCGTCGCCTCGCCGGTGATCACGGCGTCCTTGTAGACAATCGCCTCCTCGCCGCGGATCGGGACACGGGCGACGCCCTCCTGGAAGAGGCCCGCGCGCGAGCGCACGCGCCGGGGGGTGATGGTGCGGTACTCGACCTGGACATCCTCGTACTCCAGCTCGACCGGGACAGTTTGGCGCTCCTCGACGACCATCTTGCGGACCTGGACCTCGCCCAGTTCGGTCGGGCGCTTCTCGACGTGCAGGCGCTCCTCGGCCAGCGGCACGACCAGCGTCTCGGCCCCGACCGCCTCCCGGACCCGCGGCTCTTCGAGGAGCCGCTCCTCGGCGTAGGGGTCCAGCGGCACGATCGGCACGCTTGCCGGGGGCCGGCGGCGCGCGGGCGCCGGCTCGCAGGCTTCGGCGCTGCTATGGGTGGCGGCGCCTTTCAGGTAGACGCGATTCTGCTTGACCCGCGCGATCGCGCTCTTGGGAATGTGCCGGCCGTCAACCGTGATGCTGTTCCCCCGCGCCCCCGCGATCATACCGACCAGTTCGCCGTCGGCGTCGAACAGTTGCATGCCTTTCTGCGGTCTGCTCGCACTCACGTCGCCATCTCCTCTTCGGGGTCACGCCCCGGCGGTGTGGGTCGCCCCGACTTGGCCCCGCCGGAACTCGGGCGAAGCCCCCGAACCCTATCCAGCGCCGCCCCGCCGCGGCGGCGAACCTTCCTCGATAGCACATCCGTGCTATGTGTACGTACAAGCAAGGTTTGTGCCACGCGCTGGTGTTCGCGGGGCAGCCCTGCCGAGCCAGGGAGAGGGGAGGTGGCATGAGGGCACGCTACCGATGCGGTAGGGGCGGGTACGGTGAGAGGCGTGCTGGTCGAGTAGATGGCCGGGCGCCGGGAGCGCGGTTGTCGCTCCGGCGCCCGCGAGGGGGTACGCGCGGAAAGGGCGGCGGCTACGAGGCGGCGTCGCCGATTTGCCAGTGCGCCAGGTCTTCGATGTAGGTGAGCAGCGCGGAGTGATCGAGATCTTCGCGGCCGGCGGCGCGCAGGGCGACCATCATCTGATCGACCAGCGCGGTGGCGGGCAGCGGCACGCCGTAAGCCTGGCCGGTCTCGAGCGCGATGCCGAGATCCTTGTGGTGGAGCTTGATCTTGAAGCCGGGCGCGAAGTTGTGCTCGACCATCGTCTGGCCGCGCAGCTCCATCACCCGCGTGGCGGCCAGCCCGCCGTTGAGCACCTGGATGATCTTGGCCGGGTCGACCCCCGCCCGGGCGCCAAGGACCAGCGCCTCGCTGATCGCCTCGTAGGCGAGGGCGACGACGATCTGGTTGCAGGCCTTGACCGTCTGCCCGGCCCCGTTCGGCCCGACGTGGACGATCGTCTTGCCCATCGCCTCGAAGATCGGCCGGCACTCCTCGAAGACGGCCGCGTCGCCGCCGACCATGATCGAGAGGGTGCCGGCGATCGCGCCCTTGTCGCCGCCGCTCACCGGCGCGTCGAGCATGCGCAGGCCCCGCTCCCGGCCCTGCTCGACCAGGCGCTGGGTGACGGTCGGGGAGATCGTGCTCATGTCGATCACGATCCGCCCCTCACGCGCCCCGGCGAAGACGCCGTCGGGGCCGGTCAGCACCGCCTCCACGTCGGGCGAGTCGGGCAGCATGGTAATCGTGACCTCGGCGCGCTCGGCGACCTCGCGCGCCGAACCGGCGGCTGCGGCCCCCTCGCCGGCCAGTTCGTCCACCGGCCCGCGGCTGCGGTTATGCACGACGAGCTGGTAGCCGGCCTTCAGCAGGTTGCGGGCCATCGGCCGCCCCATGATCCCCAGGCCGATCAGCCCGATGGTCGGCCGCGCGTCGGACGATGCGGACATGTTTCCCCCCTCGTGAAGTACGAAGTACGAACGACGAAGTACGAATGGCGCCGACGGACAAGGTATCCCGAAGCCAACGAGCGGCGCAAGTACATCGTTCGTACTTCGTCGTTCGTCGTTCGTACTTCGTCACAGGCGCAAGTCGGCGGCGGCGATCGGGCCGGTGCGGTCGGGCGGCAGCCAGGCGAGCGACTCCTCGGTGGCGCCGCGCGGCTTGTATTCGAGGGCGACGTGGCCGTCGTAGCCGAGATCATCGATGATTTGCAGCATGCGGCGGTAGTTGATCTCGCCGGTGCCGGGCTCGTGGCGGTCGGGCACGTCGGCGATCTGGATGTGGCCGATGCGCGCGATGTTCTCGCGCAGGGTCTGGGTGAGGCTCCCCTCGCCCCGCTGGAGATGGTAGAGGTCGTACTGGTACTTGACGTTCGGGGCGCCGATCGCGTCGAGCGCGGCCAGGACCTCGGGGGTGCGGTGGAAGAGATAGCGCGGGCTGTCGAAGGCGTTGATCGCCTCGATCAGCAGGGTCACGCCGGCCTCGGCGGCGAGCGGGGCCATCCAGCGCAGGCGCTCGCAGACGCGCGCCACCTGCGCCTCGCGCGGCTCGCCCTCGCGCGCGTTGCCGGCCAGGGCGTTGAGCTTCCGGCAGCCGAGCCGGGTCGCGAGGCCGAGCGCGACGTCGAGGTTGGCGCGGATGCGGCCCTCGGCGTCCGGGTCGTTGAGGAGGCCGCGGTCCCCGGCGGGCATGTCCCCGGCGTCAAGATTGAGCAGGATCAGCTGGACCCCGGCGTCCTCGATGGCGGCGGCGAAGGCGTCGGGGTCGGTGTCCGCCGGCCACCAGCACTCGACGGCGGCGAAGCCGGCGGCCCTGGCGCGGGCGAAGCGTTCGAGCAGCGGGGTCTCGGTGAAGAGGATCGAGCAGTTGACGGCGAAGCGCGGCATCCCTTCCCCCTGGCGAAGTACGAACGACGAACGACGAACGACGAATGGCGCATAGCGTCTGTCGGGTTCCCGGCAGCGGCAGGAATAGGGAGAGGCCGGACGCTTGCCAGGCACGCCCTGGTCGCGGATTATAGCGCAGTTGGTGGAGGAGGCGGATAGGCACGTTGCTCGCCGATCGTGCGGGGTGAGGAGGGAAGGCACGGGGATGGGGGCAATTGACATCCGCGAGGGGGGCGCGATCCCCGAGAAGCAGGTGAAACACCTCTTCGCCGCGCTGGGGTGGGGCCACTACGACGCGCTGCTGCCGCAGATGCTGCTCAACTCGACCTTCGTCGTCTCGGCCTGGGATGAGGCGCGGCTGGTCGGCTTGGCGCGCGTCGTCTCGGACGGCGTCTACGCGTCGATGCTGCACCAGGTCGGGGTCCACCCCGACTACCAGCGCGCGGGGCTGGGGAGCGAGCTGGTGCGGCGCTGCCTGGCGAAGTTCGCGCACACCCACTTCCTGCTGACGATCGACGACCCCGCGCAGGCCAGCTTCTACGACCGCTTCGGCTTCACGCTGGCGCCGAACGCGATGTTCCGCCCGCGCGAGCGGTAGCCCGGCGGCCGGCTAGGGGGAGGCAATGACGCCGACGGAGGCGGAGGGACACGCGGGTGGCGCGGCCCTGGCGGATGACGCGCTGGCGCGCTGGCGCTGGCTGATCGCGCGGCGCGAGGCGGCGATCGCCGCGATCCGCGCGCGGACCGGCGACCGGGGGGACTACTGGACGGCGCGCGCCGGGACGCACGGGCGGCTGCTGCGCGCGTCCGCGGCCGCGCCCAATCCGGTCCTCGATCTGCTGCGCGGAGAGCCGGCGATCGTCGCCGGGGGGACGCTGCTCGACGTCGGCGCGGGGGCGGGGCGCTTCGCCATCCCGCTGGCGCGGATCGTCCGCGAGGTGACGGCGGTGGAGCCGTCCGCGGCGCTGCGGGCGCTCCTGCGCGAGGACGTCGCGGCGGCGGGGCTGTCCAACCTGCGGATCGTGGAGGCGACCTGGGAAGGGGCGGAGGTCGCGCCGGCCGAGGTCGTCCTCTGCGCCAACGTGCTGACGCCGATCGCCGACGCCGGCCCTTTCCTGCGCAAGCTCGACGCGCGCGCGACCCGCGCGGTCTATGTTGTCCTGCGCGCGGCGCCAATGGACGCGCCGATCGCGGACCTGTGGTCGGCGGTCCACGGCGCGCCCTACCCGCGCGAGACGACCCACGCCGACGCCTACGCCGCGCTCGACGCGCTGGGCATCGCCGCGCAGGTCCGGATCGTGCCGCAGCCCGGTTCTATCTGGCGCTTCGACCAACCGGAGGACGCCGCGCGCCTCGTCCGCGACCGCCTCTGGCTCGGCCCCGCCGGGCAGGACCCGCGCGCCGATGCCCTGGTGGACGATTTCCTCGCCACCGCGCTGGAGCGGGACGGCGACGGCTGGCGCATCCCCGCCCCGCTGTCGCGCACCGCGATCATCTCCTGGGAGAAGGCGTAGCCCGGACGCGGGGAGGCGCCAGTTTGTAGTCGGGTAGTCGGGTAGTCGGGTAGAGGAGGACGCGCGGTTTCCGACTCTTCTTCTATCCGACTGCCCGACTACCCGTCTGTGGACTCTATTGTCGGGAGGGGAGATCGCGATGACGGACTCGCCGGCGGCGTCCTCCGACCTGGCGTTCCACTTCGACGAGCGGTTGCGCGAGGCGCCGGATGACCCGGCGCGGTTCGCGCTGGCCGTGCGCGCGCTCGAGCGGCGGCTCACGGCCGAGCACGAGGACCGGGCGCGGCTGCGCCTGCTCGGCCGGCTCGGCGCCCACCTCCGCACCCTCGGGGCGCTGGGGGAGGCGGAGGCGCGACTGCTGGAGGCCGTGGCGCTCGCCGACCGGCTGGCGGACGGCCGCGCGGCTCTGACGAACCGGATCCGGCTGGCGCACGTCTACCAGTGGCAGCGTCGCTTCGCGGAGGCCGACGCGCTCTTCCGGAAGGTCATCGCGGCCTGCGTGGGGCGGCCCGACCACGGGGCGATCCTCGCCTTCGCCTATCAGCATTGGGGCAAGAGCCTCTTCGACCAGGGGCGCTACGCGGCCGCGGCGGATCGCTTCGCGCGGGCGCTGGCATTGCGGGAGGCGGCGGGCGACGAGGAGTTGATCGCGTCGTCGCGGGTGGCGCTGGGCACGGCGCGAGCGCGGCTGGGGTGAGGGACGGGCCGGCGGCGACGGTCATTCACTCAGGGGAAGGGGTGACAAGGCGGGGTGGGGAACACCGCCCGAGGCGCCCGATCCGCTCGGCCGTGGCGTTGCCGCGGCCGGCCCGGACGGGAGGGGATTTAGTCCGCGCCGCCGAAGCCGGTCGGCGTGGTGCCGGCGCCGAGGCCGCGGCGGCTGTTGAGCTTGGCGCGCTGCTCGGCGAGATCGTTGAGGCGCTGGTCGATCTGCGCGAGGGTGTCGGCGCGCGGGCGGCGCTCGTACTCGTCGCGGAGTTCCATCAGCATCTGCGCGATGCGCCCGATCGTCCGCACGACGTGGACCGGATCGTCCTCGCGGGTAGGCGCGCTGTAGCCGGGCATCGTTCCTCCGTCGTCATGGTGGGCGATGATCCTCGCGGCGCCGCTGGCGAGGCGGGGGCGCCCGCCCCTGTACGGATAGTATAGCGCATCCCTCCAAGCGATGGTTCAACGGCCGGACAAAAGCGCGAACAAGGGTGGGCAGCCGGCACGGGCGCGCGGTCAGGACGCCGGCACGGGCGCCTCGTCCGGGCTCGCCGCGCCCGGCGTGCCGCCCCCTTCCGCCTCGGCCAGCAGGGCGAGCAGGGCCGGCTCGTCGAGGGTCGGGCGCTTCAGCGCGGCGGCGCGCTCGGCCTTGCTGCCGGCGTCCTCGCCGACGACCACGTAGTCGGTCTTCTTGGTCACCGTGGCGGCGACGGTCGCGCCGAGCGCCTGGAGGCGCGCGGTCGCCTCGCCGCGGGTCAGGCTGTCGAGCCGGCCGGTCAGGACGAAGCTCTTGCCGGCCAGGGGGCCGTCGGTCGGCGCGGGGGGGCGCCCCCCCTCGGGCCGGACGCCGACCGCGGCCAGCTTCGCGATCAGGGCCTGGTTGCGCCCCTCCTGGCAGAAGTCGTAGACGCTCTGGGCGACGATCGCGCCGAAGCCGGGGATGGCGACCAGGTCCTCCAGGCTCGCCCGGCAGAGCTCCTCCAGCGAGGCGAAGCGGCCGGCGAGCAGGCCGGCGTTGCGCTCGCCGACGTGGCGGATGCCGAGGCCGAAGATCAGGCGGGCCAGCGGGCGCCCCTTGCTGGCCTCGATCGCGCGCAGCAGGTTGTCGGTGTTCTTCTCGGCCATCCGCTCCAGGGCGAGGAGCGCGTCGCGTCGTTCGTGCAGCAGGTAGAGGTCGGCCACGTCGCCCAGCAGGCCGGCGTCGACGAACTGGGCGACGCGCTCCGCGCCGAGGCCCTCGATGTCCATCGCGCCGCGCCCCGCAAAGTGGGCCAGGCGCTCCTTCAGTTGGGCGGGGCAGGAGGCGTTGGTGCAGTAGCTCATCGCCTCGCCCGCCACGCGCTCGACCGTCGAGCCGCAGGTGGGGCAGGAGGTGGGGAAGTGATACTCCCGCTCGGAACCGTCGCGGCGCTCGGCGAGCACCTTGACGATCTGCGGGATCACGTCGCCGCGCCGCTCCACCACGACCCAGTCGCCGAGCTTGAGGTCGAGGCGGCGGATCTGGTCCTCGTTGTGCAGCGTGGCGCGGCCGACGGTGACGCCGCCGATCTGCACCGGGTCGAGGAAGGCGAGCGGGTTGAGCGCGCCGGTGCGCCCGACGTTGATCTCGATGCGGTCGAGCCGGGTGACGCCCTGCACCGCGGGGAACTTGAAGGCGATCGCCCAGCGGGGCTCGCGCGCGACCTGCCCCAATTCCTCCTGTAGGCCCGTCTGGTTGACCTTGACGACCGCGCCGTCGATCTCGAAGTCGAGGGCGTCGCGACGCTCCTGCCACCACCGGCAGCGTTCCCAGACCTCGTCCAGCGTCGCGCAGAGGGCGCTATCGGGGCTGAGGGGGAAGCCGAGGGCCTTCAGCCAGCGGAGGGCGTCCCAGTGGGCGCGTGGCGCCAGCGCGCGCTCGATAGAGCCGACCTGGTAGGCGAAGAAGCGCAGGGGGCGGGCGGCGGTGATCCCTGGGTCGAGCTGGCGCAGCGAGCCGGCGGCGGCGTTGCGCGGGTTGGCGTAGAGGGGCTTGCCCGCCTCGGCCTGCTTCTCGTTGATCGCCGCGAAGCCGCTGCGGGGGAGGAAGACCTCGCCGCGCACCTCCAGGCGCGGGGGGACCGGCGGCAGGCCGTCGCCGGGCTCGCGCAGGCGCAGGGGATGGCGCGAATGGTGCGCAGGTTCTGGGTCACGTCCTCGCCGGTGAAGCCGTCGCCGCGGGTGGCGCCGACGGTGAGGCGCCCCTCCTCGTAGGTGAGCGCGACCGCCAGGCCGTCGATCTTCGGCTCGACGACGCACTCGACCGCGTCGCGGCCGGTGATCTTGTAGACGCGCGCGGCCCACTCGCGCAGGCCGGCCCGTCGAAGACGTTGCCGAGCGAGAGCATCGGCAGCAGGTGGGTGACGGTGGCGAAGGCGCCGAGCGGGGCCGCGCCGACCCGCTGGGTCGGGGAGTCGGGCGTGACCAGCGCGGGGTGGGCCTCCTCGATGGCGCGCAACTCGCGCATGGCGGCGTCCCACTCGGCGTCGCTCAGGGTGGGGTTGTCGAGGATGTAGTACTCGTAGTTGCCGCGGTCGATCGTCGCCCGCAGTTCGGCGACGCGCGCCGCCGCGGGCCGTCCACATCCGCGATTTGGTCGTCCAGCCGCTCGCCCATCATCACCCACCGTCCCTGTCGCCGGCCGCGCCCCGCGCGCGGCGGGCCGGTCTCCGTGCCGAGTATAGCACGGTTCGGCGGCTGGGTGTACGTTCGCCCGCGGCCGCCGCCGGCCCACCGCCGGGGACGGGCGGGTGACGAGCCCCGCGACGGGGAGCAGGCGCGGCCCGATCCGACCCCGCGCGGGGGAAATGGGGAGGATTTCGCCCTCCCGCGCGGGCGCGCGAAGGGGATTTTCCCTGTCGGGCCGCGCAAAACACCCCGTCCGCCGGGGGTTCGTTTCGTCATTTCCGCGTTTCGGGCGGCGGGCTCGTCGCGCCGATTGGGCGAGGACGGGCGACCTCGGGACGCCGCCTGTCCCCCCCGTTGGGTGGCGCTGGGGCGAGCGGGCGCCGCGGATCGCGATCCTTCGCCGCGGCTCAGGATGACAGGGACTGGCGAGCGGCCTGTTTTGTCATCCTGAGCCGCGGCGAGGGATCGGTTTCCCGAGGGTGGCGTGGTGGATGGCCCGAACCGCGGCCCATGTCCCCTGTAAGTACGGACCCGGCGAGGGGGTGGGGAGGGCCAGGGCGCGGGGGGTGACGAGCGGCGGCCCCGGTGACGAGCATGTCACCAGGGCCGCCGGGTGGTTAAGGGGCCTGGCCGCTCAGCGCGGGAGGTAGGCCAGGGGGTCGACGTAGGCGCCGTTGCGGACGATGCTGAAGTGGACGTGCGGGCCGGTCGAGCGGCCGGTCGAACGCATCGCGGCGATCGTCTCGCCGCGCGCCACCCGCTGGCCGACGCTGACCCCGAGCGAGGAGGCGTGGCCGTACCAGGTGACGAAGCCGTTGCCGTGGTCGATGCCGACGGCGTTGCCCAGGCCGCCGCGCCAGCCGGCGAAGATCACCGTCCCGGCGTCGGCGGCGACGAGCGGCGTCCCCTGCGCGTTGGCGATGTCGATGCCGTCGTGCCCGCCGGGGCCGTAGGAGGCGGGGTTCTCGCCGAAGCCCTGGGTGAAGGTCCCCTTGGCCGGCCAGAGGAAGTTGCCGGTCGCGCGGGCGGGCGCCGCCGGGGGCGGCGTGGGGGTCGGCGCGGGCGGCCGCGGCGTGGGGGTGGGCGGCGGTGGCGGCGGCGCCGGGGCGGAGGCCGGGACCACCCCGCGGGGCGGGGCCGGCGCGCCGGGGTCGGGGTCGGCGCGTCGGCGCGGGCGCCGGCGCGGGCGCCGGTGGCGGTGGCGGCGCGGCCGGGGCGGGCTGGCGCGGGCGCCGGTGGCGGTGGCGGCGCGGCCGGGGCCGGCGCGGGCGCGGCTACGACGCCGGTGGCGGGGCGCGCGGCGGGGGCGGGCGCGCTGGGGCGCTCGCGGTCGGCGTTGGTCAAGGCCAGGTAGCTGGCGCGGGCGTAGCCGCTGAGTCCGTCGTACTCCACGCGGTACCAGGCATTGCCGTCGCCGTCGTTCGCGGGGCCGTCGAGGACGCGGAGGACCGCGCCCGCCGGGCGGCGCCCTGCACCGCACCGTCCGCGCTGGCACTGGCGCGGAGGCGGAGATCCCAGCCGCCGGTGTTGCTGACCTCGACCCGCGCGCCGGCGGCGATGGTCGCGGATTGCCGCTGGGGCGCCGGTGCGGCCGCGGGCGCGGGCCGCGGCCGGGGGGTCGGGAGCGGGCGCGGCGCTCGCGCGCGCGCTCCAGGGCCGCGTTGGTCAGGGCCAGATAGGAGGCGCGCACGAAGCCGGCGAGGCCGTCGTAGTCCACCCGGTACCAGGCGTTGCCGTCGCCGTCGCGCACCGGGCCGTCGAGGACGCGGAGGACGGCGCCCTCGGGGGCCGCGCCGAGGGTCGCGCCGTCCGGCCCCCCGCTCGCGCGGAGGCGGACGTCCCACCCCCCGGTGCCGATGACCTCGACATGCGTGCCGGCGGCGGGGCCGGCGGCCTGCTTGGGGGCGGCCGGCGCGGCCGCGGGCGCGGCGGGGGCGGCGCTCGCGCGCTCGCTGAGGGCGGCGTCACTCGGCGCGAGGTAGCTGGCGCGGGCGTAGCCGGCGAGGCCGTCGTAGTCCACGCGGTACCAGGCATTCCCCTCGCCGTCGCTCACCGGGCCATCGAGGACCCGGAGGACCGCGCCCTCGGGGGCGGCGCCCTGGATCGCGCCGTCGGGGCCGTGGGCCGCGCGGAGGCGGAGAGGCCAGCCACCGGTGCCGCTGACCGCGACGCGCGCGCCGGCCGCGAAGGCGGCCGGCCGTGACGTGCTCGCCGCCGCGGCGGGCGCGGTTGCCGGGGCGGCGGCCACGGGGGCGGCGCCCGGCCGTTCGCTCAGGGCGGCGTCGGTCGCGGTGAGGTAGCTGGCCCGCGCGTAGCCGGCGAGGCCGTCGTAGTCGATCTTGTACCAGCCGTTGCCGCCGCCGTCGGTCACCGGGCCGTCCACGACGCGCAGCACCGCGCCCGCGGGGGCGGCGCCCTGCACCGCGCCGTCGAGGCCGTAGGAGGCGCGGATGCGGAGGTCCCAGCCGCCGGTATTGCTGACGGCCACGCGCCCGCCGGCGGCGAAGCCCGCCGCGCCGGCCGTGGTCGCCGCCGTGACGGACGCCGCGCCGGGCGCGCCGGAGCGGGCGCTGGGGGCGGCGTCGGTCGGGGTGAGGTAGCTGGCGCGGGCGTAGCCGGCGAGGCCGTCGTAGTCGACCCGGTACCAGGCGTTGCCGTCGCCATCGGAGGCGGGGCCGTCGAGGACGCGCAGGACGGCGCCCTCCGGGGCCGCGCCCTGGATCGCGCCGTCCGGCCCCGCGGTCGCCCGAACGCGGAGGTCCCAGCCGCCGGTGTTGCTGACCGCGACGCGCGCGCCAGCCGCGTAGGCGGCGGGCTGCTTGAACGCCGCGAGGGCGGCCGGGGCGGACGCCGCGGGGGCGCCCTGGCGCTCGCTGAGGGCCGCGCCGGTCCAGGTGAGGTAGGCGGCGTTGGCGTAGCCGCTGAGGCCGTCGTAATCGACCGCGTACCAAGCATTCCCGGCGCCGTCGAGGAGCGGGCCGTCGAGGACCTGGAGGACGGCGCCCTCGGGGCGGCGCCCTGCACCGCGCCGTCGAGGCCGTGGGTGGCGCGGATGCGGACGGGCCAGCCGCCGGTGCCGCTGACGGCGACGTGCGCGCCGACCGCGAAGGACGCGGCGCCGCGCCCGGCGGCCGGGGCGGCGGGGCGGCCGTCGGGCGCGCCGCGGAGGAGGAGGAAGTCGCCGACGATCCAGCCCTCCACCCCCTGGTAGGCGACCGGGTACCAGTAGTGGCCGCCGCCGCTCTGCGGCTCGCCGGTCACCTCGACCGCGGCGCCCTCCGGCACGACGAAGAGGATCGCCGCGTCGAGGCCGATGCCGTCGCGCAGGCGCACCCCTCGCCGCCGGTGCCGGAGATCGCGCGCGTGCCGGCGGCGGCCGCGGCGACCGGCCTGGCGGCCGCTGTCGCCGGGGCGCGCGCGGGGTCGGCGGGGGCATTGGCGGGGGAGGCGAGGAACTCGGCGAAGACGTAGCCGGTCGTGCCGTCGGCCTCGACCTGATACCAGGGGCTGCCGTCGTCGCCGGCGACGGGATCGTCGAGGACGGTGACGCTGTCGCCCGCCCCGAGCAGGGCGAGCACCGCGTGGTGATAGCCGGGGCCTTCCCGCAGCAGGATGCTGTCGCCGCCGGTGTTGGCGACAATGGCGCGTCCGCCCGGTTCGAGATCGCTGTCGGCGTAGGCGTGGACCGGCGGTACGCTGCCGGCGAGCAACACTCCAATGAGGGTAGCACCGCGCCCTCGCGCGCATCCCTGCACGAGACCATCCTCCTCAACTCGCGCGCCGGCGGCGCCCGGCGACCCGCAGGTAGTCGGGCCTGCGTTGAAACCTGTCTCCTCCTTCGACGCGGCGGTGACGTCCCCGCCCTGGCGAGGCGGCTGGTCGGCGGATGACCGCTCCCGGACACGGCGGGCTGGCGCCAGCCCCCATGCCGAACGGAGGGAGGCGCCGCACCAGTTGGCTGGGCCGGTGCGGGTGGGGCGCTCTCCCCGGAAGCGGCTTCTTCATCTGCGATCGCGTCGGTCCCCGCGCGACGGGCGCGGGAGCAGAGGCGGGGCAAGCCGCGGCGCAGGCCGGGCCCGGCCCCGGGCGGACCCCGATTACGGGCCGTCAGCTCCGTTTTTGGCGTTCCGACAACGATCTTCCCCTGCGGGACACACGCGCAGCATAGCACGGGGGTTGGGGCGTGTCAATCGGCGCTGTGCCTGGGAAACGGGCGCAATGGCGGGTATCCGGCGGGTCGGGAGGGCGCGACAACGGGGCCTGGGCCAGTACGTTCGCGCGCTTGACGCGATTGGGGATGGCGCGCGTCGGATATGCCCGCCGTGTCTGAAAAGCCACCGATTCTCCCTTCCCGGACCGGTCGGCCGGGGTGGGTCACGTTCCCGACTGGGCGGCTGACGAGCGCCCGCGGCAGGACCACCGAAACCGGCGTGGCGCGGGCGCGTTGCGCAGGCCATCCCCTCGCACCCGGTGCGCGGACAATTGCGCGCGTGCCGGCGGCGGCCGCGGACACGCCGCCTGGCGTCGCTGTTGCCCGGTGGCTGATGGTGTCGGTCGGGGGCATTGGCGGGGAAGTGCCCGGCGCGGCGCAACCACGACACCAACGCTCATCCTGGCGCCGGCCTCGACTGATTATGGTGGCTGCCGTCGTCGCCGGCGACGGGTGTGGTCGAGGACGGTGACGCTGTCGCCCGCCCCGAGCAGGGCGAGCACCGCGTGGTGATGGAGGGCGCCTTCCCCGTCTGGAGAATATCGCCGCCGGTGTTGGCGACAATGGCGCGTCATGACCGGCGCTTCGTCAATCGCTGTCGGCGTAAGGGTGCTGACCGGCGGTACGCTGCCGGCGAGCAACACTCCAATGAGGTAGCACCGATATCGTCGCGCGCGACCCTGCACGTACCATCTTCGACAATCTCTGGCGCCGGCACGGCACCGCCGGCCGTCGCGCAGGTAGTCACGGTGCGTTGAAACCAGTCTCCTCCTTCGACGCGGCGGTGACATTCAGCGAGACCTGGCTCTGCGTGCTGGTCGGCGGATGACCGCTCCCGGACACGGCGGGCTGGCGCCATGGTTTGCCGAACGGAGGCGAGGGCACCGCCGCACCGGTTAGATGGGCCGGTGCTGGTGCAGTACTTCGAGCTCCCCGGGAGCGGCACCTTCATCTGCAGCCGCGTCGGTCCCCGCGCGCGACGGGCGCCGGGAGCATACGCGGGGCTGATCCGCTGTCGGCGCCGATTCCCGGCCCCGGGCCGAGACCCCGATTACGGGTCCGTCAGTTCTCCGTTTTGGCGTTCCGGCAACGATCTTCCCCTGCGGGACACGCGCGCAGCAGATCGAGGGTTGGGGCGTGTCAATCGGTGCTGGGCCTGGAGCGGGCGCAATTCGAATACCGGCGGGTCGCGCCTTATGACGCGACAGCTCGGCCAGTTCGGACGGCAGATCCTCGCCGAGGCCGACGCAGGACGTTAGTGCAGGATTAGGGCGGACGTCGGATATGAGGCCGTGTCGGCCAGCACCCGGCTTCGCCCTTCCCCCGATGCCGGTCGGCCGACCAGTGGCACGAAACCCGACTGGGCGGCTGACGAGCGAAGGCGGCAGATACCACCAGAAACCGGCGTGGCGCGGGCGCGTTATGGCTGCGAACGCCCCAGCGCCTTCGCGCGCAATGGAGGCGCGGATAGCCATGACCGGGAACCAACGCTTGCGGGCGGGAGTGATGGCGCTCGCGATCGTCGTCGGCACCGCCACTGTCGTCGGCGGTTTGCTCCTCGGCGGGAGTCCCTTGACGGTCATAGGCGCGGCGCTCGCCGTGGCCTCGCTCGCCCTGGCGGGGGCGCGACTGGCAGGGGAGATCGGGGGGCGCGCGGGGCAGCCGGCCCATCGAGCGGCCGGGGCTTGGCAGGCGGCACGCCTGGCTGTTCGCGAGCCTGGGCGTCGGGCTCCTCATCCAGCCGATCGCCTTTGTCACGCTGCGCTCCGGCCTCGGCGTCGAGCGCGATGTCGCGCTCTACGTGGCGATCGCCGTCGGTGGCCTTGTCGCGGGGGCGCTGATGTTCCTCAGCGGGCGCGCGACGATGTGAGGGGGGCGTCAAGGTGTGTACCTGGAACGGCGGGCGGGGAGGACGCCGGTACCATGGCTCAGGATTTGCGAATGGCGGCGGCGGTGCGGAGTGCGGGCCGGGGTGGCGCCCGGCGCGAACAACTGCGCGGATGATGCTCGTGAGGAGGGTCGGCCATGGGACGATCGCTACCCTGCGTAGTCGTGTGTCTCGCCTTGCTGCTCCTATCCTGCGCCTTCAGTGGAGTGGCGCCGGCCGCCGCGCAGGGGCAGGACCAGCCGACGATCGCGCCGTTCCGGACGGCGCGGGTGCAGTTCCAGACGACGGTGCGGGCGGCGGGTGAGGAGGTCCGCATCGGGGGCGAGGGCGAGATCGACGCGACCCGGAACGCCGCCCGCCTGACGCTCCAGGTCCCGGGGGCGGGGTCCACCGAGGTGATCACGGTCGGCGGGCGGGTCTACGTGCGCGACCCGCAGAGCAACCGGTGGATCGTCTTCGATGACGCGACGGCGGCGGGGTCCGCGGCCCCGATGGGGGGCAACATCGCCGCGCCGGACCTGTCGGGGTCTCGTTCACGCGCATCGGCCCGGAGACAGTCGGCGGCGCCCCGACGACGCGCTGGCGGGCCGAGGTGGACCTCGCGGATCTGGCGGGGCAGTTGAACCTGGACCCGGCGCAGGCGGCGCAGTTGGAGGATGCGGATCTCGAAGCGACGATCAACATCTGGGTCGGGGAGGGCGACAACTACCTGCGCCGGTACA
This sequence comes from Thermomicrobiales bacterium, assembly GCA_030446685.1. Classification (GTDB taxonomy): domain Bacteria; phylum Chloroflexota; class Chloroflexia; order Thermomicrobiales; family CADCWN01; genus JAUJMV01. The sequence continues at coordinate 100,312 of JAUJMV010000002.1, read as the reverse complement.
CGGTGGAGCTGCGGGGCGACATCCCCGATCCCCAGACCGGGCGGGCGATGCCCTTCGAGGTCGCGCTCAGCCTGACCTTCAGCAACTTCAACGCGCCGGTGCAGATCACCGCGCCGGCCGACGCGGTGCCCGCCTCCTCGCTGGACTCGCGCGGGGCCGGGGGCCAGGGCGGCACGGGGCAGGGGCTGCCGACGATGCCGCGGAGCGGCGGGGGCGGCATGGCGGATCGCGCCGCGGACGCCGCGCCGGGAACGGCGGTCGCGCCCGCGGCCCTCACCGCGGCGGGCGCGCTGGCGTTGCTGGCGGCGACAGGGGGCGTGGTCTTCGCCCGGCGGCGCCAGGTCGTCTCGCGCTGAGCCTTGCGGGCAGTCGATCGTTGTAGGGGACTGTGCCGCACGACAAGCATACGGCGGGGCGAGAGTGCTGCGGCGGCGGGGAGGTCAGAGATGGCCTCCCCGCCGTATTTCTATTCTGGGCAGCGGGCGCGGCGTTGACCGCGCCCGCTGCTTTACGAGTGACCGGCGCCGACGGGGGCGGACCCGCGCCCCTACGACGCCGCCACGCTGACGGCGACATTGACGGTGGTCGCCACGGCGACCGCGCGGTAGAGCGGTCAACCGTCTTTGTAGCGCCCGACGAGCTGCTCGGCTTGCTCGCGGGTCGGGCCGACCAGCGTGAAGTGGAGGTCGATCCGGGCGAAGGTCGCGGGGTTCTGCCGTTCCCGCAGGCCGTCGATGGTGACTTCCATCCGCCGCACGGGGATGCCGGCTTCCTGCGCCGCACGCTCCACCAGGTTGACCCCACAGGAGGAGATCCCCGCCAGGAAGGCGTCGCCGGAGGTCAGCGCCTCGCCCAGCGTCGGGCTGTCGATCACAAAGTGGTGGTTCCGCACGGTGTTGAGGCTGCGCCCGACCGTGCCGCTGCTGTACGAGCGCACGCTGTTGACGAGATGCTGCTCGCTCATCGGCCCTCTCCCTTCCTGCTCGACGGTCTCCGCCAACCAACAATGCCCTGAGCCTACCGCCGCTGCCCCGCGCCCCGCCGGCTTATGCTGCGGCCGCGTCCACGGCCAGCGGCAGTCGCACCGGCTGGCCGGTGCGCGACGACTGGTAGATCGCCAGGATCAGTTCGAGCGACTTCCGGGCTTCCGCGCCGGTCACCGCCGGCTCGCGGCCGTCGAGGACGGCCTGCAGGAAGTCCTGGATCTGCAGCGTGTGGAACGCCGGGAAACCGGGGCCGGCGGCGGGGCCGGCGGTCCAGATCGATTGGTACGCCTCCTCGCCCGGCACGGTCCAGAGGTCGTTGGTCCCCTCCCGGCCTTCCGGCTGCTCCCAGACGCCGGCCGTCGCGCCGGTGTCGCCGTGGACGACGACGCGGAAGCCGAGGGTCGGGTTGATCGTGGTCGCCGCCTGGATCGTGCCGAGCGCCCCGTTCTGGAAGAGGACGGTGGCGACCGCGGTGTCCTCCACGTCGATGGCGTCGCCGTGCTTGAGCGTGGCGTAGCGGCCGTAGACCTCGACCGCCGGCCCCATGAACCACTGGAAGAGGTCGAGCGCATGGACGGCCTGGTTCATCAGCACGCCGCCGCCCTCGGTCGCCCACTTGCCGCGCCAGGGGTCCGCGGCGAAGTACTCCGGGCCGCGCCAGATGCGGACGGCGCACTCGCCCAGGGTCAGCCGGCCGAGCCGGCCGGCATCGAGCGCGGCGCGGATGCGCTGGGAGGCGGGCCAGAAGCGGCGCTGGAAGATCACGCCGAAGCGGATGCCCGCGCGCTGGGCGGCGGCGACCATGCGGTCGGCCTCGGGCAGGGCGATCGTCATTGGCTTCTCGCAGAGGACGTGGACCCCGGCCTCGGCCGCGGCAACGACCAGCGGGGCGTGGCTGGGGTGGGGCGTGCAGACGCAGACGGCGTCGACCTGGCCGCTGTGCAGCATCTCGTGGACATCGTTGTAGACGCGCGGGACGCCGTGCCGTGCGGCGAGATCGCGCGCGCGGTCGCCATCGGTGTCACAGCAGGCGGTGAAGGCCGATTCGGGCAGGGCGGCCAGGGCGGCGGCGTGGGTGCGGGCGATCTTGCCGCAGCCGATCAGACCGGTGCGCAGTTGCTGGGCCATGGCTCCTCCTTTGCGTGGGGCGTGGGCCGTGGGCCGAGAGACCACGAAGGTGTGCCCCCACCCTCACGCCATGTTACTCCTTCGGCCCGCAGCCTACACACCACGCCCCACGCCCCACGGCCCGCGGCCTACAGCCCACGGAGGAAGGCCGCTGCTTCGAGGACCCCGGCGAGGCCGGGGTGCAGCGGGTCCTCGTTCTCGATGTCGAGGGCGCCGGCGTAGCCGATCTCCCGGAGGGCGGCGAGGATCGCCGGCCAGTCGAGCGCGCCGTGGCCGGGGATACGGTAGCGCCACCAGGCGTTGCCGAGGATGCCCTGCGCGGCGAGGCGGTCGGGCAGGATTTCGGCGTCCTTCGCGTCGACGTGGTAGAGGCGCGCGGCGTAGCGGCGGATGACGCCCGGAGGATCCGGGATCTGGAGCCAGACCAGGTGCGAGGGGTCGAAGCTCAGGCCGAGGGCGGGGGAGGGGACCGCGTCGAAGAGCCGGTCCCACAGCTCGGGGGCGTGGGCCAGGTTGCCCTCGCCGCCGCCGCGCGGCGCGGTCTCGAAGGCGATGCGGACGCCGCGCTCTTCGGCGTGGCGGGCGAGGGGGGCGTAGACCTCGCGGAATTGGCGCAGGTTCTCCGCCAGCTTGTTCGATGGGTGGTCCGCGCCGACCGCCGGCAGCCCCCAGAAGTGCATCCCGAAGGCGGAGCCGGCGTAGGTGACGACCGTGTCCACGCCGAGGACCGCGGCGGCGGCGAGCGCCAGGCGGAAGGCGGCGATGCGCTCCCGCCGCAGGGCGGGGTCGGGCGTCAGCAGGTTGAGCATCGGGGCGAGGGCGGAGATGGTGACGCCGTGGGCTGCGAGGGTCTCCGCGGCTTCCCCGGCCCCCTCCGCGACGATCGCGCGCAGGTCGAGATGCCCCGGATAGGCGGCGCCGGCGATCGGCTTGAAGGTCGGCCCGACGTTGACCTCGATCGTCTCCAGGCCATGCCGCCCGGCCTCGCGGACGAGTTCGGGGAAGGGCCGGGGCTCGACCCCGACGAGCGACGCGAAGCCGATCCGCACCGGTCACACCTCCGCGTGGGGCGTGGGGCATGGGCTTTGCCCCCGATCCCGCAACGTCGGGGGGAGGAGGGCGCCCGCCATCCCCCCCATGCTATTCGCGCTCAACAAGTCTGTCGCCAACAGTATCGGGACTGGCCGGGCCGCTGTCAACCGGCGACCGCGACCGGGGGGCGGGGTGGCTGCCCGCGCGCGGCTGTCTGAAGGTGAGCGGCTGCCCTATAATCAGGCCGGTCGACACAGACCGCGGCCGTTGATCGTTCGGTTGACCGGCCCGCAACCGGGCCGCGTGGTGGCACGTCGTGCGTGAGGGCTTGATGCTCCCGAAAGCCTCCCCTGACGGCGAGGTGTTGGTCGCGATCGTGAACAATCCGCTCGATTTCGCGGTGGCGCGCGACCGGCACTGGTATCGCATCCCCGTCAGCAGCGCCGAGAAGTGGCTGAAGGGCCGCTGGCCCCCGCGCTGGATCGCCTTCTATCAGACCAAGATCTTCGGGCAGGAGGCCTTCGCCATCAACTACTACAGCCAGGTCGTCGCGGTGCGCGAGGTGTACCGCTGGCAACTCTTCCCCGATCAGCCGCGGGACGAGAAGGCCGGCCGGCGATACTATCAACTGCTGCTCGGGCCGCTGCAACGACTGCCCGAACCGATCGTCAGTCGCCGCCGGCGGCGCATCGTATTCATCCCGACGACGTGGCGCCGGTTCATCAGGGCGCGGGAGATCAATGACCTGTACGACGAGAGCCCGCTCGAAGATCGACTCTGGCAGGAGCTGAAACGCCTGGGGATTCCCGCCGAGCGCCAGGAGTTCGTGCGCGTCAAGGGCCGGAACTACGCGCTCGACTTCGCCGTGTACTGCGCGAGCGGGAAGCTGGACGTGGAGACCGACGGCGACCTCTGGCACACCGATCCGCGGCGCGTTCCGTTGGATAACTTGCGCGATAACGATCTGGAAACGAGCGGCTGGAAGCTGCTGCGCTTCAATACGCACCAGGTTAAGGAGCAGTTATCGGGCTACTGTGTGCCGACGATCGTTGAAGTGATCAACAGCCTGGGCGGGGTGGACGAAGGCCAGGCGGTGGGGCGGCGCGTCCACCCGGACCCTGCCGCGCCGTCGCAGCCACCCTTGTTCGACGATTAAGGGAAGGAGGCGCATCGTGTCGGGGGTAGACGCGCGCCGCAAGCCGCCGCGCCTGCTGCCGGGGCAGACCCTCGGCGTGGTCGCGCCGAGCAGCCCGGTCCTCGACCGCTCGACCGTCAACCGGGGTATCGCCGCGCTCGAAGGGCTCGGCTTCCGCGTCGTCTGCGGGACGCACGCCGGGGATCGCTACGGCAACCTGGCCGGGCGCGACGCCGACCGCGCCGCCGATCTGCTGGCGATGCTCGAGCGCGACGACGTCGACGGGATCGTCTGCCTGCGCGGCGGCTACGGCGCGATCCGCACCGCCAACGCGCTCGATCTGCCCCGGCTGCGGCGGCTGGCGGGCCGCGCGCCCAAGCCGTTCATCGGCTTCTCGGACATCACCGTGATCCACGCGATCCTGGCGCGGGAACTCGGCTGGACGACCTTCTACGGCCCGGTGCTCACCTCGTTCGCCCGCCCGACCGCCTACACCGTCGCGGCCTTCCGGCGGGCGCTGATGGAGGCGGAGCCGTTCGCGGTCGCGCCCGACCCCGACGACCCCTGGACCGAGACGATCGTGCCGGGGGTGGCGGAGGGGGAGCTGGCGGGGGGCTGCCTGCAACTGCTGGTCACGCTGCTCGGGACGCCATGGGAGGTCGAGCTGCGCGGCAAGATCTTCTTCTTCGAGGACGTCCACTGCGAGCCCTACGAGATCGACCGGATGCTCTCGCAACTGATCGCGGCGGGGCGCATCCAGGGGTGCGCGGGGATCGCGATCGGGGAGCACGCGGACTGCGGGCAGAAGACGCCGGTCAACCACCTCGGCCTCGAACAGGTCTTCGACGACCTGCTCCGCCCGCTCGGCCTGCCGACCCTCTACCGCCTGCCGCTCGGCCACGGCAAGCACCTGGCGACGCTGCCCCTCGGCGTCCGCGCCCGCCTCGACGCGGCGCGGCGGACGCTGGAGATCCTCGAGCCGGGCGTCGTTTGAGCGACGAGCGACGAACACCGGGGAGAAGCGAATGGCCCTCCTTCCACCCGGCGGTTCATTCGTCGCTCGTCGCTCGTCGCTCGTCGCTCAGGCGGTCGGCCAGCGCGGCGAGCATCGCCGGGTCGGCGCCGTAGGTGGCGAGGGCGGTCCGGGCGGCGGGGTAGGCGGCGAGGTCGTAGGGCTCGGCGAGCGCGACGGCGACCGTCGGCTTGCCCCAGACGAGGACGGCGTTGGCGAAGGCGGCCTGGGCGGGGAGGCGGCCGGCGGCGCGGGTGCCGAGGATGACGAGATCGGCGGCCTCGGCGGCGGCGCGGGCGGCGGCGAGATCGGCGGGGGTCGGCGCGTGGCCGTCGATCACCACGCCCCGCGCCTGGGGGAAGCGCGGGCGCAGGGCGTCGGCGAGGGCGCTGGTCTCGGGCGGGGCGATCGCCAGGCCGGCGACGGCGGTCTGGACGCAGTCGAGGACGGCGAGGCGGGCGCTGGCGGGCAGCGGCAGGAGGCCGGCGTCGTCGCGCAGCAGGGTGACCGCGTCGCGGGCGATGGCGGCGGCCCAGGCGCGGTGTTCGGCCGCGCCGAGCCAGGCGGGGTCGGCGGGGCCTTGCGCGGCGACCCAGCGCTTGAGACGCACGACGCGGTGCACCGAGGCGCGGAGCTGGTCGCGGGGGATGCGTCCCGAGTGGACCGCCGCCAGGAGCGCGGCGTAGACCGCACGGTCGTCGGCCAGCGGCTCGACCAGATCGCCGCCGGCGGCGATGAAGGCGACCGAGCCCTCGACCACGCCCCAGCGGTCGGCGATCGCCTGCATCCGCACCGCGTCGCTGACGATCGCGCCGTCAAAGCCGAGTTCGTCGCGCAGCAGGCCGGTGAGGATCGCACGCGACATGGTCGCCGGCAGTTCCGGCCCGCCCTCGCCGAGGGCGGGGAAGACGATGTGCGCGCTCATGATCGCCGGGATGCCGGCGGCGATCGCCGCCTGGAAGGGGGCCAGTTCGACCGCGCGCAGCTCCTCCAGGCTCCGCTCGATGCGGGGGAGCGCGAGGTGGGAGTCGACGTGGGTGTCGCCGTGGCCGGGGAAGTGCTTGGCGGTGGCGAGGACGCCGCCCGCGCGCAGGCCGTCGAGCGCCGCCAGCCCCATCCGGGCCACCAGATCCGGCCGCTCGCCGTAGGCGCGCGTGCCGATGACCGGGTTGGCGGGGTTGCTGTTGATGTCGAGGACCGGGGCGAAGTCGAGGTTGATGCCGAGCGCGCGCAGCTCGCGGGCGGTCGCCAGGCCCCAGCGGCGGGCGTGGTCGGGCGAGCCGGTCGCGCCGACGGCCATCGCGGAGGGGAAGTTGGTCGCCGGGGGCTTGAGGCGCTGCACGCGCCCGCCCTCCTGATCGACCGCGATCAGCGCCGGCAAGCCGAGGTCGGGGCGCCCGCAGAGTTCCTGGAAGCGGGCGGTCAGCGCGCGAGTCTGGGCGGGGGTGGCGATGTTGGCGGCGAAGAGGATCGCGCTCCCGATGTGGCACTGGCGGAAGAGGTCGGCGGTCGACGCGTCGACCGCCGTCCCCGCGACCGGCGCGACGAGCAGTTGCCCGACCTGCTCCTCGGTCGAGAGGCGGTCGACGATGCGGTCGGTCTCGGCGTCGTCGTGCCGCCAGGGCGTGTCCTGCCCCTCCATCATTGCTCTCCTATCGAGCAGGGTTTCATGCGAGTCGAGTGCGGCACGGCAGCGCGCCGATGTCGGGTTCGATCTCATGGGCAAGCGTGACCGGTGCCGCCTTGTCTGGATTATGGCACCGCGTGGGAATGCTGTTGAATGTCAATACCTGTTGGGATATAGTGGTGTTGACGGAAGTCAACACCTACTGTCGCTAGAGCATCTACTGCCACGACTCCTCGATCGAACAGTCTCAGGACGGTGGCGTGCTTGGACGAGCGCCGAGCTCGCCCGAGGGGCCATTTTAGTCGTTACTGGGGCGCTATTTCCACTCTTCCTGGATGCACAAGCGTAGCGCCTGAACAGGAGGAAACCCTGGACGCAGGTGGCCGCCTGGCAGGGCTGGAGCGGGCGGCGCGCTTGGCTGAGCACGCAACTGGCCGGATGGCTGTCGCCGCGATCCCGGGCGACAGGGGGAGACGGGGATGATCACGGATTACATTCAGGCCGCCATGAACCACGCGAAATACGAGTACCTGACGGAGGATGGTGTTTACTATGCGGAGATCCCCGAATTGCCGGGGGTCTGGGCCAGCGCGGAAAACGAGGAGGACGTGCAGGGAGAGCTGCGGGAGGCGCTGGAAGGCTGGATCGCGCTGGGGCTCCGGCTCAACCACCCCCTGCCGGTCATCGACGGCGTCGGACTCACCTTCGAATCAGCGCGGTAATGCCGACGTTTGGACCCGTTAGTCGTCGGCAACTGATCGACGGCTTCCGGGCGCTTGGCTTCGACGGACCATTCAGCGGCGCCGGCCCCCATCCCGAATACATGGTCAGAGGCACGCGGAAAGTGAAGCTTCCCAACCCGCATCGCGGCGACATCGGCGTCGAACTTTTGAGCCGGATACTCAGACAGGCCGGTATCACCAGGGCCGAGTGGGAAGCGGTGTAGGGCCCGCAATAGGTCGGCGGGGGCGATGCGTTCGCCGCGGCCCGGCTTTCCTTCTTCCTTGAGCCTGCCCTACCCTCCTGCTATACTCCCCGATACCGCGCGGGCCGGCCGGGGAGGGCTGGTGGCCGGGTAGGACGCGCTCCCGGCGGCATTCCCGCGTCTCGTCTCGCGCAGAGTATCCGCCCTCATCTTCAGTCGTCGCGGCGCCGTGGCCCCGGTTCATGGCGACCCATGGTGGAGGACTGCCGCCCGTGCAGATCGGCTTCGACGCCCGCCTCGTCGCCTACCGCGGGGCCGGGACCGCCCACTATATCCGGTCGCTGCTGGCGGCGCTGGTCCGGCTCGACCGCGCCAACGGCTACACCGTCTTCCTCGCCCGCAGCGGCGAGCCGGTGCTCGATCCGGCGCTAGCCGCCGACGGGCAGCTCGCCTACCGCGTCCTGCTGACGCCGCCGCACCACCGGCTGGAGCGCGCGGCGCTGAGCGTCGAGCTGGCCCCCTGCCGCCTCGATCTGCTGCACAGCCCCGACTTCATCCCCCCCCGGCTGCGGCGCGGCGTCCGCTCGGTGATCACCGTGCATGACCTGGCCTTCCTGCGCGACCCCGAGCTGCTCGATCCGCCCTCGCGGCGCTACTACGGGCAGATCGACGAGGCGGTCGCGCGGGCCGACGCGATCATCGTGCCGTCGGAGAGCACGCGGCGCGACCTGACCGAGCTGACCGAGGCGGCGCCGGAGAAGATCCACGTCGTCCACGAGGCGGCCGACGGGCGCTACCGGCCGCTGGAGCGGGCCGAGCGGCTGAGCGCGCTCCACCCCGGCGCGGGCGGCGCCCGGCTGCCGGCCGATCTGGCGCGGCTGGTCAGCGGCGAGTTCGGGCGCTTCATCCTCTTCGTCGGCACGGTCGAGCCGCGCAAGAACCTGCTGACCCTCTTCCGCGCCTACGAGCAGTACGGGGCGCGGGCGGGGCGGCGCGCGGCGACGCTGGTGCTGGTCGGGGCGGAGGGCTGGCGGGTGGAGGCGGAGCTGGCGGCGATCGCGCGGCTGCGCGCGGCGGGGCAGCTCGTCTGGTTCCAGGCCGCGACCGACGCGCAGTTGCACCTGCTCTACAACGCCGCGACGGTGGCGGTCCTCCCCTCGCTCTACGAGGGCTTCGGGCTGCCGGTGCTGGAGGCGATGGCCTGCGGCACGCCGGTGCTCGCCTCCAACCGCGCCAGCCTGCCGGAGGTCGCCGGCGACGCGGGGGTGCTGCTGCCGCCCGACGATCCCGACGCCTGGGCGGCGGCGCTGCACGAGTTGATCGAGGACCGGATCAGGCGCGAGGCGGCGATCGCGGCGGGGCTCCGGCAGGCGGCGCGCTTCTCCTGGGCGCGCGCCGCCACGGAGACGCTGGCGGTCTACCGGCGCGTGACCGGCCGGGAGGAGGCCCCACCCCCCGCCGAGATGGTGGAATCGTGCCGGCGCTGATCGTCGGGCTGGGCAATCCCGGCAAGGAGTACGCCGACACCCGGCACAACATCGGCTTCCGCTGCGTCGACGAGTTGGCGCGGCGGGGCGGGCTGAAGTGGGAGAAGCCGCGCCTGAAGGCGGAGCAGGCGCGCGGCCGGATCGCCGGGCGCGACGTGGTGCTGGCGAAGCCGCAGACCTACATGAACCTCAGCGGCGTGGCGGTGGTCCAACTCGTCAAGTGGTACAAGGTCCCGCTGACCGATCTGCTGATCATCTCCGACGACCTCGACCTGCCGTTCGGCCAGCTCCGCCTGCGCGGCGAGGGGAGCGCCGGGGGGCAGGGGGGCCTCAAGTCGATCATCCAGCACCTGCGCAGCGACGCCTTCCCGCGCCTGCGCGTCGGGATCGATCGCCCACGCTGGGGCGAGGCGAAGGACTATGTGCTGACCCGCTTCGCGAAAGATCAGGAGTGCGAGTTGGCCGAGATCGTCGGCCGCGCCGCCGACGCCGCCGAACTCTGGCTCGCCGAGGGGCTGATCCCGGCGATGAACCGCTTCAACCGGACGGCGCGGGGCGCGGGGCGCGGGGCGGGGGCCGAG
>JAUJMV010000002.1:70162-90299 GCA_030446685.1 Thermomicrobiales bacterium | reverse complement strand
CTGATCCCCGACCAGTACATCGTCTCCTTCAAGGACACCGTCGCCGATCCGGAGGCGAAGGCGCGCGGGCTGGCGGGGCAGCACGGGCTGGGGCTGCTGCACACCTATCGCTACGCGCTCAAGGGCTTCGCGGCGGTCGTGCCACCCGCGCGGCTGGCCCGGTTGCAGGCCGATCCTGATGTCGCGGCGATCGTGCCGGATCGGGCGGTGTCGCTCTCCGCGCCCCCCGGGACCAGCGCCCGGCCAGGCGGCGGGGGGAGTCAGCCGGCCCAGACCCTGCCGACCGGCATCGACCGGATCGACGGCGAACTGAGTTCGGCGGCTTCCGGCAATGGTACGGGGTCGGTGAGCGTTGATGTCGCGGTGATCGACACCGGCATCGACCTCGACCACCCGGACCTCAACGTGGTGGGGGGCCGGAACTGCTCGCGCGGCGCCAGCTACGACGACGGCAACGGGCACGGCACCCACGTCGCCGGCACGATCGGGGCGAAGGACGACGGCGTCGGCGTGGTCGGGGTGGCGCCGGGCGCGCGGCTCTGGGCGGTGCGCGTGCTGGACAACTCCGGCAGCGGCAGTTGGGCCTCGATCATCTGCGGCATCGACTGGGTGACGGCCAATGCCGGCACGATCGAGGTCGCCAACATGAGCCTCGGCGGCAGCGGCGCCGACACCGGCTGCAACGACGGCGGGATGCACCAGGCGCTCTGCCGGTCGGTGGCCGCGGGCGTGACCTACGTCGTGGCGGCGGGGAACGAGTCGGACGACGCGGCGAACCACGTCCCGGCGGCCTACGACGAGGCGATCACCGTCTCCGCGCTGGCCGACTTCGACGGCAAGGCCGGCGGGACCGGCGCGGCGACCTGCCGCGCGGACGAGGACGACACTTTCGCCAACTTCTCGAACTACGGCGCGGACGTGGACCTGATCGCGCCCGGCGTCTGCATCAACTCGACCTGGAAGGGCGGCGGCTACAACACGATCAGCGGCACCTCGATGGCCTCGCCGCACGTCGCGGGCGCGGCGGCGCTCTACAAGGCGAGCAATCCGGGCGCCTCCCCGGCGCAGGTCAAGAGCGCGCTGCGGGCCGCCGGCACGACCGACTGGGACAACCGCGACGACAAGGACGGCACGAAGGAGCCGCTGCTGAACGTCAAGGGCTTCTAGCGCGGCCACACACCACGACATCGCGAACGGAGGAGCGGCACGGGCCAGGGTGGCCCGTGCCGTTTCGCTGTCCGCGAGAGTACAATTGCCGGACAATCGGAGGTGCGCGCAGCGGGGAGGAGCGGGGGATGGCGATCGAGCGGGTCAGCGTGATCGGGGCCGGGACGATGGGCAACGGCATCGTGCAGACCTTCGCCCAGGCGGGGGTGCCGGTGACGATGATCGACGTGGCGCGGGCGCCGCTCGACCGCGGGCTCGGCGCGATCGACAAGAACCTGACGCGCGGGGTCGAGCGCGGGCGGCTGAGCCGGGAGGACGCCGACCGCGCGCGCGGGCTGATCGCGACCGACACCGACCTGGCGGCGGCCGCCGGGAGCGGGCTGGTCGTCGAGGCGGTCTTCGAGCGCGCCGACGTGAAGGAAGACCTCTTCCGCCGCCTCGACGCCGCCTGCCCGCCGGAGACGATCCTCGCCTCGAACACCTCCTCGATCTCGATCACCCAGCTCGCGGCGGCGACCGCGCGCCCCGACCGCGTGATCGGGATGCACTTCTTCAACCCGGTGCCAATGATGGGGTTGGTCGAGATCGTGCGCGGCCTCGACACCGGCGACGCGACCTTCGCGGCGGTGCGCGACCTCGCGGCGGCGATCGGCAAGACGCCGATCGCGGTCAACGACTACCCCGGCTTCGTCTCCAACCGCGTGCTGATGCCGATGATCAACGAGGCGGTCTTCTGCCTGATGGAGGGCGTGGCGGACCGGGAGGCGATCGACGGGGTGATGAAGCTGGGGATGAACCACCCGATGGGGCCGCTGGCCCTCGCCGACCTGATCGGCCTCGACGTCTGCTACGACATCCTGCGGGTGCTGCACCGCGACCTCGGCGACGACAAGTACCGCCCCTGCCCGCTGCTGCGCAAGCTGGTGCTGGCCGGCAAGCTCGGGCGCAAGAGCGGCGAAGGCTTCTACCCCTATTAGGGTCGAAGGTCGGAAGGTCGAAGGTCGAAGGTCTCTCCGTTCAAAGTCCCGCGCCTGATCGTCGGATAGGGCCGGGGAAGCGAAAGACTTTCGACCTTCGACCTTCCGACCTTCGACCCACTGCCGGAGGCAACGATGGACTTCACCCTTTCCGCGGAGCAGCGGGCGCTGCGGGACCGGGCGCGGGCGTTCGCGCGCGAGGTGCTGGCGCCGACGGTGGACGAACTGGACCACCGGCAGGAGTTCCCGGCGGCGGAGCTGCGGGCGGCGGCGGAGCTCGGGCTGACCGGGCTGGCGGTGCCGGAGCGGCACGACGGCCGGCCGGCGGACGCGCTCGGGACGGCGCTCGTCTACGAGGAGGTCGCGCGGGTCTCGGCGGCGGTCTGCGTGATCCTCTCGGTCCATAACTCGCTGGTCGCGCACATCGTCGAGCGGTACGGGGACGAGGAGCAGCGGGCGCGCTACCTGCCGCGGCTGGCGCGGGGCGAGATCCTGGGGTCGTACGCGCTGACCGAGGCGGAGTCGGGCTCGGACGCGGGGGCGATGCGGACGACCGCGCGGCGCGACGGTGACGGATGGGTCCTCGATGGGCGCAAGCGGTTCATCACCACCGCGCCCTACGCGGGGCTGTTCGTCGTCTTCGCGGTGACCGATCCGGCGGTGCGCCCGGCGGACGGGGTCTCGGCGTTCCTGGTCGAGCCGGGGTTCCCCGGCTTCAGCCTCGGGCCGGAGTCGCTAAAGATGGGGCTGCTCTCCTCGAAGATCGCCGAACTGCGCTTCGACGGGTGCCGGGTGCCGGCGGCGAACCTGCTCGGGGAGGCGGGGCGCGGCTTCAGGATGGCGCTCGAACTGCTCGACACCGGGCGGATCGGGATCGGGGCGCAGGCGGTCGGGATCGCGCAGGCGGCGCTCGACGCGGCGCTCGACTACAGCCGGGGGCGGGAGCAGTTCGGGCAGCCGATCGCCCAGTTCCAGGCGATCCAGTGGCGGCTGGCCGACATGCAGACGCAGCTCGACGCGGCGCGGCTGCTGGTCTACCGCGCGGCGGCGTTGAAGGACGCGGGCAAGCCGTTCGCGCGCGAGGCGGCGACTGCCAAGCTCTTCGCGTCGGAGGCGGCGAAGTTCTGCGCCGACGGGGCGGTGCAGGTCCACGGCGGCTACGGCTACCTCAAGGAGTACCCGGTCGAGCGCTACTACCGCGACGCCAAAGCCTGCGAGCTCTACGAGGGGACGAGCGAGATCCAGCGGCTGGTGATCGCGCGGCACCTGCTGCGGGGCAACCGCGGCGAGATCGCCTGAGCGGGGGGATAGTTCGGTGTCTGAAACCGGACAAGGCCCGACGTTCGACGCGGGGCAACGTTGGTTCTGGACCGAGCGGTGGCAGCGGATGGAGCGCGAGGCGGACGCCGACTTCGCGGCGGGACGCTTCGCCCAATTCGACGACGTCGAGAGCTTCATCGCCGACCTCGACGACGACGATGGGGATGCCGGCGGCAGCGACCGGTGCCCCTCGTGAACCGCCCCTACTTCGTCGCCGTAGTGTGTTGATGACCTTGATAGCGATCTTGCCGGTCGCGGGTGCGTCGAACGGGGCCGACAGTTCTGAGCGGTTCGCCTCATGGTTGAATAAGTGCCTGGGCAGGGCCTGGGGCGTTCGACTGAACGCCCCTACAGCCGACGCCGAGGCGTACACCAACACCTTTTGGGGAACCGCTTTAGATTGGCCAGCGTTCCATGCGCCAGGCCATCTCCCAGAAGGCCCATTCATAGCGGGAGCTGAGGAGATAGATCTGGTCGAGGCGCTCGCGGGCGGCGGCGCTTTCCACGGCGGCGAGCGCGTCGAAGCCTTCGACCAGGCCCGCCACCAGCGCGTGGTAGTCCTCGCCGGCGTACATGGCGATCCACTCGGCGTAGAGGGGCTGGTCGGCGGGCGGTGCGGCGGCCAGCGCGCGGCCGATCTGGCCGTAGCCCCACTGGCAGGGGAGGAGCGCGGCGGCGATCTCGGCGGCGGCGCCGGCGTAGGCGGTCGCCAGCAGGTGGCGGGTGTAGGCGTAGGTCGTGGGGGCGGCGGCGACGCGCGCCAGATCCCCCGCGGCGATGCCGAACTTCCCGGCGTAGCCGCGGTGCAGCGCCATCTCGACGTTGAGGGTGGCGTGCAGCAGCTCGGCGAAGCGGGCCATCCCGTCGAGCTCGCGCCCCTTCGCCACCGCCAGCGCCAGCACGCGGCCGTACTCGATCAGGAAGACGTAGTCCTGCTCGACGTAGAAGCGGAAGCGCTCGACCGGCAGCGTGCCGTCGCCGATGCCGCGCACGAAGGGGTGCGCCAGCGTCGCCGCATGGAGCGCGCGGTGTCGTTCCTGCAACTCGCGCGCGAAACTCACGGGCGCTCCTTTCCCCATCCCGTCCCAATCCCGCGTACCGCGTCGCGAGGGCTGTATCTTGCCCGGCGCGCCGCGGGCCGGCTCCGGCCGTCGACCGGGACGCGTCGCCGGCGGCGTGGCGACCCCGCGGCGCTGGCCGTAGTATACGGCCTCGATGTCGCATGCCGCACCGGGGAGAGGAGAAGTCGCGCCGCGCGGGATGCGCGGGGTCAGCGGCGCGGATCGCCGGGGCGGGGGCCGGCGCCGGGCGGGGCGGGGGCGAGCAGCATGAGGCGCAGCGCCTCCATCTCGCGCATGACGTAGTCGTGCTCGTCCGCGGGGGAGAGCTTGCGCCGCAGCACCTCGTCGACGATCCGGCCGACGCGCTCCAGCACGGCGTCGGCGGTGTGGACGGGGGCGAACTGCATCACGCCGAGGGTGTGGCGCAGCAGATAGGCCAGCTCGGGGTGGCCTTCGAGTACGGCGTCGAGCTCCTCCGGCGTCAGCTCGGCGAGCGTCTTGGGGCGCTGGCCGCGCCGCTTGAACCAGTCCAGCATCGTCCCGCGCGCTCCCGCTGATAGGACAGGCCGCGCCGGTTCGCAGCGCCGTGGGACGGGCCACGATGCCGGCGCGAACGACAAAGAGCCTCTACCGGATGGTAGCGGCTCGGCACGGCTGCCATGCTGCTTGTCCCCCGCCGGGGCGGCGGGGTGGGTGGGTTAGCGGCCCGCCGCGGCCCGCTGCGCCTCGCGCGCGGCCTTGCGCCGCTTCTTGCGCTCGCTCGCTTTCTGCTTGGCGCGCTTCGCCTCGCCCTTGGACAGGTAATGCCGCTTGCGCTTCGCCTCGCCCAGGATGCCCGCCTTGATCACGGTGCGCCCGAAGCGACGCAGGAGCCCCTCGAAGCTCTCGCCCGGCTGCTGCTCGACCTGCATGAAGTTCCGGCCCTCCTCGCCTCTCCGCGTCCGGCCCGCGCGCCGGACCGCCATCGCCCGCGCCCCGCGCGCGGGATGCGGGATATTGACAGATTATCGCACATCCCCGCCCCGCGCGCGAGGGGCGGGAGCGCCCCCCGGCCTCCACGGTTTCGCCGCTTTTCCGTCACAGATTCGTGAAACCCCCATGCTATACTTGCGTACATAGGATGAAGGAGCGGAGATGGTCGGGTACGGGGCCGGGACCGAGGAAGCGTTCCTGATCGAGCGGGCGAACGAGGGCGATCAGGCGGCGTTCGGCACCCTGGTCGAGCGGTATCAGAACGCAGTCTACAATTTAGCCTACCGCATGCTCGGGAGCCCCGAGGAGGCGGAGGATGCCGCCCAGGAAATCTTCGTCCGCATCTACCGCCAACTGGCGCGCTACGATCCGGAGCGGAAGTTCTCGACCTGGGTCCTGACGATCGCCACCAACTACTGCATCGACCAGTTGCGGCGGCGGCGGATGCAGCTCGTGCCCCTGGAGAACATCATCCCGTGGGCGCGGGCGCGGGAGGCCGGGCCGGAGGGCGAGGCGCTCAGCCGGGAATCGCGCGACGAGGTGCAGCGGCTGCTGCGCGAGCTGCCGGAGAAGTACCGGGCGGTCCTGGTCTTGCGCTACTGGCAGGACCTCTCCTGCGCGGAGATCGCCGACATCCTGAAGCTGCCCGAGGGCACGGTCAAGACGCAGTTGCACCGGGCGCGCAAGGCGCTGGGCCAACTGATCGAGGGACAGGAGCAGAGGGAAGAGCACAATGCGTTGTCGCGAGTGTAGGGCGCTGCTGTGGAGCTTCGTCGACTGCGAGCTGGGGGACCGGCAGCACCGCGCCGTCGAACAGCACCTCGACGGCTGCGCCGCCTGCCGCCTCGCCCACGAGCGGGCGCGGGTCTTCCCGCTGCAGATCGGCCACGTCTCCGCCGTCCCGCCGCCGCCCGATTTCACCGCCCGGCTGATGCGCCGGATCGAGGTTCTGCCGCCGCCGAGGGAATTGCACGCGGGGTACCCGCCCCGGCGTTCCAGCTCCTTCGGCGGCGCCAGCGGCGCGATCCTGGCCTTCGCCGCGGCGGCCGCGGCGGTCCTGCTCGGGCTCGTCAGCTCCTCCTTCCTGGCGCTGCTCGACGGCCGCGAGGCGCCGGCGGCGCTCACCGATCCGGATCTGCCGCTGCAGAGCATCGCCGTCGCGCTCGGCGGCTGGCTCGCGGCGCAACTGTGGGCGATCCTCTCCTGGCCGGTGCTGCTCGCCCTGTGGGGGATGCAGATCGTGCTGGTGGTGCTCTGGTTCCGCATCGTCGCGCCCCGGCGGCGCGCGGGTTGAGGGTTGAAGGTTGAAGGTTGAACGTTGAAGGTTGGGAGGTTCCTCGCC
The DNA here is from genome assembly GCA_030446685.1 of Thermomicrobiales bacterium. Taxonomy (GTDB): domain Bacteria; phylum Chloroflexota; class Chloroflexia; order Thermomicrobiales; family CADCWN01; genus JAUJMV01. The sequence goes on along the minus strand of JAUJMV010000002.1, from coordinate 83,460 downwards.
GAGCGGCTGCGATTGGCCCCTGAACCTTCAACGTTCAACCCGGCACCTTCAACCACTGCCGGGTCGTTCATCCGCCTCAGCGGGGTCAGCAAGGACTATCGGACCGGGCGCGGGCCGCTGGCGGCGCTGCGCCCGACCGATCTGGCGATCGAGACCGGCGAGGCGGTGGCGATCGTCGGCCCCTCCGGCAGCGGCAAGTCCACCCTCCTCAACCTGATCGCCGGGATCGACCGGCCCACGGCCGGGCGCATCGTCGTCGGCGGGGCCGACCTGACCGCCATGGACGAGGAGCGGCTGACCCGCTGGCGCGGCGCGCACGTCGGGGTGGTCTTCCAGTTCTTCCAACTGATGCCGACCCTCTCGGCGCTGGAGAACGTCGCGCTGGCGCTGGAGTTCCGGGGCGGGGGGGCGGGGCGGCGGCGCGACCGCGCGCTGGCGCTGCTGGAGCGGGTGGGTCTTGCCGACCTGGCCGACCACCTGCCGGCCGAGCTTTCCGGCGGCGAGCAGCAGCGGGTGGCACTGGCCCGCGCGCTGGCGAACGACCCGCCGCTGCTGCTGGCCGACGAGCCGACCGGCAACCTCGACTCGGCCACCGGCGAGCGCGTGATGGGGCTGTTGGCCGAGTTCACCGCCGGGGGCCGCACCCTGGTCTTCGTCACCCACGACCCCGCGCTCGCCGCCCGCGCCGGGCGGGTCATCCGCGTCCGCGACGGCGCGATCGAGGGCGACGAGCGCCACGGTTAGGGCGGCGCCCCGCCCCCCACCAACCCCCGAAGAAGCCCCGCCACGCTACAGACAGGGGCCTGCCGCGCACCCGACCCGGCTGTCCCGGCGCTCCGCCTTTGACGCCCGCCACGGTGTCCTGTAGGCTCCGCGCGTCTGGCGGCGGCGTTATCGGGCGAGCGAGGGGGGGACCAACGTGGGCGGGGACGGCCTTGCGGCGGAGAAGGAAGCGATTTACACCCTGCTGGCCGAGCTGGCGGCGCTCGACGGGGTCGCGGGGTTCGAGGGGCCGGTGGTGCGGCGGCTGGTGGAGCTGTTCACGCCGCTGGCCGACGAGGTGCAGGTCGACCGCTTCGGCAACGTCATCGCGACGAAGCACGGCCCGGCGGGCGCGGGCGCGCGGCCGGCGCTGATGATCGCCGCGCACTCCGACGAGATCGGCGGCGTGGTGCGCGCCTTCGAGCCGGACGGCATGATCCGCTTCGAGCGGCTCGGCGGGGTGATCGAGGGGGCGCTGGTCGGGCGGCGGGTGCGGATCAACGGGCTGCGGGGGGTGATCGGGGTGCGCGCCGGGCATGTGCAGTCGCCGGACGAGCGCCTGAAGGCGCCGCCGCTGCGCGAGCTCTACATCGACCTCGGCTTCGATTCGGCGGACGCGGTGCGGGCGCGGGGGGTCAGGGTCGGCGACCCGGTCGCCTACGAGAGCGAGATGGTGCGCCTCGCCAACCCCGACCGCGTCTCCGGCAAGGCGCTCGACAACCGCATCTCCTGCGCGGTCCTGGTGCGCCTCTTCGCCCGGCTTCGCGACGCGGAACTCGGCGGCACGCTGCACGGCGTGGTGACGGTGCAGGAGGAGGTCGGGCTGCGCGGGGCGCAGGTGGCGACCTACCGCCTCAACCCCGACTACGCCATCGTCGTGGACACGCTGCCGGCGGCGGGCACGCCCGACGTCCACTTCACCAAGGAACTGGCGATCGACCTCGGGCGGGGGCCGGCGATCCCGCTGGTCAGCGGCGGCGCGGGCGGGCGGGGCAACATCATGCACCCGGCGCTGAAGCGCATCCTGCTGGAGACGGCGGCGCGGGAGGGCATCCCGGTCCAGCCCGCCCTCTTCACCCAGGGGAACTCCGACGTGGCCGCCGTCCACCTGACGCGCGAGGGCATCCCCGCCGGCGTCGTCAACATCCCGCGCCGCTACTCGCACACGCCGGTCGAGACCGCCGACCTCAACGACGCGGCCAACGCGCTGCGCCTCCTGGAGGTGGTCGCGCGCGACCTCAGTCCGGACGTGCGGCTCGATTTCCTCCAGGACTGACGGGACTGGGGGGTAACTCCCCCGACCACGCACCGATCGCCGCGACAAGGTCGCCGGGGGCGTCCTCCTGGATGAAGTGGCCGGCGCCGCGGAGGATGACCGTCCGGTGGCGCGGGAAGGCGCGCTCGAACCGGCGGCGCTCCGGCGCCCGGAAGGCGGGGTCGCGGTCCCCCCAGACGAGCAGCGCCGGCAGACCAGCCAGGCGCGGCAGGCCCGCCTCCACCGCGGCGAGGAAGTCGCGGCCGGTGAGCAGTTCGCGCGCAAAGACGCGGATCGGCGCGCGCGAGGCGGGCCGGGCGAACGGCCCGCGATAGGCGGCCATGACCGCGGGAGCGAGCTGGCGCCGCCGGACGCCGAGGGGCAGGCCGACGTTGACGAACGCGTTGAACCGGCGGATCAGGACCCCGCCGGGGGGGCCGCCTATGAAGCGGGAGAGGAGGGCGAGGCGCGGCACGTCGCCGACCGGCCAGGCGAAGGTGTTGCCGGCGATCAGCGCGCGGAACCGCGCCGGGTGGCGCGCGGCGACGCCGAGGCCGATCGGCCCGCCCCAGTCCTGCCCCATGACGGTGACGCCGGTGAGGTCGAGCGCGAGCAGGAACGCCTCGACGACCCCGGCGTGCGCGGCGGGCGTGTAGTCATAACCCGCCGAGGCGGTGGAGAGGCCGAAGCCGGGGTAGTCGAGCGCGAGGCAGCGGAAGCGGTCGGCCAGCCCCGCGATGAGGTGCCGGTAGAGGAAGGACCAGGTGGGGTTGCCGTGCAGCAGCAGGAGCGGCGGCCCTTGCCCCTCGTCCACGTAGTGGACCCGGCACCCGGCCACGTCGAGGAAGCGGCTGCGGAAGGGGAAGAGCCGCGCCGGGACCCAGGGCAGGCGACGCCCGGCCTGCAGATTCCCCTCCCCCGCTGCGATCATGCGCCCCTCCCGCCCCTCTCCCGCCGTCGCCGCCGCCGATGGTGGGTGACGCAAGCGCGGGGCCACCGCCATCCTCGCGGGGTGGGGGGGCGTCCGGCCGGACGCCCCCGCACCGCTGCGCCGCCAACCCTGCGCGCCGCCGCTTCAGGCGTGGCGCGCCGTCTCCGGGGCCGCGGCGGCGGTCTCACGGAGGAAGGCGGCGATCAGCTCGGCCAGGCGGCCCGGCTGATCCTCCGGGATCAACGTCGAGGAGTCCGGCACCTCCCGCAGCCGGGCGTCCGGGAACCGCTCCCGCAGCCGCCGGGCATGCCGGATCGGGAAGACCAGCCGATCTTCCGGCGCCCAGGCCAGCAGCACCGGCCCGGCGAAGCCGGCGAGCCGCGCCTCGACCTCGCGCATCGGGGCGGCGGGGATGCCGACCAGCAGCTTGCGCGCGTCGCGCCTGACCCGCGCGTCGGTTAGGAAGGGCGCGAGGTACGAGGCCATCACCCGCCGTTCGGGGAGGCGCTTCGTCACGAGTTTGAAGAGCAGGCGTTGCGACACCGGGAGCCGGAGCAGCGTGGCGAGCAGGCGACGCGCGCCGGGCGCGCGCCGGGACGAGCCCCTGCTGATCCTCCGGGACGAGGAGTCCGGCACCTGGCGAGCAGGGCGTCCGGGATGCGCGCTGGCGGGAAGTTGCCCGCCGTGTCGCAGTTCGTCAGCACCAGCCGCGCGATTCGCCCGGGGTGCGTCCCGACGACGAACTGGCAGAGCGCCCCGCCGGTGTCGTTGCCGACCAGCGTGACCCGCTCCAGGTCGAGCGCGGCGAGGAAGTCCGCGACCAGCCGTGCCAGGCCCGCGAAGGTGAGATCGGCGTCGGCGCGCATCGGCGGGTGGTGCGCCCCGAGCGGCCAGTCCGGCACGATGCAGCGGTACTCCGCCGCCAGCGGTGGCGCGACCGCCCGCCAGAGGTCGCCGTGGGTCAGCAGGCCGTGGACGAAGACGATGGTGGGGCCGCTGCCCGCCTCGCGGTAGCGGACGGTCCCCTGCCGCAGTTGGACCTCCCGGTAGGGTCCCAGTTCGCCGAGTGCGCGAATGCTCGTCATGTTCCGCTCCTTGTCTCGTGCGCGATACTGTGCGGCAACGTGCAGCCAAGTTGAGTCGCTCGCTGTCCTTGTCATCCTGAGCCACGGCGAAGGATCGGTTTCTACGCCGCCCGCGTGGTGCGCGGGCCCCGTCCGGTGCGCCGGCGGCTCGTGCGGACAGCGATCCTGCGCGACCCAGGGTTGGGTTCCTGGCCGTCGTCGAACGCCTGCGACCGGGTCAGGCCGCCGCGCGCCGAAATGCCAGGTCAGCGCAGCCGCCGGAGCGCGGAGAACTGGGCCACGGCAGGAGCGCGACGACGCCGGCGACGATCGCGACGGCCCAGCGCGCGCCGGCGGTCAGCGCGGGCAGATCGCCAGCAGGATCGCGCCGCTGCCGAGCACCCAGGCGGTGTTGATCAGCGCGGCTGCCAGGACCGCCCCGCGCTCGACCGGCGGTGATCGGCGACCGGAAGAGCCGCGCGGCGTAGGGCAGGCAGCGCCGCGCCGGCGACGAGCGGGACGAGCGGGCTGTCGAGGCCGAGGGCGGCGCCGAGCGGGCGCGCCGCGGCCATGAGGAGCGCCGCCGACCGCGACGACCGCGCCGTCGGCGCGCAGCACGGCGCGCGGGAGATCGGTGGCGGGGCGGGGGGCCAGGGTCTGCGTCGCCATCGGGGGACCTCGCTTTCCTCGCGCGGCCCCGCGGCCGACCCCGGTGGGGGCGTGCCGCCGGGGCCAGCCAACGGCCGATGGCCCCACGATAGGCCCGGATGCGCTGCCACGTCTATGAAAAGTGGTGCCAAATGGCGCCAATGGGCGAGAACAGGGGGGATCAGTCGGGGGGCGCCCCGCAGCGCGCCCGCAGGTCGTGCGCGACGAGCTTGGCGGCGGCGGTCTGCCAGTTGTAGAGGGTCCGCTCGGGGACGGCGGCGCGGAACCAGTCGAGCGCCGCCCGCGCCGCCGGGTCGGCCGGGGGCGCCCCGGCGCGGCGGCTGTAGGGCTTGAGGCCGGCGACGTAGGGGAAGTAGAGGGCGTTGTAGTGCCGCCACTCGTCGGAGGGGCCGAAGTCGCCGCCGGTGCGCGGCTTGAGGCGGGCGACGCTCTCCGCCAGGACCGCCTTCAGCTCGGCGGCGCGTTCGAGCGCGCCGTCGGGGGCGCCGCGCGCGGCGAGGCGGGCCTCCACGAGCGGCAGCCGGGTCAGGGGGCTGACCGCGAGGCGCGGCAGGTCGCCGAAGTGGCTGAGGGCGCGGCGGGTGAGGCGGGCGAACTCGGCCTCGTCGAGCGCCGTGGGGTCGAGCGCCGGGTCGAGACGGGGCAGGGCGCTGGCGGCGGCGCGCAACTCGGCGCGGGCCTGGCGCACGCGCGGCAGCCGCCCGAGCGCCAGGCGGTCGAGCGCGGCCCCCAGCCGGTCGGCGAAGGTCGGCGCGGCGACGGCGGTCGCGACGGTCGCCAGGAGGAGCGCCAGCAGCGGCGGGGTCGGGCCGGTCGCCAGCGCGATCACCAGCGCCACCTGCCCGCCGAAGAGGGAGGCGGCGAGGGCGGCGGCGGCGAACGCGCGGACCATCTCGGGCAGCAGCGCCTCGCCCTGGTCGAAGGCGTCGAAGCGGGCGATCGCCAGGCCGAGCGCGATCAGGTCGAGGCCGAGCAGCGCCACCGCCCACGGCCGGGGGAGCCAGCCGAGCGGGGAGAGGAGCAGGCCGGTGCTGAGCGCGAGGAAGAGGGTGACGACGATCAGCGGGCCGGCGGCGGCGCGCGCCCGCCGCCGCGCCGGCCACCAGACGAGGCCGGCGAGCGCCAGCATCGGCAGCAGCACGACCCCGCCGAGGAGGGATCCCGCCAGCCCCCCGCGCGGCGCCCCGTCCGCCCCGGCGCCGAAGCCCGCCAGCAGGAGCAGCGCCGCCACCGCCGGGAAGGCGATCCCCCAGACCCGCGCGAGGCGATCCCGCAGCGGCGACCCTTCCGGCAGTAGATAGACCAGCGCGCCGGTCCAGCAGAGGGCGGGGAGGAGCAGGAGCGGCGCGCGCGCCCGCGCCAGGGCGGACCCCAGGCCCGGCGCAGTGGCCGCGCCAGCCAGGAGGTCGCCGGCCAGCGCCGCCGCGTAGGCCACGAGCCCCAGCCCGGTCAGCAGCAGCCGGGGGCTGCGCGGGTCGCGCGCGATCAGGTACAGCCCCAGCCAGAGGGCGAAACCGTAGACGAGGCCGGTCGGCGCGAGCGAGGCAGCGGCCGTGGCGAGCGTTCCCCGATCAGGTCTCCTCCACCGACGCGAGCGTCCAGGCACGGATCGCCAGGCGGCGGGCGAAGTGGAGGAGGGGCGCGGTGTCCGGCAGGCGGATGCCGTGCTGGCCCACGAGCGTGTCGAAATGCAACTCGGCCTCGGCGGGCTGCAGGGGCCAGCGCGCGTGCGCGATGTCGCCGCGGTAGACGCGCCCGCGCCGGTCGGCGGCGTAGAGGCAGTAGCGCTCGGTCAACCACTCCTCGAGCGAGCCGGGCGCGGAGCGGAAGGCGGGACCGGTCGGGCGATACTGGCCGACGAAGTCGGCCGGGGGCGCGCCGGGATGGGCGCGGCGGCTGGTGTAGCTGATCCAGTCGCCGACCCGCCGGCAGCCCATCCGCGCGAAGAAGTAGGGCAGGTGGTACCAACGGCGGGCGACCGCCACCGCGACCGGGTTGCCGGCGTCGAGGCTGTGGAAGAAGACGCCCGGCCGCGCGCCGCCCGGCCCGGTCACGTAGGTGCGCACGTTGAGCTCGGGGAAGGCGGAGAGCCACGGCGCCGCCAGCGGCAGCAGGCGCAACTGGACGCCGCTCATCCGGAACGGCACCACGCCGACCCACGCCTGACCGTCGAAGAGGTCGAGCGCCAGCGGCGGGGGGATCGCCGCGCGCAGGGTCGCCGCCTCGACCGGCCAGTGCGCGAAGAGCAGATCGTGCCAGACCTGCGCCATCGCGTGCGCGCGCGGCGGCGCGGCGCGAGGGCTGATGGCTGAGGATTGAGGACTGGGTGAGGATGGTGCTTCCCGCGGAGTGTCTTCCGGTTCAACCCCGAGTTCCATACTTCGTCCTCAGTCCTTCGCCCTCAGTCTTCACTGGCGTCGCAGGCCCAGTGTGCGCCGCTGATGGCACGAGGGGCGCGCCTCCCGGCGGCAGTCGCGGCCGCCCCTATCGAGCGGGCGATCCTCGGGGGTATTGTACCGCCGGCCCCCGGCCCGCCGCCCGCCGCCGGGGCCGGCGCGCGAACCGTGGCGGCCCAGGCGGGGCGGGACGCGCCGGTCTCGGCCCTGGCTTAGTCGGTGCCGGCCTGGTGCGGCCGCGACCCTCAGGCCGCGGCCGCTTCCTCGGCGCCTGCCGGCTCGCGGACTGCCGGCACCGGCACGAGCCGGGCTGCGCCGTCCGCGCCGCCGTGCAGACTGGCGCGATCGACGAGGGGCGCTACCGCGACCGCCGCCTCGACGACGGCAGCGTCACCGCCGCCGAGGAGTGGGCGGACGTCCACTAGCGCGGGCGGGGGTACGCCGTGCCGCGACCTACGGCAGGGCCGACAGCGGCACCCGCCCCTCGCGCAGGGCGGCGTAGTTGGCTTGCAGCCAGGCCCGTTGTTGCTCCGGCGGCAACGCGGCGAATCGTGTCGCAGCAGGGGAGAGATCGGGGTGCGTGCCGAACGCGCGCTCACCCTGCTCGAAGCCGGCTCGTCGCAGCAGCCAGAGCCCTACCGCTGACTGTGCCAATCGGCACGAATAGCTTTCCTGTCCATCTGGGCAGCGCGACTCGCTCGCGTAGTCGGGTCCGGGATACCCGGGGGCAGTCACGAGATTCCGGACGACATCTACGATAGAGGAACGCTGACCCGACTGCGGGCTGAAGAGCAGCGTTTCACCGAAAGGCTTGGGGGCGAGTGGCGTCCGCTGCTCGGCTCGCGTCGGCGCCCCGGGGAGCCCCAGCACCGGCGCGGCGACTTCGTTGATGAGGGGCGCGTTCTCCTCCAGCCAGGGGCGGTAGGCCGGGTGGGCGCAGACGGGCAGGGGATCGGCGGTGCAGACCAACTCGAAGGGGATCAGCCCATCGCGCGGATCGAAGGCTCCCGCGCGCCGTGCCGCTTCACGCTCCTGCATCCCGTCGGCGGACACGGCCTGGTACACCAGCGCGACTCCAGCAAACGTGAGGAACCCGGACATGGCGACGATGCCCCAGGTGATCGGGACCTGGCGCTCGCGCAGGGCCAGGCTGCCGAGCGCCAGGCCGGTGAGCCCGAGGAAGAAGAGGGCCTGCGGCAGGCCGACGTTCGGGCGGATGCCGTACCAGACGGATTGGTCGAGTCGGGCAGTCGGCGAGAGGAAGGTCAGCCAGTCGAATCGTGGATCGTTCGAGAACTTGGCCGCGCCGAAGCCGCCGACCCAGACGAACGCCTGCGCGAAGAAGAACACCACGGCGACCAGCGGCGCGGTGAACCGGGTCGGCACGAACCGCCCGAGGGCGAAGCCGAGCGCCGCGTGCGCGGGCAGCGCCAGCAGGCCGGCGATCACCGGCCAGAGGATCGGCCCGCCCCAGACGGCCTGCCGGGCGGTGAGGACGCCGACCGCGAGCGCCACCAGCGCGTAAGCCAGCAGGCCCCACAGCACCGTTCCCGTCCAGGTCGCCAACTGGCGCGACCAGGCGGGCTGGGGCGTGGTGGCAAGCAATTCCTCGACGCCGCGTCGGCGCTCCCGCCCCGCCATCCAGGCCGTGGCCCCGGCCAGGGTCGGCCCGATGAAGAACACGATGCCGCGCACCGCGACGCTCGCCTGGACCCAGAGCATGGTCAGGAAGCCGAACTGACCGCCGTGCAGGTAGAACCAGGCCAGCGCCAGCAGCGGCGGGAACAGCCACAGGCCGACGCTGCGGCGCGTCTCGATCCGGATCAGCCGCCCGTTCACCATCCGCCCCTCCTATTGTCCCGGTTTGGAGACGCATCCGATCGTCGGTTTGTAGGGGCAGCCCTGTGTGGCTGCCCGCGGCCCCGCAGGGCCGCCCCACGGCCGCGGCCTGCCGAGGGTGTCGGTGGCAGGCAAGGCGGGCAGCCACGGGGGGCTGCCCCTACCACCCCAAAACGGTCCACCAATCCCGCACTACGGCGCCTCGTCCGGCACGGCGCGCGGGCCGAAGACCGTGGCGACGGCCACCCCCGCCAGCAGCAGCGCCAGCGCGCCGATCGCGGCAGGGCGCTCGGCCGGCGGGTGCAGGGGCCAGAGCCAGGGGCTGTCGCGATTGAGCGCCCCCGCGACCGGGGCGACCACGACGAACATCCCGTAGGCGACCGGCACGACCCAGGAGGCCGCTGCGCCGACCAGCCGGCCGCCGACGAGCGCGAGCCCGGCGTACCCCGCCCCGTTGCGCACGAGCAGCCAATGAAAATCCTCGCCGGGCGCGGCGGTGTTGGCGGCGGCGAGCGCGAGCGCGGCGACCGCCAGCAGCCCGGCGAGGTGGCCGAGCCGCAGGGGCGGCAGCGGCCGGCTGGCCGTCACCTCGGTCTCGCCGAAGGGCGACCGCAGGCTCGCCCCGATCACCGCGGCGGGGGCGAGCGGCAGCACGATCAGGATCAGCTTGGTCAGCAGCCGGTCGTCGCTCAGGCCGAGCAGGAACCAGGTCGCCGCCGCGACCCCGAGGAGGCAGGTCGCCGCCAGCCCCGCCAGCCGCGCGCGGAGGTAGAGCCAGACGAGCCGCGCGGGGATCATGGCAAGTCCTCCAGCCGCACCTTGCCCGCCCGCAGGTCCGCGAAGTGGGCGCGCAACCATTTTTGTTGTTGGGCCGGGTCGAGCGCGGCAAACCGCTCGACGGTCGGGGTAATCCGATCGTAGGCGGGGTCCGTGAAGCGAGGGCCAACCTGATAACGATCGTCCGCCAGTCCCGTCTGCCGCAACAGCCAACGCATGATCACCTGTTGCGCGTCGGCGCACGACCCAGGGTTGCTACTGGGGCAAGGATTCCTGACCGAGCCCGAGCGACTATTGCCGTCCGCCGGCATAAAGACGACCTGGGTCGTGAGTGGATACAGGACGGATGTAGTAAGAAGCTGCTCCCAGTATTGGGCCTGGGGCTGGATGTCGAACCAGAGCGTCGTCGCGTCCGTGTTGCCCGTGATCGCGGGATAGCCCTGCTCGGCGCGCGTCGGGACGCCGGGAAGCCCGACGACCGGGGCGACGAGCCGGTTGATCACCGCCGTCGTCTCATCGAGGTAGGGCTGGTAGGCCGGATGGACGCAGACGGGCATCGGCGCGTCGCGGCAGACCGGCTGGTACGGGATGACCTGGCGATTCCGAAAGCGCTCATCGCGCGAGAGATCTTGCCCTCCCCGAGGGGGAGCATCATGCCAGATGATCGCCACACCAGCCACTGTGACGAGAGCGGCGGCCAGGCAGGAGGCCCCCCCAGCGGCACGGTTACGCTGGTCGCGAAGCGGCAGGCTGGCGAGCAACAGCCCGATCAGGCCGAGCAGGAAGAACACCTGCTGGAGCGTCAGGTCCGGGCGCACCCCGTACCAGACCGACGTGTTGAGGCTGACCATCGGCGACAGGAAGGCGTACCAGGCGTTTTGCGCGCCGACGAAGAGTTGCCCGAAGAAGAGGGCGACCGTGACCAGCGGCGCGGTGAACCGGCTGGGGAAGTAGCGGCCGAGCGCGAAGCCGAGCGCGGCGTGCGTTGGGATCGCGACGAGGCCCACGAGCAGCGGCCCGACGAACGGCCCGCCCCAGGTCGCGCAGCCAGCTCAGCGCCATGATGCCGCCGCCGATCGCGACGTAGATCAGCACACCCCAGGCCGTCGCCCCCGCCCACGTCGCCAGCGTCCGCGCGAAGGCGGGGCGCGGGGTCGTCGCCAGCAGATCCTCGATACCGCGCCGCCGGTCCCGCCCGGCCATCCACGCCGCCGCCCCCGCCAGCAACGGCCCGGCGAACGTGACCAGATTGCGCACCATCACGCTCGTCTCGAACCAGAGGGCGCGACGCGCGGCAGGCCCTGGAGGAAGGCGAACCAGATCAGGATCGGCGCCGCCAGCAGGAGCCAGAGGCCGAGACTGCGGCGCGCCTCGATCCGCAGCAGGCGCAAAGTCGCACTCATCGCCGCGCCTCCGCCAGCACGCGGCTGTAGCCGCGCTCCAGGGGCGAGTCGCCGGGGGCCGCGCCGTCGCCGCGCGCTGAGGTCGGCGGGGGTGCCGTGGAAGACGATCCGCCCGCCCTCCAAGAGCGCGACCTCCGAGCAGGCGGTGCCGACACGTCCTCCACCAGGTGCGTGCTGACGATCACCGTGCCGCGCGCCCCGACCTCGCGCAGCAGCGCCCGGAAGGCCACCCGCTGCTCCGGATCGAGCCCGGCGGTCGGCTCGTCGAGCAGCAGCAGCTCCGGGTCGTTGACGATCGCCTGGGCGATCCCGACCCGCCGCAGCATCCCGCCGGAGAGGGTCCGCAGCTTCGCCCGCGCCCGGTCGCCCAGGTCGACCGCGCGCTCGATCGCCCGCGCCACCGCCGGGCGCACGCGATCCGCCGGCATCTCCTTGAGGAGCGCGAAGTACTCGACGAACTCGAAGACGGTGAAGTTCGGGTAGTAGCCGAGCGCCTGCGGCAGGTAGCCGAGGCGGCGGCGGATCTCCCGCCGCTGCCGCGCGTCGGCGGGGTCGCAGTCGAGCAGCCGCAGCGCGCCGCCGGTCGGCCGGTTGATCGTCGCCAGCGTGCGCAAGAGGGTCGTCTTGCCCGCGCCGTTCGGCCCGAGCAGCCCGAAGACCCCCGTCCCGACCGCCAGGTCGAGCCCCCGCAGCACCTGGGTCAGCCCGTAGCGCTGGGTCAGCCCCCGCGCCTCCACCTTCGTCCCCCGCGCCGCGCGCGGCGCGCCGGACAGTGCCGCCGTCCCTACCGCCATAGTGCCGCCTCCCCTCGCTGTCCACTCGTCGCCCAGAGCGCCAGGGCGAGCCCCGCCGCCGTCCCCGCCAGATAGAGGGGCGCCAGCGCCCCCCGCACCACCGCCGCCGCCAGGTCGCCGGTGCCGGCCAGCCCCGCCAGGATCGCGATGCACCACCCGGCGAGCGCCGCCGCGACCCCGACGTTCGCCGAGCGCGCCAGGGTCGCTGCCGCCAGCGCCAGCGCCGCCACCGTCGTCATCGGCGCCAGCCAGCCGAGCGTCAGCCCGGTCGCGGTGGCGTCCGCCGTGACGAGCGAGGCGACGACGCCGAGCGCCGCGTTGAGGCCGAAGACGGCGAGGCCGCGCACCAGCAGGACCATCCGGTCGGAGACCGCCGCCGTCTGGCTCAGCTCGAACGCCGGGTCGATCCCCGGCCCGTAGGCGTAGGCGATGCCGATCCCGGCCAGCGCCGGGGCCAGCAGCGCCGGCCAGGGGGTGCCGGTGCCGAGGGTCGCCAGCGCGCCGACCGCCAGGACGATCGCGCTCGCCACGATCCAGGACGCGACCAGCGAGGGCGTCGTGACCAGCGCGCGGGCCAGCCCCGGCGATCCCAGGAGCCGGCCCGCCAGCCGCTCGACCGGGCCGACCGGCGTGGCCCAGGTCTCGGCGGCGATGCCGCGCCAGGCCCGCTCCAGATCGACGTCCAGGCCGCCGAGCGCGGCGCGCGCCTGGCAGTCGGCGCACCCGGCGACATGCGCCGGGTCGTCGGTGTGCCGCACCATCGGATTAGTCCCCTCCCCGCAGCGCCGCTTGCAGCCGGCGGCGCAGCGTGTACACCCGGCTCTTGACCGTCCCCTCCGGGATGCCGAGCCGCGCGGTGACGTCGGCGACCGGGCGGTCCTCCAGGAAGACCAGGTGGGCGAGCTCGCGCCCCTCGCACCCCTCCGGCCCGAGCGCCGCCAGCGCGCGTTCCAGGTCGACGTTGCGCGCGGCGGCCGCGGCCGGGTCCTCGACGCCCCCCGGCTCGACGATTGGATCGGGGCGGCCGTGCCGCCGCGCCCAGAGCGCGGCCTGCCGGCGGGCGATCCCCCAGAGCCAGGCCCCCGGCTCGCCGGTCGCCCGGTAGCGCCCCGCGCCGCGCCAGGCCGCGATGAAGGTCTCCTGCACCACGTCCTCGACCGCCGAGGCCGGCATGGTGCGCCGCAGCCGCGCCGCCAGCCAGGGCGCGTGCCGGGTGAACAACTCTCTCAAGGCGGCATGGTCCCCGCCGGCCACCGCCGCGATCAGTTGGTCGTCATGGTCAGGCACGGCGACCCCATTCCCCCACTGCCCACTCCCACGCTCACTTACCCTGTTGCGCGGGCGCGCGGATCGGTTCACGACGGGCGACGCCCCCTGACGGGAACAAGAGCGACGAGCCACGAGCGAC
>JAUJMV010000002.1:66462-70062 GCA_030446685.1 Thermomicrobiales bacterium | reverse complement strand
GCCGCGCTCTGGTATGCTTGGGGCAGTTCCGGTGGCGCGCGAGGCTTCTCCCCGCGCGCTTTCTGCCATGTGCCAGTGCGCCACCGGCCCCTGGTACTCCTCTACACGGATAGGTTGAGCCACCAATGACCGCACAACAGCAAGCACCGCGCAAGCGCGCCGCCCGCACGACCGCCCGGCGCGGGGGGCGGCGGAAGTCGGCGGCGCTGGCGCTGCCGGTGATCGTGATGGACGAGACCGTCCTGATGCCGCACATGACCCTGCCGCTGCCGGTCGAGGACGACGAGACCGCCAGCGCGATCGCCGCCGCGGTCGACTACGGCCGGCAGGTCCTCCTGCTGACCGAGCGCCCGGTCGCGGAGGACGCGGGCGGCGATGAGGAGGGCCGGCCGCGGCCCGCGACCGGCGCGGACGGGGCGGCGGATGACGACGAGCAGCTCTTCGAACTCTGCGAGGTCGGGGTGATCGCCGAGGTCGGGCAGCAGATCACCCGGCCGGGCGGGCCACCGACGGTCATCCTGCAGGGCCAGGCGCGCGGGCGGGTGATCGACTTCGGCGCCGGCCCCGGCTTCCCGCTGGCGACCGTCCTGCGCCACGACGACCCGCCCGAGCGCACGCCCGAGGCCGAGATCGCGATGACCGCCGTCCTGGAGCAGGTCGAGACCTACCTGGGGATGCTGCCGAACGTCCCCGAGGAAGTGCTGGTGATGGTCCGCTCGGTCGACGAGCCGGGCTGGCTGGCCGACCTGATCTGCTTCTCGCCCGAGTTCACCGGCGACCAGCGCCAGGAGCTGCTCGAAGAGTTCGACCCCGTCGCGCGCCTCAAGGCAGTCGGCGTCTTCATTCAGCGCCGCCTCGACGTGCTCGATCTGCGCCAGCAGATCCAGGCCGAGGCGCAGTCCGGCATGGACAAGCAGCAGCGCGAGTACTACCTGCGCGAGCAGCTCCGCGCGATCCAGAAGGAACTCGGCGAGGGCTCGCCCGAGGCGATGCTCGCCGCCGAGATGCGCGAGAAGATCGAGGCGGCCGGGATGCCCGAGGCGGTCAAGGTCAAGGCGCTGGCCCAGGCCGAGCGGCTGGAGCAGCAGCCCTCCCACTCGCCGGAGATCGGCATCATCCGCACCTACCTCGAATGGCTGACCGAGCTCCCCTGGTCGACCGAGACGCTCGACCAGCTCGCGCTGTCGCACGCCGCCAGGGTGCTGGACGAGGATCACTACGGGCTGGAGAAGGTCAAGGAGCGCATCCTCGAGTACATCGCGGTGCGCAAGCTGGCCGGCGCGAAGATGAAGGCGCCGATCCTCTGCTTCGTCGGCCCGCCCGGCGTCGGCAAGACGAGCCTGGGGCGCTCGATCGCCCGCGCGCTCGGCCGCAAGTACGGGCGGATCGCCCTCGGCGGCGTCCACGACGAGGCGGAGATCCGCGGCCACCGCCGCACCTACGTCGGCGCGATGCCGGGGCGGATCATCAAGGCGCTGCGCGACGCCGGGAGCCGCAACCCGGTGCTGATCCTCGACGAGGTCGACAAGCTCGGCGCCGACTGGCGCGGCGACCCCTCCTCGGCGCTGCTGGAGGTGCTCGACCCGGAGCAGAACGGCACCTTCTCCGACCACTACCTGGAGGTGCCGTTCGACCTGTCGCGCGTCCTCTTCATCACCACCGCCAACCAGCTCGACCCGATCCCGGCGCCCCTGCGCGACCGGATGGAGATCATCGAGGTCAGCGGCTACACCGAACTGGAGAAGCTGCAGATCGCCCGCAACTTCCTCCTGCCGAAGCAGCTCGAGGCGAGCGGCCTGACCCCCGCGCAACTGACGATCGCCGACGACGCGCTGCTGGCGGTGATCCGCGAGTACACCCGCGAGTCGGGCGTGCGCGGGCTGGAGCGCGAGATCGGCGCGATCTGCCGCAAGGTCGCGCGTCGCGTGGCCGAGGCGGACGACGCCGCGCCGCCGCGCGCGCCCGTCAGGAAGGGGCGCCGCAAGGCGGCCGTCGCCGCCCCCAAGGCGCCGGCCGACCTGCCCGCCGTGACCCTCGACCGGGCCGGCGTCGGCGGCTTCCTGGGCGTGCCGCGCTTCGAGCACGATCAGGCGGAGCAGGAGGACGAGGTCGGGGTGGCGACCGGCGCGGCCTACACGGGGGTCGGCGGCGATATCCTCGGCATCGAGGTGCTGCTGACCGAGGGCAAGGGCGACGTGGTGCTGACCGGCCAGCTCGGCGACGTGATGCAGGAGTCGGCGCGGGCGGCGGTCAGCTACGCGCGCTCGCGCGCGGCGCAGCTCGGCGTCGAGCCCGGCTTCCTCGACAAGCGGACGATCCACATCCACGTCCCGGCCGGCGCGACCCCGAAGGACGGCCCCTCGGCCGGGATCACGATCGCCACGGCGCTGATCTCCGCGCTGACCGGCATCCGCGTCCGCAAGGACGTGGCGATGACCGGCGAGATCACGCTCCGCGGTAAGGTGCTGCCGATCGGCGGGCTGAAGGAGAAGTCGCTGGCGGTCCACCGCGCCGGCATCGGCACCTTCATCCTGCCGCGCCGCAACGCCAAGGACCTCTCGGAGCTGCCGGACCTGGTCAAGAACGACCTCCACCTGATCGAGGTCGATCACCTCGACGACGTCCTCAGCGTCGCGCTGGTCCAGGACCCGCGCCGCAACCTCCACGTCGCCTGAGCGCCACGAGGCGGAGGGGCAACCGTGACCACGAAGGAGTTGATTCAGGCGGAACTCGACCGCCTGAGCGAGGAGCAACTCGACCAGCTGTACCGCGTCATTCGGCGCCTCACCCGCGCGGAGGAGGAGGCTGGGAACGCCAGCCTGATGTCGCGGCTACGACAGATCCGGATCGACGCGCCCGAGGATTTCGCGAGCAACCACGATCGCTACCTGAGCGGGGAGAAGCGTGCCGGGCCGGATCTTCGTTGACACCGCGTTCGTCATCGCGCTGATTAGCCCCCGCGATCAGTAACGCGCTGGCGCGGCGCCACAGGCGCGAGGCGGCGCAAATCATCGCGCAGTTTCTGGGCTCCGCCGAGGTGGAGGTGGCGCGGCTCACCCCGCCGCTGTTCGATCGCGCCTTCGCGCTCTACCGCACGCACCAGGACAAGACCTGGAGCCTGACCGATTGCCTCTCGTTCGTGGTCATGCGGGAGACCGGGGTGAGCGCGGCCCTGACCTCCGACCGGCATTTCGCGCAGGCCGGATTCCAGATTCTCATGCAGGACGCCTCCGGCTGACGAACGAAACCCGCTGCCGGCCCGCGCCTGTCATGCTTGTGCTTGCGCCGATCGTGCGCCGTGGACCACATCCGGGACGTGTCGGCACGGTCGAGGTGATCGCCTCCGGCCTCACCGCAAACACCCGTGCTTCACCCGCTCCCGCGATACAGGAGTAGGCCAAACGCGATGCCCCCGAGGCCAACCAGGACGCTGATCAGCGCCACGAACTGCCAGAAATCGCCGAGGAAGACATACCGCCCGGTGACGAGCCCCAGGCCGACGCCGACCGGCCAAGGGATCGCGGCCAGCGCGAGCGCCCACCAGCGTCGCAGCAGGAAGCCGATCCCGACGGCGCAGCCCAGCCACACGACGAGCGCCAC
>JAUJMV010000002.1:52902-66362 GCA_030446685.1 Thermomicrobiales bacterium | reverse complement strand
CAGAGAGCGCCGGGATCGGGCGGCCGCGGATGCCGCGCGGAGCGGCGAAGGAGGGACGGCGATGGCCTGGATGGTACGGGCGAGGCTCGGGCGCGCGGCGGGCGTGGCGCTGGCGGCGCGGGCGGTCGCCCGGTCGCTCGTCGGGCGGCACGAGGCCGCGCCGCGCACGTCGCGACGCGACTTCCTGCGCTGGACGGTGGCCGGCGCCTCGACCTTCGCCCTGGCCGAGGCGGCGGCGGGGTTCGTCGCCTTCTTCTGGCCGATCAAGTTCGGCCGGTTCGGCCAGCGGATCGCGCTGCGGCCGGCGGACATCCCCGCGCCCGGCGCGGCCCCGATCGTCAACCGGGAGGGGAAGTTCTGGCTGATCCACAACGAGGACGGGGCGCTGGCGCTCTACTGGAAGTGCGTCCACCTCGGCTGCACCGTCCCCTGGATCGAGGGCGAGGGGCGCTTCCATTGCAACTGCCACGGCTCGATCTACGACCGGCACGGGGTCCGGATCGCTGGACCGGCCCCGCGCCCGCTCGATATGATGGCGATCGAGGTCGGCGATGCCGGTGTCGTCGTCGACACGAGTCAAATCATCCGGCGCACCGGCTACGACCCCAGCCAGGCGACGCAACTGCCGTCGTGACCGCTGGGTGGAGAGAGGGTGGCGGTCCATGGCGCCGCCGTTGAGGACGATCCTCGTGCTGGCGCTGGTCGCGCTCGTCTTCGGCGCGAGCGGGCTCGCGCGCCCGCGTCCCGTCCCGGCGACGACGCGCGCCGCGCCGGTGCTGACCGCGTCGGGGTTGCCGGACACCAGCGCGCAGGAGGCGGTGGTGGGGCAGTACCTCGATCTGCTCGTGGCCGAGCGGTACGCGGAGGCGTGGCGGCTGCTCAGTCCGGCGCAGCAATGGCAGCGACCGGCCGATCGGTTCGCCGCGACCTGGCGGGAGCGCGGCCGCATCCTGACCCGGCATCCCGACACCGGCCAACCCGTGCTGTTCATCTGGCCATCGGCGATCGACGAGGTGCGCGCCGAGTTCCGATTGCAACTGGCCCCGAGCGAGCGTAACAGAGCGGGCGCTTTGGAGCGCGTGCTGTTCCGGCTGGTCCGGGTCGACGCCGCGTGGCGGATTGCCGGCGAATACCCCCTGCTCACCCGACCGGGGCAGCGAACCATCGTCCGCTTCGAGCCCTGGGCCACGCCGGAGAGCGTCGTCCGCAACGTCGTGCGTCGGGACGCCGGGGCACTGTATCTGCCGACCGTGGATCTGCTCTACGAGGCCCCGCACACCAGCGGCCCGATCGCCGGGCGGCTCGTGGTCTTCCGGGCGCTCTATCCGGCGCTGGTCGGGGACGTGGCGCCGAGAGAGCGGGACGCGGGGTCGCTCCCGGTCGCGATCCTGCTCTTCATCAGGCCGGCGCCGGGCGGCTGGACCTTCGTCGGCGGCGGCGGTGTCGGCGACATCATCCTGCTGGATCGCTACCCGGTCGCCTGTGCCCTGACCTGGCTGCGACTACCGGGCGGCCCGGCCCATGATCCGGCCTACTACTGCACGGTGGAGGATCCGCGCGTGGCCGTGGTCGAGATAGTCCGTGAGGATGGGAACGTGCAGCGCGCCGACGTGGGGCGGCGCGCGGTCGTCTTCCCCTTCACCGGCAACAGCGCGCAGGGCTGGCCGCCCCGGCAGCCGCGGGCGATCCGGCTCTTCGACCCGACCGGCCGGCCCCTCGATCTCCCGACCTCGGCCCCCGCCCGCCCGCCGGACGGGCCGCCATGATCGCGCGGGGCGCGCGGCGGCGGGACGGTACGGATGGCCCCGCCGTGTCGCCGGACGAGGCGGCGCTGGTGCGGCGCGCGCGGGCGGGGGATACCGAGGCGTTCGGGGATCTCGTCCGCCGGCACCAGGATGTCATCTACCGGCTGGCGGTGCGGATGGTCGGGCCGGACAGCGCTGAGGACGTGGCGCAGGGGGCCTTCCTCAAGGCCTGGACCGGGCTGGAGCGCTTCCGGGGCGGGGCGGCGTTCGGCACCTGGCTCTACCGGATCGCCGCCAACCTCTGCCTCGACCACCTGCGGAGCGCCGCCCGTTTCCGCCCCCTGCCGCTCGACGGCGCGGCACTGGCGGTCCCGGACGGCTATGACCTGGCCGAGGCGGTCGTCGCGGACGCCGAGCGCGCGGACCAACGCGCGGCGCTCGCGGAGGCGCTCGCGGCCCTGCCGCCCGAGGACCGGCTGATCCTCGCCCTGCGCGCCGGCGAGGGGCTGTCCTACGAGGCGATCGGCGCGGCGCTCGACCTCGCCCCCGGCACGGTCGGCACGCGCCTCCACCGCGCCCGCGCCCGCCTGCACCGGCTGCTGACAGAGCGCCTCCCAGGGCGCCAGGAGGATCGCGATGGACTGCGCTGACGCCCAGGCCGCCCTGAGCCGGCGGCTCGACGGCGCGCCGACTGGGGTGGAGGCCGCCGCGCTGGAGGCGCACCTGGCGAGCTGCGCCGCCTGCCGCGCCCTCGCGCGCGACCTCGCGGTGGAGGACGAGCTGCTCGCCGCCGCCTGGCCCCCGCTGGCCGCGCCCGCCGGCTTCGCCGACCGGGTGGTCGCCGCGCTGCCACCGCGGGGCGTGGTCGGAGGGCCGAGGGCCGCGGGACGTGGCGGCGAACAAACCGCCGCGCCTGACTTCACGGCACGTAACCACGGGCCGGCGGCCCCCTCATCATCTCCCCCACCTTCGCACCACGGCCCGCGGCCCGCGGCCCACGCCCCACCCCCCGCGGCCCACGGCCCACGGCCCACAGCCCTCCGGCCCCGTCGGCTCGCGCTGGCGGCGGCACTCCTGCTCGCGCTCCTCGCCGGGGGGGCGCTCGGCCAGGGGCCGGCCCGGGCGGGCCTCGATCTCGTCCTGCGCCAGGTCGGGCTGCGCGAGAGCCCGCCGCCGGCCGCGCCGCCGCGCGCGGTCTCGCTGGAGCGCGTCAGCCTGGAGGAGGCCCAGCGGCTTGTGCCCTGGCCGATCCGCCGGCCCGATCCCGCCCTGCTGCCCGACGGCTACCGCCTGATCGGGGTCCGCGCCGGCGAAATTTACACCTTCGCCGCCGGGCCGGTGGTCGTGCTCAACTACGGGCTGGGAGACGCCGAGGGGGAGACGCGCCTCGCCATCACCCAGTTCCGGGCGGGGGCGGGGGCGGAGATCGTCGGCCCGGTCGCGCCGGGCGCGGCACGGACCGTGCCGGTCGGATCCGGCACGGGGCTCTTCATCGAGGGGCTGTGGGTCGCGCGCGACGGGGGACAGGTCTGGGAGCGGGGCGCGCTGGTGCGGCTGATCGTCGAGGACGGCGACCGGATCATCCAATTCGACGCCGACCCGCGCGCCGGCTGGGACGCCGAACGCCTCGCCGCCCTCGCCGCCGCGCTGCACTGAGCGGCCGGTGTCGCGGCGACCAGAGGAGGGACAGCGCGATGAACGGACCACGGGCAACTCGTACCGGACGCCGCCGGCGTTGCATATTCGCCGCGCCGCTGATGGGCCTCCTGGCCGTGCTGCTCGCCGCCGTCGGGTGCGGGTCGCCGGTCGGGACCGCCACGCCCGCCCGGCCCGTGCCGGCCGCTGCCGCCCCGCCGCCCCTCGCGACGGCAGTCCCCGCCATGCCCCCACCGGCGGGCTCGACGCGCGGGCACCGGTTGGTCACCCCCACACCTTCCTGGCCCCCGCGCGCCACGCCACTGACCGAGGCGGAGGCGACCGCCAGCGCCGCGACCCTCCTGCCGCCGGCGATCGCCGCGCGGGCGCGGGCCAGCCTCCAAACGGACGCGGACGGCGTCATCTGGACCGTCCGGTTCGACGGCCTCCGCGCCGCGATGGACGAGCTCGGCTGGCCCGGCGCCCCCAGGGAGCCGGACCTGCCCCGGCCGACGATGCCGATCGCGCACGTCACCATCGAGATCGACGTACCGACGGAGCAGCCGCGGACCGCCCGCGCGTTCGCCGCCGACGGCGCGGCGGAACGCCCCCAGCCGCGCGCCGACTCGCGGTGGGTCCTGCCGCCGGATAAGGCAATCATCCTGCTCCCGCCCGGCAGTTGGATCCGGACCAGGGAGATCGTCCCGGACCCCGATAACCACCCCTCCGTGTTCTACATCCGCCCGCTCGGGGTGGAGGAGTTGCGCGGCTGGGGCTTCACCGTCGTCCGCACCGCGGCTGAGTTCGAGCGGGCGGCGGCCGGGGCGCGCGTCCTCTGGCTGCACCCCGCCGCGATCCCCGCCGTCGACGCCGCCTGGCTGCGCGCCCGCTACGAGGCGGGGATCGAGGTCGGCCTGCTCGACGGGACGATGGCCGAACTCGGCGATGCGCTCGGCCTGCCGCTGAACCGGCCGGGGGCGCTCCAGCCCGGCGAGCCCTGGCCGATCATGGCCTACGCCAGCCGGTGGGCCTGTCCGCCCGGTTCCGCGCGCGCCGGCAGTTCCAACAGCGGCGGCGGGTCGGAGTGGCTCTACTTCACCTGGCTCCTCGGCACCTCCGGGCGCGCGATCGAGGCGGAGCGGTTCTGCGATGAGCCGCTCCCCACCCCGCCGTCCGCGGCGACGGCGCCCGCGGGGGACGCCGGCCCGCCCCAAAGGGACGCCGGCCCGCCCGTGACAATCCGGCCAGGTTCTTTTTCGAGAATCGCGATTTTGGCTTGACGACAAGGAAAATCGCCCGCCCCGGTGGTTGACTTTCGCCGCCCGATCGGGTATGCTACGTAGAACAAATATTCGTACGTGCGGGTGGTCGCGGGGTCCGCCCGGCGGGTTGGTCGAGCCCCGTGGGCGTGGTGCGAGCGGCGCACCATGCGGCAGTGGCGGACGGGAGGCGAGCGGCATGTCGGGGCGTGGGCGGGTCAGCAAGGCGCAGGTCGAGCATGTGGACGGGAGTTCGGAGAAGGGGATGGTCGAGCGGGACCGCGCCATCGAGGTGGCGATCTCGCAGATCGAGCGCCAGTTCGGCAAGGGCTCGATCATGAAGATGGGCGACGCGACCGGCCTGACGGTCGAGGCGATCCCGACCGGGTCGATCACCCTCGACCTGGCGCTCGGCGTCGGCGGCATCCCGCGCGGCCGCATCACCGAGATCTACGGGCCGGAGTCGTCCGGCAAGACGACGGTCTGCCAGCACATCATCGCCGAGGCGCAGCGGATGGGCGGCGTCGCGGCCTTCGTCGACGCCGAGCACGCGCTCGACCCGCTCTACGCCCAGCGCTGCGGCGTCAACCTCGACGATCTGCTCGTCTCGCAGCCGGACACCGGCGAGCAGGCGCTCGAGATCGTCGAGACGCTGGTCCGCTCGGGCGCGATCGACGTGGTGGTGGTCGACTCGGTCGCCGCGCTGGTGCCGCGCGCCGAGATCGACGGCGACATGGGCGACTCGCACGTCGGCCTGCAGGCCCGCCTGATGTCGCAGGCACTGCGCAAGCTGACCGGCGCGATCAACCGCTCGAAGACCTCGGTCATCTTCACCAACCAGTTGCGCATGAAGATCGGCGTGATGTTCGGCAACCCCGAGACGACGCCGGGCGGGCGGGCGCTGAAGTTCTACGCCTCGGTGCGGATGGAGGTCCGGCGGATCGAGGCGATCAAGGTCGGGCAGGACGTGGTCGGCAGCAAGACCCGCATCAAGATCGTCAAGAACAAGGTCGCGCCGCCGTTCAAGCAGGCCGAGTTCGACATCATGTACAACGAGGGCATCTCCAAGTCGGGCAGCATCCTCGACACCGCGGTCGACCTCGGGATCGTCCGCAAGAGCGGCGCCTTCTTCTACCTGGACGAGGAGCGGCTCGGCCAGGGCGAGCGCAACGCCAAGGACTTCCTGAAGGTCAACCCGGACGTGATGGCCGACATCGAGGGGCGCATCCGCTCCGCCGCCCCGAACGCCGGCTTCCAGCCGACCGCCATCTCCGACGCCCCGGTCGCGGTCGCCGCGCTGGCGGCCGACGACGACGAGGACTACGACGACGAGGAGTAGGGCGCGGGGACGCCGTCGGCCACCGAGTGGCATAGCGATTTATACTCCTCGGAGGGGTCATCGCGGAGGCGGTGGCCCCTCCGGGCTTGCACCGTTCCCGCCCACCCCCGGCCCACCGCCGCGGCGTGGCAGGCCGGGACCGGGCAGCCCCCCGCGATACCGTCCGGCCGGCAGGAGGAGCCCGCGATGATCGTCGAGTGGAACGCCCACCCGTTCAGCCGGGATCAGCATCGCTACCCCTTCCACCCGCGCGCCACCTACATCCCGGACCCCTCCCGGCTGGCGGCGGACCCGCTGGCCGACTACCACGAGCGGATGCGGCAGGAGGGCATCGACCGCGCGGTCCTCGTCCAACCGGAGCCGTACGGGGACGACCACCGCCTCGTCCTCGACTGCCTGGCGCGCGACCCGGCGCGGCTCCGGGCCACCTGCCTCTTCTACCCGGACGATCCCGAGGCCCCGCGCAAGCTCGCCGCGCTCTGCCGGCGGGAGCCGCGCATCGTGGCGCTGCGCTTCCACGCCCACCGGGGGAAGGAGCAGTACCTGGCGGGCTTCGCGGACCCCGGCGTGCGGGCGCTCTGGCGGCAGGCCGCCGAATTGGGGCTGATCGTCGAGCTGCACATCGGCCCCAACTACGCGGCGGGGGCGGCCGACGCCATCCGGGCCTACCCCGACGTCACCGTCCTCATCGATCACCTCGCCGAGCCGGCGACCGGCGACGCCGCCGAGTATGAGGCGGTCCTCGGGCTGGCGCGGTTCGCGCGGGTCTACATGAAGCTCTCCGGCCTGAACCATTTCTCGCGCGCGGCCCCGCTCTACCTGGACGCGAAGCCCCTGACCCGCCGCGTCGCGGATGCCTTCGGGCCCGACCGCCTGGTCTGGGGCGGCGGCACGCCGCGGATCGTGGACGCGCACCTCGATCACTGGTCGGAGGGGGAGCGGGACCGGGTGAAGGGCGGCAACCTGGCCGCCCTGCTCGGATTCGCATAGTACCGGAGACGGCTGCGAGATGTGGGACAACGATTCGGCAGGGTCGGGGGTGGGGCCGGCGCCCCGCAACACGATCACCAGACTCGCGCCGCAGCAGCGCGACCCCGAGCGGATCAACGTCTTCCTCGACGGACAGTTCGCGTTCGGGCTGGCGGCGGCGATCGTCGAGGAGCGCGGGCTGCGGGTCGGGCAGACCCTCTCGCCGGACGCGATCGCCGCGCTGCGGGCGCGCGACGAGATCAGCAAGGCGGTCAACAAGGCGCTGGTCTTCCTCACCAGCCGTCCGCGCAGCGAGCGCGAGGTGCGCGAGCGCCTGGCGCAAAAGGGGGTCGAGCCGCCGGTGATCGAGGCGGTCCTGGAGCGGCTGGCCGGCTGGGGCTACGTCGGCGACGCCGACTTCGCGCGCTACTGGGTCGAGAACCGCGGCGCGAACCAGCCGCGCGGCAAGCGGCTGCTGCGCCAGGAGTTGTGGCAGAAGGGCGTCGCGCGCGAGACGGTCGACGCGGTGCTGGGCGAGGCCGAGATCGACGAGGCCGGCGCGGCCCTCACCCTGGCCCGCAAGCGCCTGCACCAGTTGCGCGCCCTCGACGAGCCGACCCAGCGCCGCCGCCTCAGCGCCTACCTCCAGCGCCGCGGCTACGACTACCCCACGATCAAGGGCGCGCTCGACACCCTCTTCACCCCCCGCGACGACGCGGCCGACGACGGCGAGCCGCTCGGCGACTCCGACTCCTACGCCTACGACGGGGGCAGCGATCCCGAGGCTTGACGCTGTACGGGTCGCCCCTGCTAATCGTGCCAGGCGGCTACGGGCAGGCAATCCCCTGGCGGACCCGATCCGGCACGCGGTCTTGCGGCGACGGTCGGGCCGCGCTACACTGTCCGAGTGAAGCAGAATGCAACATTCGACAGTTCATTCTGGATTAACGCCGACCGCGCCGGGCTACTGCCGCATGTCCTGTCCACCTATACACTGTACTATGCCCCCCAGGTGGCCGCCGAACTCGATCCGCTCTTCCCCAGCGGCCGGGAGTTCCAGCGACAGATGCGGGCGGGGGCAATACGTGAAGTCACACCGGCCGGCGGGCCGATGCAGGAGTTCGGCCCGGGTGAGCGCGCCGCGATCAACGTCGCGCTGGAACACCGGGACTGGCTGCTC
The DNA here is from genome assembly GCA_030446685.1 of Thermomicrobiales bacterium. Classification (GTDB taxonomy): domain Bacteria; phylum Chloroflexota; class Chloroflexia; order Thermomicrobiales; family CADCWN01; genus JAUJMV01. The sequence continues at coordinate 58,235 of JAUJMV010000002.1, read as the reverse complement.
CTGCTAGACGATCAGCGCCCATTCCAAGCGGCGATGAGCCTCGGACTTCGCGTACTCTGCACACCCGTACTCGCGGTAGGACTCTTCACCGCCGGGGAACTGGACGCGCGGCAAGCACTGGTGAGCCTGGCCCGGTTAGCGGCGCTCCAGACGGTCAGTCCGCATTTGATCACCGCGGCGCTCGCGCAGTTGGGGAAATCGCTCGGCTCAGCCACGACTGATAGCGAGAGGGGAAGAAATCATGGCCGCCAGGAAACGGACCGTATCGGTTAGGCTCGATCCGGCAGCGGAGCGGCGGCTGGAGCAGGCGGCGAAGCTGCTGCACCAATCGCGCGGGGCCTTCCTCCAACGGGCCGGTGACGCGACGGCGCGACAAGTCCTGCTGGAGTGGGCGGTGGCGCGCCACCGCCGGGCAGAGGCGAGCGCCTCCGAATTGGCCGAGCAGACGGGGCTGGCGGTCGAGGAAATCATGGCCGCCCGAGGCGACGGTGGGAAGGACGAGGCCCTGGCGCAGTTCCTCGCCAGTTGTCGGACGGTGGCCGAGACGCAAGCAAACCCCGAGTTCCTGCGCCTTGCCGAAGAGGCGGTGGCGGCGGCAGGAGTGAACGGTTGACGCGCGGGGACTGGTGACTGAGACTGCCGATCAACGGCTTCTTCGGGAACGATCGGAGGAATTGTGGCACGGGCAGCAGCAGGCACACCGCTCGGCGTCGCCATCGCCGGGTGCGGCAACATCGCGGGGCGCTACGCGCAGCAGTTGCGGGGCTATCCGGGGATCCGGCTGCTCGGCGCGACCGACCTGGACGGGCCGCGCGCCGAGGCGTTCGCGGCGGAGCACGGGTGCCGGGCCTACCCCTCGCTGGACGCGGCCCTGGCGGACGCCGCCGTCGCGCTGGTGGTCAACCTGACGACCCACCACGCGCACTACGCCGTCAGCAAGGCGGCGCTGGAGGCGGGCAAGCACGTCTACAGCGAGAAGCCGCTGGCCCTGACCACCCCCGAGGCGCGGGATCTGGTCACCCTCGCCCGCGACCGCGGCCTGCGCCTCGGCGGCTCCCCCGCCACCTTCATGGGCGAGGCGCAGCAGACCGCCTGGAAGGCGATCCGCGAGGGCGGGCTGGGGCCGGTGCGGCTGATCTACGCCGAGGTCAATTGGAACCGGCTGGAGACCTGGCACCCCTCGCCGGGGGCCTTCTACGCGGTCGGCCCGCTCTTCGACGTCGGCGTCTACCCGCTGACCCTGATGACCACCTTCTTCGGTCCGGCCCGCCGTGTCTGGGCCTACGGCAAGGTCCTCTACCCCGACCGCACGACGAAAGAGGGCGCGACGTTCCACATCGAGACGCCCGACTTCGTCACGGCGCTGGTCGAACTGGAGGGGGGCGTCGTCATGCGCCTGACGACCAACTTCTACGTCGGGCGCCACGGCAAGCAGAAGGGGATCGAGATCCACGGCGACCGGGGCTCGCTCTACCTGGGCAGTTTCCAGGATTTCCACACCCCGGTCGAATTCGCCGAGTTCAACGGGGAGTACCGGCCGGTCCCCTACGTCAAGGAGCCCTACCAGGGCACCGAGTGGGCGCGCGGCGTCTTCGATCTCGTCGAGGCCCTGCGCGAAGATCGCCCCCACCGCGCCACCGGCGAGCAGGCCGCGCACGTCGTCGAGATCCTCAACGCGATCACCGCCGCGATCGAGCACGGCGGCACGGTCGAGATCGCCTCCTCCTTCACCCCGCCGCCGCCGATGGGCTGGGGCCGCTGATTGGCGACGCGCGACCGGTCGCCGCACCGCTGACAATCGGATGGTGCGGCGATCGGTCGGTGTGCAACGGTTCAGGGTCAGGTCCTCCGCGCGCCGGCCGTCGCCGAGTCCCCCGCCCGATTGCGCGGCCGCCGCCCCCCATCCGCCTACCCGCCCACCCGCCTACCCGCCTCTCCCCCCCGCCCCCTGGCACCGCCCGCCCCCGCCGCCGGGTCCGATCGGTATCCGGGCACACACGCCCCGACCCGCCCGTAGGCGCGACCAGCCGCGCGATCGGCGTTTTGGCGAAACGAACCGTTCCCGCCCGGCGCGCTTGTGGCGTCCCAGCAAGGAAAACGGTCCCGTCGACAGGCTGGGAGGATGGTCCAAATGACCCCCAAAATCCCCCCATTCCCCCCGCGCCGTGTCGCGCCCGGACGCGGCGACCCCGGCTCGGTTCGACCCGTCGGCCCCCGCCCCCTCCCGCTCCCAGCAGTGGGAGCGGGGTGCCGGGTACCCCCGGCCCCGCCGCCGCGCCCAGGGGAGGGTGAGGGCCGCCCGGCGCCACGGATGGGCGAGGGCTCCACGCGCCGCGCCCCGCCCGCGGCGGGCAGACGGCCAGGCCAGGCCGAACCGGTACGCCGGCGTTGCACCCTCCCACGCCGCTTGTACGTATGGTACAATTTGGTGCGGTCCAAGTGTGGACCGCCTTTTCTTTGGGGTGCGCCCGGCGGCGGGGAGTGGAGGGAGCGGATGGCGGAGATCAAGTGGTTCGGCCATAGCTGTTTCCGGGTGCGCGGGCGCGAGGCGACGATCGTGATGGACCCGGTCGGGCGGGCGACCGGCTACGCCCTGCCGAGGCAGAAGGCCGACATCGTCACGGTCAGCCACCCGCACCCCGGCCACAACGCGCTCGGCCAGATCCAGGACGGCTACTTCCTGATCGACGGCCCCGGCGAGTACGAGGTCAGCGACGTCTTCATCACCGGCATCCGCACCTTCCACGACCGGGCGAAGGGCCAGGAACGCGGCTTCAACACCGCCTACCTGCTCGAACTGGAGGAGCTGCGCATCTGCCACCTCGGCGACCTGGCCCACCCGCTGACCGAGGAGCAGATCGAGGCGCTCAACGACATCGACGTGCTGCTGGTCCCGGTCGGCGGCGGCAACGCGCTCGACACGCCGGGCGCCAACGAGGTGATCGGCCAGATCGAGCCGAAGATGGTCGTCCCGATGCACTACCGGACGGACGGCGGCGACCGGGGGCTGGAGGACCTGACCCACTTCTGCAAGGAGCTGGGGATCGAGAACCCCGCCCCGCGCGAGAAGCTGACCGTCCGCAAGAGCGACCTGTCGGAGACGGTGCAGATCGTCATCCTGGAACCCTAACGAGCGCGGCGTGACGAGGAGTTACGGAAACCACAGAGGCACAAAGACCACAGAGAACACAAAGGATCTCTTTCCATTTGTCTCCTCTTGGTGATCTTTGTGGTCTTTGTGCCTCTGTGGTTGATCCAACGAATGCGGGGGCGGGCATGAGCCGGAACGGGGCGAGTGAGCTGGGCGGGCGGCCGAAGTATATCTTTGTCACCGGCGGGGTGGTCTCCTCGATCGGCAAGGGGATCACCACCGCCTCGATCGGGCGGCTGCTCAAGAGCCGGGGCATCGGCGTCTCGATCATGAAGCTCGACCCCTACCTGAACGTCGATCCGGGGACGATGTCGCCCTACCAGCACGGCGAGGTCTTCGTCACCGACGACGGGGCGGAGACCGACCTCGACCTCGGCCATTACGAGCGCTTCACCGACGAGAACGTCTCGCGCGCCTCCAACGTCACCACCGGCCAGGTCTACTCCGCGGTGATCGCCAAGGAGCGGCGCGGCGACTACCTCGGCGGGACGATCCAGGTCATCCCGCACATCACCAACGAGATCAAGGCGCACGTCGCGGCGGTCGGGCGCAAGCACGGCGCGCAGGTGGTGATCGTCGAGGTCGGCGGCACGGTCGGCGACATCGAGAGCCTGCCCTTCCTGGAGGCGATCCGCCAGCTCCGCCACGACGCCGGGCGCGACAACGTCCTCTACATCCACGTCACGCTGCTGCCGCACATCAGCACCGGCGAGCTGAAGACCAAGCCGACCCAGCACAGCGTCAAGGAGCTGCGCTCGATCGGCATCCAGCCCGATGTGATCGCGCTGCGCTGCGACGGGCCGATCCCGCAGGACGTGAAGGACAAGATCGCCCTCTTCTGCGATGTCGAGGCGCGCGCGGTGATCCCCCTGCCGACCGCCGAGACGATCTACGAGGTCCCGCTGATGCTGGAGGAGGCCGGGCTGGGTCGCCTGCTGGTGGAGGAGCTGGCCCTCGACGGCGCCGCCCCCGATCTCGGCGCCTGGCGGGCACTGGTCGAGACGGTCAAGGCGGGCGGGCGGCGCGTGCCGATCGCGATCGTCGGCAAGTACGTCGACCTGCGCGATGCCTACATGAGCGTCGCCGAGGCGATCGACCACGCCGCGTTCGCCCACGGCGTCACCGCCGACATCCACTGGATCAACTCCGAGGAGCTGGAGGGGCTGGACGCGGCGGAGGTCGCGCGCCGGCTGCGCCCGGTCAGCGGCATCGTCGTCGCGCCCGGCTTCGGGCCGCGCGGCGTGGAGGGGAAGATCCTCGCCGCCCGCCACGCGCGCGAGGGGGGCGTCCCCTATCTGGGGCTCTGCTACGGGATGCAGATGGGGGTGATCGAGTTCGCCCGCCACGTCTCGGGCTTGCAGGGCGCCAACAGCACCGAGATCGACCCGAAGACGCCGAACCCGGTGATCGACCTGATGCCCGACCAGCGCGACCTGACCGACATGGGCGGCACCATGCGCCTCGGCCTCTACCCCTGCCGCTTGGTGCCGGGGACGCGCGCGGCGCGGGCCTACGGCGAGCCGCTGGTGCAGGAGCGGCACCGCCACCGCTTCGAGTTCAACAACGCTTACCGCGACGGCCTGGCCGAGGACGGCCTGCTGGTCAGCGGCACCTCGCCCGACGGGCGGCTGGTCGAGATCATCGAGCTCAGGGACCACCCCTGGTTCGTCGGGACGCAGTTCCACCCCGAGTTCAAGTCGCGCCCGACCCGCCCGCACCCGCTCTTCCGCGACTTCCTGGAAGCGGCGCTGACGACCCCGCGCGAGGGCGACCAGCGCCCGCTGCCGCTCGTCGAGCGGGAGCTTCCCGAGACGGACTTGCAGGTCGCCGGCCGCAAGACCGCCGTGCTGGGCGACTGACGGCGCCCGCCGGCGCGGCTACGAGGACTGCCGCACGATGCTCGACCCTACGGCGAGGCCCGCGCGGAACAGGCGAAGGCTTCGGTGGGGTAGGGGCGGGTTTCACACCCGCCCGGCCGGTACACCACAACGCCGGAGGTCCGGCGACCGGGCGGGTGTGAGCCCCGCCCCTACCACTGTACTGGATAGGTGGTACACGCGTCTGCCAAGTCCTGGTCCCGCTCAGCGGCCCGACGCGCCCGTTGTGACCGCCGAAAGATTGTGATATAATTCGCAAACAAGAAGGGCGGCAGGCCGATGAACGAGAGGAAGGGTCCCGACCG
>JAUJMV010000002.1:43615-52802 GCA_030446685.1 Thermomicrobiales bacterium | reverse complement strand
AATTCGCAAACAAGAAGGGCGGCAGGCCGATGAACGAGAGGAAGGGTCCCGACCGCGCAACCGAGCGTGAGGCCGAGCGACTCAAGCGTGAGCGCGCGGTCGCGATCGGCAGGGCGTTCCAACTCTCGGGTTCGGCCTTCGGGGCGGGCCTGATGATCTACGGCGGCATCTGGCTGGACCGGCATTTCGGGACATCGCCGGTGTTACTCTTCGTCGGCCTGGTCTTGGCATTCATCTCGATTGGGTATAATCTCTACGAACTGGCGCGGGTGCCGGTATCGAAGCCTGCCGGACGCCCCACGAACCGCCCCAAGAAGAGTTGGGACGAGTGGGACCGCCAGGAGCGCGAGGAGCGCGAGCGGGACGACGACCAGGACGAGTACGTGAGGCGGCGGTAACGCGAGCCGAATGCGAGTAGGGGGGCGGCGATGCCCGGTATCCAGATTCTTCCCGCCATCGAGACGCCGCACGTCAGCTTGGCGGCGGAAAGGCTTTTCAGCATCGGGCCGGTCCCGGTCACCAACTCGATGCTGACGATGTTCCTCGTCATGGGCGCGCTGCTGCTCTTCTTCGCCTACGCCAACCGCCGGCTCAGCGGCGGCAACCGGGAACAACTCCTGGCCGCGCCGCGCGGCGCGCAGAACTTCGCTGAGTTCGTCGTCGAGGCGCTGCTCAACCTGGTCGAGGGCACGGCCGGCAAGGCGCTGGGGCGGCGGATCTTCCCGCTGATCGCCAGCCTCTTCATCTTCATCCTCGCCGCGAACTATTCGGGGCTCCTGCCGGGTGTCGGCACGATCGGCCTGCGGGTGGCGCACGCCGGGGACGAGGAGCACGCGAAGCCCGCGATCGTCGCCTCGGCCGCCGGCGGCGCCGCGGCGCCGGCCGCCCAGGCCGCCGAGGAGGGTGCCCCCTGCGCCTTCTCGATCCTGGGCGCGGAAATCCGCAGGGCCAACTGGCTCTGCGCGCCGAACGTGCCGTTCCTGCGCGCGCCGAACGCCGACCTCAACATGACGATCGCGATGGCGCTCCTCGCCGTCATCATCGTGCAAGTGTCGTCGATCGGCGCGCACGGGATCGGGGGCTACATCAAGGAGCTCTTCACGCCGATCTTCCTCGGGCCGATTCACATCGTCGGCGAGTTCTCGCGCATCATCTCCCTCTCCGCCCGTCTCTTCGGCAATATCTTCGGCGGCGAGGTGCTGCTGGCGGTGATCATCGCCCTGACCGGCCCGCTCCTCTTCGGCCTCTTCGGCCTGGTGCCGGTGATCTTCTATGGCCTGGAGGTCTTCTTCGGGTTCATCCAGGCCCTCCTCTTCTCGCTGCTGACGACGATCTACATCGCCGTCGCGACCGCGGGTCACGGCGGGCACGACGAGCACGACGACGCGCACGATCACGGCCCGCTCTCGCCGGCCTCGGAGGCCGGGGCGCATATGGGCGCGGCCTAGCGGAACGGTGTGGCCCAACGTCCCGGATAGGCCGGGGCGCGAAGAATAGAGGGCGGCGGCCCGTGGGGGGACCGCCGAGAGCATGGGGAGGGTGCAGCGGGTGTTTCTGAACACTGGTGATGCGAATGTCGCGAGGCTCTTCGCCGCCGCCGCCGCGATCGGCATCGGGGCGATCGGGCCGGGCCTCGGCCTCGGCTTCGCGGTGCGGGGCGCGATGGAGGCGATCGGGCGCAACCCGGAGGCGGAGGGGGCGATCCGCACCACGCTGATCATCGGCGCCGGTCTGATCGAGGCGGTCGCGATTTACGCGTTCGTGATCGCGCTGATCCTCATCTTCGCCGCCGGGGTGTAATCCGGCATTCGGCATGCAATCGGCCGGCAAGGCGGGCGCCGGTTTGAGGGAGGGAAAGGTTCGATGGGGGCTCTCGGCATTAACTTGTCGGCGCTGATTGTCCAGTTGCTGGCGTTCATCGTGCTGATCCTGCTCCTCCGGCGCTTCGCCTACCGGCCGATCCTGAACGCGCTCGACCAGCGCTCGGAGCGGGTGCGCCAGAGCATGGAGCAGGCGGACCGCATCGAGCGGCAACTGGCCGAGACCGAGCAGCGCAACCAGGCGATCCTCAACGAGGCGCGGCGCGAGGCGCAGGAAATCGTCACCCGCGCCCGCGAGGTCGGCGACCGGCAGATCGCCCAGGCACGCGAGGTCGCCCAGCAAGAGGCCGGCAAGCAGCTCCAGCAATCTCTCGCGCAGTTGCGCGCGGAAGAGGAGCGGGCCAAGACCGAGCTACGAAGCGAGTTCGCCGACCTGGTCGTCCTCGCCGCCGGCCGGGTCGTCCGGCAGGAACTCGACCAGCGCAAGCACCTCAACCTGATCAACGACACGCTGCGCGAGGCCGACCAGCGCGAGGCCGCCGACAAGTAGGGACGGGACGAACGTCCGAAGGTCACAGGCGAAGGTCAAAGACAGACGAGGCGACGGGAGGCCGCGGATGGCGGGCAGCAGGAACGGGCCACGGCCCCGCTTGCCGCCCGCTGTCCGCGGCCTTGACCTACCCTGACCGACAGGGGCCGGGCGCCTTGCGGCGTGCTACCATTAGTGAGGGGTGTACCGCCCTGACGCCGGACACGGTGCCGCAAGCCAGGCGACAGCGCAGCACTCGTCGTTCGTCGTTCGTCGTTGGAAAGGGGGGAGCGTGGCGAGCGGAACGGCCGCCAGGCGTTACGCGCAGGCGGTCTTCGAGATGGCGGATCAGGGGGGAACGCTCGACCAGTGGGAGCGCGACCTCAGCCGGCTGACGAACGGGCTCAGCGATCCGAGACTGGCGACCTTCTTCGAGAGCCCGCAGATCCCCGCCGCCGAGAAGCGGGACACCGTCCGGCGTCTCCTCGGGGAGAAGGGTCAGCCGCTGACGCTGAACCTGGCGGGGCTGCTGATCGAGCGCGGTCGCTTCGGGATGCTGCCGCGGCTCTACGCCGCGTTCCACGATCTGCTGCTGGCCCGGCGCGGCATCGCGGTCGCCGAGGTGACGACGGCGGTGCCGCTGACCGAGGTCGAGTTGAACGTGGTGCGCGGGCGCCTGCTGACGATCACCGGCGGCCGGGACATCGAACTGCGCCCCCAGGTGGACGAGAGCATCATCGGCGGCATCATCGTCCGCATCGGCGATCAGCTGATCGACGGCAGCGTGACCAGCCGCCTACGCCGCCTGCGCGACCAACTGGCGTCACGCCGCTGACGCGGCGGAGGACTCGGGACTCAGGACTTAGGACGAAGCACGGGACGAGGACAACGGACAGGCTGAGTGGTACACGCCGTAACCCCACTCAGCCCTTAGTCCTCAGCCCTCAGTCCTAAAAGGAGCGAAGCGACGATGGTCGTTCGATCGACGGAAATTCGGGACATTATTAGGGACCAGATCGAGCACTTCGGCCAGGAGATGACCGTCACCAACGTCGGCACGGTGGTGGAGGTCGGCGACGGCGTGGCGACCGTCTACGGCCTCAGCCAGGTGATGGCGTCAGAGCTGGTCGAGTTCGAGAATGGCGTCCTCGGCCTGGCGCTCAACCTGACCGAGGACAGCGTCGGCGTCGTGATCATGGGCGAGTACACCGAGATCGAGGAGGGGCAAACCGTCCGCTCGACCGGGCGGATCGCCTCGGTGCCGGTCGGCGACGCGCTGATCGGGCGCGTGGTCAACGCGCTCGGCGAGCCGATCGACGGCAAGGGGCCGATCCAGACCGACAAGACCCGGCCGGTCGAGCGGATCGCGCCGGGCGTGATCGAGCGCCAGAACGTCGACACGCCGCTGCAGACCGGGATCAAGGCGATCGACGCGATGATCCCGATCGGCCGCGGCCAGCGCGAGCTGCTGATCGGCGACCGCCAGACCGGCAAGACCGCCGTGGCGATCGACGCGATCATCAATCAACGCAACACCGGCGTGATCAGCATCTACGTGGCGATCGGCCAGAAGCTGTCGCAGATCCGCCAAGTGCAGCGCATCCTCGAAGAGAACGGCGCGATGGACAACACGATCATCGTCGCCGCCTCCGCCGGGGACCCCGCCCCGCTGCAATGGCTCGCGCCGTTCGCCGGCTGCGCCATGGGCGAGGAGTTCATGGAGACCGGGCGCGACGCCCTGATCGTCTACGACGACCTCTCCAAGCACGCCGCGGCCTACCGCCAGGTCTCGCTGCTGCTGCGCCGCCCGCCTGGCCGCGAGGCCTACCCCGGCGACGTCTTCTACCTCCACTCGCGCCTGCTCGAGCGCGCCGCGCGCCTCAGCGCCGAGCGCGGCGGCGGCAGCCTGACCGCCCTGCCGATGATCGAGACCCAGGCGAACGACGTGTCGGCCTACATCCCCACCAACGTCATCTCGATCACCGACGGGCAGATCTTCCTGGAGGGCGACCTCTTCAACGCCGGCATCCGCCCGGCGATCAACGTCGGCCTCTCGGTCAGCAGGGTCGGCGGCGACGCGCAGATCAAGGCGATGAAGACGGTCGCCGGGCGCATGAAGCTCGACCTGGCGCAGTTCCGCGAGCTGGCCGCCTTCGCGCAGTTCGGCTCCGACCTCGACCCCGGCACCCGCGCGCAGCTCGAGCGCGGGACGCGCGTGCAGGAGATCCTCAAGCAGCGGCAGTACCAGCCGCGCCCGGTGGAGAACCAGGTCGCGATCATCTACGCGGTCAACAACGGCTTCCTCGACGATGTGCCGGTCGAGCGGGTGGCCGCCTTCGAGGAGGGCTACACCGACTACCTGCAGACCTCCTACCCGGGCCTCCTCGAGGAGATCCGCGAGAAGAAGGTCCTGAGCGACGTGCTGGGCGAGGGCATCGCCAGGACGGTCCGGGAGTGCAAGCAGACCGCCGGCTTCGGCAAGTAACGAACGTGGAGCGTGGAGCGTGGAGCGTAGGGCGTAGAGGACCTGGGACGGCAAAGCTGCCACAACGGTTCGTCGCCTCGTGCCCTACGCTCCACGCTCCACGCTCCACGCTCCACGGGGGTGGGATGGCGAGTTCGCGTGAAATCCGGCGGCGCATCCGCAGCGTCAAGAACATCCAGCAGATCACGCGGGCCATGGAGATGGTGGCCGCCTCACGGATGCGCCGCGCCACGCAGCGCGTCGTCCAGGCGCGCCCCTACACCGAGCGGATCGGCACGCTAATCGGCAATCTCGCCGGGATCGCCGGCGCGGTGGGCGACGACGATAACCGCTTCCCGCTGCTGGAGCGGCGCCCGATCGCGCGGATCGCGGTGATCCTGATCACCCCGGACAAGGGCCTCACCGGCGCGATGGGCTCGAACATCATCCGCCGCGCCTCGCGCTACATCCTCAACGAGGCGGGGGTGCCGGTCGAGGTGATCGCCGTCGGCCGCAAGGGGCGCGACTTCATGGTGCGCTACCGCCGCGACGTCGTCGCCGAGTTCACCGCGCTCGGCGATTACCCGACGCTCAACCAGGTGACGCCGATCAGCCAGGTGGCGGTCGACGAGTTCGTCTCGGGCCGGGTCGACGCGGTGCAAATCGTCTACACTCGCTTCGTCAACACCCTCCAGCAGCGGGCGGAGCTGCAGCAGCTCCTGCCGGTGCAGCCACAGGAGGGGCCGAGGACGGCGCGACGACCGACTACCTCTTCGAGCCGAGCCCGGCGGCGGTGTTGAATAACCTGCTGCCGCGCTACGTCGACCAGCAGGTCTACCGCGCCCTGCTGGAGAGCATCGCCTCCGAGCACAGCGCGCGGATGGTGGCGATGCGCAACGCGAGCGACAACGCCAAGGAGCTGGCCTCGGACCTGACGCTGTCGCTCAACAAGGCGCGCCAGGCCCAGATCACGCGCGAGGTCAGCGAGATCGCCGCCGGGGCGAACGCCCTGGGCGGCTAACGCCGCCGGTGGTTGAAGGTTGAAAGTGCAAGGTTGAAGGTCCAGGGTTAGGAGTGGAAGCGCAGTAGCGGTCGGGGGCACGGCGCCAACGCGCAACTTGCCACCTTCAACCTTGAACCTTCAACCGCGACCGAAGGGAGCGAACCATGGCAACAACGACCACGCCCGGCGTCGCCGGGAAGATCGTCCAGGTGACCGGGCCGGTGGTGGACGTCCAGTTCCCGACCGACCGGCTGCCGGAGATCTACAACGCGCTGGAGATCCGGCGCCAGGACGGCGGCACGCTGGTGCTGGAGGTGCAGCAGCACCTCGGCAACGACTGGGTCCGCGCGGTGGCGATGTCCACCACCGACGGGCTGGTGCGCGGCACCGAGGCGGTCGACACCGGCCAGCCGATCCAGGTGCCGGTCGGCGCGCCGACGCTGGGACGGATCTTCAACGTCACCGGCGACGCGATCGACGAGGCGGGGGCGGTCGCCACCGAGCAGCAGTACTCGATCCACCGGCCCGCGCCCTCGTACGAGGAGCAGTCGACCCAGGTCGAGGTCTTCGAGACCGGGATGAAGGTCATCGACCTGATCGCCCCCTTCACCAGGGGCGGCAAGACCGGCATCTTCGGCGGCGCCGGCGTCGGCAAGACGGTGACGATCGCCGAAATGATCCGCAACATCGCCGCCGAGCACGGCGGCTACTCGGTCTTCACCGGCGTGGGCGAGCGCACCCGCGAGGGGACGCAGCTCTACGGCGAGATGGGCCACTACGGCGTGCTCGACAAGACGGTGATGGTCTTCGGCCAGATGAACGAGCCGCCCGGCGCGCGGCTGCGGGTCGGGCTGACCGGGCTGACGATGGCCGAGTACTTCCGCGACGAGGGGCGCGACGTGCTCCTCTTCATCGACAACATCTTCCGCTTCGTCCAGGCCGGCTCGGAGGTCTCGGCGCTCCTCGGGCGCATGCCGAGCGCGGTCGGCTACCAGCCGACGCTCGGCACCGAGATGGGCCAGCTCCAGGAGCGGATCACCTCCACCACCCGCGGCTCGATCACCTCGGTGCAGGCGGTCTACGTCCCGGCCGACGACTACACCGACCCCGCCCCGGCCACCACCTTCGCCCACCTCGACGCGACGGTCGCCCTCGAGCGCTCGATCGCCGAGCGCGCCCTCTTCCCGGCGGTCGACCCGCTCGCCTCCACCTCGCGCATCCTCGACCCGCTGATCGTCGGCGAGGAGCACTACCGGGTGGCGCAGGAGGTCAAGCGGGTGCTGCAGCGCTACAAGGACCTGCAGGACATCATCGCCATCCTCGGCATCGAGGAGCTGAGCGAGGAGGACAAGCTGACGGTCGGGCGCGCGCGGCGTATCGAGCGCTTCCTGTCGCAGCCGATGTTCGTCGCCGAGGCATTCACCGGCACGCCGGGGCAGTACGTCTCGCGCGAGGACACGGTGCGCGCCTTCGCCGAGATCCTCGAGGGCAAGTACGACGACCTGCCGGAGCAGGCGTTCTACATGGTCGGCGGCATCGAGATGGCGGTCGAGAAGGCCGAGCAGATGCGCCGCCAGAACCAGGAGTAGCGCCAGGTGCCGAGTGCCAAGCTCGGGACCGGGCGCGGCGAGTTGAAGGGATCGAGTGGGGGCGGGCTCATCGCCCGCCCCCGGTGGGTGCAAGGACGACCGCCCCTGACGAAGCACGACCGACCCCATACGCTTACGCGCGCATCCGCGGGGCGCGGGCGATCAGGAGGAGAGGCCGATGGCGAAACTGCGCGTCGAGGTCGTGACCGGCGAGCGCGAGGTGCTGGTCCAGGATGACGTCGACATGGTCGTTGCCCCCGGCATTGAGGGGCAGCTCGGCATCCTGCCGGAGCACGCGGCGCTGATCACCACGCTCGTCTCGGGTGAATTGCGGATCGCCAGGGGCGGGGCCGAGGACGCGCTGGCGATTTCGGGCGGCTTCCTGGAGATCGCTGACGACCGCGTGATCGTGCTGGCGGACGCGGCGGAGCACGCCGAGGAGATCGATCTGGCACGCGCCGAGGAGGCCCGCCGCCGCGCCGAGTCCGCCCTCGCCGCCCGCCGCGACGGCGGCGCGGACCTGGCGGAGATGCAGGCGGCGATGCGCCGCTCGACCGTCCGTCTGCGGGTCGCGCAGCGCCGGCGGCGCGGCGGCGGCGCCGCGCCGGAGCGCGGCGCCTGACGGGGCCGTGGCACGGCGATCGTCGGGCGCGGGGCATGGGCCGGGCAAATCCACGGATCATCCTCCTACCACCACCCGACGGTTGACGTCTGACGACTGACGACTGAGAAGGGACAGGCGTGGCGAAACAAATCGGCATCGACCTCGGGACGGCGAACGTCCTCGTTTACGTGCGTGGCCGCGGGATCGTGATCAACGAGCCCTCGATGGTCGCCATCTCGACCCGGGACGGCAAGGTGAAGTCGGTCGGCGTCGAGGCGCGCGACATGCTCGGACGCACGCCGGAGACGATCGAGGTGGTGCGCCCGCTGCGCGACGGCGTGATCGCCGACTACGTCGTCACCCAGGCGATGCTGAAGTATTTCATCGACAAGTCCTGCGGGCGCTTCTCGCTGGTCAAGCCGGAGGTGATGATCTGCATCCCCGCCGGCACCACCGGCGTCGAGACCCGCGCGGTCCGCGACGCCGCGCTCCACGCCGGCGCGCGCCGCGTCTACCTGATCCGCGAGCCGCTGGCCGCGGCGATCGGCGCGAAGGTGCCGGTGGCCGACCCGAGCGGCAACATGGTGATCGACATCGGCGGCGGCACCAGCGAGATCGCGGTGATCTCGCTCAACGGCATCGTCGTCGCCAAGTCGCTGCGCGTGGGGGGCAACAAGTTCGACGACGCGATCGCCGGCTACATCAAGCGCAAGTACAACCTGGCGATCGGCGACCGCACCGCCGAGGAGGTCAAGATCGCGATCGGCTCGGCGATGCCGCTCGAGGAGGACGTGGTGATGGACGTGCGCGGGCGCGACCAGGTCGCCGGCCTGCCGCGCACGGTGCAGATCCACGCCAACGAGATCACCGAGGCGATCACCGAGCCGCTGGAGGCGATCATCGGCGCGGTGCGCGCGGTGCTGGAGGAGACGCCGCCCGAGCTGTCGTCCGACATCATCGACAAGGGGATGGTCCTCACCGGCGGCGGCGCGATGCTGCGCAATCTCAACGATCTGCTGACCGAGGTGACCGGCGTCCCCTGCTACGTCGCCGACGACCCGCTCTCCTGCGTCGCGATCGGGACCGGCCTCGCCCTCGAACACCTCGACGTGCTGACCGACAGCCTCGAAGAATACTGATCGTGGCCGACCGCTTCTGCCCGGCCTGCGGCGGCGCGC
>JAUJMV010000002.1:3667-43515 GCA_030446685.1 Thermomicrobiales bacterium | reverse complement strand
CGGCGCGCCGGAGCGGCAGGTCCGCGCGCGGTGCGGGCGTGTCCACTACCGCAACGCCAAGCCGACCGCCTGCGCGCTGGTGCTCCGCGAGGGGCGCGTGCTGCTGGTCCGGCGCGCGATCGCCCTGCGGCGCGGCCATTGGGACCTCCCCGGCGGCTTCCTGGAGGCGGACGAGCACCCCGCGGCGGGTGTGGCGCGCGAGTTGCGCGAGGAGACCGGGCTCGACATCGCCGTCACCGGCTTGCTCGGCAGCTACATGGACCGCTACGACACGCCGGACGGCCCGGTCGACACGCTGAACGTCGTCTACCTGGCCGCCGCACCGCAGGGCGAGCCCCGACCCGCCGACGATGCCGCCGCCATTGGCTGGTTCGCCCCCGACGAGCTGCCGGCCGACCTCGCCTTCCCCCACCAGCGCGCCGTCTTCAGGGGTTGGCAGCGGCAGCAAGGATCAGCCGCTCCAAATGCGGCCGGGACCGAAACCAGCTAAATTATCGTCCACCACGGCCACAGGGAGGTCTACTCTCTTGGACGCGCCCACCACGCACTCCGCCTTCCGCACTCCCCACGCCCTCCTGCCGCTCTTCCCGCGCTTCCTGACGAAGCGGCGGCGCGGCTTCCCCGGTCTGGCGGCCCTGTTGGCCGACGCCGGGTTGTCGCGCCCGGCCTTCTTCATGCTGATCCGCGTCGCGGAGATGCCGCCGGAGGGCGCGACGGCTGACGAGTTGCGGCCGGGCGCGCCCTACGCCACCCGTGACCCGCACCACCCCTGGCTGGATGAGGCCGCCGGGCGCGACTTCCTCACCATTGAGCGGGACGGGCGTTACCGGCTGACCGGGCAGGGCCGGGCGCTGGTCGAGCGGCTCGAACGGGAGGCGACCGCCTACCTGGCGACGCTGGCGCCACTCCCCCCCGCCGAGTTGGCCCGGCTGGCCGAGCGCTTCGCCGCGATCGCCGCCGGGCTCGACGCGGGGGCGGGCGGCCCGGACACCCATCTGCCGCGCGGCCGGCGGATCGCGGCCCTCGCGCCGGGGGCGGAGCGCGCGCCCCTGGTGCGCCTGGAGCGCGCGATCTTCGACCTCTGGATGGCGCGCGACGACGCGCACATCGGCGCCTGGCGCCTGGCCCACTTCCCCGGCCCCGCGCTCGATCTGCTGACCCACCTCTGGCGCGGCGACATCGACACGCTCGCCGCATTGCGCGAACGCCTGGCCGCGACCCAGGACCCGGCGGACGTCGACGCGCTGGTGGAGGAGCTGATCGAGCAGGGCTATGTCGAATGGCGCGGCCCGGCACTCCAGCCGACGCGCGCCGGCTACAACGTCCGCGAGACGATCGAGGCGGACACCGACGACCTCTACTTCCGCCAGTGGCCCCCGCTCGCCCCCGACGAGATCGCCTGGCTCCACGATGCGCTCGCCCGCGTGATCGACGGCCTTCCCGACACATCGCCAGGGCTGTGACACGCGTCTGCAAGTATCGAGACGCCGGGGCGTGGAGGAACCGAACGGTGCAAGCGAGAACGTACGCAAGGCAATCTGTGACTTCTCCTTGCGCAGCCATCGCTTCTTCCCTATACTGGCGGCGAGTGAAAGGAAAACCATGAAGACAGAGCGAGAGGCTGCCGAGATTACTGATCCCTGGACGATCCGGATCGAGCAGGTCGGCGAGACGACGATCACCGCGAAGAATCAGGTGAGCCTGCCGGCTGATGGGGTGCGTTTGCTCGGGTGGCAGAAGGGCGATCGGCTGCTTGTAACCGTGCAGCGCACTTCCCTGGGCGACATCATGACGCTGATGCGCCGCCCAGAGGATTGGACCGAGGCGTTCGCCGGCAAGCTCGGCCATGTCTTCGGGACGCACGAAGAGATCCTGCAATATCTCGAGGAAGAACGCCGCAGTTGGGATCCGGAGGAGTAAGTGGGCATCGTGGAGTTGGACGGCGCGATCGGGAACGCCGAACGCGCCCTCCTCGACAGCAGCACGCTGATCGCCTACCACAGCCCGCCCGAGCGTGCCCACCTCCTGGCAAAGCACTTGCTGGACCGCATCGAGGACGACCGGGACCGCTTGCGGGGCTACTATTCGGCGCTCAGCGCCAGCGAGCTACTGGTGCGACCAACCCGCACGAGCGAACCGGCATTCACCTATATGCATACATTCCTGCTCACCTTCCCGAATCTCACGCTGCTGCCGGTCGATCTCCCCGTGGCGATGCAGGCGGCCGCGCTGCGCGCCACCACCAACATCCGCCTACCCGACGCGCTGATCATCGCCTCCGGGTTGCTGTCCGGCTGCGAGGCGATCGTCAGCAACGACGCGAGGTGGAAGGGACGATTCGAGCCGCTCTTCAGCCGCTTCCGCTGGATCTATCTCAGCGACTACCTCTGATGCCGCCCCAGTGAGAGGGCTACGCGGCGGAGCGCTCGTGCAGCGTCATCGGCAGGCCGTGGCGCGGGCGCAGGGTGACCGTCGGCTCCGGTTCGATCGGGTGGCCGGGGACCGGGCGCAGCCGGTAGCGCTGTGCCAGCGTGGCGACGATCAGCTGCGCCTCCAGCAGCGCGAACCCGTTGCCGATGCACTGGCGCTGCCCGCCCCCGAAGGGGAAGTAGGCCAGGTGCGGCCGGCCGGCGGCCCGCCCCGGCGCGAAGCGCTCGGGCTCGAACGCGTCGGGGCGCTCCCAGAAGTCCGGGTGGCGATGGGTGACCCAGGGCGAGAGGACGACCGGGCTCCCGGCCGGGAGGCGATAGCCGCGCACCTCGTCGTCCCCCAGGGCCTGCCGGCCGGTCGCCCACACCGGTGGGTAGAGCCGCATCGCCTCCTCGATCACCTGCCGGGTGTACGGCAGGCGCGGCACGTCGGCGGCGGTCGGGGCGCGCCCGCCGAGGACCCGGGCGAGTTCGGCGTGCAGCGTCGCCTCCGCCTCCGGGTGTTGCGAGAGCAGGAACCAGGTCCAGGAGAGGGCCACCGCGGTCGTCTCGTGGCCGGCCAGCAGGATCGTCAGCACCTCGTCGCGCAGTTGCCGGTCGGTCATCGCCTCGCCCGTCTCGGCGTCGCGCGCCGCCAGGAGCATCGAGAGGAGGTCGTCGCCATCCGCCCCGGTGCGGCGGCGCTCGGCGATGATCCCATAGACGAGCCGGTCGAGCGCGGCGCGCGCCCGCAGGAAGCGCCGGTTGCGCGGGGTCGGCAGGCGCAAGGGCAGCGGAAACACGCTCTCCGCGCGGTACATGGTGTACTCCAGCGTCGCCGGCAGCGCGCCCGCGACCGTCGCGGCCGCGCCGCTGGTGTCGGTGCCGAGGAGCGCCCGGCCGACGATCTGGAGGGTCAGCCGGGACATCTCCGCCGCCACGTCGAGGGGCCGGCCGACCCTGGCGGGCTCGCCCCACCCCTCGGCGGTCGCCACCGCCGCCGCGGTCATGTCCGCGGCGAGGGCCGCGAGCCGCTGGCGGTGGAACGCCGGCTGCTCCAGCCGGCGCTGGCGGCGCCAGACCTCGCCCTCGCTCGTCAGCAGCCCCTCGCCGACGAGGGGGACGATCGAGGCGGCGAAGATCCCCTTGTGATAATTCCGCGCGTTGCGCCGCAGCACGTAATCGATATCGTCGGGGTGGCTGAAGAGGTACCAGCGCAGCGGGCCGAGCGAGCGGAAGCGGACGATGTCGCCGTAGTCCCGCCGGGCCGCCGGGTAGAAGGCGAGCGGGTCGCGACGCGCCTCGCGCAGATTGCCGAGGAGGGGGTGCGCCGGCGGGCCGGGGATCGCGTGGCGGGCGGGGGCGCCGGTTGCCGCGGTCATCAATTCCTCCTCGATACCGTGATTGTGCAATCCGTCACAATCACTATACGCCCGCCCGCCCCCCCTTGTCAATCGTCCCGACGGGCGGGCGGTTAGGGGGGCCGGCCGGCGGTCGAAGCCAGCCCCCGCATAACCGTTCAGTCCCCCGGCAGTGTAGTCATGGCGGGGAGGAGGGGTGAGTAAGCGTCGCATCGTTAACGGAGGTCGGCCAGCCACGCGTGCCCGGCCGGATAAAGCCGCAGCAGATTGTCCCCGAGCCACCGCTTGGCGTCGGCAGGGAGCTGCGGCAGACAAGCTTGGAAGTCGCGCGTATCCTTGGGACGACAACTCCGCGCTTTATACAGTAACTGCACTTCGATGCGGATGCAGGGGATGCCGTTGTACACCACAACGAGGTCGTCACGGCGGGCACGAATTTCGGGACTTCGGCGCATAAACCACTGCTCCCCATCAACCTCGGTGAGCATGATCTGCAGCTCCCATGCCCGGACACCGAGGCGATGACCCCAAACGTCATGAATGCCGTAGGGCAGGTACTCTTTGTCGGCCCACGGTCGGAGTGTCCCGGGCGGATCGGCGGCATACAAGCGCCAGTCGAGGAGCCACCCCTGGACCTGCACTTGTTCATCGCGATAGACCACGACATCGATATCAGCGTGCTCGCGGATGGCCGTGCCGAGGAATTGCTCGACCGCGTAGCCGCCGGCTATGCCCCAGGTAAACGGTGCATCGGCGAAGATCCGCAGCACGTCCGCGAGTGAAAGTGGCCGCCAGTCGTCGTAGGGAATGTTGCCGTTCATCGAGCACACCTCACAGGGAATACCGGGGGCGGCGCAGGCTCGCTCGGAGCGCGAGCATGAATCGGTGCAACCGAACTGTCAAGCAGTGGAATCGTCCGCGGACTGGCCCAAGAGCGACCAGAGCGGTTACGCCCGCGCAAACCGAGCCCTCCCGCCGGCCGTGCTATCATGGACGTTCCCGCCCACCCGACGCCTGATGGCGGGACGCGGGGGGAGGGCGACCGAAGCCGGGACACGAACGGGGCGTTGATGGCGGCGACCGAACTGCTGTACGGGCGGAACGCGGTCCACGAGGCGGTCCGCGCCGGCCGCCGCGCGGGGCGCCGGCTGCTGATCGCCGAGGGCGCGCGCGACCGCGGCCACGGCGGGCTGCGCGGGCTCGCCGACGACGCGCGGCGCGCGGGGCTCGCGGTGCAGGAGGCGCCGCGCGCGCAGATCGAGCGCGCCGCGCCGGGCGTCAACCACCAGGGCGTGCTGCTGGAGGCCGGTCCCTACCCCTACGCCGCCCTCGACGATCTCCTCGCCGGGGCGACCGGGGGCGATCGGCCCCCGCTCTACCTCGCGCTCGATCAGTTGCAGGACCCGCAGAACGTCGGCACGCTGCTGCGCACCGCCGAGGCGGTCGGCGTCACCGGCGTGCTGATCCCCGAGCACCGCGCCGCGGCGATCACCCCCGCCGTCGTCAACGCCTCCTCCGGCGCGACCGAGTGGCTGCGGATCGCCGCCGTGACCAACCTCGGGCGGACCCTCGCCCGGCTGAAGGAGACCGGCGTCTGGGTGGCGGGGCTGGAGGGGGTGCCGGAGGCCGATCCGATCGACCGGGCCAACCTGGACGGCGCGCTGGCCCTCGTCGTCGGCAGCGAGGGCGGCGGCATCTCGCGCCTGGTCCGCGAGGGCTGCGACTTTCTGGTGCGCCTGCCGATGCGCGGGCGGATCGGGTCGCTCAATGCCGCGGTGGCCGGCTCGGTCGCGCTCTATGCCATCGACCGGCAGCGCGGCGCATCGTAGGACGTAGATCGTGGGCCGCGGGCCGTGGCGGGATGGTCTGATAATTCTGGTGGGAGCGGGATTCGCCGCATGCGCGACACGAAGCTGATCCTGATCGAGGGGCTGCCCGGTGCGGGCAAGTCGACGACCGCGCACTTCCTCGCCCGCCACCTGGCGCGGCAGGCGATCCCGCACCGGTGGTGGTACGAGGAGGAGCGGGGGCATCCGCTGGCGGTCTTCGACGACCGGGCGTCGCTGCGGCGCGTGGTCGAGGCCCTGTCGTCCGGGCAACACCGCCCGGTCGTCGCCGCCGTGCTCGACCGCTGGCGGCAACTCGCGGCGCGCCTGCGCGCCGCCGACGAGATCGTCCTGCTCGACGGCTGCCTCTTCGGGCACCTCACCTGGAGCCTCTTCCCGGCCGGCGTGCCGGAGGCGGAGATCCACGCCTATCTCGCGGAGGTCGAGCGGATCATCGCCGGCTGCGCCCCGTGCCTGATCGCCCTCGATCAGGAGGATGTCGCCGCCGCGCTCCGGCGGATCTGCGCGCGGCGGGGCGGCGACACGGCGGAGCGTTTCATCCGCAACGCCACCGCATCGGCCTACGGGCGGCGGCGCGGGCTGGCGGGCTTCGACGGCCTGGTCGCGTTCTGGCGCGACTACCGGGCGCTCACCGACGCGGCGTTCGCGCGGATCGGCTTCCCGAAGCTGGCGATCGAGGTCGGCGGGGGCGACTGGGCCAACGTTCAGCGGCGGGTGGCGGATTTCCTCGGCCTGCCCCCGGCGGCGGAGGCGACGGCCCCGGACGTGTCGCTTGAGCGGTTCACCGGGAGCTATCGCCATCGGGACGGCGACAAGCCGCCCTGTACGATCTCCCTGGACGGCGGCAGCCTCGTCCTCGACGGCGTCGCCGGGCTCTGGCCGCGCAGCCGGCTGATCCCCACCGGGCCGGGGCTGTTCGAGATCGAGTCGTTCCCGCTCGCGGTCGCCTTCGCGGCGGACGCCGCGGGCGCGACCGCCGGCATGACGATCGCGGGCCGGGGGTTGCTGTTCGAGGACGCCCGCGGCCGCTTCGTGAGGGAGCGCGATGACCGCGCCTGAGGGACCGTCCGCGCCCGGCCTGCCGCCGCGCCTCGTGGAGTGGGAGGGCGAGACCGTCGACGTGTCGGCGCGGCGGCTGCCGGACCTCATCGCGCCGGACCTGGCGGTCCTCTTCGTCGGCTTCAACCCGTCGGTGATGGCCGCACTGACCGGCCACTACTACGCGCGGCCGGGCAACCGCTTCTGGTCGCTGCTGCACCGCGCCGGGCTGACGCCGCGCCTCTACACACCCGCCGAGGACCGCGCCCTGCTGGACCTGGGCCTCGGCATCACCGACCTCTGCCCGATCCCGACGCCGGGCGTGGCCGACGTCCCGCCGGCCGTCGCCGCCGCCGGCCGCGACGCGCTGACCGCCAAGATCGCGCGCTTCCGCCCGCGCGTCGTCTGCTTCAACGGCAAGGCGACCTACGCCGCCTACACCGGGCGCCCGCCCGCCGGGTGGGGCCTCCAGCCGGGAGGCATCGGCGCCAGCCGCGTCTTCGTCGTCCCCTCCTCCTCCGGCCGCGCCAACGGCGTCAGCCGCGCCCGCGAGGCCGCCTACATCGCCCTCGGCGAGCTGGTCCGCGCCACGGCGCCCCCATTCCCCG
This sequence comes from Thermomicrobiales bacterium, assembly GCA_030446685.1. Classification (GTDB taxonomy): domain Bacteria; phylum Chloroflexota; class Chloroflexia; order Thermomicrobiales; family CADCWN01; genus JAUJMV01. The sequence continues at coordinate 36,253 of JAUJMV010000002.1, read as the reverse complement.
CACACCGCCCCGATCCGGACGCAAACCAGGAATAGCGGACTGTCCCACCCACCCCGGCCCTTCCCCCGCTCCAGCCCGCGCAGGCGGGTTTATGCCCTTCAGAGTGCTTCGTGGCCGGAGGCCCGTGAAACGCCGGTTTCAACCGGCGGCCCCCCGGCGTCCCCCCACCGGCCACCCCACCAACCCTGTGCAAAAGGGGTGCGTGGCAAGCATCTTGCTCGTACCTCCCCGTAGGGAGCGGCGAGGCCGTTGACCGTTGTGGGAGACGGCGGTACCGTAGCGACGCGGGCCGCGATGGCGACGATGTCGCGCCGGGAGTGGCCCGGAAGAGGAGGCGAGGATGGCCAAGACCTTCACGCAGATGGTGGACGAGGCGAAGGCCGACGTGCCGGGCGTCAGCCCGCAGGAAGTCCAGCAGCGGATGCAGCAGAACCCGCAAATGCTCGTCGTGGACGTGCGCGAGCCGGAGAGCCTCGCCGGCACCGGGATCGCGCCCGGCGCGATGAACGTGCCGCTCGGCGTGCTGCCGATCAAGGCCGACCGGGAGCTGCCCGCGGAGATGCGCGACGAGCGCCTGCAAGATCGCGACCAGCCGGTCGTCGTCACCTGCATGCGCGGCGGCCAGGCCGCGCTCGGGGCGAAGACCCTCAAGGACATGGGCTTCACCAACGTCAGCTACATGGAGGGCGGCATGACCGGCTGGAACGAGGCCGGCCTGCCGACGGAGCAGCCGAAGTAGGCGGACAGGCGGACAGCAAAGAGGGGCGAAGCCGGCGGTGACTGGGCAGTCACCGCCGGCCTCGCCCCTTGTAGGTTATCCCGCTACCTCCGTCCCCGGTCGTGGTGGTGGCTCACCCCGGCGCGACCGCCTGTCGCGCGGTCGCCCAACTCCGACGGGCGCACGTAGAGATCGACGGCGAGAAAGAGGGTGCGCGAGAACGGGAAGAAGAGGAGCGGCAACACGACGACCGCCGCCATCGCCGCGTACGTCACGACGGCCCAGGGCACGTCCGGCAGGGTGGCGAGGATCAGCGCGACGATCAGCACGACGGCGGCGGTTTCCGCGACGACGAAGTTGATCGTGTACCCGCCGAGCCAGTAGTCCGACTCCCCCCGCTGGAAGACGAGGCGGCAAGTCGGGCAGCGGTGCTGGAGATTGAACCAGCCGCGCAGGATGCCGCGCCCCCCGCAGCGCGGACAGCGCAGCAGGGCCGCACGCCCCAGCAGCAGCAGCAGGTTCTGTCTCGTGCCGAAATCGCTCATGTCAGCCCCCCGCTCGGCCGGTCGCGCCCCACCGTGCGCCGGCCTCCCGCATTGCCCCTTCCCGCTGCTCCAGCTCCGGCCGGCCGCCGCGCCGCTTTCTTCAGGTCGCGCTGTCCGCCTACCCGCCGCGTTGCCGGTCGCGGAAGGCCAGCAGCCGCTCGATCGGCGCCATGTCGAAGGGCGCACCGACGCCGTGGATCAGGTGCGTGGCGCCGGCCTGGACGAAGGCGTCGAGGTTGTCGAGGTCGCGCGCGTTGACCATCACGGTGCGCTCGATCGCCGCGGGATCGCGCCCGACCTTCGAGCACCACTCGTCGAGGATCGTGTTCTTGCGCGCCCACTGCTCCGGCGGGCCGAAGCCGTTCCAGAGGTCGGCGTGCTGCGCGGTGATCCGCAGCGTCACCTTCTCGCCGCCGCCGCCGATCAGGATCGGCACCGCGCCCCCCAGCGGCTGCGGGTTGTCCCGCGCCCAGCGCTCCTTGATGATCTCCAGGCCGCGCTCCAGCCCCTTCAGCCGCTCCCCGGCCGTGCCGAACTCGTAGCCGAACTCGTCGTAGTCGCGCTCGGCCCAGCCCGCGCCCAGCCCGAGGATCAGCCGCCCCCCGGTGATGTGCTGCAAGGTCTTCGCCATGTTGGAGAGCAGCGCCGGGTTGCGGTAGCTCATGCAGAGGACCAGGCAGCCGACCCGCGCCCGCTGCGTCTCGGCCCCGAGGGTCGCCAGCGTCGTCCAGCCCTCGAAGTGCGGGCCGTCCTTGTCGCCGTAGAGCGGGAAGAAGTGGTCCCAGTTCCAGATCGAGTCGACGCCGAGCGCGTCGGCCCGGAGCCAGGCGTCGCGATAGTCCGCGTAGGACGTGTGCTGCGGGTGCAACTGCACGCCAACCTTGATCTCGGCCATGAACCCTCCCGGTCACGCAGGAACGACCACGGCGCGGCACGCGCCGCACCACCAGCACAGCTATCGCACAGCCGATGCCGACGCCGAGAGAGTGCTGGGTGCTGAGTGGAGGGCGGCCCTTACCCCCGCGGCGCCCTCACCCCCCAACCCCCTCTCCCAATCCTGGGCGAGGGGGAGGACCAACCCAGCGTATTTTGGCGAAACGGACGATTGAGTAGTCGCGGATAGACTGAGGGCTATACCGTCCTACAACACCCACTCAATCCTTAATCCTCATCGCTCATCACCCATCACTTAAGAAAGCGGACCAGCGCCTCGTTCGCCACCAGCCGCCCGCGCGGGGTGAGGCGGACAGCATCGCCGTCGTCCGCCAGGGCGCCGAGCGCGACGAGGTCGGCGATCTGCCGGCCGTAGACCGCGTCGAGGTCGCGGCCGTGGCGGGCGCGGAAGGCGGCGCGCGAGACCCCGTCGGCCAGGCGCAGGCCGAGCATCATCGTCTCGGCCTGCGCCGTCTCGGGGTCGATCGGCTCCTCGAAGGCCGGCGCGTGGAGGCCGGCGGCGACCTGCTCGATGTAGCGGCGCACCAGGCGGCCGTTGCCGAAGCGCCGCCCGCGGAAGTGCGAGTGCGCCCCGACGCCGAAGCCGAGGTATTCGCCGTTGCGCCAGTAGAGGCTGTTGTGGCGCGAGCGATGGGGCGAGGGCCGGTCGGGCCGCTCGCGCAGCGCCCAGTTGGAGATCTCGTAGCCCTCGTAGCCGGCGGCGGCGAGGGTCGCGGCGGCGGCCTCGTAGAGGTCGGCCTGCCGGTCGTCGTCCGGGGCGGGGACGCGCCCGCGCGCGATGTCGGCGGCGAGCGGCGTCCGCTCCTCGACCGTCAGCGCGTAGAGCGAGAGGTGCCGCGGCGCCAGCGCGATCGCCCGCGCGAGGTCGGCGTCCCAATCGGCGGCGGTCTGCCCGGCCCAGCCGAAGATCAGGTCGAGGCTGACGTTGGCGATGCCGGCCCGCCGCGCCGCCTCCAGCGCGGCCACCGCCGCCGCCGCGTCGTGGTCGCGGTCGAGCGCCCGCAGCCCGGCCGGCTGGAAGCTCTGCACCCCCAGGCTGATCCGCCCCACGCCCGCCTCGCGCAGCGCGGCCCAGTAGGCCTCGTCGACCGTCTCGGGGTTCGCCTCGACCGTGATCTCGACCCCTTCCCGGTCCCCGCCGCGCCAGCCGAACGCCGCCGCGATCGCGTCATGCACGCGCGCGAACGCCTCGGGCGGCAGCAGCGACGGCGTGCCGCCCCCCAGAAGACCGAGGAGACGCGCGGCAGCGGCCCCGGCCAGCGCCCCGGCGCCCGCGCGATCTCGCCGACCAGCGCGTCGACATAGGCCGGGATCAGCGCCTCGCGCCCGGCGTAGGTCACGAAGTCGCAGTAGCGGCACTTGTGGACGCAGAACGGCACATGCAGGTAGACGCCGAACGGCGCGACCGCCGGATCGAGGTCGGCGATAGGGCTGAGGGCTGAGGGGTGCGGGCTGAGGGGTGCGAGGGGCATCACCGTTGCTTTCTTGGCCCGGGCCTGCCGTGCCTGGACAGGTTTGAGCGCGGAAACGATCGAGAGCACATCTGAAAGAGGGGACTTGGCCCCGAACCGAGTATAGCCGCTGGGGGCGCCGAGATGCCACGCAACGGGAGGGCGCTCCACAGCGCGCGGCGCGAGCGGGCGCGGGGCCGGGGATTGTCCCCCGGCCCCGCGCCATGCTGACGACTGACGACCGACGACCGACGACCGACGACTCCCCTTAGCGGCCGTCCTCCACCCACCAGGTGTGGGCGTTCCAGCGGGTGTTGATCGCGTTCGGCTTGAGGTTGTGGACCCGCTTGGCGATCGCCGGCAGCGCCTGCGGGAAGTCCATGATGAAGCTGGGGAGCTCGTCGTTGACGATGTTCTGCATCTCGATGTAGATCTGCTTGCGCTTCTCCTGGTCCAGCTCGCTCAACCCCTGCGCCAGCAACTGGTCGACCTTGGGGTTGGAGTACTTGTTCATGTTGAAGCCGCCGGTGTAGGCCTCGGTCGCCCACATCGTCGTCTGGTCGGGGTCGGTCCCCCAGGAGAAGCCGACCAGGAAGATTTCGAAGTCCTTCGTCTCGGTGATGCGGGTGAGGTAGGCGTTCCACTCCTCGGTCTTGGGCGTCGCCTCCACGCCGATGTTCTTCCACTGGGCCTGCATCACGGTGATGTATTGCTCGCGGATGCGGTTGCCGGCGTTGGTCCAGAGGGTGAAGGCGAGGCGCTTGCCGTCCTTGGCGCGGATGCCGTCCGCCCCCCGGACCCAGCCGGCCTCGTCCAGGAGCTGGTTCGCCCGCTGCGTGTTGAAGTTGTACTTGGTCCGGATCTGGTCCGGGGCGTAGGCCCAGGAGAGGACCGGCATCGTCCCGGTCGCCACCTGCCCGATGCCGAAGCGGATCGCCCGCAGCAGCGCCTCGCGGTCGATGCCGTAGGCGAGGGCCTGGCGCACCTTGACGTCCTGGAAGAGGGTCGTCTTGGCCGGGTCGAGCTGGTAGGCGTAGTAGGTGAAGGAGTAGGTGTCGTACTTCTGGACGTTGAGGTTCGGCTGCTTGCTCATCTCCTCGAACGTCGGCTCGGTGATGCCGCCGTAGTCGACCTCGTTCGTCTTGAGCTGCGCCACCAGAACGTTCTGGTCCTTGACGACTTTGTAGATCCACTGGTCGAGGGCCGGTTCGCCACGGAAGTAGGTCGGGTTCTTGACCGCGGTGAAGCGGTCGGCCTTGACGTACTCCTGGAACTTGAACGGCCCGGTGCCGACCGTCGCCTTCGGGTCGCCGGTGCTGAAGGGGTGCGACTTGATCTGATCGACCGGCACACTGCCGAGGATGTGCTGCGGCACGATGCCGTACATGTTCGAGGTCAGGAACGGGGCGACGACCTTCTTGAGCTTGAAGACGACGGTGCTGTCGCCCTGCGCCGTCACCGACTCGACCCGCTCGTTCAGCTCGCTGGTGCGCGGCGACCCCAACTCCTTCTTCTGCATCGTCTCGTAGGTGAAGACGACGTCCTTGGCGGTGAAGGGCTGGCCGTCGCTCCACTTCACGTTCGGGCGCAGCTTGAAGGTGTAGGTCAGGCCATCCTGGGAGATGCCGCCGTTCTCCCTGGTCGGCACCTCGGACGCCAAATCGGGGAAGATCTGGGCGTTGTCGGGGCTGACGCTGACCAGGTAGTTGAACTGCATCGCGATCACGGCGCCCGAGGAGGTGTCGCTGGAGAGCATCGGGTTGAAGGTCTTCAGGTCGGCGAAGGTCCCCTCGATGATCCGGCCGCCCTTCTTGCCGACCGCCTCCAGGGTGCTGTACTTGCCGCCGCTCGGGAGGCCCGCGGCAGCGCCGGTGGTGGCGGCCGCGGTCGGGGCGGCCGTCGTCGCGGCCGGGGCAGCGGTGGTGGCGGCTGGCGCGGCGGTGGTGGCGGCGGTCGTCGGGCGCGGGGCCGTCGTCGCGGTCGGGGCTGCGGCCGCGGCGGTGGTCCCGGTCGGCGCCGCCGGGCTGGTCGCCGTGGCCTCGGCCCCACCGCAGGCGGCCAGGATGCCGGCGATGCTGGTCAGGCTGGCGCCGGCGGCGAGCAGGCGCACGAAGTCGCGGCGGCTCAGGCCCTGCCGCTCCCACTGCCGTTCCAGGTCCATCACGTCGAGATCGGGGTGCGCTTCGTTCCGGTCGCTCGTGCTCATGCGTGCATCCCTCCCTAAGAGTAGGCGCTTGAAAAGTGGGCGATTGCTGGTGGACGACGACTCACGGTCGCGAATGGTTATGGACGACGCCCCACCCCCGCCGGCCCCGTCCCCCAACGAGGCCGACAGTGATGCGCCCCGGTCGTCGGTGGAGCGCACGGGCGCGTGGTTGTTTGGCCCCAGCTCGCGCGACGATCACCCCGTTGCGGCCTGTCGCTGCCTGCTTCCCGATAGCACCTCCTCCGACCCCACCCGAGCGCAGGTAGGTCATCAGCGCCCCCGCGGGCTGCCGGGGCGTCCCCGAGTAAGCCGATCGCCAGATCGAGTGGACGGCCTGCGCGGCGCCGCACGCGTCGTGGACCATCGTGGCCCGGATGCGGGGGCTCCCTCCCGCCACCTCCGGCCCGTGCGCTATGCACTTGTCTCGATTGTCACGACACTGTGCAGGATACGACGACCGCCGCTCCAATGGGGCTACTGTACACAGTCCGCCGCGGGCTTGTCAAATCTGCGCCCCTCGGGGATATGTGTGGCGGGCCGGGGGATGCTCCCCCGGCCTGCCCGCGCGCCGCCCGCCGGCCCTACCGGCCGTCCTCGACCCACCAGTCCTTCACGTTCCAGCGGACGTTGATCGCGTTCGGCTTGAGGTTGTGGACCCGCTTGTTGACCGCGGCCAGCGCCTGCGGGAAGTCCACCATCATGCTCGGCAGATCGTCCATCAGGATGTTCTGCACCTCGACGTAGAGCTGCTTGCGCTTCTCGCGGTCCAGCTCGCTCAGCGCCTGGGCGAAGAGCTGGTCGACCTGCGGGTTCGAGTAGCTGGCGCGGTTGAAGCCGTTGGTGATCGCGTCGGTCGTCCAGAAGGACGACTGGTCGGGATCGACGCCGAAGCCGAAGCCGCTGAGGTAGAGCTCGAAGTCGCGCGTCTCGTTGATGCGCGTCAGGAACGAGTTCCACTCCTCGGTCTTGGGGGTCGCCTCCACACCGAGGTTCTTCCACTGGGCCTGCATCACGGTGATGTACTGCTCGCGGACCTTGTTGCCGGCGTTGGTCCAGATCGTGAAGGCGAGGCGCTTGCCGTCCTTCTGGCGGATGCCGTCCGGCCCCTTGGCCCAGCCCGCCTCGTCGAGCAGTTGGTTGGCCCGCTGCGGGTTGTAGGTGTACTTGGTCTTCATCTGGTCCGGCGCGTAGGCCCAGGAGAGGACCGGCTCGGTCCCCTGCGCGACCACGCCGAAGCCGCCCTGGATCGCCCGTACCATGGCGTCGCGGTCCATGCCGTAGGCCAGCGCCTGCCGCACCTTCTTGTCCTGGAAGAGCGCGGACTTCTGCGCGTTCATGTTGAAGGTGATGTAGGTCGTCGAGTAGGTGTCGTAGCGGGCGATGTTGAGGTTCTGCTGCTTGTTCATCTCCTCGAACAGCGCCGGCGTGATGCCGCCGTAGTCGGCCTCCCCGGTGCGGAGCTGCGCCGCGACGACGTTGGCGTCCTTGACGACCTTGAAGATGTACTGGTCGAGCGCCGGCTCGCCGCGGAAGTAGGCCGGGTTCTTGACGAAGGTGGCGTGGTCGTCCTTGACCCACTCCCCGAACTTGAACGGCCCGGTGCCGATCGTCGCCTTCGGGTCGCCGGTGCTGAAGGGTGCGACTTGATGTCGGCCACCGGCACGCTGCCGAGGATGTGCTGCGGCACGATGCCGTACATGTTGTCGGTCAGGAAGGGCGCGACCACCTTCTTCATCTTGAAGACGACGGTGGTGTCGTTCGGCGCGCTGACCGACTCGACGCGCTCGTTCAACTCGCTGGTGCGAACCGAGCCGAGTTCCGGCTTCTTCATCGTCTCATAGGTGTAGACGACGTCCTTCGCCGTGAACGGCGTGCCGTCGTGCCACTTCACGTCGTTGCGCAGCTTGAAAGTGTAGGTGAGGCCGTCGGCGGAAATGCCGCCGTTCTCCCTGGTCGGCACCTCGGCCGCCAACTCCGGGTAGGGCAGGCCATCGTCCGGGCTGGTGTCGACCAGGGCGTTGAACGTCACGGCGGTGCGCGCCCCCGACGCGGTGTCGGTGAGGAGCATCGGGTTCATCGTCTTGGCGTCGGCGAACGAGACCTCGATCACCCGCCCGCCCTTCTTGCCGACCGGCTCCAGGGTGCTGTACTTGCCGCCGCTCGGGAGGCCGGTGGCCGCGCCGGTGGCGGCGGCGGTCGGGGCCGCCCCGTCGTCGCGGCCGGGGCGGCGGTGGTGGCGGCGGTCGTCGGCGCGCGGCGGCCGTCGTGGCGGTCGGGGCCGCTCCCGTCGTCGCGGCTGGCGCCGCGCCGGTGGTCGCGGCCGCCTGCGGCGCGCTCGTCGCGGTCGGGTCGGCGCCGCCGCAGGCGGCCAGGGCGGCGGCGATCGTGGCGGTGCTGGCCCCGGCGAAGACGAGGCGGATGAAGTCGCGCCGCCGCAGGCCCTGCCGCTCCCAGGCGCGCTCCAGCGCCATCAACTCGTTCCCGTCGTCCGGCCGCCTGGCCGGCTCGTGCGGGTGCTGTTTCTGCTGTGCCATCGGGTGCTCTCCTCCTTCGCGGACCCCCCAGGGCCGCGCCCGTCCCTGCTTCCTCTCGGCGACCGCGATCGCGGCCGCCCGATCCGGCGGTTCCATTCCCCCACGGAACACGCCCCTATCCCGGCATGCCCGCCGCGCGAGACGTCCGGCGCCGCACCCCGCGGCGCTGCCCGCTCTCCCGGCGGGCGGCGACACTCGCGTCTGCCCGAATCCGGTTTTACCGGCGCCGATGCGCCAAAGACTCGAACCGTTCGCGCCGGTGTTCCGGTCCGGCAGCAAGAACGGTGCCACAGACGGGGGCTATGGCGACTTCGGGAGCGCGCGGGCGGCGTCCGCGCACTCCCCCGCGCCCGATCCCGCGCGCAATAAAGACGCCGGGGGGCCGCAAAGAGTTCCCGGCGCCGGGCGTCCGCGGTGTGTCAGAGGACGTAGAGGACGGCAATCACCACCGCCGCGAGGGCGGCGATGAAGAGCGCGCCGGCGACCGGCCGGCGCCAGGCGACGAGGACCGCCACCGCGCCGATCGCGAGGAAAACCCCGACGACCGCGACCGGCAGCGGCCCGCCGCGCGCCAGCGCCCCGCCGCTCGCGGCGACGGCGGCCAGCGCCGCCATCAGGAACGGCAGCAGCCGGAAGGCGGGATGCGCCTCCCAGCGCCGGAACCGATCCTGCCCGGTCTGCTCGCGCATATTCAGTCCTCCATCCCCCAGCGTTGGGGAGCCAATTGATAGCGCGGTGGCGCGGTGGCCGGCGGCTGAAGCCGCGCCTATCGGCCTGTGGGCCACGAAGCCCGCCGTCGCGGGCTGGGACCGAGCCAGACCGTGAGCCGCTGAGGACAGCCTGGCGCATGGTCGCGATCCCAGCCCCCGAAGGGGGGCTTCGTGGCCCGCGGGCCGGCAGGCGCGGCTTCAGCCGCCGGCCACCCCGCCACGGCGCACGCCTCTAAGGTGTCGGTGGCGCGGTGGCCGCCCCTGTGCCCGCCCCGCCGCGCATGGTACCATGACGCCCCGGCGATCTCCCAGCCGCGACTGCCGCACCACCCGGCGCGCTCCGCCGGTCGCCCGCCCACCGACGCCGAACGCCCGCACGCCCACGGAGGACGCCATGACGCCCGCCACGCTGGAGAGCCTGCTCGCATCGGTCGACGAGGCCCGCGACGAGATTATCGCCCTCTGCCAGGATCTGGTCCGCATCCCGACGGTCAACACCGGGGTGATGCCGACCGGCAACGAGACCCCCGCCGCCCAACTGGTGCAGCGCAAGCTGGCGGAGGCGGGGATCGGGGCGGAGATCCACGAGTCCGCGCCGAACCGCGGCAACCTGCTCGCCCGGCTCCCCGGCACCGCCGGGACGCCGCGGCTCCTCCTCCTCTCGCACAGCGATGTCGTGCCGGTCGAGGACGAGGGGGCCTGGACCCACCCGCCCTTCGGCGGCGAGGTCGCCGAGGGGCGGATCTGGGGGCGCGGCGCGGCCGACATGAAGAGCACCGTCGCCGCCGAGACGATGGCGCTGATCCTCCTCAAGCGCGCCGGCGTCCACCTGCGCGGCGACCTGCTCCTGGCGGTCGGCGCGGACGAGGAGGCCGGCGGCGAGTGGGGCTTCGGCTGGCTGGCCCGCCACCACCCCGAGGACCTGCGCGCCGACTACGGCATCAACGAGGGGGGGGGCGCCGCCGTGCAGGCCGCCGACGGCCGGCTCGTCTACCTGGTCAGCACCGGCGAGAAGGGGCGGCTGGAGGTCGAGGTCACGGTCAAGGGGCGCGGCTGGCACGCCTCGCAGCCGTGGCGCGCGGACAACGCGATCTACAAGGCGCAGGAGGTGATCCGCCGGATCGCGGCCTACGAGCCGGAGCGCCACGTCGCCCCGGCCCTGATCGCCCCGCTCGCCGAGATCTACGGGGTGCGGGAGACGGTCACCGCGGAGAACGTCGACCGCATCGCCGCCGACCTCGAACGGGAGAACCCCGCCTGGGGCTCATCCCTGCGGGCGCTCACCCGGATGACGCTGGTCGCGACGATGATCGACGCGGGGGTGAAGTCGAACAGCGTCGCCGAGAGCTGCCGGATCACCTGCGACGTGCGCACGCTGCCCCACCAGGACGAGGGCTACGTGCGCGACCAGCTCGCCGCGATCCTCGCCGGCCTCGACGGCGTCGGCTTCGCGATCCGCTACACCGCCGTCCCCAGCGCCTCGCCCTACGACGGCCCCGCCGCGCCGTTCGCCGCCGCCGTGCGCGCCGCCACCGGGGCCGCGCTCGGGCGCGACGACCTCGGCTTCGTCCCCGGCCTGACGGTCGGCTTCACCGACTCCCGCCTCGTCCGCCCGCTCGGCCCGATCATCTACGGCTTCCTCCCCAGCCACCCCGACGCCGACCCGAACAAATCCGGGGCGCACAACATCGACGAGTCGGTCGACATCGAGAGCATGATCCTCGCGACGAAGATGCTGGTCGCGCTGGCGTGGGACCTGCTGGGCGCGGAGCGGGGGGCGGGGAGCGCGGCGTAGGCGGCCGAAACCAGAGCCGCGCGCGACGGGTTAGGAGAAGTGGGCGGCGGGCGGCCGCCGGTTGAAGCCGGCGTCTCACGGGCCTTGCGGCCACGAAGCACCCTGAAGGGCATGAATCCGCCTGCGCGGACTGGGGTCGCCGGTACTCATCGCCCTCCGTGGCAGGCAAGGATGTTCGATACGTCCCAGCCCGCGGCGGCGGGCTTGGTGGCCGCAGGCCCGCGAGACGCCGGTTTCAACCGGCGGCCGCCCACCCCCCCCGCCCGCATTGACAGCGCGCCCGCCGGACACCTAGCATTGCCCATAATGCGCGTAGGGCGTCGCCAGGCGCTGCCGCGACGATCGAAACAACCGGATCGTAACGACTGGGGACACGCGATGCAGCGCCGCGGACTGGCCATTTGTCTCTGCCTGCTCCTCATCACCAACGTCGCCTGCAGCCGCGCGGCCACCCCGACCCCGCGCCCGACCGACAGCCCGGCCAGCGGCGCGAGCCTGATCACCCAGGCGGTCGGCATCCTGCTCGACCGCTACGTCGATCCGCTCAGCAGCGCCGACCTCTACACCGCCGCCTACGACACCGCCGCGGCCGAGGCGCGCAAGGCGGGGCGGGAGCCGGCGGGCCAGCGCCCCGCCTTCACCGGCGACCAGAAGAAGGACGCCGACGCCTTCCGACAGGCCTACCAGGCCCTCGCCGAGCCGGCCGGGGCCGGGGCGGCGCAGACGGCGCTCGCCTACGGCGCGATCCGCGGCGTCACCGAGCGGATCGACGAGTGCCACACCAACTTCCTCGACCCCGAGCAGTACCAGCAGACGACCGCGCGGCTGAGCGGCACCGCCAACTACGCCGGCATCGGGGTGACGACCCGGACGGGCGTCAGCCCGGTCGTCATCGGCGGGGTCTTCCCCAACACCCCCGCCGAGCGGGCCGGGCTGCGGGCCGGCGACGCGATCGTCGCGGTGGACGGCACCGACGTCTCGACGCTGACCGCCGAGCAGGTGACGCCATTGGTGCGCGGCAAGGAGGGCACCCCGGTCCGGTTGACCATCCAGCGCCCCGGCGAGCCGGCCCCGCGCGACATCACGATCACCCGCGAGGTGATCAACTTGCCGGTCTTCACCTCGGAGGTCCGGGACGGGCCGGGCGGGACGAAGATCGGCTACATGAAGCTCTATTCCTTCTCGACCGGCGCGGAGAACAACATTCGCGCGGCGCTGGAGGAGTTCGAGCGGCAGGGCGTGACCGGCTGGGTCTTCGACCTGCGCGACAACGGCGGCGGCTACGTCAACACCCTCTCGGCGATCGCCGGGCATTTCCTCAAGGAGGGCAACCCAATCGCCTACACGATCGAGCGCGGCGGCAAGGAGGAGACGATCGCGGTCGAGCGGGATCGGTACTTCACGCCGCAGCGCCCCTTCGCGGTGCTGATCGACGAGGGGTCGGCCTCGGCGAGCGAGGCGTTCGCCGCCGCCGCCCAGGACTACGGCTTCGCCCGCCTCTTCGGGCAGACCACCGCCGGCTGCCTGGCGGCGGCGGTCACCCAGCCGCTCGCCGACGGCTCGGCGGTGGGGGTGACGATCGAGAAGGTCCTCTCGCCGAAGAAGCGCGAGATCAACCGCATCGGCGTCCAGCCCGACGAGGCCGTCGCCCCCGACCCGTCCGGCGCGAGCGACCCGGTCCTCGACGCCGCGGCCCGCTGGCTGGCGTCCCAGCGGTGACAGCCCCCTGCCTTCCGACGTTGCTGGGAGAGGGTGCGGGAGACGGCGCGTAGCTTTCTCCGCAGGCTCCAACACTCGCCTGCTCCTGCCCCCAACGTTGGGGGGCCGGGGGACTGCGCCCGGCCGTGGCAGCAAACTGGCTATAGGCGTGGACACGCCAGCGGGCGTGCGACGGGGCTCTAACCGAACCGTGCGGAAGCGGAAAAGGACAAGCATGAAGCGTCTGATCCTGGTCGTCTGTCTCCTCCTGCTGGTCGCCTGTAGCAACGGCGCCGGCCCGACCGCCACCACCACCGCCCCGCCAACCGCCATGGCGGGGACGGGCGCGCCGACGGCGCAGGGCGCCGCGGCCGCCACCCCTGCCGCGGCTTCCACGACGACCGGCGCCTCCACCGTGGCGACCGGCACGACGGCCGGCGCCACTACCACGGCGGCAGGCGCGACGACGACGGCCAGCACCGCGACCGGCGCCGCGCCGATTACGGGCGCGGCCACGCCGACGCGCGCGAGCGGCACGCCGAGCGCCGTGGCCCGCGCCACCGGCACCGCCTCGCCGGTGCGCCGCGCGAACAGCACGCCCGGCGCGGCCAACATCGCGCCGGGAGTCGGCGCGAATCTGGTCGTCCAGGCGGTCGACACGCTGCTCGACCGCTATGTCGACCCGCTGAACACGGCGGACCTCTACGGCGCGGCCTACGACGCGGCGGTTGCCACGCTGCGCGCCTCGGGCAAGACCCCGCAGGTCGCCCGCCCCACCTTCACCGGCGATCCGGGGCAGGATGAGGCGCTCTTCCGGCAGGCCTACCTGGCGCTGGCCGAGCCGGCCCGCGGCGACATCGATCAGGCGACCCTCGCCTACGAGACGATCGAGGGGATCGTCCGCGCGGTCGACGAGTGCCACACCGCCTTCCTCACCCCCGAGCAGGCCGAGCAGCAGCGCAACGCCCTGCAAGGCACCGCGAATTATGTCGGCATCGGCGTGACGATCCAGCCGACCGCGCAGCCGCTGACCGTCGGCGAGGTCTACCCCGGCACCCCCGCCGAGCGGGGCGGGCTGCAATCGGGCGACGCGTTCCTGGCGGTCAACGGCACCGATGTCACCAACTTGAACGCCGACCAGGTCCGCACGCTGGTGATCGGTCCGGAGGGAACCGACGTCACCCTGACGATCCAGCGCCCCGGCGAGGCGCAGCCGCGCCAGGTGACGCTCACCCGTGCCCGCATCCAGATCCCGGTCTTCCGCTCCGAGATCAAGACCGGCCCGAACGGCGAGAAGATCGGCTACATGAAGCTCTACCAGTTCGCGCAGGGGACCGAGCGGCAGGTGCAGCAGGCACTGGAGGAGTTCGAGCGCCAGGGCGTGACCGGCTGGGTGCTCGACCTGCGCGGCAACCCCGGCGGCTTCGTCAACACCTTCGCCCAGATCGCCAGCCGCTTCGTGGAGGGGCGGCAGACGGTCGGCTACCAGGTCAGCCGCGACGGGACGCGCGATCCGATCGTCACCAACGGGCAGTCCTACTTCACGCCGCAGCAGCCCCTGGCGGTGCTGATCAACGGCGGCTCGGCCTCGGCGAGCGAGGCGTTCGCCGCCGCCGCCCAGGACTACGGCTTCGCCCGCCTCTTCGGGCAGAAGACGGCCGGCTGCCTGGCGGTCGCCAGCTACTTCCCGCTCGACGACGGCTCCGCGCTCGAGGTGACGATCGAGAAGTTCTTGTCGCCCAAGGATCGCGAGATCAACCGCGTCGGCGTCGAGCCGGACGTGCCGATCGCGCCGCGCCCCGGCGGCAACGGCGACCCCGTCCTCGACGCCGCGCTCGACTGGCTCGCCGCGCAGCCGTAGGGCGGAGGGCAGAAGGCGGAGGGCAGGGGGCAGAGAGGGCGGAGTCGGAAGCCGCAAGCGGCTTCGATCGCGGGCTTTCGCCCCTCCGCCTTCTGCCTTCTGCCTTCGGCCCTCCGCCCTCCGCGCGGTTTGACGCGGCGCCGATCGCGCTGCTACCCTATCCGTAACATCGTCCGTTCTGAGGCGCGAATTGTCGCCCGCCGCCGGCGCGGCTGCCGGGCAAGGTGGGGTCGCGCGCGAGACCGTGATTCGCCGTAGGGTACAGACAGGATGACCGACCGCGCGCTCCCCGACCGCGCACCGATCGTGGCCGAACCGGAGACGCCCGAAGCGCTCGTCGAACCGGCGCCCCCCCGTCGGCTCGCGCGGTTCCGCGGCCGTCTGGCGCGCGGCAGGGAGCGCCTGGCCCCGCTCGAGCGCAGCCTGCGGGCGGCGGACTGGGCGCCGCTGATCCTCGCCCTGCTGATCCTCCTCTCGTTCTTCTTCCGCGTCGTCTGGCTCGACAAGCCCGAGGGCGCGCTGATCTTCGACGAGAAGTACTACGTCAACGCCGCGCGCGTCATCCTCGGCCTGCCGGTGCCGGAGGGGGACCCCTACCGCGACGCGCGGCGCGGCCTCGATCCGAACAGCGAGCACCCGCCGGGGGCCAAGCTGATCATGGCCGCCTCGATGCGCCTCCTCGGCGACAACGCCTGGGGCTGGCGGGCGGCCAGCGTCATCTTCGGCACCCTCTCGATCCCTTTCGTCTACGGCATCGCGCGGCGGGCCGGCGGCGGCAAGGGGCTGGCGCTGACCGCGACCTTCCTCTACGCCTTCGACAACCTCGTCTTCGTCCACGCCCGGATCGGCGTGCTCGACGTCTTCCTGGTCGCCTTCCTGCTGGCGGGGGTCTACGCCTACCTGAGCGGCCACCCGATCCTGGCGGGGCTGGCGATCGTCGCCGCCACCCTCTGCAAGATCGGCGGGCTCTACGGCCTCGGCGCGCTCGTCGCCTACGAGGGGTTGCGGGTCGTGCGCGACCGGCTCGCCACGGGGCGCTGGGCCGTCCGGCCGCTGCGCCCGCTGGCGATCACCCTCGTCGTCTTCGCCGTCTCCTTCCCCTGGCTCCTCGGCACGCTCGACACCTTCTGGAGCAGCTACAAGAACCCGGTCGACCACGTCCGCCACATCTTCAGCTACGGCTTCGCGCTCACTCGCCCGGCCGGGCCGCAGGGGCAGGAGAGCGACCCCTGGCAGTGGCTGCTCAACGACGTGGAGATGACCTACCTGCGCACCGACGTGCAGGAGCTGGAGAACGGCCAGGTCAAGGCGACCCGGCCAATTGTTTTCTTCCGCGGCGCGATGAACCCCTACATCGTCGGCATCGTGCCGCTGGCGATCGGCTACGCCGCCTACGCCGCCTGGCGGTTCCGCACCGACGGCGCGTTCCTCGCGCTGGCGCTCTTCGTCGCCGCCTACGCGCCCTTCTGGCCGGCGGCGCTCCTGGCGCACCGCATCTCGTATATCTTCTACTTCCTGCCGGCGATCCCCGCGGTGGCGCTGGCGGCGGCGCAGTTCCTCCACGCGCCGCAGACGCCGCGCCTGGTGCGCTGGGCCTTCCTCGGCGCGGTGCTGCTCGGCTTCTACGGCTACTTCCCGTTCCGGGTGATCCCCTCGTGAGCGACCTGCAGCCACAAGGGGCCGCGCGCCTGGCCGCGCCGCCCGTCACCGACGTACCCGGTCGCGATCACGTTCACCAGGACGCGACCACGCCGGCGGTCGCCCCGGTCGCGCGCCGCCGGCCCCGGCTGACGGCGGCCGCCCGGCGCGAGGTCATCCTGGCGCTGACCCTGCTCCTCTGCTACGGCTTCTTCCGCCAGGCGCCGGCCTGGAACGAGTTCAGCCGCTACGATCTGGTGCGCGCGATCGTGGACGACCGCACCACGCGCATCGACCCCTACCACCAGAACACCGGCGACAAGGCGCTCTACGACGGCCACTACTACTCCGACAAGGCGCCCGGCACGTCGATCCTCGGCGTGCCGGTCTATCTGCTGCTCAAGGCCGCCTCCGGGGTCGCCGGCAGCGGCCAGCCCGCCTCGGTGCGGGCGATCGCGGCGCTCGCCTTCGCCGTCTCGGGCCTCCCCACCGTGCTGCTGGTCCTGCTGCTGCTGCGCTTCCTGCGCCCGCAGGTCGGCGAGTGGTGGGCGCTGACGATCGCCGCCGGCTACGGGCTCGGCTCACTCGCCTTCCCCTTCGCGACGATGCTCTTCGGCCACGCCGCCGCGGCCGCCTTCCTCTTCGCCGCCTTCTACGTCCTCTGGCGCTACCGCACCGTGGCGCCGGCGGCGCCCCGCTGGCTCCCGATCCTGGCCGGGTTCCTGGCCGGCTGGGCGGTCGTGGTGGAGATCTCCGCCCTGCTCGGGGTGCTGGTGTTGCTCCTCTACGGGCTCAGCCACGCGCCAGCGCCGGCCCGCCCCGCCGGCCGCGCGGCGCCGCTCGCGCGGGCGCTGACGCCGCTGCTGATGGTCGCCGGGGCGGCGGTGCCGGCGCTGGTGCTGCTCGGCTACAACTGGGTGTCGTTCGGCGGGCCGTTCAGCCTCGGGTACGGCAACCTGGCGAACAGCAGCTTCGCCGCCGGAATGGGGCGCGGCATCCTCGGCGTGACCGCGCCGCGCGGCGCGGCGCTGAACGAGATCCTGTTCGGGCCGCGCGGCCTGCTCCTCCTGGCCCCCTGGCTGGCGCTGGCCCCGCTCGGCCTGCTGGCGGCGCGCGGGCGCGGCCCGCGCCGCGAGGTCGCCGTCTGCGGCGCGATCGTCCTGGCCTTCCTCCTCTTCAACGCCGGCTACTACCTGCCGCTCGGCGGCTGGACGCCCGGCCCGCGCTTCCTGACCCCCGCGCTCCCCTTCGCCGCGGTCCTGGTCGCGCTGGCCCCGCGCCCCTTCCGGCCGCTGGTCGCGCTCCAGATCGCCTTCTCGGTGATCGTCTTCTTCGCCGCCACCGCGACGATGCCGAACGCGCCCGAGGCGATCCGCGCCCCCCTCGCCGACCTCTGGACCCCGCGCCTGCTCGCGCGCGACCTCGGCCAGACGACCGCCTGGCTCCGCTGGGGCCTGCACGGGGCGCAGCCGCTCCTCGTCCTCGGGCTCGCGCTCGCGCTGGCCGCGGGGGCACTCTACGCCACTACGCGGGCC
The DNA here is from genome assembly GCA_030446685.1 of Thermomicrobiales bacterium. Classification (GTDB taxonomy): domain Bacteria; phylum Chloroflexota; class Chloroflexia; order Thermomicrobiales; family CADCWN01; genus JAUJMV01. The sequence continues at coordinate 18,608 of JAUJMV010000002.1, read as the reverse complement.
GGCGCGGTCGCCCGGGGGCTGACCTGGGGCGCGATCGGCGGCTTGACCCTGCTGGTGCTCGGCTTCGGCACCCCGCTCGACCTGGCCGGTGGCCTGGGGCTCGATCGCCGCGCGGCGTCCGCCGCGGGCGGCCTCGCCATCGTCGACGCCGGGGTCACGCCGATCACCGAGGCCGAGAACAAGCTCAAGGTGACGCCGTGGGCGCAGATCGAGAACGGGGGCGGGGCGCTCCGGGGGACGCGGGTCGTCTTCACCGTCCACGGGCCGGGCGGCAACCAGGTCTGGTCGGCCTGGCACGGCAACCAGGAGTGGCGGCCGGGCGAGCGCAAGCGCCTGGCGGTCGAGTGGACGCCGCCGGGCGACGCGCCGCCGGGCCTCTACCGCGCCCGCGTCACGGTCACCTCGGAGGACGGGCGGCTCGTCTATACCCCCGCGGTGGACGCCGGCGCCGTCCGCATCCGCTGAACGACGAGCGACGAGCGACGAGCGCCGGTTGAAGGCTGCGGATCGAACGGTGAAGGTTGCACAGCCGCCGCGAGAACAGTCCGCGAACCTGCAGGCTGCAACCCGTAATCCGCGACTCGCCTGGCTGCGCGCGGCGCTGGCGGGCGGCCCGGGGGAAGCCCTCTGGCTCTTCGTCACGCTGCGCCTCGCCTTCTCGCTCTTCGCGCTGCTGGCCTCGGCGCTGGGTCGCCTGCCGGCCCCCTGCGCCTTCCCGGGCGGCCCCGCGACCCACACCGGCGGGCTCGACTTCCGCCTGCTCGGCGTCTGGCAGCGCTGGGACGCCTGCTGGTACCAGCGGGTCGCCACCCTCGGCTACCGGCCGAACGACCCGTCGGTCGCCTTCTTCCCGCTCTACCCGCTGCTGATGCGCGCCGTCAGCGTGCCGCTGGCCGGCGACCTGACGCTGGCCGGGCTGGTCGTCTCCGGGCTCGCCTACATCGCCGCGGTGACGGGGCTGTACCGGCTCCTCTGCCTCGACTTCGACGAGGCGGTCGCCCGGCGCGCGGCGCTGTACCTCTCGGTCTTCCCGTCGGCGTTCTTCCTCTTCGCGCCCTTCACCGAGGCGCTCTTCCTCGCCCTGGCGGTCTGGACGCTCTACGAGGCCCGGCGGGGCGCGTGGGGCTGGGCAGCGCCGTTCGCCCTGCTGGTCGGGACCACCCGCACGCAGGGAGTGCTGCTGGCGCTGCCGCTCGCCTGGGAGTTCGTCCGGCGCTGGCGCGATCCCGACCGCTCCCGGCGTCCGAACCCGCCGGCGGCGCTCGTGCCGCTCCTCCCGGCCTGCGGGCTGGGGCTCTTCGTCGCCTACGGCAGGATCGCCACCGGCTGGACGACCTTCGAGGCGCTGCCGCGGACCTGGGGCTTCCGCTACCGCCTGCCCTGGGACGCGCTGGCGGCCAGTTGGCGGCACATCCGCGCGCGGGGCGACGCGATCGAGGCGCTGAACCTGGCGCTGCTGCTGCTCTTCGGCCTGCTGCTGCTGCTCGGCCTGCGACGGCTGCCGCTCTCCTACAGCCTCTACGTCGCGCCGCAACTGGCGATTATCGCGACGCGGCAGATGTCCTTCTCGCCGCTGATGTCGACCTCCCGCTACCTGCTGGTCCTCTTCCCGGCGTTCGCCCTGTTGGCGCTCTGGGGCCGCCACCGCCGGTTCCACTACTCCTGGCTGCTCCTCTCGACGCTGCTGCTCGGATTCTTGCTCTACGCCTACCTGAACGGCGCGTTCGTCGCCTGAGCGGGCGCGCCGGCACGACGATCGGAGGACCGATGGGCAAACACGCGCCGCGCGCACGAGGTCATCGATGATCACCTCCCGACGCGCGCTCGACGCGCGGCGATCCGCCCGGCTGCGCCGGACGCGGCGCGGGCGCGAGCCGGGGCGGGAGAGCTGGCTGCTCGCCCTGATCGCGCCGCTGGCGCGGCCGAAGGTGGCCGGGCTGGTGGCGCTCGTCGCCTACCTCGTCCGCGCCAGCCACGGGCGCGGGCTGCGCCGCTCGGACTACCCCTACTACAACCTGCTGGCGGACGCCTTCCTGCACGGCCAGCTCCACCTGCGCCTCCCGCCGGCCGACCAGCACGATCTCGTCGCCTACGCCGGGCGGCTCTACCTCTACTGGCCGCCCTTCCCGGCCGTCCTGGTCGCGCCGCTGGTGGCGCTCTTCGGCCCCGGGGTCAGCGACGTGGTCTACACGGCGGTCCTCGGGGCGTTCACCGTCGCCCAGGTCGCCGCGCTGCTCGGGGCGCTCGACCGCAGCGGGGTCGCGCCGCTGACGCCGGAGCGCCGGGCGATCCTCGTCGCCGCGGTCGCCTTCGGCTCGACCCTGCTGATCCTCGCGCCGGCCGGGCGGGTCTGGTTCACCGGGCAGCTCGTCGGCTGGGGCTGCACCCTCCTGGCCGCGATCGCCGCCCTGGCGGTGCGCGGGAAGGCCGGCTACTTCCTGACCGGGCTGGCGCTCGGCTGCGCCGCCGCGACCCGCCTCTCCCTGCTCTTCACCGGCCTCTGGCTGGCCTACTACCTGCTGCGGCGCGACTGGCGCCTCCCGGCCGGGCAACGGCTCGCCCGCGCCGCCTGGGGCCTGGCCCCGGTCGCGGCGATCCTGCTGCTGCTCGGCTGGTACAACAGCGCGCGCTTCGGCAATCCGCTCGAGCTGGGGCTGGACTGGCACAACATGGGCGCCGGGTTCCGCGAGGATTACGCCCGCTACGGCCCCTTCAACCTCCACTACCTGCCCACCAACCTCTACTACCAGTTCGTGGCCTACCCCCTGCTGGCGACGCGCGACTGGCGGACCGTCGCGATGGGCGGCGGCCTCTTCTGGATGACGCCGGTCCTGCTCGGCGCGCCGTACGCCATCTGGCAGCGCCGCCGCGATCCGCTCGTCTGGGCGCTGGCGCTCACCTGCGTCCTGGTCTACGTGCCGATCGGGCTGCTGATGGGCACCGGCTTCGCGCAATACGGCCCGCGCTACCTGCTCGACCTGATGGTCCCGCTCCTGGTCCTCACCGCGCTCGGCGTCCGCCGCTGGCGGCTGGACATCCTGCAAGCCCTCCTGGTCGTGAGCTGCCTCACCTACGCCTGGGGCGTGCGGTGGTGGCTGTCGCTCGGCTGGTGATCCCTCCCCCGCGCCCGGAGGGGGCGGTAGAGGTCGCAGACGGGTAGGCGGGTAGACGGGTAGGCGGGCAGGCGGTTGGCGAGTGGTCAGGCTGACCGACCATCGAGGAATGCTGGCTGCGTCCTCTCTCCGCCTACCCGCCTGCCCGCTGGCCCGCCGGTCCGCCTGTGAACTGGCGCCGACGCGCGCCGCGCTCGGCAGGGACCGGGCCGGGTGCTATACTTACTGTCTATGACGAGCGTGCTGTTGCGATGACTGCTGCCGCGGGCGCCAGCCGTGCGGAATCATGAACAGCCACCCGGAGCCGCGCGTCCGCGCGGCCCCCACCCAGCAGGAGACCGGCGATGAACGTCCTCGGCATTGGCCCCCTGGAGCTGATCATCATCATGGTGGTCGCGCTGGTGATCTTCGGGCCGCAGCGGCTGCCGGAGATCGGCGCGCAGATCGGCAAGGCGATCCGCGACTTCCGCCAGATGACCAGCGACGTGACCGGCGAGTTCCAGCGCACGATGAGCCTCGACGCCCCGCCGCCGTCCGCGGCGCTCGATCCGGACCCGGCGCTCGCCCGGGAGACGATCGACGCGCCCGACACGCCGCACGCCAACGGCGCGGCGGGCGCCGGTCCCGGCCCGCTGGTCCCGCAGACGATCGTCCCCGACCTGCCCGAGAGCGCGGTGGCGGCGGAGGAGCCCTGGTCGGCTCCCGCCGCCCCGCCGCCGGCCGCGCCGCCGGTCGCCACCAAGGCCGACCCGCTGGCCGGGGCCTCGCTGCTCGATCTGACGCCGGCGACGAAGGACGCCAACGGCGCGGCCGACGGCGCCGGCGAGGTGCCGCCCGACACGGCGGTCACCTACACCCCCGCCCCCATCTACGAGTCCGTCCCGGCCTCCTTCCCGTCGTCGCCGCCCTCGATCGCCGCGGCGTCGGCGGGGGCCGCCAACGGCGCGGCCTACAGCAGCAGCGACGCCTGGGACGCCGTCGTCAACACCGAGGCGACGCTGCCGCGCCCCGTCGAGCCGGCCGAGGTCGTTGCGACGGCCGCGGTGGAGACGACCGGGACCGGCGAACCGGCCCCCTACGTCTACACCCCCGAGCAGGTCGATCGGGGCGCCGAACCGACGATCCGCGAGAAGATCGAGGCCCAGGTGGCCGCGGAAGCCTTCCGCGAGCGCCGGCGCATCGCCAGCTACAACCGCCCGCGCAAGAGGTCGTGACGACGGGGGCGCCGGGCGTCGAGCACCGGCGCGACGGCAGCCCCCGCGCCCCATCCGCGGGCTTGTCCCGATAGTGGGCGCCCCGGCCCGCGCGGCTGGCGCCCCTGTATCCTCACCGCAGTTCGCGAGGCGGTCGCGCCGCCGCGGCCCGTTCTCGTCGGCGTCCGACTGAGCGCCCACGCCTTCGCCCGGCGCCGATCCCCCTCCGCGCTCCCCCGCCCCCTTCCCGCTCCGCCGCCGCGGTGAACCGTCCCGCGCCGCCGGGACGTTGGGCCGCGCGCGCCCGGGAACGATCGGCGCGCCCCGGCCGTCTGTATGCAACAGCCCGTTCCCAGGTGGCAGATGGCCCGCCGCGCGCGGCGAGAGGTCGAGGAGTGACCATGACGTGGCCGTGACGCCAGGCAGCGGGCCGGCGGCGGGCGGCGGGCGCGGCGGGGCGGCGTTGACGGCGCGCCCAGGGTCGTGCTACACTCCCCGCGCCGGTCACTCCGGCTTCCTTTTGGTACAGCACAGCACACGAGCACCGCCGGGCGGCGCGGGGCGCGAGGGCGGAGGCAAGCGACACAAGGGCGGCGGTTAGCCGCGCCGCTCCCGCCCGCCGACCCTCACGGCGCGACGGATCGCCGGTCGGACCAACGACAGGGTGTGGCCGCGCCCCGCACGGGGCGCGCGACGCGGGGGTAGGGGATCGCGGGGAGCGGGGGGACGCACCGCGCTGATGGACCCGGAACGCTAGTCAGAAGGAGAGGCGCAGCATGGCGAGTGGCGATGTTAGGCAGGTCCGACAGTTGATGCAGGACGTGCGCCAGGGGCGGCTGTCCCGGCGCGACTTCATGAAGCGGGCGGCGGCGCTCGGCTTCTCCGCCTCGGCGGTCGGGGCCTTCCTGGCCGCCTGCGGCACGAGCGACGTCCCGGCGACGACCGGAGCGGTGGCGACGACGGTGGCGACCCAGGCCCCCGGCGCCGCCGGCACGGCGCGGGCGGTGGCGACGGGGGTGGCCCCCGCGGTCGGGACGGGCGCGGCCGGGGCGCAAGGGACGGCGGGCGCGGTGGCGACCGCGGTCGGCGGCGGCAGCGGCCAGACGAGCGGCACGATCAAGATCTACTCCAGCTTCCCGGTCAACAGCTCCAGCAAGAGTCAGATCGATAGCGTCATCAACTCGATCAAGATGGCGCTGGAGGAGAACGGCAACAAGGCCGGCAACTTCACCCTCGTCTATGAATCGCTCGACGACGGCTCGCCGGCGAAGGGCGGCGAGTGGGACGCCGGGGTCGAGGCGGCCAACGCCAACCGGGCCGTCGCTGACCCCGACGCGATGATCTACCTCGGCACCTTCAACTCCGGCGCGGCCAAGGTCTCGATCCCGATCACCAACCGCGCCAACCTGGCGATGATCAGCCCGGCCAACACCTACACCGGGCTGACCAAGAAGGTGGAGGGGGCGGTCGAGCCGAACGAGCCGGAGGTCTACTACCCCACCAGCACGCGCACCTACAGCCGCGTGATCCCCACCGATGACCTGCAAGGGGCGGTCGGCGCGGCCTACGCCAAGGAGATCGGCGCCAAGAAGGTCTACGTCCTCGATGACACCGAGCTCTACGGCCACGGCCTGGCGGTCGTCTTCGCCGAGGAGGCCAAGGCCAACGGCCTGGAGGTCGTCGGCCCGGAGGGGGTCGACAAGAGCGCGACCGACTACCGCTCGCTGGGGCAGAAGATCAAGACCGCCAACGCCGACATGGTCTACTTCGGCGGCATCACCGGCAACAACGCCGGCAAGCTCTGGAAGGATCTGCGCGCCGTGCTGGGCAAGGACTTCAAGATGATGGGGCCGGACGGCATCTACGAGGACGGCTGGCTCGACGCCGCCGGCGACGCCGCCGAGGGCTCCTACGTCACCTTCGGCGGCCTGCCGCCGGAGAAGCTGACCGGCAAGGGCGCCGAGTGGTACAAGAAGTACAAGGAGAAGTACAAGATCGAGCCGCAGGGCTACGCCGCCTACGGCTACGAGGCCGCCTCGGTCGCCATCGACGCGATCAAGCGCGCCGGCAAGAAGGACCGCGCCGCCATCCGCGAGGCCCTGCTCGCCACCAAGAACTGGGACGGCGTGCTCGGCCAGTGGAGCTTCCTGCCGACCGGCGACACCACGCTCACCTCGATGAGCATCAACCAGGTCAAGAACGGCAAGTTCGAGTTCGTCAAGACCGTCCAGCCGCTGAAGAAGCCGTAGGCGCGCGGCCGGTGGCGCGCGCCTGGGCGGGCGTGATGGGGGGCGGCCACACGCCGCCCCCCATCGCCATCCGGCCGGGGGGACCGGGCGCGGCGCCCGCCGGTTCGATGAGAGTGGGATCCGCATGAACGCGACGAACTTGATCCAGGCCATCCTCTGGGGCATCTCGATCGGCGCGGTGTTCGCGCTGATCGCCCTGGGCTACACCCTCGTCTACGGCATCATCGAATTGATCAACTTCGCCCACGGCGACGTCTTCATGATCGGCTCGTTCCTGGCGCTCACCCTCCTGGTCGACTTCGCCTACGGGACGAACGCGCGGGGGCGCCCGGTGCAGGCGGTCTTCGGCCCGCGGCTCTTCCTGCTGATCTTCGCGATCCTGCTGGTTGTGATGCTCTTCTGCGCGCTGCTGAACGTGCTGATCGAGCGCCTGGCCTACCGCCCCCTGCGCCGCGCGCCCCGCCTGGCGCCCCTGATCTCGGCGATCGGCGTCTCCTTCATCCTGGTCAACCTCGGCCAGCTCTGGAAGGGCAGCCCGCCGCGCGACTTCCCCAACCTGCTGCCCGAGGTGAACGTCCTCCCCCTGCTGGGCCTGGGCGACCGCCTCTCCTTCACCACCAAGGACCTCTTCGTGATCGGCGTCTCGATCCCGCTGATGCTCGGCCTGGCCGCGTTCATCCAGCGCACCAAGCTCGGCAAGGCGATGCGCGCCACCGCGCAGGACCGCGAGGCGGCGGCGCTGATGGGCATCAACACCGACCTCACCATCTCGCTGACCTTTCTGCTCGGCGGCGCGCTCGCCGGCGCGGCCGGGCTGATCTACGGGCTGTACACCACGCAGGTCTGGTACCTGATGGGCTTCCGCACCGGCCTGATCGCCTTTACCGCGGCCGTCCTGGGCGGCATCGGCAACGTGCGCGGGGCGGCGCTCGGCGGCTTCCTGATCGGGCTGATCGCCTCGATCAACGACCTGGGGTTCGCCGCGATCTTCCCGGCCCTGCAGAACACGCCGGGCCTGTCGTTCCTGGCCGGGCTGAACCAGCAGTGGACGATCGTGGTGATCTTCGGCCTGCTGGTGCTGATCCTGGTCTTCCGCCCCAGCGGGCTCCTGGGCGAGCGGGTGGTCGACAAGGCATAGCGGGTCGCGGGGACCCGCGGCCCTACACCGACCGAAGGAGCAACGATGAGTGAGGCGCGAACGGGGGTGGGCGGCGAGGCGGCGGTCGCGCGCGGCAGCCACGTCGATCCCTTCACCGAGGAGCCGGTCACGCGCGCCGAGCAGCGGCGCAAGCAGGCGATCTTCGCCGGGGTGCTGGCGCTGGTGGCGCTCTACCCCCTGATCCACCCCGCGGTCGACACCGCCCTGGGCGGCACGCAGACGATGCTGCCGATGATGCAGATCACCCTCTTCGTAATCCTGGCGCTCGGGCTGAACATCGTGGTCGGCTTCGCCGGCCTCCTGGACCTCGGCTACGTCGCCTTCTTCGCCATCGGGGCCTACACGGTCGCCTTCCTGACCTCGCCCCAGAGCCCGCTGGTCCAGGCCGGGATCAGCGCCCCCTTCTGGGTGGCGATGGTCCTCAGCCTGGTCGTCGCGGCGCTCTTCGGCGTGCTCCTCGGCGCGCCGACGCTGCGGCTGCGCGGCGACTACCTGGCGATCGTCACCCTGGCCTTCGGCGAGATCGTGCCGCGCCTCTTCCTCAACCTGGAGCAGTGGACGAAGGGCTCCAAGGGGATCAACCCGATCGCCAAGCCGCTCCTCTTCGGCGGCTACCACATCGGCGATCCGGTCCCCGGCTTCACCCTGACGGTCGCCGGCCAGCCGGTCAACTCCGGGCAGGCGACCTGGTACTGGCTGATCCTGCTCGTCGGGCTGCTGACGATCTTCCTGATCAGCCGGCTGCGCGACTCGCGCCTGGGCCGGGCCTGGATGGCGATGCGCGAGGACGAGGTCGCCGCCTCCTTCATGGGGATCAACCTCGTCCAGACCAAGCTGCTGGCCTTCGGGCTCGGCGCCTCCTTCTCCGGCTTCTCCGGCTCGATCTTCGCCTCGATCCTCCAGACGATCGACCCCTCGCAGTTCGACTTCAGCGTCTCGATCATCGTCCTCTCGATGGTGATCGTCGGCGGCCTCGGCAACATCTGGGGGGTGATCGCCGGCGGGTTCCTGATGGGCTTCTTCAACTTCTTCCTCGCCCCCAACGCCGACGATTGGCTAGGGGGGATCGCCGAGCGGACCGGGCTGGACTTCCTGGCGATCAACCTGGAGGACAAGAAGCTGCTGATCTTCGGCCTGGCGCTGGTGCTGATGATGGTGCTGCGCCCGGAGGGCCTGGTCCCGAGCGCGCGGCGCAAGGCCGAGCTGCACCCCGACACCGAGGACACGGCGGCCGCCGAGCGGCAGACGCTCTACGGAGCGAGCGACCACCACGCCGGAGGTGACTGATGGCCGGACCCGACCGCGATCCGCGCCCGATCCCCGCGCGCCCGACCGGCGCCGGCGATCCGCCCGCCCCGCGGGTGGTGGACGCCCACGACCTGGCCGACCGGCCCCGCGCCGCGGTCGCCACCACGACCGCGGTCCGGCCGGCGGCGGGCGCGACGGCAGCGGCGGCCCGGCCCGCCGCGTCCGACGGCGAGGTGCTGCTCGAAGCGCGCGGGGTGACCAAGCAGTTCGGCGGGCTGACCGCGGTCGGCAACGTCGACTTCGCGATCCCCGCGCGGGCGATCGTCTCGCTGATCGGGCCGAACGGCGCCGGCAAGACGACCTTCTTCAACATCATCACCGGGCTCTACGTGCCGACGGGCGGCACCCTGACCTTCGCCGGCCGGAACCTGGCCGGCCGCCGCCCGGACGAGGTGGTCCGGATGGGCATCGGGCGGACCTTCCAGAACATCCGCCTCTTCGCCAACATGACCGCGCTGGAGAACGTGCTGGTCGGCCACCACAGCCGGATGAAGGCGGGCGCGCTCGGCGCGATCCTCCGGCTCCCCTCGGTCCGCGCGGAGGAGCGGCGGGCGCGCGAGCGGGCGCGCGAGCTGCTGGCCTACGTCGGGCTGCGCGGGCGCGAGGGCGAGTACGCCAAGAACCTCCCCTACGGCGACCAGCGCCGCCTCGAAATCGCCCGCGCGCTGGCGACCGAGCCGAAGCTGCTGCTGCTGGACGAGCCGACCGCCGGGATGAACCCGAACGAGACGCTGCAGATGACCCGGCTGATCGACCGGCTGCGCGACGACCTCGGCCTGACGGTGCTGCTGATCGAGCACGACATGAAGGTCGTGATGGGCATCTCCGACCGGGTCAGCGTCCTCGACCACGGCGTCAAGATCGCCGAGGGGGCGCCCGAGGAGGTCCAGCGCGACCCGCAGGTGATCGAAGCCTACCTGGGGCGCGGCGCGACGGCGTAAGTGCTGAGTGCTGAGTGCTGAGGAAGATTCCCTATCCGGCACGGCACAGTAGATAGTCGCAGACCCCGCTCAGTACTCAGCACTCAGCACACTCGTCACTCGTCACTGGGGAACGATGGCACTGCTGCAACTCGACAACGTGCATGCCTATTACGGCAACATCCACGCCCTCAAAGGGGTTTCCCTGGAGGTGGCGGAGGGCGAGGTCGTCAGCCTGATCGGCTCCAACGGGGCCGGCAAGAGCACGACCCTCAAGACGATCTCCGGGCTGCTGGCGCCGCGCGAGGGGGAGGTGCGGCTGCAAGGCAAGCGGATCAGCGGCCTGCCCGCACATAAGATCGTCGCGCGGGGGGTGTCGCAGTCGCCGGAGGGGCGCAAGATCTTCCCGCGGATGAGCGTGCGCGAGAACCTCGAGATGGGCGCCTTCGCGCGCAAGTCCGGCGCGGAGATCAAGGGCGATACGGAGCGCGTCCTCGACCTCTTCCCGCGCCTGCGCGAGCGGCTGGACCAGAAGGCCGGGACGATGAGCGGCGGCGAGCAGCAGATGCTGGCGATCGGCCGCGCGCTGATGGCCCGCCCCAATATCCTGCTGCTCGACGAGCCCTCGATGGGCCTCTCGCCGGTGCTGGTCGACCAGATCTTCGACATCATCCGCGAGATCAACGCGCGGGGGACGACGATCCTGCTGGTCGAGCAGAACGCGCTCAAGGCCCTGGAGGTCGCCACGCGCGGCTACGTCCTCCAAACCGGCCAGATCGTCCTCCAGGACAGCGCCGCCAACCTCCAGCGGAACGAGATGGTCCGCAAGGCCTACCTCGGCGAGGAGTGAGGGGGGCCGGGTCGCGCTTCAGACCGCCTCCCACTCGTCCCTGGTAACACCCGCTTCGCGCAGGATCCTGGCGAGGAGACCGCGGCCGATGTCGCCCTGGTGGGGGTTGGGCAGGGCCACGCGCCGACCAGCCAAGCCCCCGCGGCGCATGTACTGGTAATTGCCGCCGGCGTACGGGCCGGAGAATCCGAGGGCACGCAACCCGGCAATGAGGTCGCGGCGGCTGATCGGGCCGAATGACGGCACTACCGGACCAGATCGAACGTGAGGCTGATGCCGTCGATCGCGGGAAGCGGGTCGTTCATCCTCAGCCCGAGCGCGATCCAGCCCTCCAGGACCGACTGCAGCTCGTCGGGCAACTCCTCGCGACTGTCGGCGCTGGCCCAGACGCCGGGCAAGGGGGGGATCGAGGCGTACCAGACGCGGTCCTCCTCGATCCACTCGTAGGCGGCGTGGCGCATCGCCGCCTGGATATACTTCGTCAGCACCGCATCACTTCCTGCCTGGCACAATCGCCGATGGTCGCCATTGTCATTGTTCGGGGGAACATTGCGAAGTTGCTGTTGCCCGCGCGACAGCCGCGGCCTAACGAAAGCCGCCGGCCCATCGTGAGTGACGAGCGTGAGCGCCGGCTGGCGCGGCTGCGGGCGCGGCTGGCGCGGCGGCTGGCCCTGCGGGACGAGACGATCGCGCTGCCCCGGAGCGGGCTGGAATACACCCTGCTGGTGCCGTCCGACCACGACCGGCTCCTCGACGAGGCCGAGGGCGACCCCGAGCAGCAGATGCCCTACTGGGCGGAGATCTGGCCGAGCGGCGTCGCGCTGGCCGACCTGGCGCTCGCCCGCCCGGCCGAACTGGTGGGTCGGCCGGTGCTGGAACTCGGCTGCGGGCTCGGCGTCACCGCGATCGCCGCACTGGGCGTGGGCGCGGACCTGCTGGCGACCGACTACTCGCCGCTCTCGCTCGACCTCTGCCGCCACAACACGCTCCACAATGCCGGGCGCGAGCCGCGCACGCTGGAGATCAACTGGCGCGATCCCCCCCAGGAACTGCTGGCGCGGGCTACGGCGATCCGCGGCTTCCCGATCGTCCTGGCGGCCGACGTCCTCTACGAGGCGCGCGACATCGCGCCGCTGCTGGCGCTGGTCGGGCGGACCCTGGCCCCGGATGGCGCGCTCTGGCTGGCCGAGCCGGGCCGCGAGACCGCCCGGCGCTTCCTGGCCGCCGCGACCGATGCCGGCTGGCGGATCGCGACCGAGCACGCCGAGGGGCCGTGGCCGGACGGCAACCGCGTGCGCGTCGGGCTGCACACGCTGCGCCGCCCGGAAGCGCGGTAGGGCGGCCCTCCGTTCGTTTACAGTGGGTCGCGAAACGGTTGCGCCGGCCGCGCGTATCCGGTGTAGGGGAAGGAGCGTGGCCGGGCGATCCTCTCTCCGCAAGCCTGGGCCATTGACGGGGTCTGCTCCCCCAAAGTTGGAGGGCCGGGGGCGCTCCCCACCGGGGCAGGAGGAGGAGATGATCGCGCAGGCGCTATTCGAACTGGCCCGGCGACCCGCGCTCGGGCGCGCGGTCGGCCTCGGGTTCGCCCACGGCAGCGGATTGCTGCCCGTCCGGCGGGTGCTGACGACCGACCGCATCCTCGTCTTCTACCACCCGAAGCCCTCCTGGCCGCGCCATCTGCTACTCGTGCCGAAGCGGCCGATCGGGACGCTGCTGGACCTGGCCGCGCCGGGCAACGCCGCCTACCTGCCCGCGATCCTGCTGGCGGCGCGACGCGTCATCGCGGACCTGGGGCTGCGGCAGGGCCGCTACGTCCTCTGCGCCAACGGCGGGCCGCGCCAGGACGTGCGGCAGGTCCACTTCCACCTCTTCACCGACCACCATTACGTCAATCCGTTCGCCGGCCAGCCGCCGGCGTCGCTCGACGACGCCCTGCAAGCCGATCCCGCGACCGCCGTCTTCCCCCACCCCGATCCGAACTGGGAGACGCACCTGCTGATCTGCCCGCGCCCCGCTCTGCCGCCCCTCGCCGGGCTGACGGCGGCGGCGGAGCCGGCGCTCCGCCGCCTCCTCGCCCCGCTCGCGCGGCTGGACGCGCGCTTCGACCTGACGCGGCGGGGCTACACGGTGTTCATCGAAGAGGCCGGCCCCGAGGCCGGGCGGCTCCTGCTGCACGTCGCGGCCGGGGAGCGGACCGACCGGTAGCGGGCGGGCCTGCGGGCCGCCGGCGCCGTCACCATTGCAGGTCGGTGTCCTCGTCCCAGCCAGAGCCGTCCCCGGCGATGCGCCGGCCGGGCCACGCCGCGCGTGGAGCGGCGCCGGAGCGGGGGCGGCGCACCGGGCGTGGGGCCAGCTCGAACTCGAGACCGCCGGTGAAGCCGGAGAAGAGGTTGTAGCCGATCGCGGCCAGCAGCATCATCGCCGCGACCAGCAGTCCGCCGAGCACGGTCAGCGCCAACGTGCCGAGGACCGCCCCGAGGACCGGGTGCCGCCCGATCGGCGCCAGCATCTCGTACAGGGCCTCCAGGTGGAGGGCCTCGCGCGGGCGGAACTCGGGCGTGGGGAGGGTGACCCCGGCGATGCGCGTCCCGGGCGCCCACGGCTGCCAGGGCGCCCAGGCGTCGAGCGTGTTCCAGGTGCCGCGCAAGGCCCAGGCGCCGAGGACACTGGCGATCAGCGCCGGCAAGAAGCTGATGATCCAGCCGATGCTGAAGCCAACCCGCGCGACCGAGCGCAGCCGCACCCGGCGAACCGCCAGCCGCACCGGCCCCTGCAAGGACAGCGGCGACGCGGTCTCCGGCGCTTTGTCATCGATCCGGCTGGTTGCCCGGCGATTCACAGCCTCACTGCCGATCCACGCTGCGCCGGCGCCGGTCGCGTCCACCGCGAGGAGGCGTCGGCAGGGTTGGGATGCCACTGTTGCCTGGCGAATAGGCGGGGCGCCGGCGAAAGAGGCGTCCCTCCGTGCCCGCCTATTATCGTCGGGGGGTAGGCAGCGCGGCAAGGCCGGGTAGAGGCCCCACAGGCGGCAATCGTGGTAGACGCGCTGGTGACTGAAGTCACGCCTCTCGGCCCGTCGCAAGCAACCGATCGTGCGGCCTCGGGCGTGGCCCGGTTTTCCAGCCCGCGTCGGCGGATGTATGCCTCGCAGGGTGCTTCGTGGCGACCGCAGTCGCCAGCCCACCCCACCCTGTTCCCCCCGGGCCCGATCCGCGCGATACTCCCCCCGACGCATGGCGGCGAGGTGACCGGTAACCGAGGGAGGAGCGACGGTGACGACGCTACGCGCGGGGACGCCGGAGGAAGCGGGATTCGACGGGGCACGGCTGGGGCGCGCGGCGGCGGTGCTCGAACGGGGCGTCGCCGAGGGCGCGTTCCCGCAGGCGGTGGCGCTGGTGGCGCGGCGCGGCGCGATCGCCCTGCACGCGGCCTTCGGCGGGGCGGCGCCGGGCCGGCCGACCGACCGCGCGACGATCTTCGATCTCGCCTCGCTGACCAAGGTGGTCGCCTGCCTCCCCGCGATCCTCCTGCTGCTGGAGGAGGGCCGCCTCGCGCTCGACGAGCCGGTGGCGACCTTCCTCCCGGAGCATGCCGACGCCCTCGGGCCGGTCAGTTGGCAGGGCGACGTGACGATCCGCCACCTGCTGACCCACACCTCCGGCCTGCCGGCCTGGCTGCCCCTCTACGCCGACTGCGCCAGCCCCGAGGAGACCACGGCGCGGATCTGCGCGACCTGGCTCGACGCGCCGCCGGGCGAGCGCGTCGTCTACAGCGACCTCGGCTTCATCCTGCTCGGCGAGATCGCGCGGCGGGTGGGCGGGCAGGCGCTCGACCAGTTCGCCCGCGAGCGGATTTTCGCCCCGCTCGGCATGGCCGACACCGGCTACCTGCCGCCCGCCGCGCTCCACGGGCGCATCGCGCCGACCGAGCGGGGCGAGGGCTACGAGGCGGCGATGGCGACGGAGCGCGGCGGGGCGCATCCCGGCCGGCGCGACGCGACGATCCGCGGCGTCGTGCATGACGGGAACGCGCACTACGCCCTGGGCGGCGTCAGCGGCCACGCCGGCCTCTTCTCCACCGCCGCCGACCTCGCGGTCTACGCCCAGCTCTGGCTCAACGGCGGCGCGTACGGCGGCGTGCGGATCTTCG
>JAUJMV010000002.1:0-3567 GCA_030446685.1 Thermomicrobiales bacterium | reverse complement strand
CGACGGCCGCGCGCTCGGCTGGGCCACCTTCGAGCCCGACCCGCTCGGCCGCCGCGCCCGCTGGCCGGCGCGCCGCGACGACCCCGCGCTGGCGACCGGCGGCCCGGCGTCATCCGGGGAGCTGCTCGCGCCCGGCAGCTTCGGGCACACCGGCTTCACCGGCACCTCGCTGTGGCTCGACCCAGCCCGCGAGTTGCTGATCGTCCTGCTGACCAACCGCGTCCACCCGGACGCCGCCAACCTCCTGATCCGGCGGGTCCGCCCCCACTTCCACAACGCGGTCCTCGCCGCGCTCGCGGAGGGCTGAGGGCAGGCCGCGCCCCTCGCGCCACGTTCGTGCTACAGTAGCCGTAGTGGCAGCGAGCGTCATGGGCCGGGGCGATGCGGAGGGTTGACGGGCGATGGACGGGGTATCGCCGGGCGGGCTGGCCTTCTTCGGGCTGGTGCTGGTGCTGGGCAGCACCCTCGGCTCGTGGGCCTACCTCCGGTTCCGGCTCAAGCTCGCCGACCCGCTGCCCCGGCTGCGGCGGTGGATCGCGCCGACCTACGTCGCGGTCGGCCTGTTCGAGTTGAGCGCCGGCATCCTCGCCTTCTTGGCGGGCGACGAGCGCTTCTGGCTGCCGGTCGTCCTCGGCCTGATCCTGATCGTCGGCGGCGGCTACTACTTCGGCCGGCGCACGTTTTCGTAGGGCTGAGTGCTGAGTCGCGAGTAGTCCCAGGCTGGCAACCGCGGTGTGCTTCCACACCATCCCTACTCATTACTCAGCACTCAGCACTCAGCACTCAGCACTGGGGAGAGGGGCGACGATGAGCTACGACCTGATCATCGAGCGGGCCGACGGCGAGATGTTCGACCGGCCGGCGATCGAGACCGCGGTCGCGCGCTGGCCGCACCTGCGCCGCTACGACGCCGAGTCGTTCCGCTCCGCCGGGATGGAGCTGGTGCTGGTGGCGGAGCGCCCCGACCTGCCGGTCGACAACATCACGCTGCACATCGCCTACCAGGGCCTGCCCGAGAGCTTCGAGAGCGGCTGCGACGTCGCCCTCGATCTGGCCGGGCGGCTCGGCGGGCAGGTGGTCGACGCGCAGCTCGGCGCGGTCATCACGCCGGAGAACCGTGCGGATTCGCTCGCCCAGGCGCGCAAGACCGCGCAGTGGGTGCAGCGACTCGGGACGGAGTTCGAGGCGCCGCCGAAGGCGTACGTCGACACACCCGGCGGCGGGGCGGGCCGCGCGGCGCCCGCGCGCGGCGACGACGCGCGCCCCTGGTGGAAGTTCTGGGCGCGCGACTGAGCGGGCCGCCCCAGCCCCGCCACCGCGGTACACTCGCCGTCGTCCCCCCAAGCTCCCGACC
Source organism: Thermomicrobiales bacterium (assembly GCA_030446685.1). Taxonomy (GTDB): domain Bacteria; phylum Chloroflexota; class Chloroflexia; order Thermomicrobiales; family CADCWN01; genus JAUJMV01. The sequence goes on along the minus strand of JAUJMV010000002.1, from coordinate 2,213 downwards.
GAGAGGCGGACCACCCCTCGGCCCTCCTTGCTCGGGCGGCTCCGACCCCGGTCTGTCCCGCCGCCCGATCCGAACGGGTGACCTGACCCGCGCCGTCACCCTCTCCCCGCCCGCGCCCCCCTGCGGTAGCGATTTTGCGATGACCACGATCGGGGGGTGGCCGGCTCGCTCCACCCTCGCGGGTCCCCGTGCCGCGACGCCCTCTTTATCCGGGGCAGGGGACAGGGCGGGAAAGGCCGGGGATTGGCACGCCGGGTGAGGAGCGAACCGGGTGGACTGGCTGGCGCAGGGGCTGGGCGGGGCGCTCGTCGCCGCCGTCCTGCTAGACATTTACTTCACGGTGCTCCACATGCGCACCGGCAAGGGACTGATCGGCGTGCCGGTCAGCAAAGGCGTCTGGCGGCTGTTCCGGCGCGCGGCACTCGCGCTCCCCGCCGGGCGCGATCGGCTCCTCGCCTACGCCGGCCCGACGATCCTGGTGGCGATCGTCGCGGTCTGGCTCGGCCTGCTGGTCTGCGGGTTCGCTCTGATCACCTGGCCCGCGCTTGGCACGGCGATCCGCGCAAGCCAGGGGCCGACCCCGACGGACTTCGCCACCGCGCTGTACTACAGCGGCTACGGCCTCACCACGCTCGGCACCGGCGACATCATCCCGACGACCGCCCCCTACCGCCTGCTCCTGGTCCTGGAGGCGGGCGTCGGGTTCGCCACCTTCACCACCACCCTCACCTACATCCTCTCGATCTACAGCGCCCTGATCCGCCGCAATACCTTCGCGCTGAGCGTCCAGCACCGCACCGGCGGGACCGGCGACGCCGCCGAGTTGCTGGCCCGCCTCGGCGCGGGGGGGCAGTTCGGCGGCACATCCCAGCAGCTCGCCGGCCTGGGCGAGAACCTGCTCAACCTGCTCGAATCGCACCACTCCTACCCAATTCTGCGCTACTTCCGCTTCCGGGAGCCGCACTACGCGCTGCCCCGCATCGCCCTGGTGGCGATGGACCTGGCGACCCTGATCCGCAGCGCGCTCGACGAGCGCGCCTATGCCGGGCTCGTCCGCTCCGCCGCGCTGGCGGAGGTCTGGGGCGGCGGCTGCCAGTTGCTCGCGGAACTGGGCGATCCGCCCGCCGCGCGCGGGCAGCGCGACGACGGCGACGCGGGCACGCCGGACGACGACCCGCGGTGGCGGGAGCGATACCGGCAGGCGGTGACGCGGCTGGCGGACGAAGGCATCGCCACGGTCGCGGACCCCGAGGCGGGCGCGCGGCGGTATGTCGCGCTACGCCGGCAGTGGGAGCCCCCCGTCCGCCGGCTCGCTGACCACATGGCCTGTGACTGGCGTGAGGTGGACGCCGCCGCGGGCGGCGGGCGGCGGGCGGCGGGCCGATGGCCGATGGGCGATTGACCGGGCGCGCCGGGTCAGGCGGCGCGCTCTCCACCCCCCGCCCGCCCTCCTCTCCCCCCAACGTCGGGGGGCCGGGGGGCGTTCCCGCCCCTGTCCTCCCGGTCAGGTGGCGCCTGTACCACCGGGCGCGAAGGCTTGTGCCGCGCGCACCCCTACGCTATAGTCGGGGCAGGCGACACGCGACCCCGGTAGGGTGCGGCGCGGCTCCGGCCAGGTAGTGCAAGGACGTGCCGGCGGCGGCGGCCGTGGCCGAGAGGAGGAGGGCGTCATGAGAAGATCGTCCGTGCGCCTGCGCGAGCCACGCCCGTTCGCCGTCGCCCCCCGTCTGTCCCGCGCCGGCGCCCGTCCTCCCCGCGCGCGGGTCTTCCCGGCCGCCGCGCGCCCACCGACGCCAGCGGGGGGGGGCTGACCAGCCCTCGACAATCCGCCGCAAGGGGCAGCCGTGGGTGATTCGGACGAGGTCGAATCCCGCGGTTTTTTGTCGCGTCCAGCAGACGAAGGGAGGGATTGGTGGCGCTACTCACTCCCGCATCGGTCGGCGCCGGCGACGCGGTCGTCGTCGACCGGGTCACCAAGCGGTTCAACGCCGGCAAACGCCGCCGCTGGCCCTGGCGACGCGGCGAGGCGCAGGGCGGCCCGCCCGCGCCCGTGGACGGGGTAGAGGCGGAGCGGGGGGACGGCAAGGCGCCGGTGATCGCGATCGACCGGATCAGCCTGGCGATCCGCAAGAACGAGATCTACGGCGTGCTCGGCTCGAACGGCTCGGGCAAGTCGACGCTGATCCGCCTGATCTCGACCCTGCTGATCCCCG
>JAUJMV010000029.1:24585-74934 GCA_030446685.1 Thermomicrobiales bacterium | reverse complement strand
CTGGTCGGCGTAGCCCACCGGGTCGGTCTCGTAGACCGGCGACACCGCGGTCACCGCGATCAGTGCCCCGAGCCGACCGAGCGCCGCGCGCAGATGCATCGCCCGATCTCCCAGGTTGCTGCCGAGGGCGATGTAGACCGCCGCGCCGCTCACGGGCCCGCGCTCCCGGCGTCGAACCCGCGTACGGCGGCGTTGGCCATCCGCGCGACGCGGGCCGGGATGGCGTCGGCACCGCTCGCGATTGCCAGCGCGGCCGTCACGGCGGCCCCTTCGACACGCCACCGATCGCGGACGGCAGCGCGGAACCGCGCCGCCGTGAGGAGGCTGGAGGCCCCGATCGTCGCGAGAGCGCGGAGGATCGCCGGGGCGCGATGACCTGGCCGCCGGGAGGGATCGGCTAGCATGGGCCGGGCAACTGTGGCACCAATCGACCTACTCTTTCATCCATCAACATACCGCCGTACTGCGCGGCGGCGCTCTTGCGCCGGCGCAGGTTCAAGCGCGGCACACGGTCCAGGTGCAACCCGCCCGCGCCGTCCGCGACGGCGCGCACACGGGTCACCCCAGCGGCGGATCGCGCTCCTCGTCGCCGACGACGCCCAGCGCCTCGCGGGCCTCGGCCGCGATGAAGAGCGAGCCGGTGACGCAGATCAGGTCGTCCGGGCCGCTCGCGGCGAGGGCCAGCCGCAATGCTGTCGCGGTGTCGGCGGCTGGCGCGGCGGATACCCCGGCGGCTCGCACCACCGCGACCACCTCGCCCGCAGGGCGGCTGCGGGCGTGGCGCGAGGTGGTGCCCCAGGCCGCGGAGGCGAGGGGGGCCAGCGGGGCGACGATCGCGGGCAGATCCTTGTCGGTGCCGACCCCGAGGATGAGCCGCAACCGGGCGAACCGGAAATGCTCGCGCAGGGCCACCGCCAGCTTCGCTGCGGAGTCGCCATTGTGCGCCCCATCGACGACGACGACCGGGCCGCCCGGGCCACCGGGGCGAAAGACTTCCAGCCGCGCCGGCCAGCGGGTCGCCGCGACGCCGCGCGCGACGTCGCCGGGGGCGAGCCCCCCGGATAGGAGGATCTCGGCGGCGGCGACGGCCGTGGCGGCGTTCTCGCGCTGGTGCGCCCCGAGGAGCGGGACACGGAGGCCCGCGTGGCGCCACGGCCGGGGCCAAAGATCCGGGCGCGGCGCGGCGGTTATGCCGAGCGCGCCCTGGTCGCCCGCCCAGGTCCAGTCCCGCCCGCCGACGCCGAGTGGGGCCGACCGGCCGGCGGCGGTGGCGGCGAGCACGTCCAGGACCTCCGGCCGCTGCCGGGCGGTGAGGACCGGGCGACCCGGCTTGACGATCCCCGCCTTCTCGGTCGCGATCTCCGGCAGGGTCGCGCCCAGGACGGCCATGTGATCGTAACTGATCGAGGTGATGATCGCCAGATTCGCGTCGACGGCATTCGCCGCGTCGAGCCGGCCGCCGAGGCCGATCTCCAGCACCGCCACCTCGATGCCCGCCCGCGCGAAGTGGTCGAGGGCGAGCGCCGTGGCGACCTCGTACGTGGTCAGCGCACCGAGATCGGGGCGTCCCCGATCGAGGGCCGCCACGTCGTCCCGTAGCCGGTCAACGCCCAGGGCGAAGTCGGCGGGACCGATGGGCTGCCCGTCGACCCGGATGCGCTCCCGGAAGGAGTGCAGGTGCGGCTGGCTGTAGAGGCCGACCCGTCGGCCCGCCGCGGCCAGGATCGACGCGAGCAGCACGGCGGTGGAGCCTTTGCCCTTGGTCCCGGCGACGAGGACCACGCCGTAGCCCCGGTGCGGGTCGCCGCGCCGGGCGAGGAGCGCGGCGGGGCGGGCCAGCAGTAGCCGCTCGCGTATCGTATGGTCGAGCGGGTCGCGCTCCAGGTCGGTCCGATCGGCGAGCCAGGCCAGCGCCGCGGCGTATTCCTCGCGTTCCGTCGCGGCCTCTCCCGAAGCCCCCCCGTGTGGCCCTGGCTGCACGTTCTCCCCCTATGCCGGCGATGCGCTGGGCACGCGACGGCGGACGATGGCGTCGGCCATGCGGCAGCAGCGGACTGCCGCGCGCACGTCGTGGACGCGCACGATGTCGGCCCCCTGGGCGACCCCCAGGGCCAGCGTCGCGAGCGTGCCTTCCAGGCGCTCCTCCACCGGCAGGTTCAGCGTCAGGCCGATGACGCTCTTGCGCGAGGTGCCGAGGAGGAGGGGCAGCCCGCGCAGCCCCGGCCGTGCCCTGAGTTCCGCGAGGTCCCGCAGCAGCGCCAGATTCTGCTCGACCGATTTGCCGAACCCGATCCCCGGGTCAACGATCAGGCGTTCGCGCGGGATCCCGGCCGCCTCCGCCCGCGCGACGTACCCCTCCAGCGCGGCGCCAACCACCTCGACAATACGCTCCTCGCCGTATTCGACCTCCGGGTAGTGGCCGCCGAGCTGGCCGACGGCCGGGGCCGCGGCGCGGTTATGCATCAGGATGAGCCCCGCACCGTGCCGCGCGATCACGCCCGCCAGTCCGGGATCCCGCCCGAGCGCCCAGACGTCGTTGACGATCGCGGCACCCGCCGCGATCGCCGCCGCGGCGACAGCGGCCTTGGAGGTGTCGACCGAGATCGCCACACCGGTGCGCGCGGCGAGCGCGGCCACCACCGGGACCACCCGGCGCAGTTCTTCTTCCGCGGTGACCGCCGTGGCCCCGGGCCGGGTCGATTCGCCGCCCACGTCGAGCAGGTCCGCCCCCTCCTCAACCAGGCGTAGCCCGTGCGCGATCGCCCCCGCCGGATCGGTCGATCCATCGCCCGCGAAGGAGTCGGGCGTGCAGTTGACGATGCCCATCACCGTCGTCCGCGTACCCCAGGTGTGCGGGAAAGGTGGCACCATGTCGATTTCTCCAGCCTCCCCTCGGCCGCCTACCGGCAGTATACTCGCCGACACCATTGCTGGCCGCATCCCGAACGCCAGGCGTCCAGCGCCCTGCCGGCGCGGGCGGCGTCGCGGGCTGTCCTGGCTCATATACTGTCGGTACGTCCCTGGGCGGCGGTGAGGGCGCTGTGCTGGCTGCGGCGTAGACCGCGACAACCAGATCGCCCCCCGCCGCCGTGGGCGGGCACGAGTCTGGACCGTATCGAGTGGCACGGACCACGCATCATGAGCGCAGACCGTGGTGCCCGTCGGGACCAGGAGGAGTGGCTGACGGGGAGGGGCAAGGCATGGAACGGGAGGGAGCGCTGCCGGGCTACCGGCTCTTCGTCGGCGTCGACATCGCCGCGACAACGGCGACCGTGGCATGGCAGGCGGCGGGGGCGCTGCCGGCCCGGCCGATCACCATCGAGCAGTCGCCGCGAGGCTTCGCCGCGCTGCGGGAGCGCTTGCTCGCGACCGGGCACGCGCCGGCGGAGGTCCTGGTGGCGCTAGAGGCGACCGGGGCCTACTGGTTGTCGCTGGCGACCGCCCTGGCCGAGGCGGGCTTCGCGGTCAGCGTGATCAACGCGGCCCAGGCGCACCACTTCGCCAAGGCGCTGCTCAAACGCGCCAAGACGGACGCGATCGACGCGCGGACGCTGGCGCAGCTGGCCGCGCTCCTGCCTCCCGGAGCCGCCGCCCACCGGGCTCAGCGACGCCGAGTGGGCGCGGGTCCGGCCGCTGCTCCCGCCGCAGCAGTCGCGCCTCGGCCGGCCGCGCCACGACCACCGCACCGTCCTGAGCGGCATCCTGGCGGTGGTGCGCGGCGACGGCTCCTGGCGCGCGATGCCGCCGGAGTACGGGAAGTGGGAGCGCGCGTACCAGCGGTATCGGCTCTGGCGCGCCAGCGGGCGGTGGCAACGCATCCTCACCACCTTGGGCGAGGGCGGAGGCCAGACGGGAGACGAAGTGGCGCTGTAGGGGGAGACCCTACAGCGCCACTTCGCCGAACCTCTCGCTAGCGTCGGGGATGTGCTCCCTCCTNTGGTGGCGATGGCGCTGAGCGTGACGCTGATCTTCGTCAACTCGCTCTGGGGCCGGCCCTCCCTCTTCTTCGACGCGGTGCGCAGCGTCGGGAAGGCGCCGGGCGGCGAGGTGCGGCAGCCCGCGCCGGCGGCATGAGGCCGGCTACGCCGCTGTCCGCCGACGGCGACCCGGTTCGCCCCTTCCCCGGTATGCCCGCTGGTGGCCGACATGCGGCCACCAGCGGACTCGGTCATGGTCGTCCACCGTCGCGCGGCGACGGTACCATGTCTCTTCTGTGAGGTGCAGCCCATGCCGATCTTCGACCGCTTCAAGCGTCGGCCGAGCGCCGCCCCGCCTGCCCCGGAGCCGGGGCCGGGGGAGCGCCTGGTGGTCTTCCACGATCTGGGGATGCGTTGACAGGGCTGCGGGGCTTCGGTCGAAGCCGAACTCCAGGCGGGCGGTGGCGCCCGCCTGGTCCAGGTCGACCTCCGCGCGCAGGCGGCGCTGGTGGTCTTCGACCCGGCGCGGACGGATGTGGACACCCTGCGGGGCGCCCTGGCCCGCGCGGGCTACAAGCCGCGGCGTGAAACCGTCAGCGAGGGCTGAGTCCGGCGCGCCGACGAGCGGGCTGGCGGCTGGCCGGCCGGGACCGGCGCCGCACGCCCTGGGTGCCCGCGAACGGCGGCGGCTCCGGCGGCTGCTCGTCGCGTCGGCGATCGCGCTGACCATCCTCGTCGCGGCTGGCGTCGCGGTCGAGCGCGCGGCCCGGACGCCGTTGATCCGGGTCGGGCAACTGGCCCCCGACTTCTCCTTGCCCGCGGCGGAGGGCGGCACCGGGTCGCTGGCCGCGCAGCGCGGCCGCCCGGTGCTGCTGGCCTTCGTGCCCTCCGTCCTCTGCGACTTCTGCCAGAGGCAACTCCTGGCGCTGCAGGAGGCGTCGCCCGCCCTCCGGGCGCGCGGCGTCGCCCTCCTGGTCGTGTCCACCGACACGCCGGCCGTGCAGCGGGCGGTCGCGGATCGCCTCGGCCTCGACTACCCGATCCTATCCGAGGCGCCGACCGCGGGCCAGCATCCGGTTGGCTCGGCCTACGGCGTCTACCACCGGGTCGCGCACCACGCGGGACCGGTCAACGCGGACGCGCTCGTGGTGATCGATGCCGCGGGGATCGTGCGCGCGGTGCGCGTCCGGCCCGGCCGGGTGATCCCCGCGGGCGAGATCCTGGCCCTCGTGAGCCGGGGGCTCGCCGGGGCGGGGGGTGACGGGTGACCCCGAACGGTATGATACGGCCCTGGCGGCGGCTGGCCTGGCTGCTCGGTCCGTCGGTGCCGCTGCTGCTCGCGCTGGCCCTCTACCGGCGGTTCGAGGGCACGCCGCACTTCTTCCTGCACGCGCTGATGGGGTGGGACGTGGCGCTGATCGCGCTGCTCACCGCGACCTACTGCGGCCGGCGCTGGTCGCCCTGGGATGGGGTACTGCCGCTCGCCCTGGCGCTCTACGCGCTGGCCCCGGACTTCATCTACACCGCCGGCCCGTTCCACCGCGACTGGATGGATGTCTTCCTCTTCCACGTCGCGCTCGACGAGATCCTGCCGCTCGCGCTGCCTGTGCTGGCGATCCTCTGGGCGGTGCTGCTCGGCGGGTATTGGCGTTTCCGTGCCGGGGCGGGGGCGTGGTGAATCGCGCCCTGCGGGGAGTGGGGGCGGCACCGGGCCGCCCCGCTCGCGCAACCGGCGTAGGCGTCGAGGGCGACGCGGTCGCGACGGACGCGGCGTCGGCGGGGGGGACCGCCGGCGCCGCCGCGGGGCGGTGACCACAGGCCGAGCAGCCGCGCGACGTAGGCAGTCACGGCGCTCAGCGCCTGGGGCCGCTGGTCCACGCAGGCTTGAACTTCGAGCTACTGGAAGGTGTAGGCTAGGCCGTGACGAGCGACCTAGCCTTCGCTGGGGGGAGGGATGCGCATCGGCGAGCTGGCGGCCCGTTCCGGCGTGGCCGCGACGACCATCCGCTATTACGAAGCGGCCGGGCTCCTGCCCGCGCCCGCGCGGTCCGGCGGCAACCAGCGTGCCTACGCCGAGGCGGACCTCAACCGGTTGCTGCTGATCAAGCGGCTGCGCCTGCTCGGCGTCGGCCTGCCCGAGCTGCGCGGCCTCGTCGCCTTCGCCGCCGGCGAGCGCTGCGGGCCGCTGCGCGGGCAGCTCCTGCCCGTCGTGGAGCGCCGCCTGGTGGACCTGGACCGCCAGGTGGCGGACCTCGCGCTCCTGCACGCGGCGCTGCTGCGCTATCGCGACACGCTGCGGCTGGGGCTCGGGGCGCCGGACGCGCCGGGCGCGCGCTTCGCGTGCTGCGACCCCGCCACCTGCGCCTGCCTGGGGCGCGACGATGCCTGACCGCCCGGCGCTGCTGGCCGTGCTGGCGCACCCCGATGATGAGTCGCGCATCATCGGCGGGACGCTGGCGAAGTACGCCGGCGAGGGGACCCGGGTGGTGCTCTACTGCGCCACCGCGGGCGAGGCGTGGCGTGCGGGTGCGGATCCGGACGCGCAGCGCCGGCTGCGGCGGCGCGAACTCGCGGGGGCGTGCGTGACGCTGGGCATCGCCGACCTACGCCTGCGCACCTACCCGGACGGCGGGCTCGACCGGCTCGGTGCCGACGTGCTGGCCGCGGACATCGCCGCCACCATCCGGGAATGCGCGCCGCACGTCGTCATCACCTTCGGCCCCGAGGGCCGCACGCTCCACCCCGACCACGTCGCGATGCACCACGCCACCAACCGGGCGGTCGCCCTCGTACGCGCGGCCGTCGGCCCCGCCGCGCCGCCGGCCCGGCTGTGCTACACGACGGTCGCGGCGAGCGTCGCCCGCGCGGTGGGCTGGCGCTTCCCCGCGACCCCCGACGCGGCCATCGCCGTGACCATCGACGTGACCCCGTGGCTCGACCGGAAGCGCCGGGCCACGGTCATCGACCACGCCAGCCAGTACCACGACCCGCCATTCTCCAACGTCGATGAGGCGGCCCGCTGGCGGGCGCTGGCCCGCGAGGATTTCGTGCTGGCGGCCGATTCCCTATCCCTGCCGCCCGGTGAGAGGAGCGACCTGTTTGCGGGGCTGCGCTAACCCGTCCGACATGTCGGGGCGACACCGGCCGGCCCTGCTGGTCATCGCCCTGAGCGCCTTCCTCGGCGGGTTCGACACCTACGCCCTCAACCTCGCGTTGCCGACGCTGCGCGACGCCTTCCGCGTCGACCTCGCGGCGGTGCAGTGGGTGGTGCTCGCCTACCTCCTGGCGATGGTCGCGCTCCTCATCCCGGCCGGGCGCCTCGCCGACCGCCGCGGCCCGCGCGCGGTCTTCCTCGCCGGCCTGGGGCTCGTCTTCGGTGGTGCCGTACTCAGTGCCACCGCACCCGCGCTCGGCCAGCTCGTCGCCGGCCGCCTCGCCCAGGGGGCCGGCAACGCGGGCGTGGTCGCCGGGGGGCAGGCGGCCCTCGCGCTCCTCTTCCCGCGGGCGCGCGGGCGGGCGCTGGGCTGGCTCCACGCCGCTACCTCGGCCGGGTTCCTCGCCGGGCCGGTCGCGGGCGGCCTCCTCATCGAGATCATCGGCTGGCGCGCGGTTTTCCTGGCGCACCTGCCCCTCGCCGCGCTGGCGCTGGCCGTGGCCCGCCGCACCCTCCCCCCGCGCGCGCCCGGCCCGGCCCTGCCCCTCGATCTCCCCGGCATGCTCGCCCTCGCCCTCGGTCTGGGCGCGCTGGTCCTGGCGCTCACCCAGCTCGGCGCGCCGGGGGGCGCCGGCACCGCCCTCGGTGCCGGCGGGGTCGCGGTGGCCTGCTTCGTCGCCTTCGGGGCGGTCGAACGGCGCGCCCCGACGCCGCTGCTCGACCCGGCGCTGCTGCGCCGACGGGCCGTGGTGAGCGGGCTCCTCGCCGCCTGCCTCATCTTCGTCGCGATGGCCGCCAATATGTTCCTGGTGCCCTTCCTGCTGCGCGACCTGCTCGGCCTGGCCCCGACGGCCGCCGGCGGGGTGATGGCGGCGGTCCCCGCCGCGATCCTGCTCCTGGCCCCGCGCGGCGGCGGCCTCGCCGACCGTTTCGGCCCGCGTCTGCCCGCCACCCTCGGCGCGGCCCTGGTGACGGCGGCGATCGGCCTGCTCGCGACCGTCCGCCCCGCGTCGCCCGTCTGGCTGGTCGTCGCCGCGCTCGCCCTCTACGGGGCCGGGGCCGCCCTCTTCCAGTCGCCCAACAACAGCGCGGTCCTGGCCGCTGCTCCGGCCGGGCACCTCGGCGCCGCGTCCGGCCAGCTGGCGCTCGCGCGCCAGCTGGGGCAAATCCTTGGCATCGCGCTCGCGAGTGGCGTGGTCCAGGCCCGCCGGGACGGCGGCGAGGCGGCGGCGTTCCGCGACGCGCTCCTCGCGCTGGCCGTGGCGGGTCTGCTGACCTGCATCGTCTCCTGGCTGCGCGAGCCGGTCGTGCCCGGCCGCGACCCGCACCGCCGCACGCGACAAGGAGGAGCGCATGATTGACGAGTTCCGCGACCCCATCCTCGTGGTCGTGGCCCACCCCGACGACATCGAGGCGCACTGCGCCGGCACGGTGGCGCGGCTCGTTGAGCGGGGCCAGACCGTGACGTATGTCCTCGTGACCAGCGGCAATCGCGGCACGCACGACCCGGCCGTCTCCGCCGCGGCCATCGCGACCCGGCGGGAGGCGGAGCAACGCGCGGCGGCGCGGGTGGTGGGCGTCGAGCGGGTGCGCTTCCTGCGCTACGACGACAGCGACCTGCTCTTCCACCAGGCCCGCCTGCGCGAGGACTTGACCGCCCTCATCCGCGCGGAGCGGCCCCGCACCATCATCACCCACGACCCCTACCCCGGCAACGGCTCGCGCGATGCCTGCGCCATCTACCCGGACCACACCACGCTCGGCCTGATGACCTTCCAGGCCGCCTATCTCTGCGGCCCCGGCCCGCTCTTCTACCCCGAGCAGATGCGGCAGGGTCTCGCGCCCCATCGCGTTGAGATGCTCTACCTCATCATGAGCGACCGACCGGACGTGTTCATCGACGTCGCCCCGGTCTGGGAGCGGCGCATGGCGGCCCTGCGGCAGCACCGCAGCCAGGGGCGCGACCGCCCGGAGCTGGAAGGCTTTTTCCGTGGCATCGCGGGCGACTTGGGGGAGCGGGCGGGGTGCCAACTGGCCGAAGGCTTCCGCCGGCTGGCCCCCACCTAGCCCGTCGGCCACGAGGCCCGCGCCTGGTTCCCCCCCCCCGCCCGCCGCGGGAGGACGTGCGCACGACGCTGCCGACGCTCGGACGACAGCGCAGCGCGTCGACGGGGAGTCGCTCCAGCCGCTCGGGTGCCGCATCTAGACTGGCAACGCCGTGCCCGGCAAGTTGTCGTCACGGAAGGTAACTTGGTTGACCAGGAGTTCGGCCTGGAGTTTCAGGAGCGCATCGAGGCCCCCCTCAGGCACCTCCTGGGGCAGTCCAGGTTTTCCAGGCATAGCTCACGCCGTGGGCCGACAGCTCGATGATGGGCAAGCGTTGTGCTATACTTAGGCTCCCTTCACCGCACGAAGTCGTGCAGGAGATGCAGGCGGAGAGTGCCTCGGTCGACCGTGCATCGCCGGCACGATCCGCCGGCGGCTAGGGCGTGATGTCTTGGAGGGAAAGACCATGAGCCACCGGCGTTGGGTAGCGCTCTTCTCCGCAGTCCTCCTGCTGCTGGCCCTCGTCCCGTCCGTTGCCGTAGCCGCACCGCCGGCGGCCGGTCTCCCGGCCAGTACATCGTCGTCTTGCGCGACGACACCGCCGATGTTCCTGCCGTCGCGAACGAGCGCGCCCAGCGCCACGGGGTCGACCTCCAGCACCTCTACGAGCATGCCCTGAAGGGCTACGCGGCGACGATTCCGGCGCAGCGGCTCGCGGCGATCAAGGCGGACCCCCGTGTGGCGTTCGTGTCGGAAGACCACGCGGTCTGGGCGACCGGCCAGACGCTCCCGACCGGCATCGATCGCATTGACGGCGAGGCGAGCAGCACGAAGTCCGGCGACAGTTCCGGCAGCGTCGCTGTCGCCGTCGCGATCATCGACACCGGCATCGACCTCGACCATCCCGATCTGAACGTGGTGGGCGGCAAGAACTGCGTGCTGACGGGGAGAAACGCGACGACGGCAACGGCCACGGGACGCACGTGGCCGGTAGCGTCGCGGCGAAGGACGACGCCACCGGCGTCGTCGGCGCGGCGCCGGCGCGCCGCTCTATGCGGTGCGGGTGCTGGACAACCGCGGCTCCGAGAGCTGGTCGTCCGTCGCCTGCGGCATCGACTGGGTCACCGCGAACGCCGCGGCGACGGGCATCAAGGTCGCCAACATGAGCCTCGGCGGCAGCGGCGCGGACGACGGCAACTGCGGCAAGAGCAACAACGACGCGCTGCACAAGGCGATCTGCAACGCGGTCGCCACAGGCGTGGCGTACGTCGTCGCCGCCGGGAACTCCAACGTGGACATGAAGGACTTCGTGCCGGCGGCGTACGACGAGGTCCTGAGCGTGACGGCGGTGGCGGACTTCAACGGCCGGCCGGGCGGCAGCGCGGCCGCGACCTGCCGGGCCGATGGCGACGACACCGCCGCCGACTTCAGCAACTGGACGACGGTCGGGCACCGCGACGCCGACCACACCATCGCCGCGCCCGGCGTCTGCATCACCTCCACCTGGAAGGATGGCGGCTACAACACCATCTCCGGGACGAGCATGGCCGCGCCCCATGTCGCCGGCACCGCCGCGCTCTGCCTCGCGGGGCCCCTGCGCCACGATGTCGCCGGGCGAGCTCATGGCGAAGCTGCGCACCGACGCGGCGGCGCAGCCCGCTCCCTACGGCTTCGCGGAGGATCCGCACCGCGTGACGATCGCGCCGGGTCCCGCTACTACGGCTATCTGGAATACGCCGGCGGCTACTAGCCGGACAGGCGCTGCCCAGACGGTGCGGGCGCGGGTGCGCGAGCGCCAGGCGGCGATCGACGAACAACTCCAGCGGGAGTGGGCCACCTACCAGCGGGTGTGCGCCACCGGCAACCGCGAGTTCGCCAAGGCTGAGCGCTACTGCCTGGAGCAGCGGCAGGTGCTCCGCGCACTGGCGGACCTGGCGGCCAGCGAGCGGCAGATGTACGAATTGGACCACCGCAAGGACCAGGTGATGACGATCTGCCGCGTCGCGCTGGCGAACCTGGGCATGTGGCTGCGCGATCACTACTTCCCGGCCAGCTATGCCCACGCCACCTGGCGCCGCCTGGTGCCCTTCTTCCGGCTGCCCGGCCGGGTCATCGCGACGCCGGAGGCGGTGCGGGTCGACCTCCGCCCGTTCAACGACCGGGCGCTGAACCAGGACCTGGCGGAGGTGTGCGCGCGGGTGGCGGTGGCGCAGCCGCGCTTGCCCGATGGCCGCCGGCTGATCGTCACCGTCAGCAGCGTCAGCAGCAGCCCTGCCTGCCACTCTATCTGCGCAGCAGCAGCATGGCGTGACACCCTGATGGTGTGGGGCCTTGCCGCCTTGCGGTGATCCCGATCCGCCGGTCTGCCGCACGGGGACGGCGCAAACACGGCGTGGAGCAGCGTCGTGGCCACACTCCGCCCTGGGACGAAGCGTGCACCTGGCACCGCTCATGCTTCTTCGGCCGGGGGCCGCCGCCGCACTGCGGCGCGGTCCGGACGGCCCAGCGGATGCTCCCGCGTCGGCAGCCGGGCGAGGAAGGGCATCAGCTGGTCCTTGGCCACCTCGAAGACGCGCCGCAGCTCGGCCACGGGGTCGGGATGCTCGTCCACCCGGAGATCGAGGTAGGCGTAGGCCGTCTCGCGGTCGACGACATAGAGCGCCGCCGATTGCCGGCCGCGCTTGTCGCCGCCGGCCGCCTGCCCGGCCTCCAACGCGCGCACCAGCCGCTCCGGCAACTCCTCCGCGGGGTGGGCCGCGAAGGTCGCGGCCAGCGCGTCGACCGTCGCGGCCCCGACCAGCATGTTGCCCTGCGCCGCGAAATCCGCCCCGGTCCGATGGCCGAACCAGCCGACGCACTCCCGCCCGCTGAAGGCCGCGCTGCGCCCCGCCCGGTCGACGACGCCCAGCTGGCGGACCTCCCGGCCCGGATCGCCGGCGACCAGGCGGTCGAGCGTCTCGCGCGCGCTCGACCCCTGGGCGAGCAAGTCGAGCCCGTCGAGGCCGAGGTAGGGGTTGACGAACGACTGGGTCGCGATCGCGCCGACGCCCGGCCGCGCGAAGGGCAGAGCATGCCGACGGCCGGCACCTTCGTCGAGACGGCGACGCCCAGGCGGCCGGTGCGGGCGCAGCGCCCCACAATCGAGAAGGTCATGCCGGCGCTCCTTGCCTGCTGCCGGAACTAGCGCTGCTGCCGCGGGTCGAGCGCGTCGCGCAGCCCGTCGCCGATGAAGGCGTAGGCCAGCACCAGCAGGGCCAGGAAGCCGGCCGGCAGCGCGAACTGGTACCAGAAGGGGTCGATGTAGACCTGGCCGGCCTGGATCAGCCGGCCCAGCGACGGCGTGGGCGGCGTCACCCCCAGGCCCAGGTAGGACAGCACCGCCTCCAGCGTCATCGCCTGGCCCACCCCCAGGCTGACGAGGATCGCCGCCGTGCCCAGCACGTTCGGCAGCATGTGGACCCGCATGATCCGGCCGGGCCGCGCCCCCGAGACGCGCGCCGCCTCCACGTAGGGCATCTCGCGCAGGGACAGGATCTGCGCCCGGATGATCCGCGCCAGCCCGACCCAGTTCAGCACCGCCAGCGCGGCCACCGTCAGGTAGAGCCGGCCGGCCGGGCCGAACTGCTTGTACATCGGGACCCCGAAGGTCCCCGCGATGAGGATCGCCACCAGGATGCCCGGGAACGAGAAGAGGATGTCGATCAGGCGGGAGAGCAGGCTGTCGACCCAGCCCCCGAAGTACCCCGCCGTCAGCCCCACGAGCATGCCGAGCGTGAAGTAGATGACTTGGGCGATGAGGGCGACCGTGTAACTGGTGCGCAGCGCCCCGATCGTGATGCTGAAGATGTCGGCCCCCGAGCCGTCGGTGCCGAACCAGTGCGCCCGCGACGGCCAGGCGTTGATGTTGGCGAAGTCGATCTCGGTCGGGTCGTAGGGCACGATCGCCGGCGCCAGCAGCGCCACCGCGAGCGAGGCCAGCGCCACCGCGAGGCCGAACATCGCCAGCCCGTTCCGCCGGTAGCGGTCCCAGGCCCGGCGGGCGTTGCTGCGGGTATCGAGGCGCCGCACCCCCCGCACGTGCCGGGGGCCGGCCTGCGCCTGCGGCTGCGGAACCGCCTCGCCGGACGTCGCCATCGGTCACCCCCCTGCCGGCCGCTCAGCCGGCGACGCGGATCCGCGGATCGATCAGGCCGTACAGCAGATCGGTGATCAGGTTCACCGTCATGATGGCGATCGAGAACATCAGCACCGTGGCCTGGATGACGGGATAGTCCCCCGTGATCGAGGAGCGCACCGCGTAGTAGGCGATGCCCGGGACGCCGAACATCGTCTCGATGACGAAGTTGCCGAAGAGCGTGGCCGCGAACGCCGGCCCGACGAAGGTGACGATCGGGACCATGGCGTTCTTGAGGACGTGCCCGAAGAGCACCCGGTTCGCGCCGAGGCCTTTGGCGTGGGCCGTCCGCACGAAGTCCTGCCGGATCTGCTCCAGCACCGCCCCCCGGCCGAAGCGGGCGTAGGTGGCCATCCCCCCGGCGGCGATGCTCAGCACCGGGAGCACCCAGTGGCGGGGCGAGTCCCAGCCGCGAATCGGGAACCAGCCGAGGGTCACCGCGAAGGGGACCAGCAGGATCACGCCCCACACCAGCGACGGGATCGCGCCGGCCACGATCGAACCGCCCATCACGAGCCGGTCGAAGGGCGAGTTTTGCCGCGCCGCCGCCAGCGTCCCCAGCACGGTCCCGACGACGAACTGCACCGCGAGGGCCATCGTCGCCAGCTGGAGCGACACCGGCAGGCCCTGGCCGAGGATGTCGCTGACCTTGCGCCCCTGGTTGACGATGCTGACACCGAGGTCGCCGCGCGACAGGTCGCCGAGATAGGCCGCGAACTGCACCGGGATCGGGCGGTCCAGCCCGAGCTGCTGGCGCACCCGCGCGTACTCGACCGGGTCGACATCCCCGACGGCGCGGCCGCTCTGCTGCAAGATGTACTTGACGGGGTCGATCGGCGAGAGCCGCGCCACCGCGAAGACCACGAAGGTGATGCCGAAGAGGATCAGCAGATTGTACAGGACCCGGCGGATGACGTAGGCGAGCATGACGCAGCGCCTCCTCTGGTGCGCGGCCGCCGCGCGACGGCGGGGGCGGGACGGGCCGTCACCCGACCGCCCGCCCCGCGGCCGCCCCCGCCGGCGGGCGACATACTTGGCGATGGCCACGTCCATGCCGATCTGCTCGGGGAAGAGGTAGTGGTAGGCGCCCCACTGCAAGCCCTTCACCTGGGGCTTCACCAGCTGCAGGGAGACGAAGTTCCCCAGCGGCACGTAGACGGCATTGCGCAGCACCAGCTCCTCGCCCTGGCGGTAGAGGTCGTTGCGCTTCTGCGGGTCCTGCTCGACGTCGGCCTGGTTCACCAACTCGTCGAACTTCTTGGCGTCGGCGGCCGGATCGTAGGTGACGCCATCGTACGTCCTGGCCTCGACCGGGGCGCCCCAATCGAAGACATCCTTCATGTAGGGCGAGTTCGTCCGGAAGACCTCGCTCAGCAACTCCGGCGTCTCCTGGATGTTGATCCAGCCGCGGATCTCGCACTGGAAGCCCTTCTGGTTCTTGCGCGCGTCGATCAACTGCGTGCTGGTCATCGAGGTGTCGACCTCGACCTCGGCACCGAGGTTCTTCTTCCACTGATCCGCCACCCAGCGCCAGCGGTTGACGTCCTCGGCCGACGTCTCCGACGTGTTGCCGGAGATCACGATCTTCGGCAGGCCCTGCCCGTTCGGGAACCCCGCCGCCGCCAGCAGCTTCTTGGCCTCGTCCGCGTTGAACTTCAGGCCCTCGGGCGGGGTGTAGTTGGGCACCGCCGGCGGGATGAAGCTCGTGGTCGGCTTGCGGATGCCGCGCCAGACCTGGTTCGCCCAGGCCTCGCGGTCGATCGCCATGCCGAAGGCGCGGCGCACCAGCACGTTGTCGAAGGGCTTCTTCTTGAAGTCGAAGCCCAGCGACTGCGTGCCGCCGACCGTGATCCGGAGGACCTCCCTGGGGAAGTCCTTCTCGACGGCATCGAGCAGGGAGAGGGGGAAATTGGTGACGACCTGGGCCTCGCCGCCCTTGTAGAGATTGAGCGCGGTGTTGGGCGCCGTGGGACCGCGCAGGATCGGCAGGTTGAGCTTGGTGATGGAGGGGGAGGTGCCGCCCCAGTAGTGCTCGTTGGGCACCAGCTCGAGGGCCTGCGCCGGGTCGAACTTGCTGACCTTCCAGGGACCGGACCCGTAGGGCTGGTGGTTGGTCCACTCGGAGCTGTTGATGTCGCCGCCGTTCCATTTCTCGAGGGCCTCGCGGTCGACGATGTGCCAGGGGTAGATGGCGAGATAGCCCAGGAAGAAGTTGTAGGGCTTCTTGAGGATGATCTGGATCGTCTTGTCGTCGATCTTCCTGGCCCCTTCCAACTCCTTGGCGTCGCCCTTGGTGAACTCCTCGTACCCCTTGATGTGCTCCATGAAGTGCGCCGTCGGCGAGATCTTCTTCGGGTCCAGCGTGCGCTTCCAGGAGTAGATGAAGTCGTCGGCGACGACCTCCCGGCCGGTGGCGAACTTGGCGCCCCGGCGGATGTAGAAGGTATAGGTCAGGCCGTCGGGCGACTTCTCCCACCGCTCCGCCAGCTCCGGCACCACGCGCGCATCCTTGTCGTAGCGCACCAGGCCGTTGAAGATGTTGATCAGCAGGTCGCCGTAGAGGATCGAGTTGATCGTCTTGTGCGGGTCGATGTTCACGTCGAGGGTGGTGACGATCGGGGCGGTGAGCGTGGCGCCCCTGACGGCATCACCCGCCGCCGCGGCCGGGGTCGTGGCCGCCGTCCCCGCCGGGCTGGTCGCCGCGCCACCCGCGGCGGGCGCCACGGCGGTCGGCGCGCCCGGGTTGCCCACCACCGTCGGCAGGCCGGCCGTCGGGGCCGCCCCGCCACTCGGGGCGGTCGGCGCGGCGTCACCCGCACCGCAGGCGGCGAGGACGGCGTTGATCGTGGCCAGGCTGGCCCCGCCCCCGAGCAGGCGCAGCAGGTCGCGGCGACGCAGGCCCCGCCGTCGCCACTCGCGCGTCCGGTCATCGAAGTCGCGTCCCTCCATCGCTGGTTCCCTCCCCTACGTGGTACGACGACCGCTCCCCACCCGGTCGTGGCCGCCCCCGCCCCCGCGCTCCCCGAGCGGAGCCGTTGCCGGTGGCGCCGCCGCGCCACCGCCTCAGTCCCGTGGCGGAATCCGCGCACCGCTCGCCGCGGTCGGCGCCGGCGCCCTCGCTGGCGTCACCGGCTTCGATCAAAGGCTCATCCCAGCGGGTAGGCGTTCTTCATCAGCTGCAGCACGTCGACGTGGGTGCGCATCACCCCGGGATTCCGGCGATCTTCTTGACCAGGAAATCATGGAAGTGCTGTCGAATGGAAAAGGCTTCCAGGATGAAATCCTGCGGGCCGGCCGTGACGCCCACCCAGCGCACCTCCTCCAGTTGACACAGCGCGGCCCCGACTTCTTCCGGCCCTGGTCAGCTCAACGTGCAGGCCGATCAGCACATGGATGGGGAGGCCGAGCTTGGCCCCGTCGGCCACCGCGACCACCGCGATCACCTCGTCCCGGATCAGCCGGTCGAGCCGGCGCCGCACCGTCGCCTCGGGGAGGTTCAACCGCCGGGCGATCGTGGTCGGGGCCGGCGCCCGTCCTCCTGGAGCAGCCGGATGATCTGGAGGTCCAGGGCATCGATCGCCAAGCTCATCGGTACGGACTCCTGCCAGCATCCTGCGTTGTGCGTGAGCGAGAATACAGCGAAATGTACCGCGGATTGCGGTTTTCGTCAAGCCCCCGCCGTTGTGCGCGGATCATCGCCAACATTCCCGCACCACGCACAGGGCGGAGCACGCCCCAAGCGGCAGGATCCAACGTCCACCAGTACGCCAGGTTGCAGACAGGCGGCGCATACGCCATGAGCCGTCTCTGCCCGGCCATCATGCCCGGCACCGAACCGACTGTCACCGCGAGTCGCCGCGGCCTTGCCTCGCCCTCGTAATGCGGGGGAGAGCGAACGCCGCACGTCGGGGACTACGCCTTATCCGACCTGCTCGCCCACTCCCACCCCGGGAACGCGTCGGATAATACGGGCCCGCGCGCCCTTGACTGCCGGTCGCGCGGGTCGGATAATGCGGGGCGTGGGGATTATCGCCGATCGCGGCGACAGCGGAGGGGGGGAGGCGGATGCACCCGTCGGTCGAGCACTATCTGGAACACCTGACGCGCGCGGGGGCGCTCGCCGCACACGCGCAGGGCGGCGCGGGGCGACCTCGCCCGCTTCGCCGGCTGGTGGGCGACCGCCGGCGGGTATTGTCAAGGTAACGAGAATAGTCGCGCTGGTGTGCGATACTCGGCGCATGAAGAAAGAGACGAGTATCCCAGCTACAACCGCCACCGCTTCCCGCCAGAGGTTATCGGGCACGCTGTGTGGCTCTTACTTCCGGTTCGCCCTAGCTACCGCGACGTGGAGGAGCTGCTCGCCGAGCGGGGGCGTGGTCGTGACCTACGAGACGATCCGGCAGTGGGGCCGTAAGTTCGGCCAGGCCTACGCGAACAACGGGCTGCGGCGCCGTTGCCCGCGGCCGGGCGATAAGTGGCATCTCGACGAGGTGTTCATCACCATCAACGGTGCGCAGCACTACCTCTGGCGCGCCGTCGACCAGGACGGGAACGTGCTCGATATCTTGGTGCAGCCACGGCGTGACAAGCAGGCGGTCAGAAATTCCTGCGCAAGCTGCTCCGCGGCCCTCGAGTACGTGCCACGGGTGGTGATCACGGACAAACTGGCCAGCTACGGCGCGGCCAAGCGTGAGGTGCTGCGAGCGTGGAGCACCGCCAGCATAAGCGACTCAACAACCGGGCCGAGAACTCGCACTAGCCCACGCGCGAGCGCGAGCGGCGCATGCGACGGTTCAAGTCGCCGGGCCACGCCCAGCGCTTCCTCGCCGCGTATGGCCCCATCGCCGCCCACTTCCGCCCGCACCGCCACCGCCTGACCGCCGCCGCCTACCATCAGACCCGCGACCAACGCTTCGCCACCTGGCGCGCGGTTACCGGCACCCCGGCGCTGGCCTGACGAGCGACACGCTCCCGCCCCAGCGCGCCTTCAACCACCCGCTGTCCGCATGGCGCACCTTTACTTGACAGTGCCAACAGGAGGGTCTGTTTGCCGGCGACACGTTTGCTGTCGCGGATGAGGGCGCGCTCGACCGCGCTCGGCCCGCAGGCCGATGTGCTGGATGATCTCGGTCAGGATCTCGGCCAGGGCGTCGGTCAGCTCCTGGGCGCGGACCCAGCAGTAGGCGGCCAGCAAGGTGAGCCGCCGCGCCGTCGGGTGTCGCCGCAGTTCGTGCAGTTCCTCGGCGGCGACGCGCGCTGGCGGAAGCTTCGCCAGCAGCCGCGGGGAGCGATCGCGGAAGAGGTCGGGCGGGAGGTTGAGCTTGGCGGATGCGTGCCAGCTTGGCCGCTTCCTGCTCGACTGGAGCCACGCGCCCTCAGCGCCGAGCAAGTCCGCTCGCCTCAAGAACCTCTGCGATCGGTTGGAGCGCTTCCACCAGCGGCGCGGGCGGGCGCTGGGCCGGTGGGCAGGGCGGGGCGGCGCCGCCGGTCCGGGCGCAGGGCCGCCCGTGGCGCGACCGCGCCATCGTCTTCGTCCTCCTCTCGACGGGCCTCCGCCGGGAGGCCAACCCGCCTCGACCCTCGACCAGGTGGCGCCGCACGCGCCGGCCGGCGCTGCGCCGCGCGGCGGGTGCGATCATGCGCGTGCAAGGGGCGGACGGAGCGCATGTTCCTGTCGGCCGACGCCCGCGCCGCGCTGGCCGACTACCTGAGCGGAGCGCCCGCGCGACGCCGGCGCCGCGGCACTCTTCCTCGCGCCGCGCGGCTGCCCGCCCGCGCTCCCGACGGGCGCCTCTCGCCGCGCGCGATCAACCTCCTGCTGGAGCAGATCGGGCGCTGGCACGACGCCGAGGTTCGCGACCGGCGCGCCGGGTCGGCTGCCCGGCCGCACGATCTGCGGCACATCTGCCTACCGCCTCGCGGCGGTCACCGGGGCCGATGCCGAGCTGGAGCGGCGGCTCGGCCACCGCTCGCAGCGGGGCCTACATCCAGCGCTACACCAACCCGCCCGAGGCCGTTGCGGCCGCCTACGTCGAGGCGTTCTGACGCTGATGCACCATACCAACAAGGCGCGCCTCGAACGCACGCGCCTCCCTGCCGCGGCGGCACGCCGGTGCGCCACTAGCGCGCCAGCCCGCGACCCGCGAGCCAGGCGGCGGCGCGCGGGAGGTCGCGCGGCTGGCGGAGCTCCAGGATGAGGCGGGGCCGGTGCGCCAAGTCGCCGAGCGCCTCGAAGAGCGCGAACCAGTTGAGCGCGCCGTCGCCCGGCGCCCAGTGGCGATCGACGTTCCCGTCCGTGTCCTGGAGATGCAGATGCTCCAGCAGGGGGCCGGTCTCGCGCACCCACTGGTCGGGCGGCGGGCCGCCGAGGCGGTGCGTGATGAAGGCGTGCCCGGTGTCGAGGCTCTGGCGGACCCACTCGGACGCGAACGATTGCACCAGCGCGCGGACCGGCGCCGGGTTGGTGTCCAGGATGTTCTCGATGACGAGCGCGCAGCCGGCCTGCTCCGCCGCCGGCAGCACCTCCTCCAGCGTGGCGCGCACGAAGGCGCCCTCCTCCGCCGCGCGGGGGCCGGGCGCGTGCGGCACGAAGGGGTTGGCCCCGAAGAAGAGGAACGGGCTGTGGACGACCATGTGGGTCGCGCCCAGCTCGGCGGCGAACTCCAGCCCCCGGCGCAGCCGCCCGGCGGTCAGCGCGCGCACCTGCGGGTCGCGGCCGTTCAGGCTCAGGCCGATGAACGGGCCGTGGAGGCCCAGGCGCCCGGTGTGCCCGTCCAGGAGCGCGCGGCCCTCCCGCGCGCGCCGGCGCCAGTCGCCGTCCAGCACCTCGGGGTAGATCGCGTCCTGGATCTCCAGGTCGCGCCCGTCGCCCACGATCCAGTCGCGATACTCGGCCAGCAACGCGATCGGGAGCGCCGCGCCGACGACGGGCAGCGGTGTATCGGCCATGATGTCCCGCCTCCTTGCCAGCGGCGGCGGGCACCCAGAGGGCATCCGCCTGCCGTGATAGCCAGATCCTTCACACAGCAGGGCGCACGCCTCCTGCCATGCACCGCTGGTTGCCGATCTTACTGCTGGACAATCGCCTGCGCGCGTTCCTGGGCCTTCGTCAGGGCCTCGAGCGCCGGGGTATTGTTGACCAGGATCGCCTCCATCCCCTTGGTGATCTCCTTGGCGATGGCCGGGAAGTGCCTGGTCAGCGGTGCCTCGCGCGCATACTGCAACTGCTCGATCGTGGTCTTGAACTGGGGGTGCTCCTTGTAGTAGCCCTGCTGCGTCAGGAGTTCGACCGACGACTGGCGCACCGGGAAGTAGCCGGTGTTCTTGCTCCAGAAGGCCCCCTGTTCCGTGTTGATCCACCACTTGATGAACTCCCAGGCCGCCCGCTGCTTCTCTGCGGGTACCTTCGCCGGGATGGCCGCCGCCGCGCCGCCGGTCGGCACGGCAAAGGTGTGCCCTTCGCCGTGCGGCATGAAGGCGGTGCCGAGCTCGAAGTCCTTGACGTCGCGGATAAACCGTCCCAGGCCGGCCGTGGACCCCATGATCATTGCGGCGCCTCCCTGGATGAACTCCTGGGACCGTTGCTCGCCGGCATTCTCGCCGGCCACCACCCGCGCCGTCTTGTCCTTGTAGACCATGTCGGCCAAGACCTGCAGCACCTCGGCCCCCGGCTTGGCGAAGGTGACCGTCTTCAGATCGTCGCTCAGCAGCTGGCCGCCGTTGCCCCAGACGAACGACTCGAAATACCACCAGCTCGCCTCCGGTATGAAACCGAAGGTCCGGTTGTCGCCCTCGCCCTTGGTCAGCTTCCGCGCCATCTCGCGGAACTCGGTCCAGGTGCGCGGGGGCTGCTCCGGATCGAGCCCGACCTCGCGGAAGAGCTTCTTGTTGTAATAGAGGATCGGCGTGCTGCGGTTGATCGGCATCGCGTACAGCTTGTTCTCCCAGCGCTGGTTCAGCAGCGTCGCCGGCAACAGGTCATTGAAGTTGAACGAGGCGTCATTGGCGAAGAACGGCTCCATCGGCGCGAGCGCCCCGGCCGCGGCGAACTGCGGCGTGGCGTGGATCTCCAGCTGGATGATCTCGGGCACGTCGCCGCCGACCAGCGCCGCCTGGAACTTCTGCTGGACCGTGTCGTAGCTCTGCTGGAAGACGCCCTCGACCTCGACCGCCTGCTGCGCCGCGTTGAACTTGGCGATCTGCCCGGTGATCACCTCGCCGAGCTGGCCGCCCAGGCCGTACCAGAACCGCACCTTGGTCTTGCCGCCGGCGGCGCCACCCGGCGCCGCGCCGCCGGAACCGGCGGTCCCCGCCGGCGCGGTCGCCCCATTGCCGCCCCCGCCGCAACTCGCCAGCACGAGCCCGAGCGCGCCCGTCGTCAGGCCACCCATGAATCGACGCCGCGTGATGCTCATGATCGCTCTCCTCTCGTACTCGTCGTTTGACAACAGCCCTCAGCCCTTGATGCCGCTACTGGCCATGCCCTTGATGAAGAAGCGCTGGGTGGCGAGGAAGAGCAGGATCAGCGGCAGCATCGCGAACAGGCTGGCCACCATCAGCTCGTTCCAGCGGGTGCCGCCCTCGAACTCGATGAAACTGGCCAGGCCCAGGGTGATCGTGCGCATCCGCTGCGACTCGGTCACCACCAGCGGCCAGAAGAGGTCGTTGTAGTGCGCCACGAAGCTGAAGAGGCCGAAGGTGATCAGCGCGGGCGCGGTCTGCGGCACCATGACGTGGCGCATCACGCCGAGGTGGCCGCAGCCGTCCAGGCGGGCGGCGTCCACGAAGGCCTGGTGGACCTGCAGGAAGGCCTGGCGCAGCAGGAAGATGCCGAAGGCGCTGGTGGCGAACGGCACGATCAGCGCCAGGTAGGTATCGGTCCAGCCGAGGCGGGAGACGACCACGAAGGCGGGGATGAAGGTCACCTGCACCGGCACCATCATCGTGGCCAGCACCAGGAGGAAGAGCAGGTCGCGCCCCGGGAAGCGCAGCCGCGCGAAGCCGTAGGCCGCCGGGATGATCGTCGCGAACTGCAGGGCCAGGATGGCGGTGGCGGTGAAGACGCTGTTGAAGAAGTAGCGCGCGAAGGGCGCCTTGCGCCAGGCGGTCAGGTAGTTCCCCCACTGCGGCTCGGGCGGCAGCACCTGGCTGAACACGAACACGTCCGGCAGCTTCTTGAGCGAGGTCGCGAGCATCCAGAAGAAGGGGAATCCGACCACCAGCGCCATGGCCGCGAGCAGCGCGTAGATCGCCGCGGCGGTGAGCGGCGCGATCCGCGTGCCGCCGCCCGGGCGACGCACTCCCCACGATCGGGTCCGGACCTGTTGCGGCGGTGTCTGTCCCATCCGATCCTGCCTCACTGATAATGCACCCAGCGGCGCGAGAGTTGCAGTTGGACCACGGTGAAGCCGAGCAGCAGCGCCAGCAGCAGCACCGCGACCGCCGACCCCAGGCCGACGCGATAGTTCTGGAAGGCCTGCTCGTAGAGGTAGTAGACCAGCACGTTGGTGCTGTCGACCGGGCCGCCGCGCGTCATGACGAAGACCTGATCGAAATCCTGGAAGGAGCCGATCACCGCGATGACCACCACGAAGAGCGTCATGGGCGAGAGCAGCGGCAGGGTGATGTGGCGCACCCGCTGCCACCCGCTGGCGCCGTCGACGCGGGCGGCCTCGTGGACTTCCGGGGGGATGCTCTGCAGCCCGGCCAGGAAGAGCACGGTGTAGTAGCCGACCACCTTCCAGGTCTTGACCAGGATCAGCGCCGGCAGGGCCCAGGTCGTGCTCTGCAGCCAGCCCGGCCCGGGCAGGCCCACCAGGCCCAGCGCGACATTGATCAGCCCCCGCTGGGGGTCGTACAGGAACATCCACAGCGCCGCGACCGCCACCATCGGGGTGAGGTAGGGGATGAAGAAGAGCGCCCGGAAGAAGGCGATGCCGCGCAGCCCGACGTCCAGCAGCAGCGCCAGGCCCAGCGCGCCGGCCACGATCAGCCCGACCGTGCCGAGGCTGAAGACGAGCGTGTTGCGCAGCACCCGCCGGAACTCGTCGGAGGCGAAGAGGGTCTCGAAGTTGCGCAGCCCCACGAAGGTCGCCTCGGGCGCCACCAGATCCCACTTGAAGAGGCTCAACCCGAGCGAGTAGGCGACCGGGAAGAGCGCGAAGACGCCGATGACGAGCAGCGCCGGCAGGACGCAGAGGTAGCCGGCGAGCCACTCCCCGGGGACGGCGAAGCGCGGCCGCCGCAGGGCCGGCGTGCGCCGCGCGGCCCTCCCCTTGCGCACGGGATCGCGCGCGGGTACGTCCAGCTGCTGCATGGGCCTCCCTCCCACCTCTCGCCCCGTCCGCGACCGCCCCCAGCCGCGCGGCCCCCACCGTCGGGGAGGAGGATAGCCGCCGGACGTTAAGGGGGCGTTAAGGGATGGTCAACATCGCGTTAACGTGCGGCCGCGGGTCCGACGGGCAGCGGCGCAGGACAGCGCGCCACGCCGTTCGGGGTGCCGGACCGTCCGCGCGACCGCCCGGCCTCGCTCCGGGCCGCCCCGGGATCGGGGGCGATCGGGCACCCCTTGTGTTCCCCCTCGACTCCGCGTAGGCGGGCGAGATCGACCGGGCGATCGCCCCGGGGCAGGGTGAGGAAGTACTCGATCAGCGGCCGATCGTCGGTCAGGAGTGGCCCGGGGCCGGCGAAGCGGCGCACCTCCTCCGGCCCTGCGGTGCAGAGCGACAGCAGCGCGTCGGTGCTGCCGAGATCGAGCGCCTCCAGCGCCTCGCGCGTGGCGGGGTCGCGCAGTCGCCGCGCATCGCCCTCCGGATCGAGGCGCAGCGGCCCCTTCGAGCCGATCAGCAGCCCGCCGTCGGCCCAGGCGGTGGTGTGCGGGAAGACGCTCTGGAAGGTCCGCACGATCAGCCGGTACTGGGTCTCGGAGGAGGTATCGACCCATTGCGCCATCAGCCCGTCGTCGGCGAGCGCGTCATGGGCCAGCCGGAAATATTCCGCGGAGTAGAGGCTGCCGGCCCCGGCGTGGAACGGGCGGATGATGTCGGCGGTGATGACGTCGTAGCGCTGCGACGTCAGCAGCAGGTAGTTGCGCCCGTCGTCCATGCGCAGCCGCACATTCGGCTGGCGCAGCACGTCGTTGTTGACGTGGGGCAACTGGTCGGCACCGCGCACCAGCGCCGTCGAGAGTTCGACCACGTCGATCTCGACCCCGACCTGCCGGCTCATCGCCCCGGCCGTGGCCCCTCCCCCGAGGCCGATCACCAGCGCCCGCTGCGGGTCGGGATGGAGGGCCAGCGGCAGTTGGCCGAGGAGCCGGTGGAAGCGGAGCATCGCCGGGGAGTCGTCCGCCTGGTGGATGCCGTCCACGTAGAGCAGCGTCACCCCATCCTCGCGCCGATGCACGCTCACCGTCAGCTGCGGGTCTTCCTCGCGCCAGAGGAGCTGCTCGCCCGGGTAGCGGCGGCTCAACGCGGCGACGTAGGGATCGGGCGCGAGCAGCGCCGTGCCCAGGAAGAGCGCCGTGCCCGCGAGTCCGACCCCGGGGGCGGATGCCCGCCATGCTGGCGGCAGCGCCGCCAGGAGCAACAGGCCGGAGAGCAGGGCGAGGGCGGCGAGGGCGACGAGGCTGCCCCGGCCGCCGAGTCGGGGGAGGAGGAGGAACCCGGCGACGACCGAGCCGAGGATGGCGCCGCAGACATTCAGCGAGTAGAACCGGCCGAGCCGCTCCCCGGCCCGTGCGTCGGCCCCCCCCGTGCCGGCGACCCACAGGTGCAGCCCGATCGGGAAGGCCAGCCCCATCAGCAGGGTGGCCGGGAAGAGCGCCAGGAAGCTGGCGATGAGCGACATCGCCAGGCCGCGCGGCGTCGCGCGGCCGAGGAGCGGTGCGGCCCGCTCCAGCGCGGCGGGCGTGTACGCCAGTACCGCGAGCGAGAGCGCGCTCGCCACCGACAGCGCCAGCTCGATCGCGGCCAGGCGGGCGAGCCAGCGCCAGGGGGTACCCGGCCAGCGCCGCAGCGGCCACGCGACGAGCGCGCTCCCCGCGGCGATGCCGCCGAGGACCGTCGCCAGCATGAAGGTGAAGGCGTAGGTCGTCACCGAGAGGTAGAGGATGAGCACGCGGAACCAGACGATCTCCAGCGCGAGCGAGGCGAAGCCCGACACGGCGAACACCAGCAGCACCAGCTGCCGCGCCCGGCTAGGCAAGCCTGCGGCCGGCGGCCCCGCGCCCGGCGGCCGGGCAGCCGCGCCCCCGACCTCGGCGTCCAAGTGCGGGGCCGGGTGGCGTCGGCCGCCCGTGCGCGCCAGCGCGAGCGCGGCGATCCCGACCAGCACGTTGATCGTCGCCGCCAGCTTGAAGGACGCGCCGATGCCCACGCCGCCGATCAGGTAGAACCCGGCCAGGAGGGTCCCCCCGATCGCGCCGGCGGTGTTGGCCGCGTACAGGAGGCCGATCCGTTCCCCGGCGTCCCCGCCCCGCAGCAAGGCGGACTTCGCCACGAGCGGTAGCGACGCCCCCATCAGGGTCGTCGGCACCAGCAGGACGGCGGAGGCGAAGAGGAAGCGAACCAGCGTGAGCGGCCCGAGCGCCTGCGGCAGCAGCGGGTAGGCGGCGACGTAGAGTCGCTCCAGCAGGCCGAGGGCGAGCGGGGAGGCGAGCGCCGTGAGGCCGACGAGGATCTCGGCCGCGCCGAACCAGGCCAGCGGGCTCCGTGCACGGTCCGCGAGGCGCCCGGCCGCGAGGCTGCCGAGCGCGAGTCCTGCCATGAAGCTGGCGAGGGTCGTGGCGGCGGCGTGCACCGTGACGCCGAACACGAGCCCTAGCAGCCGCAACCAGAGCACCTGGTAGATCAGGCCGCTGCCCCCGGAGAGGAAGAAGAGCAGCACCAGGAAGGGGAGCAGGCCACCCCTGCTGGTGCCGCGCTTCGCCAGCCACGCCGGCGTCAGATTCCCCGCCACGCCACCTTCCCCCTGCCGTTCGCCGCCCGTGGCGCGGCCTCGCCCACGGCCAGGGCCGCGAGCGCCGTGCCGGCCCACAGCGCGGCGACGCCGTACACCTTGTAGCTCAGGACGAGGCGGATCGCCCCGTCGTGCTCGCCCGGTCCCCAGCACACCCCGTCAGAGGTTGGTTGCCACAGACCTGTACTGCGCCGTGGCCGAGCATGGCGGGTCGCTTGCCGCCGCTTGCCACGGTAGCACGCGCCTGCCGTCGCGCTGGCCGCGTGCTTTCCTGCCATCCACCACGGCAAACATGTGTCAACCAACCTGGGTCTTGCCGACATTCGATGATCGCCTTCCGCTCATTTTGTGCGTTGACACGGGCGGATGAGTGGCCCGAGTGCGCGCACCGCCGCGAGGCCGCCGGCGACGGCCAACAATTCGTGCTGGCGCTGCCGCTCCAGCGTGGCGGCGCTGCCGCAGGTCGTGCGCGCGCCGCCCGCGCCTCGTCGCTCAGGAAATGCCGAATTCAGATCATCGAATGTCGGCAAGACCCACCAACCTCTGACGGGGATGTGTCAGAACTGGGCCGAGCCGGCGCACCAGACGTAGGGCAGCGCGATCACGGCGCCGCGAGGCGCGCCGGCCTGCTGCTACGCGATCCAGCGGCCAGCGCGGTCAATACCGCGGCCCAACGGTCGTGGAACAGGCGGCGCTGTGCCGCGAGCGAGACGCGCTCGTGGGCTGGCGGCGCGCGCGGAAGTACTGGCGCTGCTCCTCGTGGGCGCGACAGAAGCGGCTCGCCGACGCGACACTCGCGCGAAGCCGCGCATCGGGTAGTACCGCTGCTTGACCGCCCGGTGGTCCTGCTCGACGCGGTTATGGAGATAGCGGCTGGTGCGGTGGGTGACCGCGCTCGCCGAGCGTCTCGCGGATCGCGCGGGGGTCGGCGTCGTGGCCGTCGGTCGTCACGCGCTCCGGCATCCGGCCGATGGTCTCGACCGCGCTGCCGGAAGAACCGCCGGGCGGCGTCCAGGTCGCGCGTCTCGCTGAGCCGGGCGTCGACCAGGTCGCCGTCGCGGTCGATGGCGCGATAGAGGGAGCACCAGCTTGCCGCTTTCGATGATCGACCTTGAGGTACGTCTCGTCCACGTACCACGAGGCACCGGCCTGCCCGCGGCGCTTGGCCCGCAGCCGCTCGGTGAGCAGCGGGGCGAAGCGCGCGCTCCCACTCGCGGACGGCCTCGTGCGTGAAGGCGACGCCGCGCGGCAGGAACATCTCGGCCAGGTCGCGCAAGCTGAGGTTGTAACGGAGCCGCCACAGGACGACGAGCAACACGACGTCGGTCGGGTACTGCAGGTGGTTGAAGGGCGTGCCGGTGCGCTCGTTGAAGCCGCGCCGGCAGGTGCGGCACCGGAAGGTGCGATAGCCGAGCGCGGTGCGCCGCGGCTGTTCCGCGGTCGCGGTCGCGGCACAGTGGGGACAGGGCACCGACACCTCCTTCACGCAGCAGCCAAGGCCGCTACGGTACCAGAGGCTGACCGTCCGCACCAGCCTGTCGTCTGAGTTCTGACGCATCCCCAGCAACCGCTGACGGGGTGTGCGGGGCTTGAGGGACCGCGGACCGCTGGCGCTGACGTCAACGGCTGCCGACCGCGAGCGCCGGCGACGCCACGCCCAGGACAGCCCGACCAGGAACAGCAAGGGCAGGAGCAGGAGCCAGTGCGCGTCGGTCATCGACCGATCCTCCGCTCGCAGCACCACGGGACGTCGCGATGAAGGATCGCGCAGATTACCCGGGCGTCAAGCGGTCAGACGGCATGACCTGGAATTGTCCACCACAAGCTGGGGGAGCACCGCCGGTGAAACGTTCGCCGCCGGTGATGCGTACTGGTATCATCTCGGCGGGTAGCGACGAGAAAGTTGAATAGAGAATGGCGTTGCAGGGGCGCCGCCACGCCCGGAGGCACGCATGCATGACGTTCGCGGGTTGCTCCTCGATGGTTTGACCACGAGCCAGCAGGAAGCGGTGTGCTCGTCGCGACGACGGGCCTTGATCATCGCCGGGGCCGGCGGCGGCAAGACCGAGGTGATGGCGCGCCGGATCGCGTGGTGGACCGCCGCGGTGGGGGTGCCGAAGGACGAGATCGTCGCCTTCACCTTCACCGAGAAGGCGGCCCAGGAGATGAAGTTCCGTATCCGGAGTGCCATCCAGCGGGTGACGCCGGATGGCGAGGACGCGACCCTCGGCGGCATGTACGTCGGCACGATCCACGGTTTCTGCCTCCAGCGCCTGCGGGAGCTCGACCCCGACACGTACCACAATTTCGAGGTCATCGACGACGCGACGCGGATCGGGCTGGTCGAGCGCGGTTTTCGCCGGCCGCTGGAGTTGGAGCGGTACCAGGAGGCGAGCCACCTGGACCGCCACGAGGCGGTCACCGAGTTCCTGCAGGCGTACGACCTGCTCAACGAGTTCGCGACGTGCGAGGTGGCGACAGGAGCGGTGCCTGCTCCCTACGACACGCGGGCCGAGGGGGACTGGTGCGCCGAGGCGGCGCTGCTGGCGGATGTGGGGGGCAGCGCGCGGGCGCGAGCCTTCGGCAACGCGGCCGCCCGGTATTACTGTGCTGGCCGCTTCGTCTATCCGTCGCGAAGCATGGCACTTTCGCCTTCAGGCTCCCAGCTGATCGCGCCGGATGGAGTAAACGGCCAGCACACCAGTACGCGCAGGAGGTTGTCATGTCCGTGCCATTCCAGCAATTGACGCTGGCGGAGTTCGCCGGCCTGCTCGATCGCTTCCCCTTCGACCGGCAAATTCACGCCGTCCACCTGCACCACACCGGTCGGCCTAACCACGCGGAGTTCCGGGGCCAGGAGACGCTCGTGGCCATGCGGCGCGTCCAGACCCAGGCGCAGGGCTGGGGCGACATCGCGCAGCACGTCACCGTCGACCCTAACGGCGCGATCTGGACCGGCCGCAACTGGAACCTGCCGCCGGTCAGCGCCGCCGGCCACAACGGAAACCGCACGGCGGGGCCATTCATGGTCGTGGCGATCGGCGATTTCACGCTCGGGCGCGACCGCTTCGCCGGCGCGCAGCGCGACGCCATCCTGCGGATCATCGCGCTCATCCAGCAGCGGTTCGGCTTGTCGCCGGAGACGCTGGCCTTCCACAACCAGCTCTCCACCGCCAAGTCCTGCCCGGGTACCGCGCTGGACCATCGGGAGCTCATCGGCGAGCTGCGTGCGCTGCACGCCGTGCCCGGTGATGCGCGAGCCATGCCGGGGCAAGAGGACGGGGGCGCCGGTCCCTTCGGCGACGAGGCGCTGGCGATCCGCGGGGCGCTCCGGGCGATCGGTGCGAGCCTCCCGGAGCGCGATGATCCGTTCGACGCCGAACCACTCGAGGACGCCATGGCCGACGCCCAGTTGCGCGAGCTCTTTGGCGGCGAGGACGCCGCCCGCGCCGCGTCGCCGGGGCCGAACGGGGCGCGTGGGGTCCCGATCCCGCCGGAGATCCTCGACACGCTGCGCCCGCATGTCATCAATCTGAACCTCGGCCGGTTCTCGGAGGACGGCCAGTTCGCGACGGCGGCGACCGATGTGGACGCGATCTTCGACGAGCATCTCCCCCGCGCCCTCGAGGGTGCCAAGGCGGCCGAGCGCCCGCTGCGGCTGCTGTTCTACGCCCACGGCGGGCTGGTCCAGGAGTCGGCAGGGCTGCGGATCGCCGAGAAGCACGTCTCCTGGTGGCGGGCGAACGATGTCTACCCCCTCTACTTCGTCTGGGAGACCGGGCTGTTCGAGACGATCGGCCAGCTCCTCGGCCGGTCCCGGCAGGCGGCGCGCGCCGCGACCCGCGATATCTTCGACTTCACGACCGACCCGGTGATCGAGGAACTGGCACGCGCGCTGCACGCGCCGCGGATCTGGTCCGGGATGAAGCGCAGCGCCGAACGCGCCGTCGCGCCGGACGGCGGCGCGCTGTATGTGGCGCGCAAGCTGCAGGCGTTCTGCGACCGGCACAAGGATGAGCGGATCGAGCTGCACGCGGTCGGGCACAGCGCCGGATCGATCTTCCACGCGCACTTCCTCCCGGCGGCCCTCGATCTGGGGGTGCCGGCATTCCGCTCGGTCCAGTTCCTGGCCCCCGCCATCCGCGCGGACGCCTTCCACCGGCAGCTCGCCGATCGGCTGGGCGCGGGCAAGGGGATCGCCCAGCTCACCATCTTCACGATGACCAACACCCGCGAACGCGCCGACAACTGCAACGGGATCTACCACAAGAGCCTGCTCTACCTAATCTACCACGCGCTGGAGGCGGAGCCGAAGACGCCGATCCTGGGGCTGGAAATCAGCCTGCGTGGCGATCCCCACCTGCGCGCGCTGTTCGGGTTGGGCGGCCGACCGCCCGAGGCCGGGGAGGTGGTCTGGTCGCCCACGACCCTCGAGAGCGGCCGGCGCGCGAGCTGGAGCACCACGCACGGCGGCTTCGACGACGACGCGCCGACGATGAACAGCGTCGCGCGCCGGGTTCTGGGCGCGGATGACAACGATCCGATCGCCGACTTCCCCGCCGCGCCGGCCGGGGGCCGCGCGCTCGGCTCCTGGGAGGACCAGGTCGATTGGCCGGCGGGCTTCGGGGCGCCCTTCGCCCCAGGCGTGGTCATGCCGGGCGCGCTGCCTGCCGCGCCGCCGCCGCCGGTGCCAGGCGTTCCTGGGCTCGCCCCAGCCGCCCTCGCCGGCGTTGCGGGCGCGACCATGGGGCGGCGGCGTGCCCTCTGCGTCGGGATCAACGCCTACCCGACCGCGCGGCTCTACGGCTGCATCGCGGACGCCCAGGCCTGGCAGGCGACCCTGGCGGCGCTCGGATTCGACGACATCACCCTGCTGGTCGACCAGCAGGCGACGCGCGACGGCATCCTGCAGGCCCTCCGGCAGCTCGTCGCCACCAGCCGGGCCGGCGATGTCGCGGTCTTCCAGTTCGCCGGGCACGGCACCCAACTGCCCGATCCGGGGGGCGACGAGGCCGGTGAAGACACACCGGACCAGGACGAGGCGATCTGCCCGATCGATTTCGCCGGCGGCGCCTTCGTCATCGACGATGATATCGGCGCGATCTTCGACCAGATCCCGCGCGACGTGAACCTGACCTGCTTCATCGACTGCTGCCATTCCGGGACGATCTCGCGCTTTGGCGTCGGGGCGCCATCGGCTGCTGGGGGCGGGCCGCGGCCGCGCTTCCTCGTCGCGACCCCAGCAATGGTGGAGGCCCATCGCCGGTTCCGGCAGGGCCGGGGGGCGCGCCAGGCGGCGGGGACGCGCGGGCTGAGCACGATGCGGGAGGTGCTGTTCGCCGCCTGCCTCTCCAGCGAGGTCGCCTACGAGGAGGGCGGGCACGGCGATTTCACCGCGCGGGCGACGCGCCTGCTGCAGGCCGGACTCGGCGGGCTGACCAACGAGCAGTTCGAGAAGGACGTCGTCGGCCAGTTCGGGGCGGCCGCACGGCAGCACCCGCGCCTGTACTGCCATCCCGACGCCCGGCCGCTCGGGCTGCTCCAGCCGCTCACCGGCGGCGGGGGCGCCCCGCCGGCCGGGGCCGGGAACCACGCGTCCCGCGCCGGCCTGAATGGCCAGTCGGCGACGGTGGCCCAACTGCTCCGCCTGGCAACCGCGCTGGTCGAGGGGCGTGACTGAGTGGGGCGCGGAGCGTCATCGCCCGGCTGCCCGCACTTCCCCCCCACTCCCCGCGCCCCGTGCTCACGGCGGGGACGAGGTACGCAACAGAGGTCGAGATGGCGCACTACCCAGACGGCCCCCAGCCTTCGACCCCCGAGTCCACCGCTGCGGTGGCGCAGAGCCGCACGGGGACGGCGCCAGCCGTGGAGGAGGCCGGGCCGGCCACGCCGGAGCGGTATCCGGGCGAGCGCACGGACTTTGCAATCGGGCGCGGCGTCGAGCGCGCCGCCCGCGCGCGGCCCTACGAGCGGCAGCCGGGCGACCCGGTCTACCGCCCGCTGCGCATCTACACGCTGATCCCACCGCGTCGCGGCTGGAAGGGGCGCTGGCGACGGTCAACGTGCCCTACGAGCCGCTGACGCCCGGCCGCGCGGCGCGCTGGTGGAGGTGGACAACCGGGACGGCTGGCGCGGGTCACCTACGAGCCGGTGGACCTAGACGATCCGCGGGTGCTGATCCAGAATGGTCGCACCCTCGGCCGTCGACCACCTCTTCCACCAGCAGATGGTCTACGCCGTCACCAGCACGGTCTGCGCGGCGTTCCAGCGGGCACCAGGCCGGCACACCGCCTGGGGCTTGACGGGGCCGGAGCCGGGGCCATCCCGGCTCCGGCTCCGGCCCCACGCCTGCAACGACCGGAACGCCTGCAACGACCAGGCGAACGGCGAGGTGCGCTTCGGCTACTACCAGGCGGACGCGGACGTGACGGGCCGCAATGCCCCGGCGGCTTCGTCTTCACCTGCCTCAGCCACGACATCGTGGCGCACGAGGTGACGCACGCGCTACTCGACGGGATGCGCGAGCATTTCCGGGAGCCGAGCGGCCCGGATGTCCTCGCCTTCCACGAGGCGTTCGCCGACCTGGTCGCGTTCTTCCAGCACTTCAGCTACGAGAAGGTCGTCGAGGCCGCCATCCGCAACTCGCGCGGCAACCTCGGCGAGGCAACGCTGCTGACCGATATCGCGCGGCAGTTCGGCGAGACGACCGGCCTCCGAGTGCCCTCCGCAGCGTCGTCGACGACCTGAAGGCGGACGGGACGCGCCGGTTGTACTACAAACCACACCTTGAGCCGCACCAGCCGGCCTGGTGCTGGTCGCCGCGATCTTCGAGGCCTTCGTCACCGTCTTCAGCGCAAGACCGCGCGCTACATCCGCCTGGCGACGGGCGGCACGGGGGTGATCCCCGCCGGGGAGCTTCTCGCCGCGGACCTCCAGGCCGTCCTCGCCAGGAAGGCCAGCCTGCTGGCGAACCAGTTCCTGACGATCTGCATCCGCGCGATCGACTATTGCCCCCCGTCGATCTCCGCTTCGGCGAGTACCTCCGGGGCGCTGATCACGGCGGACTACGACCTGGTGCCGGACGACCCTGGGGCTATCGCGAGGCGCTGATCGATGCCTTCTGGCGGCGCAAGATCTACCCGCCACAGGTCTGGCACCTCGCGGAGGATGCCCTGCTCTGGGACGGGCCGGACAGCCCGTGCCTGCCGATCCAGGGCCTGACCTTCGCGGCCCTGCAGTTCGCCGGCGACCCGAGCCTACCGGCGGGTCCCGCCGAGTTGCGCCGCCAGGCCTGCGCCCTCGGCGACATCCTGCGGCGGCCCCGGTACCTGGCGCAGTTCGGCCTGGTCCGCCAGGGCGATCCCCGGTTGGCCGGCGATCGGGTCGATCTGCCGTGCGTGCAATCGATCCGCACCACGCGGCGGGTCGGCCCGAACGGGCAGATCGTCTTCGATTTGGTCGCGGAGGTGACCCAGCGCCGGACCGTCTACAGCGGACACGGGAAGCCGGACTACGACTTCTACGGCGGGGCGACGGTGATTGTCGGGCCGAACGGCACGATCCGCTACGTGATCGCCAAGAACGTGCTGAGCGAGCGGCGACAGAAGGAGCAGGAGGCGTTCATGGCAGGTGGAGGGCAACGGTTCTGGGCGGCGCCGGTCGCCGGCGGTAAGCGCACCCCGATCCGCGGCTGCTGCAACGGCTCCACGAGTTGCGGACAGCGCCCGCGCCCGACCGGCGGGATAGGTCGCGACGGTCGGCCTCGGGGGCGTTCGCCCGGACCGGCGAACCCCGCATCCACGGGAGGGCGTGGCCGGGCGCCTGATCATCATGCGGACATTAGCGCATCTGGGCACTGTCAAGCTAACTGATCGAGCCTGGGGACGCCGCGATGCGATACTCCGCGCATGGAGAATGAGACGAGCGCCCCTGGCTACGCACGCCATCGATTCCCGCCGGCGATCATCGCGCACGCGGTGTGGCTGTACTTCCGCTTCACCCTCAGCTACCGCGATGTCGAGGAGCCTGCTGGCCGAGCGGGGCGTGGTCGTGACCTACGAGACGGTGCGGCAGTGGTGCCGCACGTTCGGGCAGACCTACGCCAACGCGCTACGCCGTCGCCGGCCCCGGCCGGGCGACAAGTGGCACCTCGACGAGGTGTGCATCACCATCAACGGCAAGACCCGCTCCCTGTGGCGTGCCGTCGATCAGGACGGGCAGGTGCTCGATATCCTGGTGCAGTCCCGCCGGAATAAGCTGGCAGCCCAGAAGTTCTTCCGCCGGCTGCTGAAGGCTCTTGCGTATGTGCCGCGCGCGAGCGTTACCGACAAGCGCGCCAGCGACGGGGCGGCCAAGCGGGAGAGCCTGCCGAGCGTCGAGCAGCGGCGGCACAAACGGCGGAACAACCGCGCGGAGCATGCGCGCCAGCCCACACGGGAGCGGGAACGGCGGATGCGGCGGTTCAAGAGCCCGGGCCACGACGCCTCGCCACAGCATCGGGGCTCACCCGAGCTTTTGGTGACCGGCAGCCAGGGGGGGCTAGGCCGGTCGGACTGCGCGCGTGGCCCGGTCCAGCAGGGCGGTGGAGTACCGGCCGGCGCGTGGACGGCCTCAGGCGGCGAGGAGCACGCGCTGGCGCAGGACGGCGAAGCCCGCGCGCCCGTACGCTTGCCGTTGCACCAGCTTGAGCTTGTGGACGAAGCCCGCCGTCGGCCCGTTCGACCAGCGCTCGGTCAGCCCCGCCCGCACGGCCGCCAGATCGGCCCGCCGCCCCTGCGCGAAGCGCCGCAACGCCGGGACCTCGCAGGTTTCTACCTCGCCCAGCCAGCGCTCCAGCCGGTCGCCCCCGCGCTCGCGCACCAGCGTCGCGAAGTCCTGCGTGAGGCGATAGGCGCTGGCGATCGCCGCGTCGGCCGCGTGCAGCCGGTCCAGATAGGCCTGCTGCTCGGGGTGCAGGGCGGCCGGGCGGCGCAGGAAGCGCCCCGCCACGCGGCGGGCGGCGGGTACCCGGGCCGCTTTGGCCCGCGCGCCGGCCCCCGCCGGCTGGCCTGCGGCCTCGTCGCGCCGCCGCTGCGCCACGAAGCGCAGCACGTTCGAAGCGCCAGAGGCGTAGCCCTGGTCGCGGATCTCGCGGTAGAGGCGCATGCCGTTGTGGCACCCCTCGCCCCGGCGTCGGAGCAGGTGGGGCGCATACGGCGTGAGCACCCGCTGGCGACGCGGGCGGTGCGGGCGTTTCGGCGCGGGTGGCTCGGCCAGGTTCCGGTACCGCTAGACCGTCCGGCGACTGACACCCACGCGCCGGGCGATGCCGGCCACGTCGGCGCCGGCGGCGTGCAGGCGGCGAATGGCCTCGTCCTGCTCAACGAGCCGCGCGTGCCGCTGGCGACTTGCTTCCTCGAGCCGTTCCTGCCCGCGCCGCGGGCGGTTCGGGGTGCGCGGGCCGGGGACGCGGGGCGCGCGAGCCTCGGCGGCCTCGGTCGCTGGCGAGGCGGCGCCCGTCGCGGCCTCGCGCCACGCCGGGCGCTGGTGCAGCAGGCACTCCTCGAGCACCTCGGCGAGATTGTGCAGGAGGTGCCAGCGGTCCGCGACCTGCGTCGCCTGGGCCGCGCCCTTGGTCGCCGCCTCGGCGTAGACGCCGGCGCGATCCCGGGCGATGGTCGTGATCTGTGGGTGCTGCTGGAGCCAGGCGACGGCGGAGTCGACCGCGCGGTCCGGGAGCAGATCCACGACCGCATGGCGCTCCAGGTCGACGATGATGGTGCCGAAGCGGTGGCCCCGTCGCCACGACCAGTCGTCGATGCCGATGACGCGCGGCGCGGGTGGGTCAGGGCGGGCGGCCCGCCGGATCGCCGTGAGCAGCGTGTCGGCGCTGCGCGGGGTGCCGAGGATCGCCGGCAGTCGCGCGCCGGCCTCGCCCCCCAGTGCCAGCGCGAGGGCCTCGACCACGGTCGCCAGGCGCGCGGTACGACGGGCGGAGGGCGCGACCACCGTCGGCAGGCGCTCGGTGAAAATCTGCCGCGCGCAGACCGGGTTGGCACAGCACCAGCGGCGCACGTGCAGGTCGAGCCGGACGGCGAGCCCCTGCCAGGGCACGTCGGCAACCGTCCGCCGAGAGCGGCGATGGACGCGTGCGGAGGCCTGGCCGCAGACCGGGCAGCAGGCGGTGGTGCCGGCGGCGGTNGGGGCGATCCACCTGCTCAACGGCCTCTACGACGCCAAGCTCGACCACCAGCCGGTGCTGGCGCTCGTCGGCCAGCAGGCGACGATCGGCCTCGGCGCCGACTTCCAGCAGGAGGTCGACCTGATCTCCCTCTTCAAGGATGTCGCGGGCGCGTACGTCCACATGGCCTCGACCCCGGCGCAGATCCGGCACCTAGTCGACCGCGCCCTGCGGATCGCCCAGGCGGAGCGGGCGGTGACCTGCGTCATCCTGCCCAACGACGTGCAGGAGATGGACGCCGTGCCGGCGCCGCCGCGCACGCACGGCGCGACGTTCTCCGGCGTCGGCTACGCGCCGCCGCGCGTCATCCCCGCCGAGGCCGACCTCCGGCGCGCGGCGGACGTGCTCAACGCGGGCCGGAAGGTGGCCATGCTGGTCGGCGCGGGCGCGCTGTGGGCCGGCCCCGAGGTCCGCGAGGTCGCCGAGCGGCTCGGGGCGGGGGTGGCCAAGGCGCTCCTGGGCAAGGCGGCACTGCCGGACGACCTGCCCTACGTCACCGGCGCCATCGGCCTCCTGGGCACCAGGCCGAGCTGGGACCTGATGATGGGCTGCGACACCCTCCTGATGGTCGGCAGCGGCTTCCCCTACGCCGAGTTCCTGCCCGAGGAGGGGCAGGCGCGCGGGGTGCAGATCGACCTCGCGCCCCGGATGCTCAGCCTGCGCTACCCGATGGAGGTGGGGCTCGTCGGCGACAGCGCCGAGACATTGCGCGCGCTCATCCCCTTGCTGGAACACAAGACCGACCGCGCCTGGCGCGGGAAGATCGAGGCGGGCATCTGCGACTGGTGGGGCGTGCTGGAGGCGCGCGCGATGAGCGGTGCCGACCCGATCAACCCGCAGCGCGTCTTCTGGGAGCTCTCGCCGCGCCTGCCGGAGCGCTGCATCCTGACCAGCGACTCCGGCTCGGCGGCCAACTGGTTCGCCCGCGACCTCAAGATCCGCGAGGGCATGCTGGCCTCGCTCTCCGGCAACCTGGCGACGATGTGCCCCGGCGTGCCCTACGCCACCGCCGCCAAGTTCGCCCACCCCGATCGCCCGGTGATCGCGCTGGTCGGCGATGGCGCGATGCAGATGCTCGGCAACAACGGCCTGATCACGATCGCCAAGTACTGGCGGCGGTGGCGCGACCCCCGCCTGATCGTGCTGGTGCTGAAGAACCGCGACCTCAACCAGGTGACCTGGGAGCAGCGGGTGATGGCCGGCGACCCGAAGTTCGCGGCGTCGCAGGACGTCCCCGACTTCCCCTACGCCGGCTACGCGGAGTCGCTCGGGCTGAAGGGGGTGCGGATGACCAGGCCGGAGGAGATCGGCCCGGGCTGGGACGCGGCGCTGGCCGCCGACCGGCCGGTGGTGGTGGAAGCAGTGACCGATCCCGACGTACCGCCGCTGCCGCCGCACATTACCCTCGAGCAGGCCAAAGCCTATGCCTCGACGCTACTCAAGGGCGACCCGGACCAGGCCGGCATCGTGACGCAGACGCTCAAGCAGGTGGCCGACACCCTCCTGCCACGGCGGAGTTGAGGTGGCCATGGGCACGCGCTTCGGCGCCAGCGGCATCCCGATCGAGCGCCTCGCGGTGTCGGCCTACACCGTGCCGACCGACGCTCCCGAGTCCGATGGCACCCTCCGCTGGGAGGAGACGACGATCGTCGTCGTCGAGGCGCGCGCCGGGGGGCGGACGGGCCTCGGCTACAGCTACGCCGGCGTCGAACACCTGCTCTTCGACGGGGTGGTCGAGCCGGTCGACGGCGTGCTCCGCCCGGACCTCGGCCGCCCCGGCCTGGGGCTGGAACTGAAGCGGGCCGACGCCGCGCGTTACGCGGCCTGAATCGAGAGGAGCTGGCCAGCATGGAGGCGCAGCTGATCCTGGAGCAGGAGCCGAAGACCTACGCGGTCGTCTTCGCCAAGGGTGACGACTTCCTCGGCGGGCTCACGGCGCTCGCGAAGCGAACCGGCCTGGCGGCGAGCGCGTTCACGGCGGTCGGCGCGTTCGAGCGGGCGACGCTCGGCTACTTCGACCGGGAGGAGGGCGACTACGTCGCGATCCCCGTCGAGGAGCAGGTCGAGGTTCTCTCGCTGGTCGGGAACATCGCGCTGGAGGAGGGGGGCGAGCCGAAGATCCACGCCCACGTCGTTGTCGGCCTGCGCGACGGCTCGACCCGCGGCGGGCACGTCCTGGACGCGCGTGTCTGGCCGACCCTCGAGGTGATCGTCACCGAGTCGCCGCGGCACCTGCGCCGCCGGACCGACCCCGAGACCGGGTTGGCGCTGCTGCAACCGGCGACGTAGGCGCCACAACCGGCCGGTTGTGGCGCCCGATGAGGCGCGGACCGGCGCCGGGGCGTGGCTGGCATGTATGGGGAGACAGCGGTGGCGGTGGGCAGCGAGCGAGGAGGTGGCATGACCGTCAGCATCATCGAACGGGCCGGACCGCGCGCCATGCCCGTGGCCGACCGGCGCCCGGATCGGGGGCCGGTGCGCGCGGCGTGGCAGGGCGGGCGAACGGGACTGCCGGACCGGTTCGGCCTGCCCCGGCTGCTGCGCCTGCTGGTCGCCGGGTCGATCCCGCCGCTCTGGTACGAGATCGCCGTGCTCCACTACCGGGGCAGCTTCCAGAGCCGCTACATGTGGCTCCCGGTGGCCTACCTGCCCCTCGAGATGGCGGCCGGCTTCCTGGCCGCCGCGGTCGATACCCCGGCGACCCGGCGGCTCTTCCGCGCCCTCTCCTGGGGCACGGCGGCGCTCGGGGCCTTCGGCACGGCGATGCACCTCCGGGGCGTCCGCCGGCAGATGGGCGGCCTCTACGAGTGGCGCTACAACGGCCTGACCGGCCCCCCCGTCGCCGCCCCGCCCCAGGTCGCGATCTTCGGACTGGTCGGCGCGCTCGGCGCCGCCGGCGGGGCGCGGGAGGGGCGCGGCCGCGATCTGCGACTCCTCGGCGCGTTCAGCGAACTCCTCGTGGCGCTCGAGGCGGGCCACGACCACACCCAGAACTACTACGCCAACCCGGTCCAGTACACCCCGGTGCTGCTGGCGCCGACGCTGGCGCTGGCCCAGA
Source organism: Thermomicrobiales bacterium (assembly GCA_030446685.1). Taxonomy (GTDB): domain Bacteria; phylum Chloroflexota; class Chloroflexia; order Thermomicrobiales; family CADCWN01; genus JAUJMV01. The sequence goes on along the minus strand of JAUJMV010000029.1, from coordinate 35,409 downwards.
TGGCCGCCGCCGCGCCGCGCGGCCCCCTCCGCCGCGCCGCGCGGCGGCTGGAGGGGCCACTCGCGCTGGTGGCCACCCTGGCGGGGCTCGTCGGCTTCGGCTTCCACGTCAAGAACGTGCGGGGCCGCACGGGTGGCTTCTCCTGGCAGAACCTCTTCTACGGCGCGCCGATCGTCGCCCCGCTCCAGCTGAGCGGGCAGGGGCTGCTGGGACTGTTGGCCGCGTATTTCGACCGCGGGAGGGGGTAGCGATGGCGCTCAGACGGTTCATCGAAGGGCGCAAGCCCGGGGAAGCGGCCCCGCCCGCCGCGCCGCCGGTACCCCATCCGCCCGCCGGCGGCGGGGGCCGGACGCCGTATCCCGGCTACGACGCCATGGCGCCGGTNGGCGCAGCGCCAGCCACGACTCCGAGAAGGCCGGCGCGAGGGGGTCCTCGTAGAACAGGGGGTCGATCGGCTCGACCGCCTTGGCAACCCGGATCGCGCTCGGCAGGTCGAGCTCGCAATGGCCGTGGACGATGATGTCGATCTCGTCGCCGAACGCCTCGCGGGCGAGCGCGTAGGCCCGTGCGACCTTGCGCGCCTCGCGCGGGCCGATGCTCGACGCCGCCTGCTGCATCGGCACCCCGAGCGGGTGGTGCAGATCGACCTTGAACGCCCGGAACCCTTTGGGGTCGCCGACGAGCTCTTGCGCGCGGTCCCGCCAGGCCCCCTTGTCGAAGTAGTCGCCGCCGGGGCAGTGCGAGTAGAGCGGGATCGCCTCCCGGAATGGCCCACCGAGCAGGGTGGCGACCGGCTGCCCGAGGAGCTTCCCGGCCAGATCCCAGAGGGCGATGTCGATCCCGCTGAAGACGCGCAGGTAGCGGGCGCGCTGGGGGTAAGCGTGGAACAAATTGTGGTAGTGGACGCCGATCGCCAGCGGGTCTTTGCCGATCGGGCTGAGGTGCGGCAGGCGCGGGCCGTCCAGCGTGGCGATCGCCGCGCGGGCCAGCGGGCCGCTCGCGCTGCTCTCGCCATAGCCCTCGATGCCCGCATCGGTCTCGATCTTGATGAGCGTCTCGGCGCGTGGCAGCGCACCCGGCGCGCCCACCTGCATCGCCTTGATCGCCGTGATCTTGGTCGCGCCCGCGGTCGCGCCAGCGCGCGTCACCAATGCCGCGGCCGCATCGGCGGGGACTTGCCCCCCCGCTCCGGTCTCGGTCATCATCTTCTCCCTCCTCTTCGCGGGCACCACTACGCCCGCCAAGTGGTCCGTTGCACACATGCTTGTCACGATCCGGCCCGAGCCTCTGGCCTGGGGGCCTGTGCCCCGCGCGGGGCGGGGGCGACGCCACGGATGGCGTCGGGCGCCAGGACAGCCCTCTCCGCCACCCGGAACGTCCCGCCAGTAGGTGCGCCGTCACAGGCTTGTCGGCGCGCGCAGCCGCTCGCCCTCGCCCTGCCGGGGCGGCTACGCGCCCGGCGACCAGAGGGTCTCCGGGTCGAGCGGGTAGATCGGGCGGCGGAGCCGCCGGTAGGGGAAAGTGTGGAGGGCGGGGCTGCTGATGCCGGGCGCCTCGACCTCGATCACCTTCGTGGCGATCGGCTCGAAGGCGGCGCGGAAGTGCGCCGCGCTCTTCAGGACGAGGATCCGCCGCTCCGTCGGCTCGATGCCGAAGGCGCGGAAGTAGTTCAGGTCGTTGGGATGACCGCGGAGCTCGGTGAGCTGCAACTCGATCCCGCCGCGCTCGCCGATCTCCAGCACCACGGTGCGGCCCCGGCTCGCGACGCGCCCGCGCCCCATCGGCCCGGCTTGCACGAAGCTCCCTTCGTGGATCAGCCGCACCATGCCGCGCACCCCGACCGGCTCGCCATGCAGCCCGTCGTGCTTGCCGCCGACGCTGAGCGTGACCATGCCCCCGACCCCGGCGGCGACGCAGGCCGCTACCGCCGCCGGGTCCATGATCTGTGCGACCGCGGCCGAGCGCGCCCCGGCATCGAGCAGCGCCTTGAGGATGACCGTCCCGTCGCCCGCCGTGCCGCTCGCGCCCGAGTCGGCGATGTCCGCCAGGACATAGACGCTGCCCGGCGCGCCCGCCAGCGCCTCGGCGATCGCCGCCGCAGGCGGCGTGGGGTGGATGGTGAAGTGCGCGCGGCGCACCCAGCAGATGCCCGCCAACTCGTCCGCGTACCGCCGCGCCAAGGCCGGGTCGTTATCCGTCACCACGATCGTCGCCACGCCCGCGAACGGCACATCGGCGAACGGGAAGCCGCCGAGCACCGTCGCCGCCACCACGCCCGCCTCCCCCTCCAGCACCCGCGCGCGGTCGATCGCCCCCTTCAGCGGCGACTGCCAGGTCGTGACCATCGACTGGTTCGGCGCGATCAGCGGCAGGCGGGTGCAGGCCATCGTCGGCGTGATCTCGCCCGTGATCATCGCCACCAGCATCCGCAGCGCCCGTGCGCCGGTCTCGGGGGTGTCGGTGTGCGGGTACTCTTTATAGCCAACGAAGCCGTCGGCCTCGGCCAGCATCTCATCCGAGAGGTTGGTGTGGAGGTCGAGCGGGGCGACGATCGGCACATCCGGCCCGACGATCTCGCGCACGGCGGAGAGCAGGGGCCCCTCGCCGTCATCGGCATCCTCCAGCGCCATCGCGCCGTGCAATCCCAGCAGCACACCATCCACGGGCAACGCCGCCCGGATGCCGTCGAGGATCTCGCCCCGCAGCGTGTCGAACGCCTCCCGCGAGACGCGCCCGCCCGGCACCGCCGCACCATAGGTGGTCGGGATCAACGCCACCCCGAGCCGCGCTGCCTCGGGGACGATCCCGCCGTAGATCGTCCCCGTCCCGGCCAGCGCCAGGATTTCCTCGCCCCGCACGATCGCGCTCGAGCCCTTGCTGAAGTCGGCGAGGGTGGTCGGCTCCCACTGGAAGGTGTTGGTTTCCTGCGCAATACCTCCGGTGACGATGCGAATAGCCACGGCGACCTCCGGATGACGAATGGCGAACGGCCAACAGGCTCGCTGGTGCTGCAGGGCCACCACGCACGGCGTGCCGCGATCGCATCGCCCTACCCCCATCGGGGCTGGCGGCGACACTGGTCGTGCCATCAGCGAGAATCCCACAAAGCTGTGTGCCGCGACGGCGTCGCACCGTTGCCGGTAGGCCCCGACTCCACCGGCGTAGGGCATGAACCCCCTGAGTTGCCGGGGACGTTCGCCCCCAGGTACCAGGAATTTAGCCAGAGGATAGAGCGTGCTCTGGCCTACCTCGTTCACCTGAGCGCCCCGGGGCACTCCCGCCTCCGTGGGTACGCTCTCGATACAACTGGGCGAGGGATCGATGTGCCCACTATAAAATGCGCCCTGTCAATTGGCAACAGGCAACCATCGCCGCCTGACGCAGACTGGCCCGAAAAACCGAAGCAAGCCCAGAGGCCGCCGGATGCGGCCGAGCGTTACACACTTCCTGCCAACCGGCGCGCAGGACGCACCGCAGGTGCCTGCGAGCGCAGCGACGAACGCCTGGCGCTCGGCCCGCGCCGATCTGCTGCGAGCTGCCTGCGGCTGGTGGTCGCCTGGTGGCCAGGACGGTGATGCCGGCGAAGCGCGGGTCGACACCCCACCAGTCCCTCGGGAAGGACGCCCTCGACGATCGAGATCAGGAGGTCGGCGGGGTTGGCGGCGGCCTGGGCGACCTTGAGCCACTGCTTCCTGGCGATGAGGACGGCGTAGTCGGTCGGCCCTGCCGGCGTGGGCAGCCCCTTGGGCAGGGAAGGCACCTTCTCGCTGCGGAGCGTGACGATGGCCACGTCGCCGCGCTCCACGACCCGCGCGGGCCGGCCGATGACGGTGATCTTCACGGTGGTCGCCTCCCCGTCCCTGCTGCAATTCCGCGACCGCCGCCGGGTAGTCGTCCCAGGTGAACGCCGGCCCGGTCGCCCTGGGGGCCGTGTCGGCCCCGCCGTCCCACCGTCGCCCCGCCCGGCTGGTCGCTGCGACCCCGGCGGGAAGATCTGCCGGCGTTCCTCGCGGTCCACCCCGCGGCGGACCAGGTGGAAGAAGACCCCGCCGGGGGTGCGGCGCCGGCTGCCATCCGGCAGGAGGAGCCCCCGGCTTCCTCCACGGCCAGCGTCTCGGCGAGGAAGGCGCGTGTCCGCTCCGCGCCGAGGGTGGCGACCACCCGCGCGAGCAGGGCGCGCGGGCCGCGCTCCGTCTCCCCCGAGCGCGCGTCGGCCAGCGCCTGCACCAGCGCCCGCCGGGCGGCGGCGTCCGCCGTCCCTGCCTGCTGCGCCACGTCCGTCATGCGTCCCCCCCCTCCCCCTGGCGGCCCCGTCCCGCGCCAGGCGTCATATCCCCAAGTCTACCCACCCCTACCATGCACACACCGCGGCGGCCCGGGGGATATGTCTCTCAGTCGCTGGCCCCCGCCTCCCGCAGCCCCAGCTGGTCCGCCAGCACCGCGAAGAAGTAGCGCATCTTGTTCTTCTTCCACCGCTCCGTACCCCCGCCCGGCCGGCGTCCGGATCGCCGCCGAGCGCTCCTGGGTGACCGACCGCGCGGCGTAGAGGTGCTCGATGAAGTCGTCCAGCGCCAGCCCCGACTGGTGATACAGGTTGGCGAGCCGCGAGGTCGACGACCGCAGCGAGGCCTCATCGTTGAACTCGCGCGCCAGGTCCTGGACGAAGATCAGCAGCTGCCGCCGGGCCTCGTCGTACACGGGACCTGCATTGCCCGTTCCCCTGGGACTATGCCCGCTTTCCGCGGCGCTACCGTTGGTGGCGGGCGCGGGCGTCGGTAGTGGTCCCGTCGGTCTCCCCCTTTTTTGCTGGGGAGTGACCTTTCGAAAATTCGAAGGATCTACTTCCTCTGATTCTTTTTCTACTGTTTCTATTTCCCCCGCACTTTTCGCAGGTTCAGGAACCGCACTTTTCCGGCGTTCTGGAGCCGCACTTTTCCGCCGTTCAAGAACCGCAATTTCCTGCGGTTCTTGAACCTCAGTTTTTGAGGTTCTGGACTGATCACCCCATTCCTGCGGTTCTTGAACCTCAATTTTTGAGGTTCTGAGATCGCGCAGCGTGTAGATGTTGGTTTTCCCCAGCCCGCGGCGCTTCTGCCGCAGCAGATTGACCGCCTCGAGCTCGCGCATGTACTTGCGGACCATGTTCTCGCTGGCCCCCATGTCCTCGCAGAGGCGGTGATACCCCGGGAAGCAGCGGCCCTCCTGCCAGGCGTAGCCGAGCAGGACGGCGTAGAGCAGCTTGGCGTCGCGCGAGAGGTTGCGTGCGTAGAGGATCTGCTTCGGCAGCTGCACGAAGCCGTAGCGCAGCGTCTGGTCCTCGAGCAGGAGCGTGTCCGGCTCCGGCCGGTAGGCCTCCGCTTCCGGCGGTGGATTCTTCGGCATCATCTCACCTCACGGCGCCGCGCCGGCCTCCAGGTCACTCGCGCGCTAGCGACGCCAGATCCGCACTCAGCGCCCGCAGCACCGCCTCGCGCGGCGCGCGGCCGTTCCCGGCGCGAACCAGCTGCACGGTGGCCAGCGCGTCCAACTCCACCAGTTCCTCGTCGGCGCGACCGTCGGCCGACGGTTGTTCCGCCCCTGCCCGGTTTCGGTCCGAAATCGGGGTCGCCCGGTGGACGGGAAACTCTTCCGCCGGCGTGACCGAGCTCCGGACCGCGTTGGGCCGGTGAGGTGCCGGACGATCCGGGGAGACCGGCCGCTCCCCGGTGAGATTTCGGGCCGAAATCGGCGCCTGCCCCGCCTCCACTGTCGGAGCGGACCCGGGTTGGGCAGGAGTCGGCGCCGGTGGCGCGCCGGGTGCCGCCGCCTCCACCGCGGGACGCGGGCGGGGCGCGAGCGCCTCGCGGGTCGTCCCCTGGTTCTGCTGCCCCACCCTGACCCGCTCCAGATGCGCCAGGGCCGTGGCCTCGTCCGGCGAACGGGCGAGCAGGTCGTAGGCATGGTCGAGGCTGATCTCCCCGCGCTCCACCGCCGCGGCCAGTGCCGGCGCGGCGAGCACGCGCTTGCGCTTGGAAAGCCAGGTCGGGCTCTTGCCGAGGGCGCGGGCGGCCGCCTCCTGGCTCCCCAGCTCGTCGATCAGCACGCCGATCATGTCCATCTCCTCGCGCGGGGAGAGTTCGACGCGCTGCACGTTCTCGACGCAGGAGGCGATGAAGGCCTGGATGTCGTCCAGCCGCCGGACGATGACCTCCATCTCGTCGCGGCCCAGGAGCCGGTGCGCCGCCACCCGGCGCGCCCCGAGCACGACCATGTAGCGGTCGGGATCGTCGGGGTGGCGCCGCACGACGGGGGCCTGCAGCAGGCCGTGCTCGGCGATGCTGGCGGCCAGTTCGCGCACGGACTCCCCATCCACCTGCGTGCGCGGGTTGCGGGGATTGTCATCGATGAGGTCGAGCGCCACCATCTGGCGGCTGTTGTCCAGGAGCCGGTCGGCCGCGCCCGACTCGCGGGGCACGGCCGCGAGGGTCAGCCGCCGGTTGGAGGCCTTGCCGAATTTCATGCTCATGCCTCCAGCACCTCCCGCAGCATCTGCTCGTGCAGGCGCCGGCCGCGGTCCAGCCACTCGGCGGGGACGGTCAGGCCGAGCTGCTCCCCGATCAACGCGGCCGCATACCGGTAGTGCTGCCCCACCGCTGTGTTGCGGAAGGCCAGCGCCATCGGGATGTGCGACTGCGACTCCTTGCCGGCGTGCTCCGTGTAGGGGATAGGTGGCAGGCAGGTGACGCCGTACTCCTGGGCCATCTCCACCATCGAGCCCAGCGCGGCCGGCCGCAGCCCGCGGGCGTTGTAGGCCATCGGCAGGAAGCCGACCACCCGCAAATCGGGCACCCCCTCGCGCAGGTCCTCCACCAACCCCAGCGAGCGCACCACGCCGTAGATCGGCTGCGGCAGCGTGAGCGCCGTCGCGAGGACGTGCGTCGCCGCGGCGAGCGCCCCGGTCACGGAGAGATCCAGGTCCGGCTTCGTGTCGAGCAGCAGCACGTCGAACCGCTGCCGCAGCGGGGCCAGGACCTTACCCACGTAGCGCTCCCGGTCGATCGCCAGCTTCTCCATCCGCTCGATGCCGGCGGCGAGCCGCGCCCCCGACGGGACGAGCGCGCAGTTGGGCATGCCGGGCACCGGCCAGGGTGCCAGCTCGCCGGTGGCGAGCCAGGCCCCACCCTCGGCCCGCAACTCCTCCGGGTAGCCGCAGGCTTCGGTGAGGTTGAAAGCCGTGTCCAGATCGACCAGGCAGACGCGCAGGCCCCAGGTTCCCCAGACGCCGGCGATGTTGTGGGTCGCCGAGGTCTTGCCTGCACCACCCTTGCGATTGACGATCGCCAGGACCGGGGCTGTTTGCGTGGTCTCGTCCGTGCCTTTGCCGCCGATCGGCGCCTCTATCGCTGTCATCTCCCCCGCCCTTCCGACGAAACTCCCTGGCGCAGCAGTGTACGTACACGCCTACTATAGACCAACAGCCCCTGGACGTAAAGGGTTTTCTTTCGATTCCGAAATTAGAAGTCGGTTCTCGGCCAGGGTATGGTTTCGGCCCGAAATTTCCGGCGCGCAGTTTTCGCGTGCCGCACTGGCCCCCGAGTCGATACGAGTTGCCATCTCCCAGGCAGAAAAGGGTAATGCGCTGCGGGCGTAGGCCCGCAGCAAGGCGGGTCCGTAGGCCTGCAGCAGGGCATCGGGATCCGCCTTCGGGGTACCCGGCTCGTGCGGCGGCTCGGCGACCCGGACCGTCAGTCCGGCCGCGACCAGCCGCCGGGCCTTGTGCTGCCCCAGCCGGCGCCCCTCGCTCTGCGGCCGGCCGGGGCGCGGGTCCTCGGCGTCGACGTGCAGCACGACCACGCCCGGCCGACGCGCCACCAGCTGGTGCAGCTGCCCCCCGTCAGCTCCCCCTCGCCGCGCGTGCCGATGGCGGGCAGGCCGACGAGCGCCAGGGCGATCGCCTTCCAGGCGCCGCCGGCGAGGTGGAGGGTGCCGCCGGGCGCGAGCCGGTCGAGGGCGTCGTGGTTGAAGAAGAGGTCGTCGATCTGGCGGGCGTGGTAGGTGCCGTGCAGGTTTTGCTCCCCGGTGTGCCCGTATCCTCGTAGCCCCGCGCCTCGGAGATCCCAGACTTGGCCGTCGCGGCGGTGGGGGATCACTAGCCGCCCGGCGAGGGTGTTAACCGTTTGGCCGCCGACGGTGAGGACGCCGGCCCGGATGCCGAGGGCGCGGTGGCCTGACCGCCCAAGCTCGTCGGCGAGCCAGGTTCCCTCGGGGCAGAAGCCAATGCCCCAGCTGGCGATCACCTCGTCGGCGTAGCGGCCGAAGCGTTGTGCCAGGTCTGTCCGTGCGGCGTGGGGCAACTGGGCGGCGCACCGGTCGGCGACGGTGGCGTAGAGCGCGCGGGCCTCGGGGATGTCGAGCGACTGTAGTGTGTCCCGTGGTGGCAGGCGTCGTCGCGGGGGTGGTGAGATCGCCTCAATTAATCGGTGGTAGTAGCAAACCTCTCCGCTGGCGAGGTCACGGGTCTTGAAGGCGCCCTCGGCGACCCGCATGCAGCCGACGATCGCGCTATCGGGGCTGATCTGGCACCAGTCGGTCTTACCACAGATCGGGCAGGGGTGTCGGCGGGAGACGCGGGGCCACCGGTTCTGCACGGGCATGCTAGAACCCTCCATCAGTTGATGGAGGGGCGGCCGCCATATAGGCTGCTGGTAGCAGAATATGCGGGGGGCCCTCCATTCGGGGACGCTTAGGGTAGGGTTCGCTGCCAGACGAGTACCCGGCCCTTTGCGTTGCCGTCTATTTGCACCGTAGCATAGCACGAGTGCGCGATTTTGTATAGCAGGGTGAATATTTGTCAGATAAGCTTTATTGCTGCTTAGTCTCCCCATTGGTCGACGGGTCGTCGACCAATTCGACCAGGCCGCGCTTTTGTGCCAGTGCCCAGAGCTGGTTCCAGAGCCAGACTTCCCGCTGCGTGAAAAGATCGTCCCCCTCGGTAAAGCCGAGGATTTCCATCTGGGCCGCCAGCTTCACATAGGTCTGCCGGTCACCTTCCAGATGGTGCGTGCCCTCCGCCGGGAGCGGTTTGCGAGGCCGGCCCCGGCGCCGTGGCGGCTGTGAGGTGTCACTCATCGGCTCCGTCCCTCCTTTCCTGAGCGCTTGTGTCATTGACCACACTGACCTATGTGTGCGCTTGTCTACTTGCTGGCGTGCTGTGCGATTGTCTCGCCCACTGTACGCGCCGGATGGCTCTGTTGGCTAGGGGGGAAACCCTTATCGGCCGCAGTCGGTGTCTGGTCTGCCCTGCGTACCAAGGATCAGGGCGGGGCTTGATCGGGATGATTTCGTCGGACTGGACGAAGCCGAAGACGCGTGCCACCGCGTGGAGCTAACACAGGGAGGTCGTGATGAGGTATGCATCAATTCGACCAATGTGTTCCCCATATACTTGCGGAGTTAATGGACATTAATCTTCTAGGATAGCGAAACTATCCCCTGTCGTATACTTCCCCTGGTGAAGTTGCCACTTGTTGGAGAGGGAGGACGAAAGCGATATGCGCTATGACGTGATCGTGGTCGGCGCCGGGCCGGCTGGCAGTACGACGGCGCGGGAGTGTGCCCGGCGCGGGCTCTCGGTCCTCGTGCTGGACAAGGCCGAGTTTCCGCGCGATAAGCCCTGCGGCGGTGGGGTCACGGTAAAGGCGGCCGGACAGTTGCCCTTCGACCTCGGGCCCGTGACCGAGCGGGTGGTGACGGGTGTGCGCTTCTCCTTGCGCGGTGCTCAGCCCTTCCGGCGGGCGACGGACGCGCCGCTGGTCTACCTCACGCAGCGGCGAAGGTTGGACGCCTTCCTGCTGGAGCAGGCACGGGTAGCAGGCGCGATGATCCGCGAGGGGACGCCGGTCCGTGAGGTCCTAGCCGAGCCGTCGCGCGTTGTCGTGCGCGCGGCGGGAGAGACGTTCGTCGCCCGCGCCGTGGTCGTGGCTGACGGCGCCAACAGCCGGTCGGCGCGCCAAGTGGGCCTGGCCGGCCAGCGCTGGATGACCGTCGCGCTAGAGGGGAACGTCTCGCCGGCGACCGGGGTGCCGGAGGAGTGGCATGACGCCTTCGGCTTCGACCTCGGCTGGGTTCCGGGGGGATATGGTTGGCTCTTCCCCAAGGGGAACCACGTCAACATTGGAGTCTGGGGGTGGACGCACACGGGTCCACACCTACGGGCGTATTTGCGGGCCTTGACCGCCGCCTACGGTTTCGATCCCGCCGCATTGTGGGGCGTTCGCGGGCATCACCTGCCGTTGCGCCAGCCGGGCGCGCCTTTGGCGCGCGGCGGGGCGCTGCTTGTTGGGGACGCTGCCGGATTTGTCGACCCGTTCACTGGTGAGGGAATTGGTGGGGCGCTGTGGAGCGGTCGCGTGGCGGCGCCTGTGTTGGCGGCCTACGCAGCGGGCGACCTGGACGATCTCACCCCCTATACTGAGATTGTCCGGTGGGAAGTCCTGCCGGAACTGCGGGTCGCCCACCAATGTGCCGAACTGTTCCACCTGAGCCCCCGCCTCCAAGTTGCCCTGATGCGGCATTGGCGGCCTTGGTGGCGTCTCTTCGCGCGGTTGGCGCGCGGTGAGCAGCACTATAGCGAGATCCGGCGTGTGCTCGGCCCCTTGGCCCCAGCGGTCGATCTCGCCTGCGACTTCGCCCGCGTGACTCCTCTCGTCCACCGCTACGCTGGCCCTGCCACGGATCTCACCCCGCGTCGCCTCTTGCGTGCCGGTATCTGAACGGCACTGAGCACGCTTCCTAAGTGGACGTCGCGCGCTCGACGATCGGCGAGGTAGCGAAGGCCCGGGCAAG
>JAUJMV010000029.1:0-24485 GCA_030446685.1 Thermomicrobiales bacterium | reverse complement strand
CCTAAGTGGACGTCGCGCGCTCGACGATCGGCGAGGTAGCGAAGGCCCGGGCAAGGCGCTCGAGATAGTCGGCCTGCTCTAGGATGTTATGCCCGGCGCGCGATGGCAGGGCGAAGGCGTCTATGGGCGGCGTGAGCTGCCCGTCAGGGGCGCGGAGTGCAGCCTTGATCACGGCCGCCTCGACGACGATGGCCATCTCATCGTCCGGCAAGTTAGCAGCCTGCCAATCTGATCGCGCACGCCGGGCGACCTCCTCGCTGCGGTAGGGCTGGAGTGTGCTGATGCCGTCCCATATCTCGTACACGAGGCCGCGGAGGAGGCGACCGATGCTCTCTCCGGGCAGAGTCGGGACGCCGTAGGTACGGGGCGGGTGTGGTGGCTGGCGCGCGATGCCGGGGATTACCCGGTAAATCGCTTGCCAGAGCGGCCGGATCTCGCGGTAGGCACGGTACTGGGCCAGTCGATGCACTGGACCGTGGAACCCCAGGACGAGTACGGCCGTGTAGGTGCAGAGGAGGAGATCGCTGAGCGCATCATGGGCGCGTGCCGGGATCGGCCGTCCGGTGTACGCGGCCACGGCGCACAAACATTCATGCAGATTGTATATTCCGGCGACGATGAAGGCATCGTAGGATAACCGGAACCGCAGGCGCGTCACCGGGTCGGTAACGCGATGGAGCCAGCGCCGCCGCGTATCCCAGTAGATGATGAGGAAGCGGTAGTAGATTACTCCGACGAAGCTGTGGGCCAGCAGCGTGTATCCCAGAATCCACCGGCTTCGTCCGTAGGCAGCGAGGAACTCGCCGGGGGTGGAGGTCTCGCCGGGAATCCGACCGCGATTCGCCCGCCAGAGGCAGAGAATCAGGCCGGCGGCGACCGTCGCCATCGGCCAGGGGCGGTCCAGGATCGGCAGTGTGTTGGCGGCGTGGCGCTGTTGTCCGCCACGCATGGCCTGGTGTGGCAGCGGGGTGAACCAGTGCAGCCACGGTTGCGAACGCCACATCCCGGCGACGGCTAGGAGATCGATCAGCAAGCGTGTGCCGTTCGGGATCCCGGTCCAGTGCCCGATGGCGGCGTGGACTCGTGGTACGGCTAAGAAGTTGTAGAGGGTGTTGGCTACCAATGCGCCCCGGTACGCACGGCGGGCGAGCGGCTCCGCCGCCCAACCGTGCCCGCGGAGTGCATCGAGGACGGCGGCGGCAGTGAGGCTGGTGCGCAGCAACGGTAGGAACGACCGGCCCATTGCCGCTCCTTATCGTGTCCGCCAGTCGCCGAAGAACTCGGCCACGCGCCCGAAGAGTACGGCGGTCGCCCCATCAGGGCTGAGGGCGGCCGGTGGTGGCTCGCCCCGATAGTCCTCAACCGCCAGGGCCAGCCTTTCCGCTTCCTCCTCGATGGCCCGTCGCGCGGGGTCGGGTGACGTGCTGGCGCTACAGAGACAAATCTCGCGGAGGCGGGCGAGATCCCACGCCCCCGCAAGCTGCGGGGTAGGGTGGTCCTTCGCGAGGTGGACCAGTTCATGGATGATGTTATGGACAACCATGAATTTTGGGAGATCTGCCTTGTAGACGATTAAGTCCAGATCCTCGAAGGCGATCACCAAGGCATGGACTCCGGAGTCCCCGGTCAGGGCGAGGAGTTGTGCACTACTTAGGGGGATGAATTCGATCGGGCGCCCGCGTCGTGCGGCCAAGTTGTCGCGCCAGCGGCGAATGTTGAAGGGCACTGGCAGGGCTAGCTCGGCAATGAGCGCAGCGCGCTTGCATCTCCGTTTAGGGAATATCCAGTGCATCATCCACCTCTTCCACGCGCCGACTCTCCCCGTCGGTGCGGTGCTTGGTGCTGTCCGAAGCCGACGCCGGCGCGTTTTTCCCCCGCCGCCGGAGCTGACCAATCTGCTCGATGAGGTTCAACACGACCTGCTGTTCGTCCGAGTTGAGGTGTGAGGCCGATAGCGCGATAGCCCGCACCCCGGCATCCCGCATGGCGGCGAGCTGGTCGAGTTGTGATTCGATTCGATCGGCGAACTCGTTATCGAAGAAGTAGGCCGGATTGACCCCGAAGAACTTGGCGAGTGCTTCTAGATGCTCCTTGCGCGGGTTGTCACGGACGCCGTTGCGGAGTTGCCACAGATAGGCCATCGACAGCGTTGGGCCGCCTTGGGCCTTGATGCCGTCAAGCACTTCCTGCAGCGTGAATTCGCCGCGCCCGGCGGGGTGGAGGGTCTGGAACAGCCGATTCAGCTTGTAGGCGAGGCTCTGGCGCGATGGCTGCTGGGGTTGCTCGGTCATCGGTTCGCTGCTCCTCGTTGCTAGGAAGAGACCTACGCCATGGCCGGCCGGGCCGACGACGCCGAGGCGCTCCTGGCGCGCGCCGAGGCGACCCTGGGCGCGGTCGGCCTCTTCGCCGAGGAGATCGACGCCCGCTCCGGGGCCTTCCTCGGCAACTACCCGCTCCTCTTCGCCCAGGTCGAGTATGTGCGGGCGGTGCTGGAACTGGCGAAAGCGCGGCCGCTGGACAAGGCGCGGCTGATGGTGGGGATGCTGGGGCAGCGGGTCGGGCGCGCCCTGGGGCGCGGCCAGGGGGACGAGTGACACGCCCCGACCGCGTCGGGGCGCCGACCGCGGCGACGCGCCGGTGGGTGCGCGAGCATCCCCGTCCTCTCGCGCCTGCGGGCGCAACCGCCCACCTCTGGAGGCAGGGCGGGCGCGGACGGGATGAGCGCGCTGGAAGGGCGGCGGAGCGACAGGCGTTGGCTGCGGCGCGCGCAGTTGTAAGGAGGTGGAGTGGTGAGCGAGACCGAGACGAGGTCCAGGGAGGTGTTCGCCGGCTACACGCCCCACGGTGAGGGCCGGCCGCTGGCCGCGTACGCCGGGCTGGCGGGGGTTTACAACGGCGCACTCGCCGCCGCCCTGCTCGCGGCGAAGCGGCAGGGGCGGCCGTTACCCGAGCGGGTCGGGACGGGCGACATCGTGCTCCTGGGGGTGGCGACCCACAAGTTGGGCCGGCTACTGGCCAAGGACTGGGTTACCAGCCCCCTGCGCGCGCCGTTCGCCACCTACAAGGGGGCGTCCGGTATCCCCTCGGAGGTGGATGAAGGGGCGCGCGGCGCCGGATTGCAGCGCGCAATCGGCGAGCTCGTCACTTGACCGAATTGCGTCGGGCAGTGGGTCGCTGCCCTCGCCGCCTGCGGGCTCGTCTTCGCCCCGCGCGTCACCCGCCTCATCGGGGGCGTCTTCACGATGGTCGCGCTCGCGGATTTCCTCCACCAGGCCTACGAGACCGCCAATGCCCTCAACCAGGTCATCGTGCAGCGACAGCGGGCCGCGGAGGGCGCACCGGGCGGGCAGGGGGCATGCGCGGGGCAGGAGGGTTGCGGGACATGACCCGATCGACCGGTTCATCCACTGCGGGACACCGGGTGGCAAGGGAGGGCGTGATGAACGGCCGTGAGCGGAATCGGTGGCAAGGGTTCGTCCTCGGCGCGGCGGGCGCGATGGCCGGTGTCGTCGCCATGCGTTACTACTGGCGCGCGGTGTCGGCCCTGGCCGGCGGCGACCCGCGCGCGCAGGCCGGCAACCCCGAGCCGCATGCGCTCGACTCGATCGCGCTGTTCGGCGACCGGCGTGAGGAGGGCGAGTCGTCGACGGCGGCGATGGGGCGGATCGCCTACCGGCTGATCGCGGGCAGGGAGCCGGAGTCGCCGGAGACGCGCGCGACGCTGAGCTACCTCGTCCACTGGATCTACAGCATGCTGATGGGGGGCCTCTACGGGGCGCTCCGGGGCGTCGCCGGGCCGGTGGACAGCGGGGGCGGGGTGGCCCTGGGGCTCGGCGTCTGGTTCTTCGGCGATGAGCTGGCGACGCCGCTCCTGGGCGTGGCCGGCGGGCCGACATCGTACCCCCTCGCGCTCCACGCCCACGCTGTCGGCGCCCATCTGGCGTACGGCCTGGCGACAGCCGCGACGACGCAAGTGCTGCACCGGCTCGCCTGACGCGCCGATCCCGCGCCGACCGGGCGAGGCCTGGGGGCGCGCGGCGCGGCATCGGGTGGTGGTATTGGGGGGAGAAGGTGATGGGCAAATTCGCACTCGGCGCGGCACGCCATGCGCGCCCGCCGGACGGGCTGCCGGACAGCCCGCTGGGGGCCGTGCTGCAGGGGGCCCTGGCGGGCTTCGCCGGGACCCTGGTCTTGAGCCTCGCCCTGAAGGGCGCGCAGTGGCTGGTCGGCCGCGGCGGCGGGGACGCGGGGCAACAATCCGGCGGCCGGGCGGAGCAGGGGGGCATCGGGGCCGGCGAGGCCCTGACCGGCGGGCCGGTGCAGGCGCCGTTCCTCGATCGCTCCACCGAGATCTTCGCCCAGAAGGTGGCGACCGGCCTCTTCGGCGCCTCCCTCCCCGAGGGCACGCGCCAGGTGGTCGGCATGGCGACCCATTTCCTCTACGGCGGCTTCTGGGGCGCCGTCTACGGGGTGATCCAGTCGAGCCTCCGCCTGCCGGCCGCGCTGCACGGCCCGCTGTACGGCCTCATCGTCTGGCTCATCGGCCCGGTGACCCTCGTGCCCGCGATGGGGATCATGCCCCCGCTGCAGCGCCAGGGGACCCGCCGGGCGCTCCTGGTCGCGGGCTTCCACCTCGCCTACGGGCTCGGACTCGGCCTGACCTTCGAGGCCTGCGCCGGCCGGGAGCGGCGACGATGAGCGCGGGGACGGCCCTGGCGGGCGCGCTGCGCGGGCAGCCCTTCCTGTTCGCCACCGGCATCGAGTGCAGCTACCCGACGATCGCCGGCGACGACGGCCGGCCCAGGCGCGTCGACGAGCTGGAGGCGACGTTCCATTACCGGCGCTGGCGCGACGACCTGCGGCTCGTCCGCGCGCTGGGGCTCCGCTACCTGCGCTACGGCCCGCCCTACTACCGGATGCACCTGGGGCCCGGCCGCTACGACTGGGCGTTCGCCGACGAGGTCTTCGCCGAGCTGCGCCGGCTCGGCATCGCGCCGATCGCCGACCTCTGCCACTTCGGGGTGCCCGACTGGGTCGGCGACTTCCAGAACCCCGAGTGGCCCGCGCTGTTCGCCGACTACGCGGGGGCCTTCGCCCGGCGCTACCCCTGGGTGCGCCTCTACACCCCGGTCAACGAGATCTACGTCTGCGCCAAGCTCTCGGCGCTCCACGGGGTCTGGAACGAGCGGCTGTGCGGCGAGCGCCCCTTCGTCACCGCGCTCAAGCACCTCTGCCGGGCCAACCTGCTGGCCACGGGCGCGATCCTGGCGGTGCGGCCCGACGCCCTGGTGATCCAGAGCGAGAGCGCGGAGTACTTCCACACCGCCTGCCGCGACGAGGCGGGCCGGCGCGCGGCGGATTTCGAGAACCAGCGGCGCTTCCTCCCGCTCGACCTGCTCTACGCGCACCCGGTGCGCGGCGACATGCGCGCCTACCTGCGCGAGCAGGGCCTGACCGACGAGGAGTACGCCTGGTTCATGGGCCAGGCGCTGGCCGAGCGCAGCGTGCTGGGCAACGACTACTACGAGCGCAACGAGCAGATGGTGCTGCCGGGGGGCGCGATCCGCCCGGTCGGGGAAGTCTTCGGCTGGCTGGAGATCACCCGCCAGTACTACGCGCGCTACCGGCGGCCGATCATGCACACCGAGACGAACGCTATCGAGCGGGGCGCGGAGGCCGGGCCGCGCTGGCTGTGGAAGGAGTTCCTCAACGTGCTCCACTGCGCCGGGAGGGTGTGCCGGTGATCGGCTTCACCTGGTACAGCCTGCAGGATCAGGTCGACTGGGACATCGCGCTGGCCAGCGCGCGGCTCCTCGTCAACCTGGTCGGCCTCTACGACCTGGACCGCCGGCCCCGCCCCGCGGCGGAGGCCTATCGGCAGGTCCTGCGCGAGTTCGGCGACTTGCCGGCGTTGCCTGGGAGGGTGACACACGGGCCGTCGCCGTGACCCGCCGCGACGACGCACCGGGCGGGCCGTGGCTGACGAGGCGGGGCGGGTATCGCCGCCGCGAGACCGAGAAACGGGAGGAGGAGGCAGCGATGCGACCGGAAGAGCTCAGCGCGCAGTTGCGGGCGCGGGTCGGGGCCATTCCTGGCGCGGCGGCGCGGCGTGGTCGGGCTGTCGCTCGCGGCGATCGGGTCGATGGGACTGATCGCCCTCTATCAGATGGGGATCATCCGGCACCTGCCGGAGCCGCCGCTGCGGCCTGGACGCGGACACGGTCGACGCCGCGGCGGAGGCCTACACCTACCTCGCGATGCCCGACGGCGTGCTGGGGCTGGGGAGCTACGCCGCCACCATGGGCCTCGCCGCGATGGGCGGGGCCGACCGCGCGACCACGCGGCCCTGGCTGCCCCTCCTGCTGGCGGCGAAGGTCGCCGCCGACACCGCCGTGGCGGGCAAGCTGACGCTCGACCAGTGGACGAAGCACCGCGCCTTCTGCTTCTGGTGCCTGCTCGCGTCGGCCGCCACCTTCGCCACCGTGCCGCTCGTCATCCCGGAGGCGCGCGCCGCGTTGCGACAGCTGGCGAAGGCGTAGCGCCCCCGCGCCCCGGAGCTGCTGGCGGCACCCCGCCGGGCGGGTATCGCGGTGTCCCCGGCGCCCTGCGCCAGGGGCAGCGCGGCGATCTCCAAGTGGGAAGGCCGGACCCAGGCCAGGTCGCGGTAGCCGGGGGCGGCCCTCCGCGCCGACTCTGGTCGGCGCGGCCCGGACCGATCGCGAGCCGACGCCGCTCCGGGAGATTCCGGGGCAGGCTGTCCCCGTCGGCCGTGGACCAATGGACATCGAACTGGGCCAACTGCTGACCCGTTTCAGGGCGGGGGTGACGATCGACCAGTCGGCGGATCGGCCCCTGGACCGCGAGGATCCGACCGTGCGCGCTCAACCGGCATGGGCTCGAAGAGGCCGGCATCAACGCGCGGGTGCGGCGACTGGTCGTAGCGCCCAGGGACGGGAGGCGCGCGACGGTCGCGCTCGACGATGGTGCGACCGTCGCGACGGACATCGCCGTGCTTGCCGCCGGCCGGTCCCCGCGCACTGGCGGTATCGGGTTGAGTCGATTGGGGGCGAACCCAGGGGGCTAGGGGGTGTCGAGCGACGATCGCCGCCACCTCACCAAGGACCCGTGGATGGTAGGCGACGTCACCGGGGTGCTGCCCTGCACCCACGTCGCCGAGTACCAGGACCGGGTCGTCGCCGTGAGCATCCTCGACCGGCCTGCGCGCGCCGACTGCCATGCGATTCCCCATGTGGTCTTCTCCGACCCAAGGTCGCCGCAGTGGCCTCACGGTGGAGGGCGCGCGTGGGCTGAGACGCGACGTGGCGAGGGCGATCGCGGGCCTGCCGGAGGTGATCGTCGCCCTGGACCTACGAGCGGGAACTGCGGGGGCGGCTCGGTCTCATGACCGACCGGCGCCGGGTGCTGATCGGCGAATGGATCTACCAGACGACACGCCTCCTCAGCACCTGGTGTACACATGCTGATCTTGTGCGTGGCCGGGTTATGGTCGAGCAGCAGCCCACGCTGCGCCGTCATGACGGGAAAAACGCGGTGGCCACCCCCGTTTCCTGCCATCCGCAGGTAAGACATGTGTACAGGAGGTCGTGAGGAGGCATGCCAGACGATCCCGGCCATCCGGGCAGCTGCGCCGATTGGGGCGCTGCTTGACACTGCGACGCAGTTTTCCCATCTGCTCGAGGCCCACCCGGCCGGGCCCGAGGATCTGGACCTTGTCCGAGGCGCGAGACGGCGACGAGTGCTTGTGGCCGCAGGGGTCCTAACGCGCTCACGGGCCGGGAGGACGTGTGACATGCTGGGGGTGCCACAACCACCCGCACTCCGACCGGCATCAGCGCGCCGAACCGGGTCGGGCGGGCATTGGCTGCCACGCGGCTCAAGGGATCGTGTGGCGGCGTCATCCGTTTGCTGGCGGGCGAGGGGCGGCAGCAACGGTACCAGGACCAGCGGCGCGGGATGGTGCGGCCTCATCCGGATCGCGGCACCGCCGGTGGCCGCGACGGCGACGTGGCACAGCACTGTCCTGGCCGTTTAGCGGTACTTTGTAGACTTCGGTGAAACGACCACAGTCGGTCGTCGTCGGGCCGCGACGAGGTCGTACGTACTCGCGCTTCATGCCCGAACTGGCGGCCCTCGCCAGCCCATTTCCGCCCGTTCATCCGAAATCCACAAAGTACCGTTAGTCCACCCGTGACGAGATTGTGGCTCTCTTCCGTCCGGACTGCCAGGCAATGACGTCGGCTTGACTAAACGGCCAGGACAGGTTGAGCGCCGCGTTCGTTGCTCTGGGGGGCGATTGCGATGGCGGGCATGGCGAAGGGAACCGCTGTTCCGGCACGGCCTTCAGGGCCTCCGGTGCACAAGCGCGGCCACGTCCGGCCGCCACACCGTCATCCGCCGCCCGTGCGCCGGCGGGCGACGATGAGCAGCACGGCGTCGCCCCAGAGCGGCTCGACGCGCTCGAGCACCAGGCGGCCCGCCGCACGTTCGCGACCGTGGGGCGGTTGACGTTGGCACCGTAGGCCCGGCGCGCGAGCGGATTGAGCGCGTCGGCCGCCAGGCCGAGCCAGCCCCGCGGGGCGCACGTATTCCAGGAGGAGGATACGGCCCCCGGTCTCGTCACGGCCCACCTCGCGCAACCCCGCCACCGGGTCGGGCACGGAGCCGAAGACGAACGTGGCCGCGACCGTGTCGAAGGTCGCGGCCGGGAAGCCCAGGCACTGGACGTCCATCCGGCACAGGGCGACCGGCCCAGCCGCGCGGGCGAGCCGCTGCCGCGCTTGCGCGACCATGCCGGGAGAGAAGTCGAGCGCGACCACCGCCTCCAGCGGGTGGTAGAAGACATTCTTGCCCGTGCCGACCCCGACCTCCAAAACCCGCGGGCCGCGCGCCAGTGCCCACAGCCGTGCGCGCCAGTGCCGGTAATGCTCACGCTCCAGCCGCCGCTCCAGGCGGTCGTACCACGGGGCGACCCGGTCGTAGCGCCCCCGGATCTGCCCCGTCGACCCGCGTGCGGCCGCGCCGCGCCCCTGACCCCATGCTTGCCCCTTCCGATCCGTCAGCCAAGCGGCAGCACCGCAGGGCGTAGCCCCCCGAGCTTCGACCCCCACTGCACCAACACGACCGATCTCGACTTCCCCGTCCGCGGCAGGCTCGCAATCTGCCTACCCGGCACGAACTGGACCGCAACCGGGAGCCGCGGTACTTCAGCTGCGGCTTCGCGACCTGCGGTGCCCACGAAGGACGGGTCGTCGTGACCTCGAGCGGCCGCTCCGCCGACGACGCCGCCCCGCACCACCGCAGCATTCCCCGCGGGTCACCGCGCGGGCGACGCCGAGTACCACGGTCGGCGCCCGCAGCCGGGTACCCTCCTTCACGCTGCAGGCACCGAGCAGCCCCTCACCGGGCGACGCGCTCGTGGCGGCGCGCCACCAGCGGCCGGAGCGCGCGATCGCTCGCCTTATCCAGGGTCGGCGATCGGCCCTCACCGAGCAGGCCGCGCCTCCCGGCCCCGGGTGCGCGTAGGGCAATCACGCTCCGCCGAACGCCGCGCGGAACTCGCGCACGGCCTTGGGGCCGTTGCGCTCCGGCCCGCGGTAGAACGTCTCCCGATCCTGGTTGCGGTAGTCGAGCCGCTCGACGCGGAAGGGCGCCAAGCGCTCGCCCGTCCGCCGGCGCTGCGCCACGTCGAGGAAGTACTCGACGGCGTTGGCGACGCTCCGGGCGTCGGTCCAGTCGGACTTGTAGACCGGCACGCCCGACCGGGCGAAGATCCAGGTCATGTTCGGCATCGAGCCGTAGGCGCGGTGGCAGGTGCCGTCGAGCGCGTCGAGCAGGATCGGCGCGGCTGACGCCGAGCGTGTCCCGCAGGTCGCGCGCATGGCGCAGCTTCTGCGTCATGGAGGTCAGGTGGGGGTAGTGCTCGCCGGGGTGCGCCTCGTGCGTGTAGACGAAAACCGAGCCGACATCCCCGCGCCGCGAACCGCTCGGCGATCGCGTTCATGGATGGCGCCGCCATCCCGCAGTACGGTCAGGGTGGAGCCGAACTCGACGATCGTATAGGCGTGCCGCGACCAGACCGCGCCTAGCCGCGTCTCCTCCCCGTCCAGCGCCCAGGAGCGCGAAGTCCGGCGCCGTCTGGCCCAATGGCAGGCTCGCGGCGAAGTTCATCCACGGCTCGAACTTCGTCGGGATGAACGCGTCGTAGTTGTACCTCGCCAGCAACTCGTCCTGGCCCATATCCTCCCCCGTTCGGCCGACGCCGGCAGCGGTCGTCCGCCGCGCTTCATCCGCCGGCGGCCACCCGCAGGGCGGCCTCCAACCTCGCCGCGCGTAGTGTACCCGACGAAACGCTTGACCAGATCACCCCCAGGGGTCGAGCACGACGAACGTGGGATGGCCGCGCGCACCTGGTGCCGCGTGACGAGATCGCGGTTGGCGGTGTTGTTGTAGTCCACCCCGGCGAAGGCGACGCGGTCGCCGTACCGCTGGTCGAGCCCGTGCACGACGGGGCGCATCGAGGCGCAGACCGGTCAACCGTCGGCGTCGAAGAAGAGGAAGGCGCCCTGCCCCGGCGTGCCCACCCGGTCCTGCCCGCCGAGCGCCTGACCGTCGACCGGCACGGCGCGCGGCGCGCCGCCCCCGCCGACCGGCCGCTGTCGCGCGCCGTGCCGCAGGCGGCCAACAGCGGCAGCAGCAGCAGCACGCCGGCCAGCGCCAGGAACAGCCTCCCGAAACCCCGGTGTCGCACGGTACGCTCCTCTCGCGAGTCCAGGCCGCTCAATCGCGCCCGGAGTTGCTCAACGCGCCCTGGGTGGTGACGCAGAACGGCACGGCGTAGGTGAGGGGGATCTGCCAGGCCAGCCGCGCCGGGAAGGCGCCGGACAGCAGGGTCGTGCCCTGGTTGATGGCGACGAGCAGCGAGCCGACCACCAGCGCGGTCAGCGCCGAGCGTCGCAGCAGCGGGCGGTGGCGCAGCGCGCAGCGGGCGCAACGGGGTTCGCCGGCGAGCGTGAAGCCCTGACGGCGCGCCAGCGATCGCCCGCAGCGGATGCACGCGCTCTCGTCACTCTCTGCACGCTCGGCCATATGAGGTGACGCCGATACGTGTACTTGCCGTGGCAGGAAAACGCACCTGGAAACGCGCACTGACGCGGAGACGAAGGCGCTTTCCTGCCATCCTGCCTGCACGCCGGAGAGCCACATCATGTGGCCGAGCGTGACTCGCTGCACGATAATCCCTCCGACGCGGATGCGCACGCCAACGAATTGCCAGGCGAGCCGGGCGCGGCCTCACGGCGCGGGCGGCGGTCCCGCCGGGGGCGACAACGGGGAGCCCCCACCCCACCTGCGCCGGCCTCAGGCCAGAGCGGACGTCGCAGGAGCCGAGCGCCGGGGTCGCCCGAGCGAGCAGGATGCGCGCGCGCCCGTGCGGGATCCGGCCGATGACCTCCCGCCGCGCGCCTGGCTTTCCCGACAGGACGAGCGAGACGAGCGGCCAGAGCCGCCGCCCTGGTACGAGCCGGTGATCCAGGTGCGGCGTCCCACGCGCCGAGGTCGCGAGCGCCCGCACGCGTTCGGGCCATCGCCCCCGGCGCGAGGCGTGCCGGCGCCCGTTCGTCTGCCGCGCACACCGTGTCTGGTAACATGATCCCATCCTCTCGGTCGCGGCTCAGGGCAGGCCATAGATCCGCGTCTGCGGCTTGAAGGCGGCCCAGGCGAACCAGAAGTGCGTGCCGTGGACCACCGGCTCCAGGCGCTGGCCCGTCAGCGGGCCGGCAATGGCCTCGCCCAGCAGTGTCCAACGGCTGCCGGTCTCCTCGTCGGTGAACGCCCCGTCGCGCCAGGCGAAGGTCAGCGCCCTCCCGCCAGCCCGCGGCCGGTAGACGCCGACGGCGCCCACATCGCGCGAGCTGGCGATGTCGCTCTGGTCGAGCGCGGACGCCGTCCCTGGCTGGAAGAGCACCACGAGCGCCTCGCCGCCGACCGTATCGGCGATCACGCGCCGCTCGGCGAGGCGGCCGAAGGGGTAGGCCGCGTCCTCGCCGCTCAGGCTGACGGTCACGACGCGCTCCTTCGGCGGCAGCCGGCCGTCGGGTCTCTCATCGAGCAGGAAGGGTGGGTTGTCGACCTCGTCGTACCCCGCGTAGGGGTTGCGGCCGTAGGCCCGGACATGGCCCGTCTCGCGCGAGAGGACCCGCCCATGCGGGAAGCGGGCGCGGAACTCCTCCCAGGCGACGATCGTCGCCGGCAGCATCGTCAGGTGCCGGCCGGTCAACTCGCCGACGATCGCCTCGCCGGTGATCTGCTGCCACCACGACTCGGTCTGGCGGTCCCACATCACCAGGTCGGACCGGCGCAGCTTGCCGGTGGTGCCGAAGTCGAGCGTGCGCCCGTCGAGCCGGCGGTCGAAGGCGATGGCGGTGTTGCACAGGGGGCAGAAGGTGACCGCGACCGGCACGCCGCCGACCTCGTCGTTGACGATCTCGTGCCAGATCAGGATCTGGAGCGGGTAGGCGCGCGCGTCGTCCCCGACCGCGACGAGGATCACCGGCTCGCGGGGCTTGAGCCAGGGCGCCTCCTCGACGCCGACGAACTTCGGCGCGTCGAGCGGCGGGATGCCGTCGCGCCCCGGCCCGCCGGACCGAATCTCCGCGAGCGGCACGCTGTGGCGGGTGAAGTCGGTCTTCCAGCCGACCGTGCTGAAGTGCGCCCCGGCGAGGTCGGGCGGGCGGGGGACTGGCGTGGCCGCCGTCGCGGGGGGCGACGGGGCGACGGCGCCCGCCGGAGCGGCCACGCCGGCCGGCGACGCGGTCGGGGACGGCGACGGCGTGGGTGACACCGCCGCCCCGCAGGCCGCCAACGCGAGGGTCAGGAGCGGCACCAAGGCGATGTGGCGAAGCAAGATCATCGGCATCCCCCTCCCTTGGGCACTCAGTGCCCGGCCGGCGGTCAGCGCAGCCGCTCCGGCAACGGGCTCGCGGCCAGAGTGACCGCCGCGAAACCGGCCAGGACGGTGCCGAAGACGCACGGCGGCACGTGCCCCCGCACCCCCGACGCACCGTCGAGCAAGCGGATCGGCGGCGACCTGGGGAGCCGTCCGCCGCGTCGCGGCACAGTCGCCCGGCCCTGCGAATCGGCGATCTTGTGCCGATCGAGCACCACCACCCCCGCCGACCGTTGCCGCACCAGGCCAACCCATCGACAGGGCACACCGCGTCGGCCATCGAAATGCCACCCGCTGCGGCGCGAGGCGGTTTCCCGGTCACCGTGCCAGGCCGCCGATCGTCAGCCAGTAGTAGATGATGTAGGCGCCGGCCAGCAGCAGCAGGACCGCGCTGACCGGCTCGACGTAGGGCAGGGCGCGCCGCACGCCGCGCAGCACCGCATGCTTGAAGAGCGCGGTGGCCAGCGTCAGCACGGCGATCACGGCGCCCATGCCGAGCGCGTAGAGCACCAACTGCCCGGCCGCCGCCGCGAGCCCCTCGGCCGTCAGGGCGCCGCCGACCACCGTCAGGAAGATCGGCAGGGTGCAGCTGAGCGACGCCAGCCCGTAGGCCAGCCCGTAGGCCAGGTAGCCGCCGAGCCCGCCGGCCCGTGCGCGACCGCCGAGCCGCCCGGCCAACCGCTCGCCGGGGCCGGCGGAGAATTCCGCGCCGCCGAGGAGCAGCCCGCCGGCCAGCACCAGCGCCGCGCCGACCGCCAGCCCCACCCAGGGCAGCGCGCCCGCCAGCGCCGCCGACGCCGCGGCGAGGGCGAGCCCGGCGACGCCGAAGAGCGCCACGAAACTGGCGGTCACCGCCGCGCTGACCGCGGCGGTGCGGCGCAGCCGCCCGGCCGCGCCCCGATCACCCGTCGCCCCGGCGTCGCCCAGGTAAAGGCCGAGGTAAGTCGGCAGCAGCGCGAAGCCGCAGGGGTTGACCGCGGCGACCATCCCCGCGCCGAAGGCGTAGCCGAGCGGCAGGGCGATGGCGAGCCCGTCCAGCCAGGTCGCCGAGCGCCCCGCGGCGACCTCGACCCCGCCGGTCAGCGAGGCCCCGCCCAGGCCGGTGAGGAGCGCCCCGCCGACCGCCCCCGCGTAGGCCAGCAACGTGACGGCCGCCGCGAGGCCCGCGCGCCGGCGCCGCCCCGGCGGCGCCCCGTGGTGCAGCGCCGTCCGGTCGGTCGCGCCCGCGCGGGCGACCCCTGTCTCCCCGGCCATCACTCCCCCCCGACGAGCTGCGCGACCGCCGCGCGCAGCTGCCCCTCCGTCAGCAGGCCGCTCGTCCGCTCCGCGATCCGGCCCTGCCCGTCGAGGAAGACCGTGCTCGGCATGCTGGTCACGCCGTAGAGCTTCAGCGGCGTGGCGTCGACGGCATAGCCGGCCGGGTAGCGAATGCCGAGGTCGGCGAGGAGGGCGCGCGCATCCTGGTGCGTGCCCAGCGCCGTGAAGCTGCCGACATCCACGCCGACGAAGAGCACCCGACCGTCGTACTCGTCGGCGACCCGCTGGAAGGCCGGCATCTCCGCGCGGCAGGGCGGGCAGCGCCCCGCCCAGAAGTTGAGCACCACCGGCCGCCCCCCGGCGAAGGCCCTGGCGAAGCGCGTCTCGCGCCCGCCGAGCGCCGCCTCCCCCTGGTAGGCCACGAGCGGGAAGTCCGGCGCCGCAACCGCGTCGATGGTGCCGGCGACGCGACCGGACGGGCCGCCGCACGCCGCGAGCAGCAGCGCGACGAGCACGAGCGCGACGGGCGTACTCGGCCGACACGCCGAGCCGCGGAATGGACCGGCCGACGTGCCGCGAGTGGCAAGCCGCCGAGACGGAACCTGGTCCACGATCGGTCTGCTCCTTGCGTTCCGCCGAACCGGCCGCCCCACCAAGCGTCGAGCGCCAGTATACGTCGAACCGACGCGTCGTTCTGTAAGGTCGCTCACAGTGCGGTGCCATGCCACCACCTATACTCGGCAGGGCGGTCCGGGGCGCGGGCCTCTCGTAGTCGCGGCCAGCTGCTGCCGAGCCTGCTGGGCCACCTCATCTACGGCGTGATCACGGGCGCCGCCTACGTCTGGTACACTCGGTGGTGCGCGCGGTGACGAGCGGAGTCCGCGGCCAGGCCGCCGAACCAGTGGTTGGCGGCCTGCCCCATCGTGATGGCGGTCCCGATCACGCGAGGCCTGCTGCGGGTCGCGCCGGGATGACGGGAGGGCACGCCGGCGGCCGGCCCCGCAGTGCCGGCCGCCGGCGGCGAGCGAGCGTAGGGTAGGGGCGGATCGATGCTGTGGGTCTACGTGTCGGGGCACTGCCCGACGTGCGGGACGGCCAGGGAGCGCTTCGCGCAACTCCAAGCGCGGCACCCCGCCATCCCGGCGCAATTGATCGACGTCGACGAGCCGGGCGCGGTGGTGCCGCCGCAGGTCATCGGCACGCCGATCTACACCTGGTGCGGGCGGGTGATCTTCCGGGGCAACCCCAGCGAGCGGGAGTTGCTGGCGCGCGTGGGGGGGCTCGATGCGGACGGCGGCGCCCACTNCGCTTCGCCTGGCCGCGGGCGGCGACGCCCGACGAGGACGCGGCCGGGTTCTGGGAAGGGCTGACCGACGGCGCCGCGGAGGCGTGACGCGGGTCAGTGGCGGGCACGCTCTGCACAGGACTCGGCCCAGTACCCGCTGTGCGCAAGTCGAACGAGACACCCGAAGGCGTATTGCGTGGCCGTGCGCCGGAGGCGTAGCGCGCGCGGTCTCGCTCTTGATACGCAGCCGCAAGTGTGGGCCGAGACCCTGATGGAGGGATCCGACAAGCAACGGATGAGCTGCCGCATTCTCTGGCATGCTGGCTGGGCGAATCGTGCGTGTGCATTCCCGGGCGGGCAGTTGTTGGCCCCCGCACGGCGCGCTCGCCAGCGGGCGCCGCGCGCCGGCGCTGCCGCCTGGCCCGCCCGCTGCGCCGCTGGTCGTCCCCGATCACGTCCCCCCACCGGCAGGCGGCGGCGAACTCGGCTATCATCGGCGCGTCCTTCGCGGTGTGCGGGCGGGCGCCGACACCACGACCCGCATCGCCGAGGACGGCTGAGCGTCAGGCGGATCGGGCGGCGCACGGGCCGCGCGCGATCCGTCGACGGCGGGGGGGGGCATGGCGAACGGGGCACGGAGCCGCAGCGGGACCTTCTACGGCGAGGGCGGCGTGGCCGGCTTCACGCACCGCGCCTTCACCAAGCAGATGGGCTACGACGACCAGGATATGGGCCGGCCGCTCATCGGGATTTGCAACACCTGGAGCGAACTGAACGGGTGCAACAAGGGGCTGAAGGAGGTGGCCGAGGCGGTCAAGCGGGGCGTCTGGCAGGCGGGGGGCTTCCCGCTGGAGTTCCCGACGATCTCCCTCGGCGAGATCTTCCTCAACCCGACCTCGATGCTCTTCCGCAACCTCGCCGCGATGGACACCGAGGAGATGATCCGCAGCCAGCCGCTCGACGGCGTCGTGCTGCTCGTCAACTGCGACAAGACGACCCCCGCGGCGCTGATGGGCGCGGCCAGCGCCGACCTCCCCGCGATCCTCGTCAGCGGCGGCCCGGCCCTCAACGGCCACTTCGCCGGCCAGACCCTCGGGGCCTGCTCCGATTGTCGCCGCCTCACGGCCGAGCATCAGGCCGGGACGCTCGACACCGCGACCTATCGCGCGATCGAGGACGGGATCGTCCGCTCGATCGGGCACTGCATGGTGATGGGGACCGCCTCGACGATGAACTCGCTCGCCGAGGCGCTGGGGATCGCCCTCCCCGGCAACGGCGCGATCCCGGCGGTCGATGCCCGCCGCCTGCGCCTGGCCGCGGCGGCGGGGCGGCGGATCGTCGCGCTGGCGGCCGCGGGGGTCCGCCCCTCGCGGATCATGACGCGCGCCGCGTTCGAGAACGCGATCATGCTGCTGCACGCGCTCGGCGGCAGCACCAACGCCGTCGTCCACCTGCCGGCGATCGCCGGGCGCCTCGGCGTCGATCTGCCGCTCGACCTCTTCGACGCGCTCAGCCGCCGCACGCCCCGCCTCGCCGACCTGCGCCCGGCGGGCCAATACCAGATGGAGGAGCTCTTCGAGGCGGGCGGGATCCCCGCGGTCCTGCGCCAGCTCCTGCCCCTGCTCCACGGCGACGCCCTGACCGTCACCGGCCAGACGCTGGCCGAGAACGTCGCCGACGCCCCCCTGCGCGACCCGGCGGTGATCCGCACGCTCGACGCGCCGCTCGACCGCGAGGGCGGGCTGGCGGTGTTGCGCGGCAACCTCGCCCCCGAGGGCGCGGTGATCAAGCACGCCGCGGCGACGCCGCGCCTCCTCCAGCATCGCGGCCGCGCGGTCGTCTTCCGTGACCTGGCCGATCTGCGCGCCCGGATCAATGCGCCCGACCTCGACGTGACCCCGGACGCGGTGCTGGTCCTCCAAGGGGTCGGGCCGGTCGGCGGACCCGGGATGCCCGAGGTCGGGAACTTCCCGATCCCCGGCAAACTGCTGCGCCAGGGGATCCGCGACATGGTGCGCGTCTCCGACGCCCGGATGAGCGGCACCGCCTCCGGCACGATCGTCCTGCACGTCGCCCCGGAGAGCGCGGTCGGCGGCCCGCTCGCCCTCGTCCGCGACGGCGACGAGATCGAGCTGGACGTGGCCGGGCGTCGGCTCACCCTCCACGTCGCCGGCGCGGAGCTCGCCCGCCGCCGCGCCGCCTAGACCCCGCCCGCCCCGGCGCACGCGCGCGGCTATGGCCGCCTCTACCGCGAGCACGTCAACCAGGCCCCGCACGGCTGCGACTTCGACTTCCTGCGCGGGGCGGATCCGGTCGCGGCGCGGGAGCAGCCGAAGTTCTAAGGCGCGCGACCGGCCGCCGGGCGGGGGCCCGATCCCCGGCCGCAGCCCCCCTGCCCCGAGGGCGCCGGCGGGCGGGCGCGGGGTTGGTCTTGGTGGTGCCTGAGTGGCGGGCGCGTATAATGCCCCCTGGCGTCGCGTGCGGTGGCGGGCTGCGCCCAGGCCTGGAGGTGCCGTCGGCCGAGGAGCCCGGCATGACCGTCGCGTTCCATCACACCATCATCGTCGCGCTCCCGGCGCCGCCAACCCAGGGACCGTTCGCCATCGTGGCGCTCGATCACGGCGTGTTCCTCCCGTGCGCGGGTGCCGTTGTGACGGGGTGGAAGGTGCAGGGGGCTATGCCGTTTGGCACGCCGGGCCGGCAACGCCTGGTGGAAGGGGGACGCATGACAGACGTGGCGGCGCGCGCGGGAGCGGCCAGTCCGGCCGCCCGGCGGGCGCTGGTGCAGGAGCTGGCCGACGCGCTCGGGGAGGCGGTNCTCTAGTTTTCGCTAACTGCGTGGCGCCGGGCGGGTGCTGTTGGTAGCACGCGGGTGCTGAGGTCGTACCTGCCGAGGAGCCGCCTGAGGCAGGCCGTAGCCCTTTTCGGCCACGGCACTTCTGGTTGATGCTGGTGAGGGGGGAGCGGAGGCGCGTGGAAGTGCAAGCCCACCTTGCCCGGCCCGCCGCCGAGGCTGCTGCACCTCTGCTGATAGCCTCGCCCAGCAGCGAGCGTTAGCGGAAACGCGGGTGGGTACACGACCCCCTTGACGGATACGCCTTGATGGCTCATCGCGAACAGCCCGAAGAATCTGGTCCGATGGTGCGTGAAGGTGGTTCACCGCAGTCTGCGCCAGGTACGCGTCATGGTGGCTGGCGCGAAGAGGCGCTCGCGGACGCGCTCGTCGAACGCGGCGGCCGGGACCGCGTCCGGGCCCGCGAGGATGGCCCACCGCCAGAGGGCCAGCTCCGGCTCCGCGAGCATGCGATCCCGGGCGCGGCGGCGGCGCTCCCGCGCCGCGGGCCCAAACTCGCCGCGTAGGGTGGTCAGGACCGCGCTGCAGAAGCGCAGCCGCCGCATGCGCTCGGCGCGCTCCTCGCCATAGGGCGTCAGGGCGCGCGGCGACCAGTCCTCGCCGGCCAGGAGCAGCGCGCTCAGGATGCGCGCGTCGCGCAGCGCGACCGACAGCCCCTGGCCGACGTGCGGGTCGCTGTAGCCGGCCGCGTCCCCGATCAGCGCCACCCCCTCGGCGACCGGCCGCTCGGTCCAGGTGTCGTGCATCGGGAACGCCGCGCACGGCCCGGCCGGCCGCGCCTGGGCGACGCACGCACTGCCCGGGATACAGGTGAGGGGGAAGCTGTCGAGGAAGGCCCGCGGGCCCGCGGGGCCCGCGAAGCGCCGCCGCTGGTCGGGCGGGTACATCAGGTAGAGCCGCGCGTGCCCGGCCGCCTGCGGGAGGACGTAGAAGACCAGGTCGCCCTCGGTGCCGATGGCGATCTGGTGCTCCGGCCAGCCCCGCAGTTCCTCGACCAGCAGGCCGGCCCCCAGCAGGCGCGGCGCGGTGGCGTGCAGCGGGATACCCATCCGTCGGCGGACCAGCGACTCGCGCCCATCCGCCCCGATCACCAGCCGGCACCTGGCCGTCCGCTCCGCGCCGTCCAGCCGATATCGCACCACGGGCGCGCGCCCGAACTCCACCTCGACGCCCGCGACGCCCCGCACGGCCCGCGCCCCGGCCGCCGTGGCTGCCGCGCCCAGCGCCGCGCAGGCGGCAGGGTGGCCGACCCCGAGGGTGCCGGGGATGCCGGGGACGACCCCGTCTAACGCGATGGCGGCCGCCTCCGCCTCCACCGGCTCCAGCGTCTCGTCGTAGGGCACGAGCCGCGTGTGATGGGTCCCGCCGGCGCGCGCCAGCGCCGCGTGGAGCCCGAGCCGCGCCGCCTCGGCCACCCCCCACGGCTGGAAGAACTCGCCGCGCACCCGGTCCCGGTACACCGCCTCCCGCTCCAGCACCAGAACCGCCTTGCCGGCCCGGGCCAGCACTGTCGCGAGCGCGTTGCCCGCGATGCCACCGCCCACGATGACCACATCGAACGCCTCGCACCCTTTCCCCGCCATCGTCCCCTCCCGCTGCCGAGCACCGCACCGCCCGGAACGCGGCATTGCCCCGCCCTCGCCCCGAGTATATACCCGTTCCCGCTGGTGCCGTACGGTATCATCCTCTCCACGCGGCAATCGCGGCTGCAACCTCGCGCGCGGCACTCGGCACCCTCGTCTCCGCTAACCGCGCGGCATCGGGCGCGCGGCGTGGGGCGCGTGCGGGTGCTGACAAGGAGGCCATCCTATGCCGGAAGCGGTCTGTCGGATGCTCACCCTCCTCTGCATGCTCGTCGTGGACTTGCCCGTCGGGACCAACCTGGGGCTGGTGCATCTGCTGTGGATGCTAGTGAGCGGGCGGCTGCTCGGGTCGCGCGGGGCGCTGTTTCCCGGTCTGACCGCCTGCGGCTTGTCCGCGCCAGCAGCGCGCCGGGCCTGGGCTGCGCTGGGGCGAGGCGGCTGGACGAGCGAGCTGTTGCTCGCCCGCTGGGGCGCGACGGTGCGCGGGGAGAGACACGGCCTGCGACAAGCATCGAACAGAAAGTCGGGATAAGGTCTCCGGGCGTGTCTGGTCCGGCGCGCACTGCTCAGTGGCGGTCGCGCCCCAGGCCCGCCTCGCGGGCGCGCACGGCGGCCTGGGCGCGGTCGGCCACCTGCAGCTTGCCGTAGATGCTGGAGACGTGGTTGCGGACGGTCTTGAGGCTGAGGGAGAGCGCCGCGGCGATCGCCCCGTTGTCGCGCCCCTGGGCGATCAGGGCCAGGACCTCGCGCTCGCGGTCGGTCAGCTCGGGGAAGGGCGCGCGGCGCGGGCCGGGGCGGCGGCGAAGAAGCCCATCAGGCGGCGGGCGATCGCCGGGCTGAAGATCGCCTCCCCGTCGACCACCGCGTGGATCGCGCGCAGCGTCTCGGCCTTGCGCGCCCTTCAGCAGGGTAGCCGCGCGCCCCGGCGCGCATGGCGGCGAAGACCGACTCGTCGTCCTCGAACATCGTCACCACCAGCACGCCGACGTGTGGGTTGGCCGCCGCGAGGCGGCGCGTCGCCGCGATGCCGTCGAGGTCGGGCATCTGCAGGTCCATCAGGACGACATCGGGCAGGGTCCGCGCCGCCAGCGCCAGCGCGGCGGCGCCGGTGGCCGCCTCGCCCACCACCGCCAGGTCGGGCTGCGCCTCCAGCAGCCGCGCAGCCCCGCGCGGAACTCGGCGTTGTCGTCGGCGATCGACGCGGATCGGGTCGCCCGCCACCGTCAGCCCTCCTCCGCCCCGCGCCCCCGGCGCGGCAGGGCAGCGCCGCGCGCACGCGCGTCCCGCCCGCCGGCGCCGGCCCGATGGCGCACGCCCCGCCGAGTTCCCCGGCGCGCTCGCGCATCGAGGAGGCCCACGCCGGCGCGCGCGGCGTCGAGCCCGACGCCGTCGTCCTCGACCTCGACCACGAGGGTGTCGCCCCGCGCTCGACGGCGAGGCGGACGGCGCAGCGACCGGCGCGCGTGGCGGACGACGTTGGTCAGGGCCTCCCGCGCGATGCGGTAGGCGGCGACCTCGACCGCGGCGGGGAGGGGGCGGCCGCGCGGGCGCCTCGACGGCGATGCGCGGCGCGGCCGGCCCGTAGCCCTCCGCCGCCTGGCGCAGCGCGCCGACCAGGCCCAGGTCGTCGAGCGCGGGCGGGCGCAGGGCGTAGACCAGGCGGGCGGATGTCCGCGACCGCCTCCGCTGTCCGCGCCGCGAGGTCGGCCAGCAGCGCGTCCGCGCGCGGATCGTCCGCCAGGACATCGCGCGCGGTGTCGAGGCGCAGCGTCAGCGCCGCGAGGCGTGGGCCGAGGCCGTCGTGCAGGTCGCGCCGCAGCCGCCGCCGCTCCTCCTCGCGCGCCAGCACCAGCCGCTCGCGCGAGGCCTGGAGGTCGGCGGCGAGCGCGCGCGCCTCGTCGGCGAGGCGCACCGCCCGCGCGGCCACCCCCGCCTGCCGCGCCAGGTCGGCGAGCAGGCGAAGGTCGGCGGGGGAGAAGTCCTCGCCGGGGGCGCGCGGGGCCAGCAGCAGTTCGCCGACCGCCTCGCCCCGGTAGGCCAGCGGCAGGCGCAGCGGGTCGGGCGTCGGGGTGCCGGTCGCGGCGACGACGGCGCGGCCCGCGCCCTGCCCGAGCGCGATCGCCGCGTAGGGCAGCTTCAGCGCGCCCGCGACCGTCTCCACGATCGTCGGCAGGATCGCGTCGGGAGGGAGCGTCCCTTCCAGCCGCCGCCCCAGGCGGGAGATGACGGCGTAGGGCTCGTCCCGCTCGCCGTAGAGCAGCCGGTTGGCCCCCCGCTGGAGCCAGTCGCGCAGGGGCTGGAAGAGGACGGCGACGACACCGGTGGCGACGAGGGAGATGGGCAGGCTGCCGCCGGTGCGGAAGAGCGCGCCGAGATAGCCGACGATGAGGACGTAGAGCCCGATGACGGCGGCGGTCAGCCCGCCGTAGACGAGCGCGCGGTTGAGGATGACGTCGATGGCGAAGAGGCGGTACCGGAGCACGGCGACCGCCAACGCGCCGGCGACGCACAACCCGGCCAGCGTGTTCGCGATCGTGAAGATGAGCCAGGGGATGGCCGCGCGCTCGGGCGGCGCGTCCGGCACGAGCAGCCCGTTGGCCCCCAAATAGACATTGCCGGCCGCGAAGGTCAGGAAGGCGACGCCCAGCCCGCCGAGGAACCACTTCGTCTGCTGCCGCTCGACCGGTCCGGAGACGCGCCGGTAGCGGTGGGCCTGCGCCGCGACGATCGCGACCAGCACCAGGGCGAAGGTCGCCGCATCCGCCAGCGGGCCGTTGCTGCCGATCGCGCGGACGACGAAGAAGTCCCAGGCGATCTGCAGCGCCCAGAACGCGGCGAGCGGGATCGTCCAGCGCGGCCTGAAGCGCCCATCGGGGAAGAGGAAGAAGAGCCAGACGAAGGAGACGGGGAAGACGAACGTGATCGCGAGGTGGAGGGTCGCGCGGACCGGTTCGGTCGCCATCAGGGCGAAGAGCTCGGGCGGGAAGCCGGCCGCGGTCGAGGCGACGAGGAAGGCCACGACGAGCAGGGCGATGACTTCGGCCGACCGGCGCCGCAGGAGGACGAAGGCGGCGGCGTAGAAGGTCAGCTTCCGGAGGAGTTGCGCGGCAGCGGCGAGAGCGAGATAGCCGCCGGGCGTGAGCCCCGTCCCGGCCAGCGCCGCGCGCAACTGCTCCGGCGAGAGGTCGCCGGCGAACATGGTGGCGCCCCTGGTCTGCCACGCCCAGGCCAGCGTCGTGGCGTCGAGGCAGAGGGCGAGCGCCGCGAAGGCGAGGAGGGCCAGGCGCGCCGCCAGGAGCCCGCGCCCGCGCAGGATGACGGGCGGGTGGGCGGGCGGCGGCGTGGCACGCCACACCGCGATCGCGCCGCGCGCGAGTTGCACGTGCATACGCTGTCCTCCGGCGGTCCGCGGCACCGGTGTGAGTATAGCCGACTCCCGCGGCGGGCGCCGCGACTCAGGCGTAGGCGCGGCGCGAGGCCGGCAGGGCGAGCAGCACGAGGGTGGCGAGGCCGAGGATCACGCCGAGGGTCGCGACGACGCGCAGCGTCGTGGTCGGCGCGAAGAGCAGCCCGGGCGCCGCCGCCAGCGTGTCGAGGAGGACCACGACGAAGCCGAGGATGGCCGCCCACCTCCGGCAGCGCCAGAGTCCGACGGCCGCCACGAGCTTGAGGGCGGCGAACGCGTACCCGGCGATGACGACGCCGCGCGGGATGTCGGCGACGCCGGGCGCCGGGATGAGCGCGGCGAGCGCCAGGAGCGCCAGGAGCGCCAGGGCGGCGGTGACGGTGGCCGGACGGCGGGTGGCGGCGGGGGACGCGGTGGTCGCGGACATGATCGCGGCTCCTTCCCTGGACGGACACCTACGCTCCGGGTGCCCCTCGAATGACGGTGGTCCGACGGCTGCGCGCCACCCGAAGACCGGTCGCCGGCACGGCGCGGGGCGGGCCGGGCGCCCCCCCCGCGCCGTGCCCGCGATCGTTACCGCGTGCCGCAGTTGGACGAGGCGGCCGGCCCGGCGAACTGCCCGAGACCGCCCGCCTCCCGCGCCGCGGCGGCGCGGACCGGGCCCGGGTACAGACCGGCACTCGCGACCTGCCCGAGGCAGTTCGCGTTCTCGGTGTTCGCGGCGGCCCCCGCGCCGCCCGCGAAGGCGGCGAGCAGCGCGCCGGTGAGGAGACACGACACCACGACACGCTTGACTCTCACGGCATTCCTCCATCCGGCAACCGCCGGTCTCTGCGGGGCGATGCGCGGCCCGTGCGCCCTGCACGGCCGAGTGCATCCGAGGCAACGGGGGCGCGCGGCGCCCGGCGGCAGGCCGGTCTTCGTCCCCCCACCTGCGGGGCCACACCGGCCACCTCGCTCCTCCAAGTACGGCGGCTCGGGGGTGCCGACCTGCTCCCAGCGTAGCAGCGGCCGTTCCCGCCAGCATGGGGCAGGTGTCCCGATCGGGCGGGACGGATTCCCGGTCGCGCCGGGAACGGCCCGCCGGGCAGGCGGCATCCGCGAAGGGGCGGAAGGTGCCAGGCGCCACCCGCCGC
>JAUJMV010000068.1 GCA_030446685.1 Thermomicrobiales bacterium | reverse complement strand
CGCGCACGTGATCGGCATGACGCCGCATCATTCGGCCGCGCGAGGGGCGAGACTATCGGCCAGCGAAGCGCCCCATATGTGTACCGGAGGTCGGGTCATCCGAGCTTGTGGTGAAGCAGGGTCCGCGGGAGGGAGAGCGCCTGCTGCAACGTCCAGCAGCGGCGCATCGCCCGACAAGTACCGCGATTTTTGGCCCTCGCGCCCTACCTGATGGGGCTACTCGACCGAAATCACCACACGCTCGGATGACCCCGGAGGTCATGGCCGAGCGTGTCCCGGCGATGCGCCGCCCCCCGTTGCGGCGTACAGTGGTGGCGGTGGAGCGGCGGCCGGCCCGTGGGCGCAGCAGTGGATGGAGGAAGCGCGATGGATGCCCGGTATACGACCCTCACCGAGATGCTGCGCGCCGCTGCCGTGCACGCGCCGGCCGCTGCCGGTTACACCTTCCTAGGCGATGGGGGACCGGTCCACCTTCCCTATGCCGCCCTGTGGGACGACGCTGTCGCCCTGGCGGGCGCGCTACAGGGGCGGGGCGTGCAGCACGGCGACCGGATCGTGCTCACCCTGCCCACCGGCCCCACCTTCGCCCGGCTCTACCTGGCCCTCCAGCTCTGCGGCGCGGCTCCTTGCGTGCTACCGCCGGCCGGTAAGGGGAGCGCCGGGGCACCGAGCAGGGAGCGGATCGTGGACGTGGCCCGGCACCTCGGGGCCGCGGCAATCATCGCGGGTGACGGCGATCGCGAGGCGCTAGCCGATCAGGGCGCCTCGTCGGCCGTCTGGGCTCCTGCCCAGATCGTCGCTCGCGATGCTGCGTCGTGGGCGCCGGTGGCCCAGCGCGGCGAGGACATCGCCGTCATCCAGGCGACCTCCGGCTCGACCGGCGTGCCCAAGTGCGTCATGCTGACCCAGCACAACATCCTGTCCAACCTGGACCAGATCGGCCGCCGTCTGCGCGCGGACCAGGGGGGCGATGTCGTCGTCTGCTGGCTCCCGCTCTTCCACGACATGGGTCTCATCGGCTGCTTCCTCTTCAGCGCTTACTGGCGGCTGCGCGGCGTCCTGATGGACCCGATGCGCTTCCTGCGCGACCCGGCCAACTGGCTCCGGGCGATCAGCGACTATCGCGGCACGCTCTCGCCCGCGCCCAACTTCGCCTACGCGCTGGCCGCGGAGCGGGCTCCCG
Organism: Thermomicrobiales bacterium; assembly: GCA_030446685.1. Classification (GTDB taxonomy): domain Bacteria; phylum Chloroflexota; class Chloroflexia; order Thermomicrobiales; family CADCWN01; genus JAUJMV01. Next base: position 3,857 of record JAUJMV010000068.1, on the reverse strand, counting down.
CCGCGGCGCTCGACGGCCTCGACCTCGCCAGCTGGCGGGCGGCGATGTGCGGTGCCGAGCCGATCAGCGCGGGCGTGCTCCGGCAGTTCGCCGCGCGCTTCGCCGGCTGCGGCTTCCACCCCGACGCGCTCGTCCCCTGCTACGGGCTCGCCGAGGCCGCCCTCTGCGTCGCCATGCACCGGCCCGGCGAGCCGCTCCGCACCGAGCGGATCTCGCGCCGGGCCCTGGCGCACCGGCGCGAGGCCATCCCGGCGGCGGCGAGTGACGAGGACGCGACCATCGTCTGCGACTGCGGCCTGCCGGTGGAGGGGACCCATCTCCGCATCGCCACCGACGACGGCAGCCCGCTGCCCGAGGGCCGCCTCGGCCACGTCCTGGTCTCAGGGCCGTCGGTCATGGCCCGCTACCACGCCCTGCCCGAGGGGACCGGCGTGGCCCTGCGCGACGGCTGGCTCTGGACGGGCGACCTGGGCTACCTGCGCGACGGGCGGTTCTTCGTCACCGGCCGCGCCAAGGACCTGATCATCATCCGAGGTCAGAACTACCCGCCATCGGAGTTCGAGTGGGCGGCCGAGGAGATTCCGGGCGTGCGGCCGGGGCGGGTCGCGGCCTTCGGCGCGCCCGATCCGGACCGGGGGACCGAGCAGCTCTACGTCATCTGCGAGCAGCCGCGCGACCGCGACCTGGACGCCGAGGGGCTGCGCCGCGCCATCCAGGCGCACATCGCCCGGCGCACCGGCGTCTGGCCGGCGCATGTGGGGCTGGTGCCGCGCAACGCGATCCCGCGCACGACCAGCGGCAAGGTCCAGCGGAGCCTGGCGAAGGCGCGCTACCTGGCGGAGCAGCACCAGGGCGCGCCGGCCCTGGCGACGGCGCGGCGGTAGTTCGGGGCGCGGGGTACACGCGGTGTGCATTGGGAGGACGCGATGACGATCGAGATCATGGCCGAGCATACCCCCCTCGCGCCGCTCGCCTCGGCAGCGGACGACGACGGCCGCGCCGGCTTTGGCGCGCACCTGCGGCCCTACCTGGCAAAGCTGCTGGCCGCCATCGGGCTCGACGTGGCCTACACGCGCGGCGAGGGCGATCACCTCTTCTACCGCGACGACGCCGGCCGCGAACGCGCGGTGCTCGACATGCTCGGCGGCTACGGCGTGGCCCTCTTCGGGCACAACAACCCGGAACTGGTCGGGCGGGCGCGGGAGGTGCTGGACGCGCGGCGGCCCTTCGCCTCCCAGGGCAGCGCCCGCCCCTACGCCGGCCTGCTCGGCGCACGACTCGCGGCGCTGGTGGGGCGGGGCACCGGGCAGGGCTACGTCGTCACGCTCGCCAACTCCGGCACCGAGGCGGTGGAGGCCGCGATTAAGCACGCCGAGCTGGAGCGGCTGGAGCGCGTGCAGGCCTTCTTCGACCACCAGCGGCGCACCCTCAGCGCCATCCGCCTGGGGCAGCGCACCGGCGAGGCCCGCGTCGACGACGCGCTCCTCACCGAGGTCGCGCGGCTGCTCGACGTGCCCGCGATCGACGACCTCGACGAGCTGGAGTTCCACCTCACCCGGCACAACCAGCGGGCGTTGGCGGGCGAGACCTACCACCTCGCGGTGCGCGGCTCCTTCCACGGCAAGTCCTCCGGGGCGCTGAAGCTCACGCACAGCCCCGACTTCCGCCGGCCGTGGCACGGCCTGGGGCTGGCCGTCCACTTCGTCCCGCGCGGCGACGAGGAGGCGCTCCGGCGCGAGGTGGCCGACGCCGAGGTGACCTGCTACGCCCTGCGCCTCGACGCGGCGGGGGGCGTCGCCGTGGAGGCGCGGCCCTGGTCGCGGCTCGTCTCCTGCATCGCCGAGCCGATCCAGGGCGAGGGCGGCATCCACGAACTCCCCGCGCCCTTCCTGGCGGCGCTGCGCCGGGCGGCCGACCGCGCGGGGGCCCCGCTCGTCCTCGACGAGATCCAGTCGGGCATGGGGCGCACCGGGACCTTCCTCGCGTCGGAACCAGCGGGCGTGGGCGGCGATTACTACCTCCTCTCCAAGGCGCTCGGCGGCGGCCTGGCCAAGCTCGCCGCGCTCCTGGTGCGCCGGGACCGGTACGTGGAGGAGTTCGGCTACCTGCACACTTCCACCTTCGCCGACGACGACTTCTCGGCCGCCATCGGCCTGGGCGCGCTCGACCTGGTGACGCGCGACGACGGCGCGCTGATGCGCGAGTGCCGCGCGAAGGGGGACTACCTGCTGGGGCGGCTGCGGGACCTGCAAGGGCGCTACCCGCGGGTCATCCGCGAGGTGCGCGGCCGGGGCCTGCTCCTCGGCGTCGAGCTCGCCCCGCAGGGCGACTCGGCCTCCAACCTGCTGCGCGTGACCTCGGAGCAGCACCTGCTGGGCGGCCTCGTCAGCGGCTACCTCCTGCACGAGGAGGGCGTCCGGGTTGCGTGGACGCTGTCCGCCAACAACACCATCCGCCTGGAACCATCGGCCTACATCCCCTATCGGGACCTCGACCGCTTCGTCGAGAGCTTCGCCCGCGCGGTGGACGCCCTCGCGCGCGCCGACGCCCACCTGCTGGCCCGCAGCGTCGCGGGCCACCGGCCGGGGCCGGCGGACGAACGTCCGCGCCCACCCGTCGCCAGCCGGCAGCCGCGCCAGCCCCCGGGCTCCCAGCCGGTCGCGCGCCGGGTGGCCTGCCTCTGCCATTTCATCGAGGCGGAGGACCTGCTGCGCTGGGATCCCGCGCTCGCCCCGCTCTCGGCGGCCGCGTGCAGCCGCCTGCTGGCGCGCACCGACGCGGTCCTCGACCCTTTCGTGGCCGACGAGCGCGTCGTGCTCGGGCCGACGGGCGAGCGCGTGGCGCTGGTGATGGTCGCCCTGCCGTGGACCTCGGAGCAGATCATGGCGCGCATCCGCGGCGGCGATCTGGCGGCGGTGCGGGCGAAGATCGAGGCCGCGGTCGAGCTGGCCCGGCGCCTGGGGTGCACCCTGGCCGGCTTCGCCGGCTACACCTCCATCGCCACCGACAACTGCCGATCCCTGGTGGAGCACCGCATCGGCCTGACCACCGGCAACTCACTGACCGCCGCCGCGGCGCTGGACGCCACGCACCAGGTGGCCGGCGAGCTGGGGATCGCGGCCGAGGTGGCGCGCCTCGGCGTCGTCGGCGCGCTGGGGAACATCGGCCGCGTCCTGGCCGAGGTCGAGGCCGAGCGGGTCGCCTCGATGCTGCTGGTGGGGCGGCAGGGCGGGGAGCGCCGGTTGCTGCGCCTGGCGGACGAGCTCTACGCGCAGGCCTGGGCGCGGCTGCGGCAGGGCGCGGACGGCAGCGGGATCGCGCGGGCGCTCCGCACGGCGTGCGGCACGCCCCGGCCCGGCGACACCCCGCGCGGGGCCGCGCTGCGCGAGCGCGTCGAGCGCGAACTGGGGCCGCAGGCCCCCGTCCAGATCGCGACGGATCTCGCCTCCCTGCGCGCCTGCGATGTCGTCTTCGCCGCCAGCAACTCGCCGCAGCCGATCCTCGGCCCCGAGCACGTGGGCGACCACCCGGCCGTGATCTGCGACGTCGCGGTCCCGACCGACGTCCGCCCCGAGCTGGCGTGGGAGCGGCCGAACGCCCGCATGCTCAAGGGCGGCATCGTGCGGCTGCCCGAGGGTCAGGACTTCGCCATCCCCGGCATGGCGCTGCCCGACGGGCAGAGCTACGCCTGCGTCGCCGAGGTCATCCTGCTGGGGATCGCGGGCATCGGCGAGCACTTCTCCTACGGCGCGCTCTCGGCGCAGCGGGTGCGGCAGATCGGCGCGCTCGCACGCCACCATGGATTCACGTTCGAGATACGGTCGTGGGCGGAAGCGTGACTGGGGCCGTCGCACCAG
>JAUJMV010000067.1 GCA_030446685.1 Thermomicrobiales bacterium | reverse complement strand
GCTATCCGGTCTGGCTCGACTTCGCCCCCGGCGCGGCCCTCTGGGACCACCCGCCCGCGAAGCGCGTCTTCGCGCGGCTCGTCGTCAGCGCGGTGCAGGTGCCGGGTCCGGCGGTGGAGCGGCTCGGCGCGGCGGCGCGGCGGGCGAACGCCTACGTCGTCATCGGCGTCCACGAGCTGGCGGGGAGCACGATCTACGCCTCGCTCCTCTACTTCGGGCCGGACGGCGCGCTCCTGGGCGTCCACCGCAAGCTGCTGCCGACCTACCAGGAGCGGCTGCTCTGGGGGCAGGGGGACGGGAGCGGCCTGATCGTCCTCGATACCCCGCTGGGTCAGCTCGGGGGACTCCTCTGCTGGGAGCACTGGATGCCCCTCGCCCGCCAGGCACTGCACGAGCGGGGGGAGACGCTGCACGTCGCCGCCTGGCCCTGGATCCACGAGATGCACCAGGTGGCCTCGCGCAGCTACGCCTTCGAGGGGCGCGCCTTCGTCATCGCCGCCGGCACGGTGCTGCGCAAGCGCGACCTCCCAGGCGACCTCGAGCTCCTGCGGGCGATCCCCGGGGAACCGGACGATTTCCTCCAGCGGGGCGGGAGCGCGGTCATCGGCCCGGACGGCGCGTACCTGGCCGGGCCGGTCTGGGAGGAGGAGGCGATCGTCGTCGCCGAGGTCGACCCGGCGCGCATCATCGAGGAGCGCCTGACGCTCGACGTCGCCGGCCACTACCACCGCCCCGACGTCTTCCAGTTCCGCGTCGTCTGAGCGGCGCCGGGGCCAGGCCCCGGCGCCGCGCCCCGGTGGGGGCGGCGGTGGCGAGCGGGGCGGCGGGGCACTCGGCGGGCACCCGCGCCAGCGCCACCGCGGGGCGCGCGCCCGATCGGCCGTGAGTCAGGCTCGTCCCGTGTGAGGAGGGGATGATGGGCGAGAGTTCTGACGCGCGGTTCGCGGTCGATGCGGTCTGCTTCGACCTGCTGACCGCCCTGCTCGACTCGTGGACCTTGTGGGAGGCGGTGGCGGCCGAGGCGGGATACCCCGGCCGAGGCGAGCCGTGGCGGCACGCGGCGCTGCGCCGGGTGACGGCGTCGGGCGACTACCAGCCGTACGCCGTGCCGCTCCGGGAGGGTGCGCTCGTGACCGGCCTGCCCGGCGCACTGGCCGACCGGCTCCTCGCCAGGTGGGGCGACCTGCGGCCCTTCCCGGAGGTCCCGGCGCTGCTCGCCCGGCTACGGGCCCGGGCCGCCCTACCCCTGGCGACCGCGACGAACTGCTCGGAGGCGCTCGCGCGCCGGGCGGTCGCGGCCCTCGGCGACCCCTTCGCGGTCGTCGTGAGTGCCGAGCGGGCGGGCGCCTACAAGCCCGACCCGCGCCCCTACCGCCTGGCCCTCGCCGAACTGGGCCTGCCGCCCGCGGGGGTCCTCTTCGTCGCCGGGTCAGCGCACGACGTCGGCGGGGCGCTGCGGGCGGGGCTGCCGGTCGTCTGGGTTAACCGCCTCGGCTTGCCGGCTCCGCCGGACGCGGCGGGGGCTACGGTCGTCGCCGATCTGGCCCGCCTCACCGACCTCCTCGCGTGAGCGCCGTCGGGCGCCTGGGGCGCAACCTGCGCGACCTGCCGGGTGCGCTGACCCCGGCGGCCTGGCTGGCGGGGCTGGTGGCGGTGCTGATCGCCTACACCGGCCCGCTGGTGCTGGTCTTCCAGGCCGCCCGGAACGCCGGGCTCGACCGGGCCGCCCTCGCCTCCTGGATCGCGGCGCTGACCATCGGCAGCGGCCTGGCCACCCTGCCGCTCTGCCTCTGGTACCGCCAGCCGATCGTGGTCGCCTGGTCGGTGGCGGGGAGCGCCCTGCTCGTCGGCGGGCTGGCGCACTACAGCTTGGCCGAGGCGGTCGGCGCCTATCTCAGCGCCGGCCTCGCCGTCGCCCTACTCGGCTGGTCGGGGCTCTTCCGGCGGCTGCTGGCGCTGGTGCCGGGGCCGGTCGTGCTCGGCATGCTGGCGGGGGTGCTGCTGCGCTTCGGGACCGGTCTCTTCGCCGCGCTCCCCCAGCGCCCGCTGCTCGTCGCCACGATGCTGCTCGCCTTCCTCCTGCTCCAGCGCCGGGGGTTCCGGGCGCCCACAGTCGGGGCGCTGGCGGCCGGTCTCCTGGTCGCCGCCCTCACCCGCGACCTCCACCTCGGGGGCCTAGCGCTCGAGCTGGCCCGGCCGCACTGGGTCCGGCCGGCCTTCACGCCCGGCGCGCTGCTCGGCCTCGCGTTGCCCCTCTTCGTGCTCGCGGTCGCCTCGCAGGACGCGCCGGGGATCGCGGTGCTGCAGGCCGCGGGCTACGACCCGCCCGTGGACGGGCCGGTGCTGGTGACGGGCGTCGCCTCGGTCCTCACCGCGCCGCTGGGCGGGCACGGGCTGAACCTGGCGGCGCTGATGGGGGCGATCTGCGCCGGCCCGGAGGCTGGCCCCGACCCCGACCGCCGCTACGGCGCCGGGGTGGCGGCGGCCCTCTGGTTCCTCCTCTTCGGCGCCTTCGGGGCGACGGCCGCGACGCTCTTCGCCGGGTTCCCCCCGGCGCTGGTGGCGGCGGTGGCCGGGCTGGCCATGCTGCCCGCCCTCGTCTCCTCCCTGGCGGGGGCACTGGCGGACCCGGACGAGCGGACGGGCGCCGTCTTCGCCCTGCTGCTGACCGCCGCCGACATCCGCCTCCTCGAGATCGGCGCCCCCTTCTGGGGACTCGTGCTCGGCGCGCTGACGAGCCGCCTGGTGCACGGCGCTTCCCGCTAACCGGCCCCGTCCTTGAGCGCGGCCGAGGATCCGGTCGAGCGGTGGCTTTGCCAACGTGGGCGCCGGGACGGTGGCGCCCGAGGCGGGGTTGCCGACTAAACCGAAGCGCCGACGGGATCTACATGGAGCATCGCGTCAGGCGAGACGGGCGTTGGCGCGGGCAGCGCTTCGGCCAGGGCTTGCAGTTTGCGGCGGCAGCGGGACTGCACCTCGGCGGCGCGGCTCGGCAGCCCGGCGAAGAACTGGGCCAGCTTCTCCTGCACCTGCGCTTTGGTGCCCAGGCAGGCGTTGGCGGTGACCTCCTCGCGCGCCCAGGCCCAGATCGCCTCGTCGGGGATGCAGTCGGGGCTGTAGGCCGGCAGGCGGACCACGCGCATGGCCAGGTCGGGCGTGGCGAGGTAGCCCCGCACCGCCTCGCCGCCGTGCGCCGGGCCGTTGTCCCAGATGACGACGAGCGCTCCGGCGTGGTTGGCGCGCAACTGCTCGAGGAAGGCGACGCTGGTCGCCGACGAACTCGTGCCGCTCAGTTCCATGTACGCCGTCTCCCCCGTCTCCAGGCAGACCGCGTCGCGGGGCTGCTCCTCGCCTGGCGCCTGTCCCTGGTCCCATTGGAGGCGCGCGGCGCGGTGGCCGATCGCCTGGCGGTCGGTCCTCCCGCCGCGCCGCGCGCCCGCCAGTCGCGCAACCGGCCTGCCGCCGTGGTCGTAACCCGGCGCCAGATCGAGCATCGGCGGCGCGGGGATCGGCAGCGGGATCACGGCGCGCATCGCGGCACCTCCCCCGCCGGCGGCCCCCGATCCGTCCGCCCCCCCACTCAGACCGGTCCTGTCCGCCTCACCCCTCTGCTGCCTCGCGCGTCGCCTCCCGCGCGCTGGCGGGCGATCCACGCCGCGACCGTCACCGGCGCGAGGCGGAAGCCCCGCTCCTCGGGGAGCTGCGCGATCACGTCCCGCTTGAAGTGCTGATGCCAGCGCCAGCACTGGGGCTCGCCGCGCCGGAGCTGGGCCGGCGTCGGCCGCTCGCCGAGCGCGTCGGCCAGGATGCTTAGCGCGCAGTCGGCCGGCCCGGAGCCGTGATAGCCCCAGGACAGGCCCGAGGGGCTGTGGTGGACGACGTGCGGCAGCGGCCAGCGGCAGCCGCCCTCCTCGACGGAGACCGCCGTGTCGCCCGGCAGCTCGCTCGTCCGCTCACCGATGTAGACCCGCCCGCGCCCCTGGTCCATGATGGTCCTCCTTCGTGGGGACCGGCCTGGCGGGATGCCCCCCCCGCCGGGCCACCCCGCGCTAGTACTCCTCGCGCAGCAGCAGGCAGGTGCTCGAGCGGTCGGCCTCGGTGATGATCCACAGCCGTTCGTCGCCGGCGGCGTAGCAGGTTGGCCGGCGTCGCGGCGGTGCCGAAGCCGAGGCGCACGTGGCGCTCGCCGCCCGCGAAGTGGGCGCTCGGGGCGAGCAGCAGGCCGTGCTCGCGGAGGAGGCGGTCGCTGAGGGCGCTCGTCGGCTCCGCGCCGAGCCAGCGCGGGAAGGCGACGACGCCCCCACGGGGCGCCTGCCAGGCGAACAGCGCGTCGTGCCGCCCGAGGAAGTCCCGCAGGTGCGCGAGATTCGCCCGCGCGCGCGCCCGGTTGCGGGCGAGGATCGGCCCGGCGTGGCGCAGCGCCAGCGCGGCCAGGAACTCGCTCGGCGCGCCGACGAAGGTGTTGAGGTGCAGCCGCAGCCGGCGCACCGCCCCCAGGACCGTCGCGTTGCGCGTGGCCAGCCAGCCGACCCGCAGGCCGGGCAGCCCGTAGGCCTTCGAGGTGCTGCTCAGCACCACCGCCCCCACCGAGAGGTCGGCCAGGCTCGGGGGCTCGCCCGCGTCGGTGAGCGGCAGCCCGCGGTAGATCTCGTCGCCGAGCAGGGTCGCGCCCGCGTCGTCGGCGAGCGCGACCAGCCGCTCGAGGTAGCGGCGGTCCGGGACGAAGCCGGTCGGGCTGTGGGGGAAGTTCGCCACGATGAGGCGCGTCGCCGGCCGCAGCCGCCGCGCGAGCTCCTCCAGGTCGGGCCGCCACCCCTGCTCCTCATGCGCCGGCCACAGGGTGACCTGCCCGCCGCGCCACGCGGCCAGCGAGGCGAGCGGCTGGTAGAGCGGGGCGTGGACGATGACGTGGTCACCCGGCTCGACCAGCGCCAGGAAGAGCGACGAGAGGGCGTCGTCGGCGCCGCAGGTGACGACGACGTGGTCCGGCGCGAGGTGGTCGTACTGCGCGGCGATGGCGGCGCGCACCTCCCGCCCGCCGTGGATCTCGGTGTAGGCGAGGGA
>JAUJMV010000028.1:63825-68460 GCA_030446685.1 Thermomicrobiales bacterium | reverse complement strand
GAAATCCTCGCCGCTCAGCGTCTCGCCCGGCCGGGGCAGCGCCGGCACGCGCACCACCAGGTCGGTGTTGACGCTCCCGACCACGACGACGTGGGGCGCGGGGCGCGGGGCGTGGGCCGCGGGCTGTCGAGTATGATCCGAGGCCCCGTGACCCGTGACGCCTCTGCCCATCAGCCCACTTCCCTCACCGCCTACAGCCTACGGCCCACCGCCTACGGCCCGCGGCCCACGCCCTACGGCCCGCGCACCGTTCTCGTCCGCCCGGCGAAGACGGTGTCGAGCAGGAGGTCGATCTGGCGCCAGTCGCCGCGGACGACCGAGGCGCCGCCGGGCGTGATCCAGCCCTCCGTCATCGCCTCGTCGATCGAGTAGGTCTTGATGTTGTTGCGGTCGAGGGCCAGCGCGACCCGCCCGAGCGCCAGTTGCTCCTCGAAGGTGAAGTTCGTCTGGACCGTCCCGCCGAACGAGCGGAGCACGCTCGGCAGGCGCGGCACGATGTTGACGCTCTTGGCCCGGTCGAAGAGCGCGACGAGCACCTGCTGCTGGCGGCGGCGCCGGCCGTAGTCGCTGTCCTGGTGGCGCGTGCGGACGTACTTGAGGGCGGTCTTGCCGTCCAGCCGCTGCTTGCCCGGGAAGAACTCGATCCGCTCGGTCCCGTAATCCTCGGTCGGGTACTCGTCGTCGCGCAAGTAATACGGCACGTCCACCTCGACCCCGCCGACCGCGTCGACCACCTGCTGGAAGCCGCGGAAGTCGACCGCCACGTAGTAGTCGATCGGCAGGCCGAAGTTCTGCTCGACCGTCCGCTTCGCCAGTGCGACCCCGGCGAGGGGTTGATCGGCGCGCCAGCCGAGCGCGTAGGCGGCGTTGATCCGCTCCTCGCCGTAGCCCGGCACCGTGAGCCAGAGGTCGCGCGGGACGCTGACGATGTTGACCGTCTTGAGGTTGAGATCAAGCTGGGCGATCAGGAAGACGTCGCTGCGCGGCGGATTGGCGTCGTCGTCGCGCGAGTCGAAGCCGAGGACCAGCACGTTGATGTACCGCTTGCCGCGCCAGATCGGGTCGAGCGCCGGGTCCTCATCCGTTGCCGCCGCCCCGAGGATCGCGCCGAAGGTGTTGCCCGACGGCGCCGTGGTTGGTGTCGGCGGGGCCGGGGCCGCCGCGGCGGCGGAATCGCCGCCCGCCGCCGGCGCGGACGGCTGGCCCGCATCGGCCGGGAGCGGCTGGTAGATCGCGCGCTGCGCCTCGTCCAGCGCCGCGGTCACCTGCCAGGTGTAGACCCCCGCCCCGCCGGCGACCGCGGCCAGCAGGAGGAGCAGCAGCACCCCGACGCGCCGCACCCCGCGGCGCCGCAGCTCGGCGGCCGTGGGCCGTTCCTCCCCGACGGCGGGCGGCCGGGTCTCCGCCAGGATCGTCGGCCCGAGGAGACCGACCGCCCGCACCCCCGATCGCCCCGCCCGGCCAGGCGCGGCGGGATCACCGGCTGGGCGGCCCGGCGCTAGGGGCGCCGTCCCGTCACCCGCCTCCGCGTCCACCGAGCGACCCGGACGCCGCCCGACAAGGCAGCGTGGCCGGGCCGGAGCGACGGCGAGCGTCGCTGTCGCCAGCACCAGCGCGATGGCGAGCGCCACCTGGATCAGCCCGGCGGCGATCCCGCCGCCGAGCGCCGCTACCCGCTTGATGATCGCCTCCTCCAGCCCAGAGATTATGCCGTCCCGGTCCCGCAACCCGCCTCGCTCGGAACGCCGCTCCCGCAAGTCCACCCACAACAACGCGCGGCCAGGCCCAGGGTTGCGCGCTGTACGTACAGTACTCCGGCGCGGGCCGCGCGTCAAGACGTGGGCCGCGGGCGGTGGTCGGTGGGCCGATCTCTCCTGATGGCGTAGGAGCATGTGGCAGACGCCTGTACTCGGCCACGCCTGGGCGCGTGCCGCACGCCCCTACCCTTCGCCGGCTCCACCGCGCACGGCCTACGGCCCACGGCCCACGGTCTACTCGCCCCCGCGTCGCCGGCGCAGGGTGAGGAGGGAGCGCAGGAGCGCGCCGCGGACGGCGAGCCAGGCGCGCTGCACCAGGCGCAGTTCCTGGACCGTCGGGCGCTGGCCGCCGTACCGCTCGCGCACGTAGAGGTCGGTGATCCGGTCGAGCGACCGCTGGGCGTCCGGCACCCGCGCGCCGACCGCCCGTGCGTACTCGTAGGGGGTCGTGCCGGGCGGCGGGCGCACGCCGGCCAGCGCCCCGGTGCGGGTCATCCGCGCGTAGAACTGGCCCGTCGGCGAGAGGCCGCGCAGGCTGAGCAGCCAGAGCAGGGCCAGGGCGCCGCCGATCAGGGCGACGATCGGCAGGGCCACGCGCAGGACCTTCAGGGCCGGGTGCAGCTCGCGCGGCCCCTGGACGCTCCCGGCGCCGACGCCGTCGCCCAGGACATCGCCGTCGTCGGGGAACGCGCCGCCGTCGACCGCGCCGCTGTCGCCGGGATCGGTCGCGTCCACGCCGCCCGCGCCGGGCTCCACCGGCGGGGCCGGCTCGCGGTCGAAGGCGGGGCGGGGGCTGGTCGGCTCGAAGGCGATCCAGCCGTAGCCAGGGAAGTAGGCCTCTACCCAGGCGTGGGCGTTGTTCTCGCGGTAGAGGTAGCCCGCTTGGTCATTGTCGTACTCGCCGCTGAAGAGGCCGACGACCTCGCGCGCGGGGATGCCCTGCGCGCGCAGCATGATCGCCATCGCGGTCGAGTAGTACTCGCAGTAGCCCTCCTTCGATTCGAAGAGGAGGTAGTCGACCAGGTCGCGATTGGCCGGCGGGAACTTGATGTCTTCCTTGTAGGTGATCGTCTCGCGCAGGTAATCCTGGATCGCCAGCGCCGCGTCGTAGGGGTTCTTGCCGGTCGCCAGGCGCGCGGCCTCCGCGCGGGTCCGCTCGGTGGTCGAGGCGGGCACCTGCAGGTAGCGCCGGGTCCACTCGGGGTATTCAGTCCCCGCCTCGCGCAGTTGCGGGCTGGTGGCGACCGAGGCCAGGGTCGTGGCCTGGTACTGCGCGCCGGCCTGGACCCCTTCGAGCGGCAGGACCACCTCGACGTCCTCGTAATTGGGGAACTGGCCGTTGACTTGCAACTGGGTGGCGACCCCGTCCTTGACGATCATTCGCACGGTGATCAGCCGGTCCCGCAGCCCGTTGGCCTCGTCGAGGATCCGCCGCTCCGCCGCGGTCGGCGCCGGGATCGCGGGGGTCGGCCGGGGCGCGGACGGCGGGGTCGGCGCGGCGCCCCTGGCGGGCCGCAAGGGGGTCGGCGTGGGGTCCGGGACGACCGCCACCGGGTTGCCGCGGTCGTCGGTGTCGCGCAACTCCCCGCTCTGGCTCGCCTCCTGCACCAGGCCGAGGAGGCGGCGCAGCTCCGGCGGGAGCTCGTCCGCCACCGCGGTCGCCGGGTCGATCGCGAACTGCCGCTGGGTCCAGGAGAGCTGCACGTAGGTGTTGCGGCTGCTGCTGACGAACTGGTTGGCGGTGAAGAGCCCGTTGCCGCGCGGCGTCAGCATCCGCACGCTCAGGTCGCGCGGCTCGGCGGCGGCGGGGGGCTGCACCGCCAGGGACTGGCCGCCGTCCAGCTTGATCTGCGGGACGAAGTACTGGCCGTTGTTCACGTTGTTGAAGGTGCCGCCGCCCGGCTGGAGGGTCCACCGCTGGCCGTCGAAGGTGTCGTAGGTGCGGAACTTGAGGTAGTAGGGCTGGTCGCTCTGCAGCACCAGCACCGGGCTGTCGCTCAGCTTGAGCGGCCCGCCGAGCTGGAACTGCTCGCCGAAGCTGGCGTAGTTGCCGACGCCGCGCGCCCCCGGCCCCCTGACCGAGCCGAACATCTGGTTGAAGCGCCCCTCCAGCCGCTGCCAGGGACCGTTGACTTGATCCCAGGTCGCTTCGAGGATGCCGCCGCGCGCGCTGAACGGGGCGACCCAGGCGAAGCCGATCGTCAGCACCGCGACCACCAAGCCGATCCAGAGCGCGCGCAGGCCGAGGCTCTCGGGGTACTGGGTGTTGGTGCGCCGCCACTCCGCCTCGCGCTCGGTGAAGTGGAAGTGCGCGATCAGCAGCAGCGCCAGGATCAGGAAGAGGATCAGGTAGGACGAGACGCTCGCCACGCCGGTGGCGTAGCCGAGGTTGAAGAGCAGGACGATCGCCGGCAGCAGCAGGGCCGGCCAGAGCCAGCGGGTGCGGAAGATCAGCCAGGTGCTGGTGTAGGCGACGACCCAGGCGATCGCCGCCAGGCCGAGGATGAAGAGGTAGAAGTCGTCCTGGTAGCGGTCGGTGCCGGCCGTCGCGAACCAGACCTGCGCGCGGGCAAGCAGGAACTGGGCCGCCGCCGCCAGCCCGTGCCCGTCGGGCGGCAGCGGGAGGATCGGGTCGAGCCGGCCCAGGACCAGCAGCGTGCCGGCGACCAGTGCGAGCGCGTGCGCCACGAACGACGGCACGCGCCGCCAGCGGGCCAGGACCAGGCCGAGCAGCAGGCCGGCCAGGGTGATCGGCGTGAGGATGGTCAGGTTATCGGTCCAGTCGGCGCGCTGGATCGACCAGTCGACGCTCAGCACCACCCCCGCCAGCAGCAGGAAGGTGATCGGCCAGCCCTCGTTCAGTCGCAGTCGTGACATC
>JAUJMV010000028.1:24234-63725 GCA_030446685.1 Thermomicrobiales bacterium | reverse complement strand
AGTCGGGTAGTCGTCAGCGAGGGTAGTGCGTACCCGCGAATGGGCCACCGCCCTCTCGTCACGCCCCCCTGAAGCCTGACGACTGACGACTGACCACTCGTCGGGCGGCGCGGGCGGCGCGGGGGTGAAGTCTCGCGGCCCCGCCGCTTCCTCCGCCTCCTCCCGCTCGGCCTCGCGCCCGAGGGCGCGGCCCAGCCGGAAGAGGGTCCAGGCGCTGAAGAGGCCGAGCAGGACCAGCACCCCGACGATCGGGACGGTCAACAGGGCCGCCGGCGAGATGCCGCCCCCCCCCGGCGCCAGCAGCGCCACCACCGCGACCGCGCCGGCCAGGAAGTTCCAGGCGCCGTGCAGCGCGGTCGCGGCCAGCGCGCCGCGCACGAGGCCCCAGCCGCGGGGGTCGCGCCCCTGCCGCGCCCAGCCGAGCGCGAAGAGGGCGCTGGCGGTCCCGTGCATGACCGGGGTCGCCGCCCGCAGCGCGGCCGCCCCCGCCCAGCCCTCCGCGCCCGACTGCGTGGCGTAGAAGACGTTCTCGATCGCCGCGAAGCCGAGCCCCGACGCCAGCCCGATCAGGAAGACTGTCAGCGCCGAGTCGGGGGTCCGGGCGGCGCCGGGCGGCGCCCCCTCCACCGGGCGCCGCCCGCGGGCGAAGAGCAGCACCGCCCCGAACTTGCCGAACTCCTCCGCCACCGGCGCGACGAACGACAGGGTGAAGACGCCGAGCGCCAGCACCAGTGGCTGCCGCAGCAGCACCTGCAGCAGCGCCTGCGTCTGCGCCTCGGTCAGCGCGCGCCCCTGCAGGCGCTCCACCGTCCGCGCCAGCGTGTCGAGGGCGTCCTGGCCGGCCAGCGCCAGCCCCAGCCCGGCGGCGATCACCGCGCCGAGCACGGCGAGCACTTCGAGGGCGATCGCCAGAATCGGCGTCACCAGCGCGCCCCAGGCGAAGGCCGGGACGATCCGCCGCCAGCCGGGGCGCGGCGCCCGGCGCGGCAGGGCCAGCGCACCGACCGCCGCGATCGGCGCGAGGACCGCGACCGTCGCCAGCGGGAAGAAGAGCCACCACAAGTCGGCCCGCAGCGCGGCCCAGCCGGCGCCGAGCGCGACCCCGACGAGGGCCAGGGAGGCCCACCACGGCGGCAGCGCGACCGGGCGCGACTCTCGCCCCTGCATCGCCCGCGCCGCCAGCCAGGCCAGCGCCGCCCCGATGGCGAGCACCAGGACGCCGCTCGGGATCAGCGACGCCCCGAGGGTGAAGCGGTCGGCCTCCCGGTCGCTCGCGATCGCCCCGACCACGCCGAGCGCGGCCGTCGCCAGCCCGCCCAGCGCCGCCAGGATCCCGAGAATCAGCGCGATAATGCGTGTCGCCATCTTCACCCGGTCGAAGGTCTGAAGGTCGAAGGTCGAAGGTCTCGCCGTGAGCGGCTGAGACATTCCGATGTGCGCCCGCCGTCGAAGCGAGACGTTCGACCTTCGGACGTTCGACGTTCGCCCCTATCGCCGGCTCAGCACGCCGCCGCCGTAGGCCAGGGCGCGGCCGATGTCCTCGCCGCGCTTGACCAGATAGGTCGGCACGCCGATCGCGGCCAGGCCGCTGACCAGCAGGATCGAACTCTCCGCCGCGCCGAAGGTGCTCGGCTCGACGATCACCGCCACCACCTTGACGCCGCGCGCCACCAGGCCGAGCAGCGCCTGCACGATCGTCTCGTCGGTCGAGGCGGTCACCAGCAGGACCGTGCTGTGGCGTCCGAAGCGCCCCGCCTCGGCGACCAGCAGCTCGGGCAGCGGCTGGCGCCCTCGGCGCGCAGGACCGCCAGCGCCTCCAAAACCTTCAGCAGTTGTCGCGCGCGATCGGTCGGGATGATCTCGCGGTGCTGGCCGGCCGCCATCAGCCCCACGGTGCGGTTCTGGTTGATGAAGTGCCGCGCCAGCGAGGCCGCGACCGTCACCGCGTACTCCTCGGTCGCGTTCGCCAGCAGGTTCGCCAGCGGATCGTCGTGGGCCAGATCCCGGATCAGCCCGCGGACGTGCGCGCGGGCGTCCAGGTCCAGCACGACCCAGACGTCGGCGGTCGGGTCCAGCTCGAACTCCTTGACCATCATCCGACCGGTGCGCGCCGACGCGCGCCAACTGATCCGGTTGAAGGAATCGCCCGGCTGGTAGTCGCGCACCCCCGCGGCGTTCGGCGTGACCTGCGGCGTGCGCCCCTGCGTATTCGAGCCCCCGGCAGTTCGCCGACCGGCAGGACGAACGAGGAGACGTCGACCGTCGCCGGGTAGACGATCAGCTCGTGGGTCTCGGTCAGGGCGACCTGGCGGGGGAAGAGGCCGAAGGGGTCGCCGCCGTGCAGGGAGAGCGGGCCGATCGTGAAGCGCCCGCGCCGCAGGCAGATCGAGCGGACGTGCCAGCGGGCGCTGCCCCCGGCAGCAGGCTGACGACCTGCGAGGCGTTGTGTCCCGGCATGGTGGTGTGATCGCGGATCTCGACCCAGAGCTTGCCCCAGCGCGTCCCGTTGGTGATCCGCAGGCGCTCCCCGAACTCCTGCCCGACCTGGGCGCGGTCGGCGCCGCTCTCGCGGGTCACGGTCAGGCCGCGCAGGCTGGCCCAGCTCCACCAGAAGGTGACGAGCAGCAGCAGGGCCAGCGCCAGGAAGAGGCGATCCAGGAGCTGCCAGTCGTTGATCTGCGCCAGGACCAGGATGATCGCGGCGAAGATCGCGACCTTGACCCAGTTGAGCCGCTCGAACCCGCTCACGACGGCGTCCGCCGGCCGCGCAGGATACCGCCGCGGCCCCCGTCGATCGTGGCGGTCGCCGCGCCGGCGCGCGCGCCCGGCACCGGCACGCTGGTCAGCAGCTCGCGCACGACCATGCGGCTGTCGACGTTCTTCATCCGCGCGGCCGGGCTCATGATCAGCCGGTGCGCCAGGCTCGGCTCGGCCAGGTCCTTCACGTCGTCGGGGATCACGTACTCGCGCCCCTGCAGCGCCGCCCAGGCGCGCGCGGCGTGGTAGAGCGCCAGCGAGCCGCGCGGGCTCGCCCCCAGGTAGACGTCGTCGTGCCGGCGGCTCGCCTCGACGATCGCGACGATGTACTCCAGGATCAGCCGCTCGACGTGGACCTCCTGGATCGCCCCCTGCGCCGCCAGCAGCTCCTCGACCGAGACGACCTGCTCCAGCGTCTCCAGCAGGTGGACGTTGCGCTGGCGGTGCAGGATGTCGATCTCGCTGGCGCGGTCGGGATAGCCGAGCGAGAGGCGCAGGAGGAAGCGGTCGAGCTGCGCCTCCGGCAGCGGGAAGGTGCCCTCGTACTCGATCGGGTTCTCCGTCGCCAGGACGACGAACGGGTTCGGCAGCGCGTAGGTCACGCCGTCGACCGTCACCTGCTGCTCCTCCATCGACTCGAGGAGCGCCGACTGGGTCTTCGGCGTGGCGCGGTTGATCTCGTCGGCGAGGACAATCTGCGCCATCACCGGGCCGGGGCGGAACTCGAACTGGGCGCTGGCCTGGTTGAAGACGCTGACGCCGGTGACGTCGGAGGGCAGCAGGTCCGGGGTGAACTGGATGCGCCGGAAGGTGCAGCCGACCGAGCGGGCGATCGCCTTCGCCAGCACCGTCTTGCCGACACCGGGGACGTCCTCGATCAGGATGTGCCCGCCGCAGAGGAGGGCGGTCAGGACCAACTGCACCTCGCGGTGCTTGCCGACGATGACGGTCTCGACGTTCCGGCTGACGCGGTCGGCGATCGTGCGGGCGGCCTCCATATAGGCTTGCGACTCCTCTCTCTCCTCGTCGGGGCGGGGATGGCGCCGCGTTCTTCGGGCGGCGAGACGGCGGCGGCCGCGGGCCGAAGGCCGGTCTCGATCGCGCGGCGCGGCGCGCATTCCACGCGCCGCGCGTGCTCGCGACACCCAATGCGCAAGTATACCAGTCCGGCGGATAGCCGGGCAAACGCCCGGCCGCGCCGCTTCGGTCCTCACCCTTTCATAATCCGCGAGGGCGCCGCCTGGTCACGGCGGGACACAGGACCGGGCGCTCCCCCCCCGCGTCCCTGGTACACCGCCGCCCGGCGCGCGGTTCCCGAAGCCGCCCCGGCGGGAACGCGCCCTCGCAGTCGGCAGCCGCGCGCGCCTCGGGAGCATTGGACGTTGGACGTTCGACGTTCAGACGTTCGACTGAACAGGGGGGCGCTACAGGGGCGGCTGCCAGGGGATCAGGCGGATCAGGCTGGCGAAGAAGCCCTGGTACGCGCCGGCCAGCATGAACGCGCCGACCGCGACGATCAGCACGCCGGAGAGGCGGCCCAGCGCGGGCAGGTGCGGGTTGACCCGGCGCAGCGCGGGGACGGCCCGCCCGAACCCGGCGGCGATCAGCAAGAAGGGGAGTCCGAGGCCGAGCGAGTAGGCGATCAGCAGCCCGACCGCCCCGCCGACGCCGCCGGTCGTCGCCGCCATCGCCATCACGGTGGCGAGGATCGCCCCGATGCAAGGCGTCCAGCCGAGGGCGAAGGTCGCGCCGACGAGCAGCGAGGCCGACCAATGCCCGCGCCGCCCCACCGGGCGGTGGACGCGCCACTCGCGCAGCAGGATCGGGATGCGCAGGACGCCGAGGGTGTTGAGGCCGAGGACGATCAGGAAGACGCCGCCGACCTGGAGCAGCGTGTCGCGGTGCCCGACCAGGGTCCGCCCCAGGAGGCCGGCCGGCAGGCCGAAGAGGACCACGAAGACGATCGAGAAGCCGAGGACGAAGGCCCCGGCGTTGCGCAGCAGCAGGCCGCGCGCCGCCGTGCCCCGCTCCCGCAACTCGTCCGCCGTCAGCCCGGCCAGGTGGCCGAGGAAGAGCGGCACCAGCGGCAGGGTGCAGGGCGAGAAGAACGACAGCACCCCGGCCAGGAACGCGGTGACGATGTTGACCCGGTCGAGCATTGGCGCTCCAGCGGCAGACTGACGACTACGAGAAGTATAGCACCGTGGCTGAACCGCGCGCCGCGGCTACGGTGGGGGCGAACGCAGCCAGTCGCGCGTCGTCTGCCAGTCGTACTGGTATAACCCATCGGCCAGCGGCGCCCGACGCTGGAGACGGTCCAGTTCGCGGGCTGCTTCCAGCGGCGCAGGTGCGGCACTTGGGGCACCACGAGGATTCCCGCGTGCAGTTGTGTTATCTGCCAGAAGCGCGTCCAGCGTCGCCAGGCATAATGCAGCAGGATGAAGTCGTGGCCGTTATGCGTGACGAAGATGCGATCGTCGCGCAGCGCCGTGAGGAGGTGAACATCGTCATCGGCGTCCTCCAACCTCAACTCGCGCGCGGTGACGACGTCGTGGCCGGCGACGCGGAGCAGTTCGGCTATCTGCCGGGAGACGTTGTGATCGAGGTGGAAGCGCCCCATCGGCGCGACTACGAGCCGTTGGCCGCGAGACGAGCGTCGAGAGCCGCCTGATGGCGCCGGTAGTACGCCAAGGCTGCCTCCACCGCCTCTCGGGGAAGATCGTAGTCGGAGGCCACACGGGCGACATCGCCATCCACCATGCGCAGGTAGCCGACGAGTGCCCACACCGCGATCTTGGAATCCACCAGCCGCGCTTCGGCTACACCGTGCTTGCGGGGGTGCTGCTCGATGTGCCGGGTGATGAGTGCCTGATCCGTTACGACCATCAGCCTCTCGCTTTCGCGCCGCGCGCGGCGGAGAGACGGTCATTCCGCTACCTGAAGTATAGCAGCGGCGTGGGGCGCGCGCGGGTCAGGGCAACGGCAGGAAGGCGGCCGGCAGCCGGTCCGCCTCGGCCGGTTCGAGCAGCATCACCCGCCCGGTGCGCTCCTCCATGAAGAGGGCGAAGCGCGCGAGCAGGTCGCGGCCCAGCAGCGAGGGGATCGGCCGCACCGGCAACATCGGCGGCATGACCGGCAAGTCCGGCAGGGCGATGGGTGTGGTCGCACCGGGAAACGCGATCGTGGCCGCGATGGTCCGGGTCTGCAACTGTCCGCCGATGCCGGACACCGGGCGCCCCCGCGCGAGCGCACCGAGATCGAGCGCCAACTCCCGACGCAGGCGCTGCGCGTCGCGCGGCCCGAGGATAGTCGTATCAGCGCCGGTGTCAATCAGGAATCGCAGATCCAGGGCACGGTTGCCGGCGGCGGGGAACTCGATCAGGCCGGTGACAATTGGGCGCCGGCCGCTCGCGGGGGAGGAGAACCAGCCCCGGATCATACGATGAGGACGTCTTCCCGGTCGGTGACAAATTCCACCAGGGCCTGCCCCGCCGGAATCCCCCGTTCCATGATCGCCGTCAGCAGATCATCGAGCTGCGGCGCGGCGCCAACCACCTCGCCGTGGTAAATGGCGATCCATCGCTCGGCATAGCGTGCCTGCAATTCCTCGTAATGCGCGTCGAAATACTCGGCATCCTGCTGGAACCGTCGCAACCTGGCCTCTCGCTCGGTGGCCGTGGCGCCATCGGCGGCCTCGGTCGCGAGCGTCGGTCTCGCCGTCTGTGGTTCTCGCACTGTGTTCCTCCCCGCTCCATCGCGGCGCGATGGAGCGGTGAATCCCTCCAGCGTCTTCGCCCCCGCCCAGCCCGCGGGGAGGCTCGGCACAGCGAATACTCAGGGCCTCATCCGTTCGGTCCGATATCGTCTCGCCCACACTCGAGCGACCTTGTTCTAGTGTACCACCGGCCCCGCCCGGCAGGGCCGCCCCGCCCGCCGCCACGATCCGGTAGACTCCCGGCAGAGCAGACTCGGCTCCCGGCGGAGAGCGTGGAAGGGAGAAGCGCATGCGCGGCGCCGGCGCGGCGGACGGCCTGGAGTACGGCCCGGTGCGGGCGGAGGAGGTGGACACGCTCGATCGGGTCGTGTCCCAGGCGCTCCTCTTCCCGCCGCACCTGATGCGCCTGTGGATCGAGCGGCTGGGGGCGGCCAACTTCCGGGTCGTGCGGCGCGACGGGCGGATCGCCGCCGGGCTCGGCATCGTCCCGATGGGGCACTGGCTCGGCGGGGCCAGCGTGCCGACGGCCGGGATCACCGCCGTGGGGGTCGCGCCGGAGCACCGGGGCGGCGGGGTCGGGCTCTTCATGCTGCGGCGGCTGCTGGAGGAGGCGCACGCCGCGGGCTACCCGCTCTCCACCCTCTACCCCTCGACCTTCGCCTTCTACCGCCGCGCCGGCTACGAGCGCGCCGGCGTCCGCGCGACCTACGAACTGCCGCTCGGCGCGCTCGACCCGCGCGCACCGGCGCGCGATCCGGAACTGACGGTCGGGCCAGTGGGAGAGGCCGAATACGGGGCGCTGCGCGAGGTCTATGCGGAGACGGCCCGGCGGACGGCGGGCAACCTCGACCGCCCCGATTTCGTCTGGTGGCGCATCCTCGAACCCTACGGGCAGACGGCGCGCGCGTACCAGGCGGTGCGCGGCGAGCGGGCGGAGGGCTACGTCGTCTTCACCCAGACGGGCCGCGAGGACCCCCTGCGCATCCTCGACCTGCGGATGCTGACCCGCGCGGCCGGCGAGCGGCTGCTCGCCTTCCTGGCGGGGCACCGCTCGATGGTGGACCGCATCGTGTGGAGCGGCGGCGGCGCCACCGACCCCCTCGTCGCCCTCCTCCCCGAGCAGCGGCACAAGCAGCTCCTGTCGTTCGACTGGCTCCTGCGGATCGTGGATGTCCGCGGCGCGCTGGCGGCGCGCGGCTACCCGCCGGGGCTCGACGCCGAGCTGCACCTCGACGTGCGCGACGACCTGCTCCCGGCCAACAACCGGCGCTTCGTCCTCACCCTGTCCGACGGCCGCGGCGCCGTCCGCGAAGGCGGGGAGGGGCGCGTCCGGCTCGACATCCGCGGCCTCGCGGCGCTCTACACCGGCTTCCAGACGCCCGGCGAACTCCACTTCCTGGGCCTCCTCGACGGCCCCGCGCGCGACCTGGCGCTCGCCGGGCTGGTCTTCGCCGGCCCGCAGCCGTGGGTGCCGGACATGTTCTAGCGGCGCGGGGACGCACCAAGAAGGGGTACGTGGCCGCGCCGCGGGCCGGCACGGCGCGGTATCCGAGGGGGATGCTGTTGTGAGCAGCGCCGGTGGTGGCACGAGCGGCGGGGAGTTCAGCCAGCATCCGGCCGACCGGCTTATCCGCGAGCTCATCCAGGCCCGGCGGAACGTCGGGGCGGGGGAGATCGAGAGGATCATCGAGCGCGTCGCGACCTCACCGTTCGATCCACGGGTGTTGCCCGTGCCGGGCAGGCTGCGCGGGCTGACCTATCGCGGGCGCCCACTCGGCGATCGCGGTCCAACCCTCACGACCCACCTCGTGCAGCGAGTCGTCGCTGATGGACAATGGGCGGACGGGACGACCGAGGCGGCCTCCCTCGCCGACCTCCGCCTGGCAGTTCAGGAGCCGCTGGCACGCCTGCTGGTTTATCCACGCCGCGGAGGCCACATCGCAGCGACCCTCACGGCGACCGATCGGGTGGTGCCGCTGGAACGTCGCGGTCCCAGGCCCTTGCCGTTGCTCTACGTGGTCTACTCGGCCGACCGTGGTATCATCATCTCTGGATACCAGGCCAGTAGCCTGCTGACGCTCAGCATCCCTGGAGACGCCCTATGGCTCAGACGCTGACCCGGGTCCAGCAGGACATCGAACGGCAGTTGGAGTTGAGCCTCTGGCAATGGAGGCGCCTGCCCGCGATCGAAGCTGAGATCGACGGCTGGGACCTCCTCGACCAGCTCCATTTCACCGAGGAGTGGCCGTTGGAGGAAGAGCGGTTGCTGCGCCTGGAGCGGTATGCGGCGGCAGGCGAGATGACCGGGGACCAGCGCGCCCGTTACGACAAACTCACGGGACTAGTCAAGCAGAGTCGCCCTGTCATCCAGCGGCTCCTGGCGAGTTGATCTCGCCATCCCCACCGCGGCCCGCCCTCCACCTCCCCCCACAGGATGTGGCCCGCGTCGTGCGATAGTGGCGGTGCGGGACCGACCCGACAGTACGGTCTCGCGCCGGCTATGCCTTGCCGGCCGGCAGCCACCGGACGGTACGCCGCAGATGGTATAATGCACCCGCGCCCTTGATAGCAGCACGCCACCCGCGCCTAGCGTTTGGTACATAGCAGTCGGACAGCCGCCAGCGTGCTCCGGCGCCGCCTTCACGGCACCCGGCTCGGCCATCCGGCCCGCGCCGCCAGCGGCCGCGGTGTCGCCGGCGCCGCCGCGACAACCGCCGGACCGCCAACTATGTCGAGGGAGTGAATACCATGCGGAGCGTGACCCCCTTCCGCGGCGCCCAGCCCCCGGCGCCCGGATCGGCCCTCTGCCCCTACTGCGAAGTCGTCTACCAGGGCGGCGCCGACAGCGAGCGCTGCGACCTCTGCGGCACCCCACTGGTCACCCTCCGCCCGCCCGGGCACCGCCCGGCTGCGGCGCCGCTGAGCGACTTCGGGCGGGGGATCGTCTTCGGGGTGGCGCGGACGGCCGAGAGCCGCTGGGGCGCGCCCCTCTGGGTGACCCTGGCCGCGATCGGCCTGGTGCTCCTCCTGCAAGCGGGCGCGGCGGCGCTCGGCGATCGGATCGACATCCCGCAGATCCGCGCCGCGCTCGACGGTCGCGCCGAACCGCTCGGGCTGGCCCTCCTCGCCCCGCTGCACCTGCTGGGCGGCCTGCTGGTGGGGGCGCTGCTGCGCCGCTGGCGGCTCTTCTGCGCGGCCCTGGCCGGCATCGCCGCCGCCCTGCCCCCCCTCGACGCCATCACCGCCGACCCGACGATCCTCTCCCCGCAGATCGGCCCGGTTCTCTTCTGGATGCTCGGCAGCCTGATCGGCGGCCGCCTGACGAGCGCCGAACGACGAACGCGGAACGCGGAGCGGAGGCGGTAGCGCGGCCGGCGGCCTGGGACAACCTCGCGCCTGCGGCGCATTCTCGTCCCGCGTTCACTGTTCCGCGCCCCGGCGCTTGTCCCCGTGGGGAGTTCCCCTCACTCCCAGCGGAAGGTGCGCGCGGCGACCGCGAGGGTGAGGGCGGCCCAGACCGCCAGCACGATCAGCTCGGCCGCGGGGAAGGGGGCGCCGGCGGTCAGCGCGGCGCGGAGGGCGCCGGTGAGGGCCGCGGCGGGGAGGGCGCGGGCGAGCCCCTGCAACACGTCCGGCAGGCGGTCGAGCGGCAGCACCGCCCCGCTGAGCATCAGGAAGACGAGGTAGAGGGCGTTCGCGCCGGCCAGCGTCGCCTCCGCGCGCAATGCCCCGGCCATCGCCAGCCCCAGCCCGGCGAACGCCAGCGTCCCCAGCAGCAGCGCCAGCGCGGCGGCGCCGGCACCCCCCGCCGGCCGCCAGCCGTAGATCGCCGCGGCGATCGCCACCAGCGTCGCCACCTGCACGACCTCCAGCAGCAACACCGCCAGCGCCTTCGCCGCGATCAGCCCGCCGCGCGACAGCGGCGACGCCCCCAGCCGCTTGAGGACGCCGTAGTACCGCTCGTAGGCCGTGGCGATCCCGAGGCTGACCATGCCGGTGGCGATCACCGCCAGCGCCAGCATCCCCGGCAGCAGGAAGTCGACCGGCCGCCCCGCCCCGCCGTCCACGATCCCCAGCGACGCGAAGAAGACCAGCAGCGCCACCGGCACGATCAGCGTGATCAGCAGGTTCTCGCCGCGCCGCAGGGTCAGCAGCAGCTCCGCGCGCGCCTGCGACAACACCGGGCGGAGGGCGGACGGCGTGGGCCGTGGAGCGTGGGGCGTGGGGCGTGGAGCGTCCGGCGTCACTGGCTGATCTCCCCGAGGCATAGTCGTCGTTGCGCCTGCCGCATCCGAGCGCACTCCTGCGCACCCGCTCTACGCTCTACGCTCCACGCTCCACGCTTTCCGCTCCGCGCCCCACCAGCCGCAGGTACGCCTCCTCCAGCGAGCCGTGGCCGACGCGCAGCTCGGTCAGCGTCACGCCGCGGTCGCGCAGCCAGGCGGTCAGCGCGGCCAGCAGCGCGGCGGCCTCGCCGGGCCGGGGGTCCAGCGCAAAGACCCCCGGCGCGGTCTCGCGCGCGGTCCGCGCGCCCGGCAGGGCCGCCAGCGCCGCCAGGTCGAGGCCCGGCGCGGCGCCCCAGGCGCACCGCGCCGCCCCCCCCGGCCAGGGCGCACCGCGCCGCCAGGTCGAGGCCCGGCGCGGCGACCCGGCGCCCCGCGCCGGCCTCCGCGCCGCGGGTGAGCGCGCCGGGCGTGTCGAGCGCCACGATCCGGCCGCGATCGACGATCGCCACGCGATCCGCCAGCCGCTCGGCCTCGTCCAGCAGGTGCGTCGTCAGCAGCACCGTCGTCCCCGCCTCGCGCAGCTCGCGCACGAGCGCCCAGGTCGCCAGCCGCGCCTCCGGGTCCATCCCGCCAGTCGGCTCGTCGAGGAAGACCAGCTCGGGCCGCCCGACGATCGCCACCGCCAGCGCCAGCCGGCGCTTCTGCCCACCCGAGAGGCGGCGGCAGCGCGTCCGCGCGGCGTCGCGCAGGCCGACGCGGTCGAGGAGCGCGTCGGGGTCGGCGGGGTCGGGGAAGAAGCCGGCGTAGAGGCGCAGCACCTCGCGCGCAGTCAGGCCGGGGTGCAGCCCGTCCTGCTGAAGCATCACCCCGATCCGCGGCTTCAGTGCCCGCGCGTCGCCGATCGGATCAAGGCCGAGGACGCGCGCCAGGCCGGCGTCGGGCGCCCGGTAGCCCTCCAGGATCTCCAGCGTCGTCGTCTTGCCCGCGCCGTTCGGCCCGAGGACCGCGAAGACCTCCCCCGGCGCGACGGAAAAGCCCAGGCCGTCGACCGCGCGCGTCGTGCCGTACGCCTTGACGAGCCCGTCCACCACGACCGCCGGCGCGTCGGCCGGGGGCAGGGGCACATTTCCATCATCCGCCGCCGCGCTACGCTCGACCGTGCCTCGCTCCACGCCCGCCCCCCCACCGCCCACCCGGTCAAGTCGCCCCCGAACCGGGCGCCGACCGCGCCGCGCTCCCCTACCCGATCATTATCCCGCCTGTCCGCGGCCCCCACCACCCACCCCCCGAGGACAAGTATAGACGGACGGCCTCCCCAACCGTAGGCTCACAGGGAGTGTGCGAGGCGGTCGCGCCGGCGCCTGAAGTCGCGCCCTGCCCACTGGTTACGACGCCCGACCAAGCCGGACTGGGAGCAGGGTCCGCGCCCCTGGCCATCTCGATAGGCACTTGCCGTCGGTCAGCCCCAGCCCGGCGCGGCCGGGCTTCGTGGCCCACGGCCGACAGGCGCGACATCAGTTGCCAGCCGCCCCCCCGGCGCGCGGCCCGGTTGTCCGCTATACTCGCGGCACGGCGGCTCGCGCCGCCGGTGGCCGGGTGAAGCGACGTGCGCGGGATCGGGGATCGTGACGGGCGTGCAGGGACGGATGGTGAGCCGGCTGCGGACGCCGGTGGGGCGCGGCTTCGCGCTGGTGACGATCGCGACCGCGGCGACCGGCTTCGCGATGGCCGCGCAGCAGAACATCGTCGCCAACTACTTCGAGCGCGAGCTGGGCCTGGTCGGGCCGCAGTTCGGCTACATCACCGCCATCCGCGAGGTCCCCGGCTTCCTCCTGATCTTCCTGACCGCCCTCTTCTACCGCCTCTCCCTGCCGCGGCTGACCGCCGGCGCGCTCGTTCTGCTGGCGATCGGCTACGGGGCGTTCGGCCTGTCGCACTCGTTCTGGACCGTCGCCCCCTGGGTCATCCTCAGCTCGGTCGGCTACCACACCTGGCTGCAGACCCAGTACGCGCTCGGGATGAGCCTGACGACCGAGAATCGCTCCGGCGCGGTGCTCGGGCGGCTCGCCGCGGTCAACAACGCCGGGGCGCTGGCGGCGATGCTCGTCGTGCTGCTCACCTTCCGCGCCGGCTGGCTGACCTACCGCACCACCTTCGTCCTCTGCGGCGCGCTGGCGCTGGTCGCCGCGGTGGCGATCGTCGGCTTCCCCAACCTGCGCAACGGCGAGGTGCGGCAGCAGGCGGCCCGGCGCGAGCCGCTCGTCCTGCGGCGCGACTACCGCTACTACTACGCCCTCAGCCTGCTCGACGGCGGGCGGCAGCAGATCTTCTTCTCGTTCGGCCTCTGGGTGCTGGTCCACCGCTTCGGCCTCGACGTGCCGGCGATCTCCGCGGTGCTCCTCTCGGTCACCGCCCTCAGCATGGCGACCAGCACCTGGATCGGCCGCGTCCTCGACCGCCACGGCGAGCGGCGGATGCTCGCGGTCGTCAACGTCGCCTACGTCGCCGCCCTGGCCGGCTACGCCCTCGCCGACCACGTCACCCTCGCCCTCGCCTGCTACGTCACCTACTCCTTCATCTTCCCCTTCTCCGCGCTCGGCGCGGCGACCTACCTCCAGAAGATCGCCCCCCACGACGACCTCGCCCCCACCCTGGCGATGGGCCTGACGATGCAGCACGCCGCCGCCGTCGCCGTCCCGGTCGCCACCGGCTTCGTCCTCAACTACGTCGGCTACCAGGTGCCGTTCCTGATCGCCGCCGCCTTCGCCTCCCTCACCTTCACCGTCACCCGCCGCCTCGCCCCCGAGCGGCAGAAATCGGCCCGCCGCCGCCAGGAGGACGCGACCAGGGACACCAGGACCGCGGTGGCGGCGCCGGCCACGCGCCGGCTGGAGCGGACGCCGGCCGGGCTGGTCGAGGAGGCCGCGCCGGGCGGGACGGACTGAATGGATAGCGGGCAGGGTGAGGGGGCCGTAGGGGCGGTCTCGAACCCCGCCCGGTCGCCGGGCCTCGCACGGCGGTATCGGGCCGGGCGGGGTCGGTCCGCGCCCCCGCCCGGCGGTCGCGGCCGGACGGCGGACGAGGACGAAAGGCGTCGGGAACGATGACGGAGGCGGCGCCGCGCTTCGCGGCCTACTTCAAGGTCCGGCATCACGAGATGGACGCCCTGGGGCACGTCAACAACGCGGTCTACCTGCACTACCTGGAGCAGGCGGCGATCGCGCACTCCGACGCGCTCGGCTTCACGATCGCCCGGCTGGCCGCGCTCGGCGGCGTCTTCATCGCGCGCCGCCACGAGATCGACTACCTGCGCCCCGCCACCGCCGGCGACACGCTGCAGGTGATCACCTGGGCGGCGGAGATGCGGGGGCGCTGGCCGTCCGCGACTACGCCATCCACCGCCACGACCCGGTCGCCGGCGGCCTCCCCGGCGACGGCTTCCTCCCGCCGGACTTCGCCCCCGCCGGCCCGCCCTGGTCCGCGCCCGCACCCACTGGGCCTGGGTCGACCCGGCGGCGGGCCGGCCGCGCCGGCTGCCCGCCGGCCTGGCCGCCGTCTACCTGACCGAGCGCCGCGGCGTGCCCGGAGCGGAGCGCGGCGACCAGGAGGAGGGGTGAGGGTTGGCGGTAGGGGCCGGGGAGGGCGCGAAGCATCGCCCGCCGTGGCCGCGTTCCCCCTCGGCGCTGCGGCGTTCTCGGCGACGTCCTGTTCGAAGCGGCCGCGCCCCGGAGCATGGAGCGCGGTGTCGCTTGAGGACACCGGGACCGCGGGGCGGCCAGATGAACGACGACCTGCCCGCGCCCGCGTGCTGGCCGCCGCGCGCCTTGGCTACGTGGGGCTCACATTGCGCACGGATGTGGGGCATGCCGGCGCCCGTCGCGCGCGCGCCTGCCGCCGCAGGAAGGGGCGCGACAAGGACTTCCGAGGCTCCTGCGCCGCCAGGCGCGCGGTGCTTCGGCTGGCGGCGGCGCCTGACCCGCACCCCGGCGGGCGTGCCGGTGGCCTTCGACCGCGTGCCCGGGGGCCTGCACGACCTGACGCCGCTCCACGAGCTGACCGACGGCCTGCCTCGCGATGCGCGCGTCTACGACGGCAAGGCCGACAACCGCGCCGAGGACGCGGCGCGCGTGACGAACGCCCACCAGCAATCATGGTACGTCATTCTTCGTCCCGCGGTTCGCTCGCCGCGCCGTTGGGCGGTGGCGCGCCGAGGTCGACGTAGTGGGCGTGGCTGAGGCCGGTGATGGCGCGCATCTCTTCGAGGACGGGGCGCGGGAGCGGGTCGTCGAGGGTGACGATCATCACCGCGTCGCCGCGGACGCGGCTGCGGCCGACCTGCATGGCGGCGATGTTGATGCCGCGCTGCCCGAGCAGGGTGCCGACCGCGCCGATCCGCCCCGGTTGGTCGCGGTGCGCGACCAGGAGGAGCCGGCCGCCGGCGTCGAGCGCGACCGGGAAGCCGTCGATCGCCACGATGCGCCCGCGCCCGGCCTCGTCGAGGGCGCCGGCGACGGTGTGCTCGTGGCCGTCCGCGGCGCCGGCGGGCGCGGCGGCGGCGACGCGCAGGCCCGGCGCCGGCGGCGCGGCGTCGCGCCCGCCGCGCACGAAGCGCTCGCCCACGGCGAGGCCGCGCCGCTCGGCCACCACGCGCGCGGTGATAAGCGTGACCTGCTCGCCGACCGCGGCGGCGAGGAAGCCGCGGAGGGCGGCCGCGCCGACGAGCGCCGAGTTGATGGCGGCGCTGTCGCCCTGGAAGCCGATCTCCAGCTCGCGCGCCGGGCCGTCGAGCGTGGCGGCGAGGAGTTGGCCGAGCTGCCCGGCCAGGTCGAGCCAGGGGTGGAGGGCGGCGAGCGCGCCAGGGGCGAGGCCGGGCAAGTTGACCGCGTTCTCGACCAGCTCGCCGCGGAGCGCCGCCAGCGTCGACTCCGCCGCGACGATGCCGACCCCCAGTTGCGCCTCCTCCGATGAGGCCGCCAGGTGCGGGGTCAGGACGGTGTTGGGCAGGTCGAAGAGGGGGGAAGCGGTCAGCGGCTCCTGCGCGAAGACGTCGAGCGCCGCGCCGGCGAGCTGGCCGCCGTGCAGGGCATCGGCCAGCGCGTCCTCGTCGACGATGCCGCCGCGCGCGCAGTTGACGAGGTAGGCGCCCGGCTTCATCCGGGCCAGCTCGCGCGCGCCGAGCAGCCCCCGCGTCTCGGGGAGGAGGGGCAGGTGGAGCGTCACGATGTCGGCGCGGGCGAGCACGTCATCCAGGGGCAGCGCCCGCGCGCCGACCGCCTCGGCGGCGGCGGGGGGGACGAAGGGGTCGTAGACGAGCAACTCGGCGCCGAAGGCGCGCGCGCGGATCGCGACCTCGCGCCCGATGCGGCCCAGGCCGAGGATGCCGAGCGTCTTGCGGTGCAGCTCGCGCCCGACGAACGCCTTGCGCTCCCAGCGGCCGGCGCGCAGGCTGGCGTCGGCGCGCGGGATGTGGCGCAGCAGGGCCAGGGTGAGCGCCAGGGCGTGCTCGGCGGCGGCGATCGTGTTCGGCCCCGGCGTGTTGAGGACGAGAACGCCGCGCTCGGTCGCGGCGGCGACGTCGATGTTGTCGGTGCCGACCCCCGCGCGGGTGACGACGCGCAGCCTGGCGCCCGCCGCCAGGATCTCGGCGGTGACTTTGGTCTCGCTGCGGACGATCAGCGCGTCGTAGTCGGGCAGGACGCGGCGTAGCTCGTCGGCGGGCAGCCCGACCCGCAGGTCGGTCGCCGCCCCTCGCCGCAGGATCGCCAGCCCCGCCTCGGCCATCGGATCGCTGACCAGGATCTTGAACATGCCCCTCCGTCCCCCGCCGCCGCACCCCATCGCTGTGCATCCCTCGGTCGTCGTCCCGGCGGGGAGTATACCAGCCGGGGGGAGGCCCTCCCCCTCCCCCTCCCCCCGGCGCCGGGCGGCCCTCACCCTCCCCCCAACCCCCTCCCTTTCCCAATGCTGGGAGAGGGAGGGGGAGCAGAGGCCGACGGGCCGGATCGAGGCGGGGCGGGGCCGCCGCGTTCGGGAGCGAGGGGGGGGAATGAGGGGATTTGGGGGTCATTCTGGCCGTCCTCCAGACTCAGCGATGGGGTTGTTTCCCTTGCTGGGACGCCATAATCGAACCAGTTGGAGGCGGTTCGTTTCGCGAAAACGCCGTTCTCGCGGCCGGGCGCGTCCGTGGGCGGGTCGGGGTGTGCGCGCCCGGATACCGATCGGACCCGGCGGCGGGGGCGGGCGGTGCCAGGGGGCGGGGGGAGAGGCAGGTAGGCGGACAGGCGGGCAGGCGGATGGGGGGCGGAGGCCGCGCGACCGGGCGGGGGGCTCGGCGATGTCCGGCTCGCCGGGGACTCGGCGCTGAGATGTCCCACCGGCCGTCATCCCGGCGGGGCCGGGGGCGGCCCTATGCTATACTTTGCCCGATTTGTCGGGGAAACCGGCGCGCTCTGCCGGGCGCGCCAGGGAACAAGGGAAGGGCGGAAACGACGATGAGCGAACAGGTTGCGACGCTGCTCGGCGAGTTGCGCGGGCGGATCGATCAGATCGGGGTGCGTCTTTGACTTGCCAGCGAAAGAGGCCCAGATAGCCGAACTGGAGGCGGCCAGCGCCGCGCCGGACTTCTGGAACGACCCCCGCACCGCGCAGGCGACGATGCGCCGCCTGACCGGGCTGCGCCAGCAGGTCGCCGAGTGGCAGGACTTCGGGCAGCAGATCGCCGACGCCGAGGAGCTGCTGTCGCTGGCGACCGAGGAGGCGGATGAGGGGGTCGTGGCGGAGGTCGCGGCGGAGGCGGAGGCGCTGGCGCGGCGGGTGGGCGCGCTGGAGCTGCGGCTGATGCTCTCCGGCCCCTACGACGACCACGACGCGATCGTCAGCATCAGCATGGGCGCGGGGGGGATCGACGCCCAGGACTGGGCCGAGATGCTGCTGCGGATGTATTTGCGCTGGGCCGAGCGGCGCGGCTTCAAGACCGAGATTCTCGACTACACCGAGGGCGAGGAGGCGGGGATCAAGGCGGCCACCGTCGAGGTGCGCGGCCCGGACGCCTATGGGTTCGTCAAGGCCGAGAAGGGGGTTCACCGCCTGGTGCGCCTCTCGCCATTCGACCAGGCCCACCGCCGTCACACCGCCTTCGCCCAGGTGGAGGTGCTGCCGGAGGTGGAGGAGGCGGTCGAGGTCGAGATCAACGACGAGGATCTGCGGATCGACACCTACCGCGCGTCGGGCGCGGGGGGGCAGCACGTCAACAAGACCTCGTCGGCGATCCGGATCACGCACCTGCCGACCGGGATCGTCGTGACCTGCCAGAACGAGCGGTCGCAGTTGCAGAACCGGGAGTCGGCGCTGAAGATCCTGCGCGCCAAGCTGCTCGAGCTGAAGCTGCGCGAGCGCGAGGAGCAGCAGGCGAAGCTGAAGGGGGAGCGGCTGGCGGCCGAGTTCGGCAGCCAGATCCGATCGTACGTGCTGCACCCCTACACGCTGGTGAAGGATTTGCGCACCGGCGAGAGCACCGGCAACATCCAGGCGGTGCTCGATGGCGAGATCGACCCCTTCATCGAGGCCTACCTGCACTCGCGGATCGGCGCGAACGGGGCCGGCCCCGGCGCGAACGGCGAGGACGCCGCCTGAAGCGATTGCGGATTGGCGATTGCGGATTGCGGATTGACGAGGATGGGGGCGGCGCGGAGTTGATTCCGCGCCGCCCCCGTTGCTTTCGCGCGTATCCGGTCGGTGGGCGGGAAAGGCCTTGTGCCTACCCGTGGCCCCGCAGGGCCGCCCCAGGCCGGTGTCCTACCTGAACCGTCGGTGGTCGGCCACGCGGGCAGGCACGGGGGCCTGCCCCTACCACCCCTTAACGGTCGCCGCTTCCGCAGTGGGCGGGAATCAAGCGCCCGGCGCCAGCTCGGCGAGGAGCGGGTAGTGGTCGCTGGGGTAGAGCGGGGGCGCCTCGTCGCGCCCGATCGCGCAGGAGCGGACGGCGAGGCCGCGGGTCAGGACCCAGTCGATCCGCACCGGCCCGCCGTCGTCCCAGGGGACGAAGCCGGCCCCCTTGAAGCCGTGGAAGGTGTGCGCCCCCCGATCGGCATTGCCCGCGGCGAGATGGGCGTCGGCGAAGCCGGCGTCGGTGAAGAGGCGGTAGGCGGGCGAGCCGGGGCGGCAGTTGAAGTCGCCGGTGATGATGACCGGCAGATCCGCCGGGGCGAGGCCGGCCAGTTGCCGGAGGATCAGCGCGGCGCCCTCGACGCGCGCGGGCTCGCTGACGTGGTCCAGGTGCGTGTTGAGGTGCAGGAACTCGGCCCCGCCGGCGGCGGGGCGGAACCTGGCCCAGTGCGCCACCCGGACGCAGGCGGTGTCCCAGTCGGCGGAGAAGCGCTCGGGGGTGCGGCTGAGCCAGCAGCCGCCGGACGCGATGATCGCCAGGCGCGCGGGGCGCCAGGCGATCACCGCGTAGGCGTGCGGCTCGGCGTTGTCGTAGCGCGGCCCCTGGCGGACCTCATAGTCGGGCAGGTCGGCCCGGTAGGCCTCCAGGTTGCCCTGCTGCGCCTCCTGGAAGCCGATCAGGTCGGGCGCGTGGCGGCGGATCGTCGCCACGTTGAGGGCGGCGCGATTCGGCCAGGCGTTCGCGCCGTCGGCGTGGACCGCCCCGCGAATGTTGAAACTCATCACGCGCAGGGCGGCGGGGGCGTCCATCCCCGCTACTCCGCGCCCGCGGCCTGGCGCGCCCGCGCCAGGTACTCCTCGCGCGGGGGCGAGAAGGCGTCGAGGGCGAGGCAGCCGTCGGGGCCGCCGGTCGCGCTGTGGGGGACGCCGCCGGGGATGGCGTAGGCGTCGCCGACCGTCAGCTCGCGCTCGTCGCCGCCGATCGCCAGGCGCATCGAGCCCTCGATGACGAAGCCGAGCTGCTCGTGCGGGTGGGAGTGATCGGGCATGATCGCGCCGGGGGCGAGGCGGACGAAGGAGAACATCATCCGCCCGCCGGCGACGAAGCGCGCGGCGACCCCGTCGACCAGCGCGACCTCGTCCAGTTCGGCCAGCTTGTGGAAGGCCGGCTCGAAGGTCGGCCCGACCTCGCTCTTGGCGTAGCCGAGCGGCAAGTCGCCCAGCGGCTGCGGTGCGTTCGTCATGCTACCCCCTATCAATTGCGGATTGGCGATTGCGGATTGCGGATTGACGAGGATACAAGCCCGACGTCAGCGGCAGCTATCCACTTCCTGTCTAATCCGCAATCCGCAATCGCCAATCCGCAATCAGCGTGTGCCGACTTTGAAGGTGCCGGAGATCTGGTCGAAGATCGTGGTGTAGTTGCCGAAGGTGTCCTGGGGCGCCCCCGAGGAGATGATGTAGGCGGTGTCGTTGTCGATCAGGTAGATCTGCTGGATCTGCATCAGCCGGCCGGCGACCGTCGCGGTGTAGACGCGCTTGTAGGCCGGCTTGCCGTCGACCGTGACCCGGGAGAGGCTGATCGGCCGGTAGTCGGGGAATTGCTGCCGGAGGTTCTGCTCGCCGGCCTGGTCGTACTCGTCGAGGGTGACGGCGGCGGAGGGGAGCTTCTCCAGGACGACATTGACGGTGCCGGGGACGACCCCTTCCGGCGTGGGCGCCCGGTAGGCGACCTCCGAGCCGGCGGGCGGGGCCTGGGTCCAGGTCTCGGGGATGGTGAAGGAGAAGCGGCCCTGCGGGTCGCGATAGGTCTGGCCGGTGGGGAGGGCGGGCAGGGGCGTGCCGGGGGACGCGGCGCGGGTGGGGGTGCGCGGGGCGGTGCCGGTCCCGGTCGCGCGGGCCGTCGTGGTGGCGGGGGTGGGGGCGCCGCCGGTCGTCCGGGCCGGCGGGGTCGCGGCGGTCGTGGCGGCCGCGCCGGCGCCGATGGCCCGGACGGTGGTGGTGGCGCCGACGGTCACGGCGGTGGCGCCGCCGCCGGTCGTGATCGTCGCGCCGGTGGCGGCGGGCGCGGTGGCGGCGACCGTCGTGGCGGTCGGGGCCGGGCTGGTGGCCCCCCCGAGGCTGCACCCGGCCAGCGCGATGGCGAGCAGCAGGCCCGGCAGGGTCAGGGACGGCAATCTCCTCACGGCGCCTCCTCTATGCGGGACGGATGGCGGGGCGATCCGCCGGAGCGGGTGTCACGCGCCGTTCGGGCCGGGCCGATGCTGGCGCTCGGGCGCGTGGCACAGCCGCGGTTCGCCCCGCCGGAGCGCCGCGCGGCGTGCTCGGTATCCCGTTGAGTGCCCCGCTGGGGCGGCGATTCCGCCAACCGGGGGAAGGATACCATAGCCGGCCCGGGCGCGGGCGTCGGACGGTGGCCCGCGGACACCCTTCATAACCGGTGGGCGCCGCGAAACGACACGGCGTGGGGCGCAAGGCGCGCGGGGATCAGCCGCCGGCCGCCGGGGAGGGCGCGACGGCCTTCGTGTCGGTGTGGACGACGTGCGTGGGGACGAGGGGCAGATCGCGCAGGGCCTGTCTGAGGAAGGTGGGGTAGAGGACCGTCCGGTCGAGGTCGGCGAGGGGGAACCAGCGGAAGATCAACGGGATGCCCTCTTCCGCGCCGGCGAACGGGGCGTCGGCGCGGCAGCGGGGATCGTCGGGGGGGAGGGTCATCAGGAAGTAGAGTGCCAGTCGTGATAGTCGCGGGCGGCGTGGCTGAAGAAGTTCTCGACGACCCAGAGCAGCCGCTCGACCCGAATCTCGACGCCCAATTCCTCGCGCAGCTCGCGCCGCAGCGTCTGCTCGGCCGGCTCGCCCAGCTCGGCCCGCCCGCCGGGCAGCGACCAGAACGCGTCCCGCTCCGCGCGGTGGAGCAGCACCCGCCCGCCCGCCACGGCGACGCCGACGATGCGGTAGTTGAAGCGCAGCGCGCCGGTGTCGAGGGTGATCATCGTGCGCTGTGAAGTCGGGAGTCGGGAGTCGGGAGTCGGGAGCGAATCGCTGTGGCTGGCTTCGCTTGACATCTGTCCCATTACCGGTTCACGTTCTCCGACTCCCGACTCCCGACTCCCGACTCCCGACTCCCGACTCGGTCACAGCTTGATGATGCCGCGTTGCAGGGCCTGGCTGACGGCCTCGGTGCGGCTGTCGACGTCGAGCTTCTGGAAGAGGATGTTGGCGTGGAACTTGACCGTGCGCTCGGTAATGAAAAGTTCCTTGGCGATCTCCTTGTTGCGGTAGCCCTTCGCCATCAGTTCGAGGACCTGCAGCTCGCGCTCGGTGAGGGTCTCCTCGCGCTCGCCACGCAGCAGGTCGCCGACGCGGTTGAGCAGCTTGGTCGCGATGGCCGGCTGGAGGAGGGAGCCGCCGGCGTGGATGACGCGCACCGCCTGGAAAATCTCGTCGCGTGGCGCCCCCTTCAGCAGGTAGCCGCGCGCGCCGGCCTGGACCGCCTGCAGGATGCGCTCGTCGGTGTCGTAGGCGGTCAGGACGAGGATGCGCGTGTCGGGCCGGGCGGCGTGGATGCGCTCGATCGCCCGCGGGCCGTCCAGCCCCGGCATCTCCAGGTCCATCAGCACGACGTCCGGCGCGAGCGCGGTGACGCGCTCGACCGCCTCCAGCCCGTCGGCCGCCTCGCCGATGACCTGCATGTCGGGCTGCGTGTCGAGCATCATCACCAGCCCGGCGCGGACCACCGGGTGATCGTCGGCGACGACAATCCGAATCATGCTCCCCCCAAGTGAACGCGGAACGGCGAACGCGGAACAAAGGCGGGGTTGGAGCGATGCTGTCCCCGCTGCGGGTACACTGTTCATGCCTCGACCATCCCACGCGGAAGTATACCGCACGCGCGAAAACGCTATTCCGCGTTCCCCGTTCCGCGTTCGTCCTGTTCCGCGCTCCGCGCTCCGCGCTCCGCGTTCGCCACGGGGACGGTGACGCGGACGCGGGTGCCCTCGTCGGGGGCGGTGTCGAATTCGAGGCTGCCGCCGAGGAGGGCGATCCGCTCGCGCAGGCCGATCAGGCCGAAGCCGCCGCCCATGCCGGGGGCGCGCGGGGCGGCCGGGTCGAAGCCGACGCCGTCGTCGGCCAGCATCAGGACGAGCGAGCCGTTCGCGCGTTCGAGCGTCATGTCGACCTGGGTGGCGTGGGCGTGCTTGGCGATGTTGCTGAGGAGCTCCTGGGCGATGCGGTAGAAGCCCGATTCGAGCCGCGCGGGGAGCCGCCCGGCGACGCCGCGGTCGCGGTAGCACCCCTCGAAGCCGTGCTCGCGCCCGGTGCGGCGGAGGAGCTGGTCGAGCGCCTCCGGCAGCGAGAGGTCCTGCAGCGGCGCGGCGCGCAGGTCCATCACCGAGCGGCGGGCCTCCTCCAGGTTGGCGCGCGTCAGGTCCATCGCCGTGCGGACGTTCTCGCGCGCCTCCGGGCGGGGCTCGGGCGCCTCCAGCAGCGCGTCGGCGACCTCGAGGTGCAGGGTGACCGCGGTGAGACCCTGGGCGAGAGTGTCGTGGATCTCGCGCGCGAGGCGGTTGCGCTCCTCGGCGGTCGCCAGCTCGCGGCTGCGGGCGTAGAGCTGGGCGTTCTCCAGCGCCAGCGCCGCCGTGTCGGCGATGCCCTCGACGAGGCGCACCTGGGCGGGGGAGAAGTCGTAGCGCTCGCGCACGGCGGCGACGAGCGCCACGCCGAGCGGCCGGTCCTTGGCGATCAGCGGGACGGCGAGGATCGACTTCAGGCCGAGCGCCCGGTAGACCTCGGCGGTGGTGCGCGGGTCGGCGGCCACGTCGGCGCAGAGCGCGGCGCGGCGGCCCTCCACCACGTCGCGCAGGAAGGGGTCGTAGGCCAGGTTGATCGGCAGGTGGTAGAAGTTGGCGGCCGGGTCGGCGTCGTGGCCGCTGGCGCCGTTGGCGCCGCTGACGTTGACGCCGGTGGCCGGGATCAGCCACTGCCCGGTCTCGTCGAGCAGGTAGATCGTGCAGGAGGGGATGTCGACCGCGCCGGCGATGCCGCGCGCGACCAGGCGCAGCACCTCGTCGAGGAGGAGCGAGGAGGTGGCGGCCTTGGTCACGTCGAGGATACTGGTCAGCTCCTGGCGGCGGCGGTGCTCCTCCTCGAAGAGGCGGGCGTTGTCCATCGCCACCGCCACGCCGTCGGCCAGCGTCTGCAGGGTGGCGACGTCGCCGGCGTCGAACGCGCCGGGGTGGCGGCTGCCGACGTCGAGGACGCCGAGGAGGCGGTCGCCGAGGACGATCGGCAGGGCCAGTTCGGCGCGGGTGCCTTCGACCGAGGCGGTCGCCAGGAACCGCGGGTCCGCCGCGACGTCGTTGACCAGCAGGGGCTGGCGGGTGGCGGCGACCTGGCCGACGATGTGCGCGC
Source organism: Thermomicrobiales bacterium (assembly GCA_030446685.1). Taxonomy (GTDB): domain Bacteria; phylum Chloroflexota; class Chloroflexia; order Thermomicrobiales; family CADCWN01; genus JAUJMV01. The sequence goes on along the minus strand of JAUJMV010000028.1, from coordinate 39,731 downwards.
CGCAGGGAACGCGCAGGCCGAGGTCGTCGGGGCGGGCGTCGCGGGTGGCCTGCGCCTTCAGGACCAGCTCGTCGCGCCCCGGCTGGTGGAGCAGGATGCCGACGTGGTTGTAGTCGAAGATCGCGCGGACGGTGTCGGTGATGCGCGGGAGGAGGTAGTCGGCCTTGCGGATCGAGACGATGCTGCGGCTCATCTCGTTGAGCGCGCGGAGCTGGTCGGCGCGGCGCTGCTCGCCGGCGTAGGCGCGAGCGTTCTCCAGCGCCACCGCGCAGCCGCTGGCGATCGTGCCGAGCAGGGTCACGTCCTCGTCGGTGTAGCACTGGCGGTCGCTGGCGATGACGATCGCGCCGATGGCGCGGTCGCCGGCGATCATCGGCACGCCGAGCCAGGCCAGCGCGCCGGCGCTGTTGAGGCGGGGCGAGCCCTCCAGGCCACGCCGCGCGCACTCCGCCCAGTAGTCGTCGGTGCGGATCGGGCGGCGCTCGTCCATGACCAGGGGGCAGAGGCCGCGGAAGATCGGCGTGCCCTCGTGGTCCTCCCGGCGCCGGCCGTCCTCGTACCAGCGGTGGGTCGTCCGCTCGCCGGTGCGGGGGTGGTGGACGGCGATGTAGAAGTTGGTGGTGTCGAAGAGGCGGGAGCAGCCGGCGTGGATCGCGTCGTAGAGGCTGTCGAGGTCGAGGATCGCGGAGATCGCGCGGAGGATGTCGTTGAGCGTGGCGAGCTGGTTCAGCCGCGCCTCGCGCCCGGCCAGCAGGTTGGCGTTGTCGAGGGCCACGCCGATCTGGTCGCCGATCGCGGTCATCAGCGCCAGTTCGGCGGGGTCGTCCTCCGGGCGGGCCTCGGGGGCGCCGAAGAGGAGGAGGACGCCGAGGACGCGCCCCTTGACGCGCAGCGGGATGCGGTAGGCGCGGCGCTGCCCCGCCGCGTCGTCGTCGATCCGCAACTCGCCCGTCGCCGCCACCCGGCCGACCGGCCCCTCGCCGTACGGGATGCTCGCCGGGAGCAGGATGTCCCGTTCGTCGCCCGTCGCGCCCTCCGCCCCGCCCAGAGCAGGCCGTCGCCCGTCGCTCGACAGGTCGCGCCGGGTGCGCAACTCCAGGCGGGTGCAGGCCGGGTCGAGCAGGTAGATGGCGCCGCGGTGCAGGTCGCGCGCTTCGAGGATGTAGTCGAGCACGTCGTTGAGGACGCGGTCGAGGTCGAGCGAGCGGTTGGCGATCGTGCCGATCCGGTAGAGGGTCTCCAATTCGTCGCCGCGCCGCTCGGTCTCGCGGAAGAGGCGCGCGTTCTCCAGCGCGATCGCCGCCTGGTCGGCGAAGAGGCCGAGGAGTTCCACGTCGGCCCGCGTGAAGCTCTCGCCGAGCGGCTGGCGGACCCCCAGGACGCCGATCACGCCGCCGCCGGTGCGCAGGGGGGCGATCAGGGTGGAGCGGGCGACCGCCCCCCCCGGCGGGGCGGCGTCCGGGCGCGGGTCGCCCCCCTCCGGCCCGCTGGCGACGAGGAGGTGGCCGCTGCGGTAGACGTGGCCGAGCAGGCCCGTCTCGACCGGCTCGGGCTTGCCGTCGTGGTTGAAGCCATCGGGGCCGATCGAGACGACCGGGTGGAGGACCCGGTCGTCGGCGTCGGGCAGGTAGACCGCGGCCTCGGCGGCGCCGGTCAGCTTCAGCACCTCGCGGGCGATCAGTTCGAGGGTGCGCTCCTGGTCGCGCTCCTGGGCGACCGCGCCGGCGACGGTCTGCAGGCTGAGCAGCCGCTCCTCGGCCGCCTGGGTGGCGCGCGCCTTCTCGGCGAAGTGGTGCTTGAGCGCGCCGGTGTAGGCGCTGGCGACCTCCTCGGCGAGCGCGGCGAGGAAGCCCTCGACCTGGGCCTGGCCGCGCTCCAGGCCGGCGCGGCGCAGGATCGGGGCGGCGGCGGGGCCGAGCGCGAGGATGGCGCGGAGGCTCTCGCCGAGGCCGACGCCGAGGCCGTCCTGGCGCCTGGCCCAGGAGACGGCGAGGCGGCGCAGCGCCTTGCGGTCGCCGCGGGCGAGGTAGGCGATCAGCGCGTCGAGGGTGGGGGGGGCGAACTCTTCGAGGTGCGCTTCGGGGAGGCGGCCGTCGAAGTGGCGGGGGATGTCGCGGAGGCCGCGCAGCCAGGCGTTGAGGATGCCGGCGCGCTGGGCCGTGAAGGTTGACGCCAGGTGGCGGCTGAGTTGCACCTGCTCCCCGAGTGTCACCATAGTTCCATCGCCATCCGTTTCCTCGCTCCGGGCGGGCGGCGCGACCGGCGACCCCGCCCCCTGCCGGCTCGTCGCGGCGTCGTGACGGTGTGGCACGGTCCGCGACGGCGGACCGCCCGCACCCGGCGCCCGCCGCGCCCGGCGCCATGTACATAACGCTGCCGAGTAGTATAGCGAATCGGCGCGGCGCCCGGCGTCGGCCGAACACCGGGAAAAAGAGCGGGATTTCCCTGTCCAAAGGGACAGGGGGTGGCGGGGCCGGGTCGAGCCCAGGGGGGCCGCTCGCGCGACCGCCGGGGCGTGCCAGGATGTCAGGCTGGTACCCCCCGCGCCGGCCGGAGGAACGCCGTTCGACCGCATGGGGGCGACCGGGAGGAACGGGGCGATGTCGCCGGGGCGGGGCCGGGCCACCCCACATTCGATAGGTGCGGCGGTGGTACAGGTCCAGAGTCGGGTAGCCGGGCAGTCGGATAGAGGGCGACGGGAGCGTGAATCGGCCAGACGGCTTGCCCGCGTCCCACTACCCCACGACCAGACTACCGCACTACTCGGCTTTGAACTGTTGCCATCGGCGCGGTGGACGTGTCCCACGGGATGACTGCGCTATACTTGCGGGGTAATCTCTGGGGAACTGCATCGGGGCCGTCAGACGGGGAGAACAATGCTGCAAGATCTGGCGCAGGCGTTGGAGCGCTTCCTGGCCGACTATGGATATATCGCGATTTTCATCCTGATGCTGGTCGAGGAGGCGGGCGTGCCGCTGCCGCTGCCGAATGAGGTGGCGCTGATGTACGTCGGGTACCTCGCCTCGAAGGGCGAGCTCAACGCGAACCTGGCCGGGCTGGTGGCGACGCTGGGGGCGTCGGTTGGCTCGACCATCCTCTACACGCTGGCGAAGCGGGGCGGGCGGTCGCTGATCCGCCGCTGGGGCCGGTTCATCCACGTCAGCGACCGGCGGCTCGCCGACGCGGAGCGGTGGATCGCGCGCTATGGGGTGTTCTCGGTCCCGATCGCGCGCCTGACGCCGGGGCTGCGCATCGCGACGACGATCGTCGCGGGCATCCTGCGCGTGCCCTTCCGGGTGGTGGTGCTGGCGGTGTTGGGGGTGTCGTTCGTCTGGTCCTTCTTCTGGATCCACCTGGGCCGCGCGCTGGGGGACAACTGGGAGGCGGGGGCGCAGGCGTTCGAGCGGGTCGCGCGCATCGGCCTGGTCTTCGCCGTCATCATCGCGGTCACCGTCCTGCTGGTCCGGCGGCACCGCCGACGCCGCGCCGAGGTCGAGGCGCGGGAGGCGCAGCCGTCGTCCAGTGCGCCGGTCGCGCCGGCCGACGAGGCGGAGCCGGTGGGGACCCGGTCGGGGGGCGGCGCGGAGCCGCGGCGGTAATCGTGGTGGCTCCGCTAACGAGAGCCTACGGGTACGACGCCGCAGGAGGAGGCTACCGATGAGCGTCAACTCCAAGCAGGAGTTGCGCGAGTTGATCGAGCGCCTGGGCGACGAGGAGGCCCGGCGCCTCTCGGCCGCGCTCAGGCGGCCGGTACCACGCCGCCGCCGAGCGCCCGACCGTTGGCCGCGGCCGGCATCGTCCTCGCCGAGCCGGTCCTGCGAGAGGACGAGACTGCCGACGAGATGATCGCGACCGTGCGCCGCTGGCGCCGTGAGGGCGCAAGGGATGCCTGAGCGCGCGCTGGTGGATACGATCGTCCTCCCAGCTGATCCTCACGCGACACCCGCACGGCGTCTACCTACCGCATCTCACGGGCCGGATCGGCATCCTCTCGTTCATCACTCGGGCCGACCCACTCCTTCGCTGGCCGGAGGAGCGCGGCTGGGGACCACGGCGGCGGCCGAACTGACCCGGCTGCCGGTCGTCAGCGCGCTGACGCGACGGCCTCCACCCGGACGATGGCCTCTGCCAGCGATGGGCGCGTCCGCCGCGACCGCTGCAACGAGGCGGGCAGGGCGGGCCGGCGACCCTCCTTTCGCCGACTTGTGGATCGCGGCGACCGCGCTGCATCCGGAGCCTGCCGCTGGTGACGCATAATCCGCGCGACTTCCGCGGCATCGTCGCCAGCTGGCTGTCGTCTCGCGCGGCCGTAGCGTAGCGGCGGTCCACAGGCTCGTGTCCTTGCCGAAGTCGCGCGGGCGCCTGCAGCCGGCGCAGCGCCGGGACCATGGGGCCAAGGCTTGCGTCGCCCGACGGTGGCGAGCTACTGTTCTATCACGGTGTGGTTAACCTTATTGATGCCGCGGTCGGCGCGCTGATCGGCGCCCGCCGCCCTCGCTGTCAATCTCTCGTGCTGGCCGCGCGTCTGGTGCTCGCGCGGCGGTGGCACTGGGGTCATCGGTGGTCGGGTGGTGGTCGTTGGTGGTGTCGTCGTACCCGTCGGCGGCACCGGGTAGGTGCCGGTCGGCGTCGTGCCGGTCGTGGTCGTCGGGGTGGGTGTACTGGTCGTCGTCGTAGTCGGCGTGGTCGTCGTGCCGGTCGGGGTCGTGTCGGTGCCGGTGGTCGTGGTGGTGGCGTGGTCGTCGGCGGCTGGTTGTAGCGCCACTCGAAGTACTGCAGGCCGGTGTTTGCCATCTCGACCTGGAAGGCCGGGACGTTGGACGGCGTGTAGGTCAGGCAGCGCCGCTCGAAGCACTGGATCAGGACCGTCTTCTGCTGGTCGCCGGCGGTCACCGTCGCCCAGTAGGCCTCGGTGATCGGCAGGCCGAAGACCTCCTGGATCGGCGAGTAGAGTTCCGCCGCCTGGGTGTTCTGGCCGTTCTGGTAGACGATGCCCGCCTGCTGGATGTAGGTCTCGAAGACCGAGGCGATCCGGTGGTCGGTGTCCTCGAACAGTTCGGTCGCGGTGACGTTGAAGGCCGCGAGCGAGGGATCGTCGGTGACGTTCCCGGCGCGGTCGATCCGCGCGGTGATCACCTGGCCCTGCGGGGTCGGGGCCGCGTCGAGCACCGGCTGGAAGGAGGCGTAGACCGGGCCGATCGGGTCATCGAGGTCGCCGAACGGCACCCGCGACGGGCCCTGCGGCGCCGGGATGAAATCGTCGTTCCCCACCTGGATCCGGCCGCGGATCATGTCCGACGCGAGCAGGCCCTGCGTCACGAAGAAGGGGTCGCTCTTGTCGCCGTTCGGATCGTTGATCTCCATCCGGCTCTTGTCGAAGTACTGGACCAGGTGGGTGCCATTCAGCCCCTCCGCGTAGGGCTCTTGCAGCGCGCCGCTGACGCTGCCGCCCCAGGTGTAGGAGCGCGAGACCTCGCCGAAGAAGACCGGGCGGTCGAAGCGCAGCCAGGTCTCCTCGAACTCGGGGTCGGCGAAGGTCGGGATCTCCGTCGGGTTCGCCGACGCGAACCGGACGAACGTCCCGAACATGAGCGCCACGATCAGCGCCCCCATCAGGATGTGTACGGTGCGATACCGTAACAGGATCTGCTTCACGTCGGTCATCCTCCGTTTGCCTTCCAGAACAATCCTCTTACCGGTCGGGCGACGTGCCGTTCACCTCCTCGCGAGTGCCCCCGGACCCTATCCGTTCTCTCGACCACCTCCGCCCACTACAACGGCCAAGCCGGCGGGCGGTTGCAGCGGGTAGACTGTGGGGCGCGGGGCGTGGAGCGTCAGGGAACGGGGGGGCGGGGCGGTGGAGACGGTGGTGGTGACGGGGTGTTCGAGCGGGATCGGTCGGGCGACGGCGTTGCTGCTGGCGCGGCGCGGGTTCCGGGTGGTGGGGACGGTCCGGGGCGCGTCCGACGGCGCGGCGCTGGAGGCGGACGCCGCGGCGGTGGGGGTGGGCGGGTCGGTGCGGGCGGCGACCGTTGATGTGACGGACGAGGCCCAGGTAGGGCAATTCTCTGAGTACGTTCGCGGGTTATTGTCCGAACATGGCGGGCGCTTGGCGGGGCTGGTCAACAACGCCGGGATCGTGGTGGCCGGGGCGATCGAGGAGACGCCGGTCGCGCGGCTGCGGGAAGTGCTGGAGGTCAACGTCGTCGGCGCGACGGCGGTGACCCAGGCGTTGCTGCCGGCCCTGCGCGCGGGGCGCGGGCGCGTCGTCAACGTCAGCAGCGTGTCGGGGCGGATCGCCGCCCCGTTCCTCGGGCCGTACGCGGCGTCGAAGTTCGCGCTGGAGGCGCTGTCTGACGCGCTGCGCGTCGAGGTGCGGCCGTGGGGGATCGCGGTCGTGCTGGTCGAGCCGGGGCCGGTGGCGACGCCGATCTGGGCGAAGGGCGAGCGCCAGGCGTTCGCCGATCGCGACGGTCTGCCCGATTCGCCCTACGCGGCGGCCGTGCCGGCGGTGCGCGCCGCGTTCCGGCGGGCCGCACGGGGCGGGGCGCCGCCCGAGCGGATCGCGGAGACGATCCACCTCGCGCTGACGGCGCGGCGGCCGAAGTCCCGCTACCTGGTCGCGCGCAACCCGCTCGCCTTCACGCTGCTGCACCGGCTGGCGCCCGACGCCTGGCGTGACGCGCTGCTGGCGCGGGGTGTGGGGTGGACGGCCGATGGCGGAGGGCGGAAGGCGGGGAGCGGGGGGGGAGAGTTGGAAGGCGAGGGGGGGGCGATGAGTGAGGCGGGGCACCTCGCGAGTCGAGGGCGCTACACCGTCATTCCGCGGACACTGGTCTTCCTGCGGCACGGGGAGGATGTGCTGCTGCTGAAGGGCGCGCCGACGAAGCGGCTCTGGGCGAACCGCTACAACGGCCTCGGCGGGCACGTCGAGCCGGGCGAGACGATCGAGGCGGCGGCGCTGCGCGAGGTCTGGGAGGAGGCGGGGATCGCCGCCTCGCGGATCGCGGGCCTGGCGCTGCGGGGACTGATCAATGTCGAGGGGAGCGGCGGGCGGGGGGTGCTGCTCTGCGTCTTCGTGGGGGAGGCGCTCACACGGGCGGTCGTGCCGTCGGCCGAGGGGACGCCGGAGTGGATCCCGATCGCGGCGCTGGATCGGGTCGATCTGGTGGACGGCCGGCGCTTGCTGCCGCGCCTGTTGGAGACGGATCGGCTGCTCTTCGGTCACCAGTCCTACGACGCCGAGGGCCGGATCGGCGCCTTCACGCTCGGGTGAGGGGTGCCGGGGTGGGCGAGCGGGGCGCGCTGCCGCCGGCGCGGATCGTGGTATCATCGGCGGGATGGCGCGGGGCTCCCGCCGGCTGACGCGGTCGGGGGGTTGCGGCGAACCGGCGCGGTGGAGGGGGAGCATGACGACCGGGCAGGGGCCGGCGCAGGCGGTGATTGACGAGTTCGTCGGCAGCGCGCACGGCGATGTCGAGCGCGTGCGCGAACTGCTGGCACAGTACCCCGAGCTCTACGACGCGACGGCCGCCTGGGGGGAGACGGCGCTCGGCGCGGCGGCGCACAGCGGCCAGCGGGAGATCGCCGAGATCCTGCTGGCGGCGGGCGCGCCGCTCGACCTCTGCGCGGCGGCGATGCTCGGCCGGATCGAGGAGGTCGCGACGATGCTGGACCTCGATCCGGCGCAGGCGCGGGCCACCGGCGCGCACGGCATCCCAATCCTCTCCCACGCGACGATCGGGGGCCAGCGCGAGATCGCCGAGTTGCTGGTCGCGCGCGGCGCCGACCCGAACGCGGGCGCCGGGGGCAGCCCGCCATTGCACGGGGCGGTGCGCTCCGGCGATGCCGGCCTCGTCCGGTGGCTGCTAGACCGGGGCGCGGACGCGGGCGCGCTCGACCATGAGGGGAAGACGGCCTTGCGGCGCGCCGAGGAGGCGGGCGACGCGGCGATCGCGGCGCTGCTGCGGGAGGATCGTCCGGGGGCGGGAGCCGGGACAGGGGTGTAGGGGCGAGCATGAGGGTTGTCCGGTGGCCGGGCGCGGTGCCGGAGCGGCCGGTCAGCGGCGGGCGGCGCGGGCGGGCGCGGGGGCCTGCCCCTACCGAATGACGGGAGACGACCTGATCTGTCACTTGCTGCTCCGCCTGAGTTTGGGCATAGTGAGGGCGATACACAGGCGGGAAGCGGCGGTTCGGGGCGGAATGTTTCACGTTTTTCGTTGACGATAAGAGGAGCCATCCGCTCTATATTGCCCTCCCGCGGTTACTCGCCCTTCGCCGCCGGCTCGCCAAGCCGCTGATCATCCCGCGAGGGGTCGACAGGCCGTTGGCGCGAGTGCTGGGAATGGCAGGGGCGATTCGAGGTCCGAGCGACGTATGGCGACAGGTTCACAGGCCGAACTCGAGCGGTTGACGGAGGAGCGCGAGGCGTGGCTGGCGGGCTACAAGGAGCCGCGCGAGTTGCACTGCCCGCGCTGCGCCGCCCCGCTCGGGACCCTTTTCTACATCACCTGGGCGGAGCAGCCGCTGATGGACGCGGTGGCCGACGGGTCGCTGGGCGGCGTGCCGACGCAGGGTTTTTACGTGCTGGTGCCGCAGGAGGCCGGGCGGCTGGTGCCGCAGCAAGGCCGGCGCCGCTACGCGCGCGGCAAGCCCGATGCCGCGCTGCCGCCGGCATGGGTCGGGCTGCCGGGCGAGGTCGCCTGCGCCGCCTGCGGGGAGTCGGCGCAGATTCCCCATCCCCGCTTCCCCGAGCAGGCGCGGCTCGACGCGCTGCGCGACGGGGCGGGCGTCCGCCGTCGCTGGCGCAGGGGCTGACCGCTACAAGGAGTGATGCCCATGCTCCCGAGTCTCGACGCGGACGGGTGGGAACTGGAGAGCGCCCTGGAGCGGCACCGGCGCGCTCCGCGGACCTTCTCTATACCGACCGCCGAGGAGCGCTCGACCTTGGCGGTCGGCTCTCTCGTCAAACTGCTCTTCCTCATCCCGGGAAGAGATGAAACCGGGTCACCCTACGTGCAGGGGGAACGGATGTGGGTCGTCGTGGAGGAGGTGCGGGACGGGCCTGAGTATCGGGGAACGCTAGAATCACAGCCGCAGACTGCCGGAGCGCGATACAGCGCGGAGCCACCGTCTGGTTCGGCCCCGAGCATGTCGCCGCTGTCTTCATATCCAGGCGGGATCCATGCCATCCGCGTCATCTGCGGAACCACGGCGAGGCGAACCGGGACCACGAGCACCAGGGAAGTGCTAACTGCTGAGTGCTGAGTCATGAGTGGGGTGGTGGCGCGATCAGGCCCCGTGCCGGGTATGACCCGCTCCACCTGCTGCAAACCTACTCGCGACTCAGCACTCAGCCCTCAGCACTCGTCAGCGGGCGCCGCAGCCGCAGCCACCGCCGCCGGCAACCGGGGCGTCGTCCGGGGTGTGGATGGCGAAGCCGCGGCCGTAGACGCCCTGGTCGACGAAGTCGATCCGCGCGCCGCCGAGGAGGCTGGCGCTGGCGGGGTCGAGGATGACCTGGATGCCTTCGCTCTCGTAGACGCTGTCGCCGACGGTCGACTCGTCGATGCCCATGCCGTAGCCGACGTTGCCGCAGCCGCAGGCGCTCTGCACCCAGACGCGCAGCCCGGCCTCCGGCCCGCCCTGCTGCTCCAGCACCGCGCGCAACTGCTCGCCGGCGCTCGGCGTGATCGTCACCATGATAGCCGTTCCTTTCCACGTACTCCATCTGGTTCCGCGGCCGTCCGGCGGCGGTCGCCCGGTGGGTGCTCGACGCTATCGAAATGATAGTACAGGGGCGGGGGGTGTCAAGGCGGGGCGAGCGCCGGCCGCCCCGGCCCCCATCGATATGGCGGTTCAGCTTGCCGCGACACGCCGATACCGCTATGCTGTACATACATGGTGGCGGGATGGCGCCCGGCGCCGATCTCCGGGTTGAGTGCGAGGGCCGATGCGACTGATGCTGGTGCGGCACGGGGAGACGGCGGCGAACGCCGGTGGGATCTATCAGGGCTGGCAGGATGTGCCGCTGAACGAGACCGGCGAGCGGCAGGCGGCGGCAGTGGCCGGGGCGCTGGCGGCGCGGCGCGATCTGCGCCCGGTGGCCCTCTACGCCAGCCCGCTCAAGCGTGCCTGGCGCACCGCCGAGGCGATCGGCGTGGCGGTCGGGCTGGCGCCGACCGCGCATCCGGGGCTGCGCGAGATCGATGTCGGGGCGGCGGAGGGGCTCACCACCGCCGAGGTCCACCACCGGTGGCCCGCGTTGTGGGAGCAACGCGAGCGGCTGGGGTTGGACTACGGCTGGCCGGAGGGCGAGACCGGCTGGCAGTTCCGGGCGCGGGTCGTCGCCACCATCGACGCGATCGTCGCGCGTCACCGGCCGACGGCGGGCACGGACGACGCGGTGATTCTCTCCACGCACGGCGGCACGATCCGCTTCGCGCTCGCCTACCTGCGCGGCGACCCGATCGGCCCCTGGCCGACCGACGCCGTCGGCAACTGTTCGATCACCGAGGTGGCGATCGGGGACGAGGCGGCCGGGCGCGCGCACGCGGTCGCGGTGGTCAACGCCTGCGAGCACCTCGTGGAGCGTGGAGCGTAGACCGTAGGGCGTGGGCCGTGGAGCGGGTGGGGAGCACGGTGCGTCTGTCTTGGAGCGTCGCGGTGGAGCGCGGGATTGTGTGCTACTCCTGCTCGCACGCCGCTGCTCCGCGCCTTACGTTTTGCGTTGTATGCTCGATGGCCCACGGCCCGCGGCCCGCGCCCCACCACCCACGAGGCCCCCATGCGCCGGCGTAATCTGCTCGGGCGGCTGCGGGAGCGGAGCCCGGCCGACCTGCTTCGGATCGCCGCCTGCTGGGAGGTGGCGCTCGACGGGCGCGAGCACGCCGACCGGGTCGGGCAACTCTACCGGGCCATGCGCGATCACTGGGCGGTGCGGGATCGCGCGGAGGCGCTCGGGGCGGCGGAGTGGGCCGTCGTCGAGGCATTGGTGGCGGGGGGCGAGGAGGCACGCCCGGTCGCCGACCTGGCGGCGGCGCGCGGGCGGGAGGCGGAAGAGGGCGTGGCGGCGGTCGACGCGCTGGCGGGGTGCGGCATCCTCTACGCGGAGGAGGCACCGCCGGGGGCGGACGCGCCGGCCTATTTCCTGGCGCGCGAGCTGGCGACGCTCTTCGGGCGGGTGCAGGAGGAGCGACTGCTCGGCGGGGCGCTCGGGCCGGACGCGCCGCTGCGGGCGCTGCTCAGCACCCTGGAGGGGGGCGAGCTCGAGGAGGGCGCACGGGAGTGGGGGCTGCGCGTGACGCCGGGGGTGCTGGCGCGCGAGGCGCTGACCGACGAGATTCTGGCGCGCGTCGATCTGCCGGAGCAGCGGCGCGCGACCGTCGGGGGGCTGCCGGAGGGGGCAGAGCGCGTCTTCGCGGCGATCCGCGAGGCCGGTGGGGCCATGCCGCTGGCGGCGCTCCGCGAGCGGCTGGGGCTGGACGCGGCGGCGATCCGCGCGGCCGGGCGCGCGCTGGGCGAGCGGCTGCTGGTCTGGCACGCCTACCTGGACGGGGCGCGCGTCCTCTTCATCCCGCGCGATGTGCTGGCGCCGAAGCGCCCGGCGCGCGACGCCCCGCCGCCGCTGACGCCGGTCGAGGCGGCGCCGGACGAGCGCCCCTACCACCCCTGCGCCGCCGCCTGGGACCTGCTGACGATCCTGCGGCGGCTGACGCAGGGACTGCTCGAGTGGCGTGAGGGAGACGAGGAGCGCAACGCGACGGCGCTCCGCCGGCTGGCGCCGCTCCTCTGGGCGAGCGCGGACGGCGTGCCGCGCCCCGGCTACGTCCCCTTCCTGATCCACCTGGCGCGGGACGAGGGGCTGATCCGCGCCGGGGAGGAGGCGTTCGAGGCGACCGGCGCGGTCGAGGCGTGGCGCGACCGCACCTTCAACGAGCAATCGCGCGTCCTCTTCAATCGCTGGCGCGGCGCGCGGGACTGGCCGGAAGGGCTGAGCCAGGACGATCTGCAGATTCTGGGCGTCGACTGGCCGGCGATGCGGCAGGTGGTGCTGGAGGAGCTGCGCGCTTGCCGCGTCGGGACCTGGTACGACGCGGCGGCGCTGGCGCTGCGGATCGCGCGGCAGCGCCCGACGCTGCTCGGCGGCTCCTTCAGCGCGGCGCGGGCCGCCGGTCCCGCCGGGACGCGGGACGAGGTCAGCGCCGCGGCGATCGGGATCGCGCTGCACGGCGGGTTGGTCCCGCTCGGCGCGCTGCGCGAGGGGGCGGACGCGCGGGGCCGGCCGGCACTGGCGCTGACCGACCTCGGCGGCTGGCTGCTGGGGCTGCGCCGCGAGTTCGCGCCCCCGGCGCGCGGCGACCGGGCGCTGGCGGTCGGGGCCGGCTTCGAGGTGCTGCTCTTCCGCCCGACACCGCGGCGCCTCTGGGCGCTCGGCGCGATCGCCGAGCCGGCGCGGCTCGACACGGTCAGCGCCTACCGGCTGACCGCGGCGGCGGTGCGGCGGGGGATCGCGGCGGGGCTGACGCTCGATCAGATCACCACCTTCCTGGAGCGGGCGGGCGGCGGGCCGCCGCCGCAGAACGTCGCCTTCACGCTGCGCGAGTGGGCGCGCGAGCACGCCGGGGTGCGGCTGGCGCGCGCGCTGATCCTCCACCCGGACGACGGCGTCGCGCCGGAGCGGGTGCAGGCGGCGCTCGCCCGCGCCGGCCTGCCCCCGGCGGAGCCGCTGCCCGACGGCCGCCTGCTGCTGCCGCTCGGCGCGGCCGGCGACGCGCCCGATCCGGTGCTGGAGGCGTTGCGCGCGGCGGGGCTGCCGCCGCACTGGGCGCGCGAGCCTCGCCCGTCGCCCGCGCGCGTGCCGTAGGGGAGCCGCTCCACCATTAAGGCGTGGAGCGTAAGGCGTGGAGCGATGAAGGAGTAATCACAGGATTCGCGCACTTCCCCGTGGCTTCCCCCCGTTCCTTCCACGCCTGTTCGGTGAGAAATCTCCGTTGACGAGCGATCGTTTGAGTGGTACAATTTTTGGACGTGGCGGCTTCCGGTGAGGCCGCTTTTGTGGTGCTTGTCCGCAAGTCCCCCGCCTGGGCCGGGGCAGCGCGGACGGCCTGGATAACCCACGCAGGAGGGGTAGAGATAAGCAAACCAGTTCGGGTCAACGAGCGCATCCGCATCCGCGAGGTGCGGCTGATCGACGAGAACGGCGAGCAACTGGGCATCGTGCCGACGTTCCAGGCGCTCTCGATCGCGCGCGAGCGCGGGCTCGACCTCGTAGAGGTCGCGCCCAACGCCGCGCCGCCGGTCTGCCGGATCATGGATTGGGGCAAGGCGCGCTACGAGCAGTCGCGCAAGGAGCGGGAGTCGCGCCGCAATTCCAAGGCGATCACGATCAAGGAAGTGCGCCTGAAGCCGAAGACCGACGACCACGACCTGGACACCAAGAGCCGGCGCGCGCGCGGGTTCCTGGAAGAGGGCGACAAGGTCAAGCTGACGGTGCAGTTCAAGGGGCGCGAGAACCTGCACCCGGAGGTCGGGCGCGCGGTGCTCGATCGGGTGCTGGAGCAGTTGATGCCCTACGCGGTGATCGAATCGGTCCCGCGCTTGGAAGGGCGCAACATGACGGCGATGCTGGCGCCGAAGAAGCAGCCGGTCACCCCGGCCGCGCCGCGCGAGGGCCGGCCGGCCGCGGAGCCGGAAGGCGCCACCGCCTAACGGGCCAGCCCGCACGACTGCAGAAACCCGGATGTCCGCCCGTGCCGATGGCAGGGGCGGCTTAGAGAATGTTGTGCGCCCGCGCGGAAGGGCGGCGCTCCAGCGCAGGAAGGGATGGACGACGATGCCCAAAGGCCCCAAGATGAAGACCCACAAGGGCGCGCAGAAGCGCTTCGATACGACCGGGACCGGCAAGATCCGGCGCGCGAAGGGGATGAAGAGCCACTTCCGCCGCCGCAAGTCGCCGCGCGTGAAGCGGATGTTCGACAAGCTGATCGAGATGAACCCGGCCGATCGCAAGCGCGTGCAGAAGCTGATCCCGTACGGGTTGAAGTAAGGCCGCGATCGCGGGCCGGGATGGTCGCGGGTCGCGAGTCCGAAGGACGCGGGCCAGGCCGATAGACCTGGCCCGCGTCCTGTAGATTCGTGTCCTGTAGCCGCAGAGGAGGAGGGGAGGATGACCAGAGTCAAGCGCGGGGTGACGGGGCACGCCCGGCACCGGCGGATTCTCAAGCAGGCCAAGGGCTTCCGCGGGACGCGCCACCGCCTGTTCCGCCGCGCCAACGAGGGCGTGATGAAGGCCCTGGTGTACAGCTACCGCGACCGGCGCGCCCGCAAGCGCGACTTTCGCCGACTGTGGATCACCCGGATCAACGCGGCGGCGCGGATGAATGGCTTGCCCTACGGGCGGTTCATCCAGGGCCTGAAGCTGGCCGGGGTCGAGGTGGACCGCAAGATCCTGGCCGATCTGGCGGTCTACGACGGCGCCGCCTTCAGCCAATTTGTCGAGGTCTCGCGCGCGGCGCTGCCGGCGGAGACCGCCGCGCTGGCCACCGCCCAAGTGCGGGCCTGACGAGTAGCAAGTCGTCGGCCGTCAGTCGTCAGAAGATGTGCGGCAAGACGGGAGCCTACCCGTCTACGCAGAGCCACCGACGGCCGACGGCCGACGACTTCTCAGTGGAAGAATGGTTACGACAGTCACGAGCCTCGACAACCCGACGGTGAAGTACATCCGCGCGCTGGGCAAGCGGCGCGAGCGGCAGAAGGAACGCGCCTTCGTCGTGGAGGGGGTGCGCCTGCTGGGCGAGGCCCTCAATGCGGGGGCGACGCCGCGGATGGTGCTGATCGCGCGCGAACTGCTGGGCGAGGGCGAGGCGCAGGACCGGCTGCTGATCCGCCTGACCGAATTGCGCGAGGGTGTCGGGCGGCACATGCGCTTGCTGGAGGTCACACCGCAGGTGCTGCGCGGGGTGAGCGAGACCGAGACGCCGCAGGGCATTGTCGCGACCTTCGCCTTCCCGGAGCGCCAGGAGCCGGCGGCCGGCACGCCGCTGATCGCGGTCGCCGATGGCGTGCGCGATCCCGGCAACCTCGGCACGATGCTGCGGACCGCGCTCGGGGCCGGGGCCACCGCGTTCTACACGACCCCGGCCACGGTCGATCTCTACAACCCGAAGGTCGTGCGCGCGGCGATGGGCGCGCACTTCCGGCTGGCCCTGCGCTCGAACGTCGGATGGGAGGCGCTGGACGCGGCGCTGGACGGCTGCGACGCCGTCTGGGGCGCGGAGGCCGACGGCGAGACGGTCTACAGCGCGGCCGACTGGTCGGCGCCGGCCGCCCTGATCGTCGGCAACGAGGACCGCGGCCTCTCCCCCGAGGGTCGCGCGCGTTGCACCGGCACGCTGGCGATCCCGCTCGGCGGTGGGCTCGAATCGCTCAACGTCGCCATCGCCTCGGCGATCGTCCTCTTCGAGGCGGCCCGGCAGCGGCGGGAGCGCGCGGGGTAG
>JAUJMV010000028.1:0-24134 GCA_030446685.1 Thermomicrobiales bacterium | reverse complement strand
CGATTGGAGTTCCCGACCCCTTTCATGAGCCGCTCCCCGCTGTCCTGCTAGATCGGCGCAGGGGACAGCGGGAGTGGGCGCCAGGATTGCTACCGCCCCCTCCCCGGACTGATGGGGAGAACGATCCGTGCTTGAGACAATCGAGACGCCCCCGGCGGTCGCGCGCCGGGCTGTGCCGCTGTGGCGCAACCGCGATTTCCTGCTGCTGTGGACCGGGCAAATCGTTTCTTCGTTCGGCACCCAGGTCTCGCAACTGGCCTTCCCGCTGCTGATGCTGGCGATCACCGGGTCGCCGGCGCAGGCCGGCCTGCTCGGCGCGCTGCGGGCGCTGCCCTTCACGATCCTCGGGTTGCCGGTCGGCGCGCTGGTCGATCGGTGGGACCGCCGGCGCACGATGGTCCTCAGTGACTTGGGGCGGGCGGCGGCGATGGGCAGCATCCCGCTCGCGCTGCTGTTCGGCCGGCTAACCCTGGCGCAGCTCGCGCTGGTGGCGGCGGTCGAGGGGACACTCTTCACCTTCTTCAGCATCGCCGAGGCGGCCTGCCTGCCGCGCGTCGTCCCGCGGGGGCAACTGCCGGCGGCGGTGGCGCAGACGCAGGCGACCGAGTCGGTCGCGGGGCTGGCCGGCCCGGCTCTGGGCGGCCTGCTCTTCGGATTGGGGAGCGCCCTGCCCTTCCTGGTCGACGCGGTCTCCTACCTGGGGTCGGCCGCCTCGCTGCGCTTGATCGCGACCCCGCTGCAAGGCGAGCGCCCGGCCGTGCCAACCGGGTCGCGGGAGCGGCTGTGGGCGGAGGTCCGGGAGGGGGTGGTCTGGCTCTGGCGGCAGCCGCTGCTGCGCTTCCTCGCCTTCCTGACCGGCGGGATCAACCTCTGCGGTTACGGCTACGCGCTGATCCTGATCGTCTTCGCGCAGCGGCAGGGCGCCTCGGCGGCGACCATCGGGCTGATCTTCGCCAGCAGCGGCGCGGGCAGCATCGTCGGGGCGCTGGCGGCGGCGCCGCTCCAGCGCCGGTTCGGCTTCCGCGAGATCGTGGTCGGGACGAGTTGGGTTCTGGCGCTGACCTGGCCGCTCTACATCGTCGCGCCGGGGCCGCTGGCGCTCGGCGCTGTCAACGCCGTCATCTTCGTCGCCGTGCCGATCTACTTCGGGGCGCAGTACAGCCACCGGCTCGCGCTGATCCCGGACGTCTTGCAGGGGCGGGTGAACGCCGCTTTCAAGCTGATCGCCTTCGGCGTCCAGCCCGCCAGCCTGGCGCTAACCGGCGCGCTGATCGAGTGGACCGGCCCGGTCGCGACGGTGCTGATCCTCTTCGTCCCGCAGGTCGCGCTGGCGGCCGCCGCGACGCTGAACGGCCCGCTGCGCCGTGCCCGCCCCTCCGTCGAGTTCGCGGAGTGAACAGCCCGGCGCAAGCGTCGGGCTACCCGTCAGTTTATTGCGAAAGCGTCGCCGATCGCGCGGGCGCCGTGGGCTTGACGGCGACGAACACCTCCACCGTGCCGAGCGGGACCTCACTGTGCTCGAGCGGGCGCATGGTCGCCCGGAACCCGGCCTCCGCGAGCAGCCGCAGCCAGTCGTCGCGGCCGAAGAGCCCTTCGGTGTGGCGGTCATGCACGCAGCGCGGCGGCTGACCATCCTCGTGCAAGAGGTACGCGTAGTCCACGAGGTAGGTCGTGTCGGCGGGGTCGGGGTCCCAGGTCCATTCGAGGTAGCGCAGGGCGCGCCCCTCCCCGTCGTGGCCGCCGTGGTCCGTTCGGGGGGTGAACGTCTCGCGCACGGCATCCGGCGCGAAGATGGCGACGCCGCCGGGCCGACAGTGGACGAAGGCCGTTTCCACCGCCAGCCGCAGGTCCGCCTCGGTCGTGAGGTACATCACCGCGTCATGGACGAATACCGCGTCGAAGGCGCGGCCGAGCCGCACCGTCCGCATGTCGCCCTGGACGTGCTCGCACTCGGGATTGAGGGCCGCGCTGAGAGCGAGCATCGGCGGCGACAGGTCGACGAGCGTGCTCGCGACGTGGCGCTTGTAGTGGGAGGCCATGTTCCCCCCGCCGGAGCCGAGCTCCAGCAGCGTCCGCGGCGCGGCGTCGGCTGCCTCTCGGAAGGCGCGGAGGTAGAACGCAGCCTCCTCAACATAGTCGGCGGGCGCGGTGAGGAGGGGGAACCACGGGGCCAGGTCGGTGTAGAGCCGCGGCAGGGGCTCCGGCATCAGGCCCTCCCTCGGCGGTATGAGCCGCCAGCATCGCCCCGGCCTGCCGCGCGCGCGCAGCACCGCGTTGCAACGCGCCGGCGCGTACTGTGGACATTCAGCCGGGTACCCCTATGAAGCACGCCGCCGCCCGAATTCCTGCCATCGGGCGGCGGCGTGCTTGCTCCGCGACATCGGGTCAGCCTGTTTGGACGCCTATCGATCCGCTGACGATCGGCGGCTCCTGACCGACGGGCGGCGACTCGCTATTGGGCGGCCTGCATCGCGCCGAGCAGGGCGCGCTTGGTGAAGACCTTGACCAGATGGGCACGGTAGGACTCGGAGGCGAAGATGTCGCCGAGGAAGTCCATGCCGTTGCCGGCCTGCTCGGCGGCCTGGGCGATCAGCTCCTCGGTCAGTTGCTGGCCCTTCAGCGCATCCTCGGTCGCGGTCGCGCGCGTCGCCTTCGGACCGGCGCCGGTGATCGCCACGCGGCAGTCCTGGCAGGCGCCGTCCGCGCCCATTTGGACCAGTGCGGCGACGCCGACGACCGCGTAGCCGGAGGCGGGGTGCGAGAACTTCTGGTAGGAGGTGCCGTACTTGCCCTGCGGGACGGGGATCTCGACCGCGGTCAGCACCTCGCCCGGCTCGACAGCCGAGGTCAGCAGATCGACGAAGAAGTCATCGGCCGCGACGGTGCGCTCGCCGTTCGGCCCGGTGAGCCGCATCGTGGCATTGAGCGCCAGCGCCACCGCCGGCCAGTCGCCCGCCGGGTCGGCGTGGGCGAGCGCGCCGCCGAAGGTGCCGAGGTTGCGCACCATCGGGTCGCCGATCACCGTCGCAGTGTCGTGCATCAAGGGGAAGACGCCGCGCAGATCCTCCGAGAACTCGATGTCGGCGTGCGTCGCCAGCGCGCCGATCGTCACGGCGCCGTTCTGCCGCCGGATGCCCTTCAACTCCTGGATGCGGCCGATGTCCACCAGGACCGGCGGGCTGGCGAGCCGCAGCTTGAGGAGCGGGATCAGGCTGTGCCCACCGGCCAGCACTTTGGCGTCCTCGCCGTGCTGCTGCAACAGCGACACAGCCTCCTGCACGCTGGTCGGCGCGTAGTACTCGAACTCGCCGGGGATCATCCTGTTCTCCTCCTTCGTCGGGTAGTCGAACGTCGAACGTCTGAGCGTGGCATCGTTCAGCGGCCGCGGTTGTTTCTAAAGGCCCTGGACCTTGCCAGAAGGACGTTCGACGTTCAGACGTTCGACGTTCGACCCGCTAATCCGCCACCGCGGGAGCGCCCTTCATCTTGTTCGCGGCGTACTGGACCGACTTGACGATGTGCTGGTAGCCGGTGCAGCGGCAGAGGTTGCCGTGCAGCGCGTGGCGGATCTCCTGCTCGCTCGGGTCGGGGTTCTTCAGCAGGAGGTCGTAGGTGCTCAGGATCATGCCGGGGGTGCAGAAGCCGCACTGCAGGCCGTGCTCCTCCCAGAAGCCCTCCTGGATCGGGTGGAGCTGGCCATCCTGCGCCAGCCCCTCGATCGTCATGACCTGGCCGCCGTCGGCCTGGACCGCGAAGACGGTGCAGCTCTTCACCGCCTGGCCGTTGAGGATGACGGTGCAGGCGCCGCACTGGCTGGTCTCGCAGCCGATGTGCGTGCCGGTGAGTCCCAGCTCGTCGCGCAGGTAGTGGACCAGCAGCCGCCGGGGCTCGACCTGCCCCTGCCGCTGGCTGCCGTTGACCGTCAGCGTGATCGGATGCGTTGCCATCGTCCTCCAACCTCCTCCACTCGATCGGTGATGGGCCTCACGGCCCGCGGCCCTGCAGACCACGGCCTACGCCCCACGCTCCGCGCTCGCCGGCGCCTGGCTGCCGACCTTGCCTTCCAGGCAGCGGAAGAACTGGTTGGCGACCATCTTGACGCCGGGGGTCATCAGGCGCTGGCCGACCGAGGCCAGCGGCCCGCTCACCTGGCCGTCGCCGCTGTACTTGACCGTCGTCTTGTCGCCGTTCTCCTCCAGCGAGATATTGCCGACTCCCTTGACGAAGCCGCCCTTGAAATTGCCCTCGACCGAGAGGGTGTACGATTCGGGCGGCTTCTGGTCGGCCAGGGTGACCGTGCCGGTGAACTCGCCACGGATGCCGGCGACGCCCGCTTTGAGCGTCGTCTCCCAGCGGCCCTCGCCGATCTCCTCGAAGCGCTCGCAGCCGGGGAGGCATCCGCGCAGCGCCTGGGGGTCGGACAGGGTCTCGTAGACCTGCTCCCGGGGACCGTTCATCGTGTAACTGCCGTCGATCTTCATCCGTGCTCCTCCCTCCACAGCCCGGTCGTCGCTCCGCCGCGTCGCGGTCACGGGCATTGCCGCCGAGCCCTATCCTACCCGGTTCGGTGGGTGCCTGTCTGCACCAACCGTGCCGCGGGTGGTTCGTGGGCCGGATGCGCGTCCCGTCGGCTGTCGCGGGCTGGGCGGTCCATCGGCGCGGCCCTGGCCGCGGGTCAGGCATTCCCCCGGCCCGCAGCATAGCACGGCCCGCAAGGGTGGGCAAGAGGAATTTGGAAGGTGGAGGGCGAGGGGTGGAGGGCGATCCTTCCTGGTTCCCCCGCGGCGGGGTTTCCCAAGGGTAGGAGGCGCCGGCGACTGAAGTCGCGCCTATCGGCGACCGCGGTCGCCACAAAGTCCGGCCGAGCCGGACTGAGGCTTACCGAAGCATCGTGCCCATCAGGGAAGTTTGGGGCATGATCGCGGTCCCAGCCCCCGAAGGGGGGCTTCGTGGCCGGCAGACCGGCAGGCGCGACTTCAGTCGCCGGCGCAGCATCCTCGCCGCGTGCCGTGGTGAAGGAGCGGCACCGCTCAGGAAGCTGGAGGTGTGACGGTCACGAGGAGGGCGCACGCCTTACCAGGCGAACATCCGCCCCTATTTCCGCGCCTGCGCCGCGATCTCCGCCGCGCCCTCCGTCCCCTCGCCGGAGAACCCGTCGTAGAAATCCTGCGAGCGGCGCGGGTGCGCGGCGGTGCCGGCCCGCGCCGTCTCGATCACCGCCGGCTCGACGCGGATCGGGACGCCGGCGAGCAGGGCCAGGTTGACCGCGTCGCTGGGGCGGGCGTCCACCGTCTCGACCGTGCCGGCGCCTTCGACGAGGACCGCCGCGAAGAAGACCTCGTCGGTCAGGCGGTGGATGCACACCTCGCGCAGCCGGGCGCCGAGCGCCCGGAGCAGGTTCGTGGTGAGGGTGTAGGGCAGGGGGCGGTTGGTCTGGCCCCCCGTGAGTTGCATCGCCAGCGCCGTGCCCTCGAACGGCCCGACCCAGAAGAGGAGTTGCCGCGCCCCGCCCGCCTCCTCGAGGATCACCAGGTAGTTGTGCGGCTGGCCGTCGTCAACGGTCCGCCGCCGCACGTCGGCCACCCGCATCTCGACCAGCCCGGTCCCCGCTTCCGTCGTCATGTCCGCCTCCTCGCGCTCCGTCCAGAGTTCGCGTCGCAGCGCCCGCCGCGCCTTGTGTAGCCGGGTCTTCACCGCGCCGGGGGCGATCCCGAGTTGGGCGGCGACCTCGGCGTGGCTCAACTCCGACAGGTAGAAGAGGGTCACGGCGGCGCGCTGGCCGCGCGGCAGACCGTCCACCGCGCGGCGCACGCGCGCCCGCAACTCGGCGGCCTCGGCCAGTTCCGTGGGGCTCGGGCGCGCGTCGACCGGCTCGCGGGCCAGCCGCCCGCCGTCGAGCGCCTCCGGCGTCGGGGCTTGCGCCCGCGCGCGGCACCAGCGGCGGCAGATGTTCAGCCCGATGCCGCCGAGCCAGGGGCCGAAGCGCTCGGGCCGGCGCAGCCGATCGAGGGTCAGCAGCGCCTGGAGCGCCGCCTCCTGCGCGGCGTCCTCCGCCAGGGCCGGGTCGCCGAGCATGCGGCGGCAGAGCCCGGCGAGCAGGGGCCAGTGCCGGGCGAACAGGGCCGCGAAGGCGCCCCGGTCGCCCGCCCTGGCCGCCAGCACCAGGGCGGCGTCGCTCTCGCCGCTGTCATCGTCCCCGCTCACCACCGCCGCACCGCGACCTATGGGAACCACTCCCCGCCTG
The DNA here is from genome assembly GCA_030446685.1 of Thermomicrobiales bacterium. Taxonomy (GTDB): domain Bacteria; phylum Chloroflexota; class Chloroflexia; order Thermomicrobiales; family CADCWN01; genus JAUJMV01. Next base: position 17,890 of record JAUJMV010000028.1, on the reverse strand, counting down.
TCTGAAGGATAGTCGCGCGGGGGGCGCGCCGGGTTACCCTGGCGCTCAGCCGGCCCAGAGCGCGCGCAGGAACATGCGGAGCAGGAACGCGAAGCCGAGCAGGGAGACGAGGCTGAGGGCGTAGCGGGCGGGGCGGGATTCGATCAACGCGAGCAGGATGAAGGCGGGGAAGAGGATCGCCAGGTAGCGGGTGAGGCTCTGCGGGTTCCCGGAGAGCGCGGGCGGGGCGAGCAGCGCCAAGACGAGCACGCCGTAGCTCGCGCGGACGCGCCACCAGAGGACGATCCCGGCGGTGACGAAGAGGAGGAGCAGCGAGGTGTCCAGCAGTAGGAAGAAGTCCGGCACAGATGTGATGCCGCCGGGGTAGAAGTCCAGCGCGCTCCGGTCGCCGCCGAGCCAGCGGAGCCCCAGGAGGAAGACCGGCGTGGCGCCGGGGCCGTGGCGCTCCCACTGCGCCTGCGTCTCGAAGAAGACGCGGAAGTCGCCGAACCGCGCTTGCAGGTAGGCGAAATAGGCCAGGCCGCCGAGCGGGGCGAGCGCGATCCCGAGCCAGGGGCGCGGGCGCCGCCAGGCCACCGGCCCCTGGGCGAGGAGTTCCGCGATCAGCGGCAGCGGCAGCATCAACGCGGTCAGCTTCGTCGCGCCGGCGGCCGCGCCCCAGAGCCCGGCGCGCAGCCACTCGCCCCGTCGGGCGTGGTAGAGCGCGCCCGCAAGCCCCAGCAACGCCAGCGACTCGGTGTAGACGAAGGAGAAGAAGATCGCGCCGGGGAAGAGCAGGAGGAACCAGAGCGTCCGCCAGGCGACCCGGTCGCCGAAGTCGAGCCGGACGATCCGGTAGATGTAGACGGCGGCCCCCGCCAGCGCCAGGTGAACCACGACCAGCCCGGCGAGGACGTCGCCGCCGGGCAGGAGCCGGTCGAACAGGCCGATCAGCAGCGGGAAGAGCGGGAAGAAGGCGATCGACGACGCGGCGCCCGGCGTGTAGGTGTACCCCTCCGCGACGATCCGCAGGTACCAGGCCGAGTCCCAGCAGGCCGAATGGCCCAGGAAGCCGACCCCCGAGTAGCACGGCGCGAAGCCTCCCTGCCGCGCCGCGAGGGCCGAGAAGAGGGCGATCGCCGCGCGCCAGGCGACGAGCAGGCCGAGGATCGCCGCCAGGGTGCGCCGGGGCAGGGGGGCCTCGGTCGAGGCGCGCGCCGCACCCCACCGTCGCCCCCGTGACACCGCGGCTTCTCCCCCGGCCCGGTCGGGCGGCGGGGCCACCGCGACGGCGCGCGGGGCCGCGCCCGCCCCGCGCGACGGCCGCCGGACGACCGGGGGACGGGCGCGGTCAGCGCACATCGAGGACGAGCACCTGGACGGCGTTGTTGCCGTAGCCGAGGCGGTTCCACGGCGGGCTGTCAGGCTGGACGTTGCCGGCGGCGTCGATCGCCCGCGCGCGCAGGACGTGCCGCCCGACGCCACCGGCGGCCCAGTCGAACGACCACGCCTGCCACCCGTAGGGGCCGGACGGCGGGTCGAGGCGCGCGGGCTGCCACTCGCCCGCGCCGTCCACGCTGACCTCGACCGCCGCCACCGGCCCGGTCCCGGACCAGGCCCGGCCGCGCACGGTGTAGGGGCCGGCGGGCAGCGTGGCGCCGGGGGCCGGGTCGGTGATCGCCGCCTTGACGCGCATCGCGCCGACCGGCTCGCGCCCGCCGTCCGGCCACTCGTAGATGTACGACTTGGTCTGGAATTGCCCCTCGTATGGCTCGGGCAGCACGGCGATCCGCGCCAGCCACTTGACCGAGGCCATGCCGTACCAGCCCGGCACCAGCAGGCGGAGCGGGGCGCCGTGGTCGGGCGTCAGCGGCTCGTCGTTCATCTCGTAGGCGAGCAGGATCTGGGCCTCCGGGTCGCGCGCCCGTTCGAGCGGCAGCGACCGGACGAAGTGGATGTCCGCCCCGCCCCGGTAAGGGCCGTGGTCCGCGCCCTCGAAGGTGACCTCGATCCCTGACGCCAGCGGCGCCGCGCGCTCCAGCACCAGGTGCAGCGGGGCGCCGGTCCAGCGCGCCGTCGCGACGGCGTTGCCGGTCCAGGGCTCGCCGGTCGGCAGGGGCATCAGCCCGACGCGCCCGTTGCCGGCGCACTCCAGCGTCACCGTCAGGGTGGCGGCGGGGAGGGCGCGCAGGTCGTCGAGCGTCAGCGTCAGCGGGCGCGCGACCGCGCCGCCGACCGCGAGCGTGCCGTCGTGGTCGGGCAGGGGGAAGTTACTGCGGACGTAGTGCAGCGGCGTCGGCGTCACCGGCTCGCGCAGCCCCGCCAGCGGCGACTCCGCGTTGAACGGCTCCCCCTTGACCATCACCAGCCCCGCCCGGTCCCGTTCCAGACTGCTCCGCTCCATCCGCGCCCCCTCCTCCATCCTGTGCCGTTCACGATCTGTATGGGGGATTGTATCATTCCCGCCGGGCGCTCCCGCCGGGCGAGCCTCCGGCACGGCCGGCGGGGGGGCGCTCCCGTTACCACGCCGACCGCCCACATGGCCGGAGGATCGCGTGACCGTGGGGGGCTATGATCCGCGGCGGGCTGACCCGCCGGGAAGGAGCAGCGATGCAGCGACTCTACCCCACTCCCGCCGCCGACCTCGACCCGGACGCGATCTACGACGACCTGCGCGACCAATTGCCGAAGCCGCCCGCCGGCCGGCCCTACACGATGCTCAACATGGTCACGAGCGTGGATGGGAAGGCGGCGGTCAGGGGCAAGGCGGCGCCGCTCGGCAGCGACCTCGACCACCGGCTGATGCGCGCCATCCGCGCCGCCAACGACGCCGTCCTCAACGGGGCCGGCACGCTGCGGGCCGAGGGGATCGACTCGCGGGTCGGGGCGGCGTGGGGTGCGCGGCGGGCGGCGCGGGGCCTGCCGGCACAGCCGCTCACGGCGGTCGTGACGCGCGCGGGCGATCTGCCGCTCGACCGCGGCTGGTTCCGCCACGAGGGGATCGAGCGCGTCGTCCTGGCCGGGGCGGGGCTGGCGGCCGACCCCGACCGGCACGCCGCGCTCGCGGCGCGCGCCCGCGTGATCCTGGCCCCGACGCCCGAGCCCGAGCCGGCCTGGATCGCGCGGACGCTACGCGAGGCGTGCGGGGTGCGCTACCTGCTGGTCGAGGGGGGGCCGCACCTGAACGGCGCGCTGATCGCCGCCGGGCTGGTCGATGAGATCTGCTGGACGCTGGCCCCGAAGATCGCCGGGGGCGGCGAGCGCCTGACCCTGGTCGAAGGCCCCGCCCTGCCGGGGCTGCCCCCCCTGGCCCTCGCCTCCGCCTATCTCCACGAGGACGAGTTGTTCCTGCGCTACCGCTTCGCCGGGCCGCGCGCGGCGGGGTGAGTGCCGCCGCTCGTTCCGCGCTACAATGCCCCCTGCCTCGGGTGGTAGGGCGCGTGACGGTCACGGAAGCGCGGGAGGGGACACGATGCAGCGGGAGCGTCAGCCGGCGACGGGGGAGGGGGCGGGGGTCCGCTTCGCGGTGGGCACGTACATCTTCGGGGAGTTGCAGCCCGACGATGTCGCGCTCGTCGCCGATCTCGGTTTCCCCGGCATCGAGCCCTACCGGCAGCTCATCATGCCCTACGTCGCGCGCCCGCGCGACCTCAAGGCGATCCTCGACCGGCACGGGGTGGCCATGGCGACCTGCTCGAACGGCGGGCCGGGGCAGGCGACCGACTTCATCGACCCCGCCGCGCGCGCGCGGACGATCGCCGATCACCTGGCCTTCGCGCGCGACTTCCTGACGGTCTTTGGCTGCCGCCACTTCAAGATCAACCTCGGCGCGCGCCCGCCCGGCGGCCCGAGCGAGGCGGACCTGCAGGCGATCGCCGCCGCGCTGAACGAGCTGGGACGGGCCACGGCCGCGCTCGGCATCCGCCTGGCGCCGCACCCGCACATCTGGGGACCGATCGAGCGCCCGGAGGAGATCCGCCGCCTGCTCGAACTGACCGACCCCGAATGGGTCTCGCTGACGCTGGACACCGCGCACGTCAACCTGGGCGGCGGCGATCCGCTGGAATTGATTGCGGAGCACTACGACCGGATCGTCGCCATCCACTGGAAGGACACGCGGCCGGAGTACCGCGGCTACACCGGCCCCACGCCGACGCGGGAGGAGCACGCGCGGGCGATCCTCTACCGCGACCTCGGCGCGGGCGGCGTCGATCTGCCGGCTATCTGGGGCCTGCTGCGCGAGCGGGGCTACGCCGGCTGGATCACCCTCGACCTCGACCCGCCGCGCCCGGCGGAGGGCGAGGGCAGCGTCGAGGAAAAGCTGCACGCCAACCTCCGCTACCTGCGCGAGGGGCTGGGCGTGGAACGGCTGTAGCGTGCTCCCCGGCCCCCATCTGCCCCGGCCCCACGAGTACCACGAAAGAGCGGCGGCCGGCGCCAGCCACACCGGCCGCCGCGGAGGAGGGGAGTTGGCGATGAGTTTGCCGCGCTACGGGACCGACGCCAGGACCGCCGCGAGCGCGTCCGCGTCCAGCCCGTCGCGCCGATCCCCGGACCCGGTTAGCACCACGTCCGGGCGCCCTCGGCGGCGTCAATGTAGACGGCCCGGTAGCCGGCGACCGTCAGTTCCCATGCCACCCTTGGGATGCCGTGCAGCATAGGGAAAGCGTTGCTATGGAACGAGGAGGTGTCATGGGCGTGAGAGGTCGCCGCTGTGGGGTATCGCGGCTCGCTGTGGTGGTCACACTCTGCTTATGGAGCGCCGTGCTGACCGCGGCCCCCCGCATGAGCCGACTCCCGTCACGCTCCGGGATCGTCGCCGCCAGCGCGCGCGGCGCGCAGGCCGATGCCTGGCGGAACGAGCGACCGTCCGCAACGCCATCTTCGCCTTCGACCGGGAGGGCGTCACGCGCTGACCAAGCGCTCCTCGGCTGTCCACACCGACCAGGGGATTCACCCCGGTGGCGGCGGAGTGCGCGCCCTCGACCGCCGCCCGCGCGACTCCATCGACACCGAGCACCGTGCACCTGGCGTCCGCGGGATGGTTTGCGACCCGCGTGACCGGCGAGACGATCCGCGCCACGCTGGCGCGGCTGGGCGTGCGCTGGCTGCGGGCCAAGCGCGATCACCAGCCCCGACCCGGCGAGGTCGCTGATCCGCCGGGCGACCCACCCGACTGGCTCCTCGTCTGGTGGACCTTGCACGCCTGGGCGGATGGGGACCGACCGCTGCGGTTGGTCGCCGGGCCAAGGGCACGCTACGGCTCGCCTGGGGCTGCTGCTGCCCGAGTTGAACTGGCTGCGCGCCGAGCGCGGCGCCGTATTGCACCGGGCGACGATCGTTGAAAGCGGGGCAAGGCGCGTGCTGCTGGTCGGGACAACGCCTCGTGGCACGGCAGCAAGGCGGTGCGGACGTGGGTGCGCGACCACAACCGGCGCGTCTACGGCGGCGAGGGCGTCGTCGCTGCGATCTGCCGATCTCTCAACCGAGCGGGATGCAACCAAGCGCATCGGAGCGAACCGCGACGTTCACCGGGTCTGCGACGCCCTGGACTGCGCCTCCGCATCATCGTCGAGAAGCGCGATGCTGGAGCGCCGGTCCAACCATCCGAATCACCGTCGAGCGAGCGACGTTCACCGTCATCCGCGTGGGGATGGTTTCCCGCCGGGCATCACGCTACGGCGCCTGGTGCTGCGGACGCGCGACGGGCGCTATACCGGCTTCGACTCGATGGCTGGTGGCTTCACCGTTGCCGCCGACGGCACGTTCTCTGTCCCGCTCTCGCTCGCGGGATGCAGATCGGCGAACTGGAGGGTTCGCTCTTCCGCATCATCGTCCGCAGCGATGGCCCTCCAACCATCGCGCGAGCGACGTTCACCGTATCCGGTCTGCTGGCCGAAAGGGCGTGCTGGCGACCGTCGGTGGCGTAATGGCCTTAAGGTCGCTGCGAAAGGCCAAACACGCCCGCGACGACGCCCCGAATAGCCACCCGGCAAAGGTGTTCACCCCATCCTCAGCGGCGATTGCTATGGCTGGCATCGGTCGCCGCTTCTTGCCTATACTCCCCGCGTCAACACTGGCGTTTCGCGGTGCGGGTAGGGGCCGCATTGAACTGGCAGCAGGGTTATGAGGCCCCACCAGCGAGAAACAGGCGCCGCGTACATTATATGCCGGGCGTTCATCGTTGAAGGAGGAGCAGGCGCGTGCTGTGGTCGAGCCTGTCCCCGCCCTGGCGGTGCGTCTGCCTGGAGGAAGCCTGGGCCGCCTACCGTGCCGGGTCGCTGCCGATCGGCGCGGCGATCGCCGACGGGGCCGGGCAGATCATCGCGCGGGGGCGCAACCGCATCTTCGAGGCGGAGGCGGCGCGGCGGCTGCTCCTCGGCCACCGGCTGGCCCACGCGGAGATGAACGCGCTGATCGCGCTCGACTGGGCGCGGGTCGATCCGGCGGCCTGCACGCTCTACACGACGACCGAGCCCTGCCCCCTCTGCACCGGCGCAATCCGCATGGCGCCGATCGGGGCAGTCCGCTATGCCTCGCGCGACGCGGGGGCGGGGAGTATCGCACTGTTGGGGGCTACCCCGTTCATGCGGCGGCGGCCGATCGCCGTCGCCGGCCCGGAGCGCGCCGATCTGGAGGCGATCATCGTCGCGCTGCACGTCGAGTGGTCGCTGGCCGACGCGGCGGCCGCGACCAGCGCGCGGTCCGCCGAGCGGTCGGCTTTCCTGCTGGAAGCGTGGTCGCTGGTGACGCCGCAAGGGGTCGGGCTGGGCCGCACGCTCTTCGCGTCGGGGCGGCTCCGGGCGTGGCGCGAGCGGGGCGCGACCGCCGCCGAGGTCGTCGACCGGCTGGCGGCGGAATTGGCGGGGGCGGCGGGTGAGTGTCGCCGGGTCGCCAGGCAGGAGGCGTTCGCCCAACCGCTCGGTGCTGCATCCGGGCGCCTGGCAGGGTCTGCTTGGCCGGCGCGCCTGCGCCTCGCCCGCGCGGGCTTGGCCCGGCTACCAACTGCCGATGCCGACGTGGATGCGCGCCCGCCGCCAGCGGGGCCATTCGGCGTCCGCCGCGGGGTCAGCGGGAGCGCCATCACGATCCCGCCCTCGCGCGGCGGCTGGTCCTCGCCGTGGATCGTCCGGGTGACCGGGCCTGCGAGGACGCGCCAGCCCATCGCGCCGTAGAAGGGCTGGCGCTCTCTCCGGCAGAAGAGGACGCCGTAGCCGTAGCCGCGCGCCCGCGCCTCCGCCATCGCCGCCCCGACGACGCGCGTGCCGTACCGCCGCCCCCGCCGGGCCTCCTCGACGGCCACCCGCGCGAGTCCGGCGATCCGCCGGGACGTGCCGTCCACGCTGATCTGCCGCTCGACGAGCTGGCGCGCCGACCGGCGCGTCGTCCTCCGCCTTGTCCGGCGCCGGCGCCGTCGAAGAGCACGCGCAGGAATGGCTCGTAGCGGTAGGCCGGGTCGGGCACGGCGCTCGGGTCGGGCGGCCAGATCCGATCCCAGAGCGCCTGGCAGCCGGCGCGCTCGCCCCCGGTCAGGTCCGATCGTCGCAGACGATCAGCCGCATGGCCCTCCCCGTCGCCCCGCTACCACTGGCCGACGCCGACGTGGATGCGCGCCCGCACCCAGGCCGGCAACTCGGCGGCCGCCTCCGGCGTGAGGGGCAGCGCCATCAGGAGATCGTCCTCCGCGATCGGACCATCAACGCCGAGGCGCGTCTTGGCGATCGGCCCTTCGAGCAGCCGCCAGCCCATCCCCCGTAGAAGGTGCGGCGGTGCGCCCCGCAGAAGAGGACGCCGTAGCCGTAGCCGCGCGCCCGCGCCTCCGCCATCGCCGCCTCGACGACGCGCCGCCCGTGTCCCCGCCCGCGGTGCGCCTCCTCGACCACGACGCCCTGCAACCCGACGATGCGCGCGGCCTGCCGTCCACCGTGATCTCGCGTTCGAGCAGCGCGCAGGCGCCGGCCAGCGCCTCGGCGTCGCCGGCGCCGCCGTCGTACAGGAACACGCGCAGGAACTTGAGTCCACGCGGGCCGGGTCGGGCGCGTAATCGGGCGGGGTCGGCCAGGTGCGCTCCCAGAGCTCCTCGCAGGCCGCGCGCTCGGCGCGGTCACTTCCCGCTCGTCGCAGACGATCAGCCGCCGCGCGCTCCGCCACGGCCGATGCGCTACGAATACCGCCCCTAACGATCCAGACGGTCGATCGCCGCGTAGGCGCTGCGCTTGTGTCGATCGTCATCTCCTGCTCCAACTCCTCGCCGACATCGGCAGCTCGCCAGCCATCGAAGATTGCCCGACTGATCCGCGCCGCGCAACAGATCGAGCACCAGTGCCTCCCTCGCCCGCGCCGCCGCCGCCTCCAGGACAATATCGAGCCACTCCTCGATGATCTCCTCGCCCCCTGCCAGCGCCTCGGCGCGGTTGGGGTGGTGCCGTGGCCGAGCGGCTACGCCGGCAGCCGCGGCATCCACTCCCAGGCGCGCGTCTCCCCTGCGATACAATATCGAGCCACTCCTCGATGATTTCCTCGTCCGACCACTCGTGGGTGCGGCAGCCCGGCAACTCCGGCGCGGTCGCGATATAGAGCTGATCCTCGTCCGACCACTCGATGATGAGGGAGTAGCGGGAGGCGTCGTGCGTGCTGCTCACGGCTATTGCTCCTCTGCTTCCTCAGCGATTCGTGCCGCGCGGATCGCATCCCGAACTTGCCGCTCCTGGTATGGCTGGGCATCGTTGCCATCTCGCCCATCAAGGTTGATGGGATAATCCGGCGCGGCAGGGTGCTCCCACCAGGTGTGGTCGCCTTTGCCGCGTCCCGGTAGCTGCGGGTAATCCCGCGCGCCGCAAGTCCTGCTTCAACTGGCGGATCTTGCGCGGCATCCCGGCTGCTCTCCCTGCGTGGCACGAGGAATTGTACCGGATCGGGCGCCATGACCGCTCGATGACGAGGGGCAGCGCGGCGGCGAGAACCGCCGCGCCGCCCCTCCTCTTACCGTACCCCGCGCGGCGCGCTAGCGGAGCGGGGTGGTCGAGTAGTACTTCGCCTCCGGGTGGTGGACGACGATCGCGGCGGTGGACTGCTCCGGGATGAGCTGGCCGCCGGAGGAGACCTCCATGCCGAGTTCGTCGGCGGCCGGCAGCAACTGGAAGAGGAGGTGGTGCTGCTCGGTGTCGGGGCAGGCGGGGTAGCCCCAGGAGTAGCGCTTCCCCTGCTCGTCGGGCAGGCCGAGCTCCTGGCGGATGCGGCGGTGGGTCCACTCGGCCATCCCCTCGGCCATGGAGACGCTGAGGCCGTGGATATACAGCATGTCGCTGTAGTCGCCGCTGGCCTGCAGCGCCTCGGCCAGGTCGTCCGCCTCGCGGCCGACGGTGACGGCCTGGAAGGCGACGACGTCCTTCTGGCCCGACTCGACCGGGCGGAAGTAGTCGGCGAGGCAGAGGAAGTCGCCGCGCGGCTGGCGCGGGAAGGGGAAGCGGGCGATCTCGCGGTCCTGCTCGCGCGGGTCGTAGACGATCAGGTCGTCGCCCCGGGCGTTGGCGGGGAAGTAGCCGTAGACCGCGGCCGGCTTGAGCCAGCCCGCGCGCACCCCTTCCCGCTGCAAGCGCGCCAGCTTCGGCTCGAACTCCTCCCGGACCAGCCGGTCCCACTCCGCGCCCTGAAGGCCGCGCCCGCCCCAGTGGAGGCGGTAGAGGGTCTTCAGGTCGAGCAGCGGGAAGACGTACTGCGCCGGGACGCGGACCGTGCGCGCGCCCCAGAAGGGCGGCGCCGGCACCGGCGCCGTGGTCGAGACGTTCGAGCGCGCCGGCAGCGTCAGTGTGCCGCGTTCGGCGCTCCGCGCCCCGCGTTCGACCTCCTTGCCCTGCGCGGCGAACGCCTCCTCGACGATCCGCCGGCGGAACCCCTCGCGGCGGTCGCGGTCGGAGAGGGTGTCCATGATGTGCAGCCCCTCGAAGGCGTCCTGGGCGTAGTAGACGCCCGGCTCGTAGGGCTGGTCGCCCTCCACGAAGAGGATGCGCCGCCCGTAGCCGCGGTTGATCGCCGCGCCGCCGATGATCACCGGGTAGGACAGGCCGCGGTGGTGCAGCTCCTTGACGCAGAGGGGCATCTGCTTGGAGGTGGAGACGAGGAGCGCGCTGAGGCCGATCGCGTCGGCCCCGACCTCGACCGCCTTGTCGATGATCGTGTTGAGCGGCACCTGCTTGCCGAGGTCGTAGACGGTGTAGCCGTTGTTGGCGAGGATCGTGTTGACCAGGTTCTTGCCGATGTCGTGGACATCGCCGTAGACCGTCGCCAGGACGACCTTGCCCTTGGTGTAGCCCTCCTGCTTCTCGAGATAGGTCTCGAGCTGGCTGACGGCCCGCTTCATCACCTCCGCCGACTGGAGGACGAAGGGGAGGATCAGCTCACCCGCGCCGAACTTGTCGCCGACCTCCTTCATGGCGGGGAGGAGGACGCCGTTGAGGACCGCGATCGCCGCGTCGTTGGTCGCGCCGGCGCCGCGCCCGGCCAGCAGGGCGGGGGCGTCGCCGCCGACCCGCTCGCCGATCGCCAGGTCGACCTGGCGGTCGATCCCCTCCTTCTTGCGATGGAGGATCTGATAGTGGATCCGATCGTCGGTCGTCATGCCCGCGGTGGGGTCGGCGACCTCGGCGGTCTCGGCGGGGGCGTTCTCCTCGTAGAACTGGATTACGCGCGCCAGGGCGTCCGGGCGGCGGTTGAAGACGAGATCCTCCATCAACTCCCGACCCTCGGCGTCGATCTCGGCGTAGGGGGTGACGTGGGCCGGGTTGATGATCGCGGCGTCGAGGCCGGCGGCGACGGCGTGGTAGAGGAAGACCGAGTTGAGGACGCCGCGCGCGTGGGGGGCGATGCCGAAGGAGAGGTTGGAGACGCCGAGGACGGTGAAGACGCCGGGGAGGGCGCGCTTGATCGCGCGGATGCCCTCGATCGTCTCGACCGCGGAGGGGGCGAACTCGGGGTCGCCGGTGGTGAGGGGGAAGGTCAACGCGTCGAAGAGGAGGGCGTCGGGAGGGAGGCCGTACTCGCCGACGACGATGTCGTGGATCTTCCGGGCGACCTCCAGCTTGCGCGCGGCGGTCTTGGCCATGCCGATCTCGTCGATGCAGAGGGCGACGGTGGCCGCGCCGTGCTCGACCAGCAGCGGGGCGACGCGCTCGATCCGCCCGCGCCCGTCCTCCATGTTGATCGAGTTGACGATCGCGCGGCCGGGGCAGACCTCCAGCGCGGCCTTGATCACGTCGGCCTCGGTCGAGTCGATCACCAGGGGGAGTTCGACGCCCATCGAGAGCGTCTTCACGACCTTGCGCATCTGCTCGACCTCGTCGGCGCGCTCGGTCATCGCCACGGAGATGTCGAGGACGTGCGCGCCGGAGTCGACCTGCTCGCGCGCGACGGCGAGGACGCCGTCGTAGTCGTCGGCCAGCAGCAGGCGCTTGACCTTGCGCGAGCCGGTGGCGTTGACGCGCTCGCCGATCAGGAGGGGCGCGGGGTCCTGGCGCAGGGTGGCGGCGCGGACGGCGCTGGAGACGCGCGGCAGGTGCGGGACGGCGCGCGGCTTGGGGGCCTTGCCCCAGCAGGCGGCGACGATCCGTTCGAGGTGGGCGGGGGTGGTGCCGCAGCAGCCGCCGACGACGTTGACGCCGAACTCGTTGACGAACTCGGCCAGGTCGCGCGCCATTTCCTCCGGGCCGAGCGGGAAGACCGCCTTGTCGTCGACGTTGATCGGGATGCCGGCGTTGGGGATGACGCTGATCCTGGTGCGGCAGTGCTCGCCGAGGAAGCGGATCGGCTCGCGCATGTGCTCGGGACCGGTGCCGCAGTTGAGGCCGATCAGGTCGACGCCGGGGAGGGCCTCGAGCGTGGTCATCACCGCCTCGATGTCGGTGCCGAGGAGCATCCGGCCGCTGACGTCGAAGAAGACCTGGGCCTGGATCGGGAGGCGGCGGCCGAGGTCGCGGCCGAGCCTGTTGATCGCGGTGATCGCGGCCTTCAGCTCGAGGATGTCGACCATCGTCTCGACGATCAGCAGGTCGACGCCGCCCTCGGCCAGCCCCCGGGCCTGCTCGTAGAAGATCTCGACCAGTTCGGCGTAGGTGATCTTCGAGAGGGCGGGGTCGTCGGCGGAGGGGAGCATGCCGGTGGGGCCGATCGAGCCGGCGACGAAGCGCGGGCGCTCGGGGGTGGAGTAGCGGTCGGCGACGCGGCGGGCGATCTGGGCCGCGGTGCGGTTGATCTCGAGCGTCTTGTCGCCGAGGCCCCACTCGTCGAGCTTGAGGCGGCTGCCCTGGAAGGTGTCGGTCTCCAGCACGTCGCAGCCGACCTTGAGGAAGCTCTCGTGGATCTCCTCGATCAGGTCGGGGCGGGTGAGGACGAGGTGTTCGTTGCAGCCCTCCAGGGCCGGGCCGCCGAAGTCCTCGGCGCTGAGGTAGTACGACTGGACCGAGGTGCCCATCGCGCCGTCGAAGATCAGGACGCGCCGCTCCAGCTCGGCCAGGAAGCGGCTCTCGGTCGCGGCGCCGGCCCGCGCCCCCGCGTCAGCAGTGATCGTCATCTCTCGTCCCCTCCCATCCCCGCCAAGCACGTCACCGCTTCGGCGATACTTCGTGGTGCCCCGGTCGTGCAGTCGCTCATGATACCACCGGCCCGAGGACTTCCGCCCTGCTCGGTCTTGCGTCCCGACCACCCCTCCGACCCCTTCGGCCGGCGACTGCCGCCGATGGGGGTATTTTGGGGGCGTTTGGGGGCGTTTCAGGTTGGGTCGCGGCGACCACGTTCACCGCGTTTTGCCAATGTTCATGCGGGTTTGACCTCCATTCGCGGCCGGTTCGTTTCGTGATTTTCCGTTTTTCGCCCGGCCCCCCCGTTTGCCCAGGACGTGGGGAGCGCAGGGAGGCGGCATACTCCGCGTCAATACGGACCCGGGCGGAGGGCGTGCCGTGCCACTCCGTAGTAGGCGATCGGCGGGCGATCTCCGCCGCGCCGCCCGTCTCGAAGAACAGCGCGACCGCCTCCGCGAGGTTGTCCCGCGCTCCCTCGATGGTATCGCCCTGGCTGGCGACGTCGAGTTCAGGCGCAGAGCGCCACGTACCCGCCGCCCTCGCGCTCGATGATGGCGGTGAACTGCCGGACCTGCTTCACACCCTGCCTCCTGGCGGCAGAACGCCGCAGGGAACGCTGCATCACTCGTGGGAGAGAGGGGGCGGTTGGGGCGGCTGGCGGGCCGCTGAAACGACGAAGCCTTCCGCAGGGGGAAGGCGCCTTCCCCAGCCGTGAGGCGGCTTCCAGCCTATCTCTCCCGATGGTGGGCACGGACTCGTGCTCCATCGTCCTCGGGCTGGTGGCACCCGGCGCTCCGGGTTGCCGTGACGGATCGCGGGCCAGATCCCTACGTCACTCTGATAGTATTCGATTCTGCCTTTAGCCTAGTGGATTGTTGTGAGGGCTGTCAAGGGCGATGTGCCTGCGGGTAGTGGTCAATTTGAATCGCGCCGCTCGCGCGCCTCGACCAGCGCCACGATTTCTTCGATAGACCAGACGTGATCCGCCACGCCGCCGCCATCGCCGGGGTCGGTAGGGCGAGGTTGCGGCTGGTGAGGGTCTTGTGCGGCGCGCGAAGTTGTAGTGCATGAAGTGGAGCGTGATCGCGTGCTCTAGGTTCTCCACCTTCTTGGAGAACGCATTGGTGAGGGTGAAGCGGCGCATCTGCATCCCCATGGTGAGGTTCTGCCGCTCGGCGTGGCTGGTGGAGATGTGCGCCGCGTCGGGGTTGCCGGTGATGCGCCGCTGCTCGGCCTCGATGCACGTCGCTGGGCTGTAGCGCCGCTCGGCCTCCGGGTCCGTCCCGTACAGCGTGATCGGCATCGCGTAGTCAATGTCCGCACCGAACGCGCCTTCCACCGCTTCCAGATAGGGCTTGGCGCCGTCCGTGGTAGAGTTGCACGCGCCCGGTGAGGCGGCTGGCGAGGTCGCGCATGAAGGTGTTGGCGGTTTCGGCGTTGCGGTTCCCCACCATGAAGGAAGGGACGAGCTTGGTGTCGGCGCGTCGATGGCCGTCCACGTCCACACGTCGCCGTAGCCGAACTGGCCCCGGTGTTCCTCGGGGACGTTCTTCTCTTTGGCGTAGCAGAAGGCCCAAATCTCTGGTCGCATTGGAGCCGCGCGTGCAGGGGAGATGCCGCAGCGCGCGATCCTGATAGTCGAGCCAGCGGCACCCGCGTCGGACAGCAGGGTCAGCACCGTGCCTTTGGCCGTGCCGGTGATGCGGCAGGCCGCCCGGACGTTCCCCTCGACTAGTGCCCGCAGGACGTGTGACCGGCGCTCGCGGCTCAACCTGTTCATACTAACCGAGGGCGTTTCCTAACTCGCTGCCGATGGGGTAGGCTCCCTCCTCGGCGCGGGTGCGAGCCGCGCCGAGGAGCTTCGCCCCATGGTCCCAGCCCTGCGTTCCGGCCCAGGGGCGGTCCCGCCCCCATCCTATCAGCGCGCGCTCCGCGCACGCACCCGCCGGCGCTCCATGCTGACCGCCCTGGCCCTCGTGACGGCCCTGCACTTGCTTGACCTCTGTCGCCTGGCGGTGCGGCTGGCGCCCCGCCGCTGCCCGCCGCCGCTGCCCGCGGCCCCGGCGGCAAGCCGCGCACCTACCAGCGAGGAGTCGCTGCTGCTCGTCGCCCTGCTGCGCACCTCTGGCGCCTCTCCTACCAGGACATGCACGACTGGCTGCGCGCCTGGCCGCCCTGGCGCGGGCCTGCGGGCTGCCGGACAGGCCGGACGGCAGCCGCGCGTCCCCAGCCCCCAGCCAGCAGTGCAAGCGGGGCGCGGCGAGCGGGCGCGCCCATACGCGCGAGATGCTCTTCGTCGTGGCGGTGCAGGCGGCGGTGCGCGCCGGCCTCACGCGGGGGCGCGACCTGATCATCGACAGCGCGCCGATCCTCGCCTGGCGCCGCCACGACCCGACGCCGCCAGCGGCCACGCGCCAGCGCACCACCCGCCGCCCTGGCTGCGCGGCTTCCGCGCCCACACCCTGCTGTGCCGCGGCTCAGGGCCTGCGCCCTTCTTCGTCGTGGCCCCCGCCAACTGCCATGACGCCCCCTTCGCCAAGCTCCTGCTGGCCTGGGCGGCCCACCTCTACCGGCTGCGCCGCGCGTCGTCCGCATGGACGCGGCCTACTGGGGGCTGGCCCTCATCCACTGGGTCCACACCACGCTCGGCGCGGTCGCGGTGATCCCCTGGAACCCCAAGCGGCAGAAGAACCGCGACCGCCTGCCCCCGACCTGGACCGCCGCCGAACTCGGCAAGCGCGGCGGCATCGAGCGCTTCTTCGGGCGCGTCTTCCGCTTCTTCGGCCTCCAGCGCCCCCCAGTGGTCGGCTGGACGGCGGTGGTGCAGCGCGTGGCCCTCACCTACGCCGCGACCGTCATCGTGGCCCTCGTCGCCCACCAGGCCGGCCGCCCGGACCATCCGCGCTTGAAACGCGTCCTCGCCCACCTCTGGGAGGGTATCTGCTGAGTTAGGAAACACCCTCTAACCAATATACTTGAGCGGTCAGGCAAACTCCAAAGTTAATGCACGCATTGTGCAGCTATTGACGGACTATGCGTGCGATGTTATCATGCACGTATGATGCCACCAAGGAGGTTGCACGCATGGGCGAGAATCCGAAGGCTAAGGGCGGACACGCGAGGGCGCAGGCGCTCTCGAAGGAAGAGCGGCAAGAGAGTGCGAGGCGTGCAGCGTTAGCGCGCTGGTCGGTCGATCTGCCACAGGCGACGCATGAGGCCCCAGTGCGTATTGGTGACACAGAGATCATGGCCGCCGTCTTACCGAATGGGAAGCGGCTGCTTTCTCAGGGGACATTCCTCCGCGCTATAGGGCGATCACGAACACCGAAAGCCGGGACGGGTGGTTTTAGCACTGTCGACGGACTGCCTTTTTTTCTCCAGGCCGAGCAACTTTCCCCCTTTATTTCTGAGGAATTGCGACTGTCGACCACGCCCATCCTGTTCGTGTCCAAAGCTGGTCGGCGCACCGTCGGATACGAGGCCGAACTCCTCCCAATGGTCTGTGATGTCTATCTCAAGTTCCGTGATTCCTGCGCCGGAAAGATACCCAGGAACTACGAGCACATCATCACCGCATGTGACGTGCTCATGCGGGGGCTGGCGATTGTGGGGATTATTGGTCTGATCGACGAAGCCACCGGCTACCAGGAGGTCCGTAGTCGCCGCGCCCTACAGGACCTTCTCGACAAGTATCTGCGTCGGGAACTGGCGGCTTGGGCAAAGCGCTTCCCGGATGAGTTCTATCGGCATATCTTCCGGCTGCGCGGCTGGGAATGGAAAGAGATGGCGAGCCATCGTCCGGGTGCCGTAGCGCACTACACGAACGATATCGTCTATGCACGGCTGGCCCCCGGTATCCTTGAAGAACTCCAGGCGCGGAATCCCACAGACGAGCGAGGACGCCGAAAGGCCAAGCACCACCAATGGTTGACCGACGATGTTGGGCACCCTGCCCTTGCTCAGCATCTGTATGCCGTCATTGGGCTTATGCGTGCTTCGGCATCGTGGCAGCAGTTCATTACAATGCTCGATATGGCATTCCCCAAGAAGGGCGATACGCTGCTACTACCCTTCATGGCTGAGATTGATGCTATGCAGAAGTAGCTAATCCGCCCCTTGACGCTCTGTGGCGTACTTGGGGTATGCATAAGCGTTCAAGCACGCGCCGCCCCAGCGACCTCAACCAACTTGCCGCCGCCATCGTGGACGTGGCGACGGACGAGGACGCGCCCGAGAGTACGCCGGTTGACGACGGCAAAGACCCCGCCGCTGTCGCGCTCGGTCGCAAGGGCGGCAGGAAGGGCAGCAAGGCCCGCGCTGCCAAGCTCACCCCCGAGCGGCGCAAGGAAATCGCCAAGCAAGCGGCAGCGGCGCGATGGAGCAGGCAGACAGAGGCGGAGCGGGGGAACCGGTAGCGGCTCCCCCAAGGGGAGACCGTGGCAAGGGAGTCCACGCGGCAATCGCGATTCTCTCTGGGCGGGTGTCTCGGCACCTGCGTTGTGGCGGTAATCACCGCAGCGGTCAACGGCGTTATCGGGAATCGCACCGATGCGGGATTCCTGTGGTTCTGGCCCCACCTCCTCAACTTTGGTCGCGCCGTTCTCTCCTGGCAGTGGCTCGGGTATGCGCTGTTCGCCCTACTATTACTTGTAAGCTTCGCACGGGGCCGCCAAATCACGGTGCTTCAGCGGCTTGCGGAACTCGATGATTCGCTCTTAGGACTCTTGCCCGAGCTGGTAGCGGCAGATGATCCCCGCGCCGTCATGCGCTCACTCCTGACCCAATTCTTACGCGACGCAACCACGATCTTCAGCCAGGAAGTAAACCGAGCCTCCATCCTGGGGCCGCGCGGGGAATGGCTACAGGCATACGCCTCCTACGGCATGCCCGCAGAAAGCGTCGAGCGCACCAAGTTCTACATCGGCCCGGAAGCACATCGGCTCCGGGGTGTTGCCGGGACAGCCTTCGTCACCCGCGCCACGCGGATCGTCCACATGTCCGGCCAACAAGGGGATTGGAAGTCGGATGATTCGACCTACATAGACTTTGAATCACACCGCCCGCGACTTCCCTATCGTTCCTTCGTCGCTGTGCCCATATTGGATGGCCCCGATACCTGCCTCGGGGTGTTGTGTTTCGACAGCCTCTCCCGAACTAGCTTCGACTCGCGAGCGATACGGGAGAACATCCTCCCCGCGTTAGCTACCCGTACCTTGGCAACGATCTTGATATACCGAAGGGTGATCGGGAATCAGCCGCATGGGGGAGATGGTGGCGAAGAGGGGTGTGATACAATGAACCCCTGGACGTAGATACCTACGAAGGGAGGGGTACTGATG
>JAUJMV010000027.1:75796-79489 GCA_030446685.1 Thermomicrobiales bacterium | reverse complement strand
AGACCCCCGATGCCGTGGCGAGGCGTGCCCTCTGGTCAGGGCGCGACTTCAGTCGCCAGCGCGCTCCGCCGCTTGCGCGCCCTCCAAGTACAGCACCTCGAGCAGCCTGGGCAGCATGATGCCGTGGTCGGCGATCAGGTCCGGCACGCCGTGGGGCAGGCGCGCCCAGGAGAACGCGAACAGGTACGACCGGCCGCTGCCGTCGGAGGGGTCGTCCTCGTGGTGCCGCCAGGTGTCGGGGGGCGCGCCGGCGCAGCGCAGGTGGTAGAACCGGCGGTGGTGGATCTCGTCGCGCCCGAGGGGGGTGCAATCGAAGAACTGCTCGCCGAGGAAGCCCTCCAGCGTCAGGTCGGCCAGCCCCGTCTCCTCGCGGGCCTCCCGCAGCACCGCCTCCTCCGGCCGCTCGCCATCGCCCATCGTGCCGGCCGGGACCTGGATCCCCGCCTCCGGGGCGTCCGGCTGCGTGAAGACCAGCAGGCGGTCGCCGTCGGTGATGTAGGCGAAGACCTTGCGCTTGAGGACCGGCATCGGTCGTCCCCCCTCCGCCCCCCCGCGGGCGGCGCGAGCGGCCCGCGGGGGGGCGGCCGCCGGCGCGGCCCCCCCGCCCGCTCAGTCCAGGTAGGCGTAGGCCGGGATGGTCAGGAAGTCGGTGAAGCCCTCATCGAGGACGAGGCCGTCGAGGATCGCCGCCGCCTCGCGGTAGCGCCCCTGCCCCGCGCCCTCCAGCCTGCCCAGCTCCTCCGCGCGGACCCGCTCGTAGAGGTCGCGGGTCACCGACGTGCCGTCGTCCAGCGCGGCCCCGTGGCGGATCCACTGCCAGAGCTGGGCGCGCGAGATCTCCGCGGTCGCCGCGTCCTCCATCAGGTTGAAGATCGCCGCCGCCCCGTTGCCCAGCAGCCAGGAGTTGAGGTACTGCAGCGCGACGTTGACGTTGTTGCGGAAGCCCGCCTCGGTGATCGTCCCGCCCGGCACCCGCAGGTCCACCAGCGCCCCCGCGCCTGCCCGCACGTCGTCCCGCTGCCGCTCCTTCTGGTGCGGGCGGTCGCCCAGGATCCGGTCGAAGATCTCCGTCGCCACCGGCACCAGGTCGGGGTGCGCCACCCAGGTGCCGTCGCAGCCGTCGCCCGCCTCGCGCTCCTTGTCCTCCCGCACCCGCGCCAGCGCGACGCGGTTGATCTCCGGGTCGCGACGGCTGGGGATGAACGCCGCCATCCCCCCGATCGCGTGCGCCCCCCGCCGGTGGCAGGTCTTCACCAGCAGCTCGGTGTAGGCGCGCATGAAGGGAACGGTCATCGTCACCTGCGCCCGGTCCGGCAGGACCGCGTCGGGCCGGTTCCGCAGCTTCTTGATCAGGCTGAAGATGTAGTCCCAGCGCCCCGCGTTGAGGCCGGCGGAATGGTCGCGCAGCTCGTGGAGGATCTCCTCCATCTCGAACGCCGCCGGGATCGTCTCGATCAGCACCGTCGCGCGGATCGTGCCGCGCGGCAGGCCGAGCGCGTCCTGCGCCGCGTTGAAGACGTCGTTCCAGAGCCGCGCTTCCAGGTGGCTCTCCAGCTTCGGCAGGTAGAAGTACGGCCCCGACCCCCGGTCCAGCAGCTCGCGCGCGTTGTGGAAGAAGTAGAGCCCGAAGTCGAACAGGCTGGCCGACACCGGCGCCCCGTCGACCAGGACGTGCTTCTCCGGCAGGTGCCAGCCGCGCGGGCGGACGAGCAGGACCGCCGTCCGCTCGTTCAGCCGGTACTCCCGCCCGTCGTCCTGCACCAGCTCGATCGTGCGCCGCACCGCGTCCCGCAGGTTGATCTGCCCCCCGACGACGTTCTCCCAGGTCGGCGAGAGCGAGTCCTCGCAGTCGGCCATGAAGACCCGCGCGCCCGAGTTGAGCGCATTGATCGTCATCTTGCGCTCGGTCGGCCCGGTGATCTCCACGCGCCGGTCCTGCAGATCGGCCGGCGTCTCCGCCACCCGCCAGTCGCCCTCCCGCACCGCCCGCGTCTCCGGCAGGAAATCGAGCGGCCGCCCCCCGTCGAGCTCCCGCTGGCGCTCGGCCCGCCGCGCCAGCAGCGCCTCCCGCGTCGGGTTGAACGCCCGGTGCAGCCGCGCGACGAAGGCCAGCGCCTCCGGCGTCAGGATCGCCGCGAACTCCGGTGAGACCGGCGCGACCACCCGCACCCCCTCGACACCCTGTGCGCTCATCCCCATCCTCCCTCTCTCGCCGCCGGCGGTCGGCCGGCGGCCCCGCGTCTCCCGACCGGGGCAGTATCGGTCGCCGCCCAGCAGGCGCGCAACTGCGCGACCGTGAGCTGCCCCGGCGCCGAGCCCGCCCCGGCCGCCGCCGCCGCGAACGTGAGCGCCGAGCCCGCCCGGTGCCCCAGGATCCGCGTGATCGCCCCGAACGGCCCCATCGCCATCGCCGCGATCGGCATGCCCCCCCCCGCCCCCCCACTTCGGGAAGGGTCAGGGTCGGAGGGCGGAACGGGCCTCGTTGGGCGGGCCTGCTCCACGGCCCACGGCCCACGGCCCACGGCCCACGCCCCCCCGTCGGTCCCCCCCGAGGTTGGGGGGCGGGGGGGGGCGGTCTCCGCGCGGCAGAGCGCCAGCAGCCGCAACGCGTCGTCCTCGTCCCGCGCCATCGTCGCGATCTTCGCCGCGTCGGCCCCCGTCGCCGCTATCGCGCGCAGGCGCGCCCGCAGCGTGGCGTCGTCCGGGGTCGCGGCGAAGTCGTGGAACGAGAGCATCACCGGCACCCCCCGCCGCCGCGCCGCCGCCAGGAGCCGGTCGCGCTCCGGGGCGGCGGTCGCCAGCTCGACGTCGACCAGCGCCGGCAGCCCGCTGGCGATCGCCGCCGCGAGGACCGCCGCCCGGCCCGCCTCGTCCCGCGCCCGCGCGCCCCCCTCCGCCTCCAGCCGGTTCGTGAAGACGACCGGCAGCCCGAGCGCGGCCACCTCGGCCAGGGTGCCGACCGCGGCCGCCGGCGTCGGGTCCGCGAGCCAGTCGGCGCGCAGCTCGAGCGCGTCGGGGGCCAGCGCCGCCGCCCGCCGCGCCGCCTCGCGCGCCTCCGCCGCCGTGCGCGCCACGATCGGGACGCAGAGGAGCGGCCGGTCCCGCCCGAACCACCGCTCGCCGAACCGGAACCCGCCCGCCGCGCCCGGCGCGTCATCCGCCGACCCCTCCAGCAGCGCGACCCCCCGCGCGACCTCGTCGGCGACCTGCTCCGCGGTCAAGTGGTCGGTGTGGACGGTCCAGTGCGCCTCGGCGTAGGCCGCCTGGCGGGCCGCCTTGAGCTCGCGGATGCGCGCCAGCGGGTCGGGCGCGTCGAGCAGCGGGCGCGCACCCCGCTCGCCGTCGGCCCGCTGGTGCGCGCTGACCCGCGCCAGGATCGTCTCCGGCCGCGCCTCCAGGCAGACGATCCAGCCGCTCTCCCGCATGAGCGCGCGGTTCGCCCCGGCCACCACGATCCCGCCGCCGGTCGGCACGACCACGCCCCCCGCCGCGGCGACCCCCCACAGCGCCGCCGCCTCCCGCCGCCGGAAGCCCGCCTCCCCCTCGCGCGCGAAGATCGCCGGGATCGGCGCCCCCGCCCCGGCGACGATCGCCTCGTCGAGGTCATGCAGCGGCAGGCCGAGCCGCGCGCCGAGCAGCCGCCCGACGGTCGTCTTCCCCGTCCCGCTGAACCCCGTCAGGTAGATATTGCGC
>JAUJMV010000027.1:51814-75696 GCA_030446685.1 Thermomicrobiales bacterium | reverse complement strand
TCGAACGCGTCCAGGATCAGGCGGACGCCGACGATCACCAGCGCGATCGTCAGGGAACGGACGATGATCTTCCCCTTGACCCGCCGGGCGATCGCCGCGCCCACCTGCGCCCCGACCACGACCCCGGCCGCCAGCGCCGCCGCCGGCCCCAACTGGACATCGCCGCGGAGGAGATAGGGGATCGCGCCCGCCAGCGCGGTGAAGGCCAGCACGAAGGTCGACGTCGCGGTGGCGAGGTGCGCCGGGAAGCCGAAGAGGAAGACCATCGCCGGGACGTGGACGACGCCGCCGCCGATCCCCAGGATGCTGGAGAGGAAGCCGACGAAGACGCTGAGGATGATCCCGTTGCGCAGATTGAAGGCGTAGGCGAAGTGGACGCCGCGCGCGTCGGTCAGCGAGCGGCGCACCCAGCCCCCCGGCAGCGGCCCGCTGTCCGGCGCGCTCAGCTTCGCCTGCGAGGTGTCCGGTCGCAGGTTGAGGAAGACCGCCAGGACGATCAGCAGGCCGCCGAAGAGGACCCTGAAGGCCGTCGAGGTGAAGTAGGTGGCGATCTGCGCGCCGAGCAGTGCGCTCGGGATCGTCGCCGCCGCGAAGCGCCAGGCGGTCTGGTAGTCGATCCGCCGCTGCCGCACGAAGGCGATCGTGCTGGAGATCGCGCCGACGAAGACGACCGTCAGCGAGGTGCCGGCCGCCTCCTGGGGCGAGAAGCCGAACAGGAGCAGCAGGATCGGCACGATGACGAAGCCGCCCCCGGCCCCGATCAGCGCGCCGTAGGTGCCGACCAGCAGCCCGATCAGCACGAATTCGACGATCAGTTGCGGCGCCATGCCACCCCATCGCGAACGTGGAACGTCGAACGCGGAATGCGGAACGGGCACGCCCCCCCGTCGCGCCGGAGCCGTGATTATACACCCTTGCCCCCGGCCGCGGGTCTCCGGATCGGGTGGGCCCTGTTCCGCGTTCAGGTGATGCGGACGACGCGCCCGCCGGTCAGCGCCGGGAGGTCGCGGCCGGCGAGGCGGAAGACTGCGAACGGCGTGCCGGCCGCGGCCCAGACCTCGTCGTAGCCGAGCAGATCCGCATCGATGAAGGTGTCGAGGGGCGTGCGGTGGCCGACCGGCGGGACCCCGCCGATCGCGAACCCCGTCTGCTCGCGCACGAACGCGGCGTCCGCTTTCCCGATCGGCCCGCCCGTGAGTGCGCCCAGCCGCCCCTCGTCCACCCGGTTCGCGCCGCTGGCGATCACCAGGATCGGGCGGTCGCTCCCCCCCGCCCGGAAGACGAGCGACTTGGCGATCTGCCCCACCGCGCAGCCGACCGCCCGCGCCGCCTCGGCGGCGGTCCGCGTCGTCTCCGGCAGTTCGCGCACCTCCGCCGCGAACCCCAGCTCGCGCAACCGCGCCGCGACCCGCCGCGCGCTCGGGCTCAACCCCTCCGCCATCCCCACCCCCCTCGGTCGCCGCCCCGGCCGCGCCCCAGCCCGCGCCAGTATGCCACGAAGGTTGCCCTCGCGCCCCCACCCGTATCCTCTCCTCAAGGGAGGTTACTCGCGGGGGGCGCCGGCGGCTGAAGTCGCGTCCTGCTCGGAGAGCGCCCGCTGCGGGCCACCAAGTTCCCCGCCGGGGACTGGGCTCGCGGCAACTTCCGGATTACCTTGATCGGCACTTGTCCGCGCCGGTCCCAGTCCGGCTTGGCCGGACTTCGTGGCGACCGCAGTCGCCGACAGGCGCGACTTCAGTCGCCGGCGCCCACCCCCCAGGGGATCGGGCGCCCGCGCCGCCCCCGTTTGCCAGCGCCGTCCCCTGCCGCTACACTCCCCCCCACCACCCCGCGACCCGCGGCCCGCAACCCGCGGACCCGCGGCCCGCGCGACGTTCGACGTTCAGACGTTCGACGTTCGACCCACTGGAGGCGGCGCATGACGGCGGAGACGGCGACCGAGACGCAGGGAACGCGTGCCAGGCCGCCGCTCGGCCTGGTGGCCGACAACCCGAACTTCCCCGGCGACTGGGCCGCCACGGTCGAGAAGGTCAAGATCGCCGACCGGCTCGGCTACGACTCGATCTGGGTGCCGGAGACCTGGGGCTACGACCCCATCTCCGCCCTCGCCGAGTTGGCGCTGGTGACCGAGCGGATCAAGCTCGGCTCCGGCATCGTCAACGTCTTCTCGCGCTCCCCCGGTGTCCTCGCCTCGACCTTCGCCACCCTCGACGAGCGCTCCGGCGGGCGGATGCTCCTCGGCCTTGGCGCCTCCGGCGCCAACGTGATCGAGCACTGGCACGGCGTGCCGTTCGCCCGCCCCCTGCGGCGCATCCGCGAGTACGTCGAGATCATCAACCTGATCCTGCGCGGCGAGAAACTGCTCTACCGGGGCGAGATCTTCCAGCTGGAGCGCGGCTTCAAGCTGCAGTTCACCCCGGTGCGCGACCACATCCCGATCTACATCGCCGCGATCACCCCCAAGAGCATCGCCCAGACCGGCGCGATCGCCGACGGCGTCATCCCGACCTACTGGCCGAGCGCCGAGTACCCCACACTGCAACGCCTCCTCGACGAGGGCGCGCTGGCCGCCGGGCACCCGCCGGGCAACGTGCGCGTCGCGCCCTACATCACCACGGCGGTCGTGCCGGACGAGGCGGCGCGGGCGCAGGCGCGGCTGCGGGCGCGCGCCCCACTCGCCTTCTACATCGGGCGGATGGGGCGCTTCTACGCCGAGATGCTGGCGCGCTACGGCTTCGCCGACGAGGTCGCCGCCGTCCAGCGCGCCTGGGCCGACGGGCCGCGGGCTGCCGCCGCCGCCGTGACCGACGCGCTGCTCGACGCCACCGCGATCGTCGGCACCCCCGCCGAGGTTCGCGCGAAGCTCCGCGCCTGGGCGGCGCTCGGCGTCGACCAGCCCCTGCTCACCATGCCCCCCGGCACGCCGGACGAGGCCGGGCGGGCGCTGGAAGCGCTCATCACGTCCTGAGTGCCGGGTGCCGCGGAACGGACCCTGAGTGTCGCGGGTGGGGGGGCTGGTGGCGCGGGAATCGTCCGAGGGGCGGATCGTCTTCCCGGGGCAGAACGGGCTCTGGGTCACGCTCGCCGCGCTCGCCGGGGTGGCGCTGGCGCTCGCCCTCTTCACCCTCGTGGCCGACCTGGCGCGCGGGACGACCGACGGCACCCTCCGGGCGCTGCTGACCGGGGGCGGCCTGGCCGCGCTGCTGGGGCTCGGGGCGTGGTACGCCGCGGGGCAGCGGCGGGAGGTCGTGCTCGATGCGGAGGGGCTGACCGTGCGCGCGCCGAACGGGAAGGTGCGCGCCGTCATCCCCTGGCGCGAGATCGGGGCGATCGAATCGCGCCCGCTGCCGAGTCAGCGGCTGCGCCCGGCGGTCTTCATCACCCGCCTCGATGGGACGGCGCTGATGATCGACCCGCAGCAGGTGGGCAACACCGAAGCCCTGGCGCGGGAGGCGCGGCGGCTGCACGCCAACGCGACGGGCCGCGCCGGGACGGGTTGAAGGTTCGCCGTTGAAGGTTGAACGTCGTGCGTGAGCGGGAATCGCGGCGCGGGCAAACGCACCGCTCGCCGCTGCCATTCAACCTTGCGCCTTCAACATTCAACCCGCTTACGCCGCCAACTCCACCATTTCCAGCAGGCGGGCGTACTCCGGCGTCAGGAAGATCAGCAGCGCGCCCTCTTCCAGCACCTCCAACTCGCCCCTGGCGACGAGGGTGATCAGGTGGTCGAACACCGCCTCCTCGTCCGCGTCCAGCCGCGCGGCCAGCCCCAGCGCCGTCTCGGCGCGCACGCCGCCCGCGAAGAGTCGCTCGATCTGCTCGGCCAATCCCGGCCTCACCTGCACCTGCATCGTCGCTCCCCCGGTGTCCATCGCCCGTCGCGATCGCGGCCCCCGTGGCCCCCGGCGGGCCTCTGTCTAGAGTACTCCCTATGCAAGCGCCGGACCATCGCCCGAAGGGCCGGTTCCGGCTATGCCTTTCGGCCGACGACCGGCTCCCCATTTGGTGGAGTGAAGGCGGCGAGGGCGGGGGGATTTACCCCCCCCGCCCTCGCCCGAGGCCCGCCCCCGCATCGTGCCGGGGCGATTGGCCGCGTCGCGCCGTCGCGGCCCCTCGACGGGGCGCGGCGCTCAGACCGTGCGATCGCGCCGGGCGCGCGTGAAGGCGAAGGCGCCGGCGCCGGCCAGCGCGACGAGCGCCAGGGAGAGGCCCGGCAGGCCCGCCGCGTCACGGCTCGCGCCGCCGCCGCCGGTGCTCGGCATGCTCGGCATGCCCGCCTCGATCTGGCCGCAGGCGACCGGCACGGTCGGCATGCTCGCCGCCCACCCGCAGCCCGTGCAGGACGATCACGCGGTTCTCCAGCGGCCGGAGCTTGCTCGGGTCGACCGTCAGCGTCTCTTGGTAGTCGATCGTGCCGCCCATCGCCATCGGGAAGGGCCCCAGCGGCACCAGGACCGGCCCGTAGAAGGGCATGCCCTCTTCCAGGCTGACGATGCCGTTGCCGTTGTCATCCGCCGACGGCGGGGGGCAGGTCGCGTTCTTGAGGCGTTCGGCAAACCGTGGATGTGCTGCGGGTGCGTCATGCTCGGCACCAGGTTGCGGGCCTGGATCAGACCATCAACCGGTTGCCGTCCAGCCGGAGCGTGGCCGTCCCGGTGACGCCCGAATTGTTGAGCGGCTGGAAGGCGACGCGGTAGACCTCCTGGTCTTGGGCGAAGGTGGTGCCGACGAGGCCCAGCAGCAGGGCCAGGCTGAAGAGCAGGGACGGTTTCCGCACGGTCGTGCTCCCTTCATGCGCTCAGCGAACGGCGACGCGGCGGCCCATCGACCGGGAGACCGCCGATAACGGGGGCGACCGATCGCCCCGTTATCGGCGGTCTCCTGGTCGATGGGCCGCCGCGTCCCCTCCTCCCGCGATCGCGCCCCACGGCCGCGCGCCGGCCCGCCGGCCGGACGCCCTGGGTCGGAGCCGGGCCGCGCGACCGCCGGCCGACCCGCCGCTCCACGGCGCCGGGTGTCGCACGGCAGGGGCCAGCACCACCAGAAAAGCGGTAAACAATGGTCACAATAGGTAACAAAGCATCAAGGACTATCGCGGCCGCCACGGCGACGCCCCGCGCTGGTGGTATCATCCGCCCGTGCCGCGGCGCGTGCGGGGCGGCAGCCGAACGGAGGAGCGAGACGACCGTGACCGGACCAGCGGACAGCGCCAGCACCGAGATCCGGGTGCGCTACGCCGAGACCGACGCGATGGGCGTCGTCTACTACGCCAACTACTTCGTCTGGTTCGAGATTGGGCGCACCGACTGGATCCGCGGGCGCGGCGTGACCTACCGCGAGTTCGAGGAGCAGGGCGTGCTGCTGCCGGTGGTGGAGGCCCACTGCGCTTACCGGGCCAGCGCCCGCTACGACGACCTCGTGCGCCTGGAGACCCGCCTCGCCGCGCTCACCCCCGCGCGCGTCAGCTTCGCCTACCGCGCCACCCGCGCCGAGCCGGCGGGGACCGGGAAACGCTCCTGGTCGAGGGGCGCACCGACCACGTCCCTCACCCCGCCGGGCGCCTCACCCGCTCACCCGCCACCCCGCGCTCTGGGAGCGGCTCGGCGCGGCCTTCGCGGGCGGGGCGGGGGCGGGCTGAGATGGCGCTCAACCGCCTGGCCGCC
This sequence comes from Thermomicrobiales bacterium, assembly GCA_030446685.1. GTDB lineage: Bacteria > Chloroflexota > Chloroflexia > Thermomicrobiales > CADCWN01 > JAUJMV01. The sequence continues at coordinate 70,033 of JAUJMV010000027.1, read as the reverse complement.
GTCGCCTTCGAACTCCTCTACGGCCCGGCCGTCCCGCTCTACGACTGGGTCAGCCGCGCCGGCTTCCTCGGTGAGTGGGCGCGCTGGCAGCGCACCGCGCTGCGCTTCGTCCGCCACGGCCCGACGCTGGAGCTCGGCCCCGGCACCGGCGACCTGCTGCCCCTCCTGGCCGCGCACGGCCTCCGGCCGGTCGGCCCGAGCCCTCCCCGCAAATGATCCGCCGCGCCCGCCGCAAGCGCGCCCCCGCGCCGGCCCGCCGCTGGTCCGCGGCCGGTCCGAGGCGCTGCCCTTCGCCGACGACGCCTTCGGCGCGGTCGTCGCGACCTTCCCCAGCGGCTACATCTTCCGCCCCGCCACCTGGGCCGAGATCGCGCGCGTGCTGCGCCCCGGCGGCGACCTGGCGCTCGTCCTCGGCGGCGAACTGGCCCCCACGGCCCCGGCCGCGCGCTGCGCGCCCGCGCCTACCGCCTCCTCTACGGCGGCCGCCCCTGCGCTCGCCGCCGCTCCCCGCCGGGCCGCTCGCCCTGCGCGAGGAGATCGTTGAGACCGCGCACGGGCGGGCCCTGCTGCTCGTCGGGCGCAAGCCGGCAGGCCCGCCGGGCGCCGCCTGAACCGCGCCCACGGCCGCCGGCCACACCGTTCCCCACGCTGCGCCTGTGCTAGACTCCCCTCGTCACCTGCGCCCGACCCACCCCCTCCCGGTGGTCGCGCGCCATTCGCTGACCGCCGCCCAACTGACGACCGACGACCGACGACCGACGACTACCAACCGGAGGGACGCGCCATGAGGGCGCCACAGGTGCGCGTCGAGCGGCGCGGGTACGACGGCGGCCTCATCGCCTACTGGGATGGGGCGCTGCTGCGCCGCCGCAGCGGGCTGCTAATCTGGCACGCCACGCCGCTGACCCCCGTCATCTACCCGCGCCGCGGCTTCAGCGCGCCGCTGCGCCGCCACGAGCTCGGCTGGGTCTGGACCGAGCGCCGCTACACCGTCACCGTCGAGCTGACCCCGGCCGGCGGGCTGGAGCGCGCCGTCTGCCGCGTCGGTCTGCCCCCGACGATCAACGGCGAGGTCATCGCGCTGCGCGAACTCGGCCTCAACCTGATCGTTACCCCCGGCCCGACGGTCGCCACCGAGGACGAGGAGTTCCAGGAGGCGGCCAGCGAGGGGCGCTACCCGCCGCAGCTCCGCGCCGACGCCTGGGCGGCGGTCGAGGAACTCCGCGCGCTGCTGCGCGACGGCGCGGGGCCGTTCGGCGCGGACCTGGCGAAGATGCACGCCCTGGCTCTCCGGCGCGAGGTGACCTACCGCGCCTGACCGCCCGCGCGCGCCGCGACAGCGCGGGGGCCGGGCCTCCTGCCCCGCGTCAGCGCCCGCCCTGGGGCGGCGCCCTTCCCATCCGCGATCCACCTTGCTCTGGTTGCTGTATACAAGGTCTTGACAAGTCACTTTATAGATATTAGAATAAGGCCGAAGTCACGAAGGGGGTGTTCCCCGGAGGGCATTGGGTGATTGGGAACGGTCTACTGATGTCTGAAGGAGGTATGCAACGATGGTCAACCGTGTGGGAATCCGGTCGGCGAGATGCTGAGCCTGCGCGAGGCGATGAACCAGGCTCCTCGAGGAGAGCTTCATCCGGCCCGGGACGACGTCCTTCACGACCGGCACGTCCGGCGGCGCGGCCACCTTCTCCTTCCCGCTCAACGTCTACCAGGCGGGCGACGAGTTGACGGTCGAGGCGCTGCTGCCGGGCATCAGCCAGGAGGACCTGCAAGTCGACGTCGATCGCGGCGTGCTGACGATCGCCGCCAAGCGCCACGGCTGGGAGCCCACCGAGGGCCAGAGCTGGTATCTGCGCGAGATTCGCGCCGGCAACTTCACCCGCTCGCTGAGCCTGCCCTTCCCGGTCGAGGTCGAGCGCGCGCCAGCGCCCAGTTCACCAACGGCGTCCTGACGCTGACCCTGCCGAAGGCCGAGGCGGCCAAGCCGAAGCGGATCCAGATCGGCGCGGGCCAGCCGCAGGAGCAACTGACCAGCGGCTCGTAGACCGGGCCGCCCGGCAACCAGCGCCGCGCCACGCAGGAGGGGCGCCCACCGTCAACGGTGGGCGCCCCTCCTGGACTTTGGCGGTTTCCGGCGGCGTGCCGATCCACTGATCGTGCCTGGTGGGGTACCCAAGCGGCAACGGGAACTGGCGGTACAGCGGTGGCTGCGGCCTCGGGGGTTCGAGTCCTTCCTCACCACCTACGGCCACGGAAGGATTTCCCGGCACGTCCCATTGGCACATCCGGGGCTGTCCTTCTGATCGGCGGCACTGGCCGCTTGGCCCGCTACGATAGCGTCAGGAACGGGCGGTGGACGACGGGGAGGTAACCGATGCGCGTGCCGTATCTGACCGGCGAGACGATCTACCTGCGGGCGCTGGTCGCCGGCGACAAGGAGACCGCCGCGGCCTGGTATCCCGGCCCGTTCCCGATCAACGCGGCGCGGGCGGAGGACTGGCTGAAAGAGGCGCACACCGAGCTGTGGTCGGGCAATAAGCCGCGCCACTACATCATCGCGCGGGCCGAGGACGACGCGACAGTCGGTAGCGTCACGCTCCGTCAGCAGGGGCGGCGCGCTTTCGCCTCGTTTGCGATGGCGCCCTGGCTCGACGACGACGACTCGTTGCGCGCCGCGGCGCTGCGGATCGTCGTCCCCTGGGCGCGCGACGACCTCGAACTGATGGTCCTCACCGTGCCGATCGCGGCGGACGAGACGGCGACGCTCGACGCGGCCGAGGCGCTGGGGCTGGAGCGCGCCGCCCATCTGCGCGAATACGTCGCGCGCCCTGGTGGTCGCGTCGATCGCTTGTATCAGGCGCTCAACGCGCCGTGGAGGACTGGCGATGCGTAATCCGGTGCTGATCGGCGAGCGCGTCTATCTGCGCCCGCTGGAGGTCGCGGACGGCGAGACGCTGGCGCGCTACGAAACCGAGGAGACCGACACGTTCATGTATCGCGGTCGCCAGCCGCTGAGCCCGCTCGCCTTCGAGGGCTGCTCAAGGACGCCTACAAGGCGAACCCGCCGGGGCACGTCGAGTTCGCCGTCTGCCTGCGCGCGGACGACCTGCTGATCGGCAGCATGGGGATCGGCGATATCGATTGGGTCAACCGCACCGGCGAGACCGGCAGCTTTCTCGGCCCCGCCTTCCGCAACTCGGACTCGGCACGGAAGGGAAGCATCTGCTGCTGGAATATTGCTTCGAGCGGTTGCAGTTGCATGCGATCATGTCCACCGTCTTCGAGGCCAACACGCGCTCGTCCGCCGCGCTGGCGAAGCAGGGGTATCGCCCCGCCGGGCGGCTGCGCTGGCACGATGTCAAAGGCGGCATCTACCGCGACATGCTGGTCTTCGATCTGCTGCGCGACGAATGGCTCGCCGCGCGCGAGGCGTGGCGGGCGGCGCGGGCGGGCGCTGGGCGGGAAGCCGTGGCGACGTAACCGTGCGCCGGGCGGCGAGTGGCAATACCAGCGCGGCGCACCCGCGTCGGCTGCGCCGCGCCTGGACCTTGACGCTTTCCGGTAGAGTGTAGGGCGTCCGTACGGCAGGCGATCCGCGTTCGGACGGTATCGCGCCGTCAGGCGGTCGAATTGCGGGCCGGTTACACATGAATCAGGGCCAAGCCCGCCACAATTCGCGGCCCCCACGCTGCTACAAGCCGATCCGACGTCGCACCCTGCTCAGCAGGGCCAAAGTCCAGCAGGGCGCGCCCACCGTCAACGGTGGGCGCCCCCCGCTTGTCCGGCCCGCAACCGCGGCCCCGAAAGGCCGGGGGGCTGGATTCTCCAGCCCCCCGGCCCCTATTCCGCAATCCGCAATCGTCAGAGGCGGCGCGCGGCGTAGAACTTCGGCCCCCAGTAGTTGTCCCAGATGTTGCTGACGACCACCCCGGTGCGCTCGCTCCCGGCGTGGACCATCTGGCCGCCGCCGATGTAGATGCCGACGTGGGACAGCCCCGCCTGGTAGGTGTTCTGGAAGAAGACCAGATCGCCCGGCTGCAGCTCCTTGGCCCCCACCGCCGTCCCCAGCCCGACCTGCGTGCCGAGGGCGTGGCTGATGCTCTTGCCGAGGGCCTTCTGCGCGACGTACATCGTGAACCCGGAGCAGTCGAAGCCGCTGGGACTCGCGCCGGCCCAGACGTAGGGGGAGCCGACGTACTGCATCGCCACGCTGACCATCGCCTGCCCGTTGCCGCCGGTCGCCGGCGCTTCCTTGGCCGCCGCCTTCGCCGCGGGGGCTTCGGCCTTCGGCGCCGCGCGCCGCGCGCTCAGGTCGTCGTCGGTCCAGGAAAGATAGGCGGCGCTGGCGTAGCCCGCGAGCCCGTCGTAATCGACCTCGTACCAGCCGTTCCCCGCGCCGTCGCGCCGCGGCCCGCCGAGGACTTCGAGCACCGAGCCGGCCGGCGCGTAACCGAGGACGGCGCCGTCGAAGCTGTAGGTCCCGCGGATGCGCAGATCCGCGCCGCCGGTCCCGCTCACCTGGACGTGCGCCCCGGCCTCGAACGCCGGCGTCTTCCGGGCCGCCGCCTGCACGACTGCGCCGCCCCCGCCCCCGCCGAGGTACGCCCCAGCCACGTAGCCGGTCGCGCCGCCGTAAGCGACGGGATACCAGGTGTAGCCGTCGCCGCTACGCGCCTCGCCGGTCACCTTGACGGCGGCCCCTTCCGGGACAACCAGGATAATTGCCGCCCCGGTGCCGGCCCCGTCGCGCAGGCGCACCCCCGAGCCGTTCGTATTCGCCACGGTCGCGGTATCGCCCACATCGTAATCAGTATTGGCGACGGCGTGCGGTGTGCTACTGACAAGCAACATCCCGAGGAGCAGCAGTACCGCCGCTCCGCTGGCGAGACTCTTCAAAATGACCATCCTCCTCAATGGATCCGGCCGGCGGTGCCTCCAGCCACCCGCAGGTAGTCGGGTAGTGGCGTTAAACCTGTCTCCTCCTCTTCATCACGGCGCAGCCACCTGGCTGACCGACCGCCTATCGATCGCACCCCTGCCCGGGGATTGGCACCGACCCCGGGCCTGCAAAACAGAGAACGCCCACCGTGCCGGCTGGCTGATCCGGCGCGATTCGGCCGTTATCCGCGGATGTGATCGTGTCCGTGTGCCACCCGCGGTCCCGCTCTGCCCTTCGCGCTCACTTGGAGCAGAACGAGACCGCCGCCCCGCGCCGCGCTGGCTGGCGCCCGTGCGGGACATCGCCCCGCGAATCGCGGAGGCGACTTTTCAGCTTTGGGATGCTCTGCACAAGCATCACACCCCTCTGTTCAGAACAGGGGTAGACTAGCACAGCAACCGGTCAGTGTCAATACTTCCGCGGGGGGGCATCCGCCATTTGGGGGATGCCCCCCTGTCCGAACGTTCATCTCGTCCCGTCATGTGAGGGTGCGCCCTGGGACGCGCCATGATACGCTTCCCCACGGTCGCGCGCAGCGGTGCCGGCGCAATGGCGGCGCGATGCCGAAACTGGCTGGCGCCCGCGGCGCGCGTGTTACGCCCCCGCGCCGCCGGAGGGCCGCTCAAGCCAGCGGTCGCGGGGCACACCGCCCGCGGCGATGATGCGGGGGGGCGACGGGGCCGACGATGCGCTGGGACATCCTGACCCTCTTCCCGGGCATGTTCGCCGGCCCGTTCGGCGAGAGCATCATCCGGCGCGCGGTCGAGCGCGGCCTGGTCGAGATCGCGCTGCACGACATCCGCGACCAGGCCACCGACCGCCACCGCACCGTCGACGACACCCCCTACGGCGGCGGGGCCGGGATGGTCCTCCGGGCCCCGCCGGTCGTCGCCGCGGTCGAGGCCGCGCTCGGCGACGACCGCGGCCGCGTGCCGGTGCTCCTCCTCTCCCCCGCCGGCCGCGTCTTCACCCAGCGCGTCGCCGAAGAACTGGCCCGCCTGCCGCGCGTCGCCCTCCTCTGCGGCCACTACGAGGGGCTCGACGAGCGCGCGCGCGAACTCGTCGTCACCGACGAACTCTCGATCGGCGACTTCGTCCTCACCGGCGGCGAACTGGCCGCGATGGTCGTCGTCGACGCCGTCACCCGCCTCCTCCCCGGCGTGATCGACGCCGCCTCGCTCGCCGACGAATCGCACGCCGGCGGCCTCCTCGAAGGGCCGCACTACACCCGCCCCGCCGAGTTCCGCGGCCGCGGCGTCCCCCCCATCCTCCTCAGCGGCCACCACGCCAACATCGCCCGCTGGCGCCGCCGCGAGGCCCTGCGCCGCACCCGCGCCCGCCGCCCCGACCTCCTCGCCGCCGCCCCCCTCACCGACCAGGACCGCCGCTGGCTCGCCGAACTGGCGGCGGAGGATGCGGCGCACGGGACCCAGAGCGCGGAGGGAGAGGAGCACCCCGAGGAGTGAAGGACACCCGCTCATTCAGCTTCCGCTACGGGCTCGACACGCGCGAGCCCCGCGATCCTGTCGAAGCCGGTATCCCAACTGTAGACCTCGGTCAAACCAAGTGCTTGCATATAAGCGGCGTTGAAGGCATCGGCGAATGAGATATTGCGGCCGACGTAGAGCGCGAAAGCCGCTTCATACACCGCCTTCTCGGGCAGTTGCACGCCGCGCAGCGCCACGATCGGCGCGACCAGCGCGCTGATGCGCTCGCGCGGCACCTTGTAGGAGCGCTGGAGCGTATACACCGTCTCGAAGATCACCGCGTGCGAGGTCACCACCCGCTCCTCCCCCCGCTCGACCCTCGTGAGCAGCGCCAGCGCCCGGCGCGCTTTCTCCTCATCGTCGCGCGTGAAGTAGCGCAGCAGGATAGCGGTGTCCAGAAAGCGCGGCGGCATGCCCTCCCCTACGGCTCTCCTTGGGCCTCATCGGCGATGCCCTGCTCGACAACCTCCCGCACCGCTCGCCAATCCTCCGGCTTCCGGGTGGGCGTCACCGCCCCGTACCCCGCCAGAATAGTCGAGCCCGCGGGTCTGAGCACGACCACATCCCCTCGACCTCGAAGCGCACCCGGTCCCGCGGTTTCAGCCCGAGCCGCGCCCGAATCTCGGCCGGGATTGTCACCTGACCCTTCTGCGTCAACCGGCTTTCGGTCGCTTTCACCGCCATGCCTCGCCTAGCGCGCCTACCGTCGCCTGTGGAAATACACCCATCCAGCGTAGTACATTCTGGAGATAGCGGAACACGGGGCGGCGCGCCCGCACCTCCCACCGGCCGAGATCGCCTCTGACTCGTCGAATTGGCGGCGGGAGACGCGACGGGCGGCGCAGAGCATCGTGCGTGAGGCGCAGGGTGACGGATGACCGCCAGGGAGTTTGGTGCCTTCGATAGACGGGCCACTAGCTGGTGCCGGGCCGTTGCCCCCCTGCCGCGCCATCACCTACGCCCGCGAACAAGACCCCGCCCCCTGACACCCTACCCCCACCCCGCACCTTCCCTATCGCCAATCACCGTCACGCGCCTCTCCCTCCCGCTCCCACCATTGCGAGAGGGGGCCGGGGGTGAAGGCGCCCCTGGCACCATCCGCCCCCCCGCGCGGGTTCGATCCCCACGACCGCCCGATCCCGCCCACCCGGCCGGGAACGCGCGCACGGACACCCACCGCCGCGAAGAGGCAAAATGACGAAACGAACCCGCTACCGCAGCCGCGTTTTCCCTGTCACCGCAACGATCTCGACCATCTCGGCGGGAGTCGGAACGCCGCGAAAACCGGCCAGAACACCCCCCATTTCCCCCCACGGCGGATCAGCCGCGCATGCGAAAGGGCGGGTCCACGACCCGCCCTCCGGCGCCTACGCTCATGCTCACGGTCGCTACCGCCCTACCCCCCCATTCTGGAGGAGGGGCGGGGGGTGGGGGCTCACACGGTCGCCGGCTCAACAACCGGCGCCTCGCTGATCTCGCGCAGCCGCGCGGTGACGCTCGCGATCACATCGTCCGGCGTCGAGGCCCCGGCGGTGACGCCGACCGTCTTCACCTCCGCCGTGAACCAGGCCGGGTCGAGATCCTCCGGGCGCTGGATGTGATAGTTGCGCACCCCCAGCTCGCCGCTGATCTCCGCCAGGTGGCGCGTGTTCGCGCTCTTCTTCCCGCCGACCACCACGATCAGGTCGGCCCGCCGCGCCAGGTCGCGCACCGCGAGCTGGCGGTCGGAGGTCGGCTTGCAAATCGTGTTGTGGACGAAGACCTCCCCGCCGATCGGCAGCGCGATCTCGTTGACCCGGTTGACGAACGCGGTGAAGGCCCGGATGTCCATCGTCGTCTGCGAGAGGATCGCCACCTTCTTCGGCGGCTTGGCCGTCCGCGGCGCCGAGAAGTCGTCGCGCGGCGCCTGCCAGGGCAACTCCTCGAACGCCTTGACCGCGATCGCGTTCCGGCCCGCGTGCCCCATGATCCCCCGGACCTCCGGGTGGTTCCGGTCGCCGTAGACGATGATGTAATAGCCCGCGTCGCGCAGGTGCGCCGCCCGCTCGTGGACGATCGTCACCAGCGGGCAGGTGGTGTCGACCACCTCCAACCCCGCCTCGCGCGCCCCGCCCGCGACCTGCGGCGCCGCCCCGTGCGCGGTGATCGCCAGCACGTCCAGCCCGCCCCGCCGCTTGCGCCCGACCGCGTCGTCCAGCTCGGTCAGCACCCGCACCCCGCGGCTCTCCAGCCGCTCGACCGCCTGCGGGTTGTGGATGATATCCCCCAGGCTGGCGACCCGCCGCCCCGTCTCCGCCGCCTCCTCGATGATCTCGATCGCGCGGCGGACGCCGAAGCAGTAGCCCATCTCGTCCGCGAAGAGGATCTCAAATCGGCCCATCGCCCCGTATTTCCTTTGCCTTCGCGCGCCCGCCCCCCGGCAACCTGCGGCCATCGCGGACCCGCCCCTACCCCCAACTATAGCCGACCGGGGGGCCTTTTTCAAAGTTTCCGTTGCGAAAGTGCGCCCCCCGGCCCCCCAACTCTGGGAGGAGGAGGACCTGGGCCAGCCCTCCGCCCCACCGGGAAGGGAATCGCTCTCCCCGAACCTTCTCCCCCCAAAGTTGGGGGGCCGGGGGGGCGCTCCCCTTCACCCGAACAACGTCTCGAAGAGGGCGGAGGCGACCAGGAAGAGGGTCAGGATCGTCAGGCCGATCGCGGTCGTCCAGGCGACCAGGTTGAAGCCGCGCCCGTTGGTGTAGCGCCCCATCACCGTCTCGTCGTTGATCAGCAGCAGGATGAAGACCAGCTCGATCGGCAGCAGGATGCCGTTGACCAGTTGCGACGCCAAGATCACCCGGATCGGATCGACCGGCAGCAGCACCACCGCCGCCCCCAGGGCGATCAGCGCGCTGTAGAGCCCGAAGAAGACCGGCGCCTCCCGCAGCTCGCGCGAGACCCCGCGCTCGAAGCCGAACGCCTCGCTGATCGCGTAGGCGGTCGAGAGCGGCAGGATGCTCGCCGCCAGCATCGAGGCGCCGAAGAGCCCCACCCCGAACAGCACCGTCGCCGCCGGCCCGACAATCGGCGCCAGCGCCCGCGCCGCGTCCGCCGCCGTCTCCACCGCGATCCCGCTCGCGTGGAGCGTCGTCGCCGCGACGATCACGATCGCCGCCGAGATGACGATCGACAGGACCGAGCCGACGATCACGTCCGCCCGCGCCCGCGCGTAGTCCTCGGTCGTCACCCCCTTGTCCACCACCGCCGACTGCAGGAAGAGCTGCATGTAGGGCGTGATCGTCGTGCCGACCAGCGTGATCAGCGTGACGATGAAGTCGCCGCTCGCCTCGACCCGCGGGATCACCGTCGCCCGCGCCACCGCCCCCCAGTCCGGCCCGCTCAGGAAGGCGGCGACGAGATAGACGACGAAGACCGCCGCCAGGGAGAGGAAGACCCGCTCGGCCACGCGGTAGGAGAAGCGCACCACCACCAGCCAGACCAGGACCGCCATCGCCGGCACCGCCAGCCACTTGCTCACCCCGAACAGCCCCAGCGCGGCGGCGATCCCCGCGAACTCGGCGATCGTCGTCCCGAAGTTGGCGATCAGCAGGATCAGCATCGCGAACGCGGTCCAGCGGACGCCGAACTCCTCACGGATCAGGTCGGACAGCCCCTTGCCGGTGACCGCCCCGAGCCGCGCGCTCATCTCCTGCACCACGCAGAGGCTGATGGCGATCGGGATCAGCGCCCAGAGGAGGGAGTAGCCGTACCGCGCGCCGACGACGGTGAAGGTAGTGACCCCGCCGGCGTCATTCCCCGCGGCGGCGGCGATCAGGCCGGGGCCGAGCAGGGCCAGCAGGGCGCCGAGCCGCCCGCGGGGCCGCAGGCGGCGCAGGGCGGCGCCCGCCCGCCGCCACGACACGCCCGCGTCGCGGCGTGCGGGGGCAAGCCCGCGCACCTTCCTGGTGATGGCCTCCGGCTTCGGCGGCATCCGTCCCTGCTGCTTCCATTGCGCGCACCGTTACCAGGACTGATAACGGCTTGGGTAGCGGTCCGGCGTCCATCTCTCCCGATCGTTTCCTAAGCCCGGGGGCGCCCGCGTCGCGGAGGATCGGCGCCTCCACGCCCCACGACGCCGGGGGCGGCCCGGCCGGTCGCGGGCGTCCCCACCCGAACGCCCGCGCGAGGCCGCGGCGGGCGGGGGCGCTACTGTAGCGGACGGGTAAGACCTTGCCAATAGGGTGCGGGGACCAGGCGCGCGGCTACGGCGGTGGCACGCTGTGCTGGTGCGTCGTCGTCTTGTAGGGTGTGAAGCCGCGGGCCCGGTAGTTGGCGAGCGCGTGCGGGCCGTCCAGCGTGCAGGTGTGGACCCAGACCCGCCCCGCCCCGTCGTCGAACGCGCGCCCCACCCCGACCGAGAGGAGGTGCTTGCCGAGGCCGCGCCCGTGGAAGGCCGGGAAGAGGCCGAAATAGGCGACCTCGGTCCCCTCCTCGCCGTCGTGCGGCGCGGCGTCCAGCTCGATGTAGCCCGCCGGCGTGCCGCGCGCGTAGAGGACCAGCAGCGTCGTCGTGGGGCGGCCCAGGTGCTCGCGCAGCGCCGCGTCGGACCAGGCGAGGCGGTCGGTCCACCCGTAGTCGCGGCCGACCGTGCCATAGAGGAAGCGGTAGAACTCCGGCAGCGCCTCGCGCGCCTGGAGGACGAGCAAGGCCGGGTCGTCGCGGACCGCCGGGCGGAAGGCCCCGCGCGACGGCAGGTGCAGATACGTCGTCGTCACCATCACGGTCGCGCCGGGGGCCGGCGCCACGCTACCCATCCTGCGCCTCCCAAGAGCCGGGAATCGTCCCGGTCGCGCGGCCGCGCCCCTGCCCGTCAAGCGGCGACCGTCGCCGCGCCGCCCGGTGACAGTGGACCGCCGGCGGCGCGGGCCGCGGGAACGGCCCGGGGCGCAAGTGCGCGCCCCGGGGATCGGCGCTGGCGGCGGGGGCGTAGCGCGGTCGCCGCCGCACCGCCGGGATGACTCGTCTGCGGCCCACCCCCACGGTCGGCGCCCCGCGCGCTATTCCTTGCGCGCCAGGGTGCGCGTGTCGATGTTGCGCTCGGCCTCGATGAGCTGCTGGTCGGTCTTGGCCTCCTGCTCCCGGGCCTTCTCCAGCTCCTTCTGCGCCTTCTGCAGCTGCTTGTCGGCCTTCTCCTCCTCCTTGCGCCGCTTCTCCAGCTCCTTCTGGGCCTTCTTGGCTTCCTTGTTGCGCTCCCGCTCTGCCGGGTCCGCGAGGGCCGGGTGCGGGTACAGGCCGGTCAGCGCGTAGGGGTCGGCGACCGCCCGCCGGTATTCGTGCTTCAGCCGCTCCGTCTCGAGGACTTCCGCCTCCTCGCCGGCGCGGCGGGCCTCCTCGGCGCGATCCTTCAACTCGCCCTGCAGTTCCGGCCCGCTGCGCGGCGCCAGCAGCACCGAAATGGCGGTGCTGACCGCCCCGCCCAACACCAGCCCGCCCCCGAAGCGCATCGTCCGCCGTACGAACCCCATCCCGCCTGCCCTCCTTCTGTCATCCCGTCAGCCCTCAGCAACCGGCGGTCGGCGACCACCGTCGGGTCTCCCGCCGCGGCTCCCCCGACCACCACAGGCCCCACCGCCCCCGGCCCGCGCCCTACGCCCCGGTGAACCGCGGCTGGCGGCGCTCGACGAACGCGCCCATCCCCTCGCGCTGGTCGGCGGTCCCGAAGAGGAGGGCGAAGAGCTGCGCCTCCTGCGCGAAGCCGCCGCCCGTCTCCCCGAAGGCCTGCCCGATCGCCAGCTTCGCGTGCCGCACCGCCAGCGGCCCCTGCGCCGCGATCCCCGCCGCCAGCTCGCGCGCCCGCGGCAGCAGGTCGCCCGCCGGGTGGACCGCGTTGACCAGCCCGATCCGCAGCGCCTCCTCCGCGCCGACCCGCCGCCCGGTGAAGATGATCTCCTTCGCCCGGCCCGCCCCGACCAGGCGCGGCAGCCGCTGCGTCCCGCCCCACCCCGGCAGGATCCCCAGCCCGACCTCCGGCTGGCCGAGCTGCGCGCGGTCGGACGCGAGCCGGATGTCGCAGGCCAGCGCCACCTCGCAGCCCCCGCCGAGCGCGAAGCCGTTGATCGCCGCGATCGCCGGCTGGGGCGCCCCCTCGATCGCCGCGCAGACCGCCTGGCCCAACTCGGCGAACCCCTTGGCCGCCAGCGGCGTCTTCCCCTGCATCTCCTTGATGTCGGCCCCGGCGATGAACGCCCGCTCCCCCGCCCCGGTAATTACGATCGCCCGGACCCCCTCGCCCGCGCCCGCCTCCCGCAGCCGCGCCAGCAGCGCCTCCAGGTGCGCCGTATCGAACGCATTCAGCGCCTCCGGGCGGTTCACCGTGATCAGCGCGACCGGCCCGTCGCGCTCCAGGTCAACGCTCATCGTTCGCCCCATTCCAACGCGGAACGGCGAGCGCGGAACGGGGAACAGGGCATGGCCGTCCCGGCGCTACTCCCGCACGCCTTTCTTTCATTCCGCGCTCGCCGTTCCGCGTTCCGCGTTCGCGTAGCGTTTGGCGCGCTCGACGTAATGCCGGGCGCTGGCCCGGAGCCCGGCCACCGCCCCCTCGTCGAGGTCGCGCACGGCGCGGGCGGGGACGCCGAGGACCAGCGCGCGTGGGCCGAACGCCTTGCCCTCCCCGACCAGCGCGTTCGCGCCGACGATGCTCTCCGCGCCGATCGCCGCGCCGTTCAGCAGCGTCGCGCCCATCCCGATCAGCGCCCCGTCGCCGATCCGCGCCCCGTGGACGATCGCCCCGTGCCCGACCGTCACCCCGGCCCCGATGACCGTCGGGAAGCCCTCGTCGGCATGCACGACCGCATTGTCCTGCACGTTGCTCCCCGCCCCGACCACGATCGCCTCGTCGTCGCCGCGCAGCACCGCGCCGAACCAGACGCTCGCCCCCGCCTCGACCGTCACATCACCGATCAGCGTCGCGTTCGGCGCGATGTAGGCGTCGGGCGCGATCCGGGGCCGCTTCTCGCCGTAGGGCAGGATCAGGGCCACGGCGTACCTCCAGTGATGGGTGATGAGTGATGAGTGATGAGCGGGACATGCTGGGCAGAGAGGCTACGGGTAGGCCCCGCTCCGACGGCACGCATCACGCATCACTCATCACTCGGCACTTCGATGATAATCGCATCGCCCTGCGCGCCGCCGCTACAGATCGCGGCCAGGCCGCGGCCGCCCCCGCGTCGGCGCAACTCGTAGGCCAGCGTGGTGACGAGGCGCGCGCCGCTCGCCCCGATCGGGTGGCCGAGGGCGATCGCCCCGCCGTTCGGGTTGACGCGCTCCAGGTCGGCGTCGCACAAGCCGAGGCGGCGGGCGGAGATGATCGCGACGTTGGCGAAGGCCTCGTTGATCTCGATCACGTCCATGTCGCCGATCGTCAGCCCCGCCTTGTCGAGCGCCTTCCGCGCCGCCATCGCCGGCGTGTAGCCGAGGTAGGGCACCTCCCAGGCGGAGGTGGCGTGCGCGACGATCGTCGCCAGCGGCGTCAGCCCCCGCTCGCGCGCCCACCCCTCCGTGGTCACCACCAGCGCCCCGGCCCCGTCGTTGATCCCCGGCGCGTTGCCGGCCGTCACCGTGCCGTCCGCCTGGAAGGCCGGCTTCAGTTGCGCCATCTGCTCGAGCGAGGTGTCGGCGCGCGGCGACTCGTCGCGCTCGACCGTCGTGGTCGCGCCGCGCTTGCCGGGGACCTCGACCGGGACGATCTCCTCGGCGAAGACGCCCCGCTCGGTCGCGGCCACCGCGCGCTGGTGGGAGCGCAGCGCCCAGCGGTCCTGCTCCTCGCGCGAGATGTTCTCTTCCGCCGCGACGTTGCCGCCGTGGACCCCCATGTGGACCCCGCCGATCGCGCAGGTCAGCCCGTCGTGGATCATCGCGTCGACGAGCTGGCCGTCGCCGAGGCGGTAGCCGAAGCGCCCCTGCTTCAGGAGGTAGGGCGCGTTCGACATGCTCTCCATCCCGCCCGCCACGATCACGTCGTACTCGCCCGCGCGCGCCAGCACATCGGCCAGCGTGACCGCGCGCATCCCGCTGCCGCAGACGCGGTTGATCGTGTCGGAGGTGACCGTCGGCGCCAGCCCCGCCTTGAACCCGGCCTGCCGCGAGGGAATCTGCCCCGCGCCGGCCTGGATCACCTGCCCCATCAGCAGGTGCTCGACGTCGCCGGGCGCGATCCCCGCCCGCCGGATCGCCTCCCCGATGACGACCCCGCCGAGGTCGGTCGCCGCCAGCGCGGAGAGCCCGCCCCCGAGCTTGCCGAACGGCGTGCGGCAGCCGCTCAGGATGACCGCGCGACCGTGACCGTTGTCGCTGCCTTTCCGTGAACCGGACATGATGCGCTGACCCTTTCTAGACCGTGGCCGGGCGGTCGCCGTCTTTCCCTCGCGCCAACCGTCGGCCCCCGCCGCAAGTAGTATACCGCCATTTCGCGTGCCGCCGCGAAGATCGGTGCGGCGACTGAAGCCCCCGGCCGTGTGGAATACCGCGCCCCGGCCGGCGTTGGGACTAGTGGGCGCGTGGCAGCGCGCTTGCGGGGTGATCATCGCGCCGCGACCACCCCATCCCGCGACCCGCGACCCGTACCCTGCAACTGGCAACCCGACGCAAAGGAGCTACCGGCAATGGTCTTCCGTGGTTTCGGCAAGCGCCGCTATCCCCCCGAGATCGAGGCCCGCATCCCGCCCGGCCAGACGCTGACCGAGAAGTGGCCGATCCTCACCTACGGCCGCGTCCCCCGCTTCAACCCCGCCACCTGGGACTTCCGCGTCTTCGGCCTGGTCGAGGAGGAGAGGCGCTGGACCTACGACGAGTTCATGGCCCTCCCCCGCACGAAAATCACCGCCGACGTCCACTGCGTGACGACCTGGAGCCTGCTCGGCAGCGAGTGGGAAGGCGTCCACATCCGGGAGATCATGCGGCACGTCCGGCCCAAGCCCGAGGCGAAGTTCGTGATGCCCGACGACCGACGACCGACGACTCGAAAGGAGCGGCCGTGGGACGGCAGCCAGGGGCGCGCCCGCGAGGGCCGTGGGACGGCGGCGAGGGGCGCCGGGACGGGCGGGTGCGCTCGCTGGAGGAGCTGCGCGCGGAACTGGCGCGGATCGACCGCCGGCCCTACCCGGCCTACAAGGACCTGCGCGGCGCCTACGCGCTCGGCGAGGTGACGCTCTTCATCGACCACGTCCAGGGCGATCCGTTCGCCGCGCCGTCGCGGGTGCGGGTGCGGCTCCCACGGCGCGGGGCGCTCGACCCGGCGCTCGACGGCGCCTCGGCGGCGCGGCGGGTGGCGCTGGCCGACTTCCTGGCGCGGCGGGCGGCGCGGGCGATCGAGGCGGCGGTGCGGGCCGGGCGCGCCGGCCGGCAGGGGTCGGGCCGGTCGGGCGAGGTGCGCGTCGACGCGCCGGGGGCGGAGGTGCTGGAGCGCAGCGCCTGCCGCCTGACCGACGACTGGGCCGAGCTGCGGCTGAGCGCCGGGCTGCCGGCGGCCGGGCGGACGGTCCTGGGGCGGGAGGCGGCGGCGCTGCTGCTCGACCTGCTGCCGGGGATCGCCTGGGAGGCGCTGCGGCTCGGGCCGGACGACGCGGCGGCGGCGCGGCGGCACCTCGACACGGTCGAGGACGCGCGGGCGCTGCGGGATGGCCTGGCCGCGCGCGAGATCGTCGCCTTCGTCGCCGACGGCGCGATCCTGCCGCGCGCCAGCGGGGTGTCGCAGCGCCCCCTCGCCGACGCGATCCCCTTCGCCTCCCCGCCCGAGCTGCGCGTGACCCTGACCGCGCCCCACGCGGGGGCGGTGACCGGCCTGGGCGTGCCTGAGGGGCTGACCGTGATCGTCGGGGGCGGCTACCACGGCAAGTCGACGCTGCTGGCGGCGCTGGCCCGCGGCGTCTACGACCACCCGCCCGGCGACGGGCGCGAGCGGGTCGTGGCGCGCGCCGACGCGACGATCATCCGCGCGGAGGACGGGCGGCGCGTGGCCGAGGTGGACATCTCGCCCTACATCGGCCCGCTGCCGTCGGGCGGGACGACCGCGCGCTTCAGCACCGAGAACGCCTCCGGCAGCACCTCGCAGGCGGCGAACATCGTCGAGGCGATCGAGACCGGCTGCCGGGTGCTGCTGATGGACGAGGACACCTGCGCGACCAACTTCCTGATCCGCGACGCGCGGATGCAGCGGCTGGTGCCGTCCGAAAAAGAGCCGATCACGCCGTTCGTCGACCGGGTGCAACAGCTTGGGCGCGAGCGCGGCGTCTCGACCGTGCTGGTCCTCGGCGGCTCCGGCGACTACCTCGGCGTGGCCGACACGGTGATCTGGATGGACGCCTACCGCCCGCGGGAGGTGACAGGGCACGCCCACGCCATCGCCGCCGAGGTCGGCCCGCCCCGCCGGTCGGAGGCGGCCGGTCCGCTCGGGCCGCCCGCGCCGCGCATCCCCGACCCGGCCAGCGTCAGCGCGGAGCGGGGCGGGCGCACGAAGGTGCGGGCGCGCGGGGTGCAGGAGATCGCCTACGGGGCGGAGGAGATCGACCTGCGCGCGGTCGAGCAACTGATCGATCCGAGCCAGACCCGCGCGATCGGGGCGCTGCTGGCCCACGCGGTCGAGCGCGGCCACCTCGACGGCCGCCGGACGCTCGCGGAGGCGCTGGCGCTGCTCGACGCCGACCTCGACCGCGCCGGCCTCGACCTGCTCGGCTGGGCCGGCGAGCACCCCGGCGACCTCGCCCGCCCGCGGATGCTCGAAGTCGCCGCCGCCCTGAACCGCCTGCGCAGCCTGCGCGTGCGGCAGGCCGCCGGGCGGGGGGCGTAGGGCGCGGGGCGGGGAGCGCCGTGGTTCTGCCTCTCGCCCAAGGCAAAGGGTGGAACGGTGAGAGTGGTAGACCTGGCGCGTCAACAGGTGACGGTAGAGGAATTGCTGCGGCTGGCGCGGGTCGAAGAGGTAGTCATCCGCGACCGCGAAGGGCAGGAATTCGCCCTCGAGGCCGCCGACGACTTCGCGCGCGAAGTTGCCCGGCTCGGGCAGAGCGAGCAGTTCATCGCCTTCCTCGCCGAGCGGGCGCAAGAACCGGGCGGCACGACGCTGGAGGAGTTCGAGGGCGCGCTACGTGGCGCGGGGGATGATCGCGCGGCGGACGAGCGGTCAATCCCGTAGGTTATTTCATGGCTGACCGCATGGCCTCCAAGCGGCCGACGGGGACAATGGGGCGCGGCGCGCATCCTGTACCCTCCTGCTGGGTGGAGGCATAAAGTGGCGAAAGCGCACACGGTTCAAGGGCCGGTGGAGGTAGGGTTATTCCCTTCAACCCTCCTCGCCGGTTCACTTCGTGGCCCGGAGGGAGAATAAGAGCGGGATCAGGTCGCCGTTCTCCCCCTGTAAGCGCCACCACCCGTCTTCGCCGCGCTCCATGGCGGGCAAGGCGGGGAAATCGCTGTAGGGGAACTCGTGCAGATACTCGAGGCGCAGCCCGGCCGCGATGACCGCGCTGATGACCTCGCCGAGCGTGTGACGCCAGCCATACTCCAAACCCTGGAATGTGTCGCCGGACGCGGCGTAGGAACCGTAGGATTCTACCCGCTCGGGTTCCGGGCCGTGGAAGTAGGGCGCGGATACCCGGAGCGCCGCGCCAGCGGTGTCGTCGAGCATCGCGACGAAGGGGTGGTGCTCCACGAGGTAGAAGGCACCGCCGGGCCTGAGGAAGTGGGCGACGACCTCGGCCCAGCGGCGGAGATCCGGCAGCCAGTACAGCACGCCGTAGGAGGTGAAGACGATGTCGA
>JAUJMV010000027.1:47849-51714 GCA_030446685.1 Thermomicrobiales bacterium | reverse complement strand
GCGGCGGCTGCGCCCCGACGACCTCTTCGCGCTGACGATGATCGGCGACACAGTCGTCAGCCCGGACGGGCGGGCGATCTGCTTCGTGCAGACCCGCATGGACCGCGAGGAGAACGCCTACCGCGGCGACCTCTGGATCGTGCCGGCGGCGGGGATGCCGGGCGAGGCGGTGCGGTACACGCACGGGCCGCGGACGGTCGGGCAGCCGCGCTGGTCGCCGAACGGGCGCTGGCTGGCCTTCCTGTCCGACCGCGAGGAGAAGGGCAAGCGCCAGCTCTGGATCATCCCGACCGCCGGGGTCGGCGGCGAGGCGCGCGCCCTGACGAGCGGCGACCAGTCGGTCAGCGACTACGCCTGGGCGCCCGACAGCACCAGGCTCGCCTTCGTGCGGGGCGAGAAGATCGACCGCCGCGGGGGGGCCGAGGGCGGCGACAGGGACGGCGAGGCCGGCGACAGCCCCGAGGGGCGGCCCCGCGTGGCGGACGACGTGGTGACGATCACGCGCATCCGCAACAAGGCCGACGGGGCCGGCTTCGTCAACGACCGCCGCAGCCACCTCTGGACGGTCGATCTGGAAGGCCAGGAGACGCGCCTGACCGGGGGCGACCACGACAACGTCGCCCCGGCCTGGTCGCCGGACTGCCGCGAGATCGCCTTCGTCTCCAAGCGCGCCGCGCCGGACGAGGCCGACCGCAGCAACGCCGCCAACCTCTGGATCATCGGCGCGGCGGGGGGCGAGCCGCGCCGCGTCCCGACCCCGGACGGCCCGCTCGACGCCCCCGCCTGGTCGCCGGACGGCCGGCTGATCGCCTACGTCGGCGGCGACCGCGCGAATGTCGCGGGGGCGAACCAGGGGCTGTGGGTCGTGCCGGCGGACGGCGCGGGCGCGGCGCGCAACCTGACCGCCGCGCTCGACCTGAGCGTGGGGCTGGCGGTCGGCAGCGACAGCCGGGCGGGGCTCTCCGGCAGCCGGCCGATCTGGGCGCCCGACTGCGCGGCGCTCTACGTCGTCGCCTCCCAGCGCGGCGATACCCCGCTCTGGCGCGTCCCGGTCGGGGGCGGCGAGCCGACCAAGATCGTGGACGGCCCGCAGCAGGTGCAGGCGTTCTCCCTCTGCGCCAGCGGCGCCACGCTCGCGCTCAACCTCGGCGACGGTCGCAATCCGGGCGATGTCTACTCCGCCGCGGCGGACGGCGGCGCGCTCCGTCGCTTGACCGAGGTCAACGACGCCTTCTTCGCGCAGGTCGAGATCGGCGAGCCGGAGGCGTTCGAGTACCAGGGCGCGGAGGGCTGGGCGATCCACGGCTGGCTGCTGCGGCCCGCGGGCTACCAGGAAGGGACCCGATACCCCCTGATCCTCGAGATCCATGGCGGGCCGCACGCCGCCTACGGCAACGCCTTCTTCTTCGAGTTCCAGCTCCTCGCGGCGCAGGGCTGGGGCGTCCTCTTCACCAACCCGCGCGGCAGCACGACCTACGGCGAGCGGTTCACGATGGCGTCCAACGACGACTGGGGCGGCAATGACTACCGCGACGTGATGGCGGGGGTGGACGCCGCCCTCGCCCGCGCGCCCTGGATCGACCCCGCGCGCCTCGGCGTGACCGGCGGCTCCTACGGCGGCTACCTGACCAACTGGATCGTGACGCAGACCGACCGCTTCCGGGCGGCGGTGACGCAGCGCTCGATCTCGAACATGATCTCCAAGTGGGGCGTCAGCGACATCGGCTACCTCGGCAACGATCTGCAGTGGGGCGGCCCGCCCTGGGAGAACCTGCAGTTCTACCTCGACCGCTCGCCCCTCTTCCACGTCAAGAACGTCGTCACGCCCCTGCTGATCCTCCACTCCGAGCGCGACCTGCGCTGCCCGATCGAGCAGGGGGAGCAGTTCTTCACCGCCCTCAAATACCTGGGGCGCGAGGTCGAGTTCGTCCGCTTCCCAGACGAGGGCCACGAACTCTCGCGCAGCGGCCAGCCGCTGCACCGTCTCGAACGGCTGGAGCGGATGGGGGGGTGGTGCCGCGACCACCTGTTGGGGGGCGCGGGTCTGGAGGTTGGTGGTCGAACGACTACAGGAGCTGGCGCAACGGTTGGACGCGCGGGCGATCCTTGTCATCCTTAGCCGCGGCGACGCATCACGATCCCCGGCGCCGGACGAGGCCGTTCGCCAGACGAGTGCTAAGGATACCGATCCTTCGCCGCGGCTCAGGATGACAAGGACTGGCCGTGCTCGTCGCCCAAAGCCACAGACTCAGGCTATACGCAAGCTGCGATGGTCCGGCGATCAGTAGCGGTCCAGCAGGTGGGTGTAGGGGTGGCGCCGCGGGAAGAGGGCTTCCAGCACCTCCCTGGCGCGGGCATCCGGCGGCGCGGGCAGGCGATCGAGGAGATCGCCGGGGGGGAAGCCGCCGAGCGCCAGCCGCGCCAGCGCGGTCTGCGGCAGGGTGACGCGCAGGTGCTCACCATCGGCCGCGCCCGGCGTCTCCCCATCGACGACGCGAACGCCGTCCGGGGCGACATGCAGGGTCGTGCCGCCCTCATCCGTCTCGATCCGCAGCGTGGCGGTGGCGGCGAGACCGGCCGCGCGCAGGCGCTCGTTCAGTTCGGGCGCGAGGGCCCGCAGGAGGCGTGCGGCGTCGAGCAGGCGCACCATCGTCCCGCCGCAGGACTGGGCGCGGGTGACCAGTTCGGCGTCCTGGAGGCGCGCGGCGGCGGCGACCGGCCCCTCCGGCGGCAGGCCGAGGACGACGCGCTCGACCTGCCCCTCGCGGCGGGCGGACTCCTCGGCGCCCCAGGCGCGGCAGACGGCAAGCGCGGCGTCGGCCGCCGCCGGCCCCGCGGCGATCACCTCCCCCAGGAAGAGCCATTCGGGGCGCCGGCGGGCCTGGAAGGCGACCGACCAGAAGTCCGCTCCCCGCCAGACATAGGCCGCCAGCCGGCCGTGCTGGTCTTCGAGCACCCCACACTCGTCGGTGCTGCCCGCGTCGGCCGTCGCCAGCAGCCGCCCCCAGGCCGGCGCGTCCGGCCCGCGCACGACCGCGCCGACCGCCCGCGCCGTGTCGCGCTCGTAGAGTTCGCGGACGCGCGGCAGGTCGGCGGGGGCGAACGGGCGCACGGTCCAGCCCGCTGGCGGCGCCACCGGCCGGTCGAGGTCGAGCAGGTGGAGGGTGTACTCCGCGCCGACCGTGGCGAAGCCGAACTTGGGGTAGAAGTCCCTGATGCCGTAGAGCATCGAGAGCGCCGCGTCCCCCGCGCGCATCCGCGCCACCGCCGCCTCCAGCACCCGCCGCGAGTAGCCCCGATGGCGGCAGTCGTCGGCGGTGCGCACGTCCCCGATGCCGTCGAAGCGCACGGTGGCGGCGCCGATCCGCTTGACCAGCGGCACGATCGCGCAGCGGCTGACCCAGCGCCCGCCGTCGCTCAACTCGACCAGCGTGCGGCCGTCCGGCGTCCGCCGGTAGGCCAGTTCCGGCCCCGCGGTCGTGTCGGGGTTCGCCATCGGTCGTTCCTCCGTAAGAGGGTCGAAGGTCTGGAGATCGAAGGTCGAAAGTCTGCCCGTCTACCGGTGGGAGCTCGCCCCATCAGGCATGGCTTTCGACCGAAGAATCTTCAACCTTCGACCTTCAGACCTTCGACCACGCGCCCAGTCCGCCGCGCAGCAGCGCCAGCGCCGCGGCGAGGCTCACATCGGCGCCGTCGCCGGCGGCGTTGACCGAGACGAGGCCGTAGGCGGCGACCTTGCCGGTGCGCATCACGGTCTCGATCGCGGCCAGCGTCGCCTCGACGCCGGGGCCGCCCGGCTCCTTGGTCGGGTGGTTCGGCGTCAGCGCGGCGTCGAGGACGTCGGAGTCGATGTGCAGGTAGAGGT
>JAUJMV010000027.1:0-47749 GCA_030446685.1 Thermomicrobiales bacterium | reverse complement strand
AAGGAGTGACGATAGGATGGCGGAGCAGCATTCGTTCGACATCGTCTCGTCGTTCGACCGGCAGGAGCTGAAGAACGCGGTCGATCAGACGGTGCGCGAGGTGCAGACGCGCTACGACCTGAAGGACACCCGGACGACGATCGAGCTGGAGAAGAACAGCATCGCGATCAACACCGCCAGCGAGCTGGCGCTCAACTCGGTGCGCGACGTGCTGGAGAGCAAGCTCCTGCGGCGCGGGCTCTCGCTGAAGATCCTCGACTACGGCAAGGTCGAGGAGGCCAGCGGCGGCCGCGCGCGGCAGGCGGTCGCGCTGAAGGAGGGGATCGCCGAGGACTTCGCCAAGCAGCTCACCAAGCGCATCCGCACCGACTTCAAGAAGGTGACGCCGCAGATCCAGGGCGACGCGGTGCGCGTGATGGCCAAGAACCGCGACGACCTGCAGGCGGTGATCCAGACGCTGAAGGCCGAGGACTACCCGGTCGCGCTGCAGTTCACCAACTACCGCTGACAGGGGTCGAAGGTCGAAGGTTTGAAGGTCGAAAGTCAGGGGTGCCCGCCGGGTAACGGCTTCCGCCCACAGCGCGATCCACCTTGCCGGGGTACGCCTGACCTTCGACCTTCAGACCTTCGACCTTCGACCCGCCTACGGCGGCGGCGGCTTCGGCTCGGCGGCCTTCGAGGAGGTCTCGCCGCCGAGGACGCGGCCCTCCAGCGGGGAGCCGACCGGGAAGACGGCGATCGGCGGCGGCGGGGCGGCGGGCCAGACGCGCTGGAACATCACCCACTGCTCGGGCGCGACCCGGATGTGCTGCTCCAGCCGGCCGACGACCCGCTCCAGGCCGCGCCGGATGTCGGCGTCGAGATCGCCGCTCTTCTCCACCCAGAACGGTTCTTCGAGCGTGAAGGTGTGGCGGTGGCGGTGCCGGCGGGAGATCATCACGACGATCGGCGCCCCGGTCTCCAGCGCGAGCCGCACCGCGCCGGCCGGCAGCGTCGTCTCGTGGCCGAAGAAGCGCACCGGCACGCCGTTGCGCACGAAGTCGCGGTCGGTCGCCAGGCCGATCGTCCCGCCCTGGCGCAGGGCGCGCATCAGCCGCCGCAGCCCGCCCGGCGTCGCCTCCTCCAGGTCGAAGCCCTTGCTCGCCCGCAGGTAGGTGACCCCCTCGTGGATGAACTCGCTGACCGTGCGCACGGTGACGAGGACCGAGTGGTAGCCGCGCAGGGGGATCATCTGGCCGGCGAAGTCGAACGCGCCGAGGTGGCCGGTGACGAAGATCACCCCCTTCCCGCGCCCGATCGCCCGCTCGACCGGCTCCCAGGAGCCGATCACCTGGACGCTGCGCTCGAGCGCGGCGGCGGGCAGGCGGCGCACGCGCATCAGGTCGTAGAAGTTGCGCGCGCTGTAGCGAAAGGTCTGGCGCGCTTTCGCGCGCAGCAGATCGAGGTCGGCGTCGTCGCCGAGGACACGCCGTAGATTGTCGATCACGTTGCCGCGATAGCCGGGGGAGAAGCGGTAGAAGAGGTCGGCGAAGCGATCCGCGAACCAGTAGCCGATCCCGAGCGGCACGGTCGTGGTGACGAGGCTGGCGAACTCGGCGAGGTTGCGGCTGAGCCACTGCTTGGTGGTCAGGCCGCGCGGCGCGGGCGTCCGCTCGTAGGGCTTGAACCGCTCGGCGCGACGCGCGGCATTCGCCCGTCGCAGTTCCGCCGGGACCACCCTCGGCCCGTTCGCCGCGCGCCGCTCGCGCGCTGTCCGCTCGACCACACTCATCTGGCACCCGGGGGTCATCAACGGCCGGCCGTGTCGCTGCTCGCCAGGCGGCCCGTCGCCGCCCGCGACCCCGCCCCGCCCGCCAGTGTAGTACAGCCACCGAGAAAGGCAAGAGGGCCGGCCGGCGCTACCGATCACTACGTCCGGGCCGGCGCGGTGTTTCCCGCGCGCCGGGGCGCGGCTACCGGAACGTCTCGACCGGCCAGCCGAAGCGCGCGGCGAGGCGGCGCAGGCGCGGGGTGGGGTTGACGCAGACCGGGTGGCCGAAGAGGAGCAGGAACCGGGCGTCGCTGTGGTGGTCGGCGTAGGCGTAGGAGGCGGCCAGGTCGACCGCGTGCTGGCGGGCGAAGCGCGCGGCGAGGACCGCCTTCTCCGGGCCGTAGAGGTGCTTCCCCGCCAGTCCGCCGGTGTAGGCCCCGTCCTCGACGGCCAGCGGCGTCCCGATGACCTGCGCGATGCCGAGCAGGCGGCCGAGCGGGGCCAGCAGGAAGGGCGGGGCGCCGGAGAGGAGCGCGACCAGATGCCCCCCCTCCTGGTGCCGGCGGACCCGCGCCACCGCCTGCCCCGACAGGCGCGGGGCGATCACCGCCGCGAACGCCTCCTCCGCCAGCGCGGCGAGCCGCGCCACCTCCCAGCCGCGGATGTAGGGCCGCTGCTCGCGCAGGACGGCGCGGGGGGTCGATACGATGGCGGCGAGGCGTTCGACATCGCCTCCGTTCGACCGGCAGGAGCTGAAGAACGCGGTCGATCGAACGGTGCGCGAGGCGACGCGACCTGAAGGACACCCGGACGACGATCGGCTGGAGAAGAACAGCATCGCGATCAACACCGCCAGCGAGCTGGCCTCGTCGGGGTCGACGTGCTGGAAGGCAAGCTCCTGCACCGGGCTCTCGCTGAAGATCCTCGACTCGGTCGAGGAGGCCGAGCGGCGACCCGCGCGGCCGGTCGCGCTGAAGGTCGGGTATCGCCGAGGACTTCGCCAAGCGCGACCAAGCATCCCCCGACTTCAGCAGGTGACGCCGCAGATCCAGGGCGTCGCGGTGCGCGTGATGGCCAAGAACCGCGACGACCTGCAGGCGGTGATCGACGCTGAAGGCCGAGGACTACCCGGTCGCGCTGCAGTTCACCAACTACCGCTGACGGCGTCGAAGGTCGAAGGTTTGAAGGTCGAAGAATCAGGGGTGCCGCCGGGTGCTTCCCCCAGAGGCGATCCACCTTGCCGGGGAAGTGCGAGAGCAGTTCGACCTTCGACCCGCCTACGGCGGCGGCGGCTTCGGCGCGGCGGCCTTCGAGGAGGTCTCGCCGCCGAGGACGCGGCCCGCCAGCGGGAGCCGACCGGGAAGACGGCGATCGGCGGCGGCGGGGCGGCGGGCCAGACGCGCTGGAACATCACCCACTGCTCGGGCGCGACCCGGATGCGCTCCAGCCGGCCGACGACCCGCTCCGAGGCCGCGCCGGATGTCGGCGTCGAGATCGCCGCTCTTCTCCACCCAGGCGGTTCTTCGAGCGTGAAGGTGTGGCGGTGGCGTGCCGGCGGGATCATCACGACGATCGGCGCCCCGGTCTCCAGCGCGAGCCGCACGCGCCGGCCGGCAGCGTCGTCTCGTGGCCGAAGAAGCGCACCGGCACGCCGTTGCGCACGAAGTCGCGGTCGGTCGCCAGGCCGATCGTCCCGCCCTGGCGCAGGGCGCGCATCAGCCGCCGCAGCCCGCCCGGCGTCGCCTCCTCCAGGTCGAAGCCCTTGCTCGCCCGCAGGTAGGTGACCCCCTCGTGGATGAACTCGGCGACCGTGCGCACGGTGACGAGGACGCGTGGTAGCCGCGCAGGGGGATCATCTGGCCGGCGAAGTCGAACGCGCCGAGGTGGCCGGTGACGAAGATCACCCCCTTCCCGCGCCCGATCGCCCGCTCGACCGGCTCCCCGGGCCGATCACCTGGACGCTGCGCTCGAGCGCGGCGGCGGGCAGGCGGCGCACGCGCATCAGGTCGTAGAAGTTGCGCGCGCTGTAGCGAGGTCTGGCGCGCTTTCGCGCGCAGCAGATCGAGGTCGGCGTCGTCGCCGAGGACACGCCGTAGATTGTCGATCACGTTGCCGCGATAGCCGGGGAGAAGCGGTAGAAGAGGTCGGCGAAGCGATCCGCGAACCAGTAGCCGATCAGAGCGGCACGGTCGTGGTGACGAGGCTCGAACTCGGCGAGGTTGCGGCGAGCCACTGCTTGGTGGTCAGGCCGCGCGGCGCGGGCGTCCGCTCGTAGGGCTTGAACCGCTCGGCGCGACGCGCGGCATTCGCCCGTCGAGTTCCGCCGGGACCACCCTCGGCCCGTTCGCGCGCGCCGCTCGGCGCTGTCCGCTCGACCACACTCATCTGGCACCCGGGGGTCATCAACGGCCGGCCGTGTCGCTGCTCGCCAGGCGGCCCGTCGCCGCCCGCGACCCCGCCCCGCCCGCCAGTGTAGTACAGCCACCGAGAAAGGCAAGAGGCCGGCCGGCGCTGCCGATCACTACGTCCGGGCCGGCGCGGTGTTTCCCGCGCGCCGGGGCGCGGCTACCGGAACGTCTCGACCGGCCAGCCGAAGCGCGCGGCGAGGCGGCGCAGGCGCGGGGTGGGGTTGACGCAGACCGGGTGGCCGAAGAGGAGCAGGAACCGGGCGTCGCTGTGGTGGTCGGCGTAGGCGTAGGAGGCGGCCAGGTCGACCGCGTGCTGGCGGGCGAAGCGCGCGGCGAGGACCGCCTTCTCCGGGCCGTAGAGGTGCTTGCCCGCCAGTCCGCCGGTGTAGGCCCCGTCCTCGACGGCCAGCGGCGTCCCGATGACCTGCGCGATGCCGAGCAGTTGACCGAGCAGGGCCAGCAGGAAGGGCGGGGCGCCGGAGAGGAGCGCGACCAGATGCCCCGCCGCCTGGTGCCGGCGGACCCGCGCCACCTTGCCCCGACAGGCGCGGGGCGATCACCGCCGCGAACGCCTCCTCCGCCAGCGCGGCGAGCAGCGCCACCTCCCAGCCGCGGATGTAGGGCCGCTGCTCGCGCAGGACGGCGCGGGGGCCGCCGAGTCGGGCGTGGCGCACCAGCGCCAGCAGGTGCCGGCGGCCGCGCGCGGGCCGAAGTGCCGGCGCGCCGGATCAGATAGCGCGACGGCTGCTCGGAGGACGTGCCGGGCAGCGGGGTGTTGTCCACGTCGAAGACCGCCGCCGTGACGTGGGCGCGAGGTCGGACGCCGGCAAGTGGGGACCGCCAGGGGCGCAGGAGGGGCGTACCTGTCGTGCCAGGCTCCGCGACTGGTCGACCTTCGACGACCGCCCCCGCGCCCGGCGGCGCCGCTGATGGAGGCGTCGAAGACCACCGGCAGCCCGCGCGCGACCGTCAGCACCAGCGAGCCGTAGACGAAGAACCAGCCGAGGCGGCGGCCCGCTACCGGAGGAGATCGAGGATCGAACTCCGCGCCCGGCAGGCGGGCGCGCCGAACAGAGGAAGACGAACGCCGAGCGCGCGTGCCGTAGAACTCACGCATGAAGCGCGAGGCGGTCAGCCACTCGGTGACCGGCAGCGTCGTCTTGGGGCCGAACGCGGTGCGCCCCGCGCCATGCCGCGCAGCGCCGACCGCGATGCCGCGCGTGACCACCAGCAGCGGCCCCAGACGCCGATCAGCCCCGAGGTGGGCGAAGACGATCCAGCAGCACTGCTCCACTACGCGCGCCGGCGATGTCGACCACCGAGCCGGTCGCTGGCTGCCGCCGTCGCGCCAGTAGCCGTCGAGCGCGTCGCTGGCGATGACGACGATCACAGCAGGGCCGCCAGCCACCAGCGGGAGGCGGCGGCGCTCATCCCCAGGGTGGCGAAGAAGAGGATCAGGCGGCCCAAGGATGAGGTTGGCGCGAACCCGCCGACTCCGCGCCCCGGCCCGGTGGACGGTCGGGCCGCCCTGCCGCGCAAGCCGAGGTAGTATACCAGAGCGGGGAACGCCCCTCGCCGCGAGGGGCGGCGGCGGACATTCGGCGCGCGGTAACGCGGCGGTCGAGGCTGGGACGCGCAATCGCTCGCCGGCGGTCACGGCGCCGCCAGCAGGGCGAATTCGCCGTATCTGCTGCCTGCGCAACCCTCTTAGCGACCCTCGACAGCCCTATGGCGCTATACTCATGCTCTGTGTGACCGAGTGGACGATGGCGGCTGTCTTGGCAGAGCGCAAGCTCCGGGGGTTCGAATTGCCGGACGCCACACCAGCCACAATCGGGGAAGGTGCCAGAGAGGTCGATAGGGCCGCCTGCTAAGCGGTTAAGAAGAGGTGCCGCGCAGCAACGGGGCTGTCGACCGCGATCTCCGCCGGGCGCTGACGAGGTGACGGCGGTCCCAGCAGCACGGCCCCCGGTGATCTGCTATCATCATGATCGCTCCGGTGACGGAGCAGGCGCACCTGTAGCTCAGAGGATAGAGCGTTTGGTTGCGGACCAAAAGGTCGCAGCGTCCTGCCAGGCGTAGGGCTTGAACTGCTCGGCGACGCCGGTCGCCAATTTAGGCGCAGCCTGTCGACCGGACCGATGATCCGAAGTCGCTTGGTCGCTGCCGCGCGCCGCTCGCGCGCACAAGTCCGGACGGTTGTGGCGAAGCGCGTCCACATTCAGCTGGCGACGCGAGATCGAGGGGGTTCGCTGAAGCATCAATACGGTGAGGATCACGATTGGTATACGCCGCCAGGTTCTCGAGGCCTGCGACCGCCTCTACCCGACGCGGTTATTCAAGAGTTCACTGAGCATTGCATTGCGGCCTTGAAGTCGCGCACACCAACGCGGATCATCCGCCGCGAAACATTATGCGGTGGCGAAGAACGTTCCCGCTGGGTCAGGCGGCCCAAGGTGCGCGCCGGGGGTAGTGGCGAGGCTATCATCGTGGACTCCCCCATGAATGATTGCGGCGCGGCGAAGCGCGCGACGCCGATGGGTGTCGGCGGCGGGGCGACTCTTCGGATAGCCGACCCTGCCCAGCGGGCCGGGCCGGCCCTGGAGCAGCATCCATCGCCGTGGCTGGGGCAGCCTCTAGTGCCCTCGCCCATAGGCGACTACGCGCCCTTAGCAGCTGGCCGATGGCCGCCGATCTACGACGCCCCGGGCGCGCTGCGCGCGAGCCCCCCCCCCCCGAGCGGTTGGTACCGCCTAATTGTTCCAGTCAGCCGGCTTGGGCGCGCGAACTCGTCGACGTCCCGTGCGCCTCGCGAGGACGAGCACAGTCACATATGCAGGGACAGAGAGCAGACGCCGGCTACCACCCACTCCAGACCTGGGTGCCCCGCCGCGCCACGCTGGTGCGGCGGACCCGCGACACCGCCTGCCCCCACGGGCGCGGGGCGATCACCGCCGCGAAAGTTCGCCTGCCGGACCCCGCCGCCAGCCCGTGCCGACCGCGGAACAGACGGTGGAGGATGCGCTCGGTCAGTCCGGATGTGGGCGGCTGCGCGCAGGCGACGAAAGGCAGTCGGCGCGGGCGCGGGACGCGCAAGCCGGGCTCCCCGGCGAAGCACTCTGGCTCTGGTGGCGCGCGGGCGACAGCCTGGCGCGCCTATCCGCCGGTATTCTGTGAAACAGGTGCTCAATTGCGCGCCCCGGGTCCGCCACCCGGGCAGCCGACCGCTGGACCTGCTGGTTGTCGCCGTCTGCACCCTCGAGGACCAGCGCCTCCCCTGAGCGGCCTCTGGGACGCCATCGCGCGTCGAAGCGTCGCATCGAAAGCCGATCGCTCCCCCCAAAACCCGCTGGTGTGGACGAGGGGCGCGGGGATCCGGAGGGGGCGGCCTGTCCCCTACTGCCAGAACTGCACCTCGATCCCTGTCGTGGCGCCGCCTTCGCAGAGCGCAAGCTAACAGCCTATCCGAAAAGAGTTCGAATCCCTTCCCCCAAATCTCCCCGCCGGATCGGCTCACACCACGCCGGACACCTAATGCGGGGAAATCGCGATGCGATCGCGGACATCCGCCCAGCCGTACCACCGATCGTGGACCGCGGCATGGCAGGCGCAGCCCGCTAAGCGGCGAGGGCGTAGACGAAGAACCCGCCGAGCCACCATGATCGATCTCGGCGACGCCGCTTCGAGGCAGATCCGGATCTCCTCCTTCCGCACAACCGCGTCGTACCACAGGGCCGGCCGCGCCGCCGAAGTGCGAGGGCTGCCAGGCCGGACGAACGCCGAGGCTTTGGCGGTGTTCTCCGTTCAGGGATCGCCCATGGGCTGGGAGATGCCGTGGTACGCCGTGCCCAAGAGGCGGATAGCTCCCCGAGCCACTTCGGCATGAAGGCGGCGCGCGGGCCCCGTCTTCGGAGACCTACTGGAACGCAACTCCTACCAGATGCTCGACATGACCGTCGGAAGCCATGGGAGGAGCCGCGCCGCGTGATACGCCGCGGCGAACGCGTTCGCCTGGACGCGCGATCTCACCAGTGGTCGCGGATCGCCGCCGGCCGCTCAGACAGCGGCGCCTCGAGCCTTGCCGATCAGGTTGGGCGAAGACGATCGGAGGGCGGCAGGTCGCAGGTCTCGTCAACGATGAGCAGGGCATGCCAGAACAGTAAACCGAGACCACCGCTTGCCGAAGTATACGAAAACCCTGTTGAGGCGTCGCGCCGTCGCGCCACGTATGTTGCTCGTCGGCGCCGAGCTGGCGATTTCGACGATCATCAGCAGCTCTCGCCGATCTGCACGGCGAAAGGCGGCGGCTGTGTCATCCCAGGCCGCACGCGAAGAACGATCTGGATCGGCGACGCCCAAGGGGCCGGCCGTTCGACAAGCCCCGCGAGGTCGGGCGCAACCGCAACGATGACCGGCCGATCCTCGACCCGGCTGGCGCGCACCGGCGCGCAGTGGGCGCCCTGGCCGCGGAAGTTCGGCCCCAAGTCCACCGCCCATGACCGGCTGCAGAATGGGTGGAGTACGGCGGCGGGAGTGGGCGCGCCTGCTCACCGAGTACGACGGCGAGATCGGCCTGCAGCGATTAGGCCGCCGACGGGGCCGTCAGACGGTGCTGGGTAAAAAGGGCGGCGGGAGCCGAGCGCGAGGCGAACCCGACCGCCGAAATGCGGCGCCAGCCGATGCAAACCGCCACGACATGATCGCCGACCTGCTCGACGCGGTGCTCCTCCCGCCGCCGGCTCCGGACCAGGAGCGGCACCTCGCCTGGACCGCTACGACCCTCGACCACCGCGTGGGGCATGCTATACATCAGCCAGCGTCGTGACCATCGGCGCGATGGGTGGTGGAAGGCGCGCACAGCTGGTTCAACCAGCAGAGCGCAACTACCTCGGTTCGAATCGCCTGATCATCTAGGACCCCACACCTTCCGGATAGGCTGTTAGTCGCGCAAGCATGGCCGGAAGGTTTCGGAGAGGAAGAGGGCCCCTGATGGGATGATGCCTGGACGCGATCTACAGCCTGGGACGTGTTGTGGCTTGGGCAGCCAGGGTCGCTGTTGCGAACCCTCGTCTTCCATTTGGCGGACGCCGATGAATCGCGGGCCGGGGCGAACATGGCCGCTGCGCGTGATTGTGCCTGAGTCCGAGCCACCTCTTCATGTTTACGGCATCGGGCGCGCAACCCGCCTTGGGCGCTAAGTGTACGACCGTGCGGCGGTCCAGGCGCTTATGGTACACGGAGCCACATGCAGACTCACTTGCTCGACCGTGACGCATATCGGGTAAGCGGCTACGATGCGCTTAACAGCCCACTGCACTTCATTCAGGTGATAGCCGCCCACGCTGGGAATACGGGGCAAGAGGGACTGTTGGAGGATGCAGCGACAGCGCTTTTTCAGGTGCGAGGTCATCTGGGAGCGCTGGAGACAGCGGATGTTTAGTCGACAGTGGCTTGGAAGTGTCAGTGGACGTTCAGCTGACGTAGTTGCCCGAGTGCTGCGACACCATCCCGCAGCCGCAGAATGGTATCGCAGAGAAGATTGGAGAGCCATTGGCGGCGATGCCAGGATCGCGCTCGGACTTTGAGATACTCTCTTATCTCAACTTTAGCCCCACGGAGCTAATCGCGCGGCGTAGGAGAGTTTGCCCGTCAAGGCTATCTGCAATTAGGGTCTGACTCTCAAACAGCGGTCGATGAAATCGTGAACCAGATTTACTTGGGCAGGTGCCCGCATGGGGCAAGGTTTCCCACGTCTGCCGTCGTGTGCGCCGTCGGGCTAGGCGGCGCGGGGATCGCACCGGCCGGTTGCCCCGCCCCCGCGTCGTGGCCAGCACCGGGCGGGCGCGCCCGTGGAAGTCGCGGTTTCCCTCCCACCTATAATGTGCTCCGGCAGGGTGGGAGAACAGACCCTGAGCGATTACCGCCGCGGGGGCCGGGCCACCGGTCGGGAGCGGCGCGAAGGAGGCCGAGAGTGGACGCGAAGCTGATCGGGAATGCGGGGCCGGTCGCCGGGCAAGAGTTCGACCTGGACCAGCCCGTCGTGACCATCGGGCGGCGCAACGAGAACACCATCGCCATCAAGGACCCGACCGTCTCGCGCAAGCACGCCGAAGTCCGGCGGGAGGGCGACGCCCTGATCCTGCGCGATAACGGCAGCACCACCGGCACCCTCGTCAACGGCACGCCGATCGCGGGCGAGCACGTCCTGCGCGACGGCGACATCATCGGCATCGGCGGCAACGCCGCCTTCGCGGTGCGCCTGCGGGCGGCGGAGGAGCCGACGCGCACCTTCACGGCCGAGGGCCTGCGCGACGCCTCGCCCGCGTCCCCGCCGCCCGCGCCGCCGGACATCGCCCCGGCCACCCCCCGGCCGCCGCGCGCCCCGCCCCGCCGCCCGCCCCCGCCCCGGTCGAGCGCGAGCGCGCCGACCACCGGCCCGCGGCGGAGGCGGCGCGCCCCGCGCCGTCCCGCGTGGAGCCGCCGGCGCCGCCCCCCGCCCGCGCCGGTTCGGCAGGAGCCGCCCCGGGTGAGCGAGCGGCCCGCCCCACCGTCGCCCGTTGCCGAGCCGATCCGCAGCCGTCCCCAGCCGCCCCCGGCCGTCGCGCCGCCGCCCGTCGCGCGCGGGGCCGACCCGGACGCGCAGCAATTCGACCCGTCGCCCGGCTCGTCCGCCCCGCCCTCCTACGGGCCCGGCGCCACGCGGACGAGCGAGCCGGCCCGCCCCGTCGACGCGCCCCTGGCGCCGCCCTACAGTCCCTCGCCGCGCCGTCCGCGCCGCGCTCCCGCCGCGGGCTGGGCATCGGCGTGGCGCTGCTGCTCCTGCTCGTCGTGGTGCTCGTCATCCTCGCGCTGGTGCTGCGCGGCTAGTCGCTGGTGGCGGGCGGCGATTCAGGGCCGAAGCGCCCGCCGACGGGCGGGCGCGGGCCTGCCCGCCTTCGGCCTTCAGCCCCCCGCCCAGGTTGACGCAATCGGGGGATTTTGTTACCCTTTTGTATAGAAAGTCCGGCCGCTTGCCCCGGTTCCCGCCGTCCGCCAATCGAGCACGCACCGCGCGAGGCCGAGACGCCGGGCCGGACCGCCGCCGGATGACCGACCAACGACGTTCAGGGCGCTTGCGTCAGTCGTGCGCGCGACCCCGTGGAGAAGCGCCGTGACCGTGCCGCAGACCGGACCGCTGATCATCCCCGCCAGGCGCGCGGCGCCCGTCGAGGGCGCCGCCGTCGTCAGCCCCTCGTTCGACCGCTTCGGGCGGCGGATCGACTACCTGCGCATCTCGCTCACCGACCGCTGCAACCTGCGCTGCGTCTACTGCATGCCGGCGACCGGGATGCACTTCGCCCCGAAGGACGAGCTGCTGACCGACGAGGAGTTGCTGCGCCTGGTGCGGCTGACGACCGAGCTCGGCTTCCGCAAGTTCCGCCTCACCGGCGGCGAGCCGACGATTCGGCCCAACCTGCCCGACCTGATCCGCGCGATCAAGGCCCTGCCGGGCGTCGAGGAGGTCGCGCTGACGACCAACGCCATCCTGCTGGCGAAGCAGGCGGCGGGCCTCGCCGCCGCCGGGCTCGACCGCGTCAACATCAGCATCGACACGCTCGACCCGGATCGCTTCCGCCGCATCACCCGCGGCGGCGACATGGCCAAGGTCTTCGACGGCATCCGCGCCGCCGAGGAGCACGGCCTCACGCCGATCAAGCTCAACGCCGTCGTCGTGCGCGGCTTCAACGACCACGAGGTCGCCGACCTCGCCGGGCTGACGATCGCGCACCCGTGGCAGATGCGCTTCATCGAGATCATGCCGCTCGACGGCGTCTTCGACGTGGCGCACGAGCGCCTGGTCCCTCCGCCGAGAGCCGCGCGATCATCCAGGCGCGGTGGGGGCCGCTGACGCCCGAGCCACACGACAACCCCGCCGACCCCGCGCGCCCCTACCGCCTGCCCGGCGCGGCCGGCACGGTCGGCTTCATCAGCTCGGTGACCGAGAACTTCTGCGCCGGCTGCAACCGGATGCGCCTGACCTCGGAGGGCAAGCTGCGCCTCTGCCTGCTGCGCGCCGACGAGCTCGACCTGCGCCCCCTGCTGCGCGCCGGGGCCGGCGACGCCGAGTTGCGCGCGGCGATCCGCGCGGGCGTCTGGCGCAAGCCCTGGGGCCACGGCCTGAAGGACGGCGTCCTGCCGGTCGGGCGCGGCATGTCGCAGATCGGCGGATGATCTGATTGCGGAGTGGCGATTGCGGACTGCGGAATAGGGACGGTTAGCCTGGCGCAAGCGGGGGGGCAGTCGCCTATCGCGGGTGATCGTCCGCAATCCGCAATCGCCACTCCGCAATTGTACAGGGGGAGTAGACCATGCCATTCTTCGGGAGAAAGCGCATCCAGCGCCCGCCTGCCGACCAGGGCCAGGGTACGCCCCAGGGCGCGCCGGTGGTCGGGTCGGTGGACCCCGCGGCCGGGGCCGCGCCGGGGCAGGCCGAGCGGAAGCGCGTCCTGCCGGTGATGGGCGGCAAGCCGTCCACGGGGGCGCCGCCCGGTCTCACGCTGCCGCGGCCGGGCGGCGCCCCGCAACACCCCGGCCTACCGGTGGCGCCTGGGAGCGGGGGCGGTAACGGCGCCGGTGCCGCGCCGCCGCCGGCGACCGCGGGGCTCGAACACCCCGGCACCCCGTTCGAGGAGGCGATCCGGCGCGCGGTCGCGACCGTGCAGGATCCCGAGATCGGTCGCCCGATGGTCGAGCTCGGCATGATCAAGCGCCTCGCGGTCGAGGGGCCGGTCGTCGCGATCACCGTCGAGTTGACGACGCCCGCCTGCCCGCTGAAGGAGCGGATCGAGAACGACGTCCGCGCGGCGGTCATGGCCGTGCCGGGGGTCGAGCGGGTTGACGTAACCCTGACCGCCAACGTCCGCGCCACCGCCAACGTGCCGGGCAAGATGGGCCTGCCGGGCGTCAAGAACACGATCGCGGTCGCCTCGGGCAAGGGCGGCGTCGGCAAATCGACCGTCGCCACCAACCTGGCGGTCGCGCTGGCGCTCGACGGCGCGCGGGTCGGGCTGCTCGACGCCGACGTCTACGGGCCGAGCATGCCGCTGATGTTCGATCTCCAGGGCCGGCAGCCGCGCGTGCGCTCGATCCCCTCGCCCGAGCCGGGCGGCAAGGCGCGGCAACTGCTCCAGCCCCTGGAGGCGCACGGCGTCAAGGTGATGAGCATCGGCTTCCTAGTCGATCCGGAGAAGCCGGTGATCTGGCGCGGCCCGATGGCCTCGCAACTGATCAACCAGTTCCTCTCGGACGTGGAGTGGGGCGACCTCGACTACCTGCTGGTCGATCTGCCCCCCGGCACCGGCGACGTGCAGCTCACCCTGACCCAGCGCCTGCCGCTCTCCGGCGCGATCATCGTCACCACGCCGCAGGACGTGGCCCTGGCCGACGCGGTCAAGGGCTTGCAGATGTTCCGCGAGGTCCAGGTGCCGATCCTCGGCATCATCGAGAACATGAGCTTCTTCGTCTGCCCCGACTGCGGCGGCCGGCACGCGATCTTCGGGCAGGGGGGCGGCGAGTGGGCCGCCAAGCGGTACGACGTGCCGCTGCTCGGCCAGATCCCGCTCGCCCCGGCGGTGCGCGAGGGGGGCGACGCCGGCCTGCCGATCGTCGCCGCCGACCCGCTCTCGCCGGTCGCCGAGGCCTTCCGCGCCACCGCGCAGACCGCCGCCGGCCGCCTGAGCGTCGAGGCCGTCCTCAGCGGCGGCCAGCGCCCGAGCGGCCCGCTGATCCAGATCCAGCGCAAGAAACCGGTCTGAGAATCGGGCGTAGGGCACAAAATCTCCGCTATAGCAAGGAAAACAGGAGGCGACCCGCCTGGCGGGTCGCCTCCTTCGTGGCCGAATGTAGCCAAAGATGTAGCCAAACGCGTCGGGCGGTCAGTCGCCGACCGCGAGGAGGCGGTCAAGCGCGCCCACGGCCTCGCGCATGGCGTCGGGGATGACATGGCTGTAGATATTCATCGTCGTGCCAATCTCGCTGTGGCCGAGGATCTCCATCACCAGCCGCGGGTGGACGTCCTGCGCGACCAGGAGGGACGCGCAGGAGTGCCGCAAGTCGTGGAAACGAATCCGCGGCAGGTCGGCGCGCTCCAGGAGGATCTTGAAGCGGTAGCGCAGGATGCGATCGTCCAGCGGCTCGCCGATCGCAGTGGCGAAGACCAACCCCCGGGCGTCGCCCTGCCACACCTGGCCGGCGCGCAGCCGATCCTCCAACTGGCGGGCGCGGTGGGCGCGCAGGTGGGCGGCTACCTCCTTCGGCAGCGGGAGGGTGCGGCGGCTCCGCCGCGTCTTGGGCTCCACCAGGCGCGGCGCTTCCTTGACCCGGCGCTGCAAGGCGACGCGCACATGCAGCGCGCCTGCGTCGAGGTCTACGTCCTGCCAGCGCAGGCCCAGCGCCTCCCCCTGCCGCAGCCCGAGCGCCAGGGCCACGGCGTACAGGGCCTCCAGTCGGTCGCCCCGCACCGCGTCAGGGAAGCGCCGCGCCTGATCGGGGTCGAGGATCTGGAACTCGTGCCGCTCGACGCGCGGGGCCTCGGTCAGCGCGGCGACGTTGCGCGCCACCAGCCCCCATTTGAGCGCCTGTCCGAGCGCCTGGCAAAGGACGGCGCGGGCGGAACGGACGGTGCGCGCCGAGAGCCTGCGGGCGCGCAAGTCGTTCAAGGCGGCCTGGACCTGCCGCGGCTCCAGCTTCGCCACCTGGTGGCGCCCGAGCGCCGGCGTCAGGTAGAGCCGGGCGAGCTGCGCGTAGCTGTCGTGGGTGCGCGGTCGGACGCTGCCCCGCACCACGTCCGCCAGCCAGCGGTCGAGGAACTGCGCGACCGTCTGCCGCTCGACGGCGACCGGGAGGCCCTGCTGCTGATCGCGCAGCGCGACCTTCAGCTTCTCCGCGACCTCCTTCCGCGTCTTGCCGTAGATCGACTTGCGCTTCCGCCTGCCGTCGGCGTAGCCGAGATTGACCACGGCGCACCATTTCCCGTCGCTCTCACGCTGGTAGATGCTGCCCTCGTTGTGCCCCCGCCGGCTGCCCATGCTGATACAATCCCCCTGCCCGCCGGTGGGTCAAGCACCGCGGGCGCTACTCGCCGCCTGGCTCGTTCAGGCGGCGACTTTTCCCTCCGCCTCCGGCTCGACAAGCGCAATGTCGTCCATGCGTACCTCGAACACCTGCGCGATCCTTTGGGCGCGGCTCGGCGATGATCGCCTACATGGACGGTCTGGGAAGTCTTCATCGCTACGACGAACGCCACACCACAACTATAGCATATCGACGCGGGCGCGAGGGGGATGCTGAGCGGGGGGCAGCGTGGGGGGCCGGCGAACGATGACCGCCGCTTCGCCGACGTGCGCCCGCTGTTCGACGCCTGGCACACCGCCGCCCACGCCGACCGCCTCCTTCGGTGGCGGGCGGAGCCGGCGGGGGCCTGCGCCACGCGCGCTACCTCCCGCAGACCGCGACGGCGCACGTCACCCCGGCCATGCGGGACGCCCGCCGTCGCTGCGCATGCTCGACGCCGTTGAGGGGGCGGTCGGCGCCATCCGGGCCAAGCACCCGCGACCTCGCGCCGGGTGGCCCGTTGGAGGGCGACCTGCTGTTGGCACTGATGCGGGCGTGGCTGGACGGCTCATGAGGCACCACCAGACCGAGGCGGGGCCGTACCTCCGACAACTCCTCGGCGCGTATCTTCCGTTTGCGCCCGCCGAGGATCTGCCCGCGTTCGAGCGCTTCGCCGATTTCCTCCAGTCCCGCGCCGACCGGGACACCACCGACAACTAGCCACCGGCCGGCAGAACACGGTCGGGCCGCGGGTGGCCCACCCGCGGCCCCTGTACAGCCGCCGATGCCCGACCGGGGGCGCCGGCCCCACACCATCAGGTGGAGTAGCGCCACCAGCGCCGGGGGCCAGTCGGCCGCGCAGCCGGGTACTGCTGACACCGGCGCCGCTGAGCGTGTACAGCCGCGCCGGTGCCGGTGGCCGGTCACCTGCCGCAGCGCGGGTGGTACACTCGTGCGCCTGTGGGCCGGAGAGGTGGGCGAGCGCGAGGAGGGGGCGATGACGACCGGATCGGGCGGGACGGGGCCGCAGGGCGAGGGCGCGCCGTACCCGCATGCGTCGGGGCCACGCGCCCCAGCCCGCGGGCGGGGCGGGCGGCCCCCGCCCCAACGGGGGGGGGCGCCAGTTGCTCGGCATCCTGGCGGCGCTGGCTGTGGCGCTCCTCATCGGCCTCCTCGTCGTGTTCCTCGCCAGCCCGCGGCGCCGGGGAGGCGGCGCGCCTGCCGACCGTCGCGGTCCCCCCGACCGCGACCGCCCCGCCGCGGTAGCGCGCCGCCGCCGACCACGCCCACCCACGCGCCGCCGGCGGTTGAGGGGGCGGTGGCGCGGGTCGGGCTGGTTGGTCCGCTTTTTAGGGTGTCTAGTTTTGTCGTCGCGTACCCCCGCGCGCGAGGGTCACCCGGCGCGTATCTTGGCAAAGCCGCGATGCGGCCCCTAACGGGCGCGTACCCCCGCGCGCGAGGGCCGATGCCCGACGGGGGCGCCGGCCCCACACCATCAGGTCACCCCAGTTCGCCGCCGTCGCGCGCCGCCAGCCGCGCCTGGCCCGGCACCTGTCCGACAACAAAAAAGGGGCGACGCGGCGCGGGCACGCCGCTAGTCGTCGGGTTGTCGGAAGTGCGCCGCGAGGGCCTCCAGCACCAGGTAGGGCGGCGTGCCCGGCGCCAGGCCGAACTCTCCCGTCTCGGCGATGACACCCGCGGCCTCGCACCACGCCCGCGGGGGGGGGGCCGGCTCGATCAGCGCCACCAGCGCCGCGTGGAGCGGGTCGGTCGCTCTCCGCCCGCGCGCGCGAGGGTGGGGAGAGGGCCGCCCGCAGCTCGGCGACGCGGGCCTCGGCCTCCTCGCGCGACGCGGGGCCCGCCCGGCGCGGCGCGGGCGCGCGACCCAGGCGTGGAAGGCTCCCCGGAAGGCGGCCCGCGCCGCCGTCGTGCGCGCCGCTTCCAGGGCGGCCAGGCGCGCCGCGTCAGGGTCACCCGCACGCCTCCGCCAGCCTCGCGAGGGTGTCGGCCACTGCGCGCAGGTCGCGGGCCAGCCCGGCCAGTGTCGCCGCGAGATCCTCCGCCAGCGCGGGCTGCTCGCGCAGCAGCTGCAGGACCGCCGCGACCACCGCGGCGCGGTGGTGGGCCTCGCGCAGGCGCCGGTCATCCACCGCGATCATGGTCGCCCCCTCCCGGTTG
The DNA here is from genome assembly GCA_030446685.1 of Thermomicrobiales bacterium. GTDB lineage: Bacteria > Chloroflexota > Chloroflexia > Thermomicrobiales > CADCWN01 > JAUJMV01. Next base: position 30,322 of record JAUJMV010000027.1, on the reverse strand, counting down.
CGCGGCCTCGTCCACGATCACCACCCGCGACGGGTCACCCGGCCGCCACGGCCCGGCCCGCTCCTCCGCCGCCCGGATGCGCCGTTCCCGCTCCTCGGGCGGCAGGCCGAACACCTCGACCAGCTCGATCCGGCGGCATGCCGCCGGGCTCCTGCGCCGCTCCAGGGCCGCGATCCGCCGCTCCACGCTCACGCTTGCCTCCTTGTCCCTTGCGCCTCCTGCGTGGCCTCCTGCGCCGCTTCCAGCGCGGCCAGGCGCTCCTCCAGGACGCCGACGCCGTAGGCGCGGGTGATCGCGCCGGCGAGCGCCGCCATCGCCGAGGCCGCCTTCGGGTCCAGGTCGCCGGCGCGGACCTCGTCGAGCGCCCCCAGGAGCGTGCCGATCATCGGCCTGAGCGTCGCCGGCACCAGCTTCTCGACGCGCCGCGCCCGCGCCCGGTGCCGCCCGCCGCGCTCCCGCGCCGCCCGGCGCTCCTCGACGCGACGGGGGTCGTGGGCGAAGCAGTAATCGCCCGCGCCCATCACGCGCGCCGTGCAGGGGCGGCCGTCCTTGCGGGTGCCGGCGCACAGCTTCGGGATGCTTCGGTTTGGTTCGGGCATCGCTTCCGGCCCGGCCGGTGGATCAGAAGCCATAGCGGCCGGTCGCGCCGAGGCGTTGCCGCAGTGCCGCCTGCTGCGCCTCGGCCTGGGTGTCGAGCAGGTTCCGCCGGAGGTGCGGCCACGCCTGGCGCTCGAAGTCCTCCGGCGTCTGGCCGGGGTGGGCGGCCAACCACGCGCGGCGCTCGCGCTCCTTCTCAGGGGCGAGCCCCGCCTCGGTCTCTGCCTCGCGCCGCGCTGCGGCCTTGCGCGCCAGCTCGGCCTCGCCCGCGAGCCGGCGCCGGCGGGCCTCTTCATTCAGGCGACCGGCCTCTTCCAGGGCCTCGCGCTCGGCCTCCTCGCGCACCTCGCGCTCGCGGCGCTGGCGGTCGAGGCTCTCGCGGATGCGGCGGTCGTCGATGCTCATCAGTCGTTCCTCCTGCTAGGTTATCGTCAACTCCACCGGCCTGCGGGCGGGGGTAGGCGGGGCGGCGGGCGCGCGTGCGGCATGGCTACCCCCCTCGTCCGACGGGTGGGCGGCGGCACACGACGCTCTCGCCGTCGTCGCCGAACCATTCCACGAAGTCCGCCAGCCTGAGCACCACCAGCGCCCGGTCGTGCCGTTGCCCCGCCTCGTGCAGCACCGCGATCGGCAACTGGTGGGGCGCGGCGCTCGCCTCGGCCTGCGCCAGCGCGTCGAGCAGCCAGGCCGGCAGGGTCGCGCGGTCCTTGACCTCGACACTCAGCCAGCGGTGGCGCAGGTCGGGCGCATCGCCGCGCTGGCGTCCCGTCGCCGGGACGCGCGCCCCGCCCAGCAGCGCGGCGATCCGCCGCTCGGTCGCCTTCCATCGTCGTTCAGGCATCGTCGCCTCCCAGGGCCGCGCGGTAGGTCGCATAGTCACGGCGATACGCGCGCCAGGCCGCGTCATCGGCGTCGCGCGGCACCGCCGGCGGCCGGGGCGAAAAGTGTTGCTCTCCCCCCCGTGCAACGGTGCAACGGCCCCCCGCGATGGCGTCGTTTTCGGCGTCACTGCTGGCAGAACACCGTTGCATCCCCCCGTGCAACGGTTCCGCAACGGGCGCAACGGTCGGGGCGGGGTGTTGCGACCGTTGCACGACCGTTGCATCGGCCGATGCAACGGTGTTTCCCCAGGCGTGGTGCGGAGAATCGGCGTCGGAGGCCGGGGTGTTGCGCCGTTGCACGGGGGGTGACGCGAACAATTCTCCGGGCGCCGGCAGGGCGGGACGCTCCTCGGGCAGCGGCTCGCCGATCACGATCTTCGCCGGCCGCCCCTTGCGCTCCTCGTCGTTCCCCAGCCAGCCGGCCTTGATCGCCTGGTTGACCCGCCGGCTGATGCTGGCCTTGTCGAGGTCGAGGTGCGCCAGCAACTGCGTCAGCGTCACCGGCGCGTCGGACACGCCCCGCGCCGCCCGCACGGCCGCCACTGTCTCGCGCACCGCCGGCGTCACCCCCTCGGCGGCGAGTGCCCCGAAGATGGGCGCGGCGATCGCATAGACCGCCGCGTAGTCGCGCGCGTCGGCGACGATCCGCCCGCCCGCGTCGCGCTCGCGCTGCCGCTGGTGGAGGAGCGCGTGCGCCTGGATCAGCGTCAGCAACTGGGTGAAGTCGCGGCGCATCCGCACCTGCCGCGCCGGCACCAGCGCGGACAGCGGCTCGGCGAAAGGGATCGCCACCGCGCGGTCGCCGTGCGCGGCGAGCCAGCCCTGCGCCGCGTGCCAGGGTGCCGGGTCGGGCGCGGCGGGCGCGTCGCCGTGCGCCCGCCGCGCGAGGGCGGTCACGATCGTCCGCGTCGCCGCCGGGGTGTCGTCCACCGCCACCGTCAGCACCCGCGTCTCCAGCTCCGCCTCGACGCGCCCGGTCGTGGTGGTGCTGAAGCCGGTCGGTCCCGGCTTCTCGATGCGCCGGGGGCGCACCCCGGCGTCGGTGCGCTCGACCGTCTCGTAGACCAGCCGGCCGTCCCAGGCGAGGTTCCGCAGGAGCGAGGCGCCGATCCCCTCGCGGTGGAGCGCCGACGCCTCGCCGATGATCAGCATGCGGTGTTGCAGATCGGCGTCGGTGTAGGCCAGCAGCCGCGCACTCATGCCGCTCAGGAAGTAGGTCGCGGCGGCAGGGAAGCGGGCCGCCACCACGCCGACGGTGTAGCTCTTCCCCGCCGAGCTCGGCCCGCCGAAGACGAGGTTGAGCGGGCGGGGGAGGAGGCGGCTGGTCAGCGTCAGGTAGACCAGCCGCAGCGGCCAATCGTCCCCCGCGTAGCCCGCGGCGCGCACCGCCGCCGCCATGCGGTCGAGGAGGTCGGGGGCGTCGAGGAGCGCCAGCGCGTCCGGGTCGGCCGCGGCGACCGCCGGCCCGTCGTCCGCCGCCGCCCCCGCCGACGTCGCCAGCGCGTCCATCAGCGTGGTCCGCACGGTGAGGAGGTCGGCGGCGGGGACGCCCGCCGCGGCGGCGAAACGCTCCCGCTGGCGGGCGGCGTCGAGGTTGAGACGGTCGGCATGCATGGGGTGGCCGGCCGCGTCGAGGGCCGTGATCGTCACCTTCAGGCCGTCACGGAACTGCGGATTCTCGGTGCGGTAGACGACGGCGCCGATCGGCACGTCGAGGAGGTCACCGCGCATGGCCCACCCCCTCCGGCGTCAGGCGCGCGGCGGGCCGGCGGTCAACCGCGCGCGGCACCAGGACGAGGCGGGCGCGGCCGGTCGGCCGCCAGCCGTGCCGCTGCGCGAGGAAGTAGAGCGTGCCGAGCGTCGCCGGCCCGCGCTCGCCGCGGTAGCACCCGAAGGAGGCGAACTTCCGCTCGATCTCGCCCGGCCGGCCGCGGCTCCATTCCTCGCAGAGGGCCACACCCTCCGGGCCGGGATAGACGCTGTGGACGGCGGCCAGGACGCGCAGCCAGTCGTCGCGGTAGTCTCCCTGGGGCGGGATGTGGCGCAGCAACTCGCGGATCGCCTCGGGCGGCGGGATGCCGTCACGCCGGGGGCCGACCGGGGGCGCCGCGGGGCGCGGTGGCGCGGGCGGGGCGGGCAGCAGGGCGGCGAACTCGTCGGGGGTGTAGCGGCGCGCGGGGTGGCATTCGAGGAGCGCCACCGGGCGCCGCGGGGTGTACGTGTGGTTGGTCGTGCCGGGGACGCGCAAGACGCGCGATGCATCCTGCACGCTGTCCAGGCCGCCCAGGCGGGCGTAGAGGCGCGACAGCAGACCCTCCACGCCGGGCACGTCGGTGGTAGGCGCCGTCAGCAGCCAGTAGGCTTGCAGGCCCCCGCCCGAATCGACGGTCAGCGACGGGGCGAGGGGGAAGCCGGCCAGCGCCGCCAGCGCGCCGGCCCGGCCGGCAAGGAAGCACTTACCGTCCGCATCGGCGTGCAGCACGCGGACGCTGGTGACGTGCGCCTTCTTCCCGCCGCCCTGGCGACGTGGGTTGACGCCGAAATACACGTTCCAGCGCGGGGCGAGGGCGAGGGCGTAGGCTGCGGCGGCGTGGGGGTCCGTGAACCAACGGCGCGGGCCGACGCCGCCGCGGCCGTCGAGCGGGCGGATCTCGATGTGCTCCTCGTCGGCGAGGCGTGGGAAGAGGGCAGCCATGAGCGCCGCCGCGTCGTGCGCGCCGCTCATGGCCGCCTCCAGGGCAGGCGCTGGTAGAGGAGCGCCGCCGCGTCGTCGCCGGCAGTCCGGAGACAGGCGGCCAGGGTCGCGACGTACGCCTCCTGCCGGCCCCGGAGCGCCGCGCGCCGCCCGGCGTTGGGGAGATCGGCGGTCAGCAGCACCACGGCGGCGTAGTCGCGCCGCAGCGGCGCGAGACAGCCGGCCAGGGTCGCGCTGTCGAGGATGCGGTCGCAGAGGATTTCGGGTAGCATAAGCGTATCTCCCGTCGGCGCCGAAGTCTGCCGCGCATCAGTGCCACCCGGTGCGGCGCTTCGGCCTGTCCGGCGCTCAGGCTGCGCCACTCGACGCAGCCTCTTCGTCGCCGGCACCCCCTGCCGCGTCCGGTGCTGTACCCATTCGCGCAGCCCGGCCAGCGGCACGCGGAGCGATGCCCCTACGCGCACGCTCGGCCACTCGCCTGCGTTGAGCAGTTCGTACGCCTTCGTGCGGCTGATGCTCGCGAGGTCGGCTGCCTCATTCACCCTGAGCAAGAGCTTCTCGGCCATGTCTCGCCCTCCATTCGTCGTCGGTCCTGTCGCGTTCGCCTAACCACCAGTTTGCCCACTGGCGTCCGCGTATGCTGCGCTTTCCGCGTCAAAATTGGCGTCAAAGAGGAGTGGGAATGGGAGAGCCAAAGCCGATCCCGTTTGACAACGCCACGCGCGGCCTGTTCGCATTTCGCCGTTACGTCCCGCGTGATGGGCACCATTGGGTGGAGACGCTCGCGACGAACGAAGAGGGCGGCGTGGGCCTGGGCACGCGCCCCGGCCCGTGGCTGGTCGAGGGGGAAGTTGGGCACGCGCGCGTGCCCCTCGAACGGACCGACGACCATCGTCGCTTCGCCAGGCTCAGCACGCCAGCGGCGATCGTGCGCTTCGCCAATCGGCACGGACTCTTGGGGTGCGACCAGGCGCTCATCTGGACGCCTGATACCGCCGATCCCACGGGGCGCGATTGGGAGCATCACGGCGGGCGCGCCGAACACCTTGCCACATGGCGGCGGGAGACGCGCCGACTTGCGGCGTTGGTGAAGCTCTGGGATCTCCTGAACGACGGGCAGGTGGACGAATTGGGGCGCTACATCCTCTGGGGGCAGCGCCTATCAGGGTGTGGGCGCGTTGTGCCTACACCCTCGACGGGCCATTCCGGCTCATGCCGATCGGGGGTCGGTATACGCCGTTAAGTGGCGACGTGTACCGCCGCGACGGGCAAGAGGTCGCCCTGCTTGAACATCTCATCGCGGCGGCGGGGGTACAGAACGACCAGCTCCTCAAGTTGTGGCGTTTCGGGGAAGTGCGCGGGCCGGCCCACGCTGTTCTCGCCGCCCTGGTGAACGAGCGACTGCGTGGACACGTCAACCCCACCGTTTTGACGCCGGGCGGCACGCTCCGCCTCCAGCCCGACTCGCTGCTCACCGCGATCTACGTCTCCTTCGCGCTGGAGATTGCAGGCCAAGCGCAACCGGAGCGCATGTGTGGCCAGTGCGAGCGCCCATTCGCGGGGCGCAAGGGGCAAATATACTGCTCCGGTAATTGTCGCTCGCTGGCCGCCTACCATCGCCTACGCCGCGCGAATGCCCAGACCCTGTAGCCCTGTAGCCAAGGATGTAGCCAAGCGTGCGAATCCCCGCGAACGCTGGCACACAGAATCGGCGCTACGGCCGGGAGAAATTGAACGCCGCGAACGTCTACGGACACCACACCTCGAATCCAGATCCAGCGCAAGAAACCGGTCTGACGGGTCGAAGGTCTGAAGGTCGAACGTCGAACGTCGCGGCAGCCACAGCGCCGCCGGAGGCCGAGAGGCACCCGGCGGCGTTTTCGGATCGTGCCGCAAATCGGAGAGGCCCGCGCCGCTAGCGGTGGCGGTTCGGGTCGTCGGCAGGCAGGCCCGCGGCGCGCGCCGTGGCCACCAGGTCGGCGTCGGCGGCGACGAAAGTGAGACCGGCCAGCCCGGCGGCCCGGAGGGTATCATCAGTCGCCAGCGCCGTCGCCAGTTGCGCCGCGTCGTAGCCGCGCAGCCGGTGCCGCTGCGTCAATGTCACCGCTCGGTCGAGGATGACGGGGCTCGTGGCGATGAGCCGGTACTCAGTCTGGCAGTGCCTGAGCAGGAGGTCGACCGCGTCGTCGCGCTCCTGGCGCGAGATCGCGCCAGCGCGGTGGCGGGCGGCCAGCGCCGCCGCGACCTCAACCTGGGTAAGCTCAGCGAGCCAGAGGGTATCGCCACTTGTCGGATCGGTCAGCCCCCCAATCCAGGCCGTGCCGGCCTCGATGAGGTAGCGCTTGGCGATGGCGCTGGAGTCGAAGTAGTAGTCGTTCACTCCTTCGGTCCGCGCATCTCCAGGATGATCTCACTCAGCGGTTTGCCCCCCGCGCGACTCAGCGCGGCGCTCACTTCTTCCAGTGTAGCGCGCGAACGCGCGGCCCGCCGCTTCCCCTCCGGGCCGAGTTCGGTCAGCAGGCCGGCGGCCCGCAGCGCCGCGGTGGAGCGGTCGCGGTCGCTCAGCGACTCCGGTGCCGCGTCTTCCCGGGGAGCCGGCGTTGGCGTGTCCAGCCGCTCGGCCAGCCACTCCTGCGCGACCGCCTCGGCCGGGCGTCCGAGGCGGTCCGCCTCCGCGCGCAGGCGGGCGTACAATTCCGGCGGGAGTTCGAGCGTCAGTGCCGTCATGCGCGCATCCCTCCTGTGTGAATGAGTACGCTTCCGGCAAGTGTAGGCCGCCATACCGCGCTGAACAAGTGGGGCGCGCCGGTCGACATATTGCGGTATGCTTCGCAGTATGCCCGTCCTGCTCGGCCGGGAGCAATCGTTGAGGAGAGAAATGGATCAGAAGCCGGACGCGATCCGATCGCGGGAGGATCTGGCGGAGTATATTCGTGGGCTTGCCGAATGGCATTGGAAGGGAACTCCCGAGGATTCGTCGTTGAACGAATACCTCCGGTATCTTGCCCTCTGGGTCAAGGATCTTGACCTTGAGCGGTTCTACATGCGGCAGGGCCAGCCAGCACCGAAAGACCCGGACTGGCGGCTGTTCGGGCACATGCTGTACGCCGCCGGCATCTACATGGAACTGTAGCGGGGCCGTCCTCAGTTGGGGGCGCGAAGCACGGCAGCCGAACGGTGCTCCTACTCACCCAACCGCCTGCCGGCGTGCCGCCCCCTACACCCGGTGTTCCTCGTCCAGTCCCGCCAGGCGCCGCAACTCGGCCAGATCCCAGCGCTGCGCCGCGTCGCGTTCCTCGGTGGTCAGATCGTACCCCTCCAGCACCACATAGCCGTTCGTCTCCATGATCTGCCGGAACTCCGGCTCGCGCTCGGCCCGCAGCACGATCTCCCGCAGCGCTTCGCGGCTCATCCGCCCCCTCCACTTCCGCGCACGCCGGCGCCGATCCCTTCCCCTGGCCCGTCCGGTCTCCCCGCATGGGCGATGCCACCCCGCGCCCACACGCTGGGTGGGTGGGGTCTATTCTAGGTTCGCGATCAAGTCAGCCTTGTCCACGCGAACCGCGCAGTACTGCCCTGACCGCTCTGGCGGCGGGGGCCTGCCGCCGCCGTGCCAGCCGTTGACCGCGGTGGCCGCCTTGCGCCGCAGCACGCCTCACCCGGTTCGCCGCGACGGATCGTCCGCCAACGTGGCACGCATCCCCCCTCCCCGCGGGTTCGGATACTACGGACCATCGCGCGCAGCGCGCCGGCCGCCGGCACCACACGAGGGTCGAAAAACATGAAAATCGCGAAACGAACCCGCCGCGCCGCCGCCCTTTCCCTTGCTATGCCAAGGAAATCCCGCTCTTCGGCGCCGCTGCGACCACCCCCTAATCTCCCCATTTTGCCCCCACTCCCCCCCGCGCCGCGCCGGCCCACCGCCTCGACCGCGACTGCGCCTCAACTCTGTCGCGCGGGCGTGTCCCGCGCTCGGGCGGCGCCCGCCGTGCAACAATCACCCGGTATCGGCCGCGAGCGCCGGCGGCCGGCGCCGGCCGCCCCTCCACGGAGATCAGTCAGCGAGATGGATGCAGTGTACAGCGCCGCGGTGCTCGACCACTACGCGCGGCCGCGCAACCTCGGGCGGCTGCCCGAGGCGAACGGGCGCGGGGTCGCGGGCGACCTACGCGGCGGGGACACCCAGGTCGAGATCGCGATCCGCGTCGAGGCGGGGCGGATCGCCGCCGCCCGGCACCGCACCTTCGGGTGCAGCGCGACGATCGCCGCCGCGTCGGTGGCGACGGAGCTGATCGCCGGCCGCGCGCCCGCCGAGGCCGCCGCGCTGACCGCCGAGGCGATCACCGCCGCACTCGGTGGGCTGCCGCCGGAGCGCCGCTACGCGCCGGCGCTGGCCGCCGACGCCGTCCGCCGCGCCGTGGCCGACTACCGGACCCGCAGCGCCGGGGAGGAGGGGTAAGATGGGCTATGCCTACACGGTCACGCCCGGCGAGCGGGTGGATCTGGCGCGGTACGACCCCCGCCACGACGCCGGTCTGGAGAAGGAGGAGGGCGAGGAACGGCTCAAGATCCTCGACGAGGAGCTGGCCGAGCTGCAGGAACTCCTCTACGCCGCCGGCCGCCACAGCGTCCTGCTGATCCTGCAGGGGCTCGACACCAGCGGCAAGGATGGCGCGGTGAAGCGCGTCCTCAAGGAGGTCAACCCCGCGGGCTGCCACATCGTCTCCTTCAAGGCGCCGACCGCGCGCGAGCTGGCGCACGACTTCCTCTGGCGCGTCCACGCCGCCGTCCCGGAGCGCGGGCAGCTCGGCGTCTTCAACCGCTCCCACTACGAGGACGTGCTGGTCGCGCGCGTCCACGACCTCGTCCCGGAGGGCGTCTGGCGCGCGCGTTACGACCAGATCAACGCCTTCGAGCGCCTCCTCGCCGACACCGGCACGATCCTGGTCAAGTGCTTCCTCTACATCAGCAAGGCCGAGCAGGAGGAGCGGCTGCTGGCGCGCGAGCGGGACGTGACCAAGGCCTGGAAGCTGTCGAGCGGCGACTGGGTCGAGCGGCGCTCCTGGGAGCGGTACATCGCCGCCTACGAGGACGCCCTCAGCGCCTGCAGCACCCCGGCCGCCCCCTGGCGAATCGTCCCGGCCGACCGCAAGTGGTTCCGCAACCTCGCGGTGGCCCAGCTCCTCGTCGAGGCCCTGCGCCCCCACAAGGACGCCTGGCTGGCGCACCTGCGGCAGGTCGGCGAGCGCGAGCTCGCCGCGATCCAGGCCGCGCGCGCCGCGGGGAGCGTGGAGCGTAGGGCGTAGCGTGTGGAGCGCGGGGCGGCATCGTCCGCGAGCAGAGGACATCGGGAGGAGACCGCGATGATGACCGTGATCACCGAGACGACGCTCGAGCCGGGGCGCGAGGCGGAATGGGATCGGGCCTTCCAGGAGCGCCTGGCGGACGCCCGCAACCAGCCCGGCTGGCATGGGCTGCAACTGCTGATCCCCCTCGACGCGCCGAACCGCCGCGTCGTCGTCGGCACCTGGGAGAGCCGCGCCGCCTGGGAAGCCTGGCACGCGACCGAGACCTTCCAGCGGACACGCCAGCCGATGAACGAGGCCGACCGCACCGACGGGCAGGAGCGGTGGTTCGAGGTCGCCAGCAGCGCCACCGCCACCGCCTGAGCGTCGCGCGCCCCACCCGGTCGGCGATCCCGTCCCGTGGCGCGCGGCCGCGCCGCCGGGCGTGCCACGGTGTTGCCGGCGGCGCCCGACTGGTGCTTTCTCCCTATTGAATCCGGCCGCGCCCCCTGGTACGCTGGCATGGGGCTGAGGGATCCCGCGTGGTCGCGCGCCTGACGGCCGCGGATGCCGGCGCCTGCCGGCGGCTGTCGTCCGATGGAGGAAGAGGTAGACATGAGACGAGCGCTCCCGCGCTGCCTGCTGCCGGTCATCGCGAGCATCTTACTGCTGGCGCTCCTGGCGCCGGCGGCGAGCGCCGGCGACCAGTGGTGCGAGGACGATCCGCCGGTCTGGCTGACCACGCCGCAGGGCGACCGGCTGCTCGTCTTCGTCACCCTCGCCGCCCCCAGCGACGAGTTCCGGGGGGAATTGCGGCGCGCCGAAATCACCTACACGGCGGCGCCGCTGCCGGATGGCCAACCCGGCACGGCCTTCGAGATCCAGGTGCTGGTTCCCGACAATGCGGACTCGGGCAGGTTCCCGACCCGTGGCCACGTCAGTTCCCGGCCCTTCAAGAAGGGGGTCCTCTATACTTCCAGCGAGGGCACCAGTGGCGCGGCGATGCATCTGCCCTTCGTCGTGTCGCTGCCCTAGGGGCGTAGAAGCCGGCGGGCCGGGAGGGGGAGACTGATGCGCCTGCCGGCGGCGGCGCGGTGCTACCTGTGGGCGTTGGTCCTCGCCGCACCGGGCTTCCTCGCCTGGTGGGCCTGGGCCTGGCGCGGCCCGGTCGCCCCCAACGGCGGCCTGATGGCGCTGCTGGTCGTGCTCGCGGTCCTGGCCCAGCACTTCCCGCTGCCGCTCGGCCCCCGCCACAAGCTGGACACGTCCATCGCCATCTACTTCGCCTGCCTGCTGCTCTTCAGCGTCCCCGTCGCCATGGCCCTGGTCGGCGTCGGCCAGTTGCTCGGCGGCGCCACGCTGATCCCACGCCGGAACCCGGCCACCGGCAAGCGGCTGGGGACGGTGCGCGCCACGTTGTTCAATGCCGCCCAGCACGTAATCGCCACCGGACTCGGCGGCCTGGCGTACTACGCGACCCTGCCGCACCGGGCGCCGGCCCCGCTCGACCGGGCGGCGGCCCTCTGGGCCGTCCCGCTGGCGGCGCTGGCGATGTACCTGGCGAACAGCGGGGCCGTGGCGGTGATGATCGGCCTGCAGCAGCGCCAGAGCCCGGTCGCCATCTGGCTCGCCGGCCAGCGCCTGCGCTGGCCCCAATCGGCCGCCCTCTTCCTGCTCGGCCTGCTGACGGCCCTCCTGACAACCCACGCCCCCTGGGCGCCGCTGTTGCCCGCCCTGCTGACCGCCTGCGTCTACCTCTCCCTCCGGCGGACGGTGCAGCTCGCGGAGGAGCGCCAGGTGGCCGAGGCGCGGCTGGCCCACCAGACCCTCCACGACCCGCTCACCGATCTGCCGAACCGTACCCTGTTCCGCACCCGGCTGGCGCAGGCCCTCGCGCGGCACAGCGTCGCGGTCCTCTTCCTCGATCTGGACCGCCTCAAGGTCATCAACGACAGCCTGGGCCACGCCGCCGGGGACCGGGTGCTGGTCGCCGTCGCCCGGCGCCTGCGCGCGGTGCTGCGCCCCGGCGACACCGCCGCGCGCTTCGGCGGGGACGAGTTCACGATCCTGCTGGAAGGGCCGGCCGGGGCGCGGGACGCCACCGCCACCGCCGAACGCCTCGCCGCCGAGATCCGCGCGCCGATCGCCCTCGACGGGCGCGACCTCGTCGTCACCGCCAGCGTCGGCATCGCGCCGGGCGGCGTGGGGGCGAACCCCGACGAGCTGCTGCGCCACGCCGACATCGCGCTCTACCGCGCCAAGCTGGCGGGCGGCGCGGCGCGGGTCGTCTTCGACCCCGGGATGACCGCCCCCGCGACCCAGCGCCTGATCCTCGAGCTCGATCTGCGCCGCGCGCTCGAGCGCGAGGAGTTCGTCGTCCACTACCAGCCCCAGGTCGCGCCGGCGACCGGGCGGATCGCCGGGCTGGAGGCGCTGGTTCGCTGGCAGCACCCCCGGCGCGGCCTGGTCCTCCCGACCGAGTTCATCCCGCTGGCCGAGGAGACGGGGTTGATCCTGCCGCTGGGCGAGTGGGTGCTGGCGACCGCCTGCCGGCAGGCCGCGCGCTGGCGCGAGCGGTGCCCGGACGATCCGCCCCCGCTGCTGAGCGTCAACCTCTCCGCGCGCCAATTTCAGCACCCCGATCTGCCGCGCGCTGTCGCCCGGATCCTCCGCGAGAGCGGGCTGGCGCCGTGCGGGCTGGCCCTGGAGCTGACCGAGAGCCTGCTGATGGAGGACGTCGACGCCACCATCGCCACCCTGCGGGCGCTGCAGGCCCTGGGGGTGCGGCTGGCGATCGACGACTTCGGCACCGGTTACTCCAGTCTGCGTTACCTGCAGCGCTTCCCGGTCGACACGCTCAAGATCGACCGGCTGTTCGTCGCCCGCCTCGGGCGTGGCCCCCGCGACCTGGGGATCGTCGAGGCGGTGACCAGGCTGGGGCATACGCTGGATTTGCGGGTCGTCGCGGAAGGCGTGGAGAGCGCGGCGCAGTTGTGCCAGTTGCGCGCGCTCGGCTGCGACCTCGTGCAGGGGGAGTACTTCGCCCCGCCGCTCCCCGCGGCGGCGGCGGAGGCGCTGCTGTGCGGTGGCGCTGTCCTCGGCGGCGACGCACCCTCCGGCCTGCCCGCGCTCGCCACCCGCCCCGCGGCCCCGTAACCACCGGGTCAGGGGCATTCGCCGCCGTCGCCCTCGCACATCGTCTCCCACCCGGGCGGGGTGACGGGCGTTGCCCCCACCTCCGGTGCCGCCCGCCGCAGCAGCGCCCGCACCAGTGCCGCGTAGCTGTCGGCGGCCGTCGCGCAACGCCGGCAGGCCCACGCGCCGCGCAACTCACCCGGCTGCCCGCGCGGCGCGAGGGTTGTCAGGCTGGTGTGCGGCGGCTGATCGGCACGACCGCACAAGGCGCAGGCGCCGTACCCCGTCCGGTCACCCTGCGCGTCCGCGGTCATCGAGCAAACTCCTGGGGGTGGTGCGCGCCCAGGCGCGCCGCGCACAATCCGATCATGCCCGATATACGCACGTCGGCGCCGGCTGTTTTGCGGCTGGGCGGATCGCCCCCGCGCCACACCGGAGAATAGCCCCGCTTGGCCGGCTCGGTCTGGTTATCCGGCAAGGAGAGCGCGGGCAGCCTGGAGCGGGGCGACGGGTACAAGTTGCAGGTCGGCAGCGCCTCGCGCAGCGCCTTCCTGACGGCCTACGAGGCGCCGATCGTCGCGCACCTGGCGACGTTCACGATCCCCGCCGACTACCGGGAGAAGTTGCGCGCCTGGTTCCGGCGCGATTTGCGCCTGCACGATCTGCCGGTGCTGACCGCCGCGCTCGAACGCGCGGAGCGGGTCGTGCCGCTCTTCGTCTTCGACGACGCGCTGCTCGGGGGGCGTTGGCCGGCGCCGAACCGGGTCTGGTTCATGCACGAGTGCGTCCGCCTGCTGCGCGACGACTTGCGCGAGCGGGGGGGCGAGCTGTGCGTCCGCCGGGGGCTGCCGGCGGCGGCGGTGCCGGCGTTCGTCGCGGAGGCGGGGGCCGACGCCGTCTTCGTCACGCGCGACTACGGCCCGTACGCGCGCGGGCGGGATCGCGCGGTCGCCGAGGCGCTGGCGGGGCAGGGGGTCCGCTTCCACGCCAAGCGGGGGCTGATGGTGGCCGAGCCGGAGGAGATCCTGGCGGGCGACAGCCGCCCCTACACCGTCTACGGCCCCTACCGCCGCAAGTGGGAGGCCCATCCGCGCTGCGCGCCCCGGCCCGCCCCGGCGACGGTGCCGCCCGTCGCCGGGATCGATCCGGGCGAGTTGCCGCCGCTGGAGGCACTGGGCGTCGCGGGGCCGACGGCGCGGGACATCCCGGCGCCGGGGGAGCGGGCGGCGCGGGCGCGGCTAGAGGCGTGGGCGGCCGACGGGGTGGAGCGGTACGCCGAGGCGCGCGAGATCCTGGCGGCCGACGGCACCTCGCGGCTGAGCCAGGATCTGCACTGGGGGCTGCTGTCGCCGGTGGAGGTGGTGGCGCGCTGCGACGGCCCGAGCGAGGGGCGGCGGCGGTTCGTCTCGGAGATCGCCTGGCGCGACTTCTACTACCAGGTGCTCTTCCACCACCCCCACGTCACGCGGGAGCCGTTCCGGCGGCAGTTCAAGGCGCTGCCCTACCGGAACGATCCGGCGCACATCGCGGCCTGGAAGGCGGGGCGCACCGGCTACCCGATCGTCGACGCGGCGATGCGGCAGATGGTCGAGCGCGGCTGGATGCACAACCGGGCGCGGATGATCGTCGCCTCGTTCCTCACCAAGAGCCTGCTGGTGGACGGCAAGATCGGCGAGGCGGTCTTTATGGAGCACCTCACCGACGGCGACCTCGCCTCGAACGACGGCGGCTGGCAGTGGGCGGCCTCGACCGGGACCGACCCGCAGCCCTACTTCCGCATCTTCAACCCGACGACGCAGGGGAAGCGCTACGACCCGGACGGCGCGTACATCCGCCGCTACGTCCCCGAACTGGCCGGGGTGCCGGGGGAGTACATTCACGAGCCCTGGACGATGCCCGAGGAGGCGCAGCGCGCGGCGGGCTGCGTCATCGGCCGGGACTACCCGGCGCCGATCGTCGAGCACGCCGAGGCGCGGCGGCTGGCGCTGGCCGTCTACGAGCGCGCGGCGGAGGGCGGCAAGGGCGAGGGCTGAGCGCTGAGGACGAACCGGCGGGACGAGGATGCGAGAGCGCGTGTCGGGTGGCCCGGCTGGGTCGGATGGGCGGCGGGACGGGGTGGCTACCGGCACAGCCCTCGCGGCGCTGCGCTCGGCCGACGCGGCGGCGCGGGAGGGGGCGCTGCGCTGGCTGGGGGAACACGCCCCGGCGGCGCTGACCGCGGACCACGCCGGGCTGCTGCGCGATCCGGCCCCGACGGTGCGGGCGCGGGCGGCGGTCGTCTTCCGGTCGTCCCCGGACCCGGCGCTGGTGGATGGCGCGCGGCTGGCCCTGCGCGACCTGCTGCTCGGGGGCGATGTCGAGGCGCGACGCGCGGGGCTGCGCGCCGCCGCGGCCCTCGCCAACCCGACGCTGCTCCCCCGTCTGCTGCCCTTCCTGGGCGACCCGGACCCGGAGACGCGCCGCCTCACCCTGCTGGCGCTCGCCGCGCCGCCGCCCGGCCTGCTGCCCGCGCACTGGCTGGCGGCGCCGGCCGAGGCCGCGCTCGCCGATCCCGACGCCGGGGTGCGCGAGGCGGCGCGCGCCGGCCGAGGCCGCGCTCGCCGATCCCGACGCCGGGGTGCGCGAGGCGGCGCGGGCGCTGCTGGCCGTGGCGCGGCGGGGAGGGGCAGGCGGCTGAGGATGCCCTCACCCCCGCCGCGCTCGCGCGGCGACCCCTCTCCCAATGTTGGGAGAGGGGTGGAGGCGGGTCGCCGCCCACGGCGTATCCCAAGACGACTCCTCGTTTGCCCCCCCCCGCCGGACATGGGCTTCTGGCCGGCAGGGGGTGGGGGGACTGGAGTGGGGAGCGAGGCGCGACGGTTCGGCCGGGGGCCGGGGGCGATGCGGTAGACTTGGCCGCGCGGCGTTAAGACGGGACGCCGGGCGGTGCTGGCGCTGGAGGAGTACGGGATGCCCGAGTTGCCGGAGGTGGAGACGGTGCGCCGCATCCTGGACCGCGCGGCGGTGGGGAAGCGGGTGGTCGGCGTCCGCTGCGGGCGCGAGCGGCTGGTGGAGGCGCTGGAGACGGACCTGACGCTGGACGATCTGGTGGGGGGGCGGCTGGACGGGGTCGAGCGCCACGCCAAGTACCTGGTCCTGCGGTTCGACCGCGACCCGCAGGCGGTCCTCCACCTGCGGATGACCGGGCAGGTGGCGGCGGTCGCGCCCGGCGGGGCGCGCGAGGTGGCGGGCCACCCAGTCCCGGCCTACGACGCGCCGCTCCCCGCGCCGACGACGCACCTGACGCTCGACTTCGCGGACGGCACGACGGTCTACCTGCAAGATCCGCGGCACTTCGCGCGGCTGACGCTCCTCCCGGCCACGCTGGTGGAGCCGTACATCCGCGAGCGCAACCTCGGGCCGGAGCCACCCGACCCGTCGCTGACGGTTGAGCGGCTGGCGGCGATGCTGGCCGCGCGGGGGCGCGCGAAGCTGAAGCCGCTGCTGCTCGACCAGTCGTTCGTCGCCGGGCTGGGCAACATCTACGTCGACGAGGCGCTGCACCTCGCCCGGCTGCACCCGGAGCGCGCGGCGGCGGGCCTCGCCCCGCCGGAGATCGCCCGGCTGCACGGCGCGATGCCGGCGGTGCTGGCGGAGGCGATCCCGATCGGCGGGGCGCGCATCCACCACGGCAAGGCGACGCAGGTGGCCGGCTTCCCGCGCGTCCACGCGCGCCGGGGCGAGCCCTGCCCCACCTGCGGCACGCCGATCGTGAAGTACACCCTCGCCGGCCGCGGCACCTACTTCTGTCCGCAATGCCAGCCACCGGGAGGCAAGTCGCAGGTCTGAAGGTCGAAGGCCGAACGTCGAACGTCACCCATGACAAGCCCCGGCGCCTTCCGATGGGCAACGCCTCGGCAGTGGGTGACCTGCGACCTGCGACCTTCGACCTGCGACCCCGTTATGGCGCGAGCGGTTCGACGCGGCCGACGATTTGGGCGCGGTTACCGGCGGGATCGCTGAAGAAGAGCAGCCGGTCGCCGAAGGGGTTGGTCATCGGCTCGTCGAGCTGGGCGCCCGCCGCGCGCAGCGCCTCCATCGTCGCGTCGAACTGGTCCGGGGCGACGACGAAGGCGAGATGGTGGGGATTGGGCAGCGGCGGGGCGTCGTTGGCGAGGATTTCGAGGCGCCCCCCCGCGCCGTCGCCGATGAAGGCCAGCTCGCCGGGGCTCTCCTTGATGCGGTGCCAGCCGAAGACCTGCTCGTAGAAGCGGATCGTCTCCTCGTACTTGCCGCGCGCGGCCCCGAGGCCGACGTGCTCCAGGCGCACCACGCTCATGGCTCCCTCCTCCACGCTCCCTGGCCGCGCTCCCCGCGCGCCGCGTCACGCTGACGCGGCGCCATTCTACGCCCCGGCGGCGGCGCGGTCGAGGGGGCGCGGGGCGCGGGGAGAAAAGCGGGGCGGCGGGGGGGGGGCCCCCCCCGCCCCGCGCGGTTGTGGCTGAAGGGACCGGCGCGGCTACGGGCGCGCGATGGTGAACGCCGGCGAGGTCCAGGTCTCGAAGTGCGCCGGGTTGGTCCCGTCGCTCAGCGCCTTCTCCACCGTCAGCACGAGCACGTACCGCCCGTTCGGCACGGTGAGCTCCTCCTTGCCCCGCGTCGTCGTCCCGTCGAAGGCGAAGGCGAAGAAGCCGGCGGCGGTGCTGTTGCGCGGGAGGTACTCCTGCTCGTAGGCGCGGTGCCAGGACTGGCCGGTGGCGGCGTCGCGCACCTCCAGCCGCAGCCGGCGCGCCTGGTGGTCCAGGTGGACCCGCGCGTAGGGGATGTCCCCGTCCTTCATGGTGAAGGTCGTGTCCGCCGGCGCGGTGTAGCAGGACGTGGCGGCACGCGCACCTGGCACGCCGCCGTCGAGCGCAACTCGACCAGCGCGGGGTCGGTGGTCAGCACCTTGATCGCCTGGTAGTCGCCCTTGAAGCCGGCGTAGGGCACGCGGTAGGTCTGCCCGCCCCCTGCGGGGTGAAGACGAGGTAGCCGCCGTACTGGCCGCCATCCGCCAGCGCGGTATTCGCGGCGATCGTGACGTCCACGGTCGCCGTGCCGCCGGCCGGCACCGTCACGCTGGCCGCACCGAAGGCGACCGACGCGAACTTGGTGTCGAAGCCCGGCCCGGTGCTGCCGATGGTCGACAGGGCCGGCGCGTGCGCGAGGTCGTAGGTGACGGCGGCCGGGCCGTTGTTCTCGATCGTCAGGGTCCGCGTCGCCGGCCCCGCCTCGCTCTCGCCGAGCGCGAGCTTGGCGGGCTCGACCTTGGTCGTGGAGAGGATGGCGTCGTCAACGTCCACCATGCCCGCGCCCTGACGATGGACGTTGTCCAGGAACCCGAGACCGGGATTGCCGTTCCAGGGCTTCGGGTCGGCGCTGTTCTGCAGGATACCGCGCACCGCCTGGGCGGGCGTCCGCGGGCGCGCTTGCAGCAGCAGCGCGACGCCGCCGGCCACATGCGGCGAGGACATCGAGGTGCCGCTGAGGATCGCGTAGCCGCCGCTCTTCTCCAGCGGGTAGGTCGAGCGGATCAGGCCGCCCGGGGCGCCGATGTCCGGCTTGAGGTTGAGATCGGGGGACAGGCCGTAGGAGCTGAACGAGGAGATCAGCCCGCCGGTCGGGTTCTGCGCGTTGACGCGGACGTCGGTCCACTCCAGCGTCACCGCCCCGGCCTTGAGCTGCTCCAGGATCGCCAGGCCGTCCGCCCGGGCGATGCCGACGCTGGACACGCCGTCCCGCGCGGTGATGCTGCCGCCGGCGAAGATGCCGGGGACGTTGTTGTAGATGACGACCTGGACCGCGCCGGCGCCCACGGCGCGCTGGTACTTCTCGTTGAAGGTGCAGGCGCCGCGCTCGATCAGCGCGACCTTGCCCATGGGATCGCCGAGATAGGCATCGGCGTTGCAGCCGCGGCCCAGGTGGACGACCGCGGGGTCGTGCCGCTGAGGGGCGGCTCGGGGGTGGTCGACATCGGCAGGTAGGGCACTTGGCGGCCGTCCGGCAGGCGGAAGGTGAGCGCGCTGATGTGGCTGTTGTCGAACGAGGCCACGCCGATGACCTTGTTGCCCAGGCCAGGCGCGCCCGCGGCGTAGAGGCCGTCGGCGCCGCTGTTGCCGATCGAGGCGACCACGACCACGCCCTTGTTGACCAGCCGGTCGCTGGCGGTGGCGGTCGGGTACTGCGGCCACTGGAAGGCCGAGCCGATGCTCATGTTGAGGATCTGCATGTCGTCGGTCAGCGCCCGCTCCATCGCCGCGATCATGATGTCGGCGGTGGTCGAGCCCCCGCAGCCGAAGACGCGGTAGGCGCCGAAGGTGACATCGGGCGCCACGCCCCGGACCCCACCGGCCTGGGCCGTGCTGGCACCGATGATGCCGGCGACGTGGGTGCCGTGACCGCCGCAGTCGTCGGGATCGGCGTCCGGCGCGGGTGTGGGGCTGTAGGCGGGCGAGGACGGGTCGGCGTTGAAGGCGTCGCCGACGAAGTCGTAGCCGGTGACCACGCGGCAGCCAGGGCCGAAGCACCCGCCGAGGTCGGGGTGGTCGTAATCGACACCGCTGTCCATCACCGCGACGCGGATGCCACGGCCGGTGAAGCCGAGTTCGGACTGGGTCGTGTCGGCGCCGGTCATCGCCAGGGCGGTCGCCATCTCCGGCTCATTCGCGTCCGCGATGACCGGCCGTGTCAGCTCGACCACCGGGTAGAGCGCCTTGACGCCGGCCACCCGCGCCAGGGCGGGCAGTTGCGACGGATCGGCCTGGACCGAGAAGCCGTTGAACAACGTGTCGAAGGCGTAGCGCTCGTTGAACTTCACGCCCTTGCGCCGGGCCTCGGCGCGGAACGCGTCCTTCTCGCGCTTCAACGTCGCGGCGTCGGTGCCGTCAGCCCGCGGCGGGCTGGCGAGTTCGACAAACCAGGACTGGGGCGTTTCGTTGACCGGCTGGTCGACGGCATGCTGGGCGCCCGCGGGTACGGCCAGTCCCAGGACCGTCACCAAGACGAGCACCAAGCCGAACAACCGCGTAAACCGTGTCCGCATCTGCGCTCCTTCGCCCTCCACGGGCCGATACACGACTTGCCGGCGACGGACCCCACCCGGCTCGCGGTGAACGGCTCACCGCGCCCCGCACCCTCGCCGGCGCCCTCCTGACGGACGCGCTCCAACCGCTCTCGGGGGGCACCCTCCTTTCCCCACGGCGCAAAGGCAGCCGCGGGCCCGGACAGCGAGTCCTGATTCTGGTCCCGATTGTGACGATGGTTCCATTGGCTATGCTGTTTGGCAGCGACTGCGGAATGGTACTGCGGGGCGGGGCGGGGGCCAGGGCGATTGCAGCTCATTGCCGAACACTTGTGACCCCACCATCCAGGGAGATGCGCCCGTCCCGGTTGGCTTGACGGACAGACGGCAGTGTTACTGCCAGCCACACCCTTCCGCGACTGGCGCAGGCGGGGAGAGCGGCGCCAGCGCCAGGCGTCGGGGTGGCGGCCACGCGCGCGAAGCGGCCGTCTGCGGGCCAATTGCGCGCTTCAGGACAACAAGTGTCAGGGATAAGGACGCGATCGCCCTGGGCGGGGGGCGCTCCCGGCCGGCGGGCCTCCTGGGTAGAGTGTGCATCCGCCCTGCCGCTCACCCGGCGCCGCGACCCCAGCCAGGCTCGGCGGACCCGCCGCTGCCCGCCGTCCGAAGACAGCCGCCTGTCCTTGATCCACGGCCGTCCTACGACCGCCCGGCCGCCGCCCGCGCGCGGCCAGCAGGCCGACGATCGTCTTGGCGTCGGCGATCTCGCCGCGCGCCAGCAGCACCGGGACCGCGTCGAGCGCGACCGTCTCGACCGCGATCGCCTCGTCGTCCATCGCGGCCGGCGCGCCGGCGGTCAGGCCGGTGGCGAGGAAGAGGGTCAGCTCCTCGGTGCAGAAGCCGGGGGCGGTGTAGAAGGCCGCCAGCCGGGTCAGGCTGGCCGCGCGGTAGCCGGTCCTCCTCCGCCAGCTCGCGCGCGGCGGCGGCCTCGGCGGACTCCCTGGCTGGTCGCGCGTGCCGGCGGGGATTTCGAGCAGCGCGCGGCCGACCGCGTGGCGGTATTGCCGCACCAGGACCACCCGGCCGTCCGGCAGCAGGGGGACGATCCCGACCGCGCCGGGGTGCTCGACGATCTCGCGCGCCGTCTCGCGCCCACCCGGCAGCGCCACCCGATCCACCCGCACCGTCAGCAGCTTCCCGGCGAAGACCCGCTCGCTCCCCAGCACCCGCTCGCCGCCCGCGTCCCGCGCCGCCTCCGCCATCGGTCCCGCCTTTCACGCCACCACGCGCCCTCGCCCAACCCGGCGCCACCCGCCGGCGCCGGGGGATGATACAGCGGCGGCGCGTCTCGCTCAAACGGCGGCGCGAACAGCAACGGCGCCGCGCGGGCGCCGTCGGGCCGGGGGATGCGGTTGTGCTGGAGGTGCCGGTGGATTCGAACCCACGGTCAGGGTTTTGCAGACCCATGCCTTACCACTTGGCTACGGCACCGGGCGGTGCTGCGCCATCGCGCGGGGGGCGATTTCGCTACGCTAGTGTACCACACGCCCCGGCCCCCCACAATGTAGGGCGCAGGCGGGTAGGCGGGTAGGCGGGTAGTGGGGCGCAAGCAAGCCGTCAAGCCGATCGCGATGCCGTCGTCCTCTACCCGACTACCCGCTACCCGACTAGCCGCCTCCGAGCTGTTGCCCCCGCAACGTCCGCGGCCGCAGTCCACGGGCGCTGGCGCGAACGGACGGCCTGTGCGATACTACGGCCACCAAGTTCAAGAGCTTGCGCGGCCCGCGGTGCGGGCCGCGCTGGAGGGATGCGGGGGCGTGCGGCGTGGCGCGTGCGCCCCGCGGTGTGGCGTTGTGCGCGACGCCGGGCGTCGCGGAGGGGAGAGGGACAGCGTGCAGGCAGGGCGTGTGGGGCGGTTCGTCGGGCGCTGGCGGCCGGATCTCGTCCTCCTGGCGGGGCTGTGGACGGCGGTGCTGATCGCCGCCGCCGTCTTCGTCGGCCTGCTGCGCGCGGCCCCCGACCCGGCGGCGGTCGAGGGCACCGTCGCCGACGCCTACAGCGGCCAGCCGCTCGGCGGCCTGACGCTGATCCTCGGCGAACAGCGGGCCACCACCGACCCCGACGGCCGGTTCACCCTGCGGGCCGTGACGACCCCGACCCTGCTGGTCCTGCCGCCGGCCGCCGGGTACGCCGGGGCCGAGCGGGAGATCGCGCCGGGGAGCGCGCGGGGCCTGACGATCGCCCTCCGCCCCACGGGCGTCGCCGGCGCCGTCGTCCACGGCAAGAGCGGCGCCCCCCTCCCCGGCGTCGCCGTCCGCGCGGTGGGGCCGGACGGCACGGCCTCCGCCGAGGCGACCACCGGGCCGGACGGGCGCTACCAGCTCGCCGGCGTGCCGGAGGGCGCCCGGCTGATCGCCGAGGGGCCGGGCTTCGCGCGCCGCGAGGTGGAGGTCGGTCCGCGGGCGGCGCTCGACCTCGCCCTGCGCCCGGACACCCTCACCGGGGCCGTGCGCGGGCCGGGCGGCGAGCCGCTGGCGGGCGCGACCGTGGCGATCGGCGGCCGCGCCGCCACCACCGACGCCGCGGGGGTCTACACGCTCGCCGGCCTGCCCGAGGAGGCCGCGCGGGTCGCGGTCAAGGCGCCGGGCTACGCGCCGCGGGAGGAGGACCTCGCGGCCACACCGGAGCAGGACTTCGCGCTGGAGCCGCTGGTGATCAAGGGGATCTACCTGACCCCCGACTCGATCATCGATGACGCCAAATTCAATGCCCTGCTGGCCCTCGCCGACCGCACCGAGATCAACGCGATGGTGCTCGACTTCAAGGACGAGACCGGCTGGCTCTTCCACGACAGCCAGGTCGCGCTGGCGCGGGAGATCGGCGCGGTCCACCCCCGCTACGACCTGCCCGCGCGCCTCAAGACGCTCAAGGAGCACGGGATCTACACGATCGCCCGGATCGTCTGCATGCAGGACGAGACGCTGGCGAAGGCGCGGCCGGAACTGGCGGTGCGCAACAGCACGACCGGCGGCATCTGGCGCAACTTCAACGGCACCGCCTGGGTGAACGCGATGCGCCCGGAGGTCTGGCGCTACAACGCCGATGTCGCGATCGAGGCGGCCCAGCTCGGCTTCGACGAGGTCCAGTACGACTATGTCCGCTTCCCCTCCGACGGCGACATGGAGGCGATCGACCTCGGCACGGCCAACACGATGGCGAGCCGCACCGAGGCCGTCTACCAGTTCCTGAAGCTGACGCACGACGCGCTCGCGCCGCGCGGCGTGCCGCTGGCGGCCGACATCTTCGGCATCGCCCTCTGGGACCCGCACGACAACGGCATCGGCCAGCAGTTGGAGAAGCTCGCCCCGGTGGTCGACTATCTCTGCCCGATGATCTACCCGTCACACTACTACGCCGGCTCGATGGGCTTCGACCGGCCCAACGATCACCCCTACGAGGTGATCCTCGAGAGCTTGGAGCACGGCGCGGGGCGGATCGACAACGCCAAGGTGAAGTTCCGGCCGTGGCTGCAGGACTTCTCCTACGGCAAGGGGATCGACTACGGCCCGGCCGAGGTGCGCGCCCAGATCCAGGCGACCTACGACTTCGGGGCGACCGGCTGGCTGCTCTGGAACGCGGGGAACGTCTTCACCGAGGGGGCCTTGCAGCCGGAGGGCCGGTAGCGGCTGGCCGGCTGTCTCGACAACGGGGGGCTACACTTCAACGGGGCCGGCTGCCGATCACCGGCGCTGATTCTTTGCGCCCGTCGCGGGGCGCGCGGGCAATATGGCGCCGGGGGCGGCACGACCGGGGAGCCGGACGAGGGGGGTGGTCGCGACGTGCCGCTCGGGGCGCGCGCGACCACGAAAGGCAAAGGAGGAGATCGCGTGCGTGCACGTCGTCGTCAGCAATGGAACGCGCTCTGGCCGATCGTGCTACTGCTCCTGGCGGCCTGCGGCGGCACGCCGGCCACGCCGCCGCCTCAGGCCAGCCCCCCCGCCGCCACCGCCACGGCCGAGCCGACGGCTGCCCCGCACCGGCCCGCGCCCGTGGCCCAGCCGACCCCGACGGCCGTGCCGGCGGCACGGATGCGGCCGAACGAGCTGGGGCTGATCCCGGTCCTGATGTACCACTACATCACCGACGAACCGGGCGAGTGGAACCGCTCGCCGGACCAGTTTCGCCGGGATCTCGAATACCTCTACGCGCACGACTACTACCTCACGCCGCTGCGGCAGTACGTCGACGGGAACATCGCCATCCCGGCGGGGAAGACGCCGGTGATCCTCACCTTCGACGACGGCGCCGAGTCGCAGTTCCGCTACCTGGTCCAGCCCGACGGCTCGAAGATCATCGACCCCGACTGCGCGGTCGGCATCCTGGAGGAGATGTACGCCCGCCACCCCGACTTCGGGCGCGCGGCGACCTTCTACATCCTGCCGCTGCTGCCCTTCGGCGACGACGACGACAAGCACGACCAGCGCCGCTTCGCGAAGGAGAAGCTCGAGTTCCTGCTGGCGAACGGCTACGAGCTGGGCAACCACACCCTCAACCACGCGAACCTGCGGCAGGCGGACGACGAGCGGATCAAGCGGGAGCTGGCCGAGGCGGTCGACGCGATCCACGGGTTCGTGCCGGGCGCGCCGGTGGAGACGATTGCGCTCCCCTTCGGGATGTACCCGCCCCGCGGCGACACGACGCTCCTGGAGGGGTTCACCCACAACGGCCGGACCTACCGCCACCGCGCGGCGCTGATGGTCGGGGCGGAGCCGGCGCCTTCCCCCTTCGACACCCGCCGCGACCTGATGTGGACCCCGCGCATCCGCGCCGACGACGACGAGTTGGTCAAGTGGTTCGGCGGCTTCTTCGAGCAGCAGCCGGAGCTGCGCTACGTCAGCGACGGGGACTCGGCGACGGTGGCCGTGCCACGCGACCTGCCGCCCGCCCTGTCCGACAAGCTCGACGCGGCGAAGCTCGGCAACCGGCAATTGGTCCGCTCCGACCCGTAGGCGCCAGGGCCGCGGGCGGGGCGGATCGCGAGGAGCTGCCCCCGTGGACAACGTGGTGTTCGCCTGCATCGCCCCCCACGCCTGGCTGCTGATCCCCCTGATCGCCGGCCCCGACGGGGCCAAGGCCGGCGCGAGCCGCGCCGCGCTGGAGGAGCTGGGCCGGCGCATGGAGGCCGCACGGCCCGAGACCGTCGTGGTCATCGAGCCGCACGGCCTGCTGGTGGAGGGCGCGATCTCGCTGCTGGACAACTCCGGGGTCCACGGCCAGACGGGCGGCCCGGCCGACCTGGGCGCGACCGCGCACGGCTACTCGCTGCGGTTCGAGGTGGACCGCGAGCTCAACGCGGCGATCGTGGCGGCGGCGCGCCCCGCGGGCACCCCGGTCGCCCGCGCCCGCAACTTCCTCGACTTCGTCCCGCCGCACCTCGACTTCGGCGCGATGAACCCCCTGTGGTACCTCGGCGCGGCGTTCTCGCCCCCGCCGCGGATCGTCGCGGCCTGCGTCGGGCCGGGGGTCGGCCGGGAGGGGTACGTCGGCTTCGGCCGCGCGGTGCGCGCCGCCGCGGCCCGGACGGGGCGGCGGGTCGCCTTCATCGCCAGCGCCGACCTCGCGCACCGGCACGCCCCGGACGGCCCGTACGGCTTCGACGCGGCCGCCGCCGAGTGCGACGCGGCCGTGGTGGAGGCGGTCCGCGACGGCGCGCTCGACCGCCTGCTCGGCTACGACGCGGGGTGGGTCGCGCGCGCCTACACGGAGGCCGTGGAGCCGCTCCTCGCCCTGCACGGGCTCCTTGAGGGGGCGGATCTGCGCCCGGAGGTCCTGTGCTACGAGGCGCCCACCTACTTCGGGATGCTCTGCGCCGCCTACAGCCCCCCGCCGCCCGACGCCCGGACAGCCCCGACGCCCTGACGACCTACGCGATCCCGCCGTCGGTGGCCCACTCGGCGCAGCGACGCAGCGTGGCGGGGTCGGCCGGGAAGTAGTAGACCAGGCGGAAGCGCGCGTCCCGCGCGAAGGGCTCGGACGCGAGCCGGAATTGGAGGAGGCCCGCGCCCGGCACGGCGAGCCGCACCGGCACGAGCGCCCGCGTCGTGCTGACCGGGGCCGGCTCCCGCTCCACCACTGCCCAGTAGTGGCGGAAGCGCGGCAGGTCGTCGCGCAGCCGCGCGAGCAGCGCCGCGGACCACGCCTCGGTGCGGAACTGCTGCATCTCGTAGCGGAAGGCACGGATCAGCGCGGGCAGGAAGCGGTCCGGCTCGGCGACGAGCGGCGCGAGCGGCGAGGTGGGATCGAACCAGGCCGCCAGCAGCGACCGGCAGGCCAGCCGCCCGAGGGTCGAATCGTCCGGGGCGATCCCGAGCAGGCGCGGGACCTGACGGTTCCAGGCGACGAGGCGGTGCGTGCAATCGAGCACATACGCCGGGAAGGCGACCTCGTGCAGCTCCCGGCGGCAGGTGGCGGCCGCCCAGGCGATCTCCTCCTCCGTCGGCGGCGGGGTGGCGACGGCGTAGCCGAAGAGTTCGAGCACCTCCCGCCGCTCGCTGTAGCGCGCCCCCAGGGCGGCCAGGACCCGCTCCAGGGTCGCCCGCTCGGGCTGCGCCACCTTGCCCGACTCGACCCGCTGCAGGTAGCCGCTCCCCAGCTCCGCCTCGGCCTCGACCCACAGTTGCGCCCGGCCCGCCCCTTCGCGCAACGCCCGCAGGCGCGCCCCCCCCGGCGTCCGCGATCCCCGCGCGCGCATCCGTCCCTCCCACGGCTGATCCCAGGGTCCGACAACAATCTGACCGCAAATCTGCGCGAACGGTTCTCCGATCGGTGCGCGCTAGGGCAGTGGCGGCAGCGGGGCCTGATCGAGCGGCACCAGGTACCGCTCCAGGAACGCCGTGCGCGGCGGTGGCCCGGCCAAGATCGTGCGCATCTGGCCGGCCAGTTGCGCGAGTGGCACACCGTTATACCGCTGGTGGTGTGGCGCCCGCGTAGTGACCGTCCCGTTGGGATCCAACGGCCAGGCCCCCTGGTAGTCGGCGATGATCCGGTAGGTCGGTACCTGGGCGGCCACCTCGGGATCGATGCGCAGGAAGAGCAGGAACCGGCCGCCGATCGGCAGGTCCACCGCGTCCATGTTGGTCAGGCTACAGCCATCGACCGTCCCGCCGACTTGGCGCACCCGGACGGTGGGCACCGGGAGGCCGCGCACGCGCTGGTCTACCCGCACCACGTAGTCCGTCAAGATCGCGCGCTGGTCGGGCGCACGCGGCGAGATCGGGGCGGTGGATCGCACCGAGGGCAGCCGCTCCACGATGGTGCCAGCGACGATCTGGTGGGAGGACCAGGCAAGCTCCTCGATCGTCTCGAAGCGGTCCGCGACGCCCGAGAAGAGGGCGCCGCAGCCGGCCAACGCCGCGCTCGGCGATGCCACCGGTTGTGCCGTGGCTGTGGCGCGCGTCGGGGTGGCGGCGAGCGCCGCGGGCGGCTCCTGCACGGCCCGGCCTACCCCGGCTTGCGCTCCTTGCTGCGGCGGCCGGTCGGGCGCCCCGCAGGCGACGAGCAGGGCCAGGAGGAGGCAAAGGAACGTGGGGCGAAGCGTACCAATCATTGTCTGCTTCTTTCGGCGTACGCGGTGCCTGGGCGGCACCACCCGCCGTACATGATGCGGGCGGAGCGCCTGCGGAATACTGGCCCCCGTTTCGGGAGCGCGCGGCGAAATGGTCCTCACTGTAGACGACAGGCCGCTTGCCTGTCGGCCCCGACCGGCCCGCGTCCTCCGTCACCCCAACTCCGCCCCTATGCGCCTCATCCACCACGGATACGATCCCGCCAGCCAACTCCGCAGCCGATCCCGCGAGGCGTGCGCCAGCCGCTCTTCGCCGAACGTGACCCAGTTCGGCAGCAGCACGAAATGCTCGAGCGCGAGACACACCACCAGGCGCCCTTCTGCCCGCGGCGCGCGATCCGCGGCGCGACGATAGGCGGCCATGAAGGGGGCGAAGCTCTCCGGCCAGCGCTCGAAGACAAACATCCCGAGCTTCACGAAGTCGAGCAGCGGGTCGTAGCCCTTCGCAAGCTCGAAGTCGATCAGCGCCGCCAAACGCCCGTCAGTGACCAGCACGTTAGCCAGGTAGAGATCCCGATGGGTGAGCGCCGGGCGGACTACCGCCGCGACGTCCGCGGCTNCCACTTGGCTACGGCACCGGGCGGTGCTGCGCCATCGCGCGGGGGGCGATTTCGCTACGCTAGTGTACCACACGCCCCGGCCCCCCACAATGTAGGGCGCAGGCGGGTAGGCGGGTAGGCGGGTAGTGGGGCGCAAGCAAGCCGTCAAGCCGATCGCGATGCCGTCGTCCTCTACCCGACTACCCGCTACCCGACTAGCCGCCTCCGAGCTGTTGCCCCCGCAACGTCCGCGGCCGCAGTCCACGGGCGCTGGCGCGAACGGACGGCCTGTGCGATACTACGGCCACCAAGTTCAAGAGCTTGCGCGGCCCGCGGTGCGGGCCGCGCTGGAGGGATGCGGGGGCGTGCGGCGTGGCGCGTGCGCCCCGCGGTGTGGCGTTGTGCGCGACGCCGGGCGTCGCGGAGGGGAGAGGGACAGCGTGCAGGCAGGGCGTGTGGGGCGGTTCGTCGGGCGCTGGCGGCCGGATCTCGTCCTCCTGGCGGGGCTGTGGACGGCGGTGCTGATCGCCGCCGCCGTCTTCGTCGGCCTGCTGCGCGCGGCCCCCGACCCGGCGGCGGTCGAGGGCACCGTCGCCGACGCCTACAGCGGCCAGCCGCTCGGCGGCCTGACGCTGATCCTCGGCGAACAGCGGGCCACCACCGACCCCGACGGCCGGTTCACCCTGCGGGCCGTGACGACCCCGACCCT
Source organism: Thermomicrobiales bacterium (assembly GCA_030446685.1). GTDB lineage: Bacteria > Chloroflexota > Chloroflexia > Thermomicrobiales > CADCWN01 > JAUJMV01. Next base: position 1,818 of record JAUJMV010000027.1, on the reverse strand, counting down.
GCTGGTCCTGCCGCCGGCCGCCGGGTACGCCGGGGCCGAGCGGGAGATCGCGCCGGGGAGCGCGCGGGGCCTGACGATCGCCCTCCGCCCCACGGGCGTCGCCGGCGCCGTCGTCCACGGCAAGAGCGGCGCCCCCCTCCCCGGCGTCGCCGTCCGCGCGGTGGGGCCGGACGGCACGGCCTCCGCCGAGGCGACCACCGGGCCGGACGGGCGCTACCAGCTCGCCGGCGTGCCGGAGGGCGCCCGGCTGATCGCCGAGGGGCCGGGCTTCGCGCGCCGCGAGGTGGAGGTCGGTCCGCGGGCGGCGCTCGACCTCGCCCTGCGCCCGGACACCCTCACCGGGGCCGTGCGCGGGCCGGGCGGCGAGCCGCTGGCGGGCGCGACCGTGGCGATCGGCGGCCGCGCCGCCACCACCGACGCCGCGGGGGTCTACACGCTCGCCGGCCTGCCCGAGGAGGCCGCGCGGGTCGCGGTCAAGGCGCCGGGCTACGCGCCGCGGGAGGAGGACCTCGCGGCCACACCGGAGCAGGACTTCGCGCTGGAGCCGCTGGTGATCAAGGGGATCTACCTGACCCCCGACTCGATCATCGATGACGCCAAATTCAATGCCCTGCTGGCCCTCGCCGACCGCACCGAGATCAACGCGATGGTGCTCGACTTCAAGGACGAGACCGGCTGGCTCTTCCACGACAGCCAGGTCGCGCTGGCGCGGGAGATCGGCGCGGTCCACCCCCGCTACGACCTGCCCGCGCGCCTCAAGACGCTCAAGGAGCACGGGATCTACACGATCGCCCGGATCGTCTGCATGCAGGACGAGACGCTGGCGAAGGCGCGGCCGGAACTGGCGGTGCGCAACAGCACGACCGGCGGCATCTGGCGCAACTTCAACGGCACCGCCTGGGTGAACGCGATGCGCCCGGAGGTCTGGCGCTACAACGCCGATGTCGCGATCGAGGCGGCCCAGCTCGGCTTCGACGAGGTCCAGTACGACTATGTCCGCTTCCCCTCCGACGGCGACATGGAGGCGATCGACCTCGGCACGGCCAACACGATGGCGAGCCGCACCGAGGCCGTCTACCAGTTCCTGAAGCTGACGCACGACGCGCTCGCGCCGCGCGGCGTGCCGCTGGCGGCCGACATCTTCGGCATCGCCCTCTGGGACCCGCACGACAACGGCATCGGCCAGCAGTTGGAGAAGCTCGCCCCGGTGGTCGACTATCTCTGCCCGATGATCTACCCGTCACACTACTACGCCGGCTCGATGGGCTTCGACCGGCCCAACGATCACCCCTACGAGGTGATCCTCGAGAGCTTGGAGCACGGCGCGGGGCGGATCGACAACGCCAAGGTGAAGTTCCGGCCGTGGCTGCAGGACTTCTCCTACGGCAAGGGGATCGACTACGGCCCGGCCGAGGTGCGCGCCCAGATCCAGGCGACCTACGACTTCGGGGCGACCGGCTGGCTGCTCTGGAACGCGGGGAACGTCTTCACCGAGGGGGCCTTGCAGCCGGAGGGCCGGTAGCGGCTGGCCGGCTGTCTCGACAACGGGGGGCTACTTACTTCAACGGGGCCGGCCGCCGGCCACCGGTATCGATCCGTTGCGCCCGCCGGCGGGGGTGGGGGAGATCGCGCCGCGGGTGGCGCGATGGGAGGGGTCGGGAGAGGGGTGGGGGTCGCAACGTGCCGCTCGGGGCGCGCGACCACGAAGTGCAGAGGAGGGGCTCGCGTGCGCGCACGTCGTCGTCAGCAATGGAACGCGCTCGGACTGATCGTGCTGCTGCTCCTGGCGGCCTGCGGCGGGACGCCGGCCACGCCGCC
>JAUJMV010000066.1 GCA_030446685.1 Thermomicrobiales bacterium | reverse complement strand
AATCCGCTCACCGGGCCCGGCGAGCGTGTTGCCGAATTTCGAGAAGACCACCGGCACCGCGGGGATGGCCATGCCGGCCTCGGCGGCATGCTGCCGGTAGTTGAGGCCGATACAGATGATCTTGCCCGGCCGGGGGATACACGGCCCCAGGTGGAGCGCGGCTTCCTCCAGCATCCAGGGGGCGGCGGCATCCGCCCCCGTCGCCTGCACGAAGGCGGCGAGGCGCTCGCGCGCGGCCTCCCCGCCGGCGATGACCGCCTCCATGCGGTCGGGGATCCCGGTCCCCGCCCGCGCCGCGCCGAGTGCGGCGCGGGCGCCGGCCACGTCGACCACGCCGGCGGCGGTCCTCACGCCCAGACGCGGCCCCTGCGCGGTGTTGAAGGTCAGCAAGTCCACCGCAAGTTCCTTCCATACGCACGGACGACCCGCGGGTCGTCCCCGTGCCGCCTGGGTCGCCGGCGCTGCGGCGCGGCGGCGGGCCGCCCCGCGCGCCTGGCGGGCGCCACGCGACCCGTGATGTGCGCGGGCCTCAGCCCCGCGCCACCGCCCGGTCCGCGAGTTGGTCGTACCCGGTCAGCCAGGCGCCCTGCGCCGCCGCGTAGCGCAGCACCTGCTGCACCACCTTGACCTCGCCCTCGTTGATCTGCAGCATCCAGGGATGCACGACCAGGGTCGCCAGCTGGCCGGCCTCCTTCGCCCGGTCGATCAGGGCCTGCCAGCGCCGCAGCGCCGTCCCCGCGCTCCAGGGCTCCTCGATCCACGGCCATTCGCGGCGCCGCCCCGACCAGTCGGAGGCGCTGTACCGCTCGCGGCCGGGCACCAGGATGGGGCGCTCGCGGTCCGCCACGCGGTACCAGCCCAGCCCGGGGTCCGCGGGCGCATCGGGGAGGCGCGCCTGGAGGTAGTCCAGGCCCAGGTCGATCGCCGCGCGCGCGGTGTCCTCGTTCCCCAGCCCGTGGTGCGGGCAGGCCAGGCCGCGCACCCGCACGCCGCACGCCTCCTCGATCGCCGCCATCGAGCGCCGGATATCCCAATGCTGGCGCGCGTAGGACAGCTCCGGATAGGGCGGCTCGTGGAACATGCTGTGCGCCTCGACCTCGTGCCGCGCGGCGCACCAGCGGACGATATCGGGATACAGCTCGGCGGTGATGCCCAGCACCGCGCAGGTGAAGCGGGCGTCGAACTCCTCCAGGATGTCCAGCAGCAGCCGGGTGGCGACCCGCTCCGCGCGGGGGTCGCCGGTGTACCGCTCGGCCTCCAGATGCTCGACGTCGATCCGCAGGATGAAGGCGAACGCGTGCCCGTGCCAGTCCATCAGGCTCCTCCTTGCAAGGGCAGGGCGACCTCCCGGCCGGTCGGCCAGGCCTGCTGGAAGGCGATCAGCACCCCGAGGGTCCGGGTCCCCTCGGCCAGGAGCGCGTCCGCCTCCGCCCGGCGACCCTCCCGGCAGATGGCGAGCCAGTTGGCCAGCTCAGCCCGCCGGAAGTCGCCCGGCCGCGCCTCGGTGCGCAGGCCGTCCTGCGTGAAGACCCGGAGGACCGGTCCGTCTTGGGCATAGTCGCGCTCGATGCGCAGGCCACCGTCCCGGGCGATGAGCTCGAGTTCGTGCGAGGGGAAGGGGAAGTGGTTGCCGCAGTAGAAGTCCGCCGAGGCCAGGCCGCCGCCCGCAAACTCGACGAGCAGCTTGGCCACATCGAAGGTGGGCACGCCCCGGTGGAGGTGGTTCCGCCCCGCGGCGGAGACGCGCACCGGCTCGTCGCCCATCAGGTAGCAGAGGGCGTCCACGGTGTAGAAGCCCGACTCGAACTCCGGCCCGGCCGCCATGGTCGGGTCGGACTTCCAGGGGCCGAAGCTCAGATGGTGCGAAATCTGCCCGCGGATCGCGAGCGGCTCGCCCAGCCCGGCGTCCCCTAGTTCCTGCTTCGCGGCCGTGTACAGGCCGTGGTAGCGCAGCGGCAGGCTCGGGACCAGGGTCGCCCGGCTCGTCGCCAGCGCCCCCCGCAGCGCCTCGACCTCCGCGAGGGTGCTCGCGAAGGGCTTGGGCAGGAAGGCGTGGACCTCCCGCTCCAGCGCCTGCACGGCGTAGCGGCTGCGGAGGTAGTCCTCGGTGCAGACGACCACGGCCTCGGCGCCGCGCGCGTAGAGCTCCTCGGCGGACTCCACGACCGGGACGCCGAAGCGGCGCGTGTACTCGGCGATCGTCTTGGGATACTGCTTCAGCCACGGTAACGCCAGCGAATCCCGGATGTACCCCGCGTCGCGCCCGAGGTGGGCGGTCCCGACCACCTCGACGTCGGGCAGGTGCGTGAGATCTTCGGCATAGTGCAGCGCGTAGGCGGAGACGAGCCCGATGATGCCCACGCGCAGCGGCTTGGCCATCCGTTGCCTCCCTCAAGAATATGCAGGATCCCCCCCGGTCGGGGCAGGGTGTCAGCCACCGCGCGGGCCGGCGTAGAACGGCTGGCCGGCCCAGGCGCGGAAGAGCGCCGCGTACAGCGCCAGATAGTGCTCGGCCGTGGGGTGCTCCGTCCCGATCTCCGAGGCGAGGTAGCCCCCATAGCCGTCGGCCTGGAGCAGCGCGAAGAGCTCGGGGTACGGATAGGCGCCGGTGAACTCGTGCATGTGCACGTGGCGGATCCACGGCCGGACCCGGCCGTAGGTGGCGGCCACCGAGCCGCCGACCACGTCGCGCGGGTCGCAGTTGTAGACGAGCGCGACCCGGGGATGGTCGGCGATCGCCACCGCCGCCCGGGCGAAGCCCCAGTAGTTGAACTGGCCGTGCATCTCCAGCAGCACGTCGACGCCGTGGGGGGCGGCGTACTCCCCCAACGCCCGGAGACTCTCCCCGACGTACGTGACGCACTCGTCGCGGGGCACGCCGGCCGGGATGTCATTCCCGAACACCCGCACCCGCCGGCAGCCGAGATCGGCCGCCAGCTCGATGTACCCCCTGGTCCGGTCGATGGCGGCCTGCCGCTGGGCCGGGTCCGGCGACTCGAAGCGGGCGCTGGTCCCGATGCCCGCCACCTCGAGGTAGGCGTCCTCGATCCGGTCGCGGATCTGCCGCCGCTCGGCGCGCGTGCGCTCGAGCTCGACGCCGTGCTCGTGGCCGGCCTCCGCCCGGAACTCGACGCCGGCGAAGCCGTACCGCCGCGCGACCTCGATGATCTGCGCCAGATCCCACCGGCGGGCCAGGTTGTACGTCAGCAGACAGAGCTTCATCCGACTCCCTCCTCTAGCGGCAGGGTGATCGCCCGGTGCTCCCGGCCGGACCGGTAGGCCGCGACGACGATCTCCAGGGCCGCCCGGCCGTCCTCGCCCCGGACGGGCGGCGGCTCCCCGGCGAGCACCGCCCGGGCGAAACCGTCGGCGATCGCGGCGCGCCCACCCTCGCGGTCCCGCGGCGCCGCCGGCACTTCCTGCCACGCGCCGGCCCGCAGCCCCGCGACTTCTGCGGTGGCGTAGATCTGCGGCGGGTTGCTGAAGAGGATCTGGCCGTCCTGGCCGTAGATGCGGTTGACGGCGCCGCGGGGATCTTTCCCGCGGATGGCCGAGCCGGCCTCCAGGGTGCCGATCGCGCCGTTGTCGTAGCGGTAGGTCACGGCGACGTAATCCTCGACCTCGACGGGCGTGGTGAAGGTGTCGCTCTCGGCGTAGACCCGCGTCGCCTCCAACCCCGTGATGAAGCGCAGCGTGTTGAGGTCGTGGACGGTGTTCATGATCAGGACGCCGCCGCCCGCCTGCGCCCGGGACGTGCGCCAGTCGGTCCGGATGCGGCCGGAGTAGCCGCCGCTCCAGTAGGTCTCCGGCTTGTCGCCGCGATAGACGATCCGCGTCCCGATAACCTTCCCGATGGCCCCCGCGGCGATCAACGCCCTGAGGCGCTGCGCGGTCGGGTCCACCTGGGCCTGGTAGGCCACCGCGAGGGCGACGCCGGCCGCGCGGGCGGCGGCGATCATCGCGTCGGCGTCGGCCAGCGTCGTCGCGATCGGCTTCTCCACCAGGACGGGCTTGCCGGCGGCGAGGGCCTGGAGGGTCAGCGGGGCGTGCAGGTGGTGGGGGACGGCGATGTAGACGGCATCGACGGCGGGATTGGCGAGCAACTCCTCGACGCTGGTGGTGTGGGGCACCCCGTAGGTGCGCCCGAGGTCGGCGGCGACCGGCTCGCTCACGTCCATGACCATGACGTGCTCGGCGCTGGTCGCCGCCGCGATCCCCTTGGCCGTCTGCACGGCGATCTCGCCGCAGCCGATCATGCCGATGCGGAGCTTCTGAGGCATGGGGCTCTCCTCCCGTTCCGGCCTGGTGGGGCACCGGTCACTTCTGCTACGCCGCGTACTCCCGCAGCCTGGCGGCGTTCTCCTCCAGATATGGGCGCGGATCGACGATGCTCGAGAGGTCCGGCACCCCGTAGTTCACCTGCTTGCCGTTGATCCACTCCCAGGAGAGCGTGCCCGCGTACCCGTCGGCCTTGAGGATCGCGAGCACGTCCCGGACGTTGCCATCCCCGGCGCCGAAGGGGAGCGTCCCCCGGGCCGGGCGCTCCTCGCCGGGCTTCGGCCCCTCGCTGATGTGGCAGTGCCGCACCCACGGCCGGAGCGTCCGGTAGGCCTCGGCGACCGGGATGCCCAGCCGGAGATGGTGGTTGGCGTGCCAGACGACACCGGCGTTGGGGTGGCCGGCCCGCTCCGCGACGTAGGCGACATCGGCGGGGTTGTTGAAGTGGTCGTGGGTCTCCAGGCAGGGCGCGACGCCGAACGCCGCCGCCCGCGCCGCCGCCCGCCCCAGCGTCTCGGCGGTCGCGTCGCGCAGGTCGGCCACCGTGTGCCCCGCCGGCACCGGGCCGCCGAAGACCCGCAGCACCGGCGCGCCGAGGTCGGCCGCCAGCGCCGCATAGCGGGCCACCTGCTCGACGCTGGCCGCGCGCTCCTCCGCCGTCGCCTTCGCCAAGCGGATGCCGAGGGCGAGGGCGCTGACCGCGATCCCCGCGTCGGTGAGCTTCCGGCGCGCTTCCTGGCGCCGCGGCCCGGGCGTATCGAGCTCCAGCCCGGCGGCATGCCCCCATTCGACCCGGAGTTCCAGGGCCTGGTAGCCATGCTCGTTGGCCGCGGCGATCAGTTGATCGAGATTCCAGTGGGGAGCGACCGAACTCATGAAGCCGAAACGCATCTGCACACCTCCTGATGCTGCCTGGGACACGCGCATCACTCGCCTGACCGCGCCGCCGGTTGTGACGCACACCCCCTTCCGGCTCAGGGACGCCTGCCCCTGGCGGCCGCTGGCCCGCACGGGGAGCGGGGTAACGCGCCGCCGGCGGCCAGGTGGCGCAGTGGCGCTGTGCCCCGCGCGGAACAGCTGATCCGTTCGGGGCGTCTTCGCCACGAGCCCCGGGACGCACGGTGACTCCCGGCTTCAGCCCGCCGCCAGATCGCTCGCCACGACGGCCGCAGTTTCACGCCGCGTGGTTGCCA
>JAUJMV010000026.1:86780-95874 GCA_030446685.1 Thermomicrobiales bacterium | reverse complement strand
GGAGAACTACGGCTGCGAGGTGATCGCCTTCGCCGCCGACCTCGGCCAGGAGGAGGAGCTGGAGGGGCTGGAGGAGAAGGCGGTCAAGACGGGGGCCGCGAAGGCGTACATCGAGGATCTGCGCGAGGAGTTCGTCACCGACTACATCTTCCCGGTCCTGCGCGCCGGCGCGATCTACGAGCGCAAGTACCTGCTGGCGACCAGCATGGCCCGCCCGCTGATCGCCAAGCGGCAGGTCGAGATCGCCCACCTCGAGGGGGCCGACGCGGTCGCGCACGGCTGCACCGGCAAGGGCAACGACCAGGTGCGCTTCGAGCTGACCTACAAGGCGATGGACCCGAAGCTGGCGGTGATCGCCCCCTGGCGCGAGTGGGAGATCCGCTCCCGCGAGGACGCGATCGAGTACGCGCGGCGGATGGAGATCCCGATCTCCGCCACCGCCGAGAAGATCTACAGCCGCGACCGCAACATCCTGCACCTCTCGCACGAGGGCGGGCGGCTGGAGGACCCCTGGAACGAGCCCGCCCCCGACATGTTCGAGCTGACCAAATCACCGGAGGACGCGCCCGACCGCGCGACCGAGATCCTGGTCAGCTTCGAGCGCGGCACGCCGGTCGCCGTCGACGGCGAACCCCTCGGCCCGGTGCCGCTGCTGCGGCGGCTGAACGAGGTCGGCGGCGAGAACGCGATCGGGCGGGTCGATCTGGTCGAGAACCGGCTGGTCGGGATGAAGTCGCACGGGGTCTACGAGACGCCGGGCGGCACGATCCTCAGCACCGCGCACCGCGAGCTGGAACACCTCTGCCTCGACCGCGACACGCTCCACTACAAGGACGTGGTCGCGCACCGCTACGCCGAGTTGGTCTACAATGGGCAGTGGTACACGCCGCTGAAGGCGGCGCTCGACGCCTTCGTGGACGTGACCCAGCGCACCGTCACCGGCGACGTGCGCCTCAAGCTCTACAAGGGCAACTGCACGGTCGTCGGGCGGCGCTCGCCGCACAGCCTCTACCGCGAGGACTTCGCCACCTTCGGCGAGGAAGACGTCTACAACCAGCGGGACGCGGTCGGCTTCATCAACCTCTTCGGCCTGCCCCTGAAGGTGCGGGCGCTGATCGAGGGCGGGAACGAGTCGTGAGTCGGCTAGTCGGGTAGTCGGGGAGAGGACGCGAGCGAGCCGACTGACTGATCGCGAAACCCTCGTCCTCCTCTAGCCGACTAGCCGACTACCCGACTACCCGACTGGAGCGCAGCATGGCGACGCAGGACAGGGCGCCAACCAGGACCGTGCGGCGCGTGCCGGTGCCGTGGTCGAGCCGCGCCCGCCCGCAGCCGCCCGCGGCGCCACCCCCGGCCGGCAATATCATGGTCGCCGAGCACAACGGGGTCCGCTGGATCAACATCGAGCGGCCGACCGAGGCGACGATCGCCTACCTGCGCGCCAACTTCGACTTCCAGGAGCCGAACCTGGAGGACGTGCTCGACACGCTCCAGCGCCCCAAGGTCGACGAGTACGACGACTACCTCTTCCTGGTCGTGCAGTTCCCGGTCCACAGCAAGTCGCGGCGGGAGACGACCTCCAGCGAGGTCGACATCTTCGTCGGGCGCGACTATGTGATCACGCTGCACGACCCCACCCGGCTCAAGCCGCTCGCGCGCCTCTTCGACGAGGTGGAGCGGTCGGAGGAGGCCCGCGCGGCGATCCTCGGCAACGGCGCCGAACGCCTCCTCTACCACATCCTCGACCGGCTGATCGACTACTGCGTGCCGATCACCCGGCGGATCGGGCAGAAGGTCGAGCAGATCGACGAGATGATGTTCGAGCCGAACACGCTGGGGGTGATCGAGCAGATCGCCACGGTGCGCCGCGACATCATCGCCACCCGGCGGATCATCAAGCCGCTGGTGCCGATCATGAACGTCCTCGAACGGCGGATCCGCGCCTTCTTCCGGCACGAGGACGAGGAGGAACTGGAAGCCTACTTCGGCGACCTGGCCGACGGCATCGCCAAGATCTATGACATCCTCGACGACGCCAAGGAGGTGGTCGACTCGCTCAGCGCCACGACCGACTCGCTCGCCACCCACCGGCTGAATGAGGTGATCAAGGTGCTGACGATCTTCTCGGTGATCATGCTGCCGCTGACGCTGATCTCGAGCATCTACGGCATGAACGTCAACCTGCCGCTCGACGGGGAGGTGGGCCAGCCCCTCACCTTCTGGACGCTGATCGCGCTGATGGCCGCGGTCGCGCTCGCGATGATCCTCTTCTTCCGGTGGCGCCGGTGGCTCTGAGCGCGCCCCGCCCCCGCCTGTCGCGGGCGGGGCGCCCGGACCGCCTCTCCGCCGACCAGGTGCTCCGGCACCCGCTGGCGGCGCTGGCCGCGGCGCTCCTGCTCGGCGCGGGCGGCGGGCTGGCGGTGGCGACCCTGGGGCCGCTGCTGCCGGCGATCCTGCTGGTCGGCGCGGTCGGGGCGGCGCTGGTGCTGCTCGACGCGCGCTGGGGCCTGGTCGCCACCCTCGGCGTGGTCGCCCTCCTGCCCTACGGGACGCTGCCCTTCAAGGTCGGGCTGACCCCGACGCTCCTCTCGCTGGCGATCCTGCTCACCTGGGCGGTCTTCGCGCTGCGCCTCCTCCTGCGCCGCGAGGAGCGGCTGCTGACGACCGCGCTCGACGGCCCCCTGGTCCTCTTCCTGATCGTCACCCTCTTCGCGTTCGTCCTCGGCCTCGGGCGCGGCTACACGGCGCAGACCTTCCACGACTACGCCAAGATGCTCCTGGCGGTCTCCCTCTTCTTCCTGCTGACCAACCTCGTCCGCACGCGGCGCGACCTGCGGTTGGCGCTCGGTGGGCTGGCGGCGGGCGGGGCGGCGGCGGTCCTCGCGCTGGCGCTCTACGCGCTCGGGCGCGGAACCGAGCCCCTCCTGGCGCGGCTGGCGATCGTCGGCTACCCGACCGGGCGCCTGATCCGCTTCATCGAGGACGACCCGGCCAAGGCGCAGCGGATCACCGGCACCGCCGTCGACCCCAACAGCTTCGCCGGCTTCCTGATGGTCGTGCTGGTGCTCCTGGTCGCGCAGGCGGCCGCGCGACGGCCGCTCCTGCCCCGCCCGCTGGCGGCACTGGCCGTGCCGCCGGTCGCGCTCGCCCTCTTACTGACCTACTCGCGCGCGGCCTGGCTCGGCGCGGCAGGCGGTGTCCTGCTGCTCGCCCTCCTGCGCTACCGCTGGCTGCTCCTGCCGCTGGGGCTCGGCGGGGCGGCGGTCCTGGCGCTGGGGATCGGCGGCGCCTTCATCGAGCGGCTGATCCTCGGCATCCAGCTCCGGGACCCGGCGACGAAGCTGCGGCTGGCGGAGTACCGCAACGCGCTCGCCATCATCCGCGAGCACCCGGTCTTCGGGGTCGGCTTCGGGGCCGCGCCCTCGATCGACCTCCAGGCCGGCGTCTCCTCGGTCTACCTGACGATCGCCGAGCGGCTCGGCCTCTTCGGCCTGGCGCTCTACCTGCTCGTCCTGGCGGTCCTCGCCCTGCGCCTCTGGCCGGCCCTGCGCCGCCCCGCCGCCCGCGCCACCCCGGAGGGCGAGGCCGCGCTGGCGCTGGCCGGCGCCCTGGCCGCGGCGGTCGCCACCGGCGTCCTCGACCACTACTTCTTCAACATCGGCTTCTCGCACATGGTCGCGCTCTTCTGGGGGCTGGTCGGGCTGGCAGTCGTCGCGGCGCGGCTGGCGCTCGCGAGGTCGAAGGTCTGAAGGTCTGAAGGTCGAAGGTGGAAAGTCCCGCTGTGACAGGATCGGGTGTCGCGGTATAAGCAGAGTCATCTGAACTCTAAACCGAAGCGCCGATGGGATCTCCATGGAGGGCGTCCTGATGCGACTCCGGCGACGCGGTCACGGCCTCGGCCAGCGCTTGCAATGTGCGGCGGCAGCGGGACTGCACCTCGGCGGTGCGGCGCGGCAACCCGGCGAAGAACTGGGCCATCTGCTCCTGCACCTTGGCCTTGGTGCCCAGGCCGGTGCAGCGGTGACCTCCTCGCGCGCCCAGGCCCAGATCGCCTCGTCGGGGTTGAAGTCGGGGCTGTAGGCCGGCAGGCGCAGCGACGCAGGGCGAGATCCGGCGTCGCCAGGTAGTCGCGCACCGCCTCGCCGCCGTGGGCCGGCCCGTTGTCCCAGAGCACGACCAGCGGCCCGGGATGGTTGGCGCGCAGCTGCCGGAGGAACGCGGCGCTCGTCGCGGAGGAACTGGTCCCGGCCAGTTCCATGTGCTCGACCTCCCCGGTCTCCAGGCAGACCGCCGAGTAGTAGCTCGCCTTCTCCCCCCAGCGCGGGCAGGTCGAATCGGCCAAGGCGGGCTCCCCCTTCAGCACCCACTTCCCGCGCCGGTCGCCGTCGGCGCGGAAGTGGGCCTCGTCCACGAAGAAGATCTTCGCCCCGCTCGCCCGCGCCTCGGCCAGCAGGGCGGCGTACTCCGCGACGAAGGCCGCGCGCTTCGCCTCGTCGGCCTTGAGCAGCCGCTGCTTGGGCCGCTTGTAGACGAAGCCCAGGCGGTGGAGGTAGCGCGTGCAGGCGCTGCGGCAGAGCCGGATGCCGCAGCGGGCCTCGACGAACTGGCGCACCGCCTTCCAGCTCCAGTTCGCCAGCGCGACGCCGACCGCACTCGGCGTCGCCTGGACCGCCACCTTCAGCCCTGCCTGGGCGCCCGCGTCGAGGGCGGGGGCACCGCCCGTCTGCTCGAAGGCCAGGGCCGCAGGGCCATCGCGGTCGAAGGCGGCGAGCCAGGCCCCGATGGTGTGGGCGCGCGCTCCAGCAGCGCGGCGACCGTGCTGGCCGACCAGCCCTGCGCCAGCAGCCAGCGCGCGTGCCAGCGCTCGCGCTCGCGCGGCGTCGGGGCGCGGTACATCCGCTCGCGCACGTGCCGCATCCCGAGCCAGTGCGCCAATACCGCCGCGATCTCGGCATGCCCCGCGCTCCCGCCCGACCCCACGCCAGCATGCGGAGCAGACCCGGCCGGCTTCATCGGCGCTTCGGTTTAGCGCGGTGCGTTGCTTTGACGGACAATCTCGTCAACGACGCGCGCGAGCGGTGCGGTGGCGTCGATGATAACACCGTTTTTCGGAATGCCTTCTTTCGTTTGATACAATCGCGCAGTGACTTCCCGTTCCGTTTGTTTCCCGCCCCAGTCAGTTGGGTCCACTGCCACCGCTCATCGATCCGCCGGTTCATTGTGTCAAAGTCAACGCCGTCAAACAAATCGATGAACTTTGAAAAATTCCTAGAGCCACCGCAGAAAAACGTGACCGCCTCATCCCGGTTGGCGACGAAAGCCTTTACTTTATCGACATGCCAAATGTGGTGCTCGGCAATGAAGGTCGCCGAGTGCTCGTGCGTGAGGCCATCCGTCGGTGTACCAGTTTCCGGATCGCCCTGATAGGCCAATTCCCTGTCACCATGAATGGCATGGTAGCCGCGCCGCGCAATTCGCGCAGACCGACGTCTTGCCGGAGCCGGAAACGCCTGCAATCAGATAATTCCTCATGCCCATGGTTGGAGGATACCACCGACGAGATGACACCAACAATTGCGAGATGCTGTCTCCTACGGCTGTCGTGGCCGTGTTGCTGGACTTACACCAGGAGACCCTCCATGGAGATCCCACCGGCGCTTCAGTTTAGTTTCCCGGCCGCTACGTTTAGGGAGATCGTGGTGCGGGCGTGGACGCGGGCGACTCGGCGTTGGCCCCAGCCCTCGGCAGGTCAAGCCGGGCGGGGAGCCGTAAACGGGGTGCGCGCCAAGGCGCCGCACCGGCCGTGGCCGGCGGTCCCAGCCGGTGGGGGACGGCGGGCGCGGTCGCCGCCGCGCCACCTCGGCGAGCAGCGCCAGTTCCGGCTGGCAGGTCGGGGTGGACCGGCTGGTTCTTGACGAGCAGTTCCTCGGGCGACCGGACCGATCTGCACCAACGGCCGCGCCCCGACGATGGTGAAGCCGATCGGCGCAACCAGGTCGGTCCACGCGTCGTCCTCGCGCCGCCACCCGGTCATACGAGCAGGCGCGGCCATCCAGAACGCCGGCGGGGCGCCCGCGCCCGTCGTACGGCGGCGGGGTGGCCGCCGGGCGGTGCAGTTCTTGGCGAGCCGCACCACGTACCGGGTCGCCCCTGCCTCCTGGAGCAGCGCCACCCCGAACCCGCCGTCCAGCACCAGCGCGTCGTCGGGCGCGCACCGCCGCACCGCCCGCCCACGAGCAGGCGCGCGTGCGTGCTGGCGCGCGGGTCCCCGGCGTCCGCCCGCACGCACGCCGGCGGGCAGGCCAGGCGCTGGCCCCCGACGCTGCCCACGCGGGCGATGAGGCCCAGCGGGATGGCGGGGAGGGCTTTCCCCGCGGCGCCGTGGTAATGGGTGGTCGGACAGCCCCGGAGCCGCGGGCGCCAGAAGCCGGTGACGTCGACCGCCACCGGGCGGTAGCCCCCATGCGCGTGCGCCTGCCAGCGCCCTTCCCCTCCAGCACCGCGGCCCAGCGGGCCAGCAACGCCGCGCTGCTCCAGCCGCCCTGCCCCAGCGCCGCCCAGGCCCGCCGCGTCGCCGGCGCGGCCAAGCCGCACTCGCTCAGCCCCGGCACCACCGCGCCGCGCGCGGCGAGCAGCCGCCCGCTCACCAGCATCCACAGCAGGTGCAGCAAGCCCAGGTTCGTCCCGATCGGGCACGCCACCACCAGCAGGCATAGGAGGGTCAGGATGCGATAGACTGCTTCCGGCATCGGGCGGGCTCCTGCGGTAGAGCACGGCGTCAGCACCCGCACTCTACCAATGGGTACCCCCTGATGCCACCCAGTTAGCGGAAACTAGAGTTGAAGCGGAAGACCTTCGACCTTCGACCTTCAGACCTTCGACCCCGCCGTCAGGCGATCGGCGTAGCAGCCGTGGAAGCCGAGCGGGATGCGGTGCGGCGCCTCCGCCCGCGCCAGCTCGCCGAGCGAGGGCGCGTCGAGGACAAGCAGGAACGAGCGCCCCCGCCGGGCGTCGAGGACAACCGAGAGGAGGACGCCGTCATCCTCGGCCCGCGCCCCCGGCGCGGCGACGAAGACCGGCTCGCCCGGATAGCACCCCGCCTCATGCCAGACCGCCGCGTCCCCGGTCCGCAGATCCACCTTGACCAATTGGTTCTGGAAATCGGGTTGCCCGTCCTCCCGCTGCCCGACGCCGTAGACGTAACGGTAGTCCCACCCGCGGTGCCGGTCGTTGATGCGCGGCAGTTCCAGCCCCATCCTCGCCAGCCGCTCGTAGCGGACCGCGCCGCCATCGAGCGGGACGCGGCAGCGGCGCAGCTCCGGCAGCGGCGGCAGCGCCAGCTCGGCGGCGGGCCGCCGCAGCCGGTCGAGGTAGAGCGCGTCGATGATCGCCGGGTCGGGGTAGGCGAGCAGATCGACCAGCAATTCGCCGTCGCGCTCCTGGGCGTTGACGTGGTGGAAGCAGAAGAACGCCCCGCCCTCGGCCGGCGGCAGCCAACCGCCGCCGTCCCGCCGCGCGATCAGAAAGCGGGTGGGGCGCTCCGGCCGCCAGCGCAGGTTCTCGGCGAACGGCCGGCCGCGCAGCAGCATCCGCAGCGGGTTGACGGTCAGCGGGTACTCGGCCAGCACCAGATGGCCCGCGGTCAGGCCGAAGCTGTGCATGTAGGCGGGCTCGCGCACCGGCAGCGCCGCGAGCGGCAGGCGCCGCCGCTCCCCGGCGGGGATGCGGTGGAGGGTGTAGCGGCTGGTGCCGCCGAAGCGCACCAGGTTGTTGAAGGTGTCGCCGCTGGCGGGATCGGTCAGCGGGTGGGGCGTGGTGGTGGTGGCGTCAAGCCGGTCCTCCCAGTCGAGCACGCCGGCCGCGCGCAGCGTCTCCGGGTCGAAGGCGATCGGCAGGGGCGTCTCGGTCCAGGCGACGAACTGGTCGGCGACGCGCCCGATGCTGACGTTGGCGTTGAGCCCCACCCCCCCGGTGAAGCGCGCGGCGACCCGCGCGAAGATCGAGCGGCAGGGATCGGTGGCGAAGGTGCTGTAGCCGATCCGCCCCCGCTCGCGCACCGCCCGGTAGTCGGGGCTGTCGAGGAAGCGGTTGGCGTAGGCGACGCGCCCCCCCGCGAAGGCGAAGCGGTGCAGCATCGCCAGCCCGTCGAACCAGTGGCGGAAGCCCTGCCCGCCGGCCTCGAACTTGGCCGGGCCGTTGCGCAGCAGCGCCCCATCGAGCCAGGCGGGGATCGTCCCGCGCACCGGCAGCGCCGTGACGGACACCTCCTCCTCGGTCGAGACGAACCCCAGCCGGTGGTCGGGCGGGCCGGGGGCATCCGTCGTCGTCGTCGCGCCCTGCGATCGTGTCACGGTTCTCCCTCCGGCCGCGCGGGCCAATCCGGCGAACTCCTCGCCCCCGCCGCCACTCAGCGCGCGCTCCGAACGACCGCCTCGCCCTGCCGCTGCGTGCTCGCCGGCGTTGCCTCGGCCGGCGGGGGGGATGGCGCGCGCCGCAGCACCGGGAGCGCGCGGCACAGCACGTAGAGGAGCAGCGCCACGTTCAGCAGCCCTCCGGCATAGATCAGGACATCGGTCGCGAAGATCGCCGCGTACCCCGGCAGCACGGAGTAGCGCCCGTAGATGTAGTACAGGTTGACGAAATAGACCGCGGAGACGGCCAGATAGAACGGGCGCAGCCGCGGCGCGAGCGCCGCCGCCAGCGCGGCGAAGACGACCGCCGGGAAGAGGTAGCGTTCGTGCCCCCGCGTCGGCAGGACGAACGCGGCGTAGGCGATCGCCAGGCAGGCCCAGACGAGCGCCCGCCCGTCGCCCCGCCCCCGCGACCGCCAGTAGGCGGCCAGGATGGCGAGGTAGGCCGCGGCGAACAGGAGCGTCCCCCACGTCCGGTAGCTCAGCCCGAGCGCCCACGGCTGGAGATCGGAGCGCAGGAACAGCCCGTCCCCTCCCTCCCACGCGCCCCCCCGCCAGCGCGCCTCGCCCGCGAGCGGCGATGCCCACAGGTTGAACGCGCCCGCGCTCGTCACCGGGAACTTCTCCAGCGCCAGCACCGCCCGCTCGACCAGGCCCCAGCGCGCCGGCAGCGGCGGCGGCCC
>JAUJMV010000026.1:76937-86680 GCA_030446685.1 Thermomicrobiales bacterium | reverse complement strand
GCATGCGGCAGCACGTACCGCGCCAGGAACGCCAGCGCGAAGAGCGGCGCCAGCGCCGCGAACTGCGGCTTGATCAGCGCGGCCCAGGTCAGCGCCGGCAGCGACCACTCGGGGTTGCCCCGCAGCAGCAGCCACAGCGCCGCCAGCGCCAGGCAGGCCGAGACCGCGTCCCACTGCCCCCAGACCGCGCTCAGGAAGACGATCGCCGGGTTGAAGGTGAACGCCGCCGCCGCGATCAGGCCCGCCCGCGCCCCCGCGAACCGCCGGACGATGGCGTACAGCAGTAGGGCGATCCCCGCGTCCGCGAGCGCCGGCGCCAGCTTCAGCAGGACGAGGAACCCCGTCGCCCCGAACGACCCCTCCGGCGCGACGGCCCGGTAGAGCCGCGCGATCGCCCAGAGGAACCAGAGATCCCCCGGCAGGTGATCGATCAGCGGCGTCTCGGCGTAGGGGGAGCCCGTCTCCGGCGCCTCGCCGGCGGGCAGCGTGTCGTAGAAGACCCCCAACGGCAGCGTCGCCAGTCGCTCAGCCCAGACCAGCAGCGTGTCGATGTCGGGCTGGTAGCCGGTCCAGGGCGCCAGGAGCAGCCGGACGGCCAGCCCCCCCAGCAGCATCGCCCCCAGCGCGCGCGCGTGGGGCGCCAGCGCCGCGCGCAACGGCCGGCGCGCGGGCAGGAGCGCCAGCAGCGCCGCCGCCCCGAGCGTCAGCGCCGGCAGGGCGCGCGCCGCCGCGTCCGGGCGCCAGGCGCTCCCCGCCAGGATCAGCGCCAGGGCGCCGGCCGTTGCGCCGGTCACCGCGCGCCGTCCGCCGCCCAGCCCCGCAGCCAGGCTCGCCGCTGTCCCCAGCAGCAGGGCCGCGAGCGCCGCGTACCCCGGCGGCGGGAAGAGCACCGGCAGCCCCCCACTCGCCCGCGCCGGCGTCAGGGTGACGCGATCGAGCTGGACCCCCAGCGCCCGGCCGTCGTCCGGCGAGAGGAAGGTTTCGGCTCGCAGTGTCAAGGTCAGGTCGCCCAGCGCCAGCGGCTCCCGCTCGAAGCGCACCGTGTAATCCCGATAGTCCGCGCTCGTCGTGAATTGGGCTACCAGCCGCCCGTCGATCAGCACGGTCAGGGGCGGCGAGGGCTGGTCCGGCGGCCGCCCGCCGCTCAGCCGCAGCGTCGCCGTCCAGTCCGCGTTGCCCGGCGCGGCCGGCACGACGATCCGCCCCTCCTCGCCGCTCCACCGGAAGCTGGTCCCCCCGGCGCGCTCGCGCGGGAAGAACCCTTCTATGTATGCCCGGTCGTCGCCCGCGCCGACGTCGATGTCACGGACGCGCGGGAACTGGTAGACCAGCAGGAGCGCCGGCACGACCAACGCCAGCAGCGCCAGTGCCGGCCCGACCCTGAATGCGCCGCCGACCGCCCGCCCTTCCGCGCCGAGCCAGCCCCGCAGCGGCCCCGGCAGCCGCCCGAACCACCGCGGCCCGCCCCGCCCCGCCCGCGCCCTGCGGCGCACCGCCTTGCCGCGTCCCTGGAACGCGCTCACTCGGCGCCCGCCATGCCAGCCCATTCCCCCACTGCGCCCCGCTGTGCCTCACCCCCGAGTGTACTATCCCCGCCCATCCGCGTGCCATCGCGCGCCAGGGCGTGTGCTTTCTCCACTTCTTGCGGGGAAGCGCCCCCGGCCCCTCCATCCCCCTTCATCCCGGCTTACAAGGGAAGGTTTTCTGCTGTGGGGGAAGCGGCTGGCGACTGAAGTCGCGCCTGCCGGCCGCCGGCCACGAAGTACCCTGCGGGGCATAAATCCGCCTTCGCGGACTGGAATCTGCCCAGGCATCGCGCCGATCGAGAACGCCTGGGGCCTGGCCTTGTGCCCAGCCTCCGCAGGAGGCTTCGTGGCCCGCGGCCGGCAGGCGCGACTTCAGCCGCCAGCCGCTTCCCCCTGTGAGCCCCATCCCAGCGGGAGAGCCGGGGGAGCGCTTCCTCGTGGCACCGGCCGGTCCTGCTCCCCCCAAAGTTGCGGGGCCGGGGGAGCGCTTCGACGTGGCACACCGCCAAGACACGGAGGATGCGTTCGCCCCCGCGCGCCGCCCGCGATTGACAGCGCGCCGCCGCCGCCCCTATAGTGTCGCTGGTCCGTCCCCCCGTGCCGATGCCCGAGCGTCGGCGCGGCCAACCCGGCGCCAATCCGCAATCCGCAATCCGCAATCGAGGAGGGCCGTTGGACGAGACGCTGCCCCTCGGCAAACTGCCCCAGGAACTCCTGGGCCGCCTCCTGGCCCGCTACGCCACCCCGGACGACCGGCTGCTCGTCGGGCCGGGCCTCGGGCGCGACGCCGCGGCGATCGCCCTCGACGACGCGCGCGCGATGGTCGTCAAGACCGACCCGATCACCTTCGCCACCGCCGAGATCGGCTGGTACCTCGTCAACGTCAACGCCAACGACCTCGCCTGCCTCGGGGCCACCCCCCGCTGGCTCGTCGTCACCGCCCTCTTGCCGGAGGGGCGCACGACCCCCGCGCTCGTCGAGACGATCTTCGCCGGCCTGCGCGACGCCTGCGCCGCCCTCGGCGTCACCCTCGCCGGCGGCCACACCGAGATCACCCACGGCCTGGACCGCCCGATCCTCGTCGGCACGCTGCTCGGCGAGGTCGCGCGCGACGATCTCGTCCAGCCCGGCCGCGCCCGCCCCGGCGACCGCCTCCTCCTCACCAAAGGGATCGCCGTCGAGGGGACGGCGCTGATCGCCGGGGAGCGCGAGGCCGAGATCGCCGCGCGCCACGGGGCCGCGTTCGCCGCCCGCTGCCGCGCCTTCCTGCGCGAGCCCGGCATCAGCGTCGTCCGCGACGCCGCCGTCGCCCGCGCCGCCGGCCCCGTCCACGCCCTGCACGACCCCACCGAGGGCGGCGTCGCCACCGGCCTGCGCGAGTGGCCCAGGCCGCCGGCCTCGGCCTGGTCGTCGACGCCGACGCCCTGCCCGTCTTCCCCGAGACCGCCCGCCTCTGCGCCGACTACGGCCTCGATCCCCTCGGCCTGATCGCCTCCGGCGCCCTCCTCCTCGCCGTCCCCCCCACGGCCGCCGCCGCCGTCGCCGCCGCCCTCCGCGGGTCCGGCATCCCCGTCGCCGCCATCGGCGAGCTGACGCCCCCCGGTGCCGGCCTCGTCCTGCGCCGCGCCGGTCGCCCCACCCCCCTCCCCGAATTCGCCGCCGACGAGATCACCCGCCTCTTCGCCCCCGCCCGCGCCGAATAACCCCCCGCCGCCCGGACATCAGACGCCGCCGCCTCCACGCCCCCCCGAACCCCCTTCCGCCACGGTCGGGAATCGGAAGGTCGCCTCTTCTCTCCTCCCCCAGAATTGGGGGAAGGGCCGGGGGTGGGGGCGACCACGCCACCCGCCGGACTTCCACTCTTCTCCCCCCAAAGCTGGGGGGCCGGGGGGCGAAAACCCCGCCACGCGCTACAATTGTCGCGGGTACGCGACGTGCGAGTAGGGAAATCGCGCGGCGGCGCGCGCGGCGGGGCATTCGCGGGGCGGGAAGGGGCGCGTGGACGACGCAGAGAACGGCGAGATCGACCGGCAGGTGGCGCAGTTCGCCGCCGCCTACCCCTTCGCCCTCGACCCCTTCCAGGTGGAGGCGATCCGCCACTTCCTCGCCGGCGATTCCGTCATGGTCGCCGCTCCCACCGGTACCGGCAAGGCGCTTGCCGCAACAACCCCGGTGCTCACGCCCACTGGCTGGGCACCAATCGGCGATCTCCGCCCAGGCGAGGCGGTGATCGGGGCAGGGGGACGACCGGCGCAGGTGCTCGGCGTGTATCCGCAGGGGGTGCGCCCCGCCTACCGTGTCACCTTCACCGATGGCGTGTCGATCGTTTGCGATCTGGATCATCTCTGGGTGGTGAACACCAAGTGGCGGCGTCATGCCGGTCTATCGTGGCGGGTCCTAACGCTTGAGCAGATTCTGGCCGAGGGACTGACCGACGGGCAGGGGAAGCGGCATTTCATCCCCTTAGCGCTGCCGGCGGAGTTACACACGCTGGAGGTGGTGAGCGAGGGACTCTCGCTGGCGGGCGCCCGCTCACGCGCCGGCCTCACGCAACGCGATCTCGCCGCCCGGCTCGGTGTTTCCCAATCGGTCGTTGCCCAACGAGAGATCGGCCACGTCATCGCTTCGGTCGACTATCGGGGCGCCGTGGCTAAGGTATTGGCCGAGGTTGGCCCTCGACCTCGGCTGGATCCCTACTTGCTGGGACTCCTGCTCGGTGACGGGTGCTTCTCCACGGGAGTCGTACGGTTCACGTCGGCGGATGAAGAACTCGTTTCCGCTGTACGATCGCTACTCCCGCCCGGAACGACGTTGCTGCGCTCGGATAGCCGCCCCTATGATTGGATTGTTGTTAGCAACCATCGGCGCAAGCGCAATCCAGTCGGCGACGCCTTACGGGATCTCGGGCTGTTCGGTCATCGCGCGGAAAGCAAATTCATCCCGCACGGCTACAAGTTTGCCCCGGTCGCCGAGCGACTGGCCCTCTTGCAGGGGCTCCTCGACGCCGACGGGAGCGTGGATCTCCGCGGCGCTTTGGAGTACACGACCGTCTCCCCGACCCTCGCTGAGGATGTCGCCTTCCTGGTTCGGTCGCTTGGTGGCCGTACCCGTGTTCGCCGCAAGCCAACCGCCTGCCAGATGGCCTATCGGCTTTTCGTGCGGTTGCCCGGCGAGTTCGCGCCTTTTCGTCTGCGACGCAAGTTGGAGCGTCATCGCGCGCGACCGCGCTATGAACCATGCCGAGCCATCGCCAAGGTTGAGCGTGTTGGCCAAGCGGAGATGGTCTGTATCGCCGTCGATGCGCCCGATGGCCTCTTCGTCGTCGACGGATTCGTCGTCACCCACAACACCGTCGTGGCCGAATTCGGCATTTACGAGGGGGTCCGGCGCAACGGCCGCGTCTTCTACACCACCCCCATCAAGGCCC
Source organism: Thermomicrobiales bacterium (assembly GCA_030446685.1). Lineage (GTDB taxonomy): Bacteria > Chloroflexota > Chloroflexia > Thermomicrobiales > CADCWN01 > JAUJMV01. The sequence continues at coordinate 81,727 of JAUJMV010000026.1, read as the reverse complement.
TCTCCAACCAGAAGTTCCGCGACCTCCGCGCGACCTACGGCGAGGCCGTCGGCCTGCTGACCGGCGACATCAGCGAGAACGCCGGGGCGCGGATCGTCGTGATGACGACCGAGGTCCTGCGCAACATGCTCCTCCAGACCCCCTGGGAACTCGACACCGTCGACGTGATCGTCTTCGACGAGATCCACTACCTCGCCGACCCGGAGCGTGGCACCACCTGGGAGGAGTCGATCATCCTCTGCCCCGAGCACATCCAGCTCGTCTGCCTCTCCGCCACCGTCTCCAACGCCGGCGAGATCGCCGCCTGGATCGGCCGCACCCACCGCCCGATTACCCTGATCACCCACACCGAGCGCGCCGTCCCCCTAGCCCTCTACTACTTCCTCGACGACGAGGCCCGGCTGGTGATCGACCACCACGGCGAGCAGGTCGCCCGCTTCCCCCGCGTCGGCGGCGAGATCCGGCGCCGCGGCACGCCGGGGTCCGGCGCCGCCGCGCGCGTCGAGCCGCACCCGAACGACGTCGTCCGCCAACTGCGCGAGCGGGACCTCCTCCCCGCGATCTACTTCCTCTTCAGCCGGCGCGACTGCGAGCGGTACGCCGAGTTCTGCGCCAACCTGCGCCTCGACTTCGTCGCCAACGACGCCGCCCGCGCTGAGATCGAGCGCGCGATCGAGGCGCACCTCGGGCAGATGAGTCCGGAGGACCGCCAACTCGGCCAGGTGCAGCTCGTCGCGCGGCTGGCGCGGCACGGCCTCGGCTTCCACCATGCCGGCCTGCTGCCGATCCTCAAGCAACTGGTCGAGCAGCTCTTCGGCCGCGGGCTGATGCAGGTCGTCTTCGCCACCGACACCCTCGCCCTCGGCGTCAACATGCCCGCCCGCTCGGTCGTCGTCGGGCGGATGTCGAAGTGGGACGGCCAGCGCAGCCGCCCGCTGATCCCCAACGAGTTCCAGCAGATGGCCGGGCGCGCCGGGCGCCGCGGCATGGACGAGGAGGGGCATGTGATCGTCCCCTACTCGCCCTACATCACCTTCGACGAGACCCTGGCGATCGCCACCGGCCCGCTCCACCCGGTCCACAGCGCCTTCAAGGTCCGCTACAACACCGTCCTCAACCTCTGGGACCCCCCGCGCGGCGAGCGCGCCCGCCAGGTCCTCGGCCAGAGCCTCGCCGAGTTCCAGTCCTCGCGCCGCATCCGCGAGCTGGAGGACGAGGTGCGCGCCGCCGGCGCACGCCTGGAGACGGCGTCGCGCGGCTGCACCGTCCTCGACGCCGACGGCCACCCGCGCCTGCTCGACTACGACGACCTCTCCAAGCAGATCGAGGCGGCCCGCGGCCGGGAGCGCCTGGTCGGGGAGGAGATCGCCCGCGCCCGCCAGATGCTCGACGACCCCCCCTGGCAGGAGCCTGGCCGTCAGGCCCTGCGAAACGCCTTCCGCACCCTGATGCCCGGCTCGCTGGTCCACCTGCGCGACGCCGGCTGGTCGGCCTACCTCGGGCGCGGGCGCGGCGACAGCGTCGGCCTCTTCCTGCCGCTCGGCCCCGCCGAGCCGCCCGCCGATGTGGCGTCGGCTGGAACCGACGGGGCGGACGAACGGCCGCCGGAAGGTTCCGATGCGGAGGCCCCGCCCGCCCGCTCATCGATCCCCCCCGCCCCCGTCGGCGTCGTGCGCGTGCAGGAATACCGCCAGATCGACTACCTCACGCCGCGCGGCGCCTGGGTCGAGCTGCCGGACGCCCTCCAGGGCCTGCCGACCCCGGTCGACGACGTGGCCGAGCTGATCGGCGCGGACGGGTTGGCCCGCCTGCGCGACGCCGCGCGCGCCCTCGCCCTCCCCGACCTCGACGCCTGGGCCAGGCGCCACCGCGCGGAGCGTGCCCGCGCCGCCCGCGAGGAGCAGGCCCGGCTGGTCGGCGAACTGGACGCCGCCCAGGCGCGCGTCGCCGAACTGACCGCCGCGCGCGAGGCCCACCCCTGCCACACCTGCCCGGTCCGCAAGGAACACCGCAACACCCTGCGCGCCCGCGACCGCCTGGCCCGCGAGCGCGAGGACCTGGAGGCGCGGCTCGCCCACGAACTGCGACTGGAGGAGGAGCGCGTCCGCGGCCTGATCCGCGGCATCGCCAACGTCCTCCACCGCTTCGGCTACCTCCACCGCGGCCAGCCGACCCCCAAGTCGGACATGCTGGCCGGCGTCTTCGACAACAACGGCCTGATCATCACCGAACTGCTCGACCGCGGCCTCCTCGACGGCCTGCGCGCCGCCGACCTCGCCGAGGTCTTCTCCTGGTTCGCCTTCGACCGCGACTTCCGCTACGCCAACCGCTACACCCTGCCCCCCTCCCTCCTCGACCTGCGCGAGCGGATCGACGAGGTGCAGCGCGGCGTCCTCGCCAGCGAGCGCCACAGTGACCTCTTCATCTCCACCGGCTACAACGAGACCTTCTTCGGCCCCCTCCGCGCCTGGTGCGACGGCGCGACGATGGCCCGCCTCAGCGGGACGATCGAGCTGAGCGAGGGCGACCTGGTCCTGACGATCAACAAGACCCTCGACCTGATGCGCCAGGTCCGCTCGATGCTCGCCACCGTGATGCCCCGCCACCCCCTGCGCGAGACCCTCGCCGCCGCCGAGCGCCTCGCCCTGCGGGACATCGTCGCCCAGTCCTACACCTTCGGCTTCCTCCCCCAATCCCCCGACACCAGCGACGCCGAAGCCCTCAACCTTGCCGCCGGGGAGGAGGCCGGGGCCGTGCCGGACGAGGATTTGGCGGCCGGCGAGTTGGTGGACGTGGCGGACACGGAATAGCCGCGCACCGTTGTACACTCCCCCAAGCGTGTCTGCCAAAACGCGAGGCGAGTGCCGACTTTTCGGGTTGATTATCGCCCCTGTGCCGGGTGGAACGCCGATGGGGATGGACGAGGCCGCAACCTGCCGCCAGTACGTCGTGCCGCGCCTGGACGCCGCCGGCTGGGATCTCGCGCCGCACTTCTACACCGAGCAGGACAGTTTCACCGACGGGCGCATCGTCGTCACCGGCGCCACCGTCCGCCGCCAGCCCCGGAAGCGCACCGACTACCTGCTGCGCTACACCCGCGACTTCCCGATCGCGGTCGTCGAGGCCAAGGCCGCCTACAAGACGCCCGGCGCCGGGTTGCAGCAGGCCAAGGACTACGCCGACCTCCTCGGGCTGAAGTTCGCCTACGCCACCAACGGCCAGGGCATCGTCGAGTTCGACTACCTCACCGGACAGGAACGGGAACTCGCCGCCTTCCCCACGCCCGCCGAACTCTGGGCGCGGCTGCGCCGGGGCCAGCGCCTCCCGGACGAGGCCGCCGCGCGCCTGCTCACCCCTTCCGACCACCTGGGCGGCAAGAGCCCGCGCTACTACCAGGAACTCGCCATCAACCGCGCGGTCGGGGCGCTCCTCCAGGGCAAGCGGCGCGTCCTGCTGACGATGGCGACCGGCACCGGCAAGACGGTCGTCGCCTTCCAGATCTGCTGGAAGCTCTGGAACGCCCGCTGGAATCGGGAAATTGGGAATGCAGAATTGCGAACTAAGCAAGGCCCGGCGGGAACGCAGGCGCCCAATTCTGCATTCTCAACTCACAATTCTCAATTCTCATCCCCGCGTCGCCCGAAGATCCTCTACCTCGCCGACCGCAACATTCTCGTGGACGACCCGAAAGACAAGACCTTCGCCCCCTTCGGCGACGCGCGCTGGAAGATCGAGGGGGGCGTGGTCAACCACGGGCGCGAACTCTACTTCGCCACCTACCAGTCCCTCGCCCGCGACGAGCGCCGCCCCGGCCTCTACCGCGAGTACGCGCCCGACTTCTTCGACCTGATCATCGTCGACGAATGCCACCGCGGCAGCGCCAAAGACGAGGGCAACTGGCGCGAAATCCTCGACTACTTCAAGCTGGCTTACCAGCTCGGCATGACCGCCACGCCGAAGCGCGCCGACAACCGCGCCACCTACCGCTACTTCGGCAACCCGGTCTACCAGTACAGCCTGCGCCAGGGGATCGAAGACGGCTTCCTCGCCCCCTACCGCGTCCACCGCGTCATCACCACCTACGACGCCGCCGGCTGGCGCCCCACCAGGGGTCAACTCGACCGCTTCGGTCAGGCCGTCCCCGACGAGGAGTACCACACCAAGGACTTCGAGCGGGTCGTCGCCCTGCGCGCCCGCACCGAGGCGATCGCCCGCCACCTGACCGGCTTCCTCAAGGAGACCGACCGCTTCGCCAAGACGATCGTCTTCTGCGTCGATCAGGCGCACGCCGACGAGATGCGCCGCGCGCTGACCAACCTCAACAGCGACCTCGCCCGCCAGCACCCCGACTACGTCTGCCGTGTCACCGCCGACGAGGGCGACATCGGGCGCGGCCACCTCAGCCGCTTCCAGGACCCGGAAACGCTCACGCCCGCCATCCTCACCACCTCCCAACTCCTCACCACCGGCGTGGACGCCCCGACCTGCAAGAACGTCGTCCTCGCGCGCGTGATCGGCTCGATGACCGAGTTCAAGCAGATCATCGGGCGCGGCACCCGCGTGCGCGACGACCACGGCAAGCTCTTCTTCACCATCCTCGACTACACCGGCTCGGCCACCCAACTCTTCGCCGACCCCGAGTTCGACGGCGACCCCGTCGGCGTCACGGTCGTCACGGTCGGCTCCAACGGCGAAATCCTCGCCCGCAGCGAGGACACCGGCGCCACGGAGGTCGCCCCGCCCCCCGATCGCCAGGTCGCCGGGCGGGTCCGGCAGGCGCGGGGCAAGTA
>JAUJMV010000026.1:50626-76837 GCA_030446685.1 Thermomicrobiales bacterium | reverse complement strand
CCGCCCCGACGCCGACCCCTTCGACCTCCTCTGCCACCTCGCCTTTGACGCGCCCCTCCGCACCCGCCGCGAGCGCGCCGAGCGCCTGCGCCGCGACCGGCAGGACTTCTTCGACCGCTACGGCCCCGATGCCCGCGCCATCCTCGACGATCTGCTCGACAAATACACCGCTTATGGCGCCACGCAGTTTATAATTCCCGATGTGTTGAAGATTCCTCCAGTATCGACGCGCGGTAACGTCGTTGAGATTGCTCGGTTCTTCGGCGGAGCCGAAAGGTTACGTGAAGCGGTCGATCGGCTCCAAGCACTCCTTTATGTGGCTTGAACAGGGAGAACGCACATGAGTGGGCGCAATAGCTCGCGTCGATCACGATCTTCTCAAGTGCAACAGGGGATTACATCCGTTGCCGTTGCCGGCTACAAGTCGATTGCTCGGGAACAGCAAGTTGAGATCCGGCCGTTGACCATCCTGGCCGGGGCGAACAGCTCCGGTAAGTCCAGCATCATGCAGCCTTTGCTTCTGCTCAAACAATCCCTGGAAGCGAGCTACGATCCCGGACCTCTTCTATTGAACGGGCCGAATGTCCGCTTCACCTCCGCCCGACAGCTATTCTCTGAGAAGGGCGCCGGTTACGCCTCCTACGCGTTCACAATGCGTATTGCGCTTGATAGTAATCCACCGCTCTCGGAGACCTTTGGCTACCAGGCAAGGGCAGGCATCACCATCAAGGAGATGACGTTTTCCTTGGATGGCGCGGTAACTACTCTTCGGCCTGACATGAGCCACGAGGAGATCGCGGCTGTCATCCCGGAGCGTTTCGAAACGTTGAGGAGATCCTTCTCGAAGCTATTCGGTGATGATTTTCGGTGGAAAGTGGACCGTAGGCGATGCTTCCTCGGTGTAGGCATACAATCTGATGAGCAAGCCGGCGTTGCTTCCTCATTGGCTTCTTTCTCTTCGATTACTGATATCGATATTGATATTGAAGAAGTAGCACAGCAAGTGAGGCGAATCATCCATGTGCCAGGGTTGCGGGGGAACCCGGAACGGACCTACGACCGAACCACAGCGATCGGCCCACAGTTTCCAGGGACGTTTGAGAACTACGTCGCTAGCTTGATCAGTCATTGGCAGACGACGGAAGATCGTCGTCTTGCCGGGCTGAGCGATGCCCTTGCACTCCTTGGCTTGACGTGGGGCGTCGAGGCAAAGCAGATTGACGACACAACGGTCGAGTTGCGGGTTGGGCGACTGCCGCAGCCGCGCAGTAGCCGCAAGAGAGACATGGTGAGTATCGCGGATGTCGGCTTTGGGGTGTCGCAAACGCTGCCGCTCCTTGTCGCCCTATTTGCGGCGGAGCCGGGGCAGTTGGTATTCATCGAGCAGCCGGAGATCCACCTCCACCCGCGCGCGCAGACCGCGCTAGCACAGGTATTAGCTGCCGCCGCACAACGCGGCGTCCGCGTGGTTGTCGAGACGCACAGTTCGTTGCTCCTTCTCGGCATCCAGACTCTAGTCGCGGAAGGTGCTCTAGCGCCCTCACTGGTCAAGTTGCACTGGTTCAGGCGGCGCTTGGACAAGGGCGACACCGAGATCGTCAGCGCCGATCTGGACGAAGCCGGCACCTTCGATAGCGAGTGGCCCGAAGACTTCGCGGATGTTGCGCTCCGGGCCGAGAGTCGATTCCTCGACGCCGTTGAGGAACGGCATGCGTCCGTTACGCCGAGCTAATATGGCGAAAAGACGCTCCCGGCGCCTCGTAATCGATACCTCGATCGCTCGGGCCGCCGGCGGAGAAGGGGCGACGTTTCCTACCTCTAAACACTGCCGTGACCTCCTGCTTGCGGTGCGCACTATCTGCCACCGCTTGGTGCTGACATCGGACATCACCGAGGAGTGGAACAGGAACCAGTCTACCTTTGCGCGACAATGGCGTGTTTCGATGGAAGCCCGTCGCAAGGTGGAGCGTCTCGACGTGGCACCCGACACCGCACTTCGGCGGAAGATTGAGCAGACGGCAACGGTGCAGTCAGATCGCAATGCCATGCTCAAAGACTGCTGTTTACTTGAAGCGGCGCTTGCGGCCGATCGTATAGTCCTCTCACTTGACGATACCGTGAGGGCGCTCTTCGCTGACGCGGCGAGGCACGTCGGTGAGTTGCGCGCCGTCATGTGGTCGAATCCGGACATTCTGGACGAGGCGACTGTCGCCTGGTTGGAGAACGGCGCCAAAGTTGAGCGGCAACGCCTGCTCAGCCAACGAGTGCAAGAGGCAAATGAATCGTAAGCCTGCTAACAACACCCCAGCACCCACCACCGCGCAACGCCTCGGCAGTGTCGTCAAGTCCGCGCGCGACATCATGCGCAAGGACAAGGGGCTCAACGGCGACCTCGACCGCCTGCCGATGCTCACCTGGATCATGTTCCTCAAGTTCCTCGACGATATGGAGACCGTGCGCGAGGAGGAGGCGGTCCTGAGCGGCGAGCGTTTCCGCCCCGCCCTCGACCCTCCCTACCGCTGGCGCGACTGGGCCGCCAGGCCCGACGGCATCACCGGCCCCGAACTGATCGCCTTCGTCAACAACGACGAGGCGACCCGCCCCGACGGCACCCACGGACCCGGCCTCTTCGCCTACCTGCGCGGCCTCCAGGGCGCGGACGGCGGCGACCGCCGCGACGTGATCGCCACCGTCTTCCGCGGCGCCATTAACCGCATGGTCAACGGCTACCTCCTGCGCGACGTGATCAACCGCATCAACGGCGTCCACTTCACCTCCAGCGAGGAGATCCACACCCTCGGCAGCCTCTACGAATCGCTGCTCAAGGAGATGCGCGACGCCGCCGGCGACTCCGGCGAGTTCTACACCCCGCGCGCCGTCGTCCGCTTCATGGTCCAGGCGCTCGACCCGCGCCTCGGCGAAACCGTCCTCGACCCCGCCTGCGGCACCGGCGGCTTCCTGGTCGAGGCCTACGGCCACTTGGCCCGGCAATGCCGCACCGTCGAGGACCGGCGCCTCCTCCAGCGCGCCAGCATCCTCGGCGGCGAGGCCAAGCCGCTCCCCTACCTGCTCGCCCAGATGAACCTCCTGCTGCACGGCCTCGAAGCGCCCCGGATCGACCCCGGCAACAGCCTGCGCCATCCCCTGCGCGAGATCGGCGACCGCGACCGCGTCGACGTCATCCTCACCAACCCGCCCTTCGGCGGCGAGGAGGAGCGCGGCATCCTCGGCAACTTCCCCGAGGACAAGCAGACCGCCGAGACCGCCCTCCTCTTCCTGCAACTGATCATGCGCCGGCTCCGGCGCGGCGCCAAGCCCGGCCGCGCCGGCGTCGTCGTCCCGAACGGCACCCTCTTCGGCGACGGCGTCGCGGCGCGGATCAAGGAGGAACTGGTCAAGGGGTTCAACCTGCACACGGTCGTCCGCCTGCCCAACGGCGTCTTCGCCCCCTACACCAGCATCCCGACCAACATCCTCTTCTTCGACCGCTCCGGCCCCACCCGCGAGGTCTGGTACTACGAGCAGCCCCCGCCCGAGGGCCGCAAGCAGTACACCAAGACTGCCCCGATGCAGTTCGAGGAGTTCGCCGCCTGCCTCGCCTGGTGGCACGACCGCGCCGAGACCGAGCGCGCCTGGCGCGTCCCCGTCGAGCGGATCGTCGCGGCGGGCTACAACCTCGACCTCAAGAACCCCCATGGCAAGGAGGACTTCGCCCACCTCCCGCCCGAGCAACTGGCCGACGACATCCTGGCGAAGGAGCGCCGGATCATGGAGATCATGGCCGAGATCAAGCTGGTGCTGGCGGTGGGCGTGGAAACCGAGCAGCCACCCGCGCACCCTCCGTTACGATGAAGCGGATTCGCGCGCTCTTGGCGGCGCGGCAGCAAACTCGCCAACCGGCATGAGGGTCTGCTTGCTGCCGCGGATGTACGCGGAGGACGCATGGTGACGACCGGAGGCGGCATGCAGCCGAAGTCCGATGAGCCGGACAACACCCTGGCCGGGTATGATGTCGCCCTCGGCGAGATCGTGGCGCTCCTCGAAGCGGCCCGCCGCGCGCTCGGTCAACGCGGTCATGACCGCGACCTACTGGGAGATCGGGCGGCGGATCGTCGAGCAGGAGCAGGCCGGCGAACGCCGTGCCGGCTATGGTGAGGCGCTGCTTGAACGGCCGGCAAGCGATCTCACCGCTCGGTTTGGTCGTGGCTTCGGCAGAGAGAATCTTCGATCAATGCGCCGGTTCTTCCTCACGTATCAGCAGCCACAGATTTCCCAGACACTGTCTGGGAAATCTGAATCCCCAAGCATCCAGTTCCCGCTACCCTGGTCGCACTACGTCAAACTCCTCATCGTCAAGAGCTCCGAGGCGCGCGCCTTCTACGAGGCGGAAGCCCTGCGCGGCGGCTGGACCGTGCGCCAGCTCGACCGCCAGATCGCCACGCAGTTCTACGAACGCACCATGCTCTCCCGCGACAAGGCCGCCATGCTCCAACACGGCACCGAGGCGCGGGCCGGCGACGCCCTGGCGCCCGAAGAGGAGATCAAAGACCCCTTCGTCCTCGAATTCCTCGATCTCAAGGACGAATATTCCGAAAGCGACCTCGAAGCGGCGCTGATCGCCAAGCTGGAGGACTTCCTACTCGAACTCGGCGGCGACTTCGCCTTCCTCGGCCGCCGGCGCCGCCTGCGCGTCGGCGACGAGTGGTACCGCCTCGACCTCATCTTCTTTGCGCTGCCTGATCGTCATCGACCTCAAGCTCGGCACGTTCACCCACGCCGACGCCGGCCAGATGCACCTCTACCTCAACTACGCCCGCGAGCACTGGACCCACCCCGACGAGAACCCGCCCGTCGGCCTGATCCTCTGCGCGCAGGGAGACGAGGCGGTCGCGCACTACGCGCTCGAAAGCTTGCCCAACACGGTCCTGGCCGCCGAGTACCGTATGGCCCTGCCCGACGAACAGACCCTCGCCGCCGAACTGGCGCGCACGCGCCGACTACTCGAAATGCGCCGACCGGCCAAGTAAGCTGTTGTTGAAGTTGTTCAGGGAATGATCATGAACACGCCCTACCCATTGGTGTCGCTGGGCGACGTGCTAACCCAATATCAGGAGTACATCAACGTGCCCGAGCCGAGGATGTACCCTAAGCTGTCCGTCAAGTTGTACGGTAAGGGGGGTAACGCTTGACACGCCTACTGGTGGCTCTGCATTGAAGATGAAGCGCCACCAGCTTGCCAAGAGTGGGCAGGTCATCTTGTCAGAGATATGGGGCAAGAAGGGCGCGATAGGTTTTGTGCCGCCTGAGGGCGAGGGCGCGCTTTGCACCAGCCACTTCTTCCTCTTCGACGTCCGTGAGGACAGACTTGAGCCCGCATATCTGCAAGCCATCTTCACGGCCAACTATCTCCAAGATCAACTTAACGCTGGGGCTAAAGGCACGACCGGGTATGCGGCAGTGCGGCCCACGCATCTCTTACAGCGTTTTTCAGGGTGATGTGGCGGTGCCGTAGCCGCAGTGGGCGAAGAAGTGGCGGGCGTCCTGGGGCGTGATGGCGTCGAGGGCGGGGCCGATGGCCTGCTGCACCGCCTCCCCGGGGCGGGCCTTCGCGCGGCGCAGCGCGGCTTTGCACTTGGCGAACGCCTCCTCGATCGGCGACAAGTCGGGCGAGTAGGCCGGGAGGAGGCGCAGCCGGCAGCCCGCCGCCTCGATCAGCTCGCGCACGGCGGCGCCCTTGTGCGTCGGCACGTTGTCGAGCACCACCGTCTGGCCGGGGCGCAGCGCCGGGGCGACGCAGGTGCGGATGAACGCCTCGACCGTCGCGGCATCCGCCGCGCCCTCGACGGTCATTGCCGCCCCGATGCCCGCGGTGGTCAGGGCCGCCAGGGTGGTGATGTTGCGCCCCTTGTTGAAGGGGACCCGGTCGTAGGCGCGCCGGGCGCGCGGCGCCCGCGCGTACCCCGGCGTCATCGCGACGTTCGCGCCGGTCTCGTCGAGCACGACGACCTCGTCCGGGTCCCACGTCGCGACCTCCCCGCGCCACGCCCGCCGCTTCACCTCGTCGCGCTCGGCCGCCCCGAGCGTCTTTTCTTGTAGGTCCACTCGGCGCGCGCGATCGTGCGCCACATCGTGCTCACGCTCACCGCCTGCCCCGTCGTCGCCGCCCACTGCTCGCAGTGCTGCTCCAGGGTGGCGTCGGGCGCGGCTTCCAACTGGGCGGTGAGCGCCGCATACCGCTCCGGGCCGATCGCGGGCCGGTCGCCCTGGCGCGGGCGCGGGGCCAGGCCGCCGGCCGCCCGCCGCAGCCGGAGGTAGTTGCCTATCGTCGTCAGCGACACGCCGAAGCGCCGCGCGACCTCCTCCCGCGCCTGCCCGGCGTCCACCGCCGCCACGATCCGTTCCCGCAGATCCGCCGAATATGCGCGCATCCTCGCCTCCCGCTCACCGCGCCCGCGCCGCCCTCGCCCTCCTTCCATCCTAACCCCTATCACACTCCCCCTGCAAAACACTGTAACTGCAAAGATCCCCCTCCCCCACTTGCCGAGCAGCGGCGTCTCGTGGCGCGCATCGAGACGCTGGCCGCCAAGATCGCCGAGGCGCGCGGGCTGCGGCGGCAGGCGGTGGAGGAGGCTGAGGCGCTTATCATTAGCTTACACCTCAAACTGGCTGGTGCGAGAAGCGTTCGACTCGATGAGGTTCTTGTGCTTGATGAACGCAAGAAGAAGTCCAGTTTGGACGAGAGTATCCGCAGGCAGGCGTTAGAGGTTTCGGGCAAGGTTTGTTTCTGAAAGAGGCTATTGAAGCAAGCCAAACCACATACAAGGCATTCAACCGGCTTTACGAAGGAGCAGTAGTACTCAGCCAGGTGAAAGGATGGGAAGGTGCCATTGCTGTCTGCCCCTCCGATCTAGCTGGTAGATACGTCTCCCCTGAGTACCGTACGTTTCGATGTGTCTCTGAAAAGGTTATGCCGGATTATTTGGCAGCAGCCTTGACAACTCCGTGGTTTTGACTCAGTTAAAGAATGTCACCCGTGGAGTAGGCGCGCGGCGAGAACGGACTCGACGGAGCAATTCTTGCGGATGGAAGTCCTGATGCCGACGATAAACCAGCAAGAGAAAAGCTGTTTGCGCCTTTGAGAAGTGAATGCATTGAAGCAGTTGCAGGCCGAGACCGTCGCCGAACTCGATGCGCTGCTGCCGGCGGTGCTAGACAAGGCGTTCAAAGGCGAGTTGTGATGACAACGTCGGCAGAAGTCGCGGGCTGAGGCGCCTGCGTACAAGGCGGCGGATGCGCCGTTCCTCGCGCGCATCCCGCGGCTCGTGGCCGTGAGCCGCTTCGGCCTGACGGCCTCCCCATGTGCAGAACGGAGCACTAACACCCCTCGGGTGCTGTCGTCGCGGGCGCCTCTGCCGCGGGGCGGAGCCAGCGGTCGAGCCAGGCGTAGGCTTGCTGGCGGTTGTCGGGCGGGAAGACGTGGCCGCCGTCGAACAGCGTGGCGCTGAAGGCGGTTTCTTGACCGTGCTCACGGTAGCGCGCGGTCGCGCGGTCGATGATGGCCTGCACGCCCGGGACGGGGAAGATGCGGTCCTGCCGCCCGGCCAGCAGGCAGAGCGGGCGCGGCGCGATCAGCTCGATCAGGCCCAGGGTGTCGCCGAGGTCCAGGAAGCCGGGGATGTACCAGGCCCAGTTGTGGGTGATCTTGCGGTCGAAGAAGGATCGGACGGTCGAGACGCCGCAACTGACCGCGCCGGCCCGGACGCGCTCGTCGGTCGCCAGCAGCATGAAGGTCTCCTGGCCGCCGAGCGAGTGGCCGAGGCAGCCGAGGCGCGCGGTGTCCACCTCCGGGCGCTCGTGCAGGTAGTCGAGCGCGCGGATCAGGTCCCACAGGTGGCGGCCCTGGAGCGTGCGCCCCTCGACCCAGGCGCGGCTGGCGAGGTAGTGCTCGAAGCGCGCCCCTCCAGCACCGTGTCGCGCCGCTCCTCGAAGCCCTTGAAGTCGGGCGTGATCGTGACGTAGCCGCGCTCCGCCAGTTCGCGGGCGTAGGCCATGTCCGGGTCGCCGGCCAAGCCGACCGGCTCGCTCTTGCCGAGGTGGAACTGCCCGGCGTGCTGGTGGAGGCAGAGGACCGCCGGGGCCGGGAAGTCGGCCCCGTTCGGCAGGAGCAGGTAGGCGCCGACCGGCTCGTGCGGCTCGCTCCAGAACCAGACCTTCTCACGGGTGTAGCGCGGCTCCTCGACGCGCTCGACGACGCGCGCGTCGAGCGGCGTGCGCGCGGAAGCCGCCGAGCGCGCGGAGCCAGTCCTGGCGCAATGGATTCGCGGCCATCGTGTCGCACCACCCTTCAGCACGCACTACCAGTTGCCGGGAGTTCGCCCCTTCCTCCTGACCGGATGGCACCCACGCCGGTACGGCACCACCAGTCTCGATTGGGAGCACCCCGCCGTCAAGAGGAGCGGTGGCCCGCCGGCATCGGTCAGTCCCGTCCCGGCTACCCCTCGTCGTCGCGGATGACGTAGTAGGTGCCGGTGACGATCATGATCAGGTCGTCCGTGTCGGCGTTGACAATGCGCGTCTCCAGCATGATCAGGCGCTTGCCGCTGTGCAGGGTGTTGCAGCGCGCGATCAGCCGCCCCTCCCGGACGTTGCCGATGTAGTTCGCCTTCGCCTCCAACGTGACCGGCTTGGCGTCCCCTCGACGAGGGTGCGCGGCAGCGCCCATTGCGTAATCGGCGAGGGTGAAGAGCATGCTGCCATGCACGTAGCCGTAGCGGTTCAGCGCGTTCGGCGTGACATCCATGACGAGCGTCGCGTCGCCGTCCTCGGACTCGACCGCGCGCATGTTCACCAACCCGCCGAGGAATCCGTACTCGCCCTCGCCGGCGTAGCGCGCCGCCTTCAGCGCCTGGTCGGCCAGGGCGCGCTCCTTCTCCGGCAGCCCCTCGATCGCGTTCCCGGCCGGCCCCTCACCCTCGCCTTGCGCCCCGGATCGGCGGTCGAACCCATCGTGCCTCCTCCTCGCTTGCCCGGCGAGCGCAAGTGCTCCACGGGACGCCGTAACGCCGGGAGCGAACGCGCGGCGGCCGATTCTCTGCCCCGCCGCCCCTTCCTGTTCTCGCACGGACCGATCCTCGCGGAGCGCGGCCAGCAACCGCTCGTCGCGGCGGGCGAGGGCCGCGGCGAGCTCGGCGGCGGGCCAGTCGTAGAAGCCGGCGCCGGTCTTGGCGCCGTGGCGCCCGTCGGCGATCCGTTCGGTGAGGAAGGCGGGGGGCGCGGTCGCGGTGCTGAGCTCGGGGAAGAGGTAGACGGCGACCCGCGCCATCGTGTCGATGCCGCCGAGGTCGAGCGAGGCGAAGGGGCCGGCGATCGCCCAGCGGCGCCCCAGTCCCTGCCGCAAGACCAGGTCGATCCCTCCATCGTCGCCACGCCCTCCTCCACCAGCCAGAACGCCTCGCGCGCGAGCGCGAACTGCAGCCGGTTCCAGAGGAAGCCGGGCACCTCGCGGCGCACCACGACCGGCGCCTTGCCGAGCGCCGCCAGCGTCGCGCGCACCCGCTCGACGACCGCCGGGGCGGTCCGCTCGCCGGGGATGACCTCGACCGGCGGCATCAGGTGGGGCGGGTTGAGGTAATGCGTGCCGATCACCCGTTCCGGGCGCGCCAGGCCCTCGGCGATCCGGGTAATCGGCAGGCCGGAGGTGTTGGTCGCCAGGATGACGTCCGGCCCGCAGAGCCCCTCCAACTCGGCGAACAGCGCCCGCTTCAGCGCCAGATCCTCGGGGATGCTCTCCACGACCAGGTCGGCGCCCGCGACCGCCCCCGCCAGCGTCGTCGCCGTGCCGACGCGCTCGCCGGCGCGGGCGGCCCCGCCGGCCGCCAGCACGCCCCCCTTCCAGCGTCCGCAGCGCCGCCAGCGCCTGCTCGCGCCCGCGCGCCGCGCGCTCCTGGTCGCGGGCGAAGAGCGTCACGGGGTGCCCGGACGCCGCGTAGTCCGCCGCGATGCCGGTGCCCATGATCCCGGCGCCGATCACCGCGATTGTCCACCGGCCGTGGGCCGTGGGCCGTGGGCCGGGTGTGCCGGTAGCCGTCGCCGGCTCATCCGCGCGCCGCTCGCTGTCCGTCATGTCTGTTCCCCCATTCACGTCCCACGCCCCACAGCCCACGGCCCACGCATCACACCGCCGTCCAGCCGCCGTCCACCATCAGGTGTGGCCGGTGATGTAGTCGGCGGCGGGGGAGCAGAGGAAGACGACCGGCCAGGCCACATCACCCGGCTCGCCGAAGCGGCCGAGCGGCGTCCGCCGGAGGGCGAAGTCGACGTAGGGTGTGCCCGGCTCGAGGATCGGCGCGGTCATCTCGGTGCGGATCACCGCCGGGCCGACGGCGTTGACGTTGATCCCCTGCGGGGCCAGTTCCGCGGCCAGTTGCCGCGTCAGTTGCACCACCGCGCCCTTGGAGGCGGCGTAGGCGGCGCGGTTGGGGTGGCCGACGATCCCGAAGGTCGAGGCGACATTGACGATCTTGCCCTGCCCGCGCGTAATCATCTGCGGGCGAAGACCTTGACGCAGCGGTAGATCCCTTTCACGTTGACATCCATCACCCGGTCCCAGTCCGCTTCCTCCAGTTCGGTGATCGGGCTGCGGTTGGCGACGCCGGCGTTGTTGACCAGGATGTCGATCCGCCCGAAGCCGGTCAGCGCCTCCGTCGCGCCCTGCCGGACGCTGGCGCTGTCCGCCACGTCGACCGCCAGGGCCAGCGCCCGCTGGCCGAGCGCCATGATCTCGTCGCGCACCGCCTCGACTTCCACCGTGGTGCGCGCCATGAGGGCCACGTCGGCCCCCGCTTCCGCCAGCGCGAGCGCGATGGCCCGCCCGATGCCCCGCCCGGCGCCGGTCACGACCGCCGTGCGCCCGTCGAGGCTGAATGGCGCCGACCCTGACATGCCTCCCCCTTTTCCAGTGCTGAGTGATGGGTGATGAGTGATGAGTACTCTAGTGTGATGCGGCGCCGGTGGCGCACCAGCGCCGCCCCACTCAGCACCCGTCGCCCATCACTCATCACTCAGCACTCGCCCTTGCGCGCTTTGAGCAAGATTTTCTGATCGGTGTAGGACCTGACGCGGCCGTCCGGGGCGACCGCGATGGCGAGGGCGGCGCGGGCGGCGGGCGGCGCGTCGCGGAAGAGTGCCGTCAGCTCCGCGCGCCGGGGCTCCGGGGTGCGCGCCCGCGCCAGCCAGTCGTCGAAGGGATGGGTCTTGGGGAAGAGCCGCGTCGCCTCGACCGTCAGCCCCGCGGCGGCCGCGAGGTCGCGCCACTCGGCGGCGGCCAGCGACCGGACGTGGGTGGGGTCGCGCAGGACCTCGGCGCGGTTGAGGAACGCGCCCGCCGCCGGGTCGTCCGGGATCACGCTGTCTTCGAGGAGGAAGATCCCGCCGGGGCGGAGGACGCGCGCCGCCTCGCGGACGAAGCGCGCCGGGTCGCCGAAGTGGTGCGGCGCGATGCGGCAGGCGACCGCGTCGAACGCGGCGTCGCGGAAGGGCAGGGCCTCCGCGTCGGCGCAGGCGAGGGCGACGTTGGCGCCGCCGCGCGCCCCGATGAACGCCCGCGCCCTGTCGAGCATGCGCGGGGTCAGATCGCCGGCGATCACCCGGCCGTAGTGCGGGGCCAGCGCGAGCGCGGTGTGGCCCCCCCCGGTCGCCACGTCGAGCGCCCGCTTCGCCGGGCCGCCCTCGGCCCAGGCGACCAGTTGGGCCAGGTCGTCGCCCGCGGCGTGGGTCGGCGACGCGACGTAGCCCTCAGCCGTCGCCCCGAATTGCTCCCGCACCCGCTGCCGGTGATCATCCATCGCTCGCCCCCCGCACGTCCCGCCCTACCGTCCCCGGCTGTGTGCCGCCAGGGCCACGCCGCCCGCGCCGCCGCTGGTGCGGCGCAACCGGGCGCGCACCGGGCATTCTCGGGCGTTGAGCGGCAGCATGCCACAGGTTGCGGGCGGTGAGAAGGGGGCGCGGCCGGCGGGCCGGCGTGGCCGCCCGCCCCTTGTGCAAGTTGCACGGCCGACGCCGCGCGAATTGATGCCGCCGCCGATTGACAAGTGCCGCCCAAACACGCTACGCTATCCCGTACTTTACCCCGGACTGCTCCCCGCGATGCGGCGGGGAACCCGAGTACTGCAACCCGGCGTCGCCCAACGTTGTCAGCGGCGTCGGCATCGTGTATCGTTCCGCCATCATGCGGCATCCTGGGCAGTGGTCTGGACGCGCGGCGCCTCCCCGAAGGTTGGCAACGGCGGGAGGGGCGCGGCGGTTCGCGAGTGGCGTTGCGGCGAGCGTAGCGGAGGAAGAGGGAGGCCGTGGGAACCTACATCATCCGGCGGGTGCTGACGGCGATCCCGACGCTGATCGTCATCAGCATGGTCATCTTCGCGATCCTCAAGCTGGCGCCGGGCGATCCGCTGGCCCAGTTCGCGGCCAACCCGAACGTCCCGCCCGAGGTGCGCCAGAACATCCGCCGGCAACTGGGCCTCGACGACCCGATCCCGGTGCAGTACGCCAAGTGGGCGGGGGAGTGGGTGCAGGGGAACTGGGGCTTCTCCTTCGCCTCGCGCACCGACGTGCAGCCGCTGATCCTGGACCGGCTCGGCACGACCCTCTACGTCATCGGGCTCTCCTACGCGCTGGCGCTGTTGATCGCCATCCCGATCGGCATCCTCTCGGCGGTCAAGCAGTACTCGATCTTCGATCAGGTCGCGACGACGATCGCCTTCTTCGGCTTCTCGCTCCCCACCTTCTTCTCGGGCCTCCTGGTGATCCTGCTCTTCTCGGTGCGGCTGGGCTGGCTGCCCTTCATCTACGAGAGCAACACGGCGCACGACGGGCTGCTCGGGCTGTGGGAGCGGCTGAAGTTCGCCGCGCTGCCGGTGCTGGTGCTCGGCTTCTTCCAGGCGGCGCAACTGATGCGCTACACCCGCGCGTCGATGCTGGAGAACATCAAGCTCGACTACGTGCGCACCGCGCGGGCGAAGGGGCTGCGCGAGCGGACGGTGGTCTACACCCACGTCCTGCGCAACGCGATGATCCCGATCATCACGATCATCGCGCTCAACCTGCCGGGCATCTTCAGCGGCGCGGTCGTCACGGAGACGATCTTCCGGGTGCCGGGGATCGGCTCGCTGCTGATCAACTCGATCCAGTCGAGCGACACGCCGGTGGTGATGTCGGTGGTCTTCATCACCTCGATCCTGGTGGTGGTCTTCAATCTGCTGGCCGACGTCATCTACGGGGTCCTCGATCCGCGCATCAAGTACAGCTAGGCGCCGCCGCCGGGTCGCGACAGCATGGGCCGGGCCGCGCGGTCGCGCCGGCCGACGACAGGAAGGGCAGGAGGGCACGATGGCCGATGTGACGAAGGCATCCCGGGCCGGGGCGGCGCCGGCCCGCGGCCTGGCCGTGGCCGGGGGGCCGAAGGGGCGCCGGTCGCGGTCGCTGTGGAGCGACGCCTGGCGGCAGTTCCGCAAGCACAAGCTGGCGCTGACCGGCACGTTCCTGCTGCTCTTCATCGCCCTGATGGTGACGTTCGGCCCGCTCCTCTACCCCACCAACCCGACCGCGATCGACATCCCCGCCTCGATCGAGCAGCAGGTGCAGGGGCAGCCGGCCTTCTCGGCGGCGCACCCGTTCGGCGTGGACGACCTCGGGCAGGACATGCTGGCGCGCATCTTCGTCGGGGGGCGCAAGTCGCTGCTGGTCGGCCTGATGGCGGTGATCGTGGCGATGACGATCGGCACGCTGGTGGGGGCGATGGCGGGGTACTTCGGCAAGGGGGTCGACAGCCTGCTGATGCGCCTGACCGACCTCTTCATCGCCCTGCCGCAGTTGCCGCTGCTGCTGCTGATCAGCTACCTCTACCGCGACCGGCTGCGGGACATCTTCGGGCTGGAGACCGGCATCCTGATCCTGCTGGTGGTGGTGATCGGCGCGCTCAACTGGATGCCGGTGGCGCGGCTGGTGCGGGCCTCCTTCCTCTCGCTCAAGGAGAAGGAGTTCGTCGAGGCGGCGCGCTGCATCGGGGCCAGCACGCCGAGCATCATCTTCAAGCACATCCTGCCGAACGTCCTCTCGCCGGTGATCGTGGCCGCGACCCTCGGGGTCGGCGCGGCGATCATCAGCGAGTCGACGCTCTCCTTCCTGGGTCTCGGCTTCCCGCCGGACGTGCCGACCTGGGGCTCGATGCTCTCCAACGGGCGCGACCAGTTGATCCTGCCGTGGACCTGGCACGTCCCGGTCCTGCCGGGGATCATGATCTTCCTCGTCGTGCTGTCCATCAACTACATCGGCGACGGCCTGCGCGACGCCCTTGACCCGCGCTCCCGCATCTAGGCGGCGCGGCGACCCAGCCCACGATAGGCACACGACGGCGACCGGGACGACAGCCCGGTCGCCGTTCCATGCTGCTCGCCCGAGGCGGCGGGGCAATGGCACGGGAGATGCATTAGGGCAGTGCCGTCACACCGCCTGTCGGGGATCGGGCTGCGCGATCCGCGCCGGGATCGCTGGGACCGTCGGGTGCGGTGGCAGGGAGGGGGGGACGGGGGTGGAACGGGGCATTGTGCCGGCGGAGCAGCGCCCGCAGGCGCGCACCGTGCGGATCGAGCTGTCGCTGCGGTCGATCTTCAGCATCCTCGCCATCGTGATCGGCCTCTGGCTGCTGGCGCGCATCTGGCAGATCCTGCTGGTGTTCGTGATCGCGGTGGTGATCGCCGGCACCTTCAGCCCGATCGTCGATCTGCTGGAGCGGCGGCGGATCAAGCGGTCGATCGCGCTGGCGGGTGTCCTGTTCGCGCTGCTCGGCGCGGTCGTGGGACTCGGCTTCCTGGTCATCCCCGCGCTGGCCGGGCAGATCAGTGACGCCATCCGCGACGCCCCGGAGTATCAGCGCCGCCTGGCCGACTTCATGGCCGGGAGCGGGTTCGCGCCGCTTGTCGATCGCGCCGCCGTCGTCCGCGACGCGCAGCCGGGGCGTTACCTGGCGCCGGTCGGGCGCTATGCCCTGACCTACGCGCAGGCGGCGGTCGAGTTGGTCGCCTATGGCGTGACGACGGTCGTCCTGGCCTTCTACCTGATCTCCGACCGCGAGCGGGTGCAGGGCTTCCTCTACGCGCTGCTGCCGCGCCGGTTCCACCTGCGCACCGCGCGCGTCCTGCTGAACATGGAGACGGTGGTCGGCGGCTACGTGCGCGGGCAGGCGTTCACCTCGCTGACGATCGGCCTCTTCGTCTTCGCGCTGCTGCGCGTGATGGGGGTGCCGAACGCGCTGGCGCTGGCAATCTTCGCCGCCTTCACCGACCTGATCCCCTTCATCGGCGGCATCCTGGTGACGGTGCCGGCGGTCCTCGCGGCGCTCGCGCTCGGCGTCTGGCCGGCGGTGATCGTCTGGGCCGCGATCTCGATTTACCAGGAGTTCGAGAGCCGCGTCCTGGTGCCGCGCGTCTACGGGCAGACGCTGCGCCTCTCGCCGGTGGCGGTGACGCTCGCGCTGCTGATCGGGGGGAAGCTGCTCGGGATCGTCGGGGCGCTGCTGGCGCTGCCGCTCGCCGCCGGGCTGCGCGTGCTGGTCGAGGAGCTGCGGATCGAATTGCCGGGCGAGCAGCCGGGCGAGCGGGCGCAGCAGGAGCTGGACGAGCGGGCCGAGGCGCTCTACGCCGAGCAGTCCCAGGGGACGTCGGCGGTCGAGGCGGCGGTGCTGGCGACCGAGTTGGCCGAGCTGATGCAGGAGGAGGAGGTGGCGGCGACGGGCCGCGTCGAGGTCCCCGCCGAGGAGCGCCGCGACACCGTGCCCGCCGATCCCTCCCCGCTGGCCCCGCGCGGCAACCCCGACGCCCCGCCGTACCCCAACCCCGCGGGGTGAGCGCTGCGGCGCGGCGCTGTGGCGGCTACGGTGCCGGGCCGGCCCAGTAGCCAATTGCCTCCTCGTCGTCCGACATGGCCTCCAGCCGCTCCATGATCGCCGGATCGGGGGCTTCCAGCACTTCGTTCAGCAGTTCGCGGGCGTGCGCGATGCGCTCGAACATCGCCGGCCCCATGTAGGCGTGGAGGGCATCTCTTCCCGCCGCCTCCCCGTGGTCGCGCCAGTAGCTGCCCAAGCGGTCCAGCGACACGGTCAGCTACGCCCTCGAGCGCCGCCCAGACGCGGATCAGCCTCTCCAGGTCGTCAGGTCGTCGTCCTCCATCGCCCGCGCCTCGCAGCACGCATGACTCCACTCTAGGCTCGATCGTCGCACTCGCGCGTTCGGCGGCGTGGGGTGACAGGGATGGGGACGCGGGGATCAATCGGCGGCCCCGCTTAGAAGATCTCGACGATGATCGGCTCGCGGGAGCGGAAGCGGTAGAGCTTGGCCGGGCGGTGCGCGCCGTCGCGCCGCTCGCCGCCGGTCGGCTCGACCAGGTCGAGCGAGCCGATCTTCTTGCGGAAGTTGCGCTTGTCGAGCGCGCGGCCGAGGATGATCTCGTAGACGCGCTGCAACTCGGTCAGGGTGAAGGTCTCGGGGAGCAGGCTGTAGACGATGTTGGTGTACTCGACCTTGTTGCGGACGCGGGTCAGCGCGTAGTCGAGGATCGCCGCGTGGTCGAAGGCCAGCGGCGGGAGCCCGCGCAGCGGGAACCAGCGCGCGTCCGCGGCGTCATCGGCCGCGGCGAGGGCGGCCGGCTGGCGCAGCAGCGCGTAGTAGGCGACCGACACCACCCGCCCGCGCGGGTCGCGGCCCGGCTCGCCGAAGGTGTAGAGCTGCTCCAGGTAGACCTCGGAGACTCCCGTCTCCTCGCGCAGCTCCCGCGCCGCCGCTGTGTCGACCGACTCGTCCTCCTCGACGAAGCCGCCGGGGAGCGCCCACTGGCCGGCGAACGGCTCGCCGCGGCGCTGGACGAGCAACACCTGGAGGTCGTCGTCCCCGGCTGTCAGGATTACGATGTCGACGGCGATGGCGGGATACCGGTGTCGCCGCGCCGCCGGCGCGTCCCCCGCCGCCGTGCCGGCGCTGCTGCTCGTCATCGCTGCCATCCTGCCGCGCGGTGTGCCGGGCGCTGCGGTCGGCGGCGCTCCGCGCCCCCGATCGCGGCCCCGCCCCACGCCAATTCACTGTCCGCCGTCGCGTCGCCGTTGCGCGGCCCGGTTAGGCCCTGGCGCCTCTCGGCGTGTAGCGTACCACAGTACCACAGTACAACAGCACGGTTGTCCGGTACATCGTACCATACCTACCATAATGAGACCTACCATAATGAGCGGCAATGAGCGGCGATGGGGCGGCAACGGGGACGCGGCGCGGTCCGCGCCCACTCCAGCCCTTCCCCTACGCCGTGCCGATCGGGTACTATCTCCCGTGCAGGGCAATGGTGATTGGCGCGCGCATGGCGATGGGGCGGGCAGCATGGCGCGAGCGACGGTGACCGAACAGACGGAACGCACGGTCGCCGATGAACCGGGGCGGCGGCGGCGATCGCTGCCGCTGGCGGCGCTGGTGGCGATGCGCCCGCAGCAGTGCCTCACCAAGAACACCTTCGTCTTCGCCGCGCTCGTCTTCGCCTACAAGGTCTTCGACCCGGTCGCCTTCCTCCAGGCGGCCGTCGCCTTCGCGCTCTTCTGCGCGGTCAGCGGCGCGATCTATCTCTTCAACGATCTGATGGACGTGGAGCAGGACCGGCTGCACCCGCGCAAGCGCCTCCGCCCGATCGCGGCGGGCGAGTTGCCGGTCCCGCTGGCCTGGGCGCTGATCGTCGCCATCGTGCCGCTGACGTTGGGCGCGGCGTTCGCCCTCCGGCCGCTCCTGGCGGGGGTGTTGGGGGTCTATGTCGCGGTGCAGGTGGGCTACTCGCTCGGCCTGAAGCACCAGGTCATCCTCGACGTCTTCATCATCGCCTCCGGGTTCGTGCTGCGGGCGGCGGCGGGCGGGGTGGCGATCGGCGTGGTGATCTCCCCCTGGCTCTACGTCTGCACCGCGCTGGGGGCGCTCTTCCTCGGCTTCTCCAAGCGGCGGGCGGAGATCATGCTGCTGAACCAGTACGCCGGCAAGCACCGCCGGGTGCTGGAGGAATACTCGGCGACGCTGCTGGAGGAGCTGATCGCGATCGTCACCGCGCTGACGGTGATGGCCTACTCCCTCTACACCTTCTCGGCGGAGACGCTGCCGCAGGACCACTCGATGATGCTGACGATCCCGTTCGTCCTCTACGCGATCTTCCGGTATCTCTACCTGGTCTATCGCAAGAACGAGGGCGGCAGCCCGGAGACGCTCTTCCTCACCGACGTGCCGCTGCTGACCTCGATCGTCCTCTGCGCCCTCACCGCCATCGCCATCCTCTACCTGCCCCGCGGCTGAACGCCCACCGCGCACTCCGCGCCGCGCCATTCCGCCGTGCCGGCCCTCGCGGCCCCGCCCTGTGACGATCCACCCGCCCGCGGATCGCCGTCCCGGCCGGCAGGTGATGCAACGTCCGACCAACACCATCAAGATCAAGCGGAGTGCGCGATCCCAGCCGGGGTCGCGCGGACGTGGCCCTGGAACGTTTCGTGCGCTGATTGCCCCGGCGGCGGAATAGCGGCGCTGGCAAGCACGTTGTATCGGTAGCGGAAACAGTTCATAGTCGGATAGCTATAAAGAGCGTTATAAGAAAGATTGTGTTCTCGCTTGAGAAATCGTATACTTAGCGAAGCAGATGACGCACCCTGACGATGGGACTTTGTCTGTTACCGCGTCGCTGGCCGGCGCAGCCGTCGAGTGGCGCCAGCGCGGTGGCGGTTGCGCCGATCGGCCGGGTACGGGGAAGGCCGGCGGGGCCGCTGCTCACGAGAGAGGAAGGCTATGGACCGGACACGGGGTTTGCGCAACCGCAAACCGGAGCAAATCCAATCGGAGATGGAGGATCTGTTCCGCACGCTCTTTAACGGGCAGCGCACGCTGCACCACCGGGTCACCGGCGGATGGCGTCCGCACGCCGAGGTTTACGAGACCCGCGACGCCCTGGTGGTGCGGGTCGAACTGGCGGGGATTGACGAGGCGGCGCTCGACATCTCGGTCGAGGACCGCCTGCTGCAGATTCGCGGCGTGCGCCGGCACGACGTCGGCGACGAGCGACGGGTCTACCATCAGCTCGGCATCGCCTACGGCCCCTTCAGCGCCGAGGTCTTCCTGCCCTTCGCGATCGAGCCGGAGCGCGTCGAGGCGGTCTACGAGGGCGGGATGCTGGAAGTGACCCTGCCGAAGGTCCCGCCGCGGCGCGTCGTGCCGCGCACGGTGCGGGTCGGGTCGGCGCACGGGGCCGACGCCGACGTGGACGAGGCGACCCCCGCCCCGGTGACGGCGAAGGCGGCGTCCGGTGAGGAGCGTGCCTGATGGATGATCGGACGACTGGCGACAGGTTTGACCGGGAGCAGCCCGAGAGGACGGAAGAGACAACGGTGGTGAACGAGAACGAGAGAGCCAACGAAGCGACGACCGCCGGCGCGGATGACGCGGCCGAGCGGCAGGCCGCGGCGCCGGAGCGCCAGGGGGGGCAGGAGCCGAAGCCGGCGCAGCCGGTGCCGGCCGAGTTGCCGATCCTCTCGCTGCGGGGAACGGTCGTCTTCCCGCTGACGGTGGTGCCGCTGGCGGCGGGACAGGCGCGCTCGCTGCGTCTGATCGACGACGTGATCAACGGCGACCGGCTGGTCGGCCTGGTGATGCAGCGCAGCGCCGAGCAGGAGGGCGACAGCGTCAAGCCCGGCGACACGTACGAGATCGGCACGATGGGCATCATCCACCAGATGATGCGCGTGCCGGATGGGACGGTGCGGCTGGCGATCCAGGGGCTGGACCGCATCCGGATCGGCGAGTTTACGCAGGAGCAGCCCTACCTCAAGGCGCGCGTCAGCTACGCGCCGGAGCAGGTCGAGGACAGCCTGGAGGTCAAGGCGCTGGTCAGCAACGCGCTCGACCTCTTCCAGCGGCTGACCGCCCTCGGGCCGCTGCCGGACGAACTGCACACCGCCGCGATCAACATCGACGATCCGCGCCACCTGGCCTACTTCATCGCTTCGAACTTCCGCAGCAGCACGCTCGACGACGAGCAGCGCCAGAAGCTGCTGGAACTCGACGACGTCAAGGCCAAGCTGGAGACGATCAACGGCTTCATGAGCCGCGAGTTGGAAGTGCTCGAACTCGGCAAGAAGATCCAGAGCAACGTCCAGGAGGAAGTCTCCAAGACGCAGCGCGAGTACTTCCTGCGCGAGCAGATGAAGGCGATCCAGAAGGAACTGGGCGAGTCGAACGAGCAGGAGGCGGAGGCGAGCGAGTACCGCCGCAAGATCGACGAGGCCGGCATGCCGGAGGAGGCCGAGCGGGAGGCGCGGCGCGAGCTGGACCGCCTGTCGAAGCTGCCGCCGGCCGCCGCCGAGTACGGCGTGATCAAGACCTACCTCGACTGGTTGACCTCACTCCCCTGGAACACCAGCACCGAGGGGGAGATCGACGTCGCCAAGACGCGGCAGGTGCTCGATGAGGACCACTACGACCTCGACAAGGCGAAGGACCGCATCCTGGAATACCTGGCCGTCCGCAAGCTGAAGCAGGAGCGCGGCGCGGGGACCCAGGAGGTCAACCGCGAGCCGATCCTCTGCTTCGTCGGCCCGCCGGGCGTCGGCAAGACGAGCCTGGCCCAGTCGATCGCCCGCGCGCTGGGGCGGCACCTGACGCGGATGTCGCTCGGCGGCGTGCGCGACGAGGCGGAGATCCGCGGCCACCGCCGCACCTACATCGGGGCGCTGCCGGGGCGGATCATCCAGGCGATCCGGCGGGCGGAGTCGAACGACCCGGTCTTCGTCCTCGACGAGGTCGACAAGATCGGCGCCGACTGGCGCGGCGACCCGTCATCGGCGCTGCTGGAGGTCCTGGACCCGGAGCAGAACAACAGTTTCCGCGACCACTACCTGGACGTGTCGTTCGACCTGTCGAAGGTGCTCTTCATCTGCACCGCCAACCAGCTCGACCCGATCCCGGGGCCGCTGCGCGACCGGATGGAGATCATCCAGGTGAGCGGCTACACCGACGAGGAGAAGCTGCAGATCGCCAAGAAGCACCTGATCCCGAAGCAGATCAAGGCCAACGGCCTGCGGGAGGACGAGCTGCGCTTCGAGGACGCGGCGATCGCGGCGATCACCGCCGGCTACACCCGCGAGGCGGGCGTGCGCAACCTGGAGCGCGAGATCGGCTCGGTCTGCCGCAAGGCGGCGACGGCGATCGCGGCGGGCAAGGGCTCGCCCGGCACGGTGACGCCGGAGCTGGTGCGCGAGTACCTGGGGCGGCCGCGCTTCTTCTACGAGGAGATCGCGACCCGCACCGCCGTGCCGGGCGTGGCGACCGGCATGGTGGTGACGGCGGTCGGCGGCGACCTGACCTTCATCGAGGCGACGCGGGTGCCGGGCAAGGGCCAGCTCATCATCACCGGCCAGCTCGGCGACGTGATGAAGGAGTCGGCGCAGGCGGCGCTCAGCCTGGTGCGGTCGCGCACCGAGCGGCTGGGGATCGACCCCGACTTCTTCAAGGAGTCGGACATCCACATCCACGTCCCGGCGGGCGCGATCCCGAAGGACGGCCCCTCCGCCGGCATCACGATGGTGACGGCGCTGGTCTCGCTGCTGACGGGCGTCCCGGTCAGCGAGGAGGTTTCGATGACCGGCGAGATCACGCTGCGCGGCCAGGTGCTGCCGATCGGCGGGCTCAAGGAGAAGTCGCTGGCGGCGCACCGGGCGGGCCTGCGGACGATCATCTTCCCGGCGCGCAACGAGGGCGACCTCGACGAGCTGCCGGAGCAGATGCGCGACGAGGTGCGCTGGGTGCCGGCCAACACGATCGACGAGGTGCTGGTGGTGGCGCTGCCGGGCCTGCCGGAGCGCGCCGAGCGCGCCGCCGACCGGCTGCCGGAGCGGGAGACCGAGCGGCAACCGGTCGCGGCGAGCGGCGCGCGCCAGTAAGGGCGCGGACAGCCACCGAAGAAACCGAACAGACCACACAGCGCGGGCGCCGGTCCAGGGACCGCCGCCCGCGCGTCTGCGTGTGGCGCCGCCTCTCGGACTTGTAGGGGCAGGCCCCCGTACCTGCCCGCGTGGCCGACCACCGACGATTCAGGTAGAGCAACGGCTTGGGGCGGCCCTGCGGGGCCGCGGGCCGGGGTACTCGCTTGCGGGTCGGGGGCATGCCCCTACAGTGACCACCACCGACCAGGCGTCCCACGCCCCACGACAAAGTGCCGGACGGCTCCTCGCCCCTGCCGAGGGCGCGATCTCGACCAGCCGGCCGGTGCGCGCCGACTCGTAGACGCCGGCGCTGGCCGCCGTCGCCCGGAGGCCGTCGGTCCCGGAGAAGCGCGCGGGCGCCCGCCCGTGGTGGCGCGGGCGAAGTCGTCGATCATCGGGAAGTGCGCGTTCGCAGGCCGCCGGGCCGAGAGGGGCGGCGGGGACCAAGGGCGCGGCGTGGCACCCCCCGCCACCTTGCGCGGGTCCGTCCTATACGCGGCCCCATGCGCGGGATGAGGAAGGACGCCATGACCGCCACACCCGACCCGGCCCGACGCCGGCCCAAAGATCACGAAATGACGAAACGAACCGCCCTGCGGGCCGGCGCAGCCCGCGCCACGCCTGGGAAAAACGGCCTCCACCCCCCGGCGGGTCCGCCCCCGGCGACCCCCAAATCACCCCCATTTCCCCCCTACCGCCGTTCTTTGCTCCTGCGGCCCACAGCCCACGGCCCACGCCCCGCGTCAGTCGGCGGCGACGCCGAGCGTCTTGCGCTCCCGGTAGGCGACCGCTTCGGCGACCAGGCGCGCGAAGGGGCGGAGATGCTCGGGGTGCGCGTCGTACATCATCTCGGGATGCCACTGCACCCCGAGGACGAAGCGGCGCTCGGGCGCGGTGACGGCCTCGACCGTCCCGTCGGCGGTGCGGCCGACCGGCGCCAGCCCGCGCCCGAGCGCGTTGAGTGTCTGGTGGTGGAAGGAGTTGGCCGCGATCGCGGCCTGGCCGTAAACCTCGGCGAGCAGGCTCCCCTCCCCGGCCGTGACGGTGTGGCTGGGGTCATGCCGCGTCTCGGGGGTCAGCTCCTGGCGGTGCGGCAGCGCGCCGGGATACTGGTCGGCCACATCCTGGTAGAGCGTGCCGCCGAGCCCGACGTTGAGAACCTGGATGCCGCGGCAGATCGCCAGGACCGGCAGATCGCGGCGCAGGGCCGCGTCGAGGAGCGCGAATTCGAACTCGTCGCGGGCTGCGCTGATGCCGTAGGTCGCCGGGTGGACCTCCCGGTCGCCGTAACGCGCCGGATCGATGTCCCCCCCGCCGCTGAAGAGAATGCCGTCGAGGGCGGCGAGCGTTTCGTCCAGTCCGGCGCGGTGCGGCGGCAGCACGAGCGGCACTCCCCCCGCGGCCTCGACCGCGCCGACATAGGTCGTTGCAATGGCGTAGAGGTCGCCGAAACGCTCGTGGCGCTGGGGCGACGGCGTGATCCCGATCAGTGGCTTCATGGGGCTTCCTCCTGCTGCTGGCACCGGGCGCGATGGCGATTCCATCGCGGCAGTATGCGGCGCGCGGCGTGGCGCGTCAATGGCCGCGTGAGCGAAGGAATCCGCGCGGATGTGCTATAATTGGGCGTCGGCGCGACATAATAGGAAGGTGCGAGAGCGATGAGTTCTTCCATTACACCGGGGCCGGTGGCGAAGTTGATCGAGGAGTTCGGGCGGTTGCCGGGAATCGGGCCGAAGACTGCCTCGCGCCTGACGTTCTTCATGCTGCGCAGCCCGCGCGAGCAGGCGATCGCGCTGGCGGAGGCGATCCTCGAGGTCAAGGAGCGGGTGACGCTCTGCTCGGTCTGTTTCAACACGACCGAGAGCGATCCCTGCGCGATTTGCGCCAGCGACAGCCGCGATCGCAGCCAGATCTGCGTGGTGCAGGAGCCGCTCGACATCCTGGCGGTCGAGCGGACGGGGGAGTACAAGGGCCTCTACCATGTGCTGCACGGCGCGATCTCGCCGGTCGACGGTATCGGCCCAGAGCGGCTGCGGATCAAGGAGTTGCAGGCGCGGGTGCAGAACGATGTGGCCGCCGGTGAAGGCGGTGAGGTAATCCTGGCGACTAATCACGATATTCCCGGCAACGCAACGGCCATGTTCATCTATCGGGCGTTGCTGCCGTTGGGCGTCAAGATCACGCGCATCGTCAGCGGCCTTCCGGTAGGCGGGGATCTCGAGTACGCCGACGAGGTGACGCTGGGGCGCGCGATGACCGGGCGGCGCGAGATGTAGACCGCCCTGTCGGGGCCGGGCGTGACGGGCTACACAGGCCGCCGAAAAATCGGGTCGCCGGGACCCTTGACAGGACGAATGCGCGTGATTACAATTCACTTCGTTGCCGCAAGATGGCAGCGACGACCCGCCGGACGGCACGCCGGCCGCGCGAGTCGGGAAGGGCAAAGGTCACGGGAATCGTGACCGGCGCCCTTGACAGGGGGATAGTGCTGTGGTACTATTCTTCTTGCGCCGCTCGACAGGGTGGCGCGGCGGTTTCGCCCCGATGGGGCAGACCAAACAGCACAGGATACAGGTTCTGGTCAGGACGGCCTCGGGTGATCGAGGCGCTATTCGTCCCAAGCCCCGCCGCCCGAGAGGGGCGGCGTTTGTGTCCTGTGATGCTGAGGCACCTTGACAGGTGGAGCGTGGTGGCGGCCCTTTGGGGGGTCGCCTGGTGGCGGGCCGGTCCCCGGGCGGGGGCCGGTCGGCGGGCGCGCCGGCGGGGTCCTGCGGGATTCTGGTGGTGTGGCCCGCGGTGCGCGACGCACCGAATGAGCGCATCGGCCCCGGCCCGCGAGGGGCGGGGTTCTGGTGGAGAGTTTGATCCTGGCTCAGGAACAACGCTGGCGGCGTGCCTAACGCATGCAAGTCGCGCGGGCCATCGCTTCGGCGGTGGTGAGCGGCGGACGGGTGAGGAGCACGTGACCAACCTGCCCACCGGTGGGGGGCAACCCCGGGAAACCGGGGCTACTACCGCGTACGGCCGGCTCGTGGGGCCGGCCAGGAAAGCCGCGAGGCGCGCACGGAGGGGTCCGCGTCCGATTAGCTAGTCGGCGGGGTGACGGCCCACCGAGGCGACGATCGGTCGCTGGTCTGAGAGGACGGCCAGCCACAGGGGGACTGAGACACGGCCCCCACACCTACGGGTGGCAGCAGCGAGGGATTTTCCGCAATGGGCGCAAGCCTGACGGAGCAACGCCGCGTGCGGGACGACGCCCTTCGGGGTGTAAACCGCTTTTGGGCGGGACGAGGATGACGGTACCGCCCGAATAAGTCTCGGCTAACTACGTGCCAGCAGCCGCGGTAATACGTAGGAGACGAGCGTTGTCCGGAATTACTGGGCGTAAAGCGCACGCAGGCGGCCGCGCGCGCCCCGGTGAAAGCCCCGGCTCAACCGGGGAGGGTCCTGGGGGACGGCGCGGCTGGAGGGCGGGAGAGGCCGGTGGAATTCCCGGTGTAGTGGTGAAATGCGTAGAGATCGGGAGGAACACCAGTGGCGAAGGCGGCCGGCTGGCCCGCCCCTGACGCTGAGGTGCGAAGGCCGGGGAGCGAACGGGATTAGATACCCCGGTAGTCCCGGCAGTAAACGCTGTCGACTGGGTGTCGGCGGGGTCAACCCCGTCGGTGCCGGAGCTAACGCGGTAAGTCGACCGCCTGGGGAGTACGGCCGCAAGGCTAAAACTCAAAGGAATTGACGGGGGCCCGCACAAGCAGCGGAGCGTGCGGTTTAATTCGACGCAACGCGCAGAACCTTACCAGGCCTGGACATGGCCCTGCAAGCGCACGGAAACGTGTGACCTCCGAGGGTGGGCCACAGGTGCTGCATGGCTGTCGTCAGCTCGTGTCGTGAGATGTTGGGTTCAGTCCCGCAACGAGCGCAACCCCTGCGGCCAGTTAGAGTGTCACTGGCCGGACTGCCGGGAGACCCCCGGAGGAAGGCGGGGATGACGTCAAGTCCGCATGGCCCTGACGGCCTGGGCGACACGCACGCTACAATGGCCGGGACAGAGGGCGGCCAACCCGCGAGGTGGCGCCAATCCCGGCAAACCGCGCCCCAGTTCGGATCGGGGCTGCAACTCGCCCCCGTGAAGTCGGAGTTGCTAGTAACCGTGGGTCAGCCATACCGCGGTGAAT
>JAUJMV010000026.1:43126-45626 GCA_030446685.1 Thermomicrobiales bacterium | reverse complement strand
CCGTAGCCAGGCACGGCGGGCCCCGGCCTGCTCCCCGGCGGGCAAACCGGCCCGATCGCCGAGCGTGAGGGCGCGGGGGGATCTCAGAAGAGCGCGAGCTGCTTGACCGGCGTGCGGGCCTCCTGGGCGTCGAGGTCGCTGGTGGCGGTCAGCGGCGGGAAGGCGTAGTCGAAGGCTGCGGTGTCCTCGTAGAGATCGGCGAAGCGGGCGGCTACCTCGCGCAGCCGCCGCAGCAGGTAGGTGACATCCTCGTCGCCGGCGTAGTCGGCGACGATCCCGAGGCTGCCGTCGGCGCGCTGGTAGACCTCCAGTCGCTCCCCGACGCGCTGCCCCCGCGCGACGGCAGCCAGCCGGCGGTTGTGCTCGCTGTTGAAGGTCTTGTCGGTGATCGTCTCCCAGCGGCAGAAGTCGCGCGGCTCGAGGGCGTGCTGTTGGATGCGCCGCGCGGTGTCGAAGTACAGCTCGCGCACCGCGTCCCGCTCGTCGTTAACCAGTAACTCGGCGGCCCGGTGGAGGAACCGGCGCAGATAGGGTTCCTCGCGGCGGCTGCGCAGGCTGCTGCCCCGCAGGATCAGGCTGCCGTCGTAATCGAGCAGGACGTAGTTCTTGGTCTTCAGCGAGATCATGCCCCGGTAGCGCCCGTCGAACGCCAGATTGATCCCCGCCGGCAAGGTGCGGCCGATCGCGGCGACGTAGCCCTCCTCGCCCGCCCGGTCGGCGACCCCCGGCGGCGGGACGAAGTAGACGCCGTCGGTGTCGATCTCGATCACCCGCGCGCCGGTGCGCTCGAGCTCGGCGACGACGGCCTTGATCAGCTCCTGGCCGCGCAGGGTGATCCGCTCGGCGGCGGCGTAGTCGTTCAGCACGGCGCGGCTGTAGCCGAGATAGCCGTAGAACGAGTTGATCAGCACCTTGAACGAGCCTTGCAGCCCCTGCCAGTAGGCGCGTTCACGGCCGGCGCCGATTCGGGCGCGGGCCTTGGCGTCGAGCCGCCGCGCGGTCAACTCGCGCAGGAGCGGCAGCATCACGCCGAGCCGGTCGCGCGCCGAGCCGATCCCTTCGGTCAGCATGATCGCCGGGTAGAGGCTCTCGACGTCGCACTTGGCGACCGGGCGGAAGATGCCGACCTCGCGGACCTCGCTGTAGCCGCCGGGGTAGGGCTGGGGCGGCTGGGGCCGCGGCACGGCCTCGCGGGCTGCCAGGTAGGCCCGCAGGAGCAGCGCGTTGATCTTGCCGCCGGTGCCGCCGGTCGCCACCTTCTGCAGGGACTGCGGCAGGATCTGGGCCTGGTAGAACTCGGTCGGGACGGTCACGGCGCTCAGCGCGGCGACATCGCGGATGTCGTCGAGCGCGTAGCGGACGACGGCCGCCCGGTCGGTCTCCCAGGTGGCGTTCAGCGCCTCGCCGCTGACGAAGGTGCGGTCCTCGCGGGTGAGGCCGAGCGCCTCGATCGCCTGCTTCAGGCCGTAGCTGGTCAGCGTGCCGGTGCTGTCGTACCGCTGGATCTGCTGGTAGGTGTCGAGCAGGTGCCGCCCGTGGACGTAGTGCGGCTGGAAGGGGATGCTGCGCGCGGCGACCTTGAAACGCTGCCCGCCGCTGCCCGCGCTCAGGGGCGAGCCGTCGCGCCCCCAGGTCAGGGGGACGCCGGCGGCGGCCGACCGGGCGAGCAGATACGGCAGGTCGAAGTTGAAGCAGTTGTGCCCCTCGATGATGTCGGGGTCGACGGCGGCGATGACCGCGTTCAGCCGGCGCAGGATCGCCGCCTCGTCCTCGCCAGCGGCGCCGATCGCCTCCTCCAGGCCGCGGTTCGTGCCGACCACGACCAGCAGCACCCGCGCGTCGGGGGCCTGCGGGTCGAGGCCGGTCGTCTCGATGTCGAGCTGCAGCCGGGTGAGATCGTCGTAGGTCAGCCCCTTGAAGAGGGTGCGGCCACTCGCCGCCAGGTACTGCTCGACCGGCGAGCGGAACCCGAGCCAGCCCTGGCCGGCGGCGTCGAGGAGGTCGCGGGCGGCGAGGAAGGCGGGCCAGTGCCGGAAGCGCGCCAGCCAGCAGTAGTGCGCGTCCCCGGACAGGCGCTCGGCCGCGTACTCGCCCCGCAGGCGCGGCCAGTCCGGTTCCCCCCCGAGCAGCATCCAGGGTTCGAATGGCTCCAGCGCGCTCTCCACGGCTCGGCTCGGGCCGTCCGGGCGGCGGTAGACGCGCATGGCCCCGCCACCGGCCTGCTCGACGGCGACGATCCCCGGCGTCGGGTCGCCCCCGTAGAGGAGGTGGTCGAGCGCCGGCGCACGGTCCTCGGACGCTGCTGGGTTGATCTCTGGCATGGCCCATCCTTCCCGGATCGTCGCCTGGCGCCGTCCCCGGTCCGGACGGCGTGGCGCGGTAGCACAATAGTACTACCACCCTCCGGCGGCCCGCCAGCGCGGGGCGAAGAGGACGTCGGCGTAGCGCCGGCCTTTCAAAGCATTGGCCCTGCCGGCGCCACCCGCCCTCTTGCCAGCCG
>JAUJMV010000026.1:17738-43026 GCA_030446685.1 Thermomicrobiales bacterium | reverse complement strand
GAGGGGGGCGCAGTGACGATTGCACCGTCGGCCGGTCGCCGGGCGCTCCCTCTCCGCGCGAGGCTCTATCGGGCCGGGCTCGATCTCCTCTTCCCGCCGCGCTGCGCGGGGTGCGGCCGGCGGGGCGCGTGGCTCTGCCCGGCCTGCACGGCGCTGCTGCGGCCGCTCGCGCCGCCCTGGTGCGCGCGCTGCCGCGATCCGCTGCACATCGCCGGGGCGCGGCTCTGCGCGGCCTGCCGGGTTGGCGGGCCGTTCGCGCTCGATGCGGCGCGGGCGGCGTGCGCCTTCACCGGGCCGCTGCGCGAGGCGATCCACCGCTTCAAGTACGAGGGCGAGCGGGCGCGGGCCGAGAGCTTGGGGCTGCTCCTCCTCGCCCCGCTCGCCGCGCTGGAGCGGCGGGGACCGGGCGACGTCGCTGCCCCGGCGTTCCTGCTGGCGCCGGTGCCGCTCGACGCGGCGCGACGGCGGGAGCGCGGGTATAATCAGGCGGAGGAACTGGCGCGGGTGCTGGCCCGCGCCCGTGGCGCGCCGCTCGACACCGGGCTGGCGCGCGTGCGGCCGACGCGACCCCAGGTCGGGCTCGACCGCGAGGCCCGGCGCGCGAACGTCCGGGGGGCGTTCGCCTGGCGGGGCGGCCCGCTGGCCGGGCGGCGGGTGCTGCTGGTGGACGACGTGATGACGAGTGGCGCGACCGCGGAGGCCTGCGCGGCGGCGCTGAAGGCGGCCGGGGCGTCCTGGGTCGGGCTGGTCGCCGTGGCGCGGCCGGTCGGCGGACCGACGGCGTCGAGTAGCTGAGGATTTGCCGCCTGTGGGAATCTCGATCGTGCGGATGGACGCCGCTCGGCCCCGGCTGCTCGCGCTCCTGCTCGCCCTGGTGAGCTTCGTCGTGCTGGTCGGCGCCCAGGGGTGCGGGGAGCGCGACGCATCGGGCGCCGCGCAATCGGGGGCGGCGGTCACGAGCGCGACGACCGTCGCCCGGCGTGCCGGCGCGCAGGCCACCGCCACCCCGCCGGCCCCCTCGCCCACCGTCGCGGCGCGTGACCAGCAGGCCCCGCGGCGCGGCGACGGCTTGCCGACCATCCCTTTCGCGCAACTCCCGCCGCAGGCGCGGGAGACGATCGGCCTGATCGAGCGCGGCGGGCCGTTCCCGTACGACCGGGACGGGGTGATCTTCGGCAACCGGGAACGGCTCCTGCCCGCGCAGCCGAACGGCTACTATCGGGAGTACACCGTGATCACGCCCGGCTCGCCGGACCGCGGCGCGCGGCGCATCGTCGCGGGGCGGGAGGGCGAGCTGTACTACACCGACGACCATTACGAGAGCTTCAAACGGGTGATCCGCTGATGCCGACGCTCGGCGCCGTCCTCGCCGATCCCGCCGCCGCCGGGGTCTACCGCCTGGTCAGCGGCACGCCGACCGCGATCCTGCGGCGGCGGATCGAGCGGGCGGGGCGGCGCTGCTTCGTGCTGGACGGCGGCGCAATCGCGGACAAGGCCGCATTCCTGCGCGCCTGCGCGGAGGCGATGGCGTTCCCGGCCTACTTCGGGCGCAACTGGGATGCCTTCAACGATTGCGTCACCGATCTGTCCTGGGTGGAGGGGGGGCGCGGGTACGTCCTGCTCTACGATCGGGCCGCGCCCTTCATCCGCCACGCCCCGGACCAGTGGGCCGTCGCGCTCGACATCCTCCAGGGGGCGACCGACTACTGGCGCGACACCCCGACGCCGCTCCTGGTGCTGCTGCGCCGCACGGAGGGCCTGGCCCCGCAACTCCCCCGGCTACACAGTCGGTGACCGGCGGGCGGCGGGCCGCAAGCCGCGGACGCAGGGCGCTCGATCGCTCGTGCCAAGTCGGGCCGCGCCCGCGCCCCCCTCGGCCCTCAGCCTTCGGCCCGCTGCCCGCCGCCCTCGTCGTCGGGGAAGAGGGGGACGACTTCGCCGGCCCAGATTTGCGGGCCGCGGAAGTAGTCGCGGACGGCGTGGAGGAAGGCGACGCCGTCGTGGCCGTCGGTGTAGCGGCCGCGCGCCGGGGCGGGGATGCCGCGGACGGTGTCGTAGAACGCCTCGTTGTCGACGTGGACGTTGCCCGCCGGGTCGGTGTAGAAGGTGGCGATGATCTCCGGGTCGTCGGCGTCCTCCCAACCCTGGAAGATGCAGACCTTCATCTGCCGCGGTCCCTGCATGCCGTGCCTCTCTCTGTCACCTGTCGCCGCGCTGGGCGGGCGGATACCCGACGGTGTCCGGGCTTCTCAACAGCATACCAGAGTGGCCCTCGCCTTCCCCCGGCCCCGGTCAGCCCTCACCCACCCCCCAACCCCCTCCCTCTCCCAATGCTGGGAGAGGGAGGGGAGCAGGCCGCAGTCTGTTGCTGGGCATCCCGCCTGGTGCCGGGCGTTGGGGGCGGGGTGAGGGTGTGCGCGGTCTGCGATAATGGGCTGCATCGGTGGCGGCGTGGATGGCTTGAAGGGAGGGTGTGATGCGGGTGGTCCGTGGCGGGGAGGCCGAGCGCGCGCAGGGGCCGGCGGAGCGGTTCGAGGGGCGGGTGCTGCTGGAGCGGCTGCTCGCGCATCGGGATGACGTGAGCCTCTCGGTGGTGCGGTTCCACGACGGCGCGCGGACGAACTGGCACACGCACGAGGAGGAGTAGGTCCTCTACGTGATCGAGGGCGAGTGCCGGCTGGGGACCGACGCGATCCCCGAGGAGCGGCTGCTGCCGGGCAACCGGGTGCATCTGCCGCCCGGCGAGCGGCACTGGCACGGCGCGGCGCCGGGCGCGACGATGGCGCACCTGAGCATCACGACCGGCGCGGAGCCGGTGTGGGACGGGCCGCCGCCGTCGCGCTGACCGGCATCAACCACTTGAGCGGCGCGGCCCGTCGCCTCCATAGTCAGCGCGGCGGGGTGGGCTCGGCGGGGAGGGCGGCGGCGAGTTCGGGCGGGGCGACGACCGCGCCGTCGCCGCCGGGCAGGAGCAGGAGGCCGGCGGCGCGGTCGTAGGCGATGGCGACGCGCCGCCCGTCCGGTAGGTCGAAGGCGAGGGTCGCGGCGGGGCCGCCCGGCGTGGGGGCGGGCGCCTGCGGCGACCGTGCGAGGTCGCGGTCGAGGGCGCGGACGAGCGCCTCGCGCCGCTCCGGGGGGAGCGGCTCCGCCTGGCAGGCGGTCCCGTCGCCGGGCGGGCAGATCGTCAGGGCGGTGGCGGCGGCGAGGTCGTAGCGGCGGGCGGGGTTGACGGCGGCGCTGGTCGCCCCGGAGGCGGCGGTGGCCCCCGCGCGAGTGGCTGGGCCGCCAACGGGTGTGGCGCGCGCTGCCCCGCGCCCGTCGCGGCGGCCGGTGAACTGGCGCCGGCCGCCGCGGTGGGCGCGGCGGCGGCCGCGCCCCGGCGCGGGCGGTGGTCGGGGCGGCTTGGCATCACGACGGCGGCCGCTGGCCGGGGCGGCGCCGGTCGCCGCGGCCAGCGCCCCGGCGGCGGCTGTGGTGGCTCCGCCGCTGGTGGTCCGCGCGCTGTCGGCCACGGCGGCGGCGGCCGTCGGTGCCCGGCGGCCAGCGGGGCGCGCTGGCCGCCGCTTTCCTGGCCGACGGAAGCGTCGCGGCTGTCGGGCGCGCGGCCGGTCAGCAGGGCGACCCCGGCGAGCAGCAGGACGAGGGTGGCGAGGCCGGCGAGCGCGGCCCGCCAGCGGCCGCCGGCGAAGGGCGGGGCGGGCGCGCGCGGGCGGGCGTCGCGCCAGGGGCGGGCGATCTCCGGGACGGGGGTGAGGCTGAGGTAGCGCCTGACCCGGTCGTCGATCCGCCGGAAGGCGGCCTCGCTGGCGCGGCAGTCGGCGCAGCCGGCGAGGTGGCGCGCGATGCGCGCGCGTTCCTCCGGCGTGGCGGCGCCGTCCTGGGCCGCCGAGAGGAGTTCTTCGATCCGGGCGCACTCGGCGCGGTTACGGGCCATGCTGGTCGTTCTCCCCCGCTCGTCCTGTTCGAGGAAGGCGCGCAGGTCGCGCCGCGCGCGGAAGATGCGGCCCTTGACGGCGGGCAGTGTCAGGCCGGTGATCTGCACGATCTCGCCGTAGCTGAAGCCGTCGGCGCAGAGGAGCAGGCACTCGCGGTCGGCGTCGCCCAGGCGGCGCAGGGCCGCGCCGAGCAGTTGCCGCTCGATGACCGTCCCCTCCGGCCCCGGTAGCGCCATGGCCGGTCCTCCTCCTCCGGTGAGCCGTGGCCGCCGAGGAACGGCACCCAGGCGAAGAGCTTGCGCCGCCGCCAGTGGGAGCGGGCGTGGTTGCGGGCGATCTGGAAGAGCCAGCCGGTCAGGTTGAGGTTGGGGCCGGTGGCGGGGAGGGCGCGGTAGGCGGCGAGGAAGGTGTCCTGCGTCAGGTCGCGCGCCAGCTCGGCGTCCCCCACGAGCCCGTAGAGGAAGCGGTAGAGTCGGGGCTGGAACTCGGCGACGATCGCCTCGAAGGCGTCGGCGTCGCCCGCGCGCACCGCGGCGATGGTCCCCGCATCAACGGTCATGCACCGTTCCCCGCGTCCCGCCCGCCGCCGGCGCGCCCCGCGCGCCGCGCCGGCGACGGACCACCTGCCGCCCCACCCGCTAAGAGTAATGCACCGGGGGCCGAAAAGTTCCACACCGGGGCGGCCGGGGGGAAATGGGGGTGATTTGGTGGTCTCCGGGGGCGGCGCCCGCCGGGGGGTGGAGCCGGTTTTCCCAGGCGTGGCGCGGGTTGCGCCGGCGCGCGGGGCGATTCGTTTCGTCATTTTGTGATTTTCGGGCCGGCGTCGAGCCGGGGCGGCTGTGGCGGTCATGGCGTCTCTCCTGGTTCCGTGCGTGAGGCCGCGTGTAGAAACGGACCCGGCGGGGTGGTGGGGAGTGCCAGCCTGCGCCCCCGATCCCCGACGCCGGGGCGCCGGTGGTGGCGGCGCGGGCATCCGAAGGGCGCTGTCCGCCGTAGTACCTGGACAGGGGCCGTGCCTTGGGAGCGGTCTGTCGGGTCGTGGGGCCTGGCCGCGCGCGACGTGCGCGCGACGCGATGGCGCGGTGCGCCTTCCCCGGCTATGTGCCGCGGGCACGCGGGGGCGGGGGAGGAGGGGGCGATGCCGGATCGTCACTTTGCGGAGGTCAGCGGGCGGTTGGCGGAGTGGTTGCGCGCCGACGAGGCGGCGGGGGCGAGCGCGCCTGTGCCGTCCGATCCGTCGGTAGGGGCGGCCTCGCCGTCGCCGCGGGGAGGCGTTCGCGGCGGGGTTCCGCCTGGGGCGCCTGGTGGCGCAGGGGCGCTATGCCGGGCGGTTGGCGCTGGCCGAGGAGCGGCTGCGCCAAGTGGAGCAGGCGTTGCGGCGGGCGCGGGGGCGGGTTGACTTTCATCCGAGCGGCCCGGGACCGAGGGATTGCAACGTGGACGTCGTGGTCGAGATTCACAAGGGCAAGGCGATGGTTCTCTCTGCGGTGAGACCGATGGGGTGAGACCGATGGGGTGAGACCCATCGCTAAGGGCCAGCGGCCACGAAGTACCCTGCGGGGCATAAACCCGCCTCCGCGGGCTGGGACCGTGCCGAATGCCGCTCGGTGGTGTCGCTCTGGTCACGGGGGTTAGTCACCCTCCAGGCGGTACTCGCCGCCCGCCAGCGTGTGCCAGTGCAGTGTGTCAGGGCGGCGAGACCGGGCGGTGGAGGCGGAATGTTTGGACGACCTCCAGATCCAGGGCCTCCGCCACGCGCCGCACGCGGTCGAGGGTCGCTTTCGCGTAGGCGCCCGCTTCATCGCGCTGGATTTGCTGCTCGCTGACGCCCAGTCGCTCGGCCAAGTCCTTTTGCGTCAACCCTGCGGCGATCCGGGCTTGGACGAGTGCGTCCGGGAGATCGGCGAGGCCGTAGCTCGTAAACTCGCGGATCGCGCCGGAGCGCAGCGCTTCGTACGCGGCGATCTCCGTGTTGACCCCCTCCAACAAGGTGTCGACGCTGCTCAGCACCGCGGATTGCGCCAGGGGATCGCCCTGCGGGTGTGCCTCGTAGCTGGCCCGCGTCTCCAGGAGTCGCCGTCGTTGGGCGAGGCTGGTCTCGTACTGGCGGTGATTACGGATCACACCGCGCCCCCTTCCCCGTTCCCGAAGCGGATCAGGATGAGGCCCTTCCGGCGCCCCTGCCGATCCACCTGGAAGAACTCTACGAGTCCGTCGCCTGCCGGTGGGGCGACGAAGAAGAAGTCCCCGCCGAAGCGCCTGCGCTGGGCGGCGCGGTCGGGGTGGATCGGATCGAGCGCCGGCTCGATCCGGCCCAACGCCGCCAGATCCACCCCGGCGATGTCCCAGCACAGATCGAAGTCTCGCGGGGGGCGGCCCTCACTTGCCTCCACATCGGTGATGAAGCTCCCGTCGAGCCAGGCGCACCGGCAACCGGCCGCCGCCAGCAGAGCCAGCCCTGCGAGGAGCCCCGCTACCAGGCGCCGGCGGGCGAGGGTGTGCCCGAAGCGGGCCGCTATTTCCTCCCGGGTAGCTTCGTGGATCCCCGGCGGGAGATTCCCGTGCACGTCGAATGCCGGGATGGTCACCGCCCACCTCTCACCGCAATTGTACCACTACTTGTGCGTTGTGTGCCGAATCTGGGCGTGGAGCGTACTCGGCACCACCGTACTGCGGCAGCTCCCTCGGACTGTGACGAGCGGCTTTAGGCGGGATTGCAAGTCGCGGGGCGAGTGCACACGCACTCGCCCCGCGACGTGTTTGCACTGTGGTGGGATCCCCGCCGAGCGACGTTGCTCGGTCAGGCTGGGGCTAGCACTCGGAATGTCCGCAAGTGATGCATTTCTTGCAGCCTTCCTGGTGGATGAGGGTGCTGCTGCCGCACATCGGGCAGAGGTTGCCGGTCATCCGGTAGGTCGTGGCGGCGAGGTCGGCGTGGCCGTTGGCGTGGCCGTTGGCGCCGTCGGGCGGGGCCGCGACTGGGGCGGCGTCCGGCGCGGGCGCGGCGGCCTGCGGCAGCGGAGTTGCAGCGGGTTCGGCTGGAGGGCCGGGTGGCCGTCGAGGTGCTCGCCGAGGGCCTTGCCGACCGCGTCGGGGAGGGAGCGGACCTGCTCCGGGCCGAAGCCGATGGTGCGGCTGCCGCCGATGCCGCGCAGTTGGAGCGCCATCTCGCGCAGCTTTTCCTCCTGCGGGATCGGGGAGGAGGCGCAGGCTGAGGAGATCAGCCGCCCCAGCGCCTCGGCCAGCGCCGCCACGTCGCTGCCGCCGCGCCCGACGTTGACGAAGACTTCCAATGGCCCCCCGTCGTCGCTGTTGACGGTGATGTTGACGGTGCCCTCGGGCGCCTTGATGTTGCGGGTATAGCCGTGCAGGACGGCCGGGCGCGGGCGGATCGTCGTGGGGAGGGGCGGGGTGACCGCGGCGGCCAGGGCCTGCTCGGCGGGCGCCTCCTTCTTCTCCTCGATGTGGGTCAGGACGGCGTCGCGCGAGCCGTCGCGGTAGTAGGTCACGCCCTTGCAGCCCTGGTCGAAGGCGCTCATGTAGAGGCGCTGGACCTCCGCGACGGTGTGGTGGTTCGGCGCGTTGACCGTGTTGTGGTTGACGATACCGTTGGCGACGAACGCCTCGGTCGCCGGCACCGCCAGATCGTAGACCAACTGCGCTCCGCTCTCGCGCACGGCGGCGACAGCGCGGAAGTGCAGCCCCTCATCGTGGACCCGGCGCAGGTCCGGCGTCAGCGGCACCTCGGGGTCGGCGGCGAGCCGCCGCAGCCCCGACCACGACAGGCGCCGGTCGTGGCCGGTCAGAGCGCCTGCGAGTAGGCATGGTGGCGGTAGCGCACCGTCCGCGGCGCCTCCGCGAACACCGCCACCCGCGCCTCCAGGGGGATCGTGTCGCTCTTGCTCGGCCCGAAGGTCCGCTGCAGGAGCGCCGCCGCGCGGTCGCGCTTGTGGGCTTCGTCGAATGCCAGCGTCAGCGCGAGGCGCTGCGCCTCGCGGCCGTGGGCGTTGAGTTCGTAGTAGTCCCGGTCGTAGACGGCGTTGTGCTTCGTGGTGAGCCACGACTGCACGCCGAGATTGTCCAGCACGATCTGCAACTGCCGGATGAGGGGCAGGGCGGCCAGCGTGATGCCGACCTTCGTCGAGGTGACGTAGCCGTCGAGGTAGAGCCCGGACAGGAAGGCGACCACGCTCTCGCGGCTCGACTGGAGGACCGACCAGGGGAGCACCTTCCGCGCCGCGCCGGTCTCGCACCCGAGGAAGCGCAGCAACTCGCAGAGTGACTTGCTGTTGATGCGCAACTCGAGCGCCTTGCCCGCGCCGGGGGCGCCGATCTTGCCCTCGATGCCGAACAACTGCCGGGCGGTATCGTTGAGGCGCTCCAGCACCGGGCGCTCGTTGTTGGTGATGACGACCGAGAAGTGGCTGAAGTTGCCCTCCGCGCAGAACGCGCCGAGGAAGTGCGCCAGCGCCGGTGTCATCGAGGCGGGCACCGCGATCGTCTTCTGGTAGCCCGCCTTGGTCGTCGATTGCATGAACCCGCGCAGGGACACGTCCGCCCCGAACACGTTCGCCCCGACCTTGAGGACGACCTCGTCCCCCGGCGCGAGTTCGTCCAGGCGCTTCCAGTCCAGGCCGGCTGGCGTGCCGATCAGCAGCCGGTGGTTGGGCGTCCCGGTGACTTCGTGCCCGTCGGCGAGGGTGACGGTGATCGTCGGGCGGACGCCGCCGAAGTAGAAGCCCGACGTGGTCTGCTCGCCGCCGAGGCTCGCCACGCGCAGCGCCAGCGGGCGGAAGGTGTCGGGCGCTTCGCCCCCGTAGAGATCGGCCACCGGCAGCAGGCCGCGCTCCGTCGTCACGAGGGTATCGCCGACGACGCACTTGGAGATGCTCGAGTCGGTGAAGCGCTGGACGGTCGCCTGGACGGCGATGTGGTCCTCCGGGGTCAGATCGTTGGCGCCGACGAAGTAGGGGTCGGCTCGCCGGGGTGGGCGTCCTTCCAGGCCTGGAGGAGCGGGTGGTACATGATGTGCTCGCCGGTGCGGTCGCGGCGGACCATGGCGAAGTCGAAGACCGGCTCGATGCCGGAGGAGACGCCGGCGAGGAGGCTGGTAGTGCCGGTCGGGGCCTGGGTGAGCAGGACGGCGTTGCGGATGCCGTGGCGGGCGATCTTCTGGCGGATCGGCTCGGGCAGCTCCTGGATGAACTGGCCCTGGAGATACTTCTCGCGGTCGAAGTGGCCGAACGCGCCCTTCTCGGCGGCGATGTCGGCGGAGCTGTCGTAGGCGGCGTCGCGGATGGTGCCGTAGATGCGCTCGATGACCGCGACCGACGCGGGGCTGCCGTAGGCGATGCCGAGCTGGATCAGCGCGTCGGCGAGGCCCATGGTGCCGAGGCCGGTGCGCCGGGTGCCGAGCTGGGCCTGGCGGTTCTCCTCGATGAAGTAGAGGTTGGCGTCGACGACGTTGTCGAGGAAGCGCATCGCCACGCGCGACTGCTCGGCGAGGTCGGCCCAGTCGATCTCGCCGTCCGTGACGAAGGCGGCGAGGTTGAGCGCGCCGAGGTTGCAGACGCCCCACTCGGGCAGGCCCTGCTCGCCGCACGGGTTCACGCAGCGGATATTCTCGTAGTACCAGGTGTTGGAGCGCTCGTTGTAGCGGTCGATGAATACGAGGCCGGGCTCGGCGGTGCGCCAGGCGCTCTCGCAGATCAGCTCCCAGATCGCGCGGGCCTTGACGACGCGCCCAGGGACCACCCGCTCGGCCAGCGCGGGGTCGGCGGCGACGTTGGCCCTGGTGGGGAACTGGAGCTGCCAGTCGGCGTCGGC
This sequence comes from Thermomicrobiales bacterium, assembly GCA_030446685.1. GTDB lineage: Bacteria > Chloroflexota > Chloroflexia > Thermomicrobiales > CADCWN01 > JAUJMV01. The sequence continues at coordinate 33,265 of JAUJMV010000026.1, read as the reverse complement.
CTTGACCGCCTCCATGAAGGCGTTGGAGACGGCGACCGAGACGTTGGCGTGCTCGATGGCGACCGGGCGGTTGGTCAGCGGGTCGATCCGCTTGGCGGTGATGAATTCCTCGATGTCGGGGTGGTCGTCGTCGAGCATGATCATCAGGGCGCCGCGGCGGGAGCCGCCCTGCTGGATCACGTCGCCGGTGGCGACGGAGTAGAGTTCGGCCCAGGAGCAGGGGCCGGAGGCGGTGCCGTTGACGCTCTTGATGTAGGAGCCGCGCGGGCGCAGGGTGGAGAGGTTGACGCCGACGCCGCCGCCGCGCGCCATGACCTCGGTCATGATCTTGAGGTTGTCGAGGATGCCGCCGCGGCTGTCCTCCGGGCTGGGGATGACGTAGCACTGCCCGGTGAGATACCCGTGTCCGATCAGATCGTGTGCGTCTCGGGCTCGATGCAGCAGAATACTTCCTCGATCTTTGCGGTTTCCCGCACGTCGAGCACGCGAATTGTCGCATTGCGCGCCTGCGGGGACGTTTCGAAGTTCGCCCGGTGCGAGGGGAGCAGCAGATCGTCCGGGCTGATTGTCGCCTTGAAGAATTGCAGGCGGTAGATCGGCTTGAGCGTGCCATCATACGGCGAGGTCTCACGGGTCATAGTGATCCCGCTCGATATGAAGCCGGCGACGGCCATGCGCTCGGCGATTTGAGCGAGGACGGCGGCGTCCTTGTTGTAGAGCGCGACTGAGCCACGGGCATCGACGTGTCCGTCGGCGGCGAGTAGGCCGGCGACGAAGCCGCGCCAGTACGACGGGGAGGCGGTGTTCGCGGGGAGTTGCTTCAAACAGCCGGGAGGCTCTGCACGCGCAGATGGGCCTTCGTCGCCGTCGTGCCACCGGCCGGGCGGGTGGTGAAGCCATCGAAATAGCGCCCGAGTTGCTCGCTCTCGCCGAAGAGGCAGACATGCGCCTTGCCGTACTGCATGCTGCCGTCGCCATAGACGATGCCGTGGCGGATGCCCTCGGCGAAGTCCGCGTCGCGCCGCGCGCGGGCCGGGCGGGCGTTGATCGGGATACGGCGACCCTTGAGGTCGCGGGTCAGGACGCGCTCCACGCCGCCTTTCGGCTTCGTTGCGACCCACTGATGGTCGCCGGTGGCCTGAATGACCGTGCCGTTGCCGAGGGTGATTTCCCACAATCGCTGGTAGCCGTAGCTTTGGAAGAATGCAGTGCGATAGGTGCCGCCCTCGCTAAGGACATCGTGTTCACCGCTGAGGCTGCCGATCGGCACGATGCCCTCGCGGGTATGGACCGGCGTGTCGCCCTGGAAACAGTTGTAGTAGGTGACTTCGTGGCCGGAGCCGGCGCCGGCGAGGATGCGGCCGCCGGGGACGAACTTGAAGCCCTCCATAGCGGTGTAGAAGCGGTCCTCCCAGTGGCGACAGGCCTCGGGAGTGCGCTCGATGGCGGCGATGCCGCGGGCGACGCGGCGCCAGGTCTGCTCGGGGTAGTGCTCGATCGCCCGGCCGTCAGGGTCCTGAGGGAGTAGCGGTCCATGAAGACCTTGCCGCGCGTCCTCCAGGGCCGTCCCGCGTCCGGCGTCCTCGCCGCCCGGCTGTGTCGTCGGATTCGCGCCGCTCACCGTCATGGACCGCTCCTCCACGCTCTACTCTGGCCGTTCGCCGCGCCCGCCGCTCCGCTCAGGGGCGGGCGGTGACGATCATCACCCCGCGCGCCGTCCAGGCACCCCCGAAGCACCTGGGAAGGGTCGTTGTCGCCGCCATCGCCCGGCACGCCGCCGCCGGGGGCAACGGTAGCAACTTGTGGTCCTCTCGACCATCATACCACGTATCTAGGGATTGCAAGACGTTCGGGGCCGATTCTGCGAACACCCGTCCTGAACGTGCGGGTGTGCATGGTGTACGTATACTACGTTCGTCCACTACTGTCAAGCGCGGCCCGCGGGCGGTGGGGGATGCCGGCCGGGATGGGGCGCCGGTCCTCGGGCAGTCCTCTTCACATTTTCCTCACGGGTCGCCTGTAATCTTGGGTAGGGCGGGCGATGGCGGAGCGGTGTGCCGCTGGCGTGGTTCGTGCGGAGTGGCGGGGGTGGAAACGCCGGGGAAAGCGCCGATAGGCGGCCCGCCTCGCATCCGCCCGCGTCAACAGGAGCGCAATGACGGTGTCTCGCGGGGGCGCGGAGGCCCGGCCTGGGGCGCGGCATCCGACGGGGTCCGGTTGACGTGGGCAAGACCGTCGCGGCAGGGCATCGGGATTCGCGCAGGGATTCGAAAGGAATGGAGAGGATGGCCCGGATATTCCGCCACGCGCATCGACCGGCTCGCGTGGGGCCGATGGGACGACTTCACGGCGCGGGTCGCCGGGGACGGGCGCCGTTGCGGGTGCTGATCCTCCTGCTGCTGCTCGCTTTCGCCCTCGCGGGGTGCAGTGCCGGCGGCGACAGCGGCACGTCCGGCGGCACACCGGCGGCCGCCCTGGCGACGGCCACCAGCCTGCCGCCGACCGCGACGACCGCCGCCGCGCCGGCCGCCCAGGCGACGGTGGCGGGCGCGACCGCGAGTGGGGCGACGGCCGCGGCGACCGCGCCGGCCGTCGCGGGCCGGCCGATGGCGCAGGCGGCGGCGACCGGCACCGCGCCGGCGGGGAACGCCGCGACCCCGGCCTCCTTCCCCGATGTCGCCAGTGTGGCCGACAGGGTGCGCCCGGCGACGGTGCTGGTGCAGAACTTCGGCGGCCAGGGCGGCGGGCAGTTCCCGGCCAGGGGGCGGCGCGGGCGGCTTCCCGCAGGGGTCCGGCACCGGTTTCATCTACGACCCGGCCGGGTTCATCATCACCAACAACCATGTGATCGAGGGGGCGCAGCGGCTGCGCGTGACCCTGCCGGATGGCCGGGCCTTCGACGCGCAGTTGGTGGGGCGCGACCCGCAGACCGACCTGGCGGTGCTGAAGATCGAGGGCCAGAATCTGCCGACGGTGCCGCTCGGCAACTCGTCCGATCTGCGGATCGGCGAGTGGGTCGTTGCGATCGGCAACGCGCTGGCACTGGAGGGCGGGCCGACCGTCACGGCGGGCGTGGTCAGCGCGCTCAACCGCGAGGTCCAGGAGCCGGGCTCGCAGCCGGGGCAGGGCGGGCCGACCCTCTACGACCTGATCCAGACCGACACGGCGATCAACCCCGGCAACTCCGGCGGGCCGCTGGTCAACCTGCGCGGCGAGGTCGTCGGGGTGAACACGCTCGGCGCGAGCGACGCGCAGGGGATCAACTTCGCCATCGCGATCGACGGGGCGAAGAACATCGCGCAGCAACTGCGGCAGAACGGGCGGGTGGTGCGCGGGTACTTAGGCATCCAGCCCCAGACGGTGACACCATCGATCGCCGCCGCGGCGAACCTGCCACGCAACGATGGCGTCGTCATCGTCCAGGCCGTCCCGAACGATCCGGCGGCGCGCGCCGGCCTGCAGCGGGGTGACGTGATTACCGCGATCAACGACGTGCCGGTGCGGAGCCAGCGCGATTTGCAGGACGCGCTGACCAACCGGTTCAAGCCGGGCGACGCGGTCACGGTGCGCTTCAACCGGGGCAGGAGCGAGCAGACTGTCCAGGTGACGCTCGGTGACCGCCCGCGGTAGCCGGCGATGAGCCTGCCGCCGGGCGCGTGAGGGGCAAGTAGGCTGGCGCTCGACAGGGCCGGCCTCGGGCAGGAGTACTGCCTGGGGCCGGACTGCGTCCGGCAGGGGAACTCGATCGGCTGCCATCCTCGTGGCGGCACGAGGCGTTGCTGCCGTATACTGGGGCGGGGATGGGGTTGGCGGCGTGCCGCGGGGCAGCGAGGGGACGGCGCTGACTGCGGTTCTCGCGCGGGTTGAGCGGGCGCCTGGGCGGGAGGCAACCGTTGGGTCGAACGCCCCCCATGACGGCGGTCGCCGTTCCTCGCCTGCTTCGCGACCCGGGACGTCGGCGGACGTGTGGAAGGAGCGCAGCGGCTGCGCGTGGTGCTGCCGGACGGCCGCGCCTTCGACGCGCAGTTGGTGGGGCGCGACCCACGGACGGATCTGGCGGTGCTGAAGATCGAGGGCCAGAACCTGCCGACGGTGCCGCTCGGTAACTCGTCCGATCTGCGAATCGGCGAGTGGGTCGTCGCGATCGGCAACGCGCTGGCGCTGGAGGGCGGGCCGACCGTCACGGCGGGCGTGGTCAGCGCGCTCAACCGCGAGGTCCAGGAGCCGGGCTCGCAGCCGGGGCAGGGCGGGCCGACCCTCTACGACCTGATCCAGACCGACACGGCGATCAACCCCGGCAACTCGGGCGGGCCGCTGGTCAACCTGCGGGGCGAGGTCATCGGGGTGAACACGCTCGGCGCGAGCGACGCGCAGGGGATCAATTTCGCGATCTCGATCGATGGGGCGAAGCGAATCGCCGAGCAGTTGCGCCAGAATGGACGGGTGGTGCGCGGCTTCATCGGCGTCGGCCTGGCGACGATTACCCCGTCGATCGCCGCCGCTGCAAACTTGCCGCGCACCGATGGCGTCGTCATCACAGGGGTCGCGCAGAACACCCCCGCCACGCGGGCCGGCCTGCAGCGCGGCGACGTGATCACCGCGATCAATGACGTGCCGGTGAAGAGCCAGCGCGATTTGCAGCAGGCGCTGACCTACCAATTCAAGCCGGGCGACACGGTCAATCTGCGGATCAACCGGGGCGGGAACGAGCAGACGGTCCCGGTGACACTCGGTGACAGCCCGCAGTAGCCGGCGATGAGCCAATCGCCGGGCGCGTGAGGTGGTAAGAGGCGATCGCCGACTCCGGCCCCGGGCAGGAACACTGCCTGGGGCCGGACTGCGCCCGGCGGGGGAACGTAATTGGTTGCCAGGCCTCGCGGCGGCAGGGGGCGCTGCTGCCGTATACTGGGGCGGCTTGACTCCGCGGGGCAAGCGCTTTGCCGCGCGGGCGCCAGGGGGGCGAGCCTTCCCCGCGGCTCGGGATGGCGAGGGGCGCGAGGCAACCGTCGAGCGGTGCCACCCGTACCGTGCGCCGCCGGGGGGGACCGCGGCCGGGGGACAGGGGCCGAGAGTTGGAGGGGAGGCGGGCGTGGCGGGGGCGGGCGGGGTGGCGCGGATCGGGGTGATCGGGGGGAGCGGGCTCTACCGGATGGACGACCTGGCCGACGTGGAGGAGCACCGCGTCGAGACGCCGTTCGGCCCGCCGAGCGACGCGATCACCGTCGGGACGCTGGCGGGGGAGCGCGTCGCCTTCCTGCCGCGGCACGGCGCCGGGCACCGCTACGCGCCGGCCGACATCCCGGCGCGGGCCAACATCTACGCGCTGAAGCGGCTGGGGGTCGAGCGGGTGGTGGCGGTCAGCGCGGTCGGCTCGCTGCGCGAGGGGCTGGCGCCGCTCGATCTGGTCGTGCCGGATCAGCTCTTCGACCGCACGACCAGTCGCCCGCGATCCTTCTTCGAGAGCGGCGGGGCGGACGGCGGCTGCGTCGTCCACGTCGCCTTCGCGGAGCCCTTCTGCCCGGACCTGCGCGGCCGGCTCTCCGCCGCCGCGGGCGCGCCGGCGGTCGGGGCGCGCGTCCACGACGGGGGGACGCTCGTCGTGATCGAGGGGCCGCAGTTCTCCACGCGCGCCGAGTCGCGCGTCTTCCGGGGCTGGGGACTGGACTTGATCGGGATGACGACGCTGCCGGAGGCGCGGCTGGCGCGCGAGGCGGAGCTGTGCTACGCCACGCTGGCGCTGGTGACCGACTACGACGTTTGGAAGACGGACGAGGAGCCGGTGACGGTGCAGCTGGTGGTCGAGCGGCTGGGGCGCAACGCTGAGGCGGCCCGGCAGGTGCTGCGCGAGCTGGTCCCGCGGCTGGCGGGGGGGCGGGCCTGCGGGTGCGGCGACGCATTGCGGGACGCGATCATTACCGACCCGGCGCGGATCGCGCCTGAGACGCGGCTGCGCCTGGGGCTGTTCCTCGATCGCTACCTGCCGTAAACGAGGGTCGAACGTCGGAACGTCGAACGTCGAACGTCTGGAGGCCGAAACTCTCTCCGCGGCAGCGCGGGTCCTTCCAAGAGGGTCGAAGCCGTTGGGGTGGGAAACGTTCGACGTTCCGACGTTCCAACCTTCGACCCTCGACCCCACGAAAGCGGCAATAACCGCCCCAATGTGGGATAATTAGGGTCCGTTGCCTGATAGCCGCAGCGCCGGTCGTTCCCCGAGTTGCCACCAGTGGTGCGTGACTGGGGGGTCCGGTGGGAGGGGTGCGGCGCGCGCCGGCGCGTGGGGCACGGCGAAGGGGATGTGCGACAGGTGAACCACACAGTTGGAGATGGGGCGGTCGTCGGGGACGGGGCGGCCGCCGACGGGCCGCCCTACGCCGCGTTCCGCGAGGGCTGGCCGCTGGTGGCCGGGGCGGCGGCGCTGGCGTTGCCGCTGGCGGCGCTCGACCGGCGGCTGGCCTGGCCGCCGCTGCTGCTGGCGGCGGGGATCGCCGCCTTCTTCCGCGATCCGCGCCGGGAGACGCCGCCCGACGACGGCGCGATCTACGCGGCCGCCGATGGGATCGTGCTGGCGGTCGACGAGGTCGAGGAGGGCTGGTTCCTGGGTGGGCGGGCGCTGCGGATCGTCACCTTCCTCTCGATCTTCGACGTGCATGTCAACCGCAGCCCGGTGGCCGGTGCCTTGCGTAAGGTGTTGCACATCCCCGGCGGGTACGCCGCCGCCATGAGCCGGTCGGGGTCGGAGGAGAACGAGCGGCAGCTCCTGGCGCTCGAGGGGGCGCGGGGACCGCTGGTGGTCGTGCAGGTGGCGGGGCTGCTGGCGCGGCGGATCGTGCTCTGGGCCGCGCCGGGGGCGCGGCTGCGGGCGGGGCAGAAGTTCGGGATGATCAAATTCGGGTCGCGGACGGACGTGCTGATCCCGGTGGGGCGGGCGCGGGCGCTGGTGGGGCGAGGGGACCGGGTGCGCGCGGGGATCACGCCGATCGCGCGCTACAACACCGAGATTGTGGCCGGGTCTCCCCGGCCGGCGGGGTAGGGGGCAGGGACGCGGCCGCAACCGCCAGGGTGACGCGGGTCCGGGGGGAGAGCCGGCGCCGCGCCACCGGCGGCCGCGACGGCGAGGCCGCGATCCGGTCTCGGGAGGGGAGGAGTATTGAAAGCACGCTTGCGCAGCTACTGGCAGCAATTGCCGAACCTGGTGACGTTCACGAATCTGCTCTGCGGGGTCGCGGCGATCATGCTGGCGACCAGCGGCTATTTGCTGGCCGGCGCGGCGGCGATCTTCATCGCGGGGGCGCTCGACGTGCTCGACGGGGCGCTGGCGCGCCGGATGCGCGGGGGCGATCCATTCGGGGAGGCGCTCGACTCGCTGGCGGACATCATCTCCTTCGGGGTCGCGCCGGCCCTGCTGGTCTACGAGGGGTTCCTGCGGCCCTGGCCGGTCCTCGGCTGGATTATCGCGGGCGGTTACGTCGTCTGCGGCGCCTGGCGGCTGGCGCGGTTCGCCTCGTCGGAGAAGGGGCCGTGCTTCCAGGGGCTGCCGATCACGATGGGCGGGATGACGGCGGCCTCGCTCCTCTTCTACCCGGCGTTCTGGTCGCCGCGGGTGGCGGCGCTGGTGCTGCTGGTCCTGGCGGTGCTGATGGTGAGCTATCTGCGCTTCCCGAAGGTGCCGGTGCTGCTGCGGCCGGTGCCGCGCCCGGCGCGGGCGGGGGCGATGCCGCTGTTGGCGCTGGCGCCGATCGCTTTCTCGCCGCAGGGGGTGATCGTCGCGCTGGGCGGCGCCTACTTCCTGATCGCGCTGCTCGACAACCTGGGGGTCTGGGGGGCGGTGGCGCACGGGCCGATCGGCGACGCCTTCGACCGGCTGCGGGAGCGGTTCTGACGGAGTCGGGAGTCGGGAGTCGGGGGCACCGGGCATTCGTTGAGCGTCGCGCTGACTCTGCCGACTCCCCCGTACTACTCTCTACTCCCGACTCCCGACTCTTCACGGTGACAGATGGGCGTAGCCGAGCGACGGGACCGGGCGACCGAGTGGGGCGATTTGCACCGGCTGGTGCATGGGGAGCTGGCGGAGCTGCCGGCGCCGCTGGTCGATCTCGATTTCGCGCCGGACAAGGACGGGACGGCGCGGCGCGGGATGCGCGCGGCGCTGGCGAACGGGCCGTTCCGGCTGCTCTGGCTGGCGGAGCTGCTGACCCAGACGGCGCAGAACGCGCTCTGGTACATGGCGCTGGTGCTGGTCGAGCGGGCGACCCAGTCGACGGTCTTCCTCAGCCTGACGGTGATCTCGGCGGTGCTGCCGGCGGCGATCTTCGGGATGCTGGCGGGGATCATGGTCGACCGCTGGCCGAAGAAGCCGGTCCTGATCGCCTGCAACGCGGCGCGCGCGCTGGTGGTGCCGCTCTACCTGCTGCACGGCGAGTCGGTGCTGGCGGTCTTCGCGGCGAACTTCGCGATCAACGCGGTGGCGCAGTTCTTCTACCCGGCGGAGTTGTCATCGATCCCGCACTTCCTGCCGAAGAAGCAACTGACCGCGGCGATGGGGCTCTTCAACCTGACCTGGACGCTGGCGCAATTCCTCGGGCTGATCCTGCTCGGCCCGATCGTGCTCAAGGCGTTCGGGGAGGACACCGGCGCGCTGGTGGTGATCGCCGGGGCGGTCGGGATGTACGCGGCCGCGACCGTGCTCGCGGTGCTGTTGCCACGCGACCGGGCCGACGCCGAGGCGCGGGCGGCGCTGCGGGGTCGGCCGGCGGGGAGCGCGCTGCGGGGCCTCGGGCGCGACCTGCGCGAGGGGATCGGCTGCATCCACGGCAACGTCGCGGCGCGGCTGGCGATCCTCTACCTGGCACTGACGACGACGCTGATGCTGGTGATCGCGACGCTGGCGCCGCGCTTCGCGGTGCGGGAGCTGCGGATCGGGGCGGAGGACGCGATCTTCCTGATCGCGCCGGCCGGGCTGGCGATGGCCGCGGCCTCCTGCGCGGCGCACCGGCTGGCGCGGCGCTTCCCGCGCGAGATCCTGGTGCAGCGCGGGCTGCTGGTGATGATCGGGGCGCTGGTGCTGCTGGCGCTGGTGGGGCCGGCGCAGGGGTGGGCGGTCTTCGGGGGGCTGCTGCGGGAGGCCGATCTGCGGGACGCCTGGCACCTGATCGCCTCGCGGGTGGGGGTGGTGATGGCGCTGGCGGCGGTGATCGGCTGGCAGGTGGGGCTGATCATGGTGCCGGCGCAGGCGATCGTGGCGGAGTGGGCGCCGGCGCGGCTGCGCGGGCGGATCTTCTCGATCCAGTTGACGCTCACCAACCTGTCCTCGATCTTCCCGCTGCTGCTGCTCGGCGGGCTGGCCGATCTCCTCGGCATCCCGGCGGTGATCCTGCTGCTGGCCGGCGGGCTGCTGGCGCTCTGGGCGCTGACGCTGCGCAACCCGGACGTGCTGACACTGCACCCGGAGCGGCCCCAGGACGCTTGTTAAGCGTGGAGCAGCCTCCACCCCCGGCCCCTTCCCCTCGTATTGGGGGAGGGGAGTTAGGCCGGGGCGCTGGTCCGCGGCTGGCGAGGTGGTGGGTTAGCCGGACAGGGCGGGGCGGAGGGCGGCCCAGCGGTCGGCGAGGGGGACGAAGCCGCCGCGCGGGATGAAGGGGCGGACGCGGTCGTTGCCCTGGAGGTAGAGGGCCTCGAAGAGCCAGAGGTCGTGCGCGACCTTCAGGGCGTAGCTGGCGGCGGCGCGGTCGAGGTCGGGGGTCGGGAGGGGCAGCACCGCGCGGTAGGCGGCGACGAAGCGGCGGCAGGGGTCGGGCGCGAGGGCGAAGACGAGGTGCAGCGCCCGCACGACCTCCCAGGCGCGCGGGGCGACGTAGGTCTGGTCCCAGTCGATGATCGCGCTGACCCACCCCCCCTGGAAGAAGAGATTGGTCTGCTGGTAGTCGCCGTGGATGACCTGCTCCGGGAGCGGGGCGAAGTCGGCGCGGGCGGTCGCCGGACCCCGCGCGACCCAGGCGCGCTGGCCGGCCAGCCAGGCGAGGGCGTCGTCGTCGACCGCGTCGCGGTCGGGGCGGCGCCCGATCGCGTCAGTGAATCGCAAGTCGCGGGTCACAGGGCGCGGGACTACAGGGCGCCGGACTGACGGGCGTAAGTGTAGCCGCCGGTAGTGAAAAGGGCGAATTCGGCCCCCGGTCCTGGCCGCGCGCCCGATGGTGGAGGAGGGAGGAGGCCCGAGATACCTGCAGGTGAGTGGGGTCGCGGCGGCGGTGCAGAGTGGGCGCGACGCGCTCAACCACATCGCAATTGGGACTGCGCCGACACTGGGGCTTGTCTCTTGCCGGACCACGACCGCCCTTGTAGATTCCACGCGGGTTTCGGCGCGGAATTGTGCTCTCGACCTCAGCACTAATCGCCCAGACTTGTACGATCCCACAATGACGCGGCGATCGGATCGAGTTCTTGCGGCTGCTGTGGCGTTTACAGCGGTTCTCGGTACGGTCGCGCCGGCGCCGGGACCAGGCGTGGGCGTGCAGTTGGCGTCGCCCCGGCGGGTCGGCGCAGTTGCCGCCGTCCGCAGCGCAGCCATTCCACGCTCCGCTCTGGGAGTACATGCTCGGCGCTGAATACGATCCGGTCTCCATCCCGCGCGCCAGGGCGGTTTAGTTGGGATCGGATGAGTCTGTGCGTCAGAGCGTCGGGCGCGATCCGCGCCCGTCATCCTGAGCGGCGCCTCGCGAAGGATCGCGGTCGGGTCCCTGGCACCGGATGCGGCCATCCGCTCCGTGCGTGCCGCGGGAGGCCGATCCTTCGCTCCGCTCAGGATGACGGGGCTTCCCAGCGCGACCTACCCTTCTGGGCGTGTCGGTATGTTGGATGCTTCCGTCCTACCGGGCGCCATTACTCGGGGCGGGTCGGGCCTGCTCTTGGCGCGGCGTCGCTGGCGGTGAGGAAGTCGTACAGGCCGTCCCGGAACGAGAGGTCGGCGGGGAGGCGGGGGAAGAGGCGGACGGCGGTCGTCTCGAACGCGCCGGTCAGGGGGGTGAAGGCGGCGACTTCCGCGGCCCCGATGATGGTGGCCCCGCCGCCGGGCCGGGCGTACCAGCCGACGTAGCGGAGGTCGCGCAGGCGGGCGCCGGCCTCCTCCGCCGCCTCGCGCCGCGCCGTCTCGGCCCAGGTCTCGCCGGCCAGGCGGCGGCCGCCGGGGAACTCCCAGGCGCGGCGCGGGTTGCGGACGAGCACCCAGGCCCCGCGGTGGCGCAGGACGACCATGACCGCGTCAAAGGCGGCGGGGCAAGGGGTGAAGGCGACGGTGAGGCGGCCCAGGCGGTGTGCTATGTTGCCTCCCTCCACGATGGGGGCCGGGACGGTGGGGGCCGGCGCGGGGTCGCGGCCCGCCGCCGGACGGCGGCGGGCGGGGGGGACGGCGCCGCCCTATTCGAGGGGAGGGTGACCGTCCGACCGGTCTCGATCGAGCGGAAGATCGCCTCGGTCAGCTCCATATATTTCAGGCCGTCCCAGAAGGTCGGCTCGACGGCGCGACGGCCCTCGCGGACGGCGTTGATGAAGTCGAGCTCGGCGGTCCAGTGCCGCTCTTCCTCGGGCGGGATCGGCACTTCCCGCAGCTCGCTGTCGGTGGACCGGCCGGCGAGGATGATGTTGGAACCCATTTCGAAGAGGTAGCGGATCGTGCCCTCGGCGCCGTAGATCTGGAAGCCGTTCGCGCCGCGCGCGAGGGGGGCGACGCCGCTGCACAGGATCGTCGCGAGCGCCCCCATTCTCCAGCTCGGCGACGACCGAGAGGGTATCGGGCCGCTCGACCGGGGCCTGGCCGCCCTGGCCGTCCGGCCGGCTGGTCGTGAAGGTGCGCTCCAGGGCGGTGACGCGCCTGGCGTAGCCGAGCCAGCGGTGGGTCACCTCGATCATCATGCCGAGATCGAGCGCGTTGTAGCCCGAGATGTCCCACCGCTGCCGCCAGTGGAGCGGCGCGCGCGGGTCGAGGTAGCCGGCGTTGTAGGACTGGACGACGGCGTTGCGCGGCTCGCCGATGAACCCCTCGGCGATCATGCGGCGGACGACGCGGTCGCCGGGCATGTAGTGGGGCGGCGGCGAGATCATCGTGGTCTGGTTCGGGTGGCGCTCGGCGGCCTCGTACATCGCCCTGGCGTCGGCGAAGTTCAAAGCCATGCGCGCCTGGGTGAAGACGTGCTTACCGGCCTCCAGCGCGGCCTCGGTGACGATGCGGTGCATGTAGGGATGCGCGCCGATCCAGACGATGTCGACCCGGGGGTCGGCCACCAGCTCCTGCCAATCGTCGTAGGTGCGCTCGATGCCGAACTCCTCGGCGGCGCGGATCGAGGACTCGCGGCTGCGGTTGACCACGCCGTAGAACTCGACCCCCTCGGCCCCTCGCAGGCCGGGGACGTGCCGGTCGCGGACGATGCCGCCCGCGCCGACGAAGCCAATGCGGAGGGTGTCACCGGGCATCGCGCACTTCCTTTCCTCCCCGGACAGCGGCCGACCAGTTCGCGGTGCAGTGTATACGTGCTGGGGGGTGGGAGCAAGCACCCCCCGGGGGCCCCCAACTTTGGGGGGAGAAGGATCGGGGCCAGCCGGGTGGCTTCTCGGAAGGGCAGGAGCTTTGCCCGCACCTGCCTTCCCCAGGGTTGGGGATCGGTCGGCCGACCTTACGGTTGGAGGTGCGGCGACCAGGCGGGTTTCAAACCCGCCCCTAGCGGACCGACGACCGGCCCTGAGCCCGCGCTATTCAATCGAGCATCCCGAGCGCGAGGAAGTTGCCGGTGCGGGCGTCGTACAGCCGGAACGCGCGCGGCGAGGTGAACGTCGCGCCCCGGCTGTGGAGCGCGAAGTCGCCGCGCAAGGTGACGAAGCAGACCGGCAGGTCGTCGGGGAGGTTCATCCCCCGGTTGAGGCGCGCGCCCACCGCGCGGGCGGTGAGGAACTCGACCCCCTCGACGGCGATGGGCGTGCTGGATCGCACCCGGCCGACGCCTGCCACTGGGTGATCCCGGATGTGGTCGATCACGTCCTGCGCGGTGAAGGCGGCTTCGTCCGGGCGGGAGGGGACCGTGCGGGGCGCGATCGCCGGCACTCCCGGCGGCTCCGCCGGTGGGCGATCTGGGGGCGGTGCCGGCGGCATCATGGGGCGTGCCTCCTGATCTTCCCGACATCCGACATCCGAATCGCGGGGCTGCCGGCGGGCTGTTGAGGGCGACAGGAACTCGCCCCCGCGCCTACGACACCAGGGCCAGGCCGTCGAGTTGCCGCATGATGGCGACGGTCGCGGCGGACTTGTTGAGCGTGTAGAAGTGGATGCCGGGGGCGCCGCGGTCGAGGAGGTCGCGGCACTGGGCGGCGGCGTAGGCGATGCCGGCCTCGACGACGGCGGCCTCGTCGGCGCAGGGGTCGAGGACCTGGCGCAGCGCGGGCGGGATGGTGGCGCCGCACATGGCGGTGAAGCGCTCGATCTGCGCGACGTTGGTGACGGGCATGATGCCGGGGACGATCGGGATGGTGATGCCGGCGGCGCGGGCGCGGGCGACGAAGTCGAAGTACCCGTCGTTGTCGAAGAAGAGCTGGGTGATCAGGAACTCGACGCCGGCCGCGACCTTGTGCTGGAGGTTGCGGAGGTCGGCGTCGGGGTCGGCGCACTCGGTGTGGCCCTCCGGGTAGCAGGCGCCGCCGAGACAGAAATTGAAGCCGTTGGCGCGCTCGGCGATGAAGCAGGCCAGTTCGGAGGCGTAGCCGAAGCCGTCCGCCGGGCGGGTGAAGGCGGTGGCGCCCTTCGGCGGGTCGCCGCGCAGGGCCAGGACGTTCTCGATCCCGGCGTCGTGCAGGCGGGCGAGGACGCTGCGAATCTCGTCGCGCCCGCTGCCGACGCAGGTGAGGTGGGCCATCGCCTCCAGGCCGATCTCGCGCTTGATCCGCCCGACGAGATCGATCGTCAGGTCGCGCGTGGAGCCGCCGGCGCCGTAGGTGACGGAGACGAAGGTGGGGTCGAGGCGGCGCAGCTCGGCGACGGTGTCGAAGAGGGCCTCCACGCCCTGCTGCGTCTTCGGCGGGAAGAACTCGAACGAGAACGAGGTGCGCCCGCTGGCGAGGTAGTCACCGATCCGCATCACACATCCCTTCTGGCAATTCGCACGCTGATGGCAGTACTGTAACGGTCGATCCGCGTCAGGGTCGCGCGCGACCGTCGCGTGCCACCCGCCCCTCCCGGCGGCGATTCGGCGCCCGCGGGCAACGACCGGCGTTCCATGCTCTACCCCCCGTCGAGGGCCTGAGCCAGGTCGGCGATGATGTCGTCGACGTGCTCGATGCCGGCGGAGAGGCGGACGAGGCCGTCGCCGATGCCGACGCGGGCGCGGGCCTTGGGGGGAAGGTCGCGGTGCGAGGCGATCGCGGGGTAGGCGACGAGGGTGTAGATGTCGCCGAGGCTGGTGGCGGGGAGGCAGAGGTCGAGCCGGTCGATGAAGCGGAAGACGCGGTCGCGGTCGGCGTCGCGGATGGCGAAGGCGACCACCGCGCCGTAGTGCGGGGTGTCGCGGCGGCCGTCGCCGCTCGGCTCGCGGTCGCGGTACTGCGGGTCGAAGAGGCGCGTCGCCAGGGCGTGGTTGGGGTGGCCGGGGAGGCCGGGGTAGTGGACCGCCGCGATCGCCGGGTGGTCGGCCAGCCAGTGGGCGATCGTCGCGGCGTTCTCGCACTGGCGCTCGTAGCGCAGGGGGAGGGTCTTGAGGCCGCGCAGGGTCAGCCAGGCCTCCTGCGGGCCGGGGACACCGCCGACCAGGCGGCTGACCGTCTGGAGCGGGCCGGCGTAGTCGGGCCGGGCGATGACCGCGCCGCCGAGGACGTCGCCGTGGCCGCTGAGGTACTTGGTCGTCGAATGGATCGCCAGGTCCGCGCCCCATTCGAGGGGGCGCAGCAGGACCGGCGGGGTGAAGGTGGCGTCGACCAGCAGGTGCGCCCCGGCGCCGCGCGCGAGATCGGCCAGCGCCGGGAGGTCGGCGACGCGCAGGAGGGGGTTGGACACCGTCTCGGCCAGCAGCACGCGGGCCGGGCCGCCGGCGCCCGCGCCGAGCGCCCGCTCGACCGCGGCGAGGTCGCCGGTGTCGACGAAGTCGATCCCGATGCCCTGGTTGGCGAAGATCGTGTTCAGGAGGCCGGTCGTCGTGCCGTAGAGGTCGCGGCTGGCGACGATGCGCTCGCCGGGGCCGATGCTGGTGGCGAGGATGGCGGCGTGCAGCGCGGCCATGCCGGAGGCGCAGGCGAGCGCGACGGCCTGGCCGGGGGCGCCCTCCAGGGCGGCCAGGGCGGTTTCGAGCGCGTGGACGGTGGGGTTGCCGTGCCGGGCGTAGACGAAGCTCGGGTCGGCGTCGAACGCGCCGTCGAGCGCGCCGGCGCTCTCGTAGACGAAGGTGGCGGCGTGGTAGATCGGCGTCGAGATGGGGGTGCCGGGGCGGGGCGCGCGCTCGCCGGCGTGGACCGCGCGGGTGCGGTAGTGGCGCGGCGGCGCCTGTGGCGAGTGCTGAGTG
>JAUJMV010000026.1:0-17638 GCA_030446685.1 Thermomicrobiales bacterium | reverse complement strand
GTGGACCGCGCGGGTGCGGTAGTGGCGCGGCGGCGCCTGTGGCGAGTGCTGAGTGGGCGTGTCGGCGGGGCTGGGGTCGGTGGCCGGCGTGGTCATGGTGGCTCCTGTCGTGGTCGAAGGGCTGAAGGTCGAAGGTCGGCGGCTGAGGCGGGGGACGTACGACGTACGACGTTCAGACCTTCGACTCCTCCTCGAAGAACTCGCGCAGGATCGGGTCGAGCAGGCCCCACTCCTTGAGGAAGGCGTCGTGGCCGTGGGGCGAGTCGAGCTCGCGGTAGCGGGCGTCGCCGCCGGCGGCGGTGATGGCGTCGGCGAGGGCGCGGACCTCGTGGGGGGGGAAGAGCCAGTCGCTGCGGATGCCGAGCGTCAGGACGGGGGCGCGGACGGCGGCGAGGGCGGCGCGCTCGGAGGGGCGGCCCTCGGCCACGTCGTAGCGGTCCATCGCGCGGGTCTGGCGCAGGTAGGTGTGGGCGTCGAAGCGGGCGACGAGCGCGTCCCCCTGGTAGTGGAGGTAGCCCTCCACGTCGAAGGGGCGGTCGGCGGGGTGGAAGGCGGGCCGGCGAGGCGGGCGGCTGGCCGGCTGGCGGCCGAAGCGCAGGGCCAGCGACTCGGGGCTGTGGTAGGTGACGGTGCCGACCATGCGGGCGATCGCCAGGCCCTCGTCGGGGCCTTCGCCGGGGGGGTAGTCGCCGCCCTGCCAGCGGGGGTCGAGGAGGATTGCGCGGCGGCCGATCTCGTTGAGGGCGATCCCCTGGGGGCCGAGCCGCCCGGCGGCGGCGAGGACCGCGACGCGGTCGACCAGCGCCGGGTAGCGGACGGCCCATTCGAGCGCCTGCATCCCGCCGAGCGAGCCGCCGAGGACGCCGGCGAGGCGGCGCACGCCGAGGCGGTCGAGGAGGAGGCGCTGGGCGCGGACGAGGTCGGCGACGGTGACGAGCGGGAAGCGGGCGCCCCAGGGCTGGCCGGTGGCGGGGTCGAGGCTGCAGGGGCCGGTGCTGCCGGCGCAGCCGCCGAGGGCGTTGGCGCAGATGACGAAGTGGCGGTCGGTGTCGAGCGGGCGGCCGGGGCCGATCATCGGGTCCCACCAGCCGGGCTTGCGGTCGGCGGGGGCGTGGCGGCCGGCGGCGTGGGCGTCGCCGGTGAGGGCGTGGATCAGGAGGATGGCGTTGTCGCGGGTGGCGTTGAGGCGGCCGTAGCACTCGTAGGCGAGGTCGAACTGGGGCAGCGCGTCGCCGAGCGCGAGGGCGAAGGGGGCGTCCTCGGGGAAGGTGAAGCGCGCCGAGTGCCAGCGGACGAGGCCGACGCCGTCCGGGGCGGGGGGCGGCCCGGGGGCCAGCTCGCCGGTCGCCCGCCAGGCGCGCTCGTGCTGGCGCTCGTACTGCCGCTGGGCGGCGCGGCCGTTGGTGGCGGGGGTGGTGCCGGTGGTCGGGGTGATGGGTCGGGTGGTCCGGGTCCTGGTCGCGGTCGCCGTGTGCATCTGCCGTTCCCTGTCCGCTCTCTCGCTGTCCGCCGGTCGCGCGGGGTGGTCCTCGATCGGGCGTCGTCGCGCGGGGAGAGGGGAGGAGGGCGGGCCGGGCCAACAAAAAACCTCTGCGGGTGCAGAGGCGGCAGGGCACGCGATAGGCGAGGAGACAGGATCGCTCCTGTCGCCGCTTATCTTGCGAGCCGGACGACGCGCCGAACCACGGGGGGCCGGCTGCGTCGAGCGGTCGCCGGACTTGGCACCAAGCACGCCACGGGTGTCCGCAAGGGGACACGCGGGACGCCGGTTGCCGGGCTTCAAAGGGCCGTTTCCCTCCACCGCTCTCGATAAGCGCGTCGGCTATTCCCTTGTTAGGGCGTATCGTAGCGGGGGGGCGGGCGGTTGTCAAGGGGGCGCGGGCGTATTCGCGGTGGGCGGGCCGGCGACAGCGGCTAACTTCCGGGGAGGCATTCGTTGATGTCCGAGATGCCGTCGCTGTTACGAGGTCGGCCCCGCCGGGATGAGCTGACCGAAGAACGAGATCATCGCCGCCTGCTTCCTGGCTTCGGGAGCGATCTGCTCGCGAATCTGCTGCACGTCGCCGGGCTTCACACCGGCAAGTTCCAGCAGATCCAGCAGCGACGGATCGCGGCGCACCACGGCGCGCACGAAGGCTTCGACTTGCGCGCCGATGACCTCCTGCGTATCGAGATCGACGCGCAAGTACAGATGCTCGTCCGCGCGCGGAAAGATCGACTGTGCTTCGACACTGATTGCGGGGCGCTTGGGGCCGTAGAAATGGATCATCAGCGTATCGCTCTTCCGGTCGTAGGTGAGATGCACCTGCTTGGGGTCGAGCTCCTGCATGTTCGGGAACCTGGGCGTGAGGGTCAGAAGTTCTCCTGGGACCATTTCCTGGGCTCCCCTTGCTTGATGGTGGTCGTCGGGTACGCGGTGACGACCTCTCCGCGCGGCGCTCGGCCGAATGGCCGGTTGCGAAACTCCACGCACACTTTCATGTACGCGAGTGTTCGGGGCGGACGGATCACGAACGGTCGATAGAAGTTCTCCCGATTGGGGAAGTCCTTGTCCTGATTGACGCAGATCGGGTCAGTGAGGGTCTGCCGCACGAGTGCTTCCCGACCCGTCATTTCCGGGTGGGCGGCGAGGATGTGATCCCGCCACTGATCTTGTGCCAGGGCGATCGTCCGCCCCCACTGGTCCGTGCAGCGCAGAGCTTCGGCCATGCGATGCACTTCCCTACTATCGGATCGCCGCTACCGGGGACAGAGACAACGGGTCGCGCCGAGCACCACGCACTGCGCTCCAAGAGTGTAGTTACAGCCCTAAGAGTGTAGCTACAATCGATTGCAAAAGCAATACCAATTGGTACTGCCGAAAGCCATCCCCCGCCAGTGTTCGAATAGGTGTTGTCCGCACCCGAATCGGCTGGATCTTTCGCTAGCAACCCGTGGGCAGGGGAGTTGAAGGGGATGGGTCAGGCGCCCCGCCCCGCTCTCGGTGGGGGGTACTGAGATCCCTCGGTCGACACGATCGTGATGTCCAAGACGCCATCGGCGCATAGGCCGAGTGCCCGACCGCGTGGGGAAATGGCGGGGTTCAGCCGCGCGCGGGCGGCGCAGGCCAACGCGCGCGGTGGTGCCCACACCGTAGGGGCGGGGCGCGGGGGTGACATCTTTTCCCTCGGCTCCGCGCAGTATACCGCATCGGCCGGGGGGCGCACATCGATCGGATGGCCGGTGCTTTCCGGCCCGCCGGGGTCCTATAGTGGAGGTACGGCCGGCGGGCGCGCGCCGGGGGCGCGGCGGGGCGCACGGCTCGGGAGGAGGGGCGGGGAGTGGCGGAAATGGGGGGCGTGCCGGAGGTGGCGGCGCGGGAGCGGGTCGCCGAGGTCGCCGCGGGGCGGCTGGAGGGGGTGGTCCGGGCGGCGCTCGGGGAGCCGGGGGCGACGCTCGGCGCGTGGGACGCGGCGCCCCTGCGTGGGGGGGCGAACGCGTTCAACGCGGCCCGGCCACTCTTCCTGCTGCGGGGCGTGGCGCGCGTGGGCGCGGCCGAGCGGCCTTGGCGCGTCGTCCTCAAGGGGTTCGCGCCCGTGGCCGCCCTGGACGACCCGGCCGGCATCGACTACTGGAAACGCGAGTGGCTGCTCTACGACTCGGGCCTCCTCGACGCCCTCCCCGCTGGCCTGCGCGCGCCGCGCTGCTACCGGCGCGACGACGTGGCGGACGGCGCCGCCTGGCTCTGGCTGGAGCACGTCCGGGAGGACGGGGAGCGCCTGTGGCCTCCCGCGCGCTGGGCGCTGGCGGCGCGCTCCTGGGCCAGTTCAACGGCGCGTACCCGGCCGGGCGGCCGCTGCCGCGCGCGCGCCCTGGCTCGGCGGGCGGCGGCTGCGCGCCTGGCTCGAGCGCCACCGCCCCCTGGTCGAGCGGATCGCCGCCGCGCCCGACAATCCGGCCATCCGCCGGTGGTGGCCGCGGCCGACCGTAGACGCCATCCTGCGCCTCTGGCGGGAGCGGGACGCCTTCTGCGCCGCGCTGGAGGGGCTGCCCCAGGCGTTCGGCCACGGCGACGCCATCCGCCGGAACCTGTTGATCAGGCGCGGGGCGGACGGGTCCGAGGAGTTGGTGGGGATCGACTGGGAGCACGCGGGCTGCTACGCGGCCGGCGAGGAGGTCGGGCAGACCCTGTCGGTGGCTTCCGCATTCTACGACGTGGACCCGGCCGACCTGCCGGCGCTCGACGAGGCGCTCTTCGCGAACTACCTGGCCGGCCTGCGCGACGCGGGCTGGCGCGGCGACCCGCGCCGGGTGCGCTTCGCGTACGCCGCCCACGCGGCCCTCCGCAACCTGTTCAACGCGGTGGGCGCGAGCGTACCCGACGAGGCGGGCGCGCGGCGGCCCGGCAGAACTACGGCCATACCTGGGAGGAACTGGCCGAACGCCGGGCCGAGGTGCGCCCCTTCCTCCTCGCGCGCGCGGACGAGGCGCGCGCGCTGCTGGCGGACCTCTCCCCCGGCCCCTCTCCTGCGAGGAGAGGGGGTAGGTCGTGCCAGGCCACACGCGTTCAGCCAGGGTCGGTATCAGCGGCACCCGCGACAACGGACCACTGCGCAATGAGGGAGGCGGACGATGAGCGAGGGCGGGCGCGAGGGCGCGCGGCGGGTGCGCGGGGTGATCGAGCGGCTGACGCGCGATGGCACGGTCGTCGCGCGGGCCGACGGCACGGTCCATCATCTCTTCCCGGTGGCGGCGAGCCCCGCCGAGGCGGAGGCGCTGCGGGGGTGGGTCGCGCGGGAGGGGGCGACCCGGACGATCGAGATCGGCCTCGGCTACGGCTTCTCGGCGCTCCACATCTGCGAGGGCCTGCTCGGGAACCCCGGCCCGGCGCCGCGCCACGTCGCCCTCGACCCCTACCAGGCGACGCGGTTCGCCGGGTGCGGCTTGCAGGTCCTCGACGAGGCGGGGGTCGCGGGCCTGGTGGAGCACCACGCGGTGGCATCAGAACTTGCCTTGCCGCGCTTCCTCGGCGAGGGGCGCGGCTTCGACCTCGCGTTCGTCGACGGCAACCACCGCTTCGACGGTGTATTCCTCGACCTGATCTTCCTCGGGCGGCTCGTGCGCGCAGGGGGATCGTGGTGGTCGACGACTACCAACTGCCGGCGATCCGGCGCGCGGCGGCGTTCTGCCTGACGAACCTGGGCTGGGCGCTCGAGGAGGTGGCGACGGCGGACGCGCGCCACCAGTGGGCCGTCCTCCGCACCGCCGCGGCCCCGGACACGCGCCCGTACGATCACTTCGTCGACTTCTGAGGCGGGCGCCCCCGCGCTCCCCGCCGGGCCAGCGGGCGGCGTCGCGCCGTTGCCGGGGGCGGGGCGCTAGGCGAGGCCGGCGAGGAGGCTGGCGACGAACCGGCGGGCGATGGCCCCGTCGGGGTCGAGCGCGGGATTGAAGATGGTGATCGTCATGCCGACCGCGCGGCCGGAGGCGAGGAGCGTCCGCAGGAGCGCGGAGAGTTCGGCGGGGCTGAGGCCGTCGGGCAGGCGGTAGTCGACCGCCGGCATGATCGCGTCGTCCAGCACGTTGGCGTCGAGGTGGATCCAGAAGCCGGCGAGGTCGTCGCGCAGGAGCCCGCGCAGGCCCCAGGTCGCGGCCTCCGCGACGCCGAGCGCGCGCACCCCGGCGAGGTCGTAGAACTGGATCGCGGAGACCTCGCTGATGTCCTGGCTGCCCTCCAGCGCCGCCGCGGCCGCATCGCGCGGGCCGAAGGCGACGATGTCGGCGTCCGGGACGAGCGGCCGCCGACCCTCGATGTCGGCGAGCAGGTCCGGCCCGCGCCCGGAGACGATCGCGAGCTCCATCGAGGCGACCTCGCCGTGCAGCTCGGCCTCGGGCTGGTAGAAGTCGGCGTGCCCGTCCACGAAGAAGAGCCCGTAGCGGCCGAGCCGCCGCAGGCCGAGCATGCCGCCGATGAGGATGCTGCAGTCGCCGCCGAGCACGATCGGGAACTGGCCCGCGCGCACGAGCGGGGCGATGGCGTCGGCCAGGCGCAGCGGTCAGTAGGCGCGGATCGCCGGGCCGTTCAGCACCCCCGGTCGCCGGATCGCGGTCGGGGCTGTAGGGTGGGGGCGGGAGGCGGCCGGCGTCGGTGGCGCGCAGGCCGGCGTGCAGGCCGGCGGCGCGGAGCGCGTCCGGCAGGCGCTCGACGCCGGTCGGGCGCAGGCCGAGGACCGAGGGGGCCTCGAGGATCGCGAAGTCGGGCATCGGCGGCTCCTTCAATCCGGCGATACTCCCATGAGGGCGCGACGGCGCCGCCGCGCGTCAGGGGATGATGCTAGCACATGCGCGGCGCCGGCGGTCGGGGCGCACTAGTTCGGAGTCGGGGAGTCGGGGAGTCGGGGAGTGGAGGGGGGGGGCCGCTCGTCATCCTGGGGCTGTCATAACTATCCCACTCCCCGCCTACCCGCCTCCGCACCGTTGGGACGGGGCTCAGGCGGGCGCGGGAGGGCGGCGCAGGGCGTCGCGCGCGAAGGCGAGGAAGGCGGCGACGGCGGTGGGGCGGTAGTGGCCGGTGGACCAGGCCAGCGCGACGGTGCGGGTGAGGCGGGGCGGGTCGATCGCGATCGCGGTGACGGGCGGCCCCGCGGCGGCGGCCTCCGAGCGGGGCAGGACCGCGACGCCGAGGCCGGCGGCGGCGAGCGCCCGCACGGTGGCGGCGCCGCCGCTCTCGAAGGCGACGCGCGGGGTGAACCCCGCATCGGCGCAGGCCTGGAGGAGGGTGTGGCGGATGGCCGACCCCGGCCGGGAGGTGACGAACGGTTCGTCGCGCAGCGCAGCCAGGGGCAGGGCGCCGCGGGCGGCGAGGGGGCTGTCCGGGGCGACGACCGCGACCAGGTCCTCGGTGAAGAGGGGGTCGAGGACGACGTCCGCCGGCGGGGTGGCGGCGGGCGACTGGTGCAGGATCGCCAGGTCGACCTCGCCGCCGGCGAGCAGGGCCAGCAGTTGGGCGCTGCTCTCCTCGCGCAGGGCCAACTCGAGGCCGGGGTGGCGGGCGTGGAAGCTGGCGAGGAGGGCGGGCAACTGGTGCTCGGCCAGCGAGGGGAGGGCGCCGACGACGACGCGCCCGCGCAGCAGGCCGGCGAACTCGGCCATCGCGGTCTCGGCCCGCGCCACCTCGGTCAGGACGCGCTCGGCGTGGACCAGCAGCGCCTCGCCGGCGGGGGTGAGGCGGACGCGGCGGCCGGTGCGGTCGAAGAGTTCGACGCGGAGCTCGCGCTCCAGCGCGCGGATCTGCTGGGAGAGGGCCGGCTGGGCGACGTGCAGGGCCGCGGCGGCGGCGGTGAAGTGCCGGCGCCGGGCGACCGCGGCGAAGTAGCGCAACTGGCGGAGTTCCATCGTGCCCCTCCGACGACCGGGCCGGCGAGGGCGTGCGGGGGCCGACGACTGAAGTCGTCGCTGGGGGCTCCCTCTGGTCGCCACGAAGTCCGCCTACGCGGACTGGGCCTGTCGCCACGGTCAAGCCTGTCGATTCCCTCGTGCCTCGCCCGCGTCCCAGTCCGGCTTGGCCGGACTTGCTGGCGAGCGTGCGAACTCCCAGTGACGACTTCAGTCGTCGGCCCCTGCACGGCCCCCGCGACTCAATAGCGAAAGCCTATCATACCGAGACCAGTCCAGTCTTTGACGTATGACGCAACGGGGCGCATAGTGGTGGCGCAGGGGCGTTCCGGGGGCGGCGCGCAGGGCGGAGCCGGCGAGGGAAGGTGGCTGGGAGGGCGCCGGTGAGACCGACGATCGCGCATGTGCAGGTGGCGATGCCGGCGGGCGGCGAGGAATCGGCCCGGTGGTTCTACTGCGGGCTGCTGGGGCCGGCGGAGGTGGCGAAGCCGGAGAACCTGCGCGGGCGGGGCGGGGTCTGGTTCGCGAGGGGCAACATTGCGCTGCACCTCGGCGTCGATCCGGCGTTCCAGCCGGCGACGAAGGCGCACGTCGCGTTCGGGGTGGCGGGGCTGGCGGCGCTGCGCGAGCGGCCGGTCGCGGCGGGCTGCGCGGTGGCCGACGATGAGCCGCTGCCGGGGGTCGCGCGGTTCTTCGTCGCGGACCCGTTCGGCAATTGGGTGGAGTTGCTCGAGCCGGTGGGTTGACGGGGTGTCGGCGCATGGGGGTGAGTGGTGGCGATAGCCGAGGGCGTGACGGTCAGGGCGATACCGGCGGCGGAGGCGCGGCCGCTGCGCCGCGACATCCTGCGGCCCGGCGAGCCGCCGGAGGCGGTGGTCTTCCCGCAGGATGACGACCCGCTGACCTTGCACGCGGGCGCGTGGGTGGATGGGCGGCTGGTGGGGGTGGCGACGGTGCTGCGGGAGGCGCCGCTCGGCGAGGACGACGCGGGCGCCTGGCGGCTGCGCGGCGTGGCGACGCTGCCAGAGGCGCGTGGCCTCGGGTACGGCGCGGCGGTGTTGCGCGCCTGCCTGGACCATGTCGCGCGTCGGGGGGGCGGGCTAATCTGGTGTCAGGCCCGCCCGGAGGCGGTCAGGTTCTACGAGCGGCACGGGTTCACTCGGGACCGCGCGCCGGCCGGCGACCGCGGCCACGGGGCGCGATGGGTGATGCGGCGCGCGGTGACGGCGGCGGACGGGGCACCGCCCACGGATGACGGGCCCGCTCGGCGTGGCGCGAGCGCGCCGGCGGCCGCGGGACCTGTGGGCGCAGGCGCGCGTTGGTGGCGGGGTACTGCCCGGCGGCCGGCGACCCGAACCAACGCGCCACCGACTGCGTGGGTGCGGTCGCCGACGGCACCAGGCCGCGCCCAAACGAAGCGCTTGATGACGGCAACGATCCCGCGACGCCGCGCTCGGGCACAGGGGCGGCAGCGAGAAGCCCGTGCGTGGCTCGCGCTCGCCGCATCGAAGCACCGAGCAGCGCCCGAGATCGGCCAGGAAGCGCGCGCCGTCGCACGGTGGGGCCAGAGGATGGACGCCGGGTGACTAATGACGTGCAGTCTCCACGCGTTCGAGGTCCAGTGTTGTTTCGGCGACATGCGGTCAGAGGATTGCGCTTCGCGCGCAGGGGCACGTGATCCCTGCGGATTGATCCTGCGCGCCGGATCCCCCACGCCCCGTCAGGGCAGCGCGTGAGCAACAAAGGGAGCAGCAATTTTGGTGTCGGGGGCGGACGGCGGCCGCAAGCGGCCTATGCGCATGTGCCGCTCCACCGCCTCCTCGACCTCGAATAGCGCCTCTCTGAATCTGGGTTCCGCCCTAGTGATCGACTACCGCATCGGGCGTCGCCCGCGGCGCGGTGGCTACCGACGCCACTGGACCCGCGCTTGCAGGACGTAGCGATCGGCGGCGAAGAGGACGATCTGGCGCAGGTCGCGGAGTTCCCCTGCAGGCTGACCTGGAGATCCGCGCCGCAGCGGTCCAGGAAGAGGCAGTAGTTGTGGTCCCGCTCGGCTTGTGGCGCGAGGTGTAGCGGATGCCGTCGGCCTCCGGGAACCAGGTGTGGAGGGCCAGGCTCCAGCGTTGGGTGGCGGGGTACTGCTTGGCGGTGGCGATCCGCCCGTCGAGCCGGGGTCGAGCCGGCGGCGGAACGCCGGGTCGTCGAGCGGCGCCAGCGCGAGGCGGCCGGAGCGCCGAGAGGAGGCTGAGCCGGCGCGTCCCGCGGTGCGCCTCGGGGATCAAGCAGAGATCGCCGTAGACCTCCGCGAAGCAGGCCAGGCGGTCGAGCAGGTTGCCGTAGGTGACGGGGTACTCGCCGGCGGGCGCGTCGAAGCGGTACTTCCCCGCCGGGTAGCGACGGGGCGCCAGCGGGTCGTCCTCCCAGTGGAGGCGCCAGAGGGACACCGCCTCGCGGGGCAGCGCGGGCAAGCCCGCCGGGCGCCGCCCCGGCGGCTCGGGGAGCGCGTCCGCCCGTGGCACCGCTCAGGCGCCCTGGGCGGCGGCGGCCCGGACGAGGGCGAACACCTCGCCCTCCGCCCGCGGCGCAGCAGTTCGGCCGGCACCGGCCCTTCGCTGGCGCGTGGGTTGGTCATCAGGGCGTCGAGGGCCGCCGGGTCGAGGCGGGCCTCGTCTGCGACCGCCAGGAGGCGTGGCAGGGCGGGCAGGGGTGCGCCGTCAGATCGGCGAATTGGCAGGCCGGGTAGTACAACTCTCGGCGCAGCGGCACGCGCAGGCCGAGCAGCTTGCCCTCCGCGCGCAATCCTTCTGGAGGCGCTGGCGCGTGAGGCCGGTCTTCCGCTGGAGCAAGCGCGGGCCGGAGAGCCACTGCGCTCCTCCAGGCGGCGCCAGCCGGCGAAGACCCGGAGCAGGTTGCGCAGCTCGAGTTCGGCGAGGGTCGCGCCGTCGGCGGTGTCGGGGGGCGATCGGACGGCGGCGCGGCCCGCGCAACTGCCCGCTCCACCGCCTCGACCCGCTCCGCCGACAGGGCGACCGTAGACGGTCATGTCGCAGCGCCGCGGCCAGCCGGGTCAACGCGTCGTTCTCCGACTCTGCCCCCAGGGAGGCGTCGCGCCGCCGGGCGCGGTGCATGGGCTTGCCGAGCACCGTCAAGGAGCGGCGCCCGCCGCCGAAGCCGGTCAGCGTCAGGGCCTCGCCGTCCGACGTCGCCTCGGCGATCAGCGCACCGCGGTCTCCACCACGGCATCCGACCTGACGGGGCGCCAGATCGCTGCGGTCGGCGACTGCCTGGATCAGCTCCTGCTTGCCCTCGCAGAACATGGCGCGCGATCCAGGTATGACAGCTCGTGCCTGTCCGATAACATCGCGATCCGGCCGCCGAGTGAAGAAACGGCCGTCAAGATCGTCAAGCGTCGCCTCATCGACCACGAGCGGATCGGCAGTCGCCGGCGGTTCGCCCTCGCGGCGTGGTCAAGCGGCTCCGGCGATCTGCGCCTGCCAGGTGCCGCGGTCCACGAAAGGCGGGCAGCCTTGATCGTCAGGCGATTCGCCTCGCCGTGGCGGGGTGTGACGTTGAGTAGTCGGGTGGGGTGGGGAGATCGACTTGGGAGTGGGCTTTCGGGGAGCTTTGGGGGAAGTGATGAGCGGCGGACTCTTTTCGGATAGGCTGTTAGTGGGTGAGTTGGGCGGGCGGACGGCGGTGCGCGGCCAGTTCGAGGTTGTCGGGGAGGGGCGCGAGTTCGACCGGCCCGTGGCGGCGGGCGAGGGCCTCGACGATCAGGCGGTCGGCGAACCAGGGGTTCTTGGGCAGGAGCGAGCCGTGGAGGTAGGAGCCGTAGGCATGCTTGTACTTCGCGCCGCCGCTGCCGTCGCGCCCGTTGTTGCCCGCGCCGATCACGACCCGCCCGAGCGACTCGCAGCCGGGGCCGAGGAAGGTCAGCGCGCTGTGGTTCTCGAAGCCGACCAGCTCGCCATCGGGCAGTTCGAGGACGCTGTTGCCGATGAAGCGATCGGGGCCGGCCTCGCTGGTGATGTCGAAGATGCCGATGCCGGGGAGTTCGGGGCCGTTGTGCGGGCGGTAGTGGTGGCCGAAGAGCTGGTAGCCGCCGCAGATCGTCAGCGCCGTCGCGCCCTCCTCGACCGCCTCGCGCAGGATCTTGCCCTTGTCGCCGGCCAGGTCGGCGGCGACGGCGATCTGCTCCTTGTCCTGGCCGCCGCCGAAGAAGTAGAGGTCGTGGTAGGCGGGCCGCAGCGGATCGCCGATGCCGACCAGGTCGATCTCGACGGCGATGTCGCGCCAGCGGCAGCGCTGCGAGAGGGCGATGATGTTGCCGCGGTCGCCGTAGATGTTCATCTCGACGCCGTAGAGGTAGCCGATGCGGAGGGTCGGTCGGGCGTGGGGCATGGGATGTTCCTCGCTCTCCTGTCAGCGGATGGGGCCGGCGGCTGAAGCCGCGCCTGTCGGCCGGTGGGCCACGAAGCCCGGCCAAGCCGGGCTGGGACCAGGGCCAGGCCTCCGACTTTCGCGATAAGCACTTGCTGTGAGTCGGTCTCAGCCCACGCAGGCGGGCTTCGTGGCCGGCAGGTCCTCCAGCCGCCTGGCTTCTCCTGGCCGTTGGCGGACGTGACCACGCCCGCCCGACGAACGCTGGTGCTGACGGGCGCGTCCCGGTAGAGTAAGCCTAGCAGCGGCGGGGGGGGCCTGCAACCGGGGGAGAGGCACGTGCCTGCTGATGGGGGTGGCGCGGTGGGGGGCGGCGCGGTCGTGTCGGCGCCGTTCGCGGGGCTGACCCTGACGATCGCGCGGGAGGCGTTGTGGCTGCGGGGCGAGCGCGAGATGCGCCTGCTGTCGTCGGGGCCGGGCGGCGACGGGGTGACGGCGGGGCGGCACGTCATCGGCCTCCGGGTGGACAAGGGCTATTGCTGCGACGATCCGGAGCGCGATCTGGCGGCGCTGGCCCGGCGGCTGGGGATCGCCCCGGCGGAGGGGTGGGTGGGGCTGATGACCGGGGTCGCGCTCGACGAGGCGGCGGTGGTGGTCCGCGAGAGCGGTGGCCTGATGGTTGCGTCTATCGTCACGGTGGGGCTGGGCAACGCCTCCGCCGCTGGTCGCGACCCCTGGGCCGTGACCGAGCGCCCGCCGCCGGGGACGATCAACACCATCGTCGCGGTCGGCGCGGCCCTCACGCTGGCGGCGCTGGTCAACGCGGTGGTGACCGCGACCGAGGCGAAGACGCTGGCGCTGGTCGAGCGGGAGGTGCGGACGGCGCGCGGCGCGCGGGCCAGCGGCACCTCCTCCGACGCGGTCGTGATCGCCGCCCTCCCGCCCCCGCACGGACCCGCCGGCCCGCCGCTACGCTACGCCGGTCCCGCCACGACGGTGGGGCTGCTGATCGGCCAGACCGTGCGCGAGGCGGTCGCCAGCCGGCTGCCGGCGTGGGGTTGAGGGGCGTCCGGTCGGGGCCGCCGATGCCGCTGGGATTGCGGAACAGCTAGCCCCTTCCGAGCGTTATATAGGTGACGGTTCCTGCCGCCGGGGACCAGCACCAACGCAAAGGAGTAGAGTGATGCCGGAGAAAGAGCAGCGCGACACGACGCGGCCTGTCGGCCTGGATCGGGAACGGACGGCGGCGGACGCGACCCTCGATGTGAGCGCGGAGCAGCAGGAGTGGTTCCGGCTGGCCGGGTTCACCCGCACGGAGTGGCAGCGGCTGGTCTACATGCGCTGGCTCCATCGCCAGGGCGAGTTGACCGAGTATCCGCAGGGCCGCTGATCCGAGCGGCTCTGTCAGGTGGTGTATCCCGCGTTCCGACCGGCGCCGGCCGCCTTCGCCGTGCTGGGTCGGCGGACGCACGGCATAGAATGTCCCGCTAGGCACGAGTGGATGATCATGGTGAGAGAGCAGCGCCGCGGTGCGGAGAAGCTGATCGACAAGGCGCGGGAGGCGACCGAGCGCCTGGTGGAGGCGCTGGACACCGCCCTGCGCGGCCGCCCGGCTCCGGCGCTGGTCCCCGTCCGCCAGCCGACGGCGGAGGAGATCCGGCGCCACGTCCGCCGGCAGCGGGGCTATTAGCCGGCGGGCGGTTCCCGCGATAGACGAGGGCTTCCCGAGAGGCGCGAAGAGGGGCGCGGCATTATTGCCGCGCCCCTTCGTTTTCCCGGGAGGCCCGCGCGGGCCGGGTGTGCCACGACTGCGGCGGGGCATGGCAGACCCCCGATCCGGAGCAAGCGCCGACGCCGCTGCGGGCCACTCGGCGGTTTCGTCGGTCGGCGCTGTCCGGCGCCCGCCCCGGCGGCAGCGGCGCGCGATCGTTGGTTTCCCGCGCGATGCGGCCGCGGGTGGTCCCGGCGGATCGCGCCGGGGCGGCAATGGGGGGAGGGGATGGTCGATGAGGCGTTCATCGCGCGCTGGGTGGAGCGGCTGCGCGAGGAGGAGCCGGGCGCGGTGGCGATCGTCCTCAAGGGGAGCTACGCGCGGGGCGAGGCCGAGCCCTACAGCGACCTGGACTTCGACCTGCTCACCGCGGGGGCGCCGCGCGTGGAGTATCCCGTCTACCTGGCCGAGAGCGCGGGCGGCTGGCTGATCTACGTCTCCGTCGCGACGCAGTCCCTGGAGGCGTGGCTCGCGGGGGAGGACGAACCGGAAGGCTGGTCGTTCGGGCTGCCCGCGGAGGAGCGGACGCGGTTGCTGTGGGCGGCGGACGAGGCCGTGCGGGCGCGCGTGGAGCGGCGCGAACTGCGCCACCCGCCCGGCGGCGCGGAGTTGGAGGACTTCGTCGCGGATCTCGGCAAGGTGCGCAACGCCCTCGCCAGGGGCGACGAGCTGGCCCTGCGCCTGGCGGCCCAGGGACTGGCGGGACTCTGTCCATCGGTGCTGCGGCTGCTCAACCCCGAGGCGCGCGCTGGCACCCGGTATGGGGCGTTGCTGGCGGCCCTCGACTTCCCCGTCGCCCCGCCCGGCTACCGCGAGGACATGCTCCTCTGCCTGGGGCTGACCGGGCGGGCAAGCGCGCCGGAGGAGGTGTACGCGGCCGCGCGGCGGCTCGTGCTGGGGGTGGTCGCGCTACTGCGCCCGCATGCCGCGCGCCTCGCGCCCCACCTCCAGCCCGCCCTCCCCCGCTCCCTCGCCGACGGCACGCTCGAGCGGTATCTGGAGCAGGGGCCGGAGCGGGCGTGACCCCGACGCGGCGGGGCGGCCGCCACCGACGGCGCGGGGAGCGGCACGAGTCCTGCCGCGCGCCTTGCTACCGCGGCATGGCGTCGAGCAGGCGCGCGATGTCGTCCTCGGTGTTGTAGAAATGCGGCGAGACGCGCACGCCGAGCGGGCGCAGCGCGACGATGATCCCGCGCCGCTCGAGTTCGGCGACGAGGGCGGCGTCGCGGGCGCGGTCGCCGAGGGTGAAGACGACGATCGCCGAGCGCCGCGCCGGATCGGCGGCGCTGACGACGCGCACCCCCGGCCGGTCCCGCAGCCCGGCGTACAGGCGCTCGGCGAGGGCGGCGGTGTGCGCCGCAATCGCGTCGAGGCCGAGTTCCTCGATCAGGCCGAGCGAGGCGGCGAGGGCGGCGAGCCCGGTCCGGTTGAGGCCGCCGGCGGCGTAGCGCGCCGGGCCGGGCTTCCAGTCGAGGCGCCCCCCGAACGCGTCGCCGTCGCCGTCGATCGCCTGCTCGCCGATGAAGGTCGGCGCGATCCGCCCGACCGCCTCGGGGGCGACGTAGAGCGCGCCGAGGCCGAAGCCGGCCAGGAGCCACTTGTAGCCGTGGAGGGCCAGGGCGCCGATCCGCGCCGCCCGCACGTCGAGGCGGCGCGCGCCGACCGCCTGGATCCCGTCCACGATCAGCAGGACGCCGCGTGCGGCGCAGGCCGCGCCGAGGGTGTCCAGATCGGCGCGCCAGCCGGTGTCCCAGGTGATCGCGCTGCAGGCGACCGCGCGCGTGCGCCGATCGACCCGCGCCAGGATCGCGTCCGCGGTCGGGCCGGCGCCGGCGAACGGGACGAAGCGGACCTCGACGCCGCGCTCGCGCAGGTGGAACCAGGCGTAGGCCAGCGAGGGGAACTCGCGCTCCGGCACGACGACATTATCGCCGGGGCGCCAGGCGATCCCCTGCGCGCAGATATTCATCCCGTGCGTGGTGTTGCCGGTGAAGACGAAGTCGCCGGGATCCGCGCCGATCAGGCGGGCCAGGCGCTCGCGCACGAGCGGCTCGGGGCTCGGCAGGGCGCGCGGGGTGTTCGGATACTGCGCCGCCTCCGCGGCCGCCGCGATCGCGCGCACCGTCCGCCGCGGGATCGGCCCGGCGGCGGCGGTATTGAGGTAGGTGTACTCGCGACAGATCGGGAATTCCTCCTCGCGCGCGGCGGCGATCGCCGGGGGCGTGGAGGGGGCGGTCGTCATGGCGGCGCGCTCCTTTCTGCCGGGGCACAATCCCTGGGGGGTTCCCCCACTCGCATCACTGCCGTCATTGGCTTGGACGCCATGCACGACGATGGCCGGCTCTGAGCCGGCGGCGCCCCGCCGCGATGCTCGCCGCCCTCGGACCGGACGCACTCTTGGCGGTCCTTCGAGCACGGAGGGCTTACCCGACCTCCTCCACGAGGGCGCCGACCCCCCTGATGTAGCCCCGCCCGCCCGCCTGGGGCACGACCCGCACCTCGCCGGCCGCGATCGCCTCCTTGAAGAGCGCCACCGTCTCCGCCGGCGTCATGCCCATCTCGGCGCCGAGTCCCTGCAAGGTGGCCTCCCCGAGGGGGAAGGGTACGGTTGTGCCGTGGGCGACGAGCGCCTGCAGGCCATCGAGCAGCCGCCGCCGCTGCGCCTGTCGCCGTGCCTGTTGGCTGCCACGCTTCCTCGCCATTGGCTCTCTTCCTCACCGCGCTGCGCGGCACGCGCACGCGCGCGCCCGCGTGCCGGCCGACGTGGCACGCTGCAGGCGCTTCCTGACCGCTTCCCGGAGAGGCCGAGGTCCGGGTCGCCCTGGTGCTGGGGGCGGTCCTGCCGCTGTCCGGACGCTAGGCTACCACGCGCGCGGGGCGCGAGGAAGGGGCGGGCCGTGCCGCCACCTACGCGCCCGCGAGGAGGTGCGCGTCCCGTGCGTAGCGGCCGACGGCGTCGGGGTCGAGCGCGACGCCCAGGCCGGGGCCGTCCGGGATGGCGAGCAACCCGTCGGCGTCGAGCGTCCACCCGCCGGCGACGATCTCGTCCACGTAGGGCGAGCCGGTGATGTACTCCACCAGATCGGTGTCGGGGAAGGCGGCGGCGAGGTGGAGGTCGGCGGCGAGGCCGAGCGCGGTGTTCCAGCCGTGCGGGATGAAGCGGACGCCGTATTCGTGCGCCAGCCAGCCGATGCGCCGCTCCTCGCTGATCCCGCCGACCTTGGTCACATCGGGTTGCACGATGTCGAACGCGCCCGCCTGGAGCCAGGGGCGGAAGGCCTGCCGACGGGTCAGCACCTCGCCGCCGGCGATCGGGACCGGCGCCGCCCGCCGCAGCGCCACGTAGTCCTCCAGTGCGTCGGGCCTGAGCGGCTCCTCGAACCAGGCGACGTCGTAACCGGCCAGCATCTCGGCGGTCCGCAGCGCCCACTTGTAGCCGTTGGGCCAGAAGGCGTCGCTCCCGCCGGCGTCCACCATCAGCAGCGCGTCGGGGCCGACCGCCTCGCGCGCGGCGCGGACGATCGCCTCGTCCAGGGCCGCGCCGACCCGGCCGAACGGCCCCCACCCCATCTTGTAGGCGGTGTAGCGCCGGGCCTTGAGCCGGAGCAGGTGCTCGGTGAGCGGCCCCGGCGCGTCCATCAGCAGGGAGGCGTAGGGCCGGACGCGCTCGCGGTAGCGCCCGCCAAGCAGCCGCCCGACCGGCTGCCCGGTCGCCTTCCCGAGGAGGTCCCAGAGGGCGATGTCGATCGCGCTGATCGTGTGGGTGATCGCCCCGCCGCGCCCCTGCCAGAAGGTGTGCTGGTGCAGCTTCTCGCTGACACGCTCCGGTTCGAGGGCGTTCTCGCCGCGATAGAGCGGCTCCAGCACGGCCAGGGAGGCGTTGACGAGGTCGTCGCTGGTGAAGGCGGAGCCGAGGCCGACGAGCCCGGCGTCGGTGTGGACGGCGACGAGCGTGTGGACGCAGGTGTCGGGCCGCAGCTCATTGCTCCAGCCGCCCTCGGGGGTCGCGCCGCGCAGCCCGGCGGCGCGGATCTCGCGTATTTTCATCCTGCGCTCCTCCACGCGGTTTGCCGCCCGCGTCCCCGGCCCCCGCGCCCGAATGCCGGCGCGGGG
>JAUJMV010000065.1 GCA_030446685.1 Thermomicrobiales bacterium | reverse complement strand
GCTCCCGGGGGCGCAGGCCGCGCCGGGACACGCCGCCGGGGGCCCGGGCTCCCGCGCGCCGTCGGGGCACACCGGCGCGGGCCACGGCGCGGGCCACGGCGCGGGCGACCCGCCGCAGGCGCACGGTGACGCGATGCCGCTGGCGGTCGGCGAGGTCGACACGGCCGCCATGGGCTTCGACCCCTCCGCCTTCCTGACGACGTTCGACTACGGCCAGGCGAGCACGTTGCCCGACGGCCGGACGCTGCGCGAGTACCAGATCGTCGCCGCCGACAAGGAGATCGAGATCGCGCCGGGCATCTTCTTCCCGGCCTGGACCTACAACGGCCAGGTGCCCGGCCCGACCATCCGCTGCAACGAGGGCGACCGGCTGCGGGTGCATTTCACCAATAGCGGCAGCCACCCCCACACGATCCACTTCCACGGCATCCACTCGGCCTTCATGGACGGCTCGGCCGGCATCGGGCGCGGCGGCATCAACCCGGGGGAGCGCTTCACCTACGAGTTCGACGCCTTCCCCTTCGGTTGCCACCTCTACCACTGCCACACCAACCCCTTGAAGCGGCACATCCACAAGGGGCTCTACGGCGCCTTCATCATCAACCCCGACCCGCGCAAGCACGGGGACCGCGCCAAGCAGCGCCATCCCGACCACGCCGAGTCGCGCCAGTGGCAGGAGTTCGTCGTCGTGATGAACGCCTTCGACACCACCTTCGACGGGGAGAACGAGGTCTACGCCGCCAACACGGTCGCCTTCCACTACATGAAGCACCCGATCCGGGTCGAGCGTGCCCGGCCGGTGCGGGTCTACCTGATCAATATCACCGAGTTCGACCCGATCAACTCCCTGCACCTCCACGCCAACTTCTTCGACTACTACGACCACGGCACGACGCTGGAGCCGACCCTCAGGACGATCGACACGGTCATGCAGTGCCAGGCCCAGCGCGGCATCCTGGAGCTCTCCTATCGGGACCACGAGCCGGGGCTCTACATGTTCCACGCCCACCAGAGCGAGTTCGTCGAGCTCGGCTGGATGAGCGCCTTCGAGGTCGTCTAGCGGCCGCGCGCCTGCGCGCCGGGAAAGGAGCCCGCCATGGCCAAGTCGCTGCCCACCACCGCCACGTCCCGTCCCGCCGGCGGCGCGTCGACGGCGCGCTGGCTCGCGCTGGGGCTGTTGCCCCTGGCGCTGCTCGCCGCGGTGCTGGCCCTCATCGTCGCGACCAACGCGGGCTTGGGCGAGCGCACCGCGCCGCCGATCGAGCAACTCAACGTCCAGCGGGTGACGCTGCCGGAGCCGGGGCGCATCGTGCTCAACGTCGTCAACGATGGCCCGGACGAGGTCACCATCGCCCAGGTGCAGGTCGACGACGCCTATTGGTCCCACGAGATCAGCCCGCAGCGCACGCTGGGCCGCCTCGAAGCGGCCACGATCACCATCCCCTACCCCTGGGTCGAGGGCGAGGCGCACACGATCGCCCTGCTCTCGAAGACCGGGGTGGTGTTCGAGGCGGAGGTGCCGGTGGCGGTCGAGTCCCCGCGGGCCGACGCCGCGACGGTCGCCCGCTTCGCCCTGATCGGCTTCTACGTCGGGGTCGTGCCGGTGGCGCTCGGGCTGCTGTGGTACCCCTTCCTGCGCCGCCTCGGCCGGGGCGGGCTGCACTTCATCCTGGCGCTGACGATCGGCCTGCTGGTCTACCTGGCGGTGGACATGTTCGGGGAGGCGACGGAGATCGCCGAGACGGTCGCCAGCGCGCTGAGCGGCGCGCTCCTGGTGCCGATCGTCGCCCTGCTGACCTTCCTGCTGCTGATGACGATCGCGGCCCGGCCGGGCCACGCCTCCCAGCGCGGGCTGGGGCTCGCCTACCGCATCGCGTTCGGCATCGGGCTGCACAACCTCGGCGAGGGGCTGGCGATCGGCGCCGCCGCCGCGCTCGGCGAGGTCGCGCTCGGGGTCTTCCTGATCCTCGGCTTCACCCTGCACAACGTCACCGAGGGGGTGGGGATCGCCGCGCCGGTCGTGCACGAGGAGCGCCCTGGCCTGGCACACTTCGCCGGCCTGGCGCTGCTGGCGGGCGGGCCGGCGATCCTCGGCGTCTGGCTCGGCGGCTTCATCTACTCGCCGTTCTGGGCCACCGTCTTCCTGGCGATCGGCATCGGCGCGATCGCGCAGGTCGTCGTCGAGGTGGCGCGGCTGATCGCGCGCGGCGGGGCGCGGCGCGAGGAGGCGCTGCTGAACTGGACGACCTTCGGCGGCGTGACGGCCGGCGTCGCCATCATGTACGCCACCGCGCTCCTCGTCGCCGCCTGAGCGGCGCGGCGTGGACACGGGCGAACCGGGGCGGCCAGGCGCGGGGGCGCTGTTGCTGGCCCAGGGGCGGGCCTGGGCCAGCGGCAGCGCCTTGCCGCCCCCTGCAACTGCGAGGCGCCGCCGGGCCGGGGCGCCGTGGCAAGGGGCTGGTGAGGATGGAGCAGGGCGACGCACGTCGCTTGGGTGGACGAGCGATCCCGCGCAGGGTGCTGCTCAAGGTTGTCGGTGCAATTGCCGTACTCGGTAGCGGCGCGTGGTTGACCGCCTGTCAGAAGGACGCCGCGCGGGTCGTCGACATGGTCGGGCAGTCGAAATACGCGCCGGCGCAGCTGACGATCAAGGTCGGGGAGACCGTGACCTGGCGCAACAGGAGCACCATCGACCACACCGCGACCGGCGATCCGGCGAAAGTGCTGAACCGGGCGAACGTGCGGCTGCCGACGGGCGCCGCGCCGTGGGATTCCGGCACCATCGCAGCCGGCCAGTCCTGGGGCCGCCGGTTCGATGTCCCCGGCGAATACCGCTACTGCTGCCTGCCCCATGAGCTGGCCGGCATGGTCGGCACCCTGACGGTGGAGCCGTGAGGCCAGCAGGGGGCGTACCGCGCACAGCTACCGGGGGATTCAACACGGCTAATGAATGGGCGCACCATAGACAATGGCGGGTCTGGAGAAGCAGGGGCGAGGAGGAACGGATGAACCGGGCGAGGCGCGAGCCGACGGCGGCGGGTGCGCGGGGCGCGGCGAGCGCCGCGCTGTTGCAGCGGCGGCTCGCCCGGCGCATTCCGGTCGGCCTCTGGGCGTAGGGCGGGGCAAGGGGTCAAGCCGGACAGGATAGGCCAGGATATGGGCGATCGTGAGGTGGCGTCCACGGCCTGGGCCTGCTGTCGGTGCTGGTGCTGGTGGTGCTCAACGGCGCGTTCGTCGCCGCGAGCTCGCCTCGCTGTGCGCCAGACGCGGATCGCGCAGCTGGCGCAGGCGGGGAGCGCGCGGGCGCGGTTGGCAGCAGGCGTTGAGCAGCTCGACACCTACATCGCCGCCACCCAGCTCGGCATCTATCACCATACCCTGCTGGCCCTCGGCTTCATCGGCAAGCCGGCGATCGCCACGGTGCTCGAGCCGCTCCTCGCGCGCGTGCTGCCCGGCGCGAATGTGGGCCTCACCGCGCACGGCGTGCGGCGCGCTGGTGCTCGCCTACGCCATCGCCAGCCGCGCTGCACATCGTCATCGGCGAGCTGGCCCCCAAGAGCACGCTTCCAGCGGGCCGAGGCCACCGCCTGGGCTTCCCGCCGCCAACTCTTCCTGAAGGCCTTCTACCGGGCCGATCCGCGCGCTCGTCGGG
Source organism: Thermomicrobiales bacterium (assembly GCA_030446685.1). Lineage (GTDB taxonomy): Bacteria > Chloroflexota > Chloroflexia > Thermomicrobiales > CADCWN01 > JAUJMV01. Next base: position 9,976 of record JAUJMV010000065.1, on the reverse strand, counting down.
TCGGCAACGGCCTGGTGCGCCTGGCCGGCCTGGTGGCCGGCGGGGGGCATGCCGCGGTCCACCGGTGGAGGAGCTGGAACTCCTGGTCCGCCCAGCGCCGCGAGGCGGGCGTCCTTGGAGAGCAGCAGGAGCGGATGGTCGCTGCTGCCTCGACTTCGCGGAGCGCCAGGCGAGCCGGGTCATGACGCCGCGCACCGAACTCGAGGCCGTGCCGGTGATCGGCCTGCCTGGCGCCTGGTGAGCGGGTACGGCGGGCCGGCACAGCCGCCTGCCGGTCTACGCGGGCGACCTGGACAACATCCTCGGCGTGGTGCACGCTCGGTGATGTGCTGCGTGCCGTGCGCGGTGGGCGTCGCCCGCGCGCCCTTCGACGTGCGCCCGTTGATCTCGGCCGGTCCTTCGTGCCGGACAGTGCCGCTCGACGAGTTGCTGGGCCGCGCCTGGCGCGAGCAGGCGGCACCTGGCGGTGTGGTCGTCGACGGCTTCGGCGGCACGGCTGGGCTGGTGACGTTGAGTGACCTGTTGGCAGATCGTCGGGCGAGGTGGCGGACGAGCTGACGCGGTGCGTGAGCCGATCGCGCCCTTGCCGGGCGGCCGTCGCTCCTGATGGCCTCCTGCCGATCGCAGGAGGTGGCCGAGCGCTTCGCGCTGGGGTGGAGGAGCCGTTCGGCACGCTGGGCGGCCACGTCTTCGGGCGGCTGGGGCGGGCGGGGGACGAACTCGCGCCGCTGGACGGGCGGCGGCTGCGGGTGGCGGAACTGGACGGGCGGCGCATCGCCCGCGTGCTCCTCGGCGGGCGCCTGACCACGACGGCCACCACCACCCGGCCGGGACGGGCGCCGGGGCGCGGGAGGCCTGAGCGTGGCGCTCGCGGCGGGCGCCACGCTCGGGGCCGTTCCGGGGCCGTCAGCGCGGCGGGGCCGATCCCGCGGCGGACGCGCGGGTGGCGCGGCGGGCCAGTGCCCCGCGCATCGCCGGCCCCACAGGCCGAAGGAGCAGGTGCGACCCGATTACCGGCTGCGCATGGCCGCTGAGATAGAGCAAGGTTAATATGTCGATTGACTATGGTTGATGACCAGCAGGCGCCAGCAGGGCGGCGTGGAGCAACTACGCGGAAGCGGCGCCACCCGCGCCCTGGCCGGGTACCGGCACCACGCCGGGCAGGGACGGCCCTCGGCGCCGCTGGAAAGCCGAGACGATCGACATCGGGCGCCGCGAGCCGGGCTTGGCCGAGGATCCGAGCGGTATCGAGGAGCAGTAGGGCACACGAAGGAAGGAGCGGCACGGATGGCAGCAGGGGTCAGCAAACGGAGCGTTGCTGGATGAGTTGGCTCGTCCTACGGTTCTGGCTCGGCTATACCTGGCTCACCGCCGGCCAGCGCGTTCGGGACCGGGGCGCCGCTTGGGTGGGGGACCGGGCGGGGACCGCCGTGACCGGCTTCCCCTGGCGGCGCCCGCGTGGCGAGCCCACCGGGAGCGCCCGCTCGTCCCGGCCTGGTATGCCGACTTCGTCCGCGAGGTCGCGCCGCTGCACGCGACGGCCTTCTGCCATCTTATGCGGCCGGTGCTCGTGGGGCTGGCGCTCCTGGTGGGGTTGTTCACCCGCTTCGCCGCCCTCATGGGCGTCATGATGAACCTCGCGTACTTCTTCGCGGGCACGATCAGCCTGAATCCGCAGATGTTGGTGGCCGAGCCGGCGCCGCGGCGGGCTACTACGGCTCCTCGACCGCTACCTGCTGCCCGCCCTGCGCGCGGCCGCTGGGCGGCGGCCCGCGCGCGGGCCGGCGGGCATCGCCCGCCTCCACCGGGGCCGGCGCGGACTAATGGCGCCCCGGCAGCGCTCGTCGGCCAGTCGCGCATCCGGCATCCCGGGAACGTGCCGGCCGCGGGCGGCGGGGCAGACGTGGAGCGTACCCGATGGCCCTGAGCAACGAGCGGCGACGACGGCCCGGCTTGCCCTGGACCGGGCGATCGCGGCAGGGCTCCTCTACGCGCTGCTCGATCGCCTCGACGACGTGGCCGCGTGGATCGCAGCGGCCTGCGCGGACGCGGGCGCGCCGACGACGGTCACCCGGCAGGAAGTCGAGGCGATCATCGGCGATCTGGAGCAGGCGCAGAGCGCGCGTGCTGACCGTCCTGGTCGCGGGCGCTGGGACGCGAGTACCAGGTCAGCCTGATGATCTGCGACGCGTTAGGCACGGCGCCCGGTGCTCCCCCTGCTCGCCGCGCTCGGCCTGACCGGCGACCTCCCGACGATGTGGCCGATCTCGAGGCCACCATGGGGAAGATCCGGGCGTGGATGCGCGAGAACCCCCACGGCCCCGGATAGAACCGTCGGGGCACGCTCGGCCAGCACCCGGTGACGCCGGCGTGCATTACCGAGCAGGAAAGCAGGTTATCGCTGGGTCGGCACAATCCAGCAGAGTGCCGAATTGCCCGCCCGAGTTCTGCCACCGTGCAGTACATGCCCGTGTCACCGAGGTGCTGGCCGAGCGTGCGTCGTGGGGCTACCAAAACTCGCCATATGATCAGGGGTCTTACCGGCTGATGATCCGTACGCCGTGGCCGTGCTCCTGACGCCGCGGGCGTGTGGCCCACTTGCGCCAAGGGTGACGGTCGATCATCGAAAGCCGGCAAGACCCCTGATCAGGATCTCGGCCCTGCGAAAAGCGCGCAGACCGGGACGCTGGCGATGGTGTTCCCTGCAGCTAAGTGCAGCAAGACGCCGGTGGTCAACTCCGAGGGCGGCCCAGCGGGAGCAGTTGAGCGGCGCAGCCAGAACCTCCGCCGCTGGCGCAGGCGGCCCTGGCTCGCCTGCGCCGTGCCCGCGCCGCAGCCGGTTGTACGCGACCAGGGCGCAATGCGCTTCGCTACCGCGAACTGCTATCAGGACGGCTCGGCCGCCTTTGGGCTGGAGGACCACACGGCGCGGGCACGGGTGCGCGAGCCGGCAGGCGGCGATCGACGAACAACTCCAGCAGGAGTGGGGTACCTACCAGCGGGTGTGCGCCACCGGCAACCGCGAGCGCTGGCCGAGCGCTACTCGCCTGGAGCAACGGTAGGTGCTGCGCGCACTGGAGGACCTGGCCGCCAGCGAGCGGCAGATGTATGAACTGGACCATCGCAAGGACCAGGTGATGACGGTCTGCTATATTTTGCAAGGTCACAATCCGATGGGAGGAATCGCGGTAAAGTGATTTGAATATATCTCAATCCGAGCAGGACTACCCCAAGGCGATCTATCACCTCGCCCAGCGGGGGCGGCCTGGGCGGGCACGGTCGCCTGCGCAATGGCTCGCTGTCGCGCCGGCCTCGGTCACCAACATGATGAAGAAGCTGAGGACCAGGGGCTCGTGTCCCATCGCCCTACCAGGATCGTGCCGACGGAGGCGGGCGAGAAGCGCGTTGTGCTGCTGCGACGCCACCGCCTGCTCGAAACCTACCTGCGCGAAATGGCCGGGGGTGCCGTGGGACCAGGTGCACGCGGAGGTGGATCGGCTGGAACACGCGCTCTCCGAGGACCCGAGGAGCGGATCGACGCCATCCTCGGCCATCCGGCGACCGATCCGCACGGGCGCCGATCCCCACGAAGGACGGCTCGCGGCCGCCGCCCGGGCGGCGACGCGGCTCTGGCGCCCCCCGGCAGCAGCGTCACGGTCGCGGAAGTGGAGGACGAAGACGCGGCGCTCCTCACCTGGCGAGCTCGAAGGCCTGGTGCCCGGCGCGCGGGTGAGGCGCTGGCGAAGGCCGTTCGACGGCCCGCCGTGGTCCGGTGGCGGGGCACGAGCATGCGCTCGGGGAGGCGGTCTCGGGTCGTCTCCGTGGTGCTGGCATGCAAGGCGCGAACACGGGAGTGTCGCATGGCACCGCAGAAAAACCGCTGGGAGGGCGTTCACCGCCCCCTGCGACCCTACCGCTCTCGCAAGAGGAGCGGCAGCGCGCCCGCTCGGGCGCGACCGGCGCCGCCGCGCCGGGAGTAAGGCGGCCCGCGCCCCTCGGGTGGAGGGCCAGTCCCGGAGCGCGCCCACCCAACCAGCCGCAGGCGCACCGCTGCACGCCGCCCGGCCCGCGCAGGGCGCTTCTCGGCACGCCCTCGCCCGTCGCGTCGCCCGGCCCGGCCGCCACCGCCGGGCGGCGGGGCGGCAAGGGCGGAGCCGCGGCGACCCTGCCGCCCCGCCGAGCGCAGCGCTCCCCCGTGGCAGGCTGTGAGGCCGGCGACGCGACGTGAGGGGCGGCCCGCACCGAGGGCGGGGGCCAATGGGCGCGAGGGACCGGCGAGCACGACGGGGCGATCCGCCTCGTCCTGAGCTGCTGCTGGGGTGTACGGCGTCGCTGCGCGTGGGCCGGCACGGCGCTCGCGGCCCTGGCCGTGGCGAGCTGCGCCACCAGGCGGCGAACGGCATGGGGAAGGTGGCGGGTAAATCGACGCCGGCGTGGCTGGCGGCGCGGCACCAGCAGTGGCCTGCTCCCCTTCCCTGGTGCTGCTCTTCTTCCTCTCCGGGGGCAGCGGCCTGATTCTACCAGGTGCTCTGGTTGTGGCCGCGAAGCCCGTGTTCGGCGCCTACGTGGTGCACGCCGCCACGACCCTCGCCAGCATGGCAGGACTCGCGCTCGGCAGCCCTCGCGGCCGGGCGCCTCGCGGACCGTGCACGGAGCCCGTTGGCCTGGTTCGGCGCGGCCGAGATCCTCGTCGGCCTCACGGCGCTCGCCTCCCGCTCGCCCTCGGCCTGCTGGACCTCTACGTCGCCGCCTACCTGCTGTTGCCGCAGGCGCTCGCCGTCGCCGCGCTGGTTCGCTTCCTCTGCGCCTCCGCCGTCCTGCTGGTGCCGACGACCCTGATGGGGCGTCGCTGCCGCTCGTGGCGAAGCCCGCCTTGCTGCGGGGCGGGACGCCGGGAACGGATCGGCCTCCTGTACGCGGCCAACACCGCCGGCGCGATCGGGGGACCCTCCTGGCCGGGTTCTACCTGATCGGCGGCGTGGGCATCGGCGCGCGTCCTTCAAGCTGGCGGCGACGATCAACGTGCTGGTCGGGATCGCCGCGCTCGCTGGCGCGCACGGGCGGCCGACGCCACCCGGCCCCGCACTTGACGCCGAGGTCGGGGGCGCGCTGCCCGGCCGCCGGGCGCGGGGCCGCCGGCCGCAGGCTTGCCCAGCGGCGCGGCAGCTGGTGCTGCTGGTGTTCGCCGTGTCGGCTTCGCCCTCGCTCGCGCTGGAGATCGTCTGGTTCCGCGTGCTCATCCTCTACCTCGGTGACGACCTACGCCTTCGCTACCTTCATGCTGGCGACGGTCCTCGGCGGTGCACGTCGGGAGCGCGCCGTCGCGTGGCCGCTGCGGCGCTGGCCGTACTCCCTGGCGCTGGCTCGCCCGCCTGGCCGCGATCGAGCTGGCGCTGTCGGTGGCGAGCGCGCCTTCGCTCGCGGTACTGGCGTACACGCCCGCCGCGCTGGAGCGGGCCGCACCGCTCCTCGGCCGCGCGACGCCGCGCGGCCTGGCGATGTCGCCCACGCCAGCTTCCTGGCGCCTCTTCCCGGCCACCCTGCTGATGGGCTGAAGCCTTCCCGATCGGGCTGCACCTGTGGGTCGCCGGCCTGGGGGCCGGGACGCACGGGCCGGGGAGCGGCTCGGCCGGTTCTACTCGCTGAACGTCTGCGGCGCCATCCTCGGCTCGGTCGTCGCCGGGTTCCTCCTCCTCCTCACCCGCGCCGCAGCCTCGTCGCCCTCGCCGCCCTCGCCCGTTTCCGGTTCGCCCTGGCGGCGCTGCCGCCAGCATGGCGGGCATCCGCCCAGGTCTCCAGGGCACGGCGCTCTTCCCGCAATGGCGCTGCTCGCGCCCGATCCCTACGTCGCCGCGCTGAGCCGCCGCTACTCCGCGAGCGGCTCCTCTGGGCGCGAGGAAGACCCGCAGCTGACGGTGAGCGTGCATCGGCGCGAGGATGGGGTGACGCTGCTCTACGTGGACGGCATCCACCAGGCGGACGACTCCCCGGCGATGCCTGCTTCACCGGCTCCTCGGCCAGCTGCCGCTGGCCTCCATCCCGGACCGGCAGCGGGCGCTGGTGATCGGCCTCGGGGGAGGCCACGGCCGGGGCGATGAGCCGGCAGGTCGGGGTCGAGATCGACGTGGTCGAACTCGGACGGCGCTGGTGCGCGGTGCCGACCAGTTCTACGTCAACAACGACGTGCTGCGCCAGCCGAACGCGGTTGCGCATGGACGACGGGCGCAACTACCTGCTGCTGACGTCGCAGCGCTACGACGTCATCACCGCCGACATCATCCGCCTGTTCCACGCCGGGGCCGGCAGCCTCTACTCTCGCGAATATTTCCGGCTGGCCCATGACGCGCCTGCCGACGACGGGCTGATGGCGCAATAATGGATACCTCCTCCGAGACCCAGTACCGGCTGATCGTGCGGACCTTCCAGAGCGTCTTCCCGCACGACCACCGGCCTGGGGCCGACGGCGGGCTGCTGATCGGCGCGAAGGGGGCCGCTGCGCCTCGATCCGGCGACGATGCGCGGCGACTGCGCGACCCGCCACGCGCGCGAGGCGCTGGAGGCGCTCGATCTCGGCAAGCACCGACGCGCTGCTGTCGCTCTGCACCAGGGTCGGGAGGAGTGCGCCGCTTCGCCGGGCCTGGGCCACCCCTGACCGACGATCGGCCGCTGATCGAGTACTACCTCGCCCCGGGCGATCGCCTGTCGATCTCGCCCGCCTACGCGGAGTCGAGGGGAACACAAGGGGGGCGCCTTCGATCGCCCCCGATCCCGGGCGGCCCGGAGCGCGGCCGGGCCGCTGCTTGTCCAGCCGCCCGCTGCCGTGTACCAGGTAGCCGCCCTGCGCTTGCTGCCTGTGGCACTCCGCCGCGCGGGCGGTAAGCACAGCCTGCGCGCCGCGGCAGGGACGAAGCCCGCTGACCTCCCGCGCGTCGTCGCGGGCCTCGGCCACCGTCATTCGCTCGGCGTGCCAGCCGGCCCCGGCCCCTGCCCGCAGCGCGGGCAGGTCAGCCCTTGCGGGCAACTTCGTAGGTCAGCCAGCAGTAGGGCGCAGGCCGCAGCGCGAGCGGCCGCCTGGCCCGGTCGATCAGGGGTGCGCGGTGCGCTGCCAGGTCGGCCCTCCCGAGGTCGGGGCGTCTGCCAGGCGGGACACTTCACCCCGCTCTCAGTATTCCTCGCGCGTAGCAGGCAGGTGGCTACTGCGGTCATCTTGATGAGCCACGAACAGCCCTCGCCGGCGGCGTAGCTCGACAGGATGCGGAAGCCCCGCCGCACGCTCAGCTCGCCCGCGCGCGTCTCCGGCAGGCACGTCGCCCCAGTCGCCGGCGACGTGGCGGGCCAGCAGGCTGTGGCCGATGTCGGCCGCCGCGCACGCTTCCAGGCCGCCGGCGTCGCTACGATCCGCCCCAGCGGGAACCGGGCGCTCATCGCCGTACTTCCATCGCCGAAGCGCCCGGCCCAGCTCTGCCGCGAGCACGGCTTGGACGAGAGCGTGCTGCTGTAAGCGCCGGTCGTCAAGGGGACAGCGTGCCGAAATAGAAGTGGTACACCTACGCCGGTGCCTCCGGTGCCGCGGCCTCGGCGGCGCGGCGGTCGCGGGTCCGCCACGAGGGACCCTTCAGGTAGAAGACCTGCCCCCGGTCCATGAGCCGGTCGACGAGCGCCGCCGCGAGCGAGGCGTCCTGGACGATGCCCGCCCACTCGGTCAGGCTCTTGTTGGAGGTGATGATGGTCGGGCGGCGGGTGTAGCGGCCGGCGACGATCTCGTACAAGGCGGGGCCGAAGGCCGACTCCGTGGGCAGGTAGCCGAGTTCGTCGAGCACGAGCACGTCGCAGGTGAGGAGCGGCCGGAGGAGGCGCTGCCGCCCGACGACCGTCGCGATCCGCCCAAGCTGGCCGGCGAGCGCCTGGGCGGTGACGAAGCGCGCGGTGTGGCCGAGCTGCACCTGCTTGGTGGCGACGCAGATCGCCAGCATCGTCTTGCCAAGGCCCGGCGGGCCGATGAGGGTGAGCGTGCCGGCCTGCGCGACGAAGGTCGGGTCGAGGTAGCGCAGCACGACCTGGCGCTTGAGCTCGGGGCGGGAGCGGAAGTCGAACTGCTCGATGGTGGCGGCGAAGGGGAAGGCGGCCTGGCGCAGCCGGCGCTGGGTCTCGGCGGCGGCGCGCGCCGCCGCCTCTTCCTCGAGCAGCCCGGCGAGGAAGTCGGCGTAGCCCAGTTCCTCCCGGGCGGCACGGTCGAGCCAGCCCGGCAGCGCCGCGGCGGCCTGGTGCAGGTGCAGCTGGGCGAGCAGGGCATCGGGCGCGGCGCTCATCGGGCCACCTCCTCGCGCTCTCCTATAGAGAGGGCCGCCGCCGGGGCCGGCGGCCCCTCCGGCAGGGCGATGTCGATGTGGACCCAGACTTCGTAACTGCTCAGGAGGCGGTCGACTTCCACCTGGGGCGGCAGCTCCGGGAGCCGCAGCGGTGGGGGCGTGCTGGCCGCCGGGCGCGGGGCGGCCAGGAGGAGGGCCAGGGCGTCGGCGTTGTAGGTGCCCGCGTCGTCGGCGAGCGCCATCGCGGCCAGCACCTCGGCCGGGCCATGCCGCTCGTAGAGGGCGTAGACGGCGAGGAGTTCCTCGCCGAGGCGATCCCGTCGCCGGTGGGAGAGCTCGCCGATGAAGGCGGGGGCGCGCCCGCCGAGGCCGAGCAGGACCTCGCGGTAGAGCATCGCCTCCCCGCGCCGCTTCCGGGGGAAGAGCGGGGCGAAGTGCGCCGGGTCGATCACCCGCCGGTGTGCCCCGTCCGGCGCGCGGGGGTGGTCCGCCAGGCGAGCAGCATCGCGCCAGAGCCGCACCCGGTCGCGATGGACCCGGACCGTGACCGGCGCGCCGACGTGGGCGACCGGCACCGAGTAGCGGTTGCCGGCGACGGCGACGAGCGCCTCCGCCGAGACGAGGCCGTTGTCGAGCAGGCCATAATCGGCGGCGGTCGGGGGCAATGGCCCGCCCTGGGCTGCCTCCGCCGGCAGGCGCGCGAGCGGCGGCTCGCCGGTCGCGGCCGAGGGCCGGGCATTCGCGTGTGTCAGCCAGTCGGCCGTCTGCGCGGCGAGATCGGCGTCGTCCACGAAGGTGCGGCCGGGCAGGAGGTTGCCCTTGACCCATTTCACCAGGGATTCCACGCTCCCCTTCTGGTTCCCCGCCCCGGGGTCGCAGGCCTGGGGGTGGAAGCCGAACTCGCCGGCGAGCTGGAGCAGGGCCGGTGTCCAGATCGGCTGCCCGGCCGCGTCCCGGCCGCTGGTGACCGTCTGCATGTTGTCGAAGACGAGCACCCACGGCACCCAGCCGAGGGCGACGAAACAGTCGACGAGGCCACGGAAGAGCGTCTCCCGGCGCATGTCCGCCGTGAAGCGCACCCAGGCCCAGCGGCTGTACTTGAGCCGGCAGGCCAGGAAGTAGCGCGTGGCCGGGGGCTGCTGCGCGAAGGGGAACTGCCGGATCTCGCCCCAGTCGACCTGTAGGTACTCCGCGGGCAGCCCCTCGAAGCGGATCGGCACGTCGGCCGCCGCGTGTTGTTGTTGTTGTTCGAGCCGGACCCGGCGGACATACCCGCGGAAGACGCTCTGGCCACCGGGGTAGGGCCGCTCCGGATCCGCGCGCGCTAATTCCAGCATCCGCTCAGCGGTCAGCCCCTCCCGCAGCCACCCCTCGATCTGCAGTCGGTAGGGATCGACCTTCGAGCGGCGGTACCGCTTCGCCGGCGGACGGTCGACGGGCTCGTGCAAGACGCGACTGATCGTCGTCGGGCTGCGCCCCAGCTCGGCTGCGATCTGGCGGATGCTCTTCCCGCGCTTGGACAACAAGTGGATTGTGCTCCGCTCCATCTGCCGCAACATCCTTTCCCCCCGTCACTCGACGGGGTTCTACTACGGCATCGGCAGCGTGTAACACTTCTATCCCGGCACGCCCGTCATCACCGTCCACTTCTCGATCGGAGATTACAG
>JAUJMV010000064.1 GCA_030446685.1 Thermomicrobiales bacterium | reverse complement strand
CCCTTCATCAGCCTGGATCAGCCGGCGGACGCCACCGACCTCTACGCGTTCGTCAGCCCGGACCGGCCGGACACGGTGACCCTGCTCGCGAACTACATCCCCTTCCAGCTCCCGGCGTCGGGGCCGAACTTCTACCGCTTCGGCGACGATGTCCTCTACGAGTTCAACATCGACAACAACGGCGACGCCCGGGACGACCTCACCTTCCAGTTCCGGTTCCGCACCGTCTTCAACAACGGCGACACCTTCCTGTATAACACCGGCCCGATCACGTCGTTGGACGACCCGGATCTGAACCAGGAGCAGTTCTACTCCCTGTCGCTGCTCGAGGGCGACACCCAGAACAGTCCCCAGCGGCAGGGGCGGGTCCTCGCCGACAACCTGCAGGTGGCGCCGTATAACGTGGGCCCGGCCTCCTACCCCAACGGCTACCGCACGGTCGCGAATCAGGCCATCTACCCGCTCGACAACGGCATCAAGGTCTTCACCGGGCCGCGCGACGATCCGTTCTTCATCGACCTCGGTGGGGCGTTCGACCTGCTGCAGTTCCGGGCGCTCCAGGGCCTGCCGCCGGTGGACGATCTCGCCGGCCTGAACGTCCACACCCTGGCCCTCCAGGTGCCGATCGCCATGCTGACCCGCAGCGGCGCGCTGCCGAGCGGCCCCAAGGATCCGAACGCCATCATCGGCGTGCGGACCACCTCCTACCGGCAGACCACCAGCGTGCTCCGGCCCGTCGGCGGGCCGGGTCCGGCCTTCCCCCAGGTGCGCAGCAGCGAGGGCCCCTGGGTGCAAATCTCCCGGCTCGACAACCCGCTCGTCAACGAGGTGGTGATCCCCCTGCGGGACAAGGACCGCTGGAACGGCTCGCTGCCGATCAACGACGCCCAGTTCCTGCGTTACGTGCAGGATCCCGAGCTGGCGCGGCTGCTGAATGGGATTCTGGACGTCGACGTGCCGCCCACGCCGCGCGCCGACCTCGTCGCGATCTTCCTCACCGGCATCCCCGACCTGAACCAGCCGGCGAACGTGACGCCCTCCTCGCAACTCCGGCTGAACCTGGCGATCCCGCCGTCGGCCAACCCCAGCCGGCTGGGGATCCTGGGCGGGGACAACGCCGGCTTCCCGAACGGCCGGCGACCGCTCGACGATGTCGTCGACATCGAGCTGCGGGCCGTGGCGGGGGCGACGCCGTTCACGCCGACCTTCAACCGGGCGCCCAACAACACGCTGGGCGACATGGTCAACGCGAACGACGTCGCGTTCCTGAATGTGTTCCCGTTCCTCAACGCGCCGCACGACTACGCCGGCGCGTCGTACCGGGCGAGCGGCATGCCGAACACGGGCGCCGGCGGCGCCAAGACGACGCCGCGGCGCCGGTAACGCGCGGGGCGGGCGGCGCCCGCCCGCCTGGCATCGACCGGTGCGCAAGGTCCCCGCGGCGCACGCCGCGGGGACCCCGCACGAACCGGGGGGCGGCGGGCGGGCCATCCCCCCAGGAGCGAGCATGACGACAGGCATGTCCAGGCGGACACGTTGGGCGGTGGCGGTGGCGGCGCTCACCGTCGCGGCCCTCCTGCTCATCCCGGGCCTCGTCCGCGGCACCGGATTCGGGGTAGGCAAGGGCGACCCGGCGACCACCTCCCGTGCCGATCCGCACACCTCCCCTGACCAGCAGATCGCGGCCCTCCAGCAGCGGCTGCGCGACAAGCCGCAGGATTTCGACGCCCACATCACGCTGGCCGGCGCCTATCTGCAGCGGGTGCGGGAGACGGGCGACCCCGCCCTGTACACCAAGGCGGCGGAGCTGCTGGACCGGGCGGAGAAGCTCGACGCGCAACACCCCGAGCTGTTCGCCACGCGCGGCCTGCTGGCCCTGGCGCGCCACGATTTCGCCGACGCGCTCCGGCGCGGCAAGCAGGCGCTGGTCCTCGAGCCGGACAGCGCCCGCTATCACGGCATCGTCGGGGACGCGCAGATCGAGCTCGGCCACTACGAGGCGGCGCTCGCGTCCTACCAGGCGATGGTCGACCGCCGGCCCGACTTCGGGTCGTTCAGCCGCGTGGCGCACGCGCGCGAACTCTACGGCGACCCCGAGGGCGCCATCCAGGCGCTGCACTTCGCGCTCACCGCCGGGAGCACGCAACCCGAGAACACCGCCTGGGCGCACGTCCAATTGGGCAACCTCCGGTTCGAGACCGGGCAGCTCGACGAGGCGGCGCGGGAGTATGCGCTGTCGTTGCGGACCCTGGAGGGGTACCCGCCGGCCCTGGCCGGCCAGGCCCGCGTCGCCGCGGCGCGGGGCGACCTGGCGGGGGCGGCCGGCCTCTACCAGCGGGCCTTCGACCGCATGCCCGTCCCCGAGTACGCCATCCTCCTGGGCGACGTCTACGCCAAGCAGGGCGACGGGCAGAAGGCGGCGGAGCAGTACGCGCTGGTCAGGACCATCGACACGCTGTTCCGGGCCAACGGGGTCAACACCGACCTGGAGCTCGCCCTCTTCTTCGCCGACCACGATCTCGACCTCCCGGCGTCGCTGGCGAAGGCGCGCGCGGCGTACGGGGCGCGGCCCAGCATCCACGCCGCCGATGCCCTGGCCTGGACGCTGTACAAGACCGGCAGCTACGAGGAGGCGCGGCAGTACGCCGCCGCCGCCCTCAAGCTGGGCACCCGCGACGCCCTGAAGCTCTTCCACGCCGGGATGATCGAGCAGGCGCTCGGCGATGACGCCGCGGCGCGCCGATACTTCGAGGAGGCGCTCCACATCAACCCCCACTTCTCGCTGCTCCATGCGCCGACGCGCGCGCGGCGCTGGGCGAGTCGGCGGCACGGTGAGCCGGCCGGCGGCGGGGAGGGGTGGGAGACGGGCGGAGGAGCCGGGCATGGCGGTGCCGGACGACAAGCGCGCGCCGATGGCCGCGGCGCCGATCAGGTATCGGACGGACGGCGCGGTCGATTGGGGCAATATGTGGGACACGTTCTGCGTGTTGGCGCAGGAAGGCGGCCCGCCCCACCGCGGCACGCCGCTCCGCGCGCCGGAGGATCCCGACGTGGCGAGTGCGGGGTATCGCTTCGCGGTCGGCGAGATCGTCCGCGGTATCCGCGAGGTGAGCGGGCTGCGGGCCGCCGCCGCCGCGCCCGGCTGGATCGCCGTGGAGTGCCCGTCGGCCGGCATGGCCCGGTGGCTCGGCGAGGCGATCGAGGCGGAGAACGTGCAGGCGCGGCACGATGGCGCGCTGCTGTTGGTGCCGGTGGGCGACCGGTTCACCCTCGGGGGCGAGATCAAGAGCGTGATCACGGCGGTGGCGAAGACGACGCACTACTGGCAGGACCACCTCTCGCCGGAGATCAAGCGGGCGCTGGTGTTGGAACAGCAGTTCGCGCGAGTCCGATCGCGGCTCACCGGCTGGCTGCGCCGCCGGTCGGCGTAGCGCGTGACGATTGCGCCGCGAGCAGCGAGCAGTGCGCAGCGGGCACGTCGCGGCTGGTCCGGGCGCTGGGCCGCGCGCCGGGATCGCGCGCACCGGATAGGGACGACGGGGACGAAGCGATGACGGTTGGCAAGGGACGGGCCGGGATGACGGTGGCGCGGCGCCGGCTGGCTCGGATGGCGCTCCTCGCCATCCTGCTGGCGGTCGCGGGCGCGCTGGGGCCGGCGGATGCCGCGGCGCACCCGCTCGGCAACTTCACGATCAATCACTACAGCCGGGTCGAGTTCGCCGACGGCGCCGCGCGGATCCTCTACGTCCTCGATCTCGCCGAGATCCCCACCTTCCAGCAGCTGGGGCGGCTCGATACGGATGGCGATGGCGCGCTCTCCGACGCCTGGAGGCCGCCGCCTACCTCGATGCCGAGCTGCCGGCCCTCCTGCAGGGCCTGCGGCTGACGGTCGGCGACGAGGTGCTCGCGTTGCGCGTCCGCGAGCGCTCGGCGGCCTTCGTGCCCGGGGAGGGCGGGCTGCCGACCCTGCGGATCGAAGCGCGCCTCCTGGCCGACCTGCCGCGCGGGTGGGAAGGGCGTGGCGCCGGGTCATACGTCGACCGGACCTACGCGGATCGGCTCGGCTGGCGCGAGATCGTCCTGCACGGTGGGCGTGGCGTCGCCGTCGCGCAGTCCACGGCGCCGGCGACCGATCTGTCGAATGCGCTGCGCGCCTATCCGGAGGACGCGCTCGCCAGCCCGCTGGATCGCCGCGAGGCGACGTTCACCCTCGCGCCGGGCAATGGGTCCGCGGCCGGCGACACCGCGGGCCGGGCCGCCGGGCGCGTCCGGGCGAACACCACCGGCGGCGGCGCGACCGACCGGGTCGCCGCGCTGCTCGCGGCCGACCGACTGACCCCGACCGCCATCCTGTTCGCGATCGTGGCCGCGCTCGTCTGGGGCGCCGCGCACGCCCTGTCGCCCGGCCACGGCAAGGCGGTGGTGGCGGCCTACCTGATCGGCGCGCGGGGGACGGCGCGGCACGCGGCCTTCCTGGGGCTGACGGTGACGCTCACCCACACCGCGGGGGTCTTCGCCCTCGGGCTGGCGACCCTCTTCCTGGCGCGCTACATCCTGCCGGAAGTGCTCTATCCCTGGCTCAACGTGGTGTCCGGGCTGCTCGTCGTCGGCATCGGCCTGGCGCTGCTCTACCGGCGCTTCGTGGGCCTGGTCCGGCCGGGCGGCGCGCCGCGGCAGGGCATAGGCATGGGCCGGGACACGCCAATCACGACCACGCACACCACGACCACCATTCGCCGGCGGGGGGCACGCCGCCTTCGTGCATACCCACGACGGCCACACGCACAGCCATGCGCCGCCTGGGGCCGATGGCTCGCGGGTGACCTGGCGCAGCCTGGTGGCCCTCGGCGTGAGCGGCGGACTGGTCCCGTGTCCCTCGGCCCTCGTCCTCCTGCTGAGCGCGATCTCGCTCGGGCGGCTGGAATTCGGCATGGTGCTCGTCGTCGCGTTCAGCGTAGGCCTGGCGCTCGTCTTGACCGGCATCGGCCTGCTGCTGGTCTACGCCCGGCGGCTCTTCGAGCGCTTCACCCTGGCGCCGCGCGTGCCGCGCTTCCTGCCCGTCGCGAGCGCCCTGGGGATCACGCTCGCCGGCCTGGCGATCGTGCTCGGCGCCCTCCGGCAGGCCGGGGTCGTCTAGCCGCCGACGCCCGGGGCGCGGCATGGCGCACGGCCGATCCTGCGCCGCCGGACGTGGAAGCACTACCTGCGCTGTGAAGTGGGGCGCGGCGGCAGGCGCCCGGTCAGGGCGCACGGTTCAAGGCGCATATTCGGCATACACCACCAGATTTTGATCGTATTCCTGGCGCTGCTGGTCGAACACGCCGTCACAGGTGATCAGGTTCAGGCCGGTGCCGGTCGCCGGGCCGAAGATGCGGCGCAGCGGCGCCTCCTGGCGGGGGTAGACCTCCAGGGCGGTCACCACGAACAGGCGTTCCACGCCATCGTCGCCGACGACGAGGATCTCGTCCCCCGGCGTGAGCGCGCGCAACTCCCAGAAGACGGCGGGACCGGTCTGCGAGTCGACGTGCCCGGCGATCACCGCGTTGCCCGGCTCGCCGGGCCGGGGGCCGAGGGTATACCAGGCGGTGTTGTCGTACTCCCGAGGCACATCCATGGCGCCCTCGGGGGTCAACCCGACCTCCTCGATCGCGGCGTCGATCCCGAGCGCCGGGATCTTCAGTCGGAGCGGCAATCCGGCGCGCGACAGGGGCGTCGCGGTCGGGGCGGGGCGCGGCGGGAGCTGCCGGTCGATCGCCGGGGCGCCGGGGACCGGGGAGGGAGTCGGCGTCACAGGCGGGGGCGGGGCGGCCGGCGACGGTTGTGATGTCGCGGCCACGGTGCTGGTGGCCGGGCCGGGGGTCGCGGTCTGGCTACAAGCGCCGAGCAGGACGGCCAGGAGCAGGACCAGCAGGGCCGTCCGATGCTGGTCGTGGTGGCGGTGGTGTGGCATCATACGCTACCGTTCTTCCTCTTTCCACCATTGTCCGCCGTTGTCCACCACTGAAGGAACTCTCGCGATTCCTGACCCTCTGCAGGGCCCGGACTCCCTGAGTCGGGGGCTGGCGGACATCGGTCTGCTATCATCAAGTCATGCCGGCAGTATAGAAGATCGCGCACGCTTCCGACAGGGCCTGGGCGCGGGTGAGTGGCGGCACGGCAGCGGGGCAAAACGAGGATCCGGCAACACAGCGGCGCGGGATCAGCCCCGCCGCTCGGCATGCCGGTAGGGGAGAGGTGGCGATGGTGCGAGCGGAGATCAACGGCGTCGAGCTGTACTACGAGACGCTGGGGCAGGGGCCGCCGCTGCTGCTGCTGCACGGCGGGCCGGGGATGGGCGACGGGCGGGGCTACCGCGCGGCGCTGGCGCCGCTGGCGGACGAGTTCACGCTGATCATCTACGACCACCGCGGCTGCGGGCGCTCGGGCGACGCGCGCCGGAGAGCTACACGCACGCGCAGTTCGCCGCGGACGCGGAGGGGCTGCGGCGGCGCCTGGGGCTCGGGCCGGTGGCGATGCTCGGCACGTCCTACGGCGGGTTCATCGCGCTCGAATACGCGCTGCGCTACCCGGCCGGCCTGGGCGGGCTGATGCTGGTCGGGACGGCGGCGAGCAACGAGCACCACGCGGCGGCGCGGGCGAACGCGCTGGCGAGCGGGCTGCCGGGGATCGAGCCGGCGACCCTGGACCGGCTCTTCGGCG
>JAUJMV010000063.1 GCA_030446685.1 Thermomicrobiales bacterium | reverse complement strand
CGGGACATATCAACTTGTATCGTTTGGATCACCACCTGCTTGTGGATCACCTGAAGGGCGACAGCACGAGAGGTACGACCAAGTACCCAGCCAGTGATCGTCAGCAGATTATAGGCATCACTTCGGCTACCTGGCCCTGGCCTATCGATGTGACAATTAATCAGCCGCTCCGAATCGAAATCGGAGAACGAGACATCGAGGATCTCAACCAAAGTCAATGCCAGATCTCCTCTCGCTGTGAGGCCGCAAGCACGTCTCGCCAATCTGCTTCAGCACGCACCACAGGCCATGATCACCGCCTCGGCGGAGGTCGTCCACGGCAGCAGGCCGGACCTTACAGGATTACGCGCGAACGTGGCTCGCCAGGGTGCCATGGCCTCGATCACCCCCTCGGTCAGCATCACTTGCGCGCCCGCCGGTGGACAGCTTCAGCCATCATTTCTTATCAGTCGGCACAAGGCCCGGCATTTACGCACTCGTATCGCGGCTGCACGACGGGCGGGTCGGGAGCCGCTCCCGTCGAATCCTCGGCGTCTGTCGAGGGTGCGCGCGATCGGTCCCAGGCGGATGTCGGTCGGCGGGTAGTATGGAGGAAGTCACCGAATCTTTCAAGTCCGGTTGATAGTGCCACGTCGACGCACCACCCCGGTGTCATTCTGGATCGTTAGCCGACATCGTTACCCTATTCCTGTTCGCGCAGCCAGTGCAGGTAGCGCGTCACGCCCTCCGGCAACGGCACTGTCGGAGCGTAGCCCAGCTCGCCGCGGGCGCGGTCGATCACCGCCACGGACTCTTCGCGCGGCGCGTCGGTCTCGCACACGCGGATTGCTACCTGGTCGGCCCTGCCACTTGCCTCCCGCACTAGGAACGCCAGTTCATCAAGTGCGGTGACCCGCCCGGTGCCGATGTTATAGACGCGCCCGCGCACTGTCGGCTCGCGCAGCCGCTCTAGGGCCAGTTCGAAGGCCCGGACCACGTCGGTGACGTAGACGAAGTCGCGTAGATGGCGGTTGTGGACGACTAGCTCGCGCCCGGCGAGCGCGCGCTCGCCGAAGATCGCGACCACGCCGCTATCGCCGCGCCCCGCACGCTGCCCCGGCCCGTAGACGGTGAAGAGGCGGAGCACCATCGTGGGCATGTCGTAGAGTCGCGCGTACATCATCGCCCAGTTCTCGGCCGCCAGCTTGCTGTACCCGTAGACGGTCGTGGGTCGCAGCGGCGCGTCCTCGCGCAGTGGCCCATGCCAGGGCTCGTAGACGCGCTGGCTCGAGGCGAGGATGACGCCCGCTCCGCCGCGCCGCGCCGCCTCCAGCACATTCAACGTGCCAAGGGCATTGACGGTTGTGAACCCAACCGGATCGGTTGCCGAGGACGAGGCGTCGGCCAGCCCGGCGAGGTGGATGATCGTCTCCGCGCCCGTCAGCGCCGCCGCGATCCCGCGGTCGGCGACGTCCCCTGCGAGGGCGAGTGCGGCGCCGGGAATGGTCGCCGGTCGCCGCGCCACGACCGTCACCGCGTGTCCGCGCGCGGCCAGCGCCGGAACCAGGCGGCGCCCGATGAAGCCGGTGCCACCCGTGACCACGACGTTCATGCATCCTCCTGCCGGTGGTAGGGGAGCGCACGCCGTCATGCCGGCCGCTGATATTCCCCAATTGCGGGCCGGCGGATGATGCGCCCGTCTTCGCGGGTATCAGTCACGGCTCAATAGGCCCCGCGCCCGGTCAGTACCGCGCCGACCGTGCGGCCGAGGATGCGCAGATCGAGCAGCAGCGAGTAGTTCTCGACGTAGTAGAGATCGAAGTCGGTGTGCTGGTGCATCGGGCGGTCGCCGCGCCCGTTGACCTGCCACCAGCCGGTCATGCCGGGGCGGATGTGGGTGCGCCGGTGCTGCCAGGGCTGGTAACCCTCGACGATGAAGGGCTGCTCCGGGCGCGGGCCGACGATGCTCATCTCGCCGCGCAGGACGTTCCAGAGGTTCGGCAGTTCGTCCAGGCTGGTGCGGCGCAGGAACCGCCCGAGGCGGGTGATCCGGGGATCGTCGCGCACTTTGTAGACGCCGGCCCGCAGCGCCTCCCCGGAGACCGAGCCGACGGCGTCGCGGAGCCGGCTCTCGGCGCCGACCGTCATCGTGCGGAACTTGTACATGGTGAACGGGCGCCCGTCCTCGCCGATCCGGCGGGCGCCGTAGAGGGCCGGCCCCGGCGAGTCGAGCTTGACCAGCAGCGCGATCAGTAGGAAGACCGGCAGGCCGAGCAGCAGGCCGAGGAGACTGACGACGCGGTCGAAGGTGTACTTGACCAGCCGGCCGGACGCGGAGAGCGCGGGGTCGCGCAGGCCGACCAGCGGGATGCCCTCGACGGCGGTGATCGTCGCGCGGGCGTAGGCGAGGTCGAGCACGTCCGGGACGACCCGCACGTCGACCGGCAACGCGCGCAGGCGCTCGGTGAGGGCCAATGTCCGCGCGTGCTCCGACGACGGCAGGGTGATGATGACGGTGGTGGCGCCCGCCGCGGCGATCACCTCTTCAAGCTGCTCGAGCGCGCCCAGGCGCGGCAGGACGGCCGGATCCTCCGCTTCAGCGGGCGCGCTGTCCGACACCGCGCCGAGGATCACAGCCGGGGGCCAGCGCCGCGCCTCCGCGCGCAGGCGCAGCGCCAGCGACTGCGCCACCCGCCCGTCGCCGACCAGCACGATCCGGACCGCGACCCGGTCGCCGAGCCGCAGGCGCGCGTAGCCGCGCAGCAGGAGCCGCCCCAGGCCGTTGAGCAGCAGGGTCAGGAGGACGAAGTAGATGAAGAGGAGGCGCGGCACGTCGCGGAAGCTGAGGTAGAGGCCGCCGGCCAGCAGCATCGTCGCGCCGCCGACCGTCAGCAGCAGCCGGAGGAATTCGTCGCGCAGGTTGAGGAGCCAGTGCCACTCGTAGAGGCGGACCTGCGCGGCCGAGAGGACCCAACTGCCGAGCGCCAGCGGGAAGAGGAAGAGCGGGAAGTAGGTCAGGCTCGGGTCGAGTTGCTGCCCGAGCGGCGTGGTGAAGCGCAGCGCCGCGGCCAGCAGGAGGGCCAGGGCGACCCCCGCCAGGTCGAAGAGCAGGCAGGCGGCGGTATAGCGCTCAAGCACGCGATGGATCATCGGCCCTCTCGCTCGACCGTCTCGGCTGACCGGGGGGGGAGGAGCCGCGCGAACAGCCCCTCGTACGCGTCAGTGACGCGGTCCCAACTGTAATGGGCCGCGATGTGCCGCCGGGCGCGCTCCCCGTAGCCCCGCATCAGCGCGGGGTCCGCCAGCACCCGGCGCAACTGCCGCGCCAAATCGTCGGCCGGATCGGCCCCGCCGGATTCCCGCCCTCTATAGAACAGGGCGTGTCCCCCCGTGGTTTCGACATTGCTCGGGCTGTCGTTGGCGATGACGCAGTTCCCGCAGGCCATCGCCTCCAGCAGCGCGGGGTGCGTCCCCGAGGCGCCGGAGGTGAAGGCGTAGGCGTAGGCGTTGCTGTTCAACTCCCAGTAGCCGTCCCCCAGGACGTAGCCGGGGAAGATCACATTCGGCCTGGCCCGCCGCTTCAGGTCGGCGATGTAGGCGTCCATGTAGGGTGCGTCCCCCACGATGACGCACTTCAGGTCGGTGTCGAGCCGCGCGAAGGCGTCGACCAAGTGGTGGATGCCGTTCTCCGGCACGAACCGCCCGACATAGAGGATGTACTTGCGCGGCTCCAGCCCCAGCCGCGCCAGCGTGCCGCCTGGCGGCAGCAGGCGCTCGGCGGTGCCGTAGGGGATGTAGGTCGTCCGCGCGCCGAAGCGTCGCAGGTAGTACCCCTCGACGATCCGGGAATCGGTGACGACGGCGTGGGGCAGCTTGGTCGCCAGGAACTCGGCCAGTTGGATGTAGCGCTTCGCCAGTCCGGGCCACTTGTCGCGCTGCCAGTCGAGGCCGTCGACGTTCAGCACAACCTTCTTGCCGGCCAGGCGCGGGATGATCGCGGTGGGGCTGTTGCCGGCGATGCACATCATGACGATGTCGTGGCGGCGGGGCAGGAGGTGCAGGCAGGAGAGGACCGTGTGGACGATCGTGTCGAGATATTTGTTGCGGATCGTCGGCAGGCGCACCAGCCGCGCGCCGCGATAGAACGGGCGGGCGTAGGGGATGTGGTGGCGGCGGCAGTAGACAGTGACCTGGTGGCCGCGCTCGACCAGGCGGGCGCTCACTTCCTCGACGAAGGTCTCGAAGCCGCTGTAGCTGGCCGGGATGCCCCGCGTCCCGACCATCGCGATCCGCACGGCTCTTCTCCAGCGACTCCCTTAGCCCGCCGCGTCCCCGCACGACCCACCGCGCTCACCAGCGCGCGGATTGGGGCGAGCGGATTGGCCCGATCGGCACGCCCGCACTACCAGTTGGCGGCCAGACTATAGTGGATCGGCCGCCCACCGTCAAGGACGGCCCTCCGCGCGGGGGACGGCTGCGCGCCGGGCGGCCCGGCGCACCGACGCCCAGCCGCAGCCGGCCAGGGTGAGCGCCGCGAAGAGCGCCAGCCAGGGGGCGACGAGCCGGGGGTCGAAGGGGCGACCGGCCAGGAGCGAGGGGAAGAGGGCGAGCGGGTTGACGCCGAACCAGTCGCGCGCCAGCGGATCGCCGAACCACTTGCGGTCGATCGTGTAGTAGTAGGCCGCGAGCGGAATCCAACTGAAGAAGAACGTGACGAGCAGGCCCCAGACGGCCAGCGGGACAGCGACCGCGCTCGGCCAGCGCGGCGACCACCGCGCCCAGGCAGCGGCTACCGCCAGGCCGAGCAGTGGCGCGATCGGGTAGAGGTAGCGCCCTGGCGGTCCCCAGGCCTCCCACCCCTCCCGGCGCAGGGCGACGATCAGCAACTGGTCGCCGATCAGGGCGGCGGCCCAGCAGCCGTAACGCGGGGCGTGCCGTAGCAGGCTCAGCAGCCCGGCGCCGGCCAGCAGCAGGAGCGGCGTCGCCGGCAGCAGGCCGGTCGCCCGGTCGAGGAGCGTGCCGGCGAGGTAGTGGCCAAGGAAGTCGGCCGAGAAGTAGCGCGCCAGGTAGGCGCCGGACAGGCGCGAGGAGAGGGCGAGGACCGGCGGGAGGAACCGGCCGGCGAGCCACCAAAGGCCGAAGAGGGCGACCGGCGCCAGGAGCGCGAGGCCGGCCAGCGCGAGGCGGAGCGGGCGGCGGAGCGGGATCGCCCGGACCCCGCGCCAGAGGACGCTGGCGGCGAGGATTGCGGCCAGCGGCAGGAGGCGCGTGTGCAGCAGCGGGATCGCGATCAGGCCGGCGCCGAGCGCGGCGAGCCGCCAGCCGCGCAGCGGCTCGGCGGCGAGGCTGAGCCGAAGCGCGACGACGATCAGGGTGGCCGCCGGGATCTCCGGGTAGAGCTGGAGCGCGAAGGTGGCGAGCGGCGAGGAGAGGCCCAGGACGACGGCCGCCAGGAGGGCCGCGCGCCGGTCGATCCCGGCATCGCGCATCAGGCCGTAGAGTTGGGCGAGGAGCAGGGCGGCCACCGCCGCGACCGTCGCCAGCGCGCCGTGCCAGCCGCCCAGGAGCGCCCCCGGCGCCGCCAGGACGGCCAGCCCCCACTGGTGGTGGTAGCCGGCGGTGCGCAGGTCGAGTTGCGAGGCGGCGACGGCGACCGGGCGATCCGCCTCGACGACGATCGCGCCCTCCCCCGCGGCGAGCGCCCCGCGCGCGTCGGTGAAGTCGAGGCGCACCGTCTCGACGCAGCCCGCGCAGAGCGGCTGCTGGCGCAGGTCGCGCACCGCGCCGGCGCCGTCGAGCAGTCGGGCGGTGAGGGTAACGGGCTGGGCCTGGCCGTTGGCGGCGATGACCCGCGTGTTGACGTAATTCGCGCGCTGGCCGACGATCCCCGGCAGCACCGCCCGCTCGGTCGCGGAGGGCGGGGCGTAGGCGGCCGTCTGCTCGCCGTAGCGCAGCAGGAAGGAGGCGACGATCGGCGCGGGGCTGCCGACGGCGAGGATCGGGCGCGTCGCGTAGCCCCCGCCGATCGGGATCGGCAGGGCGACCGTGCCGCGGGGCGGGATGACGACCGGCGTGGCGTTCGGCGGCACAGTGACCGGCGCCGGCGCGTCGCCGGGGTTGTGCAGCACGACGGTGACCGTCCC
>JAUJMV010000062.1 GCA_030446685.1 Thermomicrobiales bacterium | reverse complement strand
CGTCTCGCCGCCCGCGCCCGCGAGGAGGCGGAGGACCTGTGGGCCGAGGCCCAGCGCGTCCGTCGCGCGCGCGGCTCGCGAGGCGAGTAAACGGACAGGCGCAACGTCGAGTTGTGCCGGCCTCGTCCCCGTGCAGGCATGACAGGATAATGCTATGGACTGGGTGCCCGGGCGCACCCGGTCTGCACTTCTGCGGTGATCTTCCGGCCATCGCCCGATAGGAGCGGGGGACTGTGGTAGGACGCCGCGACCCGGAGCACGACGTGAGGGGGAGCGATACCGGAATGAGTGCGGCCATGGTTGAGGAACCGCGCCTGGTGCACGCCCTCCCGGGCCGGGTGCGGGTGCACCTGCCGGGGTGGGCGGGACAGGGGCGGCGGAGCTTGGAAAGACGGCTCCGGGAGGCGCCGGGCGTGCGCGGCGCCGAGGCCAACCCCCTCACCGGCACTGTCCTGATCCATTTCGACCCCGCGGCGACGGACGAGCGGACGCTCCTGACGCTGGCGCGGCCGCTCCCGGCGGAGTTGACCGCCGCGCCCGGGGCCGAACCGCCCCCCCCGCCCGCGCTGACCGAGCGACACGGGGCGACGCGCCGCGCGCGGGTCGCCGTGCGGGGCCTCGACCGCGATCCGCACCTGGCGCGCCGCGTCGTCGAGCACCTCGAACGGCGCGCGGGCGTGGTGCGGGCCAGTGCGAGCCCGCTCACGGGTCGGGTGCTGGTCGAGTTTCGCGAACGGGAGGTGGCCCTCGCCGATCTGCTCGCCGCGATGTCCGGCCTGGAGCTGGCGGCGCTCCCGGGTGAGGCGCGGCCGGCCCACCCGCTCGACCGCGAGCCGCTGGTGCGCAACGCGGCGCGCGTGGGGGGCGCCGCCCTCGGGCTGGGGGTACTCGGCGCCCGCCGCCTGAGCGGGCGTAGCGGTCCGCCCGTCGCCGGCGCGGGCCCGCTCGTCAGCGCCGCCGCGCTCGGCCTCGTGGAGGGCTTCCCCGCCCTGCGCGACGGCGCGCGCCGACTCCTCACCCCGGACGTGGCCGAGCTGCTCTTCGGCGCGGCCGGGATCGTCAGCCTGACGCTCGCCGGCAGCCACCTCGGCCTGGCGGTGGGCGGCGCGGCGGCGCTCCGCCTGCTGACCACGGTGCTGGCGCGCCGCGCTGCGTGGCGCCGCTACGAGGCGCGGCTGGAGCGCGCCGCAACGCCGCGGCCGGGCGGGACGGTGCGCCTCGAGGCGGGCGAGCGTACCCCCCTGGCGGCCACGGTCCGGGAGGGGGCGGGTACGGCGGCCGGACCCGACGGCCTGCCGCGACCGGCCGTGCCGGGCGCCGCCGTGCCGGCGGGCGCGCGGCTCCACGGGGGGCCGTTCGTGCTGGCGTTGCACGACGAGGCGCCGTTCCTGCCCGCGCCGCGCCCGGCCCCGGTCGCCGCGTCGCCCTTCGACCACTACGTCCGTGCCCTCGGCCCGCTGGCGCTCGCCTACGCGGCGGTCACCGCCCTGGCCACCCGCTCTCTGCCCCGGGCCTTCGCGGCCCTGCTGCTGGTCAACCCGCGCGCGAGCCTGCTCGGCGCCGAGGCGGCCAACGCGGGCGCGGCGGCGCGGGTGCTGCGGGCGGGGGTGACGGTCGTCGGCACCCGCCCGGATCGGAGCGTCCGGCGCCCCGACCTCCTGCTGCTCGATGGGCCGCACCTGCTGACCGACGGCCTCGAAGTCGGCGCCGTGCTGCCGTTGGACGGGACGGAAGATGCCGCCGCGATCGGCACGCTGGCGGCGGGGGTCGCCGCCGCGGCCGGTGCGCCCTGGGGCAGCGCCTTCCGGGCCACCGGCGACCTCGCCGTCGCGGACGGCGCCTTCGACGGCACGACCGCCATCGCGCACGTCGCGGGTGTGCGGTACACCCTCGGCCCGGTGGGGGACGGGGACGTGATCCCCGCGGCACTCCGCCTGCGACACCGCGGCGACGCCCTGCTGCTGCTCCGTCGCGAGGGCGCGGCGCGGCCGCTCGGCCTCCTCGCCCTGCGACCCCGCCTCGCGCCGGGCGCCGGCGACCTCGTCGACGCCTGCCAACGCCACGGCGTCGCGCTCGGGGTGCGCCCCGCCGGCGACCCACTGGCGGCACGGGCGGTGGCCGAGCGCGCCGGGGTGCCGCTGCTCGCGGATAGCGACGCGGTGGCCCTCATTCGCGCGCGGCAAGCCGGGGGCGAGCTCGTCGCCTTCGCCGCGGACAATGCGGGAGGCGCGGCGGCGTTCGCGGCGAGCGACCTGGCGATCGGGGTCACCGATGGGCGCGGCCCCCTGCCCGCGCGCGCCGACCTGCTGGCGCCCGATCTCGGCGCGGTCGCCGCCATCGTCGAGGCCGGGGCGCGCCGCGAGGCGGCCGTCCGCGACGCGGTGACCCTCGCGGCGGTGGCCAACGCCGTCGGCGCGGTCTGGGGCTTCCGGACCAGGCCGGGGCTGGCGCGCGCCTCCTACCCGGTGCATATCGCCGCCCTCGGGGGGCTGATGGCCGGCTGGGCGCGGCTGCGCGGCGGGGCGCGGCCCCGGTCAGCGGTCGTCCGCCTCGAGGACCCGCGCCCGGAGCGCTGGGGGCGGCGCGCGGTGGCGGAGGTGCTCCATGCCTTCGCCACGTCGGAGGCGGGCCTGACGGGCGCGGCGGCGGCGGGGCGACACCGCGCGGCACCGCCGGCCGTCACGGGCCACCGGCTGCTGCCGGCTATCCTCGACCAGCTGCGCTCGCCGCTCACCGGGGTTCTCGCCGCCGGTGCGGGCCTCTCGCTCGCGCTGGGGGCGACCGCGGATGTCTTCATGATCGGGGCGATGATCGTCGCCAACGCCGCGGCCGGGGTCTGGCAGGAGCGCCAGGCCGACCGGGCGGCGGCGACGCTCGCGCGCCTGGGCGGCGCGCACGCCCGCGTCCTGCGCGACGGCCAGGTCGCGACGGTGGCGGCGGACGACGTCGTGCCGGGGGACGTGCTGCTGCTGGCGCGGGGCGACCGCGTCGCCGCCGACGCGCGCCTCCTGGGCGCCGCGGGGCTGGAGGTGGACGAGGCCGCCCTGACGGGGGAGTCGCTGCCGGTGCCAAAGGTGCTTGCCGGGGGGGACGAGGCGAGCCGGGTCGTCCTGGAGGGGAGCGACGTCACGGCCGGGAGCGGCCGCGCCGTGGTCGTCGCCGTCGGCCGCGACACCCGGATGGGCGCGACCGCCGCCGCGCTGGCCGGCGACGAGACGCAGGGCCAGAGCCCGCTGACCGCGCGGCTGCACCGCCTGCTCGGGCAGTTCCTGCCCCTGGCCGCAGCCGGCGGGGCCATCGTCGCCACCGCCGGGCTGCTGCGCCGTCAGCCGCTCCTCCCGCAGCTGGCGCTCGGGGCGAGCATCGCCGTGGCGGCGGTGCCCGAGGGGCTGCCGCTCCTGGCCCGGGTCGGCGAGGCCGCGGTCGCGCGGCGCCTCGCCGGCCGGCACGCCCTCGTGCACCGGCTGTCGGCGGTCGAGGCGCTCGGGCGCGTCGACGTGGCCTGCACCGACAAGACCGGCACGCTGACCGAGGGGCGCCTGGCGCTGCGCCTGGTGGCCGACGGCGAGCGGGAGGTTACCCTCCCCGCGGCGCTGCCGCCCGACCTGCGCCGGGTGCTGCTCACCGCCGCACTCGCCGGCCCCCACCCCGACGCGCCGGACGCCGTCGCCGCCGATCCCAGCGACGTCGCCGTCGCGCGGGCGGCCCGCGACGCCGGCCTGGACGGCGACCTGCGCGCCGCCCGCGAAACGGCGCTGCCGTTCGACGCGGCGCGGTCCTTCCACGCCGCGACCGTCGCGGGACGGCTCTGCGTCGAGGGCGCGGCGGAGGTGCTGGTGCCGCGGTGCGCACGGGTGCGGCGCGCCGGGGCGGACGCGGCCCTGGACGAGGCCGGGCGGGCGGCGCTGCTGGCGCGGGCCCGGGAGCTGGCCGGGCGCGGCCTGCGCGTGCTGATGGTCGCCGAAGGCCCGACCGGCGCCCCGGCCGACGATCCGGGCGGGTTGGTCGCGCTCGGGTTCCTGGGGCTCAGCGACCCGCTCCGGCCCGCCGTGCCCGCCGCGGTGCGCCGCTGCCACGACGCGGGGGTGCGCGTGATCATGCTCACCGGCGACCATCCCGCCACCGCCCGCGCCATCGCGCGCGAGGCGGGGCTGCCCGCCGCCGACCGGGACGTGCTCACCGGGGTCGAGCTCGCTGTGCTTGAGGAGGACGAGCTCGACCGGCGGCTCGAGCGGACGACGGTCATCGCGCGGGCGACGCCCTTAGATAAGCTCCGCATCATCGAGAGCCTGCAACGCCGCGGCCACACCGTGGCGATGACCGGCGACGGCGTGAACGACGCGCCGGCGCTGCGCCTGGCCGACGTCGGCGTGGCGATGGGGCGCGGCGGGACCGAGGTCGCGCGCCAGGCCGCCGACGTTGTGCTGACCGACGACGATTTCTCGACCCTGGTGGAGGCGTTGGTCGAGGGCCGCAGCTTCTGGCGGAACATCCGCCGGGCGCTGAGCCTGCTGCTGGGGGGCAACCTGGGCGAACTCGGCCTGGAGGTCGGCGCCAGCGCGCTGGGGCTGGCCGCGGCGCTCACCACGCGCCAGATCCTCGCCGTGAACCTGATCACCGACGTGCTGCCCGCCCTCGCGGTCGCCCTGCAGCAGCCCGAGCACCACAACCTCGCCGCGCTGGCCCGCGAGGGGACCGCGGCCCTCGAGGCGCCCCTGCGCCGCGACGCCGTGCGCCGCGGCCTGTCGACGGCGGTGCCCGCGCTCACCGCCTATGTGCTCGCGCTGCGCGCCGGCCCCCTGCCGGTCGCGCGCACCGTCGCCTTCGCCAGCATCGTCGCCACCCAGCTCGCCCAGACGCTCGACGCCGGGCGGGCGGAGGGCGGCCTCAGCCGGTCGGTCCTGGGGGCGGTGGCGGGCTCCGCCGGCCTGCTGGTCGCCGCCCTCACCGTGCCGGCGCTGCGCGACTTCCTCAGCCTGGCCCTGCCGCCGCCCCTCGGCTGGGCCCTGATCGGCGCCGGGGCCCTGGTCGCCGTCCTGCTCGGGCGCCTCGTCGCCGTGCCCCTGCCCGCGGCGCCGGCCACCGCACCCAGTGGCGGCAGCTGACCGCCGTGTCGTCGGCGAGATGGGCGGCCCGACGCGCCCAGGCGGTGCGCGTGAAGCGCCGTAGCGCTGGATGGACTAGCGCGAGCCACGCCGTGACCTTGCGCGGATGGTGCGGGCTGAGCGGCCAGCTGCGAGGGGCGTACCTCTGGGGCAGCACCGGACACTCCTTGGGGGCATGCCCGCGCCCAACCGCCTGCCCGGTGATCGCGGTCCGCGACTCGCCGCAAGCCAGGGAGGACGAGCGGGCCTCAGCTACCGGCCAGCTGGCTCCGGCACCCCTGTGGTAGCGTTCGCGAGCATGACTTCGAACTGGCAGTGTGGGCGCTCGCCACGGTCGCAGCACTCTTGAACTGGCGCGCCCACCACCTCGGTGAGCAGGGCCTCGGCCAGCTTGCAGACCTCCGGGTGGCCCGGCACCGCCGCGGCGAGCGGGCAGCTGTACCCCCGGATCACGAAGGCACCGTCGCGCTCCTCCAGCTCCGCCAGACCGCCCAGCTCGTTGAGCACGGCGACCGCCGTCGCGAGCCGCGCGCGCGGGTCACCCGCCGGTGCGGTCCGCCCGGTCGCCAGCCGGTGTCCGACGGTGCGCAGCAGGCCCTCCAGTTCCTCCGGCCGCAGCCGCTCGGCCAGCACGGCGAGGAGCTGCCGCAGCACCGGCCCGTACGCCTTCGGGAACAGGCGCTCGGCCTCCGGCGTCAGGTCGTAGGCGTAGGCGGGCTTGCCGGCGCCCCGCCGCACCCCATGCTGCCGCACCAGCCCGTCGCGCTCCAGCCCCGCCAGCTGCACCCGCACCGCGTTGTCGGTGAGGTCGAGCGCCCGCGCGAGTTCGTCGACGGTGCGGCTGGCGCGCCGCAGCAGCGTGACGACCTGCCCCCGCGTGCTCGCGAAGAACCGCTGGTCCCAGCGCGTCCCCATGTCCCGCGTCCTCCCTCCCGCTTGCTCAGGGCCCTAGCGTACCAGCCAGCGACCGGATCGGCAAGAATGTCAAATACTTATTTGACATGCTGCACATATGCTGCTAGAGTGCTGGAGGCCGCCGACCCCGCCCCCGCAAGCGGCGGGTCCCGGCGAGCGACGCGGCAACCGGTGCGGTGGACACCAGAAGGAGCAGCTCTCATGGCGCGATCGACCATCCAGAAGATCACCCTCGGCTTCGGCATCGTCTACGCCCTCTTCGGCGTCCTC
>JAUJMV010000061.1 GCA_030446685.1 Thermomicrobiales bacterium | reverse complement strand
CTGGCAGGTCTCGGGGGCGTGGACGAACTGGCGGCTGGCCCCGAGCATCTGCTTGGCCGCCAGCGGGAGCTGCTCGACCGGCCAGCGGTCGCGGTAGCAGTCGCGCGCGGCGCGCGGCGGCAGGGGCAGCGGCGTGGCGAGCAGCAGCGGCTCGCGGTGGCGCGGGTCGTGGACGGCGACCACGCTGACGGCGGGGCCGGGCGGGTCGGCCTCGGGCCGCACCAGGTCGGCCCAGACCTCGGCGCGCAGGAGGAGGGCGTCCTCGTGCCACGTCTCGACGCGATCCGGCGGGGTGGCCGGGATGGTGCGCCCCCGGTGCGTGCGCGCCAGCGGGCGCACGACGGCGCCGCGCGTGGCCGGCCGGCCGCGCCCGCCGTAGGGCGGGGGCGTGGCGCGACGGAAGGTGGCGTTCTTCGCCAGCCGCACCACGAACCGGGTCGCCCCTGCCTCCTGGAGGAGCGCCCGCCCGAAGCCGGCGTCCAGCACCAGCACCTCGTCGGCGGCGCACTGCCGCGCCGCCTCCTGCACCAACCGGCGCGCGTGGGCGCCCGGCGTCGGGTCGGCGGGGTCCGCGCGGACGAAGGCGCGGGGCAGCGCCAGCCGTTGCGCGCCGCCGCCGCCGACGCCGGCGACGAGGCCCACCGGGATGGCGGGGAGCGCCCGCCCCGCGCCGCCGTGGTCGTGCGCGGTCGGGCAGCCGCGCAGGCGCGGGCGCCAGAAGCCGGTCACATCCACCGCCACTGGCCGGTAGCCCCCGTGGGCGTGCGCCTGCCAGCGCCCCTCAGCCGCCACCGCCGCCGCCCAGCGCGCCAGCAGTCGCCCGCTCGTCCAGCCGCCGTGTCCCAGCGCGGCCCACGCCCGCCGCACCGCGGGCGCGGGCAAGCCGCACTCGTGCAGGCCGGGCAGGACCGCCCCGCGCGCGGCGAGCAGCCGCCCGCTCACCAGCATCCACAGCAGGTGCAGCAGCCCCAGGTTCGTCCCGATGGGCACGCCCGCGACGAGCGTGCAGAGGAGCGTCAGCGTGCGATAGACTGCGTCCGGCATCAGGCGACCCCCGCGGTACGGTACGGCGTCAGCACCCGCACTCTACCAACGGCCCTCGCCTGATGCCATTCAATTAGCGGAAACTCGAGTAGTAATATGCCGAGTATAATTATTGGCATATGGAGAAGGTGCCATTGGTGTAGGGCGACAAGGGGGTATGACGTATGGTGGGGGGACGTGATCGGACGGCGCGGGGTGCCGCGGGACGACGAGACCGGGGCCGGCAGCCCGATGGCTCGTCCCCGCCAGAGTCGCGCGCGTTCGGGGGAGCGGGTGACATGGGCGTTGGCAGGCGAGGCGATATGCTGATCGACTACAAGCTGCTGTGCCCGTTGGACGAGGATCCGCCCGGCCGGGACTACTACGAGACGGTCTGCACGTGCGGCGCCCGGCTGGCGATCGAGGCGATCGGGGGGGCACGGCGGCGTGGGTGTCCGGCGATAGCCTGGCGGGTGACGCACGGCGAGGGCGAGGCCGTGTACGAGCAGCGCGACTGGGGCGAACGCCTGCTGTGGATCACCGGCCTGCGAGACCCGATCGCGCCCTGGGTGGAGGTCGTTCACGCGCATGAGGGCAACCCGGTGCCGGAGAGAGCGACGGACTGAGCGCCCGGCAGTGCCCGCCGGCGCGCGAGAAGCGCGCCGGCGGGGGATTCCGTTGCGTACTGGGAGGGCACGATAGGCACGGTTGTCACGAACTCCGCTCTGTTCGGCACGGCACTTGTCAAGGATCGTCCGTCCCGGCTCTCCCAAGGGTTTGATATTGCTGGCGAAGTCGGCGCCTCGCACTCACCCAGGCGGCGAACCAGCCATCAGCGTCGCGAACGGCGAGGAGCGTGCTCTGGCGCGGGGACCACGCCGCGCACGTCGACAACGTGGCGGCGGGGCTGGACGAGGGGCTGATTCCGCTCTACGCCGCGGTCAGCAGCGAGGACGACTGGGACCACTACCCCGATCACGAGCAAGGCAAGCGTGGTCGGTGGGCGGGGGAGGCGATGCCGGCGGGACACCAGCTGGTTATGCGGCCCCCCGGCGTCAAGGGGAAGAAGAGGAGGAAGAGGAGCGCCGTGGGGGGGGATTAGTCCCAATACCCTTCAAATAAGTAGCGACGGCCTGTTTGGAAGGGACCGGCGAGAGACGGGGGTGCCGATGTTCCTCCCCCTGGTTTGAGGGGGAAACTTGACACCTTGCGCTGACCACACGCGGGTTGGTGCGGGGGCCGCGGCGGCACGCGTCCGGCGGCGAGGTCACGCAACAGGCGCGTAGAGCCGGGATGCCCTGGGGTCTCGCCATTTGAACTCGGGGCTATAGCTTCTAGATCACGCGGACGGCGTGGACGGCGAAGCTGAGGCGATCCGGGTCCAGGCCGGCCCGGTGACACCGCCGCCGCGGTGGCCGGGCACTGGGGGCGGCCAGCCCCAGCAGCGGCGCCGGCCTGGGCTACACGATCCAGCTCGTCATGCCGGAGGGCGCCAAGCACGCCGTGCTGGGCCAGGCCCGCGACGCTGACGGGTACTCGTGGTATCCGGTCGCCTACGGGGGGCGGAGCGGCTGGCCGCCGGCGCGTATCTCGCCTCGGCGGGGGCGCCGCGCCCGCATCCGGCGGCGGGAGCGGCGCGATCACCGACATCATCGTCGCCGCGTAGCCAACCGCTACGGCCAGTCGCCTGAGGCGATGCTCGCCGTCGCGCGCTGCGAGTCCTCGCTGACCCCCGGACGTACAACGCCGCGTCCGGCGCCTCGGGGCTCTTCCAGTTCCTGCCGAGCACCTGGCGCACCACCCCGTACGCCTCCCACGACATCTTCGACCCTGGGCGAGCGCGAACGGGGTCCGACGAGCAACGGACCCGAAAGCGGCGCTAAGCCGTTCAGTTTCCTGTACGGGGCGCGGCGCATGCGGCTATCATGCGACCTAAGCATGGACGACAGGGGAGTGTGGCGCCGGCGCGTGCGTCGGGAACAGGGGCTCATCGAGCGGCTCCGCACGCGGCGTTCCGCCTCGATGCGGCGCAGGAGGAGCGCACCTGGGCGATTGTGTCCGCGCACCAGCAGGGCCTGTTGATCCGCCGGGACGGCGCGGCGACCGGCCTGAGCGCGACCTGGGTCCGTTTCCTCACCGCGACCGCCACCGAGGGCATCCCCGCGTGGCTGAGTCGGCTGCGAGAGCCGGATGGGCCGGCCGGCTCGGCGGACGAGGGCGCGGCCCTGACGCCAGGATGCCGCCCCGCGTGAGCACCTTGCCGAGGAGGTCGCGGCGCTGCGGCGGTGCCTCGGCTGGTTGCTTGCGTGATGCGCGCGGCGAGCCTGTCGGTGAAATCCTCGCCCGACAGCGACGCCGAAACCGAGCTGTGGCCTTCGACCGGCCGCGGATCCTCTGCATCCTGGCGCGGATCACCGCGGCCCTCGACGACCCGCCCGTGGCCCTGATCTGGGGGCGGCAGGTACGCCACCCGGCGAGGACGAGCCGCGGGCACGGCATCGCCGGCGCCGGCGGAGCCACCGCCGGCGCCAGCCCGCCTGAGCCCGCGCGAAGAACGCGCCCGACTCCGTGCAGAGGTGGGCCTGCCACCCCAGTAGGGTATGACGACCGACCGGGTGCCCAGGTTGTTCAAACTGAACGGCGTAACGCCACTTTCGGGTCCGTTACTCGTCGGACTTCACTCCAGCCATGCGAATGCCAGAATCTCGCCTCGGACGGGGTATTCGTCACTCGCGGGCGGCTGGTCCGGCGGCTGGGACAAGTGGGGCTGAAGGTTACCCCCGAACAAACCCTGAATGAACCCCTAATTGCGAACCACGAGCAAAGTCAACTCGCCCCGTCCGCCGTGTGCGCCGCTCGAACTCGGCCGGGGGCCGATAGCCCAAGCCTGAGTGCAGGCGCTTCCTATTATAGACGTCCTCGATGAACCGCCCGAGATTGGCCTCGGCCTTCGTGGAACGTCCGCTATTCGTGCAGGTACACCTCCTTCCGCTTCAGGGTTTTGAAACTCTCCGCCTTGGCGTTGTCGTAGCTGCTGACCGCCGACATGCCCGGCTGCGCGCGCCGGGCGCCGTCCAACCGCGACGTAGTCGGCGCTGGCATATTGCACGCCGCGATCCGCGTGGTGGATCAGCCCCGGCGCCGGTTGCCGGGCGGCGAGCGCCCGGTCGAGCGCGCCCAGCGTCAGCCGCGTGTCGATCGTGCGCGGGTATCGCCAGCCGACGCAGCGACGCGAGCAGGCGTCGAGGACGCAGGCCAGGTAGACGAAGGCGGCCGGCAAGCGGATGGAGGTGATGTCCGCGACCCAGACCTGATCGGGTCGCGCGATGGCCACGTCGACGAGCAGGTTGGGGTGGTGCGCATGAGTTCACCCGTTTCACGGACAGGCTACCGCTAGCAGGCGGACGCGAGCAACAACAACACCTCCTCGAACGCGACGGGCGGCTGGTAGGCGAGCGCCGAGTGGCGGCGCTGGCGGTTGTACCAGACCTCGATCCACGCGAAGATGGCCGTCCGCGCCGCGGCCCGACTCGGCCAGACGTGCGCGTCGGCGATCTCAGCCTCGAGGGTCGCGAAGAAGCTCTCGGCCATCGCGTTGTCGAGGCACTCGCCCGCCCGGCCCATCGAGACGATGCAGACACCGCGGGCGGCGAGTGCCTCCTGATACATGCCGGCGGGTGCGCCTGCGCAGCCGCGGTCGGTGTGATGCACCAGGCCGGCATCCGGGCGGCGCCGGTCGAGCGCCATCGCCAAGCGCGTCGAACGCCAGCCGTGCGCAGGTGGTCGGCCATCGCCCAGCCGACCACGCGGCGCGAGCAGGCGTCGAGGAGCACCGCCAGATAGCGCCAGCCCTCCCGCGTGGAGACGTATGTGATGTCGCCGATCCACAGGCGATCCGGCGCCGGTGCCGCGAAGTCGCGCGCGACGAGGTTCGGCGCGGGCGTGCAGCGCCTGGTCGGCGACCGTCGTGCGCGCCTGCCGCCGCCGATGGCCGACGAGCCTGGCGGCGCGCATCAGGCGGCGACCCGCTTGCGGGCGCAGCGGGTGCCCTGCGCCTGCTTCCGCATGCACGCGCGGCGCGCCGTACGTCCAGCGGCGCGCGGGCGGCGGCGATTCGCTGGGTCAGGGCCTCGTCGGCCTGGGCGCGGGCCGAGACCCGGTGGCGCGCCCAGGCGTCGTAGGCGGATCGGGCGACCTGGAGTACCCGGCAGAGGACGGCGACGGGGTACGTGGCCCGCGCCGCGGTGGATGCACCGATAGCGGCTGAGATTGGCCCACTTCCGCGGACAAGTACGCCAGGCGGCGCGGCTCGACAACAACAACATCCTCTCGAAGATGACCGGGGCGCGGTAGCCGAGGGCAGAGTGGCGGCGCGACGGTTATACCAGACCTCGATCCACTCGAAGATGGCCAGGCGCGCGGCGGCGCGGGTCGGCCAGACCTGCGCATCGGCGATCTCGGCCTTGAGCGTGGCGAAGAAGCGCTCGGCCATGGCGTTATCCAGGCACTCGCCGGCCCGGCTCATCGAGCAGGTGACGCGGTGCTCCGGCCAGAACCCGCTGGTAAGCATCGGCGGTGTACTGGCAGCCGCGATCGGTGTGGTGGACCAGCCCGGCCGTCGGCCGGCGACGCTGGAGGGCCATGGTGAGCGCGCCGGCGGCCAGCGCCGTGCGCAGGTGGTCGGCCATCGCCCAGCCGACGACCCGACGCGAGTGCGTCGAGCAAAACCGCGAGGTAGAGCCAGCCCTCCTGCGTCGCCACGTACGTGATACCGCCGAGCCACAGAGGCAATTGGGCACCGGGGGTGGCGAACTCCCGCGCGACCAGGTTCGGGGCGGGCGATCGGCCGAGTCGGCGACCGTCGTGCGAATCCGGCGACGGCGATGGCACCCGACGAGGCCGCGACGCGCATCAGCCGCGCCACGCGCTTTCCGGGCACAAGCGCACCCCGCCGCGCAGCTCGGCGTGGATGCGCGGGCGCCGTAGGTCCGACGGCTGCGCGCGGACGGCGGCGATCTGCGCGGCCAGTACTCGTCGGCCTGGGCGCGGGCCGAGACCCCGCGGCGCGCCCAGGCGTAGTAGGCCGAGCGCGCCACGCAGCGCCCGCGCACAGGACGGCGACGGGGTACGTGGCCCGCTCCGCCTGGATGAACCGGTAGCGGCGCACAGGGTCTCCTTCGCGAAGTAGGCCGCCGCTTTTCGCACATCTCGCGCTCTTGCTTGAGGACGTGTTCTCGCGGCGCAGGCGGCGCAGTTCCTCCCGCTCGTCCGTGGTCAGCTCGCCTGGCTGCCCGCGGCCGTCATCCGCCTCGGCCTGGCGCAGCCAGTGGTGCAGCGCCTCGGCCGAGATCCCGAGGTCGGCGGCGAGCGCGGGGTGGGGTTGCCCCATCTTCACGGACACCGGATGATTGGGCCTGGCCCGAAGGAGGTGTTCGATGCCCTGCACCCACCGACCGTACCCACGGAGTTCCGGCCGAGGCGGTGCGCCTCGCCTGGGGAGGACAGGTCGATCCCCGGCCTCGCTGCCGATTTGGGGATCTCGTCCGAGGCGCTGCGCCATTGGCTGCGCGGGCCGAGGCGGATGAGGGCCGGGGCCGGGCGGAGCTGACGACCGACGAGCGGGAGACCAGCCGCCTGCGCCGGGAGGTGAAGACCCTCCAGCAGGAGCGGAGATATTGGCAGCGCGGCGGCCTTACTTCGCGAAGGAGACCCTGTGCGCCGCTACCGGTTCATCCAGCGGCGGCGGCCACCCACTTGTCGTGCTCCTCTTGCGAGTCCCTGGGCGTGGCCCGCTCGGCGTACTACGCCTGGGCGGGCCGCGGGGTCTCGGCGCGCACAGCCGCTGACGAGGCGCTGACCGCAGCAGACCGCCGTCCACACCCGCAGCCGCCGGACGTATGGCGCGCCGCGCGTGCATGCGGAGCGTGGGCGCAGGGCACCCGCTGCGCCCGCAAGCGCGTGGCCCGCCTGATGCGCGCGCCGGGCGCGTCGGCTGCCACCGCCGCCGCCGGCGCGCACCACGGTCGCCGACCTGGCGCATGCGCCCGCCCCGAACCTGGTCGCGCGACTTCCACGGGCACCGGCCCCGACCGCCTCTGGCTCGGCGACATCACGTATTTGCCGACGGGGAAGGCTGGCTCTACCTCGCCGTCTTGCTGGATGCGCACTCGCGCCGCGGCGTCGGCTGGGCGATGGCCGACCACCTGCGGGCGGAGCTGGCGCTCGACGCCCTGGCGATGGCGCTCGTCTCGACGGCCAGCACCGGGGCTGATCCACCACACCGACCGGGGCTGCCAGTACACCGCGGCGACGTACCGCGCGGCCCTCGCCGCCGTCGGCGCGACCGCGTCCATGAGTCGGTCCGGCGACTGCCTGGACAACGCCATGGCCGAGAGCTTGCCACCCTCAAGGCCGAGGTGGCCGAGGCGCGCCCCCGGCCGACCCGTGCCGCCGCGCGGCCGGCCGTCTTCGAGTGGCCCGAGGTCTGGTACAACCGCCAGCGCCGCCACTCCGCGCTCAACTTTCACGCGCCCGTCACCTTCGAGGAGGACGTGCTGCTGTCTTGTCCTGCCGCCTAGCGGTAACCTGTCCGTGAGAACGGGCTAACCTCACCCCGCTGGTCGAACGTGACCAGCCAGGAACGCCCTGGGCGCCGGCGTTGGGGGCCAGGTTGGTGATCCCCACGGGGGGCTGGGCGTCGTCGGCCGGGCGGTCGGCGGGGCCGCGCTCGGGTGCCCTACGGCTTGCGCTGGTCGAAGGTCACGGGGGCGTGGAAGACCCCCGGGCCCCGTAGCTGGACGCCTGGTTGTCGATGGCCACCGCCCCCGGCTGGACGATGGTGGCCTGCTTGGCCAGCACCTGCGCTCCTGGGCGAAGCCCAGGTCGGCCGCCGCCAGCCGCGCCGTCTCCTTGACCAGCTTCTGCTGGTAGTCGGGGTCGTCCGGGTCGCTGGCCTGGTCGGCCTGCGCGGCGACCAGGGCCAGCAGGCGCGGCTCGGCGGCCGCCTTCGGGTCGGCCTTGCGCGGCGACCTCGCCCTTGGCGGCCGCGGCGGCGGCCACCAGCGGCTGGACCAGGGGGATGAGCGCGTCCATGTCCGCGGCCAGCAGGCGCGCGCACGGAGCGGGGCCCGGCGGCCACAGCGGGTGGCGGGAGCAGGCTCAGGTGGTGCGCCGTCCCGGGCCCGCGCGCCGACGACCTCGGCGGGGGCGAGCTCGGTACGCCGGCCGTCGGCCTGGCCAGGCACTCCGCAACGAGCCTTGAGGGGAAGGGAGCCGTGGCGGCGGCCGAGGTCCGCGCGGGGAGAGGCTCGACCGCGCCGGGAGGGCCGCCGCGCGACGAGCAGGCCGTCGGGTCCATGTCCTCGTCGGGTGCTGGAGCGGCACGATGGAGCCCACCCGGCGCGCATCAGTTGCGCCACCCGGTGCACCGCGATGAGCCTCTATCTACGTCGCACGGAGCACCGGCGGTTTCGTTGGCGCGCAGGGGGTCTTCCACGCCTCGTCTACATCGGTCGCGGGCCGTCGGCCGCGACACCCCGCGCCGCACGTGCTGTCTGCGCGGCGTGCGCTGTCCTGGGCATCCGCACCTCGCCGGTTTCGGCATCTTCGGCTACTTCGTCCTGCATCCCCATTTTCAGCACGGTCCAGTCGGGGCCTGCTGCCCCTAGGGCGAGCGTCGTGCCGCACGCCAGGGCCGGCCTCCCTCTCGGCACGGCGGTGACCATCTGCGGGATCGCGCTCGGGTAACCAGTTCGCCGGCGGCGTGGAACGAGCCTCCCGCGCACAGGCCCGAAGCCCGACCTGTGGCGCCGGGGTACCGTGGGGTCGGCGCAGTCCCTCACTGGGCCAGGCCCGGCCGAGGTCCGCGCTCGCGCTCGGGGCGGCCCTGTGCCGGGTCGGCTCGAGACGGCGGCGCTCGCCGGCGGCGACCAGGGCGATAGCGCGCGGCGAAAACACCGGCGGTGAAGGCCGGCGCTGCCGGCCCGTAGTACACCATAGCGGTGGCTCGTCGGGTGTACGACAGAGCGGCACGATGGAGCCCACCACGGCTGACGGTGAGCGCAAGGGCGGTCATCCACGCCCCGAGGGCGTGACCGGTTCCGGAGCGTGCCGCCTTCCTCGTAGGGCACCGCCGCGACCGGTTCAGCGAGCCGGCCGCCGCTATCGACCTGATGGCCCCCCCCAACGTCGCCGATCACGAAGCAGGTCGGCGGGGTGGCGTCGAACTACGGCGCGGGCAGGACGGCGCCTTCCACGGGCAGGTGCTCCGTCTACATCGCCCGACGGGCGGCTGTCGCGGGCCGTCGGTTGTACCAGCGATCCACCGCCGCCATGCACGTGTGCGCGTCGGCGATCTCAGCCCTGCGCGGCGTCGGGCGCGCGCTCATCGTCCTGGGCATCCTCCTCTACCCGGCGGTGTACGCCGGTTTCGGCATCTTCGGCTCGACGCCATCGTCCTCAACGCCAGCTTGCGCTCATCCCCATTTTCAGCACCGCCAGATAGAGCCAGTCGCCGGGCGATGTCGCCGATCCACAGGCGAGGCGCCGGTGCGAAGCCGCGCGCGACGAGGTTCGGCGCGGGCGTGCGCCTGGTCGGCGACCGTCGTGCCGCTCCTATGGCAGCCGACGAGCTCGGCGGCGCGTAGCCTTGCGGGCGCAGCGGGTGTTCCTCGGCACGCGCGGCGACCATCTGCGGGCGCGGCGGCGATGCTGTTCCTTGGCCTGGGCGCGGTAACCAGTTCGCGCCGGCGGCGGATCGGGCGACCTGGCCCGCGGGACGGCGACGGGCGCGGTGACCAGCCGATAGCGGCGCACAGGGTCTCCCGAGCGCCTGAGGCCCGAGCACTGTGGCGCCGGGGTACCGTGGGCCGGCGCAAGCCCTCACCGGGGGGGCGCCCAGGAGCGAGTGTCGCTGCCTTTGGGGAGCTGCACGTGGGAGAATCCCTCGTCCCGCCCCCGCGCCGATCACGTCGTGCGGAGGCGGCGATGGTGGTCCATGCTTTGTCCACAAGCGGAGCTTCGCTGCGCAGTCGACGGGACGGAAAGTGGCGGCGATCGATGGGACGTGGCGATCTGCTGGCGCTGGCGCCGGCGGCGACGCGCACATCGCCGCCGACGGGGGTAGGCACCGCGCGAGGAGGAGGTCGCACCATCCTGCTCGTCGCCAACACCGGCGGCGGACGTGCAGGACGCCGAGTGGATCGCCGATCTGCTGCGGCTCCGGCGCTCGCCGCGCGAGCGGACGGCGTGCAAGACCGCGCCCCGCCCCGCCAACTGCTGGAGGTCGAACCCGCCTATCGGTCGCGAGGGGACCGGGCAGATTGGCCCTGCGACCAGGTGCACTGGCGGCCAGAAGCCTGGCGCGCCCTGGAGGTCCGCGCGCCATCGACGGCCAGGAGACTACCTGGGAGGGCGTGATGGCGGAGATGCACGATCGAGCGCCGCCCCGTACGACGAGCGGCGGTCATCACTCACGAGGAGGACGTCGCCGCCGAGGGCGATTCCCGGAGCAGCGACGCCCTGGGCGGGGCGGTTGCGGAGCGGTGCCGACCATCCTTCGTGGAAGCGGGCGATGCAGCGCCCATCGCCGCGAAGGGCCGGTTCACGCCTCGCCAAGTACGGGCGATCCTGGCCGTGGCGCACAGCGTGGTCGTCATCATCTTACCACATGCTCGGCCTGGCGGCCCTAGCTCGCTACTTCGACCGGCTGGACACTGCGCCTGGGTCGCCAGCACGGTGATGCCGGCGAAGCGACAGGCACCGAGGAGGTATTTTCGGGGAGATCCTTCGACGATGAGCAGGTCGCGCTCGTCGGTCGTGGCGGCGGCCTGGGCGCATCGGCCTGGCGCAGCCACTGCGCAGCGCCTCGGACGAGATCCCGAGACGGCGGCGAGGCCGGTCGGCTGCGTCGGGCGGGCCGGCCCGGAACTCCAGCTGGGCAACGACGGGGCATCGAACTTCTCGGCTCATCAGTGCGACGACGGCCACGTCCAAGGCCGGGGCCGGCACCACCTTGGGCAGGAGGGCCCGCGCGGAGGGTGACGACGGCCACGATGACTCGGCGCGGAACGCCGGCGGGTACGGTGGTGCGTCTTCGCCGTGCTGTACTCCCCTTTGAGGCCGTCAGCCCCAGTATTCGAGTGTCCACATAGCGGAGTCAAGCCCACCATCCGCCTGGCGGTCGCCAGCGAGCACGCCTGGCGGCGGATGCTCGACGACCTGCGGTGGACGCGGGATCGACACGTTGAGCGCCGGCTGGGCGCGGGCGAGGGCGAGGCGCGAGTCGAGTGCTTCGGCGACGTGGCGACCGTGCTGACGCCCTGAAGTCGGCCGGGCAGGAGGGGGCGGTGCTCGCCGTGCAGCGCGCGTAACCCGGCCGGTTCGGGCACGGATTGTGCGCAGGAAGCCGGATCGCCACGCGAGGGGCGGCTGGCCCAGGGCGGACGCGACGAGAACACGATCGGGAGGCCGAATGTCCATGCACATTCCGTTTGACAACACCTACGCGGGGCTCCCCGAGCGGTTCTTCGCGCGGGTCGCGCCCACGCGGGTCCGGTCCCCGCGTCTCGTGCGGGTGAACGCGCCCTGGCGACCCAGCTTCGGCCTCGACCCACGGTGGCTGGTCAGTGAGGCGGGTGTGGCGGCCTTGGCGGGCAACCACGTCGCCGAGACGGCCGAGCTGATCGCGACGGCGTACGCGGGGCACCAGTTCGGCGCCTTCGTGCCGCAAGCTCGGGGACGGCCGCGCGATCCTCCTCGGCGAGCTCGTCGACCACGCCGGCGGACGCCGCGATCTCCAGCTCAGCGGGGCGGGGCGGACGCCTTCTCACGCGGCGGCGACGGGCGGGCGGCCCTGGGCCCGGTGCTGCGCGAGTACGTGGTCAGCGAGGCGATGGCGGCGCTCGGCATCCCGACGACCCGCGCGCTGGCGGCGGTGGCGACCGGGGGAGACGGTGCGTCGGAGGAGGAGGTGCCGGGCGCCATCCCGGCCCGCGTCGCCGCCAGCCACATCCGGGGTGGGCACCTTCCAGTTCCTCGCCGCGCGCGGGGACGCGGACGGCCTGCGGGCGCTCGCCGACCATGTCATCGCGCGGCACTACCCGACGCGGCCTGTGCCGAGCGACCGTACCTGGCGCTCCTCGACGGCGTGATCCACGCGCAGGGCCAGCCTGATCGCGCAATGATGCTGGTGGGGTTCGTTCACGGGGTGATGAACACGGACAACATGGCGATCGCCGGGGAGACGATCGACTACGGCCCCTGCGCCTTCCTGGACGCCTACGATCCGGCCGCAGTCTTCAGCTCCATCGACCACTATGGGCGGTACGCGTACTTCCGGCAGCCGGCAATCGGCCAGTGGAACCTGGCCCGCCTCGCGGAGTGCCTGCTGCCGCTGATCGCCGACGACACGGACGCCGCTGTCGCCCTGGCGACGGAATCGCTCGACGCGTACCCATCCCATTTCGAGCGGGCCTACCAGGGAGGGCTCAGGCGGAAGCTCGGTTTGCTCACCGAGTGTGAGGGCGATGTCGCACTCGCGCGGGAGCTGCTGGAGGCGATGCGCGCGAGCGGTGCCGATTTCACGCTGACGTTCCGGGGGCTGAGCGAGGCGCCCTGCGGCGGCGAGGACGACGATGGCGTGCGGCGCCTGTTCGCCGACCCGCCCGCGTATGATGCGTGGGCGGCGCGCTGGCGGCGGCGGCTGGCGCAGGAGCCGACCGACGCGGCGACGCGGCGCAGCGCCATGCTGGCGGCGAATCCGGCGTTCATCCCGCGGAACCATCGCGTGGAGGCCATGATCAGCGCGGCCGTCGATGACGACGATTTTGCCCCGTTCCACGAGCTGGTGGCGGTGCTGTCGCGGCCCTTCGACGACCAGCCGGACTTCGCACACTACGCGAACCCGCCGGCGGCGCACGAACGCGTGCTCCGGACCTTCTGCGGCACCTAGCGGCCGCGGCAGGAGGGTACTGGATACATCCCTGGGCTACGCGAGCGGGTGCCCGAACCGCTCGCGACTGGCGACGTCGGCCAGCGGCTTGCGGTTCTTCTTGCCGCGCCCGACCGGCGTGGCCGGGTAGCCGAAGGGCAGGATCGCCAGC
Source organism: Thermomicrobiales bacterium (assembly GCA_030446685.1). Classification (GTDB taxonomy): domain Bacteria; phylum Chloroflexota; class Chloroflexia; order Thermomicrobiales; family CADCWN01; genus JAUJMV01. Next base: position 3,372 of record JAUJMV010000061.1, on the reverse strand, counting down.
ACGGCCAGCTGGTCGGGGATGCCGAGCAGCCCGTTGACCTCCGCCAGCCGACCGGCGAACCCGACCCAGTTCGAGCCGATGCCCTCCGCCCAGGCGGTCAGCATCATCGCGTGGATCGCCAGGCTGCCGTCGGAGACGCCGAACGGGGTCTGCTCGACCGCCACGACGACGGCCAAGGGCGCCTGGGCCGTGTACGCGCCGCTGCGCGCGATCGCGCCGAGGCGGCGCAGCGTCTCGCGCTCCTGGACGACGATGAAGTGCCAGGGCTGCTTGTTGCTGGCGCTGGCCGTCAGCCGCCCCGCCTCGACGATGCGGCGCACCGCGTCATCCGGGATCGGCTTGTCCTGGTACTGGCGAACGGCGAGGATCGTGCGGATAGCCTCATAGACGTCCATCGGTCCCTGACTCCTCTCACGCGCGGGTGGCGGGCGTGGTCGCGTCCCTGCCTTTCTGGAACGCGCCACGGCAATTTTCCATCCTGACGCGTCATCGCCATCAGCCGCCGCCGCGCTGTCCGTGGTGATTCGCAATGTCGGTGCGGGGGCATCCCGGGGCACCAGTCGCTAGACGCGCACGGCACGTCCCTCGCTCGCCGAGCGCTCGATCGCCGCGATCAGCGCGTGCCGCGTCACCGCGTGGGCGAAGTCGGGCTCGAAGCGTTCCCCGGCGGCCGTGGCACGCGCGAGGCGGGCATACGCCTGGGCCACGTTCCGCGGCGGGCCCGCGGGCGTGCCCTCCGGCACCAGCGTGAAGCGTCCGGGGATCTCCAGCGCCGCCAGCGGCTCGTCGCCGCGCGCCGCATGCAGCTGGCTCGGCCCGATGTTCGGCGTCCCCCCCGAGATCACCAGCGTGCCTTCGCGCCCGTAGATCTCGAAGCGATTGCCGCTCGGGCTGAACGGTACGGTCGTGGCGAGGAACGCGACCTCGGCACCGGGCGCGAGGCGACCGGACACGCTGATCCAGTCGGGCGAATCGACGCGCATGGTCTCCCCGGTGTCGGTGTTGTGCCACTCGTCTATGCGCGTCGCCAGGCGCGCCGAGACCTCCGCGAACTCGCCCAGCACGAAGCAGAGCGCGTCGATCGCGTGGCCGCCGGCGATCGTCAGGGTGTTGGCACCATTCCGGCGGTCGCCCTGCCAGATGCGCCCGTTACCACGCCGGGTCACCGCCTGACCGACCACGCTCATGCTCGCCGAGACGATCTCGCCGATGTGGCCTTGCTGTACCAGCTCGCGCGCGTACATGAACGCGGGGTCGCTGCGCGCCTGGAGCCCCACGGCCGTGGGCAGCGAGCGCGCTGTGGCCAGGTTCGCCATATCCTCAGCCTCGGCGAGGCTCGCGCCGAGCGGCCACTCGCAGTAGACGGCTTTCCCGGCCTCGAGGGCACCCTTGACCAGGGCATGGTGCCCCGGCACCCGGACCACCACCGAAACGAGGTCGATGTCCGGGTGGGCAACCATCTCCCCGAAGTCGTGGAAGGCGAGCCCGGCATCGAAGGCCGCCGCCGATGCCCGCGCCGTCGCCTCGTGGGCCGTGCAGACGGCCGTGAGCACAAAGTCGGGCAGGGCACCCAGTGCAGGGACATGGGCGTTGGCACCCCAGCCGCTCCCGCCGGGAGTGACGGTCGCCCCCACGATGCCGACCCGAATCTTCGCTGCCATGGTTCCTCCCTCTCGCTGGCCCCGCGACATGCCGGATCCGCACAGCCCGCGCTCGAACCGGGCCGTCCAGACCCGGTCCGCCCGCTGTCCACCGGAGCTCACCGCCTGACCGGCCCGCCGCTCGGCGCCCTGGCTGGCTGCCTGGCCCGCCCAGCACCGTCAACACCCTCGCCGGATCCCCTATTCCCGCTCGTCCGGCCCGTCGTCCCGCGAAGGACTTGAGCCTAACGCAGGCGATTTACAGCTTCTCACGAGGCGGCTCAAGCGACTAACGGAACGAGAGCGGAGAGCGCTGCGGTCGGTACAGCAAAGTTGAGCTGCCCGCACCGGTTGTCGGCGCTGACTACCCAGCCGCTCTCGAAGGGACCGCCCAAAATGCGCCGAAACGGCAGCACTCCAAGCGCCACCCCGAACTAGTCGAGGCGCTCACACTCCGGCATCGGATCGCCGCTGGGCCTCACATTGGTACGCGCCGAGGCGTGGTCCTCGATCGGTCGCACGGTCGTCCCCTGCGGCCTGGGCTGAGTGCACCGACCGGCGCGAACTGGTGAGAGGAAGGAGACAAGGTGTCAGGCGCTGGTCGCGGAAGCAGGGACACAACCCGGCATCGCGCTCGCACCTGCCGCGACGCAGAAAGAAACGCAGGACGGTTTACGGCGAGTGGCTCATCGGGGTTGGTCCGCTGGGCCTGGCAGCTCCGCCGCCGCCCGGCATTTCCCTTGCTATAGCCGGCAAATAATGGTGACCTGAGAGGGTGTAGGGTGTGAAAAGTCCGTCCACGAGGTGCGGGCTGGATCGGTTCTTGTACGGACGATTCTTGTACGCACGATCTGTACAGTAGGCACCGGGTGAGGCGACGTCACTTCCACACAGCTGCCGCCGGAGGGGCACTCGCTCAGCTTGAGGCCGAGCTCGCGCGCGACCAGCTCGGCGTCCTCGCAGAGGACCTCGTAGAACGACCCGACGCGGATGAGGAGGAGGATACCGGGGTGCGCGTCGCGTAGCGCCAGGTACTGGCGGATCAGGTCGCCGTAGGGCTCAGGCTTGCTCATCGCGCCCGGCCCCCTCCCCCATCGTCAGCAGGGCGCGCAGGCCGGTGCGGCGCTCCTGGTCGCGGGTGTTGGCCACGGCACGGGCGATGGCGGCTGCGTCGCCGACGATGACCGCGGCGCGCTTGGCGCGCGTGAGGCCGGTGTAGAGCAGGTTGCGCGAGAGGAGGGGGCCGTGGTCGCCGGCGACGAGCAGCACCACGCCCGGCCACTCGCCGCCCTGGCTCTTGTGGACGGTGATGGCGTAGGCGTGGTCCAGGTCGAGCAGATCGGCCGGGGCGTAGTCCACCGCGCGCCCGTCGCCGAAGTCGACCCTGACCGCGTCGGCGTCGATCGCCGCGAGCAGCCCCACGTCGCCGTTGACCACCCCGAGGCGGAGGTTGTTGCGCGTCTGGATCACCCGGTCGCCGAGGCGCAGCGGCAGCGCGCCGTGGGGGCGCTCCGCCTGGCCGTGCGCGGGGTTGAGGCGCCCTTGCAGCGTCTCGTTGAGCGCCTGGCAGGAGCGGCGGAGCGGCGCGAGCGTCTGCACCTCGTCCGGGGGGCAGCCGAGGAACCGGGGGAGCCGCTCGGCCGCCCACGCCGCCGCGACGGCCGTGAGGTGCGCGGCGGGGTGGTGGGCAAGCACTGCGAGTCGGGTGACGTGATCGTCCACCAAGCCCGGG
>JAUJMV010000060.1 GCA_030446685.1 Thermomicrobiales bacterium | reverse complement strand
GGCCCTGGTCCTGGATCGCGTAGGCACGGATCTTATTGGTCAGGCCGATGCCGCGTCCCTCCTGACGGAGGTAGAGCAGAATACCCCGGCCCTGTTCCTGTAAGAAGCGCAAGCTGTCCTCGAGTTGCTCGCCGCAGTCGCAGCGACGCGACCCGAAGACATCGCCGGTCAGGCATTCCGAGTGCAATCGGACCAGCACCGGCTGGCCGTCGCCAATGGCGCCGACGACGAGCGCCAGGTGCTCTTGGCCCGCAGGCGCGTGATAGACGGTCAGGTGGAAGTGACCGTAGCGGGTCGGCAACCCGGCGTCCGCAACACGGTGGGGCGGGAGTCTATCGATCACCGGCCTCCTCTTGGCTCCGTCACCTCGGCCCCACAACGGCGCCGCACTGCCTGCCGCACCTCGGCCGCCCGCGTGCCCGGGACTACCCGCGAGCAGCTGGAAGCGCGTGGTGGATTCGGGCGGATCGTCGGTCGTAGATCTGGCCGCGTGGACGTCCGACGCGACGACTGGCTCAACTGCCGTCCCGTCCCGTCGAACCGTTGTGCCCAACCACGGCGGTGCCGCCGAACGTTGCCGCCCTGGCCTTCTCGCGAGTCCACGGCAGCCCACCGTTTCTCGACTACCTGGCGGCCGTCTCCATCGCCTGTACAGGGTCGTCGGCAAGCGCGACGTCGAACTGGCAGCGCGGGCGTTCGCCGCGATCGCAGCGCTCCCGGATCGGCGCGCCCACCACCTCCGCCAGCAGGGCCTCAGCCAACTTGCAGACCTCCGGGTGTCCGGGCACTACGTCGGCCAGCGGGCAGCTATACCCACGGATGACGATGGCGCCGTCGCGCTCCTCCAGTTCCGCCAGGCCACCCAGCTCGTTGAGCACGGCGACGGCGGCCGCGAGTCGTGTACGGAGGCCACCTGGTGGTGTGCTCTGCCCGGCGGCGATGCGGCGCCCGGCTGTCCGTAGTGCTGATTCCAACTCCTCGGGTGCCAGCCGCTCGGCCAGCACCTCCAGCAGCTGGCGCAGTACCGGGGCGTACGCTTTCGGGAAGAGACGCTCGGCCTCGGGGGTCAGCTCGTAGGCGTAGGCAGGCTTGCCCGTGCCGCGGCGCACCCCGTGTTGGTGCACCAGCCCGTCGCGCTCCAGCGCGGCCAGGTGCGCCCGGATGGCGTTGTCGGTGAGGCCGAGCGCCTGGGCCAACTCCTCGACGGTGCGGCTGGCGCGGCGTAGGAGCGTGACGACCTGGCCGCGCGTGCTGGCAAAAAAGCGTCGGTCCCAGCGTATCGTTGGCATCTCTCCCTCCCCGCACGATCCCTATCATACCAAAAGCTATCCGGTTTGTCAATAAAGTCACGTAAATCATTGACATACTTGCAGAGGTGTGCTATGACTGGTTCAGACACCGACACGGTCTTCTGAAGGAGGCACGCTGATGGCTCCCATAGCGGACACGGCCCTCGTCGCCGACCAGGCGCGCCGCGAACGCTGTGGCAGCTGCTCGCGGCGCGCCTTTGTGGGCCTGACCGGCGGCACCCTCGGCGCCGCGGCATTTGCCGCTTGCCTGGCGGCGTGTGGCGGCAGCGTTCCCGCGGTCACGCCGACGGTGACCGCCGCGCGGCAAGTGCCGGCCACGATCGCCACGGCAGCCGCCGCATCCGACCCCTATGGTTATGGCTACGCGCCAAGCACCTCGCCAACGGCCGCTCCGGCCCCGGCGACGGCAGGGGCAGCTGCCGCCGAGGTGCAGATCGCGGACTTCGGCTTCGCACCGGACACCCTCGCGGTCCCGGTCGGGACCGTCGTGACGTGGAGGAACACCGGCGTCCAACACACGACGACCAGCGTCGACAAGGTCTGGGATTCCGGCAGCCTGGCGACGGGGGCCACCTTCAGCTTCACGTTCGCCAAGCCGGGGAGCTACGAGTATCGGTGTACGTTCCACCCGGCGATGAAGGGTGCCATCGAGGTCCGGTGAGGAGCGCGGCGCCGCGACAGGAGATTTGCCCCACGTGCCGCGCCGGCGGCCTGGGGGCTGCGGCGCCGAAGCGAGCAGTCACACCGGCCGCCCTTAGAGTTCGCGTGCGAGGAGGAAGGCCGATGGAAAGCAGAGCTAAGTTGTTCGGGCACCCGATCCACCCCATGCTCATCCCGTTCCCGCTGGGGTTGCTATCGACGTCGGTCATCTTCGACGGCATCGCCCTGCTGCGGCCCAATGGGCCCTGGTCGCAGATCGCCTTCTGGAACACTGCCGCCGGTGTAGTCGGCGGCCTCGCCGCGGCGGTGTTCGGCCTGATCGACTGGCTGGCGATCCCGTCCGGCACGCGCGCGAAGAAGATCGGCCTGTGGCACGGCGTGGGCAACGTGGTGGTCGTGGCGCTGTTCAGCACGAGTTGGCCCCTCCGCTTGCGGGAGCCGCGGCGGCCGGGCGCCATCCCGCTTGTCCTCGCCGTCCTGGGCGTCGGCCTCGCGGGGGTGACGGGCTGGCTCGGCGGCGAACTGGTCGACCGGCTCGGCGTCGGCGTGGACCCGGACGCCCACCTCGACGCGCCGAGCTCCCTCTCGGGGCAGCCGGCCACTTCCGACCGAGGAGACCGCGACCCTCGCGCTCATTCGGAGGCATTTAAAAACGAATCATGTCAAATAATTAATTGACATTACGACCTGAGGATGCTAGAGTAAAGCCAGTGGTGAATGGCGCCCGTTGGAGGCGTCGAGCTGATGAGAGTAGGTGCCTGCCGCTGCCGCGGGTGCTCACGACGGACAGAGCGGCGGTACGCGGTCGCGGCTGGTGCGCGGCGATGAGGTTGGAGTGATGAACGGGAACGCTGCCCGTGACCCGCCTGCATCCGGCGATGGCAAGAAGCTCGTCTAGACACCGAAATCGTCAGAGCGGAGTACCCTGAAAGGAGTAGCCTCACCATGGAGCGGTCCCTCATCCAGAAGATCACCCTCGGCTTCGGCATCGTCTACGCCCTCTTCGGCGTCCTCGGCTTCATCCCCGGCATCACCGTCCCCGCCGCCCGCTTCAACGCGGTGCCGGGCGAGGGCCTGCTGCTCGGCATCTTCGCGGTCAACGTGGTGCACAACCTCGCGCACCTGCTGCTCGGCGCCATCCTAATCGGGGGGGGCCTGGCGGCGGCCCGCGCGGTCGCGGTGAACAAGGGTATGGCGGTCGTCTTCCTCGTCCTCACCGTCGCGAGCTTCATCGCCCCGCTCGTCGAGGGGGTCAACCTCAACCCGCCCGACACCGTCCTGCACCTCGCCAGTGCCCTACTGACCGGCTACCTGGGCTTCATCGCCCCACGGGGCATGGCTGGCCAGACCCAGTCCGGGCTCTAAGCTGAAGCGCGGACGTACCCCACACCGTATCCAGCACCGAGCAGGGGGTCGCGTCCGCGCTTCGCGATAGGCGTGGCCGGCAACGGCCGCGGTGCTCCAGGGGTGATGATGGCTGACATGGCCTCGCGATCGGGCTCCGGCACCCCGCGCTATCCGCCGATCGGCGACTACGCGCTGATCGGCGATTGCCGCGGCGCGGGGCTCGTCTCGCGCGACGGCTCGCTCGACTGGCTCTGCCTCCCCCGCTACGACAGCCCGGCGCTCTTCGCCGCGCTGCTCGACGCCGAGGCGGGGGGCCGCTTCCGCATCCGCCCGACCGGCGCGTTCCGGGCCGAGCGCCGCTACCTGCCGGACACCGCCATCCTGGAGACCACCTTCCGCGGCCCCGGCGGGGCGGTCGTGCTGCGCGACCTCCTGCCGGTCGCGTCGGAAGAGGACAAACGAACGGCCCTCACGCCCGAGCAGGAGGTCCTGCGCGAGGTGGTCGGGCTCGAGGGCGAGGTCGAGCTGGAGATCCTCTACGACCCGCGCCCGGACTACGGCCGGGCGCGCCCGGCGCTGCGGCAGCGCGGGGCGCTGGGGCTGTGGTGCGAGGCCAACGGCGCCGTCCTCGCCCTCCGCAGCGAGCTGCCCCTGCACCTCGCCGGCGACGGCCGGGGGGCGCGGGGCGTCGCCCGGCTGCGGGCCGGCGAGCGGCGATACCTCTCGCTGGGGTATAGCGCCGAGGCCCCGGCGGTGCTCCCGCCGCTCGGGGCGGCCGCGCGCGGGCGGATCGCCCGGTCGGCGCGCTGGTGGCGGGCGTGGGCGGGGCGCTGCGCCTACCGCGGGCCGTACCGCGCGGCCGTGGTGCGCAGCGCCCTGACCCTGAAGCTGCTGACCTACGCCCCGTCCGGCGCGGTCGTCGCCGCCCCGACGACCTCGCTGCCGGAGCAGCTCGGCGGCGTCCGCAACTGGGACTACCGCTACTGCTGGCTGCGCGACGCCTCCTTCACGCTGCGGGCGCTCCTCGCCCTCGGCTACGCCGAGGAGGCCGCGGCCTTCCTCGGCTGGCTACTCCACGCCACGCGCCTGACCTGGCCCGAGCTGCAGGTGCTCTACGACGTCTTCGGCGCGGCCCGGCTGCCCGAGCGGGAGCTGCCGCACCTGGCGGGCTACGCCGGCTCGCGCCCGGTGCGCGTCGGCAACGACGCCCACGGGCAGCTCCAGCTCGACGTCTACGGGGAGGTCATCGACGCCGCCGCGCGCTTCGCCGCCGGCGGCGGCCGGCTCGATCGCGACACCGTGCGGCTGCTCGACGGCCTCGGCCGGACCGTCTGCCGGCGCTGGCGGGAGCCGGACGAGGGGATCTGGGAGGGGCGCTCCGGGCGCTTCCACCACACCCACTCGAAGGCGCTCTGCTGGGTCGCGCTCGAGCGCCTGATCGCGCTGCACGACGCCGGGCAGCGCGGGCTGTCGGTCGCGCTGTTCCGGCGGGAGCGGGCGGCGCTCCGCGCCGCGATCGAGGCGCGCGGCTACAACGCCCGGCTCGGCAGCTACACGCGGGTGTTCGACGGCGACACGCTGGACGCCAGCCTGCTGACCCTGCCGCTCTACGGCTACCTCCCGGCCGCCCACCCGCGCATGCGGGCCACCTGCGCCCGCATCCGCGAGCGGCTCGGCCGCGGCGGCCTCGTCTACCGCTACGAGACCGGGACGGACGACGGCCTCCCCGGCGGGGAGGGCGCCTTCGGGATCTGCGGCTTCTGGGCGGTGGAATGCCTGGCGCGCGGCGGCGACCCGGCCGGCGCCGCGCGGGCGTTCGCGGGGCTCCTGGCGTACGCCAACGACGTGGGCCTCTTGGCCGAGGAGATCGACCCCGACACCGGCGCCGCGCTGGGGAACTTCCCGCAGGCGTTCACGCACATCGGGCTGATCAACGCCGCGCTGACCCTCGCCGCCTGCGGCGAGGGACGCCCGCCCGGGGCCGGGGGGCAACCAGCGGCGGCGGCGGTGACAGGCGCAACGGTGGAGGAGACGCGGTGAAGCGACCGATCGACCGGGGCGGCATCGCGCTGTGGGGGTTCGTCGGCACGGTCGTCCTGACCGGGCTGATGGCCGGGAGCCAGGCGCTCGGCCTGACGCGGATGAACATCCCCTTCATGCTCGGGACGATGCTCACCCCCGACCGCGACCGGGCGAAGGTGGTGGGCTTCGGGGTCCACTTGCTCAACGGCTGGCTCTTCGCCCTGCTCTACGCCGCCGCCTTCCGGAGCTGGCGCCGCGCGACCTGGTGGCTGGGCGCGGCGATCGGCCTGGTGCATGGGCTCTTCGTGCTGGTCGCGGCGCTGCCGCTGCTGCCGGGGCTGCACCCGCGGATGGCCAGCGAGCAGCAGGGGCCGACCCCGACGCGCCAGCTCGAGCCGCCGGGCTTCCTGGCCCGCAACTACGGCCGGCGCACCCCGCTCTCGGTGCTCCTCGCCCATCTCCTCTACGGCGCGATCCTCGGCGCGTTCTACCGGCCCGAGTGAGGGCGCGGGCCGGCCGGGCCACGTCCGCCCTACGCGTCCGCCGCCTCGCGCACCGCCTCGCGCTGGCGCTGGCGGGCGATCCACGCCTCGACCGTCACCAGCGCGAGCCGGAAGCCCGCACCCTGGGGGCACCGCGCGATCACGTCCCGCTTGAACGCCTGGTGCCAGCGCCAGCACCGCGGCTCGCCGCGCCGCAGCTGGGCCGGGGTCGGCCGCTCGCCGAGCGCGTCGGCCAGGATGCTCAATGCACAGTCAGCCGGCCCGCTCCCGTGGTAGCCCCAGGACAGGCCGGCGGGGCTGTGATAGGCGACGTGGGGCAGCGGCCAGCGGCAGCCGCCCTCCTCGACGGAGACCGCCGTCTCCCCCGGCAGCTCGCTCGTCCGCTCGCCGATGTAGACCCGCCCGCGCCCCTGGTCCATGATCCGCACCCCTCCCCGGGGACCGGCCCGGCGGGACGCCCGCCCCGCCGGGCCACCCCGCGCTAGTAGGGGTTCGACAATCAACGGAACGGAAAGTCGGGTTAAGCTGCGAATTACTTGT
>JAUJMV010000059.1 GCA_030446685.1 Thermomicrobiales bacterium | reverse complement strand
GGGTGTTCGGCTGGATGGACACGCGCCTCGTCATCGGCTCCGCCCAGACCAGCCAACTCGTCGGGCGGCTGCTGTCCGGCGCGACCGTCATCGTCTTCGTGCTCACCCTGGCGCGGCTGGCGGGTGTGGCCGCGCGCCTCGCGCGCGTCGCGCGGCGCGGTCGCGGGCGGGTCGCCTTGCGTCTCGCCTGCGCCAACCCGGTCCTGAACAGTCACTTCCTGTTCACGGCGTTCCTGTTCGGGTTGTCCGTCCTGTCGCCGTACTTCGTGTTCCAGGGCCGGTACTGGTTCCCTTTCCTCCTCTCCGGCTTCCTGACGGGAACGAGCTACGCGCCGCGCGCGGTGCGCGACCGACGCCTGCAGTCGGCCCTGACCCTCGCCGTGCTGCTCGGCCTGGCCCTCTACTGCGCGGTCGGCGGATACTGGGCGATCGAGACCCTCCAGCACCGTTACTACGCCGACTGAACGGCTCCCGGCCTCGCGTCATCTCGGGTCGGCCTCGCACTGCCGCGGCGTGGCCTGCGAGGGATCTTTCGCAACGCTGGGGGCGATACACGAACGCTGCCGTCCTGAGCGGTAGCTAGGGCAACCAGGAACGTGTCGCCAGCGCCGGGAAAGCTTCGGTGGGGGCTGTAGTCGATGTGTCTGCTGGATAGCCTGCAAGAGCGATAGCCAATTCTGCCACCGCCACAATGTGCATCGCGCGGATCGGGCGGCCGAATTACTCGATTTCTCGCAACTCCACCTCGGTAAACTCGGCGCTGCCGGAGCCGGTGGCGCGCAGCCAGATCGTCAGCGCGTCGGCGCCAGCGGGGACGGTGAACGCGAAAGCTCCGGTGGCCCAGTCGTCGGTTGACAGGCACGGATAGCCGGCGCCGTCGGGGAAGATGTCGAGCCACGCCCCGGCGCCGTTCTGCGTCGACACGAACACCCGCTGCTCACCGGTCAGCCCGGCGTTGCGGTACCGGAAGCGCAGCGCGTAGGTCTTCCCCGGATCGACCTGCTGCGTGGTCAGCGTGACGTTGGCCATCGCTCCCGCGGGCGCCAGCCGGAAGGCGGTCTGGTCGGCGGTACGTGTGGCATTCGGGGCAAGGATCCAGCGTTTCTGGTCCAAGTGGCTGATAGAAACCGCAGCATCGGCTGTAATCGGAAGCAGATTTTCACCCACGGCGAAGCTTTCCCACAGCTTCAACCCGCGATAACTCACTTCGCCAACACCGGTGTTGCGCAAGTCGATGCGCACTGCGCTCGTATCCGTGGGGCACACCGTCGCAATCCTCATCGCGTGCCATGCGCCATCGCGGGGAACGGACCCATTGGCATTGCCAAATGCGACGGATGACCAGGTCCCGGACGAAGAGACGCAAGTCAAATATCCATCCAGCCCGCCCCCTGCGAGGCCTGAGCGCGCCTCCAACTCCAAGGTGTAGAGGGCACGCGGCAATGCCTTGATCACGAAATACCCTCCACGCAAGCCGGCGACCGGATTGGTGATAGTCAACCGACGCCCTGCCCGATCGTCGGGGCTGTATTCGATGCCGTCGGGCGACATCTGCCAGCCGGCGGCCTGCGACCCTTGCCCCTCGAACCCGCCGTTGATCGGGAGCTCGTGACCGAGGTGGGCGCCGGGGAGTGCGTAGAGATCCAGGAAGAGCGGGTGCCAGTAGTACCTGTGCATGATGCGCTCATAACCGAGCGCGGTGAGCCGCTCTTGTATTTCCGGCCGCACTCCCCGCTCCTGGTCCGAGTACACGACCCATAGCGCGTCCTCTGTGCTGTCGTCCCGCGCCAGTCGTGCCATGACCTTGTCGTCGACCACCTGGAGTTGTCCCGCGGCGGCGACCTGCGGCTGGTAGACGTCAACAAGTGTCTTCGTCGCCTCCGAATAGGTCAGGATGGGCTGCCCGAGGCGGGAGACGAGGGCCACATCGGCGGCCACATCGCGCCAGTGTTCCAAGTCGGCGCCGCGGTGGATCGCCCGTAGCGTCACACCGGAGAGGGTCAGGATACAAATGACGCCCAGCAAGCCCAGAGCGTTGCGCCACTTCGGCGCTCGAGCGCCGAAGCCGGCCGCGCCGCACAGGATTGCCCAGCCGAGGGTTGTCGCGAGGATGGTGCGCTCTGCATAGCTCGGGCTGATGGAACTGAGCGCCGCCGCCGTCATGACGGTGCCAATGGACAGACTTCCTGCCACCAAGGAGGCCACCGGGGGCCGTCGCACCAGCACGGCGACACCGAGCGCGGTGATCGTGGCCGCACCGAGCACGAAGGCCGCGTGCCCAGCGGGCCAGCGATCCCACGGTGTCGGCTGGCTGCCGAAGAAGTAGCCGGTGTTGCCCGAGATGCCGATCACCGAGAGCAGCGAGGAGGCGATGTGGGCGGGCGTGGCATCGAGGCCGAGGCGTCCATCGCCCACCCAGGTCATGGTTGCCGCCAAGCGCGGGAGCCAGGGGAGATAGGCCAGCGCCGCCCCGATTGCCGCCAGCCAGGCCATGACGGCCCGCCGCCGATGGGTCTTCGCTATCAGGGCGAGTAACAAGACCTGGGGCGCCAGCGCGTGTGCCGCGCTGTAGTCTACGTACATGGCGAGGACCAGCGAGAGCCCGTAGAGGATCACCCATCGCCGGCTAGGGGCCTCCTGAAACGCCGCGAGCGCCAGATAGGAGACGGCGACCAGCAGGGTGACCGTGGCGTACATCCGCCCCTCCTGCGAGTACCAGATGTGCAGCGGCGAGAGCGCCAGGACGAGGGCCGCCGCGAGCGCGGCCCGCCGGTTGGCGAGCCGCGCGACGAGGGCGTAGAGGACCGGGATTGTCGCCGTGCCGGCGACGGCGCTGACCAGCCGCCCGGCGAGCGCGTCCGACACGACGGCGGAGACCCCTTTCACCAGCACGTAGTAGAGGGGCGGGTGCGTGCTGTAGTAGCCTCGCAGCCCGAGGACAACCGGCCAGGGCCGGTTCGTGAAGTCGACCGTCGCCCCCTCGTCGAGCCAGAGGCTGAGGGCGTCGAGGCGGTAGAACCGCAACCACGCGCCGAGCGCGACGACCGCCACCAGCGGCAGCCAGCGCGCGATCGGGTGTGCCCCCAGGCGGGCCAGGGCCCCCGGCGTGACTCGGCGAACGCCGGCCAGGGCGCGCCGCCGGCCCCGCCCAGCCGCCGCGACCGGTCACCAGGGCCGGGAGCGCAGCCAGCGCGGCGACGGCGCCCGGCAGGAAGATCGGGCGGACGGCGACCTCGCAGGCGAGCCGCAGGGCCGCGGCGCGGTCGAGCGCGGCCAGCGCCCCGTAGCCGGCCAGCGCGGCGGCCGGGGCGCGCGCCGCGGGGGGGGGGGGGAGCCCGGCGTGGCGCGCCGCGGCGTAGGGGGCGCCGAGCTGGAGCAGGGCGGCGGGCAGGACCGGCAGCCAGGCGGTCGCGCGCCCCCCGGTCGGCGCGATCGCGACGCGCGAGAGGATCGGGCCGAGGGCACGCGGGTCGCCCTCCGGCACAAACGCCGGGGCGGCGAGCTCGACGACCACCGCCCGCGGCCGGCCCCGCAGCCAGTCGCGCGGCGAGAGGTGGTAGTCGACGCTGTACGCGCGCGGCGTGCCGTCGAGCTGGACGGTCGCCAGGGTCTCGCCGCCGGCCCCGATCCGCAGTGGCCGCGGCGGCCCGGCCGCCACGTCTTGCGCGGTGATCGTGACCCGGTAAGCGCCGGGCGCGCCCACCGGCAGCACCAGGCCGGCCTCCGGCTTCGCCCAGCGGAACGGGCCGGCGGCGTTGCGCTCGACACCGTAGAAGCCGCGCAGGATGACCGGCCCCGGTATCTGGTCGAGGGCGAAGTCGAGGCGCGTCGGTGGGGGGGAGGCGGTGTAGGCCAGCAGGCCGGCGAGGACGACCGCCAGCCCGAGCAGGACGACAATGTCGGTGGACGCGCGCCGCGCCGCGGCGGCCCACACCTGCCACCAGCCGGCGCTGATCGGGCGCCGAGCAACGCGGGCTCCGGGCTGCCCCCCCCGCCTCCCGCGCCGCTGCCGGCCACCTCGCGCGACCCGCGGTCTCGTCCGCTCCTCTTGCGTCGCCATGCCCGTCGGCTACTCCTCGACCGCGCCCACCGGCGCGACACACCGGCGCCACTCTACGGGCGACGACGGGCGGCGCCGGCGATCCCGGCTGGCGCGAACTGACTCAGGATTGTCGCCTCCGCGCCGCAAGTATACTCGACGGGGTGGCGGCCGGCACGCACACCGGCCCCCCGCGCTCCGTCAGCGGCCCCCCGTCGCCCGCGACAGCCGCGGCTCGCGGAGCAGCACCTCGCCCGGCCCGCCGGCCCGCAGCGCGACCCGCAGCGCCGCCGTGTCCGCCGGGCAGAGGGCGACGGCGCGCACCGGCTGCCAGGCGCCCGGCGCCAGCGCGACCGACTGCGCCATCGAGGCCGGCGCTTGCCCACCCACGCTGTCCCGGCAGGCGAACGACACCTCGATCGTCCCGCCCTCCGCTCCCGGCCGCGCGTCGAGTTCCAGCAGGAAGAGCCCCCCGCCGGTCGCCGGGGTCGCGAACTGGGCCTCCTCCCCAGGCGGCCCCGGCGCGGCGAGGCGGAGCTGTCGCGTCCCCCCGTCGTCCAGCACCTCCGCCGACGCGGGGAGCCGCCAGCCGGTGATCGCGGCCCGCGCGGCCTCCGCGGGCAGGCGGCTGTCGAGGTCCGCGCCGGACGGCCAGACGCCGGGGCGGGCGTACAGTTCGAGGTGCAGCGGGTCGTAGATCGGGGCCGGGTAGTACTTGTGCAGGAGGCGCTGGTAGCCGCGCGCGGCGAAGCGCCGCTGCTCGCCGGCGATGTCGGCCGACGGGTAATCGATGAAGGCGAACCAGAAGAGGTCCGGCTCGCCGCCCTCCGGCCACCGCCCGCGCGCCAGTTCCGGGCGATAGGCGGTCATCCCCGCCGCCAGCCATTTGTCGTTGATGATCACCGGCCCCCCCAGGGCGGCGGCGACGGCGGCGTCGGCCGCGATCTGGGGGGTCGGCTGCTTGCCGGCGCCGCGCCCGATCGCCAGGAGGCTGCCGGCCGACATGACCGCCACCAGCGCCACGCCGAAGAAGGCCGCGGCGGTCAGCCAGCGCCCTCGCGCCAGGCCGCAGGCCGCCCCCAGCAGGATCGCCCACCCCAGCACCGCCGGCAGCACCGTCCGATCCGCGTAGCCGGGGCTAACCTGGCTGATCGCGATCGCCATCAGGATCGTCCCGGCGGCGAGTGGCAGGGCCGTCAGGGTCCCAATCCGCGAGCGCCGCACCAGCAGCGCCAGGCCGAGGGCCGCGGTCGCCGCCGCGCCCAGGAGGAGGGCGCCGCGCAGCGGCGCGTTCCCGTCCCAGAAGGCCGGCGCGCGGCCGAAGTAGTAGGCGCCGCGGTCTTTCAGGCCGATGACCGTCAGGAGGGACGACCCGACGCGCCGCGGCGTGGCGTCGAGGAAGTAGGCGCGGCGGTCGCCCATCTCCGCGATGGCCGTGCCGATCTGCGGCGCCCAGGGTAGGAAGACCAGCGCGCCGCCCGCCCCGGTGAGCCAGATCGGCAGGGCCTGCCGCCGGTGGACGCGGGCGATCCACCCGAGCAGGAAGACTTGTGGGGCCAGGGCGTAGATCGCGCTGTAGTCGGTGTAGAGCGCGAGCGCCACCGTCAGCCCGTAGGCCACCGCCCAGCCGCGCGCCGGCCCCTGGGCGAAGGCGACGAGGGCCAGGTAGGAGAGCGCGATCAGCAGCCCGACCGGGGCGTACATCCGCGCCTCCCAGGAGTACCAGATGTGCAGCGGCGAGAGCGCCAGGACCAGCGCGGCGACGAGCGCCGCTCGCTCGTTCGCCAGCCGCCGGGTCAGCGCGTAGAGCACCGGCACCGTCGCCGCCCCGGCCACCACGCTCACCAGGCGGCCGGCGACGGCGTCCGGGACCGCCAGGGCGACGAGCTTGATCAGCGCGTAGTAGAGGGGCGGCTTCGCGTCGTAGTAGCCCCGCAGGCCGAGGACGGTCGGCCAGGGCAGGCGCGAGAAGTGGATCGTCGCGGTCTCGTCCATCCAGAGGCCGAGGCGGTCGAAACGGTACAGGCGCAGCCCCAACGCCAGCAGGGCGACCGGCGCGAGGAGCAGCCAGCCGCGGGACCGGTCCACGGCTGGGGCCGTCGCCCGCGCTGCGGGCCCCGCCGGCACGCCCAGCCGCGCGGCGCCGAACCCGGCGAGGAGCGGCAGGCCGCAGGCCCCGCAGAGGACCAACAGCGCCGGCAGCGGCCGCACGAGCGGCTGGAGTGCCAGGGAGAGCGCGCCCGCCCGATCGGCCAGCGCGAGCGCGCCGTAGCCCGCCACGCCCGCGCCGGCCACCGCCGCGGCGAGCCGCCGGGGGACCCCGACGAGGCGGTACCAGCCGTACAGCGCGAGCAGGAAGAGCGGCGCCCCCGGGAACGCCTCCGGGGCCGGCGCGGACGACCCCGCCGGGGCCACGCCAACGCGCGTGACGATCGCGCCGAGCCGCCGGGGGTCGTCGGTGGGCGTGAAGGCGGGCGTCGCCACCTCGATGGTGAAGACGCCGCCGGCGCTCCGCGCCCACTCGGCCGGGGCCAGCGCGTACTCGAAGGCGTAGTCGCGCGGCGCGCCCGCGAGCGCCGCCGTCCCGACCGGGTCACCGTTGATGTAGACCGTCGCCGCGCGCGGCGGCTGGACCGCCGGGTTGTCCTGTAGCGTGAGGGTGACGCGATAGCGGGCCGGGCCGGCGACCGGCAGGACGATCGCCGCCTCCGGCTGCGCCCAGCGGTAGACACCGCCCGCGTTGCGCTC
>JAUJMV010000025.1:45611-106765 GCA_030446685.1 Thermomicrobiales bacterium | reverse complement strand
TGACCAACGGCAACGTGATCACGATGGACGACGAGCGGCCGCGGGCCGGCGCGGTCGCGGTGTGGCGCGGGCTGATCGTCGCGGTCGGGGATGATGAAGAGGCGCGGCGGTATGAGGGGCCGGGGACGCGGCGGATCGATCTCGCGGGGCAGACGGTCCTGCCGGGGCTGATCGAGGGGCACGCCCACCCCTGCGCCTACGGCCAGGCGCTGCGCGAGCTTGACCTGCGCGCCGTCACCGCGCCGTCGATCGCGGCGATCCTGCGCGCGGTCGCTGAGCGGGCCGAGCGGACGCCGGACGGCGGGTGGATCGCCGGGCGCGGCTACGACGACACCAAGCTGGCGGAGCGGCGGCACCCGACGCGCCGGGAACTGGACCGGATCGCGCCCCACCACCCGGTCTACCTGACGCGCACCTGCGGCCACCTCGCGGTCGCCAACAGCGCGGCGCTGGCGCTGGTCGGCTACGGGCGCGACACGCCCGACCCGGTCGGCGGCCGGCTCGGGCGGGATGAGCGGGGCGAGTTGACCGGGCTGGTCGCCGAGAACGCGATGTTGCCGTTCCGGGCGCTCGCGCGCGACCTGACGCCGGAGGCGGCGCGCGAGGACATCCTCAGGGCGGCCCGGGCCTACCTGGCGCTCGGCGTGACGAGCTGGCAGGATGCCGGGTCGCGCGGGCCGGTCGACCTCCACGCCTACCAGGAGCTGGCGCGCGAGGGCGCGCTGCCGGTCCGCACCTACGCGATGGTCCGCCCGGAGGAGCGCCGGCTGATCGGCGCGGCCGGGCTCAGCCACGGCCTCTCCATCGGTGACCGCTTCACGGTCGGCCCCTCTAAACTCTTCATGGACGGCAGCGGCGGCGGGCGCACCGCCGGCGTCTTCGAGCCGTACCGCGACGAGCCCGACAACTTCGGCATCACCAACATGCCGCAGGAGGAACTCGACGCGGCGGTGCTGGAGGGGGCGCGCGAGGGCTGGCAGATCGCCGTCCACGCGATCGGCGACCGCACGATCACGATGGTGCTCGACGCCTACGAGCGCGCCCTGGCCCGGCACCCCCGCCCCGACCACCGCTGGCGGATCGAGCATTGCGGCCTGATGAACGCCGAGCGGCTGGGGCGGATGCGCCGCCTCGGGGTGCTGGCCGCGCCGCAGCCGACCTTCATCACCGAACTCGGCGACTCCTACATCGCCGCCTTCGGCCACGACCGGCTGACCTGCACCTACCCGCTCAAGAGCTTCTTCGACTGGGGGATCGTCGCCTCCGGCTCGTCCGACGCGCCGGTCTGCTCGCCTGACCCGCGGGTCGGCCTCTACGCCGCCGTCACCCGCCGCACCGAGCGGGGCGACACCTACGCGCCCGACGAGCGGATCACCATCGAGCAGGCGCTCGAGATGTACACGATCAACGCCGCCTACACCGCCTTCGAGGAGGGGCGCAAGGGGAGCATCGCCCCCGGCAAGCTCGCCGACTTCACCGTCCTCGGCGCCGACCCGACCGCGATCGCCCCGGAGGAGCTGCTGACGCTGCCGGTGAACATGACGATCGTCGGCGGCGAGGTCGCTTACGAAGCGTAGAAGGGATGGTTATATCACCACAGAGGACACAGAGGACGCGGAGAGCGGAAGAGAGAAGCGACGATCAGGTTTCGTTCTTTCACCTCGTCTCTGTGCTCTCTGTGTCCTCTGTGGTGAATTATATCCAGCCTCGGACTGCCACAGTGATCGGAGGAAGCGTGGCCGAGTTGTCCGACACCGCCGCGTTCCTGCAATTCGTCCGCGCGAATGTGGATACGGACCGGGCCTACGCGCTCCTGGAGCGGTTCTGCCGGGTCGGGCCGCCGGGCGCGGACGAATTGCTCGGCTCGCCGTACCTCGATCGGCGCACCGACCTGATGCGCGAGCACCTGCGCGCGATCGGCCTCGATCCGCACACCCACTCCTTCACCGCCGAGTTGCACGAACCGACGGGTTGGTCGCTGCATCTGCTGGAGCCGGTCGAGGGGGGCGGGCCGGAGGAACTGCGCTGCCTGCCGATCCGCTACAGCGCCGCGACGCCCCCGGAGGGCGTGACCGCCGAACTGGTCGATCTGGGGCCGGGCTTCGCGGAGGACTACGAGCGGGTCGCGGCGGCCGGGGTCGACGTGCGCGGCAAGATCGTCCTGCTCGACAACTACACGATCCTCGCCAAGTCGCGGCTGGTGCTGGCGGCGCTGCACGGCGCGGCGGGCGCGGCCCTCGTCTCGTCCTACGAGCACGACTACCACGGCTTCATGGCCGGCGGGCGGTTCGCGCCCGACCGGGTGCTGCGCCGCGGCGGGCCGCTGGCCTACTTGCAGTTCCCCGACGAGTACCGCCACTACAAGTTCCACCCCGAATCGCTCCCGGCGCTGCCGACGCTGACGCTGCGGCGCGACACCGGCAAGCGGCTGGAGGCGCTCCTGGCCGCGAACGCGACGGTGCGCCTGCGGCTGGTCCACGCCAAAGAGACGCGCCGCGTCCGCGCCCGCAACCTCTGGGCGCTCATCCCCGGCGCGACGCGGCCCGACGAGATCATCCTGACCGGCGCGCACCTCGATTCCTACCAGCAGGGGGCGCGCGACGACGTGTCGGAGTGCGTGCGGCTGATGGAGGCCGCCGCGCTGATCCTGCGCTACGCCCGCGAGACCGGCGCCTCCCCTTCGCGCGCAGCCTCCTCTTCGGCTTCTGGACCGGCGAGGAGGCGAGCATGATCGGCTCGCACGCCTTCTGGGACGAGTACCGCGAACTGCTGGCGAACACGCTCCTCTATTTCAACGGCGACGGCTCGGCGATGGCCGGCGGCGACCGCTGGGTCTGTGGCGGCTCCGCCTCGCTGCGCTCCCTCTACGAGCGCGTGTCGCGGCGCATCCTCCCGGAGGGGACGCCCCTCGAGGGAACGCGCCGATCGGCGCGGCCAGCGACCACAGCGTCTTCCTCTTCGAGGGCGGATGCCGGTCCTCCAGCGCCTCCCCGGCTGGTACCGGCCGGTGACCAACTACCACGACAACCTGACCGATCTGGTCGACACGGTCGATCGGGAGACCTTCCGCCGGCCGATCGAGGCGCTGGCGCTGCTGCTGCACCACGCGGCCAACGAGCCGGTCGTGCCGCTCGACTTCACCGGCTCCGCCGCCTTCATCCGCGACGAGGCGGCGGGGCTGGCCGAGGGCGCGCGCGCCGCCGGCCTCGATCTCGCCCCGCTGCTGGCGGCGACCGAGGCGTTCGCGGACGCCGCGCGGGGGTTCCACACGCTCAACGACCGCCTGGGCGCCGCGACCGGCGCCGACCCCGCCCGCGACGCCTACCTCGCGCTGGCCAACCGCGTCGCCTGCGACACCGTCGCGCCGCGCCTCGACACCCTCTCCTACGACACCGACGGCGTGATGCCGATCGCCCTCCCCGCGCTCGCCTCGCTCAAGTACCCCGACCGCCTGCCGGACGAGTTCCGCCACGACATCGCCGCCGCCCTCGGCGGCGCGGCCGACACCCTCAACGGCCTGGCGCGCGCCCTGCGCGACACGGCGCTGCTGGCGCGGTGAGGGCAACGGCAGTGGCCGTCGGGTGACACCGGCGCCCCCCGGCCCGCGCCGTCACCCGTTTGGTAACAGTTCAGGGTCGGGTACGCGGTGCGCGGGCATCGGCGAGCCCGCCCGATCGCGCGGCCGCTGCCCCTCACCCGCCGACCGCCCCCCCGCCCCTGGCACCGCCCGCCCCCGCCGCCGGGTCCGATCGGTATCCGGGCGCGCACACCCCGCCCCCCGCGCGGGCGCGCCCGGCCGCGAGAGGGGCGTTTTCGCGAAACGAACCGCCCTCGACCGCTTCGATTGTGGCGTCTCAGCAAGGAAAACGGCCCCATCGATGGGTCGGGAGGATGGCCGAAATGACCCCAAATCCCCCATTTCCCCCCGCGCCATGTCGCGCCCAGGCGTGGCCGCCTCGCCTCGGTTCGGCCCATCGGCCCCTTTTTCCCCTCCCGCTCCCGGCATCGGGAGCGGGAAGGGCCACCTGGTGCCGCGCCCCCCGCCGGGGGGCAGACGGCCAGCCTACTCCGAACTGTTACCCCGTTTGTCCTCTCGCCCTTCACCTCGCCCCGCGTGCTACAATGCCGCGCGCCGGGGGGCGTTCGGACGGAGGGGCAATGATGGCGGACGCGAGGCGGGTGGTGGTCACCGGCGCGACCGGGCTGATCGGCAAGGCGGTCTGCGCGGCGCTGCGCGAGCGCGGCTACAGCGTGGTCGTCTTCTCCCGCGATCCCGACGGCGCGCGGCGGGCGGCGCCCGGCGCGGTGGAGTACGTCGCCTGGGAGCCGGCCGAATCCGGCCCCTGGGCCGCGGCGATCGACGGCGCCCACGGAGTGATCAGCCTCGCCGGGGCGTCGATCGCCGGGAAGCGCTGGACCGAAGAGTGGAAGCGGGAGATCCGGCGCAGCCGCGTCGTCGGCACGCGCGGGCTGGTGGAGGCGATGCGGGCGGCGGCGCGCAAGCCGCGGGTCTTCGTCTCCGGCTCGGCGGTCGGCCTCTACGGCCCGCGCGACGACACCGCGCTCGACGAGGGCGCCGCCCCCGGCGACGACTTCCTGGCCGGCGTGGTCAAGGAGTGGGAGGCGGAGGCGCTGAGGACCGAAGAGTTCGGCGTGCGCACCGCGCTGATCCGCACCGGCATCGTCCTCGACCGGGACGAGGGCGCGCTGCCCCAGATGACCTTGCCCGTGAAGCTGTTCGTCGGCGGCCCGGTCCTCCCCGGCACGCAGTGGTTCCCTGGATCCACCTGGCCGATGAGGTCGGCCTGATCCTGCTGGCGCTGGAGGATGAGCGGGCGCGCGGCCCGCTCAACGCCGCCGCGCCCCAGCCCCAGACCAACCGCGACTTCTACCGGACGCTGGGCCGCGTGCTGCGCCGGCCGATCTGGGCGCCGGTGCCGGGCTTCGCCCTGCGGGTCATCGTCGGCGAGGCGGGGGAGTTGCTGACGACCGGCCAGCGCGGTCATCCCGAAGCGGGCGCTCGAACTCGGCTACCAGTTCCAGTACCCCACCAGCGAGGGCGCGCTGAGGCAGATCCTCACCTAGCCGCTCGTCGCCGTAGGCGTCGCGCTGCCACAATCGGACGGGAGGGCGCGCGTGGGAGAGCAGGTCCAGGTCGGCGCGACGCGGATCATCCTCAAGCGGGGCGACATCACCGCCGAGGCGGTCGACGCCATCGTCAACGCCGCCAACGGCAGCCTGCTCGGCGGCGGTGGGGTGGACGGCGCGATCCACCGCGCGGGCGGCCCCGCCATCCTCGAGGAGTGCCGCCGGATCCGCGAGCGGCTGCCGGACGGGCTGCCGACCGGCGAGGCGGTGATCACCGGGGCGGGGCGGCTGGGGGCGCGCTGGGTCGTCCACACCGTCGGCCCAATCTGGCGCGGCGGCGGCGCGGGCGAGCCGGAGTTGCTGGCGCGCGCCCACCGCAACAGCCTCGCGCTGGCCGCCGAGCATGGCGCGCGGACGATCGCCTTCCCCGCGATCAGCACCGGCATCTACGGCTACCCGATCGAGCAGGCCGCGCCGATCGCGCTCGGCGTCGCCGGCGACTGGGCGCGCGAGCACCCGGACGGCTTCGCCGAGATCCGCTTCGTCCTCTTCTCCGGCGACTCGCTGACGTCTACCGGCGGGCGCTGACCGCGTTGTCGACCTGATGCGCCCGGCGGGAGGGGTGGCACCAAGCCATGCGGAATCCGGCAGAGTGATTCGCTGCGGGTATACTGTGAGCGTGAATGGGACTGGCGACAAGAGCCCCGTAGGGTTCTGCCGGATGTGCAGGCGCCGCCGGCGTGAAATCCGGCTGACAGGCTCCCCTTTGCCCTCGACGATATGTTGCGGGACCCTTGAAGAAATCACGTCGCCGGCGCGAAGGCGACCACGGCGACGCGCGAGAAGACCTCGTCGGCAAAGACGTACTTGCGAGGTATGTTCGATCTGATCCGGCTCTACGCCAATGCGTGGCCGTCCGCGGATTATACCCCTCACCCGTTCTCGAACCCTGCCGAGACGTGCGATGACCCACTGGCGTGGCACGGGACACGCGGTACAATGGCGCTCGGTGACGACGATACGCGGGGGAAGTGATGGCGGCGACGGCGACGCGCGAGAAGACCTACCACAACTACATCGGCGGCGAGTGGGCGCCGTCCGCCAGCAGGGCGACGACGCGCCGGACCGCAAGGCGCGGCCCGATGAGGATCCTGGGCCATTTCCAGGCGTCCGACACGCGCGACGTGGACCGCGCGATGGGCGCGGCGCGCGAGGCGTTCGACGGCTGGCGCAAGACCGCCCCGGTCGCGCGCGGCAACATTCTTTATAAGGCGTCGCAGATCATCGACGCGCCGCGCGCGAGGAGGGCAAGATCAAGGAGGGCAAGGAACTTCGCGAGGAGGGCAAGGGCGCAGCCGATCCCGGCCTGGAAGATCGCTCGGCGCGTCGCGGCGGCACCCCCTTCCCGACTTCCGTCGTCTTCAAGCCGGCCGAGCTGACCCCGCTGACCGCCACCGCTGCTGGTCGAGTGCCTCGCCGGAGATCGCGATCGGGAAGATCTGCCCCCGGCGTCGTCTTCAACCTCGTCACCGGCTCCTGGTCGGCCTCGCCGAGATCGGCAACGCCTCAACCTCGTCGAGCACGACGAGATCGTCAGCACGACGTCACCTTCACCGGCTCGAACAGCGTCGGCAAGGCGCTCTACCGCAAGGCGGCGGAGTCGGAGCGCGGGATCAAGGTGCAGCTCGAGATGGGCGGCAAGAACCCGGTGATCGTCCTGGCCGACGCCGACCTCGAACAGGCGCTCGGGCAGACGATCAACGGCGCGATGCTCTCCACCGGCCAGAAATGCACCGCGACCAGCCGCGCCTTCGTCCAGCGCCCGATCTTCGACCAGTTCGTGGATCGTCTGGTCCAGCGCGCCGCCGCCCTGCGCGTCGGCGACCCGATGGAGGCGGCGACCGAGATCGGCCCGCTCGTCTCGGAGAGCCAGCGCGACAGCGTGCTGGAATACATCGAGATCGGCCGGTCGGAGGGCGGCGAGGTGCTGGCCGGCGGCGCGCCCGAGCAGGACGGCGGCGGCTACTTCGTCAAGCCGACCGTCTTCGGCCAGATCGCGCCGACGATGCGGCTGGCCCAGGAGGAGGTCTTCGGCCCGGTCCTGGCGGTGATGCCGATCGACGACCTGGATGAGGGGATCGCGCTGGCGAACAGCGTCAAGTTCGGCCTCTCCGCCTCGGTCTTCACGCGCGACATCGCCACCGCCTTCCGCTTCATCCGCGACATCGAGTCGGGCATCGTCCACATCAACTCGGAGACGGCCGGCGCCGAGCCGCAGGCGCCGTTCGGCGGCATGAAGGCGTCCAGTTCCTTCTCGCGCGAGCAGGGCAAGAGCGCGATCGACTTCTTCACCCAGGTCAAGACCGTCTACTTCGACATGCCCGCCTCATAGTGGCGAGTGCTGAGTGCTGAGTGCTGAGTAATGGGTAACGCCCGCCGACCGGCACGGCACGGAGGGCGGCTCTGGCCCTGCTGAACGCTCAGCACTCAGCACTCAGCACTCAGCACTTGCTTGGAGCGGAGCGATGCGCCCGAACATCCTCTTCATCTGCACCGACCAGCAACGCTACGACGCGCTCGGCTGCTACGGCAACGGGCAGATCCGGACGCCGGCCATTGACGGCCTCGCCCGCGAGGGCGTCCTGTTCGAGCGGTGCTACGTGCAGAACCCGGTCTGCGCCCCGTCGCGCGCGAGCCTGCTGACCGGGCGCTACCCCCACGCCCACGGCCTCTGGGCCAACGGGGTGGCGCTGCCGCCGCACGAGCGGCTCTTCACCCGCGCGCTGGCCGACGACGGCTACGACTGCGGGCTGATCGGCAAGATGCACCTGGCGGCTTGCTTCCGGGGGCGCACCGAGCCGCGCCAGGACGACGGCTTCCGGTCGTTCGAGTGGGCGCACGACCCGACCCACGGCTCGCCCGAGAACGCCTACCACCGCTGGCTGGAGGAGCGCCACCCCGCGCTGTACGCCGCGGCGGCGGCGGGCGGCTTCGGGCGCCAGGGGCACGATCCGGTCGGCTTCGACACGCTGCCGACCGAGGCGCACTACAGCCGCTGGGTCGGCGAGCGGGCGATCGACTTCCTGCGGCGCGGGCGCGACCCCGATCGCCCCTTCTTCCTGATGGCGAACTTCTACGACCCGCACCACCCTTCGTCGCGCCGCGGGAATGGGTCGATCGCTACGACCCCGCCGCGCTGCCGCGCCCGATCGGCGGCCCCGACGACCTGGCGGACCGCCCGCCGATCCTCGCCGAGGCGTCGCGCAAGAGCTACGCCGGCCTGGCGCGCGGCTTCGGCGAGTACGACCCGCGGGAACTCCAGGAGGTGGTCGCCGCCTACTACGCGATGGTCGCGCTGATCGACGACGAGACCGGCCGCATCCTGGCCGCGCTCGACGACCTGGGGCTGGCGGAGGACACCCTCGTCGTCTTCACCAGCGACCACGGCGAGATGCTGGGGGACCACGGCCTGCTCCTCAAGGGGCCATTGATGTACGAGGGGCGGTGCGCGTGCCGCTGATCCTCCGCTGGCCCGGCCGCCTGCCGGCGGGGGCGCGGCGGGGCGCGCTGGTGCAATGGATCGACCTCTGCTCGACCGTGCTGGAGGCCGCCGGGGCGCCGCCCCTCCCCGGCGACCAGGGCCGCAACCTGCTGCCACTGGCGCGCGACGACGCCGACGCCGCACCGCGCGGCTGGGCGCTCTGCGAGTACCGGAATAGCGGCCACCCCTACGACCCGCCGGTCCACGTAACCATGCTGCGCCGGGGGCGCCACAAGCTGATCATCCACCACGGCGCGCCCGCGACCGGCCGCGCGCGGGGCGGCGAGCTGTACGATCTGGAGGCCGACCCCGAGGAGCGGCGCAACCTGTGGGCCGACCCCGCCGCCGCGGCCGTCCGCGTCGAGCTGCAGGAGTTCCTGCTCGACGCGCTCGTCGCCGCCGAGGACCGCGGCCAGCCGCGCGAGGCGTACTGGTAGGGGAGGTGGGATGGGCGCCACGCGCGCGGAGCCGGCACGACAGCCCAACATCGTCTTGATCATGACCGACCAGCAGCGGGCCGATTTCTCGCGGGCCGAGGGGTTCCCCCTCGACACCACCCCGTTCCTGGACGAGTTGGGCGCGCGCGGCGTCCGTTTCAGTCGGGCTTACACCCCGATGCCGGCCTGCGCCCCGGCGCGTTGCAGCCTCTTCACCGGGCGCTTCCCGAAGGCGACGCGCGTGCGCGAGAACGGCGGCATCGGCAACCTGTTCGGCCCGGCGGATCTGGTGACGGTGCTGCGGGAGCGCGGCTACGCGATCAACATCGCGGGCAAGAACCACACTTATCTGCGGCCGGAGGACTTCGACTTCGCCTCCTTCTACATGCACGCCGGCGGCGGGCGCGAAGGGACGAAGACGGGCGAGGAGTGGCGGATGGACGAGTGGCTGAAGGGCCTTGACCACGCCGTCGCGCCCGCCCCGACGCCCTTCCCGCTCGAATGCCAGCCCCCCTGGCGCATCGTGCGGGACGCCCTCGCCTGCCTCGACGGGCGCGACGGGCGGCCGTTCTTCCTCTGGCTCTCCTTCCCCGAGCCGCACAACCCCTACCAGGCGCCCGAACCCTACTTCAGCCTCTTCCCGGAGGAGACGATCCCCCCGCGGGTCGCCGGCCCGGAGGCCGCCGAGGCGAAGGGGGGCAAGTGGCGGTGGCTGCGCCGCCTCCTCGAGGAGAAGCGGCCGGGCTACGACGACGGGTGGCGCCGCTACCGCGCCACCTACTGCGGCATGCTGCGCCTGATCGACGATCAGATCCGGCGCTTCGTCGCGGGGCTCGAGGCGCGCGGCCTGCTCCGGGACACGATCCTCGTCTTCTGCTCCGACCACGGCGATTACGCCGGCGACTACGGCCTGCAGCGCAAGGGGGTCGGCCTCCCCGAGTGCCTGGTGCGCGTCCCGCTGATCGTCGCCGGGCCGGGGATCGCCGGCGGCGGGCCGCCGCGCGACGAGTTCGTGTCACTCGTCGATCTGATGCCGACCCTCTGCGAGGCGGTCGGGGCCGACCCCCCCTACGGGGTGCAGGGCCGCAGCCTCTGGCCCCTGCTGACCGGCGGCCCCGCGCCGCCGGAGGAGTTCCGCAGCGTCTACGCGGAGGTAGGGTTCGGCGGGCTGGACTACACCGCGGACGAGCGCCCGCCCCTGCACTTCCCCTACGACGGCCCGACGTTCGACGAGCTGAACAGCGTCACCCAGAGCGGCAACCTGAAGATGGTCCGCCAGGGGCGCTGGAAGCTGACCTTCGACGCGCGGGGGCGCGGCGAGCTGTACGATCTGGAGGCCGATCCGGGGGAGTTGCGCGACCTCTTCGACGATCCGGGCCACCGCGAGGTGCGCCTGGCGCTGGTCGAGGAGTTGCTGCGCTGGACGATCCGCACCGAGGACGACCTGCCCGGCGGCCGGTACACGCCGAAACGCGCCGGGCGGAACTGGCACGCCCCGCATCGGTGAGCCACCAGCACGAAGGAGGAAGCATGCCGCAGGCCGAGACCCATCCCCGCCCGCAACTGACGCGCGAGCGCTGGACCGATCTCCGCGGCCCCTGGGGCTTCGCCCACGACGACGCGGACGTCGGGCTGCGCGAGGGCTGGATGGAGCGGCCCGAGCCGTTCGACCGCCAGATCACCGTGCCCTTCCCGCCGGAGTCGCGCGCCAGCGGCATCGGCGACCCGGCATTCCACCCGATCGTCTGGTACCGCCGCGCCTTCCGGCCCGCGCCGGAGGACCGCCGGGGGCGGCTGATCCTCCACTTCGGCGCGGTGGACTACCGGGCCCAGGTCTGGGTCAACGGGCACCTGGTCGCCCAGCACGAGGGCGGGCACACCCCCTTCAGCGCCGACATCACCCCGGCGTTGCTGGACGGCGGCCGGGACCAGACGGTCGTCGTCCGCGCCGAGGACCGGCCGGACGACCTCACCCAGCCGCGCGGCAAGCAGGACTGGGAGCCCCGCCCCCACCGCATCTGGTACGGTCGCACCACCGGCATCTGGCAGCCGGTCTGGCTGGAGCCGGTGCCGGACACCCACATCGCCGGCCTGCGCTGGACGCCCGATCTCGACCGCGGCCTGCTCGGCCTGCAGGTGACGCTGAACCGCCCGCCCGAGCGGCCGCTGCAGTTGCGCGTGCGGCTGACCTTGCAGGGCGCGGTCCTCGCCGACGACCGCTACACGGTCGAGCGCGCCGACCTGCGCCGCGACCTCGCCCTGGAGCCGGTCGGGCTGACGATGAGCCGCGACCGCCTCCTCTGGTCGCCGGCCACCCCCAACCTGATCGACGCCGAGCTGACCCTGCTCGACGGCGAGCGGGCGGTGGACCGGGTCGCGAGCTACGCCGGGGTGCGCGGCGCCGGGTTCGCCGGGGGCCGCTTCCTCCTCAACGGCCGCCCGTACTACCTGCGCCTGGTCCTCCAGCAGGGCTACTGGCCGGAGTCGCACCTGGCCGCCCCCAGCGACGCGGCCCTGCGGCGCGAGGTCGAGGCGATCAAGGCGCTCGGCTTCAACGGGGTGCGCATCCACCAGAAGGTCGAGGACCCGCGCTTCCTCTACTGGTGCGACCGCCTCGGCCTGATCGTCTGGGGCGAGATGGCGAACGCCTTCGTCTTCTCCGCCACCGCGGTCGAGCGGCTGACGCGCGAGTGGCTCGACGTGGTGCGGCGCGACTACAGCCACCCCTGCCTCGTCACCTGGGTGCCGTTCAACGAGAGCTGGGGCGTCCCGGCGCTGGCGCACGACCCGGTCCAGCGCCACTACGTGCGGGCGCTCTACCACCTGACCCACGCGCTCGACCCGACCCGCCCGGTGATCGGCAACGACGGCTGGGAGCATTTCGCCAGCGATGTCTGGGGCGTCCACGACTACGCGCTCGACGGCGCGACCATCCGCGAGCGGTACGGCACCCCGGAGGCGGTCGAGCGGACGCTGCGCGAGATCCAGCCCCACTACCGCACGATCGCCTTGCCGGAGTCCCACCGCCAGGGCGAGCCGATCATGCTGACCGAGTGCGGCGGCATCAGCTTCGCCCCCCGCCGGGGCGAGCGGTGGTTCGGCTACGGCACGGTGAGCAGCACCGAGGCCTACCTGGCGAAGTACGAGGAGCTGATCGGCGCGATCCTCGATTGCCCGACGATCGCCGGGTTCTGTTACACCCAGTTGACCGACACCGAGCAGGAGACCAACGGCCTGCTCGCCGCCGACCGCACCCCCAAGCTCGATCCGGCCGCCGTCGCGGCGATCACTAAGCGCCCCTCCAAGGCCGTGCCGGGCGAAGTCCTCGCCAACATCCAGAACGCCGCCCAGGTGACCACGTTCCAGGGGGCTGGCGGGTGAGGGGCGACGACTGAAGTCGTCGCTGGGGGCTCCCTCCGGTTGCCACGAAGTCCACCTGCGTGGACTGGGGCTATCGCCGGCCGCGCTGTGCCGATTGACCTGCTGCCTCGCCCATGTCCCAACCGGCGAAGGCCGGTTTCGTGGCGACCGGAGGGAGCCCCCAGCGACGACTTCAGTCGTCGGCAACCGTCGGCGGCGCGTGCGGTGGTGTACACTACCGCCCAAACACGGCCGGCATACCGAGGGTCGCGGGCTGAGTAGCGTCGTCACCGCGCCACGCAGTCCTCAGCCCTCAGTCCTGCGTCCTCGGTCCTCAGTCCTGAACGAAGGAGGGGAAGATGGATCCGTCGATCTTCAAAGCCTATGACGTGCGCGGGATCTACCCTGGGGAACTGAACGAGGAGATCGCCTACCAGATCGGGCGGGCCTTCGTCGCCCACCTCGGCGTCGACCGCGTCGCCGTCGGGCGCGACATGCGCCTCTCCGGCCCGGCGATCGCCGGCGCGCTCATCGGGGGGATCGTGGCCCAGGGGGCGGAGGCGATCGACCTGGGGCTGACCAGCACCGACGAGCTCTACTTCGCGGTCGGCAAGTTCGGCTACCCGGCCGGCGCGATGGTCACCGCCTCGCACAACCCCGCCGAGTACAACGGCCTGAAGCTGTGCCGCGAGAGTGCGATCCCGCTCAGCAGCGAGACCGGGCTGGCCGAAATCCGCGACCTAATCGTCAACGACGCGATCCCGCCCGCACGGGGGACGGGCCGCGTCACCACCCGCGACGTCCTCGACGAGTACGTCGCCCACTGCCTCGGCTTCATCGATGTCGGCGCGCTGCGCCCGCTGCGGGTCGTCGCCGACGCCGGCAACGGCATGGCCGGGATGACCCTCCCCAAGGTCTTCGCGCGCATCCCCTGCGAGCTGACGCCGCTCTACTTCGAGCTGGACGGCGCCTTCCCGAACCACCCCGCCAACCCGATCGAGCTGGAGAACCTGGTCGATCTGCAGGCGAAGGTGCGCGAGACCGGCGCCGACCTCGGCGTCGCCTTCGACGGGGACGCCGACCGGATGTTCATCGTCGACGAGCGGGGCACGTTCGTCGGCGGCGACATGGTCACGGCGATGGTCGCCCAGCGCCTGCTGAGCAAGAACCCCGGCGCGACGATCGTCTACAACCTGATCTGCTCGCGCAGCGTGCCGCAGACGATCGAGCGGCTCGGCGGACGGCCAGTACGCGAGCGGGTCGGGCACTCCTTCATCAAGGCGACGATGCGCCGCGAGGACGCCGTCTTCGGGGGCGAGCACTCCGGCCACTTCTACTTCCGCGACAACTGGTACGCCGACTCGGGCCTGATCGCCTTCCTGACCGTCCTCGAACTGGTCTCGCTGGCGGGCAAGCCGGTCTCCGAGGTGCTCGCCCCGCTCGACCCCTACGTCCGCTCCGGCGAGATCAATTCCGAGGTCGCGGACATCGCGGCGGTCCTGGCGCGGGTGGAGGGGCATTACGGCGCGGCCGGCGCGCGGATCGACAAGCTCGACGGCCTGACGGTCGAGTACCCCGACTGGTGGTTCAACCTCCGCGCCTCGAACACCCAGCCCCTCCTGCGCCTCAACGTGGAGGCCGCCAACGAGGAGGAACTGCGGGCCAAGACGGAGGAGGTGCTGGGGCTGATCCGCGGGTAGGGCGGAGGGCGCGGGCGGGCGGGTCGCGCGCCGATCGCACCGGTGCCCACCCCGCCGCGCCCTTGAACGTACAGCAGCGGGGGCGTATACTCGCCTGGCTGTCCGTTCACCCGGCCGCCGGGTGGATGCCCGTACGCGCCGCCCGTTATCCGTACATACATCACTGGAGAGAAGGCCCCATGTCGGCGAACCCCCCCCTGGCTGCTGGTGTGGACATCCAGCGTTTGCGCGAGCTCGTCTCCGGCTGCACCGCCTGCGAACTCCACCGCGGCAGCACCTGCGCCGTGCCGGGTGAGGGGCCGATCCCCGCCGAGATCATGTTCATCGGCGAGGCGCCCGGCTTCCACGAGGACCGGCAGGGGACGCCGTTCATCGGCGCGGCCGGGCAATTCCTCAACGAGCTGCTGCACGGGATCGGCCTGGACCGCTCGCAGGTCTACATCACCAACGTGGTCAAGCACCGCCCGCCCGGCAACCGCGACCCGCTCCCCGACGAGATCGCCGCCTGCCGCCCCTACCTCGACCGCCAGATCGCGCTGGTGCGCCCCAAGCTGATCGTCACCCTCGGGCGCTTCTCAATGGCGCGCTGGTTCGCGGGGCAGCGCATCTCGCAGATCCACGGCCAGCCGAAGAAGGCGGACGGGATGATCGTCGTCCCGATGTACCACCCCGCCGCCGCCTTGCACCAGGGCGCCCTGCGCGCGACGATCGAGGCCGACTTCCTCAAATTGCCGCGCATCCTGGCCGAGATGCGGCAGCAGCTCGCGGTCGAGGAGGAGGCGGCCAAGCCGAAGGTCGAGCAGGCGCGGCTGTTCTGAGCGGACGTCTTCCGTCGTCGTAGGGGCGTTCAACTGAACGCCCTCGTTGGGCCACCGTGTGCTGCACCAGGAAAGTCGCCCTGCTGGGCGGCGGGCGTTCAGTTGAACGCCCCTATGACGACGCCCTCCCGCCCGCCCGCCCTCGTCCGTTTCGGCTATACTTCCCGTAATATGTTCGCGGCGCGACGGGTTGTCTGCGCGCCGGCTTGAGCGTGGTTTGTGTGCTCCCCTGCGCGGGGGGCGGTGTGGATAGCGTGCCTGTGTGCGACGGGACGCGATCGAGAGTGTAGCGGCGTAGCGCGGCGGGACCGGGGCGGCCATGGTGGCCGCGCCCGGTTCGCCGCGCGGCGCGCCGTTCGGGAGGTGTGACTGTTTTGGAGCCCGACCGCGTACGCGTCATTTTCCTCGGCGGCATCGGCGAGGTTGGCAAGAACATGACCGTCGTCGAGTATGGTGAGGACATCATCGTCGTCGACGTCGGCCTTGGCTTCCCGGAGGAGGAGATGCTCGGCATCGACCTCCTGTTGCCCGATACGACCTACTTGCAGGACAAGAAGGACCGCATCCGCGGCATCTTCATCACCCACGGCCACGAGGACCACATCGGCGCCCTCGCCTACCTGCTGCCGGGCCTCGGCAACCCGCCGATCTACGCCACGCGGCTGACGCTCGGCCTGATCGGCGTCAAACTGAAGGAGGCCCGGCTCTTCGACGCGGCCACCCTGATCGAGCTCGACCCTGACAGCGACGCGGCGGTGGAGGCGGGCGCCTTCCGGGTCGAGCCCTTCCGCGTCTGCCACTCGATCCCCGACGCGGTCGGCTTCGGGATCACCTCGCCCGCCGGCCTCCTGGTCTTCACCGGCGACTTCAAATTCGACCAGACCCCGGTCGACGGCCGGCAGACCGACTTCGCCAAGCTCGCCGACCTCAGCCGCCGCCGGCCGCTGGCGCTGATCTCCGACTGCGTCCACGTCGAGACCCCCGGCGTGACGCCGTCGGAGCGGACGCTGGAGCCGACCTTCGAGCGCGTCATCGACGCCGCCCCCAGGCGGATCTTCGTCGCCACCTTCGCCTCGCTGATCTCCCGCGTCCAGCAGATCCTCGACATCGCCGCGCTCTACGGGCGCAAGGTCGCCCCGGTCGGGCGCAGCATCGAGAAGAACGTCGACATGGCGGTCCAGCTCGGCTACCTCCACCCGCCGGAGGGGACGCTGATCGGGCAGCACGAGGCGTCGTACCTGCCGGACGACGAGATCATCTACGTGGTGACCGGCAGCCAGGGCGAGCCGATGGCCGTCCTCAGCCGGATCGCCAACCGCGACCACCGCACGATCCAGGTCGGCGAGGGGGACACGGTGGTCATCTCGGCCAGCCCGATCCCCGGCAACGAGACCTCGGTGCTGCGGATCATCGATAACCTCTTCCGGCAGGGCGCGAACGTCATCTACGGCGCGACCGACAAGGTCCACGTCTCCGGCCACGCCTCGCAGGAGGAGCTGAAGCTGATGCTCAACCTGGTGCGGCCCGAGTACGTGGTGCCGTTCCACGGCGAGTACCGCCACCTGGCGCTCTACGCCCGGCTGGCCGAGAGCGTCGGGGTGCCGCCGGAGAACGTCATCCGCGCGGGGCTCGGCGCGGTGCTGGAGTTCGGCCCCGGCTTCGGCGCCGTCGTGGGCGAGGTCCCGGCGGGCCACGTCTACGTCGACGGCGTCACCATCGGCGACGTCAGCGACGTGGTGATCCGCGACCGCCAGACCCTCGCGCGCGACGGCGTCCTCTTCGTGACGGTGACGGTGGACCGGCAGACCGGGGCGGTGCTGGCCGGGCCGGACATCGTCTCGCGCGGCTTCGTCTACGAGCGGAACGCCGAGGCGCTGCTCGGCGCGGCCAAGGGGCGCGTGCGCGACGCGCTCAGCCTGAACGGCGCGGGCGACCACGCGGCCGACTGGAGCTACCTCAACCGCAAGATCAAGGAGGCGGCCAGCGCCTACATCTGGGAGCAGACCCGCCGCCGCCCGATGATCCTGCCCCTGGTGGTGGAGGCGTAGATATCTCCCCGACCCCTGGAATGGGGGAGGGGACGCGGGTAGGCCGATTCGGCATGGTGCCGCTCTCGTGCTTCACCCGCCAGCGGTGCGGGTGGCGCCGATCCCCGCCGCAATCGTGGACCCGATCGGGCTGAAGGTCTCGGGCGACGGTCACGGGGCGACGCGGCGTGGCGGGTGCCGCGCCGTCGCCGCCCCCGGCCCGCCACGCGACCGGCGCCCCCGTGGTAACCAGCGCGCGGCGGGCGAATCGCGCTTGACTTTCCCCCGGATTGGCGCTATATTTCAGTGTCGCGACTAGGACGGGCAGGTTCTTGCGTGTGCGACCGGACGAGACGATGGTTTGGCCGCCGCGCGATCCCCGCCCCGCCGTTTGTCGGGCCCATGTAGCTCAGTTGGTAGAGCACATTCTTGGTAAGAATGAGGTCTCGGGTTCGAGTCCCGACATGGGCTCCACCGGTAGTTGCAGCCTGAGGCCCCGCGGGGCCTCGCATAATGTCACCGACCGGGCGTGACCGGTCACAACGAGGAGGAGCAGGAGACCGATGGGGAAGCAGCGGTTCGAGCGGACGAAGCCGCACATCAACGTGGGGACGATCGGGCACGTGGACCACGGGAAGACGAGCCTGACGGCGGCGATCACCAAGGTGCTGGCGCTGAAGGGGCAGGCGCAGCGGCGCGACTTCGGGTCGATCGACAACGCGCCGGAGGAGCGGCAGCGGGGGATCACCATCGCGATCGCGCACGTCGAGTACGAGACGGAGGCGCGGCACTACGCGCACGTCGACTGCCCGGGGCACGCCGACTACATCAAGAACATGATCACCGGGGCGGCGCAGATGGACGGGGCGATCCTGGTCGTCTCCGCCCCGGACGGGCCGATGCCGCAGACGCGCGAGCACGTCCTGCTGGCGCGGCAGGTGGAGGTCCCCTCGATGGTCGTCTTCCTGAACAAGGTGGACATGATGGACGACGAGGAGCTGCTGGAGCTGGTGGAGCTGGAGGTGCGCGAGCTGCTGTCGGCGCAGGAGTTCCCGGGCGACGAGATCCCGATCGTGCGCGGCTCGGCGCTGGCGGCGCTGGAGAGAGCGCCAGCCAGGACCCGGCGGCGCCGGAGTACGCGCCGATCCTGGAGCTGATGCGCGCGGTGGACGAGTACATCCCCACCCCGGAGCGGGCGGTGGACCAGCCGTTCCTGATGCCGGTGGAGGACGTCTTCGGGATCAAGGGGCGCGGGACGGTGGTCACCGGGCGGGTGGAGCGCGGGCGGGTGCGGACCGGGGGGAGATCGAGATCGTGGGGATGGCGGAGGGCGCCCCGCGGCGCGTGGTGGTGACGGGCGTGGAGATGTTCCAGAAGACGCTGGACGAGGGGCTGGCGGGGGACAACGTCGGCTGCCTGCTGCGCGGGGTGGAGCGCACCGAGATCGAGCGCGGGCAGGTGCTGGCGCAGCCCGGCTCGATCAAGCCGCACACCAAGTTCCAGGCGGAGGTCTACGTCTTGTCGAAGGAGGAGGGCGGGCGGCACACCCCCTTCTTCCCGGGCTACCGCCCGCAGTTCTACATCCGCACCACCGACGTGACGGGGCTCATCGGGCTGCCCGCGGGCGTCGAGATGGTGATGCCGGGCGACAACATCCAGATGGCGGTGGAGCTGCAGAAGCCGGTGGCGATCGAGGCGGGCCTGCGGTTCGCCATCCGCGAGGGCGGCCGCACCGTCGGCGCCGGCGTCGTCACCGAGATCACCCAGTAGGCGACCGCGCCACAGCACGCCTGATAGATCTGGCCCTGGCTCGCCCGGCGAGCCAGGGCCGTCCCGCTGAATGAGCGGCGGGGTCGACCGCGATCCGACCGTCCGGCAGGGACGAGAAGGGATAATCCCGATGGCGAAGAAGGGCAAGGCCGACCGCATTATCATCACGCTCGAATGCACCGAGTGCCGCGAGCGCAACTACACCTCCGAGAAGAACCGCCGCAACGATCCGAACCGGCTCGAACTGCAGAAGTTCTGCCCCCGTTGCCGCCACCAGCGCCTGCACCGCGAGACGCGGTAGGGCGAGGGCCGCCGTCGGCGGGTGGCAAGTGTTGCCCCGGCTGGGGGCTGTCGGCGGGACGCATCGAGAGCACAACGTGGAAGCCGCCGCGGGATTACCCGCGGCGGCTTTTCGCGCTCGGGCGCTCCCAGCCGCGCCCGAACCGCACGCCGCCGGGGGCCGGAGCCGCGCGCCCTGGGCTTTGCCTTACGCATCGGGCGCACAGGCGCTCTGGTGGGTTGCGGCGACAATGGCGGCGTGGGCGGGAGCCGGGAGGAGGGACGGGGCAAACGACCGGGCCGGTGGAAAGCCAATTGCTCGCCGTTGTCCCCGCGCTCTACGCTCTACCCCCGACTACTTGATCCAGCCCCGGTCCTGCAGCACCTGGCGGCCGAGGAGCCCGAGGAGGACCTGGGACTTGCCGGCGTTCTCGAGGTGGAGTTCGAAGCGGGCGCGCTCGAAGTACTGCACGGTGTACTCCTTGCCGTCGACGCGGCTCCGCTCGACGAATTCCTCGGTGATCGGGAAGCCGTAGACGAAGAGGCCCCCGTGTTCCTCCCAGTGGGCCTTGAAGGGGCCGCCGAGGTTGTGACCGGTCTCCGGGAAGTAGGCCGTGTCGGGGGTGGCGAGCGGCGGCGCGGGATCGTCGCCGGCGTGGTAGTGCCGGCCGAGCTGTCCGAGCAGCACCTCGTAGTCGGTCCCGGCGTGCTCCGGGTGCAGCTCGAAGCGGGCGCGCTCGAAGTACTGCACCGTGTATTCCTTGCCGTCGGCCTCGCTGACTTCGGGGAACTCCTCGGTCAGCGGGTAGCCGAACTGCGCCAGCCCGCCGAACCGCTCCCAGTAGCGGCGCAACGGGCCGCGCAGCGCGTGGCCGGTCTCGGGGAAGAAGGCGGCATCGGGGCTGCCCTCGGCC
Organism: Thermomicrobiales bacterium; assembly: GCA_030446685.1. Classification (GTDB taxonomy): domain Bacteria; phylum Chloroflexota; class Chloroflexia; order Thermomicrobiales; family CADCWN01; genus JAUJMV01. The sequence goes on along the minus strand of JAUJMV010000025.1, from coordinate 86,831 downwards.
GGCGGCCCGACCGGCGTGACCGGGTTGGGGATCACGGTGAGCGCCGGGCCGTCGAGGCCCCGCAGCCGGTAGCCGATGTTCTCCTGAACCAGCCCGAGGCGCAGCTTCTTCGCGCCCATCGTGTCGAAGGCGATCCGGCAGGCGATCTCGGCCGTCTCGCCGGGGTTGAGCGAGCGGCCGAAGCCCCAGCGGTAGGGGTTGGTGGCGGGCTGGTGGACGCCGTCGAGTTCGGCGGTGACGCGGAAGCGCCCGGTCACTTTCGCGGCGCCCTTGCTGTCGAAGGTGTCGCCCTCCCGGTAGGTCAGCCCCGCGTCGTAGTAGGACGGGAGGACCGCGGTGCCGGTGTTCTTGACCGTGACCTTGACCAGATACGGCGTCGAGACGATGGCGCTGCCCCCCCCCGCGCTGATCCCGGTGATCGCGACGTCCATCCGCTGGTCGGTCCCGATGATCGCGGCCACCCCCTCGCGGATCGCCGGGAGGCGCGGGTAGCAGGCGTCGCCGGGGCAGGCGGTGTTGAGGCAGTCGCGGTGCCCGACGACGCTCGGCAGCGCCTTGTCGACGAAGTAGTAGCTGGCTTGCGGGTTGAGGAAGCGCCCCTTGTAGGCCGCGAGCTGGACGATCGCCGCCTCCGCCGCCGGGGGGATCGGCGCGTCGGTGAAGGAGCCGACGACCGCGATGCCGACGCTCCCGAGGTTGTAACGCAGGGTGTGGCCCCCGACGACCCCCTCGCCGCCGTGTCGCCCCTCGTAGACGACGCCGTTGCGGTCGACCAGGAAGTTGTAGCCGAGGTCGCCCCACCCCATCACGACCGTGTGGTGATAGTAGATCGCGCGGACCGCCTCCAGCGGGTCGCGCTCGTTCGGCGTCTCGGTGTGGTGGAGGATAATCTTCTCGGTGGTGCGGTACTCCGGCTTCCAGATCTCCTTGCCGTCCTTGTCGAAGCGCAGCTTCTCGTCGCAGCCCCAGCCGGCGCGGGTGACGACGCGCGGCAGCGTCGCGGCGAACGCATTGATCTGCCCGTCGAGGTCGGGCGCGGCCGGGCCGTCGCTGGCGTCGATGTAGACGAAGCGCAGATCGGGCGGCAGGGGCCGCGCCGCGCCGTCCGGGCCGGTGGCGCGGAAGCGGACCAGCCGGCTCGGTTCGGCGTGGTGGAGCGTCGTGAAGTGGCGGTCGCCGCGCCCCGCCGGGCCGGGGCCGTGCTCCTCGCCGTGCAGGGTCCGCCAGGGGCTCCAGATCGTGCCGTCGCGGCTGGTGCTGACGGTCAGGTGCGCCTGCGGATCGTCGGGGCTATCGGCCGCCCAGTGCGCGCCGAGCGCGGTGAAGGGGAAGGGGGCGGCGAACTCGCCGGCGCCGCCGGCGTCGAAGGCGCTCAGGGCCTCCGCCGCGGACCACTCGCCGGCGCGGATCTGGGCGGGCGGGGCGGCGGCGGCGGCGGGTCTCAGGGTGGGGGCGAGCCCCAGGAGTGGGAGGGTGGCGATGGCCTGCCCGGCGGAGCGGAGCAGCCGGCGTCTGGTCAGTGGTCGCCGAATCGGGGGGCGATCGGCAAACCAATGCGGCATCGTTGACCCCTTTCCTGCTCTGCCCTCCGCGCGGCCGCACGCGACGCGGCCGCGCGGCGCCCCCGTCTTGGCGCCGTCCGCAGGGCCGCCCCCGCTGCTGAAACGCGAACCGCCGCGCCCGGTTGCGGCGCGGGGCTGTGCGCGCGCCGCGAAAGGATCTGTCGGCCCCCCTAGCTGGCGTGCCGGCCCTCCCCCGGCCGTCGTGCGCACGCCGCGCGTGTTATACCACAGTCGGCGGGCGTAAAGGGGGTGCGGGCGCCGAAAATCGCCATCCGGGGCCTGGCCGGTCTAGCCGTCACCCTCCTCGGCGTCGATCCGCGCGACGGCGTACGGCGGCAGGCGCAACTCGTAGCCCCCCACGGGGGCCTCCGCGGGCGTGCCGGTGTCCGCCCGGAACGCCTCGGGGTCTTCCATCGCTGCCCGCGCGGTCGTCTCGTCCAGCAGACGCAGGCGGAGCGGGCCGAGCAGGCCGTGGATGGCGACCCGCTCCGGCCGCGGCCCCAGGTTGGCGAGGAGGACGCGACGGCGCCCGCCCCGGCGCAGGACCAGGCCGTCGACCCGCAGGGGGGCGCCCGACCGCGCGGGGAGGACCTCGCCGCCGGCGAACTCCCCGATGTCGGCCAGGATGTGGTAGAGGGGGAAAGCCGCGCCGGGGAGCGAGTGGAACCGCCCCGGCCAGGGCGAGCCGGCCGCGGTCTCCAGCACGCCCCGCGGCCCGGTCGTCTCGTAATAGGTCAGGCTGCCGACGCCCCCCGCCGACCCGGCCAGGTAGTTGACGCTGCCCGTGGTCCAGCCCGCCGCCAGCAGCGACACCTGCCGCGGATCGACCGAGAACGGCGGCTCGCCCGGCGCGGGGGGCGGCTCCGGGCCGGTGGCGGTGGGGTTGAAGCGCGGCCGGAGGGTGATCGGGCCGACCGCCAGCGGCAGGGCGCCGCAGAACTGGCGGGCGCTCTCGGCGGTCGCGGCCTGGGTGGCGAGCGTCTCGACGATCGAGGCGTCGTCGAAGGCGTGGACCTGCGGGTTGAGCGAGTAGGCGACGCAGTCCAGCCCCTCGATCGCGGGGCGGGCGCGGTTCAGGTCGGTGAAGTAGGCGTTCGTCCCGGACCCGAAGGCCGCCCCCGGCGTGTGCGCGGCCAGGCGCTCGCGGGCGAGCGCGACCCAGCGCGGATCGGTCGGCGCCTCGGTCTGGTGGAAGACGAGCCAGCGCGCGACCGCGGGGCGGAGCCGCTCGACCGCGGCGGCCAGGTGGCGCAACTCCGCGTCGGCGTCGTCGGAGACGAAGAGCGCGATCTCCAGCGGCACACCCAGCGCCCGCGCCTCGGCGGCGGCGCGGTCCAGCGCATCCGGCCAGCCCGGCTCCGCGAGGCGGAGATCGGCGCGCAGGTGGGCGAGGCCGAGCGCCCGCAGGCGCGCGATCTCCTGCCCGCTCAGCGGCTGGTCGTGGCTGGCGACGCCGAGCCCGATCGCCGGGAGCGGGCACGCCTCCCCCCCGTCGATGGTGAAGGCAACCGCCTGTTCGCCCGTCGCCGGCGGCTGCGCCGGGATCGCGCCGCGCAGCGTCAGCGTGACCGACTGCGCGATCGTCGTGCCCGCCCGGACCTCGCGCGGGAAGGGGAGGGCCAGCGGCGTGCAGTAGGTCTTGAACGAGGCGTCGGTCCAGTTGCGCTGATCCTCCATCTCGAAGGCGTCGCCCGCGAAGCGGACCTCGGCGCGGACGCCCGGGACGACCTCGTGCGCGATCGCGCGCAGGTCGAAGAACGGCTGGTGCGGCGCGATGTAGCGCGGGAACGCGCCCTCCTCGACCGCGCCGTCGGTGTGCTCCACCGTGCATGGCTGGCCGGCGCATTCCCGGTCGGGGTGGAGGACGGAGAAGCCGATGCGGTTGCTGAGGAAGGTCGAGCGCGCCGCGCCGTCCATCGTGAACGCGATCGTGCCGGCGGCGTTCCCCGCGATCCTGCCGCGCCAGGCGAAGTCGATCCCGTCGCCCGCGCGCCGGTGCTCCGCCACGAAGGTAACTTCAAACCGATCCGAGCCCGCGTCGATCCGCACGTCGCGGAGTTGCGGGACGATCGTCCCCCAGTTGCGGTCGCGGACGGCGACGTAGACCCCGCGCAGGATCTCGCGGTCCCCGAGCCGGATGTAGCGCAGCCCGCCCTCCTCGTAGAGCAGCGTCAGCGGCCCGGCGCGCAACTCCCGCACCGGTGGCAAATCCTCTTCCCGTCCGTAGCGGAGCACATTGACAGGCAACGCCTCGGTCATCTCGTCCCACCCTCTCGTACCACTGGAAACGCCGTCACGGGGGATGGACGCGGCCCCCCCGGCCCCCCAACTTTGGGGGGAGAAGTCCGCATCAGCGGCCAAGCCTTCGCGGACAGGCAATCGGTCGGCCCTGGTCTTGCTCCCCCCAAAGTTGGGGGGCCGGGGGGGCGCCCGCTCACCCGCCCGCCAGCCCGAGATCCTCGTAGATCGCCGTCGTGATGGCCCGCGCGCGGCGGGCGTGGGCGTCGTCGGGCGGCGTGCCGTTGGCGACGAACGCGGCGACCAGGCCGTATTCGGGGTCGGCGAAGCCGAGCGAGGAGCGGTAGCCGCCGTGCCCGAAGGCGCGCGGCGAGGCGTGCGGCCCGAAGCTGAGCGTGGCCCCGGCGTCGCCGCGCGTCCGCGCGGTGTCGAGCGCGAAGCCGAGGCCCCAGTCCTTCACCTGCCCGAACGTCTCGTCGAACAGGCCGACGCGGTTGGGCGTCGTCAGCGCCTCCACCGTCCGCGGCGTTAGCAGGCGCGCGCCGTCGCGCTCGCCGCGCCCCAGCAGCATTTCGTAGAGGCGCCCGAGTTCGCGGATCGGGCCGCGACCGTTGCCGCCGGGGACGCACCGGGCGCTGCCCGCGGCGCTGTCCAGGTTCGGGTACGGGCGCGCGCCGCCGTCGGCACCCATGTCGTGCATGGCGCCGATCCGGTCGCCGTAGGCCGCGTGGCGCTCGGGCGGCATCCCGACCCAGGAGTCGCGCATGCCGAGCGGCGCGAAGATCGCCTCGCGCACGTAGTCCCGGTAGTGGCGGCCGTCGACCCGCCGGACGATCTCGCCGATGACGAACCAACTGGAGACGGCGTGGTAGCCCGCGCGCCGCCCCGGCGTCCACCCCGGCTCCAGGGGGGGCGGCGCAGACGCGGGCGATGATCTCGTCCCAGGGGAGGGTGTTATACGCTGAGGGCGCCCACTCGCGCAGGAAGCCGCCGGTGTGGGTCAGCAGGTGGCGGATCGTCACCCGCCCCTTGCCCCCCGCGCCGAACTCGGGGATGAACTCGGTCACGGGGTCGTCGAGGTCGAGCCGCCCCGCCTCCCAGAGCTGCGCGATCGCCACCGCGCCGACCGGCTTGCCGGCCGGGAACCAGATCAGCAGCGTCTCGGGCGTCATCGGCGTCCCGCGCCGCGCCTCCCCGACCGCCAGGTCGGCGACGACCCGCCCCCGGTGCGAGGCGTAGAGTTGCGCGCCGAGGTGCAGGCCCTTGGCCAGCCCCCCTTCGAGGACCGCCAGGGTACGCGGCAGCGCCGCGCCGGTTTCGCCCATCGATCGCTCCTCCCTCCAGCAACGCCCCGGTGGAATTATACCGCCGCCTCGGCCCCGGATGGTCCGTCTCGCCAATATCGTTGGGTCGGTCCCCCTCGCCCAATCCTGGGCGTGGCGCGGCGGAGAGGCCCCCTACCCCCACACCCGCTCGAAGACGCGCAGGTAGTTTCCGCCGAGGATCTTGCGGATGTCGTCGTCGCCGTAGCCTCGCGCCCCGAGCCGGTCGATCAGGTTGACGATCTCGGCGTAGTTGCTGAAGCCGTCGAGCGCGCGGCGCGGCGAGCGGACGTCGGGCGTGATCAATTGGCCGTAGCGCCCGGCCACGTCGGGGTAGTCCGGCTCGCCCCAGGGATCGTGCTCATGGTCGGGGTAGGTGCCGAGGCTCATGTCGGTGCCGATGCCGAGGTGGTCGGTCGAGCCGGTCAGGTGCGCGACATAATCGATGTGGTCGATGAAGTGGTCGAGCGGCGGCCAGGCGCGGTCGCCCGCCTTGAGGACGAGCGGCCCCCACGGCGCCAGCCCGATCACGCCGCCCCGCGCCGCGCAGGCGCGGATCTGCTCGTCGTCGATGTTGCGCGGGTTCTCCACCACCGCCTGCGGGTTGGAGTGGCTGAAGACGACCGGCCGGTCGCCGCGCTCGATGATCTCCAGGCTGGCCCGGCGCCCGACATGGGTGCAGTCGAGCAGGACGCCGACGCGGTTGCACTCGTCGATCACCAGCTCGCCGAAGCGGGTGAGGCCGCCATCGGTGCGGTCGAGGCAGCCGTCGCAGAGCAGGTTGGTGGTGTTGTAGGCCGGGATCAGCATCCGCAGCCCCAGCCGCGCGAACGCCTCGACCCGGTGCAGCTTGTTGCCGATGAAGCCGCCGTCCTGCGAGGCGATGATCAGCGCCGCCCGGCCCTCCGCCTTCGCCCGGCGGATGTCCTCCGCCCGCTCCGCGATCAGCAGGTTGGGGTGCCGGCGCGCGATCAGGCGCCAGAACATCAGCCCTTCGAGCGCCGTCGCAACGTCCGCGTGCGGCGTCCAGGCGGTGACCGCGTAGGCCGCGACGCCGTGCCGGTGCGCGTTGGCCCAATCGGCGTCCGGCCAGGCCTGCATGCAGGAGTCGATGAAGATGTAGTCGCTGCAAGCGTTGGGCTCTTCGAGGATCGGTGGAAGCCCTTGTTGGCCCGCTCGTCTCCTCCTCTTGTCCGACCCGGCCTTCCTGAACAGGTACTCGATCTCGCCACCGGCTGCGGCTTCCCGTCGATCTCTCGCGTCCATACCGTGATCCCCCTCACCAACTTCCGCGCGATGGCCGCGCGCTCGGCCCCGGTCTTGATCGCCGCCAGCTGGGCGCGCAGCTCGTGCAGCACGGCCTTCGCCTCGGTCAGCTTCGCCGCGAGCGCGTCGGCGGTGCCCTGCTCGGTTTCGAGCGCCGCGACGCGCGCGCGTGAGCGCCCGCTCTTCCCCATCGATCTGCGTGAGTTGGGTGTCGAGCGCGCTCGCCGGGATGCGCCCTGCCGGAAGAGTGTGAGCATCAGGTCGCGCTCGCCGATCTTCCCGGCCAGTTCCGCCCGCACCGCTTCGATCCGCCGCCTGATCGCGTCGGCGTCACCGTGGTGTGCCGCGTAGGCCGTGCGCACCTCGGCGATGGTCGGGCCGATCTCCTCCGCGAAGTGGCGAATGTCGGCCCAGACGAGCGCGTCCAGCTTGTCGGCGCGGATACTGAGCGACGGGCACCTCTCGCCGCGCTGCCCATACGGGCCGTGGAGCCCCTGCTTCGCCGTGCAGCGGTAGTACGGCAACTGCCCCTGCCACGTCTTGCCGCCGTAGCTGAGGCCACAACAGCCGCATGTTACCATCCCGCTCAGCAGATAGTCGTAGGAGGCGTGGCGCTGCTGCCGCCGGCCGTTGGCCCGCAGCGCCTCCTGTGCGGCCTCCCAGACGAGCGGGGTGACGATCGGCTCGACCGGCAGGATGATCGTCTCGCGCCCCGCGTTGTGCGGCAGCGGGCGCTTGCCCCAGGTCCACTCGCCTTTATAGGTCGTGTCGAGGATCAGGTTGCGGATGCGCGACGGCGACCACGGGAGTTGCGCGGGGCGGGCTTGCACCTGCGGTGTGGGACGGTAGTGCGAGCGTTGCGGATGCCCATCTCGGTCAGGCGCGCGGCGATGCGCGTGGTGGAAAGCCCTTCGTCCACCAGACAGGCGTAGATCAGCCGGATGACCGCGACTTCGCTCAGGTCGGTGCCAGGGATCGCCTCGTGGCGTGGGACGATCGTGCGCGTCGGCGTCTTGTCGTAGCCGTAGGGCGCCGCGCCGGCGGTGAAGCGCCCGCGGTCGCGGATAGCCGTCTCCTGCCCGCCGATGATCCGCGTGCGGATGCTGGCCTTCTCAAGCCGCCGACGCCCGCGAGGATGTGGCAGAACATCCAGCCCTCGGGCGTCTCGGGAACGTGGTCGGCTCTTTGAGGAGCACACCGCGACGCCGGCCTTCTTGAGGCGGTTGATCGCGTCGAGCATGGCGAAGCCGCGCTCGAGGCGGTCAAACTTCCAGACAAGCAGGGTGCGGATTTCGCCGGCCAGCGCCGCGCGCATGAGGCGACCACCGGCCGGGCGGTCGCCCATCTCCAGTTCCGAATCGACGTTCTCGTCGGTGTACCACGTCGCTGCCGCGATGCTTGCGCGTTCGAGGTCGCGCGTGCATTCGCCGACCTGCACGCGGATGGTGGTGTTCTCCTCCTTCGACTTCGACACGCGGGCGTAACAGACCAGCGGCGTGGCCCAGGTCGCGAGGTCGAACGGGCTGACCGGTGGCTGAACGCGCCGGGTGGTGCTGCCCACTGGTAGAATCCCCCTGCTCTTCGGTGTCCTTACCACTGCTGAGCTACTCGCGGCCTGGCTCGTTCAGGCTGCGATTTTTACCGGTTAGCCCTCGCGCCGTGCCTCCTCACGTACTAGAAGCTCGATCACCGCAGCCTGGCTGATACCCCGCTCTCGCGCGAGGTCAGCCAACAAGCGTCGGCACTCGGCCGTAAGTCGAAACGTTGCGGCCTTCCTTTCTGGTTGGTTCATCTCGCTCCTTCCTATGAGGCTCAATGTTCCGCCTACAGACAGCATAAAACAAAAGCCATACATCGTCAATCTATTATATTGCGTTTAGTATTGCGGTAGTGGAATGTACGACAGCACGTAGCCTCACACGTTTCCGCTCCCGCGCCCTTGAGGCAGGGGGGAGGGGGGGCAATCCCCCCTCCGCAACACTGCAACACTGCAATACCTACGCGAGGAAGGACAGGCGATGGAACTGGTCAAGGTCGGGGAGAACGCCCTCACGGTCGAACTCAACTGGTCCGATTGCAGCCTGCTGGCCCATGTGCGCCGCGCTGCCCTGGAGGCCGACGCCTGGGGGAGGTCCACGACTACGCCATGACGGACGGCTACGCCCGCGCCCTGGTCGCCTTCTTCGAGGTCGGCGGCATGGCGTCGTGGGCCTACACGGTCAGGCGCGGCGACTTCACCATCGAGCAGTTCCGGCAGGTCGCGCCGGTGACCACGCGGGACCGGCAGGCGCGACAGGACCGCCGGGCCGGGCTGGCGGAAGAAGCGCAGCACGGCGCCGCCGCCTAGTCCTACAGCGACACTTCGTCATCTCGGTGTTTGCGGCTGCTTTCGGGGCTGATGTTCGGTCATGTGCTAGAAGCGCGGCCGGAAAGGGGGGTTATGGTCAAGCGCGGATCCTCCGCAGGGCGCATACGTACTTTCTCCGTGTCGCCCGAAGACTTGACGATAAGACCTTGTCGGCCGCGTTTCTAGGGCCTGTCTGGTGGTTCGTATGCGGCTATCCCCGGTCCCACTGCGGTTGCTTGCGACCAGACGACCTGCCAGCGCCCGTCGCGCCGCTTATAGAAATCAGTGTGCCACTGGAGGAGCTTTGGCGCGTGTTGCCCGTTGACGATGATTTCCATGTGTGCCTGGTAGCGCAGGCAGGCCACACGGTCGTGCAGGCGTATCTCGATTGCGCCAGGTCCCCACAGGAGGTAGTTGATGATGCCGGTAGCCATGCACTGAGTGGTTGCCGATGCATTGCTCACGCAGACTATCACCGTTCCAGCAGGCAAGAAAGGTCCGGGCGAGACACCAAGCAGACCCACGGCATCTTGTTGTGTTTGTACTTACCGCCGGCGCGCGTTCGGCTGCGGCGGGTACTCGCACGGGATCTCGTCGAGGTTGTTGTCCGGACAGAGGAGGACGAGCACATCGCCATCCCGGACCTGCTCACCGGGGGCCGGCTCGGCGATCGTCTCCTCGCCGCGCTGGATAGCGAGTACCAGCGAGGGATTCGGCGGCGACTGCCGCACCTCGTCGAGCGTGCGCCCGATCCAGGCGCGCGGCGCATTGAGGCGCGCGACGCCGATGCCCGCCCCGAGCGCGAAGTAGTCGGTCACATCGGGGGCGCGCAGGTGCTGGGCCAGGGCCGCGCCGCTCTCCTGCTCGGGGTAGATGATGCGTGTCGCCCCGACGCGCCGCAGGATGTGGCCGTGGAGGTGCGAGTTCGCGCGCGCGGCGACGTGCGGCACCCCCGCCTCGACCAGCAGCGCCGTGACGAAGATGCTCGCTTCGACATCGTCGCCGATCGCCACGACCGCCGCGTCGACCTCCGCCACCCCGAGTTCGCGCAGGACCGCCTCGTCGGTGAGGTCGGCCTGGATCGCGTGGGTAACGACCTCCCGGGCCTCCTGCACTGGCCCCTCGTCGCGATCGAGCCCCAGCACATCGTGGCCTCGCTCGGCCAGCGTCCGTGCCACCACCATCCCGAAACGCCCCAGCCCGACGACCGCGAACTGGTGCGGCCGGTCGTCACGCTCGAACATCCCTTCCTCCCTTCGATTGCGGATTGCGGATTGCGGATTAGTGAAGCGGCCGGCCGGCCTGCATTATTGGCTTCGGCTTGGCGCAATCCCCAATCCGCAATCCGCAATCACCCAATACGCAGCGTCTCGCTCGGGTGTCGGTAGCGTTCCTCGCGCCGGCGCTCGGTGAGGACGAGCGCGACGGTGACCGGCCCGAGGCGACCGACGAACATGGTCAGGATCAGTAGGAGCTTGCTGGCGGCGGTCAGTTGCGGCGGCAGGCCGGTGGAGAGGCCGACCGTCGCGAAGGCCGAGGTCACCTCGAAGAGGAGGTTGATGAACGGGACGCGCAGGCGTTCCCCCTCGATCAGGCTGATCAGCAGCGCCACGTTGACGATCAGGCCGAGGGCCAGGGTGGCGACCGCGAAAGCCAAGCTGACGAGGCGGGCGGAGATGCGGCGCGCGAAGAGGGCCGTCTCGGGCCGGCCGCGCAAGGTACTCCAGGCCGCCGCAACTAGCGTCGCGGCGGTGGTGATCTTGATGCCGCCCGCCATCGCCCCCGGCGCACCGCCGATGAACATCAGGCCGAGCATGAAGAAGAGGGTCCGCTGCTCGAGCGCGGCGAAATCCCAGATGGCGAACCCGGCGGTGCGCGTCGCGGTCGATTGGAAGAAGGCCCCGAGCAACTGCCGGCCGGGCGACACGGTCCCGAGGCTGGCCCGGTTCGCGAACTCGCTGAGGTAGATGATCGCCGTGCCGCCGGTCAGGAGGAGCGCCGTCCCGAGCAGGACGACCTTGCTGTCGAGGGTGAGCCGACGCCAGCCGCGCCGCGCGCCAACGTCGACGAACGTCACCACGCTGAGGCCACCGCAGATGATCAGCGCGGCGAGCGGCAGCAAGACGAAGGGATCGCCGCGAAAATCGACGAGGCTGCGGAAGCCGCCGAAGAGGTCGAAGCCGCTGTTGGTGAAGGCGGCGACCGCGTGGAAGACGGCCAGCCAGAGGCCGTAACCAGGGCCGAATTCTGGGGCGAATCGCGCCCAGAGGATGAGCGCGCCGATCCCCTCGCAGGCGAGGGTGAAGGCGACCGCCTGGACGACCATGGCCTGTTGCCCGCCGAGCCGCGTGATCGCGCCGGTTTCTTGCAGGATCAGGCGGTCGCGCAGGTTCGGGCGCTGGCCGAGGAGGAGCCGGATCGTGGTGACGCCGATCACGAAGCCGAGGCCACCAAGCTGCATCAGCGTGACGATGACCGCCTGGCCGAAGGGGCTCCAGTGATCGCGCGTGTCCACCACGATCAGCCCGGTGACGCAGACCGCCGAGGTGGCGGTGAAGAGGGCCGTCAGCGGGTCGGTGCCCGGCGCGCGCGCGCTGAAGGGCAGGAGCAAGGCCAGCGTGCCGAGCAGGATCAGCAGGGCGAAGCCGGCGACGAGCAGCAGCGGGCGGCGGGTCGGAGTGGCGCGCAATCGCCAGCGCACCCGCTGCCGCACCCGCAGGCGGGTCGGCTGGGGCGACGGGTGCGGCAGGCGCAGGCGTCGTCGCCAGCGCGAGGCATCACCACTCTCCGGCGGTTCCATCCTCACACCCTCTCACGTCCGGCTGGCGACTCGTGTCGTCGTATCACGGGGCCTCCACGGTGTGGCGTGTGGGCACGTAGCCGGTCTTGCCGTCCATGATGCCACAACTACCCCTCGGCCTCCACATCCTCGCCGATGGCGACCAGCCGCGTACCGTCGGCGTAGGTCGTGTCGCGGTCGGCGCGGGCGCTACAATCGGCATGGGGATCGGTCTCCGGCGATAGGGGTGAGAGCCTACCCAGGATGCCCGATCCTCATCAACCCTTCAAGTCAACTGCCCAATCTACGCTAGAAGCGCGGCCGACAAGGTCGTTACGGTCAAGCTCTCGATCCCGACGAGCGCGTACGTGCTTCTCTGAGTCGCCCCGCTCGACCGTAACGACCTTGTCGGCCGCGCTTCTAAACCGAAGCGCCGATGGGATCTACATGGAGGGCGTCCTGATGCGACTCCGGCGACGCGGGCCACGACAGCCGTAGGAGACAGCATCTCGTCCCACCTATTGTTGGTGTCATCTCGTTGGTGGTATTCTCCAACCATGGGCATGAGGAATTATCTGATTGCAGGCGTTTCCGGCTCCGGCAAGACGTCGGTCTGCACCGAATTGCAGCGGCGCGGCTACCAGGCCATTCATGGTGACCGGGAATTGGCCTATCAGGGCGATCCGGAAACTGGTACACCGACGGATGGCCTCGCGCACGAGCACTCGGCGACCTTCATTTCCCCGAGCACCACATTTGGCATGTCGATAAAGTAAAGGCTTTCGTCGCCAACCGGGATGAGGCGGTCACGTTTTTCTGCGGTGGCTCGAGGAATTCTTCAAAGTTCATCGATTTGTTTGACGGCGTTTTTATCCTTGAAGTTGACTTTGACACAATGAACCGGCGGATCGATGAGCGGGTGGCAGTGGACCCAACTGACTGGGGCGGAAAACAAACGGAACGGGAAGTCACTGCGCGATTGTATCACACGAAAGAAGGCATCCCGAAAAACGGCATTATCATCGACGCCACCGCACTGCTCGCGCGCGTCGTTGACGAGATTGTCCGTCAAAGCAACGCACATAGAACACCCTGAACCGAAGCGCCGATGAAGCCGGCAGGGTGATCGGGCTGCTCCGCATGCTGGCGTGGGGTAGGGCGGGAGCGCGGGGCATGGCTGAGATCGCGGCGGTATTGGCGCGCTGGCAGCTCGGGATGCGGCAGGTCCGCGAGCGGATGTACCGCGCCCCGACGCCGCGCGAGCGCGAGCGCTGGCACGCTGTGGCTGCTGGCGCAGGGCTGGTCGGCCAGCAAGGTCGCCGAGCTGCTGGAGCGCGACGCCCACACCATCGGGGCCTGGCTCGCCGCCCTCGACCGCGATGGCCCTGCGGCCCTGGCCTTCGAGCAGACGGGCGGTGCCCCCCGCCCTCGACCCGGACGCCCAGGCCGGGCTGAAGGGCGCGGTCCAGGCGACGCCGAGGAGGTCGGCGTCGCGCTGGACGAACTGGAGCTGGAAGGGCGGTGCGCCAGTTCGTCGAGGCCCGCTGCGGCATCCGGCTCTGCCGCAGCGCCTGCACGCGCTACCTCCACCGCCTGGGCTTCGTCTACAAGCGGCCCAAGAAGCGGCTGCTCAAGGCCGACGAGGCGAAGCGCGCGGCCTTCGTGGCGGAGTACGCCGCCCTGCTGGCCGAGGCGCGGTGCGCGGGGCGAAGATCTTCTTCGTGGACGAGACTTCCGCGCCGACGGCGACCTGCGCGGGAAGTGGGTTGAAGGGGAGCCCGCCCTGGTCGATTCGACCTGCCCGCGCTGGGGGAGAAGGCCAGCTACTACTCGGCGGTCTGCCTGGAGACCGGGGAGGTCGAGCACATGGAACTGGCCGGGACCAGTTCCTCCGCGACGAGCGCCGCGTTCCTCCGGCAGCTGCGCGCCAACCACGTCGAGCCGCCAGTCGTGATCTGGGACAACGGGCCGGCCCACGGCGGCGAGGCGGTGCGCGACTACCTAGCCACGCCGGATCTCGCCCTGCGGGCGCTGCGCCTGCCGGCCTACAGCCCCGACTTCAACCCCGACGAGGCGATCTAGGCCTGGGCGCGCGAGGAGGTCACCGCCAACTCCTGCCTGGGCACCAAGGCCAAGGTGCAGAGCAGATGGCCCAGTTCTTCGCCGGGTTGCCGCGCCGCACCGCCGAGGTGCAGTCCTGCTGCCGCCGCATTGCAGCGCTGGCCGAGGTCGTGGCCGCGTCACCGAGTCGCATCAGGACACCTCCATGTGGTGATCCCATCGGCGCTTCGGTTTAGATGTTAGCTATACGGGATTGCGACTTGGGGAGAATGCAATCTCCTACGTTGACCTAGCGAGATGGATTCAGCAACTCCATGAACTCGCTCGTCCGCTCAGCACGGTCACGCTCACTGTCATCAATCCTCCCGACGATCCATCTAATGAGCCCGAGGGCTAGTGCTCTGTTACATCGGGTGACTACCGACGCGTCAGGGCAGCTCTTGTTCCTCCGTGAATCGCCCGCCCCTCACATCTCCAGGTTGCCGGAAGTGCGCGGCGGGGCCTCCAGCGCCGCGTATGGCGGCGCACCCGGCGCCAGGCCGAACTCTTCCCCCTCGGCGACGACGGCCGCGGCCCGAACCACGCCCAGGGTGGTGGCCGGCTCGACCAGCGCCACCAGCGCCGCGTACACCCAGTCGCTCCGCGCCAACTCCGCCGGCGACAGGGCGGCGCGGCAGCTTCCGCCGGCCTCGGCCGCACCTCCAGCGTCGCCGGGTCTTCCGCGCCGCGCGGGCGTTCGACCCAGGCGTGGAAGGCCGCCCGAACGCCGCGGCCAGCCGTGCGGCCTCCAGGGCGGCCACACGGCGCGCGACGGGGCGCCCCTGCCACCGGCGGCCGGCGCCGCATCCCCCGGGGCGCGGCTCCGCGCAGCCGACGATAATCATCATTGGTGCCGGGCGGCATGTCGGCCGGCCGCGGGCCGGCGCGCTCCTCGGCTTCGCGGATTCGCCGCTCGGCCTCGTCGGGGGCCAGCCCGCACACATCCACGAGTTGAATCTGCCGCGGCGTGTACGGCGGATAGTCGCGTTCCAGCCGTTGGAACCGTCGCCCTTCGATGCTCACGCTCGCCTCCCGCCCTGCTGGAGCCTCCTGCGCCGCCTCCAGGGCGGCGATGCGCTCTTCCGCGACGCCGGTGTGATAGAGCCGGCCCACCGCGCCGGCCAGCGCCGCCATCGCGTTCGCCACCTTCGGGTCGAGGTCGCCCGCGTGGACCTCTTCCAGCGCCCCGAGGCGATGCCGATCACCGGCTTCAGGGTGGCGGGCACCAACTTGTCGACCCGCCGCGGTCGCCTTGCCCCCGCCCGCCGCGCGCCGACACCTCGCGGAACGCGGTGGCGTTGCGGGGTCGTGCGCCGGGCAGAAGCCGCTCTGGCGCACCGTACTCGCCGGTGCCCGGCAGGGCTGCCCGGCCTTCGTGTACCCCTGGCAACGTCGCTCCACGCTCATCCTCCGATAGCGCGATGGCGCGCCCAAGCACGACACCAGCCGCGCCCGCACCGCCTCGGGGGTGGCGTGCTCGCCGAGCCCGGCGCACCAGAAGCGGAGGTCGGCCGCGCTCGGCCTCGCCCGCAGCCACCCCCAGGCGTCGGGCCGGCCACGGGCGAGGTCCTTGCGCGCCTGCCGCCACAGCGCCGCGACCAGCCGCTCCGCGCCGTCCGGGTCGGGCAGGGGCGGCGGTCACCGCCGCCCCGCCCGCGCCCGCTGCGCCACGAGCCGCTGGTAATTGGTCGAAGCCGCCTCGGGCGGGCCGCCCGGATCGTCGAGCAGTTCTCGCGCCCAGGCCGGCGGCGGCGACCTGCTCGACGCGGCGCGGATGATCAGCGCGATGTCGTACTGCTGCCGTTGTTGCTGCGCATGATCAGGGCCACCAGCAGGGCCTGGGCGCCGCGGTGGTGGTGCGGGTCGGGCGCCATCGAGCACCACCAGCCGCTCGGCGAAGCGCCAGCGCCTCCTCTGGTAGAGGAAGTGGAAGCTTCACCTTCTTCTTGCCCATCGCTCGTCCGCCGGTGTAGTCGTGCCGGGCCACGGCACCACCTGCTCGAAGCTGACGGCCGCCGCTCGGCCACCTGTTCGCGCCACGACCCCATCGCCAGCG
Source organism: Thermomicrobiales bacterium (assembly GCA_030446685.1). Taxonomy (GTDB): domain Bacteria; phylum Chloroflexota; class Chloroflexia; order Thermomicrobiales; family CADCWN01; genus JAUJMV01. The sequence continues at coordinate 71,161 of JAUJMV010000025.1, read as the reverse complement.
TCGATGTTGCTCGATACGCCACGGATCAGCTTCTCCAGCAACGGGCGGCAGCGCATCCGCTCGGCGCGGCGATCCCGAACTCCACGGCGCATGGCGGTGATCGGTTTACCCAGCCCGTGGTGGGCGACGCGCTCGACCTGCTCAGGTTGGGGCAAAATCGCGCTCTTGATTTGTACTCGCACTGCTCGGCGGCCTCCTGCTGGACGGCGCTAGCCCGCTTCTGCATAGTGCCAGAATCCAGGGCCGGGTTTTCAGCGTGCCAGCATTCTGTTGATGCGTGGCGTCAGGGAGCTAACCACGCATCTGCCAGTCACACCATTACTCATCACCAAACGGCTGGATCGCCATCAGGCGATATTCTGCCAGATTTTTAACTGTACGCGGAACACGCTGCGCCAATGTCGCGGCAGCACCGCCATGGTAGGGTCGCCAGCCAGGTCATGATAAATCCCAGCCCCGCGCAACGCGTTCCGGCTTTGCCGTCGATAATTTTGTCGCCAGCAGGCGGGCGTAACATAACGGTTACGCTGGCCTCCTGCGGTCAGGCGGCTTTCCAGCAGGCCGTGACGATAAACTGTTAAGCCAGAGCTGGCGCACGCTCGCTGCTCGCCTCGTCTGCGGCGGCAAGGTTCAGCGTCGTGCAGCACGCGCGTCTTCGCCTGCGGCTTGCGCACCTTCCGCCGCGACGAGGTGGGGCGCGATTGTCGCCGTCATCGCTCGCCCCTTTCGTCCATGGGGGGGAGGGGTGTCGATCCCCTCTGTACACCCGCAACACCGCAACACTCGGCCAGCGCCGCGACGCTCGGCAGCACCGACGTCTTCGGGCAGCCGCTCGCCGAGCACCAGCCGGGCCGGCTTGCCCTGCCCGGCTCGTCGTTCCGCAGGTAGCCCCGGTCGAGCGCCACGCGCACCCGCCGCGACGTGGCGCCCTTGTCGAGCTGGAGGCGCTGCGCCACTCGCGCGACGGACACCGGCTCGTCGGACTGGCCGCGTGCCGCCTTCACCGCCGCGACCGTCTCGCGCACCGTCGCCGGCACCGTCGCCTCGACGCCCTCGGCCACCAGATCGGCCACCAGCGCCCGCACGACAGCGTAATCGCCGAGCGTGGCGAGGATGCGCCCCTCGACGTCCCGCTCGCGCGTGGCCTGGTGCAGGAGCGCATGGGCGCGGATCAGGTTGAGCACCAGGCCGAAGTCGCGCCGCAGCCGGACGGCGACGGGCGGCACGGCCTCGGCCAGCGCGGCGGCGTAGACCGTGACCCGGTGCTCGGCGCCGGCCAGCCACGCCTGAGGGCGCGCCAGGGCGCGCAGGTCCACCGGCTCGCCGCCGCCGGCCGCGATGGCGCGGAAGACCTGCCGCGTCTGATCGGGCGTGTCCGTGACGGGATGGACAACAACCTCGTCTCGTTCTCCGGGTGCAGGTGGACCGCGGTGGTCGTCACCAGGAGGCCGGTCAGCCCCTCGCGCTCGATCAGGCGGGCAGAGTCCGCCAGTCGTCTTGTCGACCGTCTCGTAGCGGATGCGCCCCTCGGACAGCAGGGAGCGCATGAGGTAGGAGGCGAAATCGCCGGCCATGCCCGCGGCCTCGTAGATCACGAGATGCGGCGCGCAGCGGTTCCTCGGAGTAGGCGAGCGCCCGCTCGCTCATGGCCGAGAGGGCGTAGAAGGCGTCGGGCGGAAGAAGTCGAGCGTCCGCTCGGTCGTGTAGCTCTTGCCGGACGACGACGGCCCCTTGACCGCGATGGAGACCGGGCGGGGGAGGAAGCGGCTGACCACGCCGAGGTACGCCGCCAGCATCGCCCGCGCCTCGCCGGCCACCCCGCGCGCCCGCTGGGCCGCGGCGAAGCGGGCGAGGATGTCCGGGTCGGTCGCCAGGTGCGCGCACCGCGCCCACGCCTCGCGTGCCCGCGCGTCCACTTCCGCCCGTTCCCGTTCGGACCCACGGCACCGCCGCTTCCAGCGCGACCAGCCGGTCGCGGAAGGCGTCCGATCGCCGAGGTAGAGCCCGCCGGGTCCTCGTGCGCGCCGAGGTCCACCAGCCGGGCGCGGGTCGCGGATGCGGGAGTCGCCAGCCACTTCCTGACGGCCTGCCGCCGCTGTCCGGCTCCACGACGATGTAGATGGCCGCGATGCCGTCGAGGTGGGGGCGTCCCGCCCTCGTTCCAGTTGCCCGCGCCGGGGAGGCCGAGCGCCTCGACGTCGCGGAACCAGCAGGTCTGCGCGTCCGACTCGCCCTCCACCAGCAGCACCGCGCCCTGGTGCCGATCGTCGGCAGGCGGTCGAGGCCGTAGAGGGTGGGCTTGCTGCCCCTGGTCCAGGCGAAGCGCCGGTCGCCCCCGCGCCCTTCTCCAGGGCCAGGCGCAGGCGGGTCGGCCCGGCGGCGCCGTCCACGCCCGGATAGGATGCACGGCCTTGCGCCCGAGGTAGTGCACGTCCGAAAGCCCGCACGCGCGGAGGAACGCGACCGGCAGGCGCTTCGCCGCGGCGTACCCCTCCAGCGTGCAGCCGCCCGCGATGCGCGGGGGTGTTGCAGTGTTGCGGTGTTGCGCGGGGGGTACCATACCCCCCTCCCCCCGGCCGTTCCGGGGGAAGAGGTCCCGCGGCTCCAGGTGGAGGGCGGCGAGGATGTCCTGGTAGTCGCAGCCGGCGAAGCACTTGAAGCACCCGGCCGTCGTCGCCCTCCTTCCAGGCTCAGGCTGTTGTGCCGGTCGCCATGGACCGGGCAACGCGCGGTGTGGCCGGTGCCGTTGGTCTTGACGCCTTCCAGGCGATCGAGCACCAGGTCGAGCGGGCGCGTCTGCGCGATCACCGCCGCGCCCCTTCCCGCCGCGCACCCACTCGGCGCTCGCGCCGATCGCCCCGGGTCAGCACCGCGGCCAGCGCCTCGGTGTAGGCCTCGTGGCGGGCGTCGATCACCGCGCGCCGCTCCTTGTTCGGCAGATCCGCGGTGAGGACGATCGTCGCGGCGTAGTCGTCGTGCAGCGGCCGGAAGAGCCGCAGCAGCGCCTCGCGCGTGAGGATCCTCTCGGGCGAATGGGCAGGGGGCGGGGGCCGTAGCCCCCGCCCCGATCGCGTTCCGCGTGTCCACTACCGGCCCTCCTCTCTCCGAACCGGCCGCGATTCCGGCGAGCAGTTCGGCGCCCGTCGAGCGCAGACACTGGCCACAGTGCGGCGAGCAGCAATTGATCGCGGGCCCGCTCAACTCCGAGATCCGTCAATCGGGCCAAGGCGTAGTTGCGCGAGGGGGTGCTGGTGTGGCGTGGTGGGTGTCTGCATCGATCAGCCTCCGTTGTTCCGGGGCTGACGCGGATTGTGGTATGATTCATCCCATCAGCCCATTTCGTCGCCATGCGGCGCCGCCCAGATGGCCCCTGAGCGCCGTACCGGCGTATCCATCTATCGGCCGACACCAGCCCCATGGCCGGGCAGCCCCTCAGCGATGCGCGTGTCGCGCCGGTCCTCGTCCGGTGCGGGAATGGCGCGGGATGGTTGCTCGGTGGGGAAAGCGGGTAGATTGAGAAGCGCAAAGAGCACGCTCATCTCGGCATCGCGGTCGGGCAGTGCCGGCGCACCACCACGAGGGGGCGACCGCGCTCGCGAACAACCGGCGTATCGATGGTGCGAGGTGTCACGATCGCACCTCGGCAAGCACACTGGCCGAAGGTTCAGCCTCGAAATCAGGGCGAGTCTCATCGCACATCGCGGGTGCTATCAGCGCGTCAAGCGCGCGAGCAATGCGCGATTCGTGCTTTGGCTCCTGAGCGAAGGTTACGCGCAGAACGCGCCAACCTTCGCGCGCCGGGTGTGGGCCCGATTGCTACCTCAACACCCGCTGAGTCCGAGGAATGCGCGCGTGCCATTGTGCCGCCCTCTCTTGGAGACAGCATCGCTTACCACCAGTACGGTGATGGGCGCGCTGGTGGTGGCTTCGGTATCGGGTCATTTGAGAAGTGAGAGTAGTTGTTTACGCGCCGACTTCGTCCATCCTGCCGGGGGCTTAGTTGCCACCCCCTATCTCGACGCCGCTCGGAAACGCGCTTATACACAGCCTTTAGGTGGTCACTGATGGCCCCACTGATGCCGAGATAATGCCCTGGTGCCGACAATCGAAGCGTGTCGATGCCATCCAATGCTTCCTGGAGATAGTCAAGACGGTCAACGGACTGATCGCGCTCTTTCTGGCTCCAACTTATGAGGCTGCGACTGACGGATAGAGTAGAGATGTGGGTAAGCGAATTTTGTGCGAAATGACGCAACCAGTCCCGTTGACGCAACACTTCCCTTTGAGCCACCTGTAGCAAACGGCCCGGTCGTGAATTCTAACGGCCCGCCAATTGCGATGTCCGGCCCTCTGCTGTCCAGAATAACTGTACGGGCTGGGGTGATCTTCACAAAGACGACGTGGAAATTGCAAGCCACGAGAGGGCAACCAGGCCCGGTTGCGCTTGCGCGAGGTCCGTCAGGCGTTCCTTGGTAAGGTCAAGGCGTCCATGCGCGTCTCGCCACAGTCGCTCATCCGTCTTGATCCGTGTGTCGTCTGCCGCCACTGCGTGAAGATGTCGCACTGTGGCGGGGAATAGGGCAATCCAGCCTCGACTAACCGAAGTGCAGACCTGCGCCCCTCCGGCTGTCTGAGTACCCATTCGCCGATGTCCTGGTGGGATTCCTGGCACGCCAGATGTCATACACATCGAGGAGCAAGACTGCCCTGCACCGCCATCTAGGAGATCTGGCAAGCACTCGAAGAAGGTAACGTCAGGAGCGGTTTGTACCCATTGCCGAATCACAAAACCTAATTTGCGTGTCCCTCTAACAGCCTATCCGGAAGGTGTACGGGCATGGCGCAGCTTGCGGTAGATGATCAGAATCGCGGCGAGTTGGACAAAGCCGAGGGAGTTGGCCGCCTTCTTCTCCCAGCGCACGAGCAGGCGGCGGAAGCGGTTGAACCAGCTGTGCGCCGCCTCCACCACCCAGCGGCGCGCGGGATGGCGGCCGGCGTGCCCCGGTGGCGGCACGCGCCGGCGGCGCTGGTCTTGGCGGGGATGTGCGAGGTATAGCCTCCCGCGCGGTGGCTTCCTCGCGGCACCGATCGCAGTCGTAGCCCCGGTCCAGGCAGAGGTGCCGCTCGGTCCGGAGCCGAAGGGGGCGGCGGGAGGAGCACCGCGTCGAGCAGGTCGGCCAGCTTCACCGCGTCGTGGCGGTTGGCCCCGGAGGGCACCGTGGCGAGGGGGATGCCCCGCCCCTCGGTCAGCAGGTGGCGCTTCGCGCCGCATTTGGCGCGGTCGGTCGGGTTCGCCCCGGTCGCCTCGGCCTGCCGCCGCCCCTTTTTTACCCAGCGGCGCCTTGACGATGCACCCCGTCGGCGGCCTGCCACTCCCACTGCAGGCCGATCTCGCCGTCGTACTCGGTGAGCAGGCGCGCCCACGCCCGCCCCAGGCAGCCGTACTCCACCCATTCTTGCCGCCGGTCATGGGCGGTGGACTTGGGGCCGAACTGGTCGCGCGGCCAGGCCGCCCACTGCGCGCCCGGTGCGCGCCAGCCAGATCAGCCGTCGAGGATCGGCCGGTCATCGTTGCGGTTGCGCCCCGGCTTCTTGCGGGGCTTGTCGACCACGAGCAGCGGCTGCAACTCCGCCCACAGGGCGTCGTCCACGCGCCAGATCGTCGGGTCGTCTCGGGTCGGTGAGGGTGCCGCGCTCGCGGCCCGTTGCGCTTCCATGCCCCACCCTACCACACCACCGCACCTTTCGTAAGGGCCCGGTGCAGATCGGCGAGAGCGGCTGAGGGGTCGAATCCAATTGGGGCCCCGCCGGCCAGCTCGGCGCCGACGAGCAACGGATGAGGAAGGGCCTCTGGCCTCAGAACGACTAGCGATCCTTCACGTCGATTTGTCGCAGTTACCCGCACTATCGACGGTGGTTTTCGTATACTATCGCAAGCGAAGGGCTCGGTTTGCCACTGTTCTCGGCATGCCCTGCTCATCGTTGACGAGATGCGGCGGGGCCTGTAGAAGCCCCGCCGCCCTCCGATCGTGCCGTTATCGGCCACCTCGCATCCTAGTGGCAGCGGTGTTCAATGCCGGCGGCCGAGGTGCCGAGGTCGTCAGAGCGGCCGGCGGCGATCCGCGACCACTGCGAGATCGGCCGCCCGTCCAGGCGGAACGCGTTGCCGCCGCGGCTGGTATCGAAGCGCCGCGGCCACCCCTCGGGCGACTCCTCCCAGCTCTCCTGGCGGCCGTAGACGGTCATGTCGAGCATCTGGTAGGGTTGCCCATCGTCACACCGCGCCCGGTGGTCCAGTAGGTCTCGAAGACGCGGTCGCCCACGCGCAGGGAGCACGCCTTCATGCCGAAGTGGCCCCCCAGGAGCTATCCGGTCCAGGGACCCCTCGGGCACGGCGTACCACGGCATCTCCCAGCCCATGAACTCCCGATACCGGTCGATCTCCCCGAACGGGCCCCTCGCAGAACACCACTTGGCGAAGGTGACGTCGCGCGAGTGCAGGTATGACAGCCTGAGCACGTGTCCGGTGTTGAACGCAGCCCTCGCACTGGTCGGCGGCGGGGGCGGCCAGGGTGCTGCTATGTGGTACGACGCGTACAGTTGTGACCGGCCCTCGAAGGCGTCGAGGAGAGTGACTGGACCGTTCGCCCCGATGAGCGGCGTCGCCGCATCGACCTCGATCATCGGCAGTCGCCGGCGGGCGGCGGCGATCGCCATCGCCCGCGCGGGTGTGCGCCTCGCGCCGGCGGAGCTCGGCGATCTGCGCCTGCCAGGGTGCCGCGGTCCACGATCGGTGGCATGGCTGGGCGGATGTCCGCGATCGTCATCGCGATTCTCCTCGCATTAGGTGTCCGTGCGTCACCAGGGGTGTGACGTTGAGTAGTCGGTTGGGGTGGGGGGAGATCGACAATCTGGGAGAGGGAGCTTTCGGGGAGATTTTGGGGAAGTGATGAGCGGGGCTTCGGCTCCCGCAACTCTTTTTCGGATAGGCTGTAAGCGTGATTGGCCATTTCTCGGCTGGTGGCAGGACGCCATCCCGAATCGCAGCCAGAATATTCGCCCGCATCGTCTCGCCACAGATGTGGTCGAAGTCATCAATGGTGCTGTCCACCAATGGTTCGGCCAGGGGGGCGCAGGTGCAAGAATGGGGGGTCTGATTCCATACGCTCGCCTCCTGTATCGGCGAAAGTGGGGCACGCCGGGCCGGCGGGGATACAGGCCGCACGGCGATGATCAGTCGCCTACCGGCCCGGCATGCCCGGTGCAATTATAGCGTCAGGCGACGCGCCGGGCGCGCGTGACGCGATGGATGCGGGAGATTATGCAGTCAGCGAATGCAGGAGTCGATGAAGTGGTAGGGGTGGTCGGTCACCAGATCGGGTGGAAGCCCTTGTTGCGATCCACGGCCGGCGCGGTCTCCCCGGTCATGCCTCCTCCTTTCGCCCCTCGCTCCGGTATGATTGCCGCCTGTATAGCGCGGCCCGACCGAAAGGGCAACACCTTGGGGGCGGCCGCGCGCGAGGGGGAGCGCATGACGCCGCGAATCCCGGCGCCCGGCGACGCCGAGGGGAGATCGCCGGCCTCGTCCGGCGCTTCGGCCCGACGCTGGAGCGCACGGTCGCCGTCGGCACGGACGCCTTTGGAGCCGCCAGGGTCGGACCCGCGAGGTCTGCATGGTGATCCGCCGGCCCAGCGGCCGGCTGCTCACCGCCACCAAGACCTTCTACCCCGCCGGGGTCTACCGACTGCTGACCGGTGGGGTGGAGCGCGGCGAGGGCGTGCTGGCGGCCCTGCTGCGCGAGACCGATGAAGAAACGGGGCTGCGGGTCGCGGTGCGCCGCCTGCTGGCGGTGATCGCCTATCGCGCCGAGGACGCGGCGGACGACGACCTGCCGCGCTTCCACACCTTCGCCTTCCTGCTCGACGAACTCGGCGGCGCCCTCGGCGCGACCGACCCGGACGAGCGGATCGCGGCCTACGGCGAGGCCGCGCCCGAGGACCTGCGCGCCATCGCCGACCGGCTGGAGCGGCTGCCGGCCGTCTACGACCCGCGGATCGGCGAGCGCTGGCGCGACTGGGGCCGCCCCCGCGCCGCCATCCACCATGTTGTCCACGATGCCCTGCTCGCGGCGCCCGAGGGAGACGCATGACCGGACGACCGATCCTCGAAATCAAGGAGGCGCTGCACGGCGGGCGCCAGGAGTTCGCCTGCACGCCCCTGACCGTCGAGACGGACGAGGCGGTGCTGCTCTACCGGGTGCCACGCGCGGGCCGGGTCGCCGACCTGGACCTGCCGACCGGCACGCTCAGCCTCGGCTACTTCTGGACCGCGCGCCCCTACAACGCCTACCATTGGCTGACGCCCGAGGGCCGGACGCTCGGCCTCTACGTCAACATCGCCGACCGCACCCGCATCGCGCCCGAGGCGGTCTCCTGGCGCGATCTCGTCCTCGATCTGCTGGTGACCCCCGACGGTCGCTGCCGCGTGCTCGACGAGGACGAACTGCCGGCGGACCTCGACGCCACCCTGCGGGCGACGATCACCGCCGCATCCGCCGAGGCGCTGCGGGATCATGCGGGCCTGCTGGCCGAGATCGAGGGCCGCTCGGCGCCCCTGCTGCGCGCCGCCGGGATCGGTGGTTGAACGGATCGCTGCCCGCCCGTGACGCCGGTTACGCCCGCGCGGGGGCGACCTCCAGCGCGTCGAAGGCCGGCTCGGCGTCGCGGTCGATGCCGAGGGCCATCGCCCCGGCGACAATCGCCAGGACGCCGGCGGCGAGGAAGGCGACGGTGTAGTCGCCGAGCGCCCGGTGCGCCAGCCCGCCGGCCCAGGCGGCCCCCGCCGCGCCGATCTGGTGCGCGCAGAAGACCCAGCCGAAGACCGCCCCGACGTTGCGCCGCCCGAAGCGGTCGGCGACCAGCGCGGCGGTCGGTGGCACGGTGGCGATGTAGTCGAGCCCGAAGATGACCGCGAAGACCGCCAGCCCCGGGAAGCCGGTGACGAACGGCAGGACGAAGAGCGAGAGGCCGCGGAACCCGTAGTAGCAGGCCAGCAGCTTGCGCGGGTCGTAGCGGTCGGTCAGCCAGCCGGAGCCGAGGGTCCCGACGAAGTTGAACGTGCCCATCAGCGCCAGGGTGCTCGCCGCGGTGACGGCGGGGATGCCGTGGTCGATCGAGTGGGGGATGAAGTGGGTGCCGATCAACCCGTTGGAGGTTGCGCCGCAGACGAAGAAGCTGCCGGCCAGCAGCCAGAACTCCGGCGTCCGCGCGGCGCGACCCATGATCCCGGCGGTCGGGCGCGCGGGGGGCTGGACCGCCGCCGTCACGTCCGCCCCGTAGGGCCGCACCCCAACCTGGGCCGGGTCGTCGCGCATCAGGATCAGGACCGGCAGCAGCGCGAGCGCCGCGATCCCCGCGAGGACCAGCGTCCCGCCGCGCCAGCCGAGCGCGACGATCAGCGCGGTCAGCGCCGGGATGAAGACGAGCTGCCCCGCCGAGGTGCCGGCCCCGAACAGGCCGAGCACCAGCCCCCGCCGCGCCACGAACCAGCGGTTGGCGACCGTCGCGCCGAGCACCGCCGCCGCCACGCCGGTGCCGAGCCCGCCCAGCACGCCCCAGAGGAGGGTGAACTGCCAGAGCGCGGTCATCGCCGCCCCCGCCGCCGTGCTGGCCGCGATCAGCGCCAGGCCGCAGAGCATCAGCAGCCGCGGCCCGGCCCGGTCCATCAGCCAGCCGGAGAGCGGGCCGGAGAGCCCGAAGAGGACCAGCCCGATCGAGACGGCGAAGGAGATCGCCGCGCGGTCCCAGCCGAGATCGACCTCCAGCGGGTGGATCAGCACCCCCGGCGCCGAGCGCACCCCCGCCGAGACCAACAGCGTCAGGAAGGTGACCCCGACGACGATCCACCCGTAATAGATCCGCCCGCCCGCCCGCCCCCGCATCCGGCCCCCCTGCCTGTGCCGCCCCCACCCCCGCCGCCGCGCCCGTCGCCCGGCCGGCGTCGCTACTGCCGCTAACGCGATGGGCCGGGGAAGTAGTCCCGAATTCCGGCGTGATCGCGCTGCCGGGCGAATCCGCGCCGGATGCAGATCTCGTGCGAATGGCGGATCGCGATGCGGCGCGAGAGCGTTTGCGTTATCCTTGCGCCGCGCGAACGATGAGAGTTCTGTCGCGTTCCGGCATCGCGGACGCGTGCCGGCGAGGTAATGGGGGCACATGACTGACGAGTTGCAACCGGCGGGGCGGGTCACGCTGCTGATCGGGTCGCCGCTGGAGCCGGAGCTGGTCGAGCGCATCCGCGCGGTCGATCCGCGCCTGGCGGTGATCTTCCGCCCCGACCTGCTCGGCACGCCGCGCTACACCGCCGACCACCACCCGCCGGCCGGTCGCGACGCCGCGCGCGAGGCGGCGTTCCGCGCGCTGCTGGCCGAGGCCGAGATCCTCTTCGACTTCGACCTCGACACCGCGCCCGAACTGACGACGCTCGCGCCGCGGCTGCGCTGGGTCCAGACGACCAGCGCCGGGGTCGGGCAGGCGGTCAGGCGCTACGGCTTGGACAAGACCGACGTGATCGTCACGACCGCCAGCGGTGTCCACGCCGGGCCGCTGGCCGAGTTCGTGATGCTGGCCGTCCTGATCTTCACCAAGCGCGCCCTCCATCTGATCGAGGCGAAGGGCCGGCGCGAGTGGGAGCGCTTCTGCTCGGCCGAGCTGCCGGGGCGCACCCTGGCGATCGTCGGCCCCGGCAAGATCGGGCGCGAGGTCGCCCGCCTGGCCCGCGCCTTCGGCCTGACCGTCACCGCCCTCGGCCGCACCGCGCGCGCCCCGGAGGAGCTGGGCGTCGACCGCGTCTACACGCGCCCGGAGTTGCACGCCATGCTGGCCGGGGCCGATTTCCTCGTCCTGGCGGCGCCGCACACGCCGGAGACCGAGAATATGATCGGCGCCGCCGAGATCGCCGCCATGCGGCCGGGCGCCGTGCTGATCAACATCGCGCGCGGCGAGGTCCTCGACGAAATGGCCCTCATCGCCGCGCTGCGCGAGGGCCGCCTCGCCGGGGCCGCGCTCGACGTCTTCCGCCGGGAGCCGCTGCCGCCCGATAGCCCCCTCTGGACCCTGCCGAACGTCATCATCAACCCCCACTCCGCCTCGACCGCCGACAGCGAGAACCGCAAAATCGTCGCGCTCTTCTGCGACAATCTGCGCCACTACCTTGACGACCACCCCGAGCGGATGCGCAACGTGCTGGACAAGGCGCTACTCTATTGACGGGGGTGTGGGGCGTGGGGCGATGCCGGCACGGGAGTATCCTCCCGCCACGCCGCCCCTTCCGCCCTCTGCCTTCTGCCCTCATCACCCGCCCCGCGCCCCGCGCCCCACGCCCTCCGTCCCGGCGGCCCGCGCCAACTGCCACGCCTTCACCCGGCGGTAGGCGACGAGCAGGACGACCAGCAGGGCCGTGCCGAGGAGGTAGGAGGCGATCGTATCGGTGAACCAGTGCTGGCCGAGGTAGACGCGCGACGGGCCGACCAGGGCGATCAGACCGAGCAGCAAGGCGAGCAGCGCGCGACGCAGGGCAGCGCGCCGCATCAGGGTATAGGCGAGGTAGGCGAGGAAGCCGCAGAAGACCAGATAGGTCAGGACGTGGCCGCTGGGGAAGCTGTTGCCGGATGCCCCAGGGTGGACGATGACGCCGTCGAGCGCGGCGGCCGGGCGGGGGCGGCGGACGAGCCCCTTGAGGAGGGCGTCGAGCAGGCCGGCCCCGCCGGCCGCCAGGAGGGCGAAGGCGCCCTCGATCCGCAGCCGCCGCCAGAAGAGGAACGCGGCGACGCCGAGGATGATCAGCGGCGACTGCAATCCGAAGCCCGGCCAGCTCACCGCGACCATCAGGGCCAGCAGTCCGGGCGGGGCGACGCCCTGCACGGCGAGCGTGACCCGTCGGTCGAGCGCCGCGGCGTCGCCGAGCAGGACGAAGAGCAGCACCAGCGCGAAGCCGAGCAGCGTCGCGAGCGCCAGGGCCAGCGGCAGCCGACCCCGCCACCGCGCCCGCCGGTGCCGCGCCAGTTCCGCCCGGCTGTCGATCGTGTCGACCAGTTGCTCCTCGACCTGCCGTGGTGCCACCATCGCCCCCCCCTTGCGCCCGTCGCGCGACGAGCGCAGCGAGCCACTCCGCACGCGCTATGCCGCTATGCCGGTTTCGTGTGGAACTGCCGGGGCGCGCGGCGGCGTGCCGCCCGCCCTATTCCGCGACCGCCGCCAGGGTCAGGTGGCTGGGCCGGTCGGCGTCGTGGAAGACCCGCTGGTGCGCCACCGCGGTCGCCGCCGAGAGGACGCTGTCCTCGCCGGTGTTGAGGTTGCGGTCCCAGCGCGGGAAGTTGCTGCTGGTGATCTCGACGCGCAGGCGGTGGCCGGCGCGGAAGGTGCTCCCAGTCGCCCAGAGGTCGATCGCGTACTCATAGGGGCGGTCGGGCTCGATCGGGCTGGGGCGGGTCGGGCGGATGACGCCGGGCGCGGGGTAGCTCGCGCGGGCGCTGGCGCGGATCACGCCGTCGGTGACGTTGAACGCCCGGCCATCCGGGTGGACGTCGACCAGCCGCGCGACGAAATCGGTGTCCGGCGCCGACGACGCGGCGAAGAGCGCGACCGACACCGGCCCGATGACGGTGTAGTCGCGCTCCAGCGGGGCGCTGGTGTAGCGGAGGATGTCCCGGCGCCCCTCGTTCGGGCGCTGGTCGCGCGGCCCGGAGGGGATCAGCGCCGGCATCAGGGTCGCGCCGCCGATCGTCGGGACCGGGTCGCGCGGGTCGTAGGCGTAGCTGTCGGGCGGCTCCTGGCCGGGCCGCTCGCGCGACAGCGCGCCGTCGCCCGCGTCGCCGTCGGTCCCGCCTCCCGCCGTGGAAGTACCAGCGGTCCTCCCGCGCGCCGGGGACTGGCCAGCGGTCGAAGCCGCGCCAGCGGTTTTCCCCCATCACGAAGACCTCCACCGGCGGCTGTTCCGCCAGCGCCGCGTCGTTGCCGTTGAGCATCGCGTCGTACCAGCGCAGGTGGAGGTCGGTCAGGTCGCCCCGGTAGTTGAGGAGCAGGCCCGAACTGGCCAGGCCGAAGGCGAGGTCGCCGACGACCGGATCGTAGCGCCCGTGGACCCACGGCCCGATCACCAGCCGCGGCGCGCGCAGGCCGCGCGCCGCCGCGGTCTCGCGCATCGCGGCGTACTGGCGCAGCGTCTCCCCGAGGAAGATGTCGTACCAGCCGCCGATCTGCAGGGTCGGCACCCGCACCGCGTCGTAGCGCCCGTCGAGGCCGAGTTCCCCCCAGAAGGGATCGTCGATCGGGCGCCGCAGCCACTCGAAGGTGGTCGGGCTGACGCCGGCCGGGTCGGGCAGCGCCGCCAGCGGCAGGGTGTCGTAGCTCGCGATGATGTCGTCGATCCGCGCCACCTGCCCGAGGAACTGGCGCTGCAACTCCGTCGGGTCGCCGCCCGCGCCGTATTTCCTGAACAGCACGTCAAAGCCGACGATCGCCTGCGCCCAGTACCAGGCCGAGCCGAGCTCGCGCGCCCCGCCCCGGAAGCTGCAGCCGTTGAGGTAGTTGCCCCAGGTGATCCCCGGCACGATTGCCCGCAGCGCCGGCGGCGCCATGACCGCCGCCTGCCACTGCGTCATCCCCAGGTAGGAGACGCCGAACATCGCCACGCGCCCGTCGGACCCCGGCAGCCGCGCCGCCCACTCGACGCTGTCGTAGCCGTCCGCGAACTCGTGGACGAAGGGCGTCCACTCCCCCTCCGAGGCGAAGCGGCCGCGCACGTCCTGCGCGACCACCACGTAGCCTTGCCCCGCCAGCTTGATCGGGTCGGCGTAGCCGCCCCCGCTGCCGAACAGGTCTTTGCCGTAGGGCAGGCGCGTCAGCAAGGTCGGGTGGCGCCCGCCCCCGCCGGGGCGGTAGACGTTGGCCCGCAGCGTCGTCCCGTCGCGCATCGTCGCCGGGACGTTCCGCTCGATGGTGATCAGTTGCGTCGCGGTCGCGCTCATCGGCCCCCCTGCCCGCCCCAACACCCGCCGTCGCGGTATCGCGCGTTGCGTGCCACCGCACGATCGCGTCGGCGGCGGGCCTGGGCGGGTCGGCGGGGCGCTACCGTTGCAGGAGGCGCGCCGCTTCCTCGACGCCGATCGCGCCGGCCGCCAGGCGATCGAGCACGTCGAGACGCGCCGCGCGCGGGTCGGGGCGGGACCTGGGGTCGCGCGCCCCTTCCAGCGCGGCCACGATGTCATCCAGGCGGTTGCGCGCGGTGTTGTAGGCGACGCCGATCTCGGCCGCCAGCCGCTGGACGTTGCCGCGGTGGCGCACCAAGAGCCCCACGAACTCGAGCTGCTCGGGGGTGAGCCGGGCGATCCAGCCGAGGCTGAACTTGCCCTCGATGACGACGCCGCTCTCCGGGCATTCCAGCCGCGTGACCAGGAGCTCGCCGCCGCTGGCCGGGTCGCGCGTGATCAGCGGGTACAGCGGGTGTTCTCGCATGCTGCCATACGGAGTGCGGCGGGCGGGGGGATCGGCAAGGTCATTGGTCCTCGCGGCCCGCCCCGCCCGCCGTACCGCCGCTCAGTCGTCCAACATCCCCAACTCGCGCATCTCGCGCGCGTAGTCCGGCTTCACCCCCTGGTCGCGCAGCTCGCAGACCTGCTCGACCGACAGGTCGCTGAAGCCCAAGTCGCGCAACGCGCGGATGTAGTCCGGCTTGACGCCGTGGTTACGCAACTCGATCAGGTCGTCGAGGGTCAGATCGGCGAACCCGGCGTCCCGCATCTCGCGCAGGAAGTCCGGCTTGACGCCGTGATTGCCCAGCTCGATGATCTCATCGATATCCAGATCGACGAACCCGGACTCGCGCAACTCGCGCAGGTAGTCTGGCTTCACCCCGTGGTTGCGCAACTCGCAGAGCTGGGCGACTGACAGCTCGGTCAGGCCGCTGTCGCGCAATTCCCGGACGTACTCGGGCTTGACACCATGATTGCGCAACTCGGTGAGATCATCGAGGCCCAGGTCGTCGAGTCCCGCCTCGCGCATCGCGCGCGCGTA
This sequence comes from Thermomicrobiales bacterium, assembly GCA_030446685.1. Taxonomy (GTDB): domain Bacteria; phylum Chloroflexota; class Chloroflexia; order Thermomicrobiales; family CADCWN01; genus JAUJMV01. Next base: position 56,089 of record JAUJMV010000025.1, on the reverse strand, counting down.
CTCCGGCTTGACGCCGTGATTATACAACTCGACGATCTCGTCGAGGTCCAGATCGCTGAAACCGGCTTCGCGCAGTTCGTGCATGTACTCCGGCTTGACGCCGTGGTTGCGCAACTCGCAGAGCTGCTCGACCGACAGGTCGGTGAACCCCAGCTCGCGCAGTTCGCGGATGTAGTCCGGCTTCACCCCGTGATTGCGCAGTTCGATCAAGTCGTCGAGGTCCAGGTCGTCCAGCCCCGCCTCCCGGACCTCGCGCACGTAGCCCGGCTTGACGCCGTGATTCGACAGCTCGATCAGCTTGTCGATGCTCACGTCCGCGAAGCCGGACTCGCGCAGCTCGCGCACATACTCCGGCTTGACCCCGTGCCGGCGCAACTCGCGCAGCCGCGCCGGGGGCAGATCGTCGAAGCCCGCCTCGCGCATCCCACGCGCGTAGGCGGCGCTCGCGTCCTGACGCCCCGCCCCCGCGTAACCCGCCGCGACAGTGTCCGGCGACTCGACCGGGGCGACGCCCTCCAAGACCTCCAGGAGCTGGTTGGCCTCGTCCGGCGTGATCGTCCCCGCGGCGACCATCTCCAGAACCTTCCGGCGCTCTTCGTCCACGGCCGCACCTCCCGTCAGCATCCGGCGCCGGCATTCCAGCCGGCCATCGCTGTCAACCACCACTCCGAAGACTGCAAGGAACGAAGGATCGTCAATTACTGCCATCTCACATAGTAGAAATTATCATGAGTGATTGAAAATGTCAAGCATCAGAGGGAGGTGGCGGCTGACGACGGGCGGCTGCCCCACGTTCCCCGCGCGGTCGCCGGGCGCCGGCGGCCCCGGTTACTGTCCCGGCGCGGGGCTGGTCGGCCCACCCCCGGTCGCCGGAGGTGGGATAGTTTGCTCGCGCTGGTCGTTAGCTACAGTGGATCCCTGGAGACACGGTGGATGAGCGGAAGGAGAGCCCCACATGACCGGACTGTTCCCGCCCCCGCGCCGCCGGGACCGGCTCGCCTCGGACCCGGCGTCCGCCGACGCGTCGGCCGGCGGGAATGGCGCGGGCGGGGCCTGGCGCGAGGAGGCGCGGCGCCTGCTCGCGGGCCTGGCCGGCCCGCCGGTGCGCCCCTACTCGACCTCTGATTTCGGCCGCGAGCGGGACGACCGCTGCCTGTCGGCCATCCTCCCCGAGCGCCAGGCGGAGACCCTCCTGCCCGGTCTGCGCGGGCGCCTGCCCGCCGGGACGGTCGCCTTCATCGGGACGAAACTGTGGCTGGGCGACGAGCGTCACGAGGGCGTCGAGCTGGTCGTCGGCCCCGGCGGCTCGCAGTTCGCCATCCCCCGCCTGGCGCGCACCGACGGCGCGAACTACGACCTGACGACCGAGGACATCGTCGCCAGGCTCGAGGAATACGACCGCGACCACGGTATCGTCATCACGCGGGCGACGGCCGACGCGGTCGAATTCAATCTCCGGCGCACCCCGCCCGACCTGGCGGCGTTCGCGGCGGACCTCTACGCCTTCTGCCCGGATATCGTCGACCAGGGCAGCGGGAGTGTGGAGGCCCTGGCGGAGGGCATCGAGATCGTCGGCGCGGTCTTCCTGTGGTGGGACTGAGCCGCGCCTCGCGCGCCACAAGGTCACGGCCCGCCGCAGTCGCGGCGGGCCGTGACATTGTGGCGCACGGGTAGGGGAATGCAGCCGGGAGGGAGCGCCCGCGGGGTTGGGCGGCGCTGCCGCGCCGCTCAGCCCTCCCAGCGGTCGAGGCCCAGCAGCTTGCGCCCCAGCGGCGTCAGGTGCGGCGGCTCCTGCCCCTCCTCGACGCCGCGCGGGTCGGGCCGGAAGGACGGGCTGGGCATCGGCAGCCGGCGGCGCCAGCAATCGATCCGCGTCTGGCGCACCTCCTCGGCCTCCTCCTGGGCGGGGCCCATGGTGATGTACTGGGCCAGCCGCGGCTGGTCCGACCGGTTGTGGCCGTTGCCGTGCGGCAGCAGGGTGCTCCAGATGACCATGTCGCCGGCCCGCAGCGGGATCTGCTCGATCGCGTAGCCGTCGATCTCGGGCTTGCGCGGGTTGCGGTCGGCCGGCTGGCGGGCGATCCAGTCCCCCAGTTCCTGGTAGAGCCGGGGCACGCACTGGAACCCGCCCATCCGCTCGTCGGTGTCGACCAGGGCGAGCACCCCCTGCACCCGGAAGGGGATGTCGGGGTACTTGGAGGTGTCGGTGTCCCAGTGGATGAAGCCCGGATCGTTGTGCTCCGGGTGCGCCGGGTCGGCCGGCGGCTTCAGGTTGGTCCGGTCCAGGCTCACCCACAGCCGCTCGGTGCCGAAGATGTCGGCGAAGGTCCGGTGGACCGCGGGGTGCTGCCGGTTGTCCCACATCGACTGGTAGTGGTACATCTGGACCATCCCGTGGGGGGAGATGATCCCCGGCAGGTACCACGACTCGCGGTCGTCCGGCCGCGCGCCGGTGTGGCGCCAGATGTCCGCCACCACCGCCGCCACGTTCTCCGGCGGGACGACCTGGGGCACGACCACGTACCCCCGCTCCTCGATCTGCGCGCGTAGCGGTGAGACAACGGTCGCCATCGGTTTCCTCCTCCCTCCACGGCTCGTCGGCGCGGGCGCGGCCATCCTCGCCCGCGCCGCGCCTACTGCCCCTTCAGCTCCTGCTCGTACTCCTTGCGGATCTGGTCGCCGCCCCGGCTCTTCCACTCCCGCACGTAGGCGTCCCAGGCGCTCATCGGCTCGCGGCCGGTGACGACCGCGGTGACCCGGTCGTTCCCGAATTGCGTCAGTTCCGCGGCCTTGGTGTTGAACGTGTCGGAGTTCAGCCCGAAGGTCGGGTTGTCGATCCCGATGGCGATCACGTCTTTCGAGATCTGCTGGCTCTTCTCCGAGTCGCCGGGCGAGCCGGGGTAGTAGAAGCGGTACTCGCTCTGCAGCATGTAGACGAGGCCGGGCATGTCGACGCCGGCCCGCTCGCCGTTGACGCGAGTGCCGTCCGGCCTGGCCTCGTGGTGGACCCCCTCGATGCCGTTCCAGAGGAAGGTGTGCTCCTCGCTGCCGAAGGGCGCCGCCAGGTAGTTCATGATCTGCAGCAGCTCCCGCACCCGCTCGCGGTTGCGCCCCACCGCGGCGGGGATGCCGGTGAAGCCCCAGAACCCGTTCATGTTGTACGACACGCCCTGGCCGCCGTCGTGGCCGGGCGGGACGAGCGCGGTGATGCTGGCGTTCGGGTTGCTCGTGTTCTCCTTGATCCGCTCGCGCGAGCCGCGCGGCCCCCAGAAGGCGATGAACCCCTCGTTGTGCATGCCGGTCTTGCCCCCCCGGTAGGCGTCGGTGACCTGCGTGCTCGACATCCCCGCCGCGTCCGGGTGGTAGGCGCCCCCGGCGTAGAGGCGCCGGGCGAACTCGACCGCCTGCTTGTGCTCCTCGGTCTCGATCGAGTTGGTCAGCGAGCCGTCCGGGTTGAGGCGCCAGCCGTTGGGCGCGCGGAACGTCGGCGTGAACCACGCCACTTGCCAACCCCCGCCCGACTGGCTCATCCCGTAGGTGTCGGGCTGGCCGTTGCCGTCCGGGTCGCGCTTGCTGAAGCCGACCAGCATGTTGTAGAGGTCCTCGGCGTTCTTGGGCGCCGCGATGCCGATCTTCCTGGCCCAGTCGTCGCGGTAGAAGGGGATGTTGGCCGAGCGCAGCACCGGCTTCGGCACGCCGTAGATCTTGCCCCGGACCGACGAGTTCTTCCAGATGTAGGGCAAATTGTAGGGCTCGACCTGGGTGAGGTTGGGGAAGTCCTTGCCCGCGTCGCCGGTCAGGTAGGGCGTCAGGTCGAGGAAGGCGCCCTGCTGGAGCGTCCGGTATTGCCCCGGCGCGCTCGCGCTCGGGTTGAGGTAGAAGAGATCGCCCAAATCCCCCCCGGCGATCACCGCCGCGGCCTTCTCGTTATAGTTGGCGTTCGGCGCCAGGGTGGGCTCCCAGGTCACGCCGAGCCGCTTCTCCAGCTCCTGCCAGAACCGGTTCTCCGCGCGCGGCGCGGGCGCCGCGCCGTACAGGATCGAGAAGACGTTGACCTTGCCGCCCTTGCCCGGCACGCCGGTCGTCGCCTTGTACGGCGGCGGCAGCTTGGTCCACGCATCCGGCACGCCCGGCACGTTCGAGGGGATCCGCCCCTCCATCGCCGCCGCCGCGGTCGTCGCCACCGACGCGGTCGGGGCGGCGGTGGGCCGCGCCGCGGTGGTCGGGCTCGGGTTGGCCGCGACAGCGGCCGTAGGGGCGTTCCCCCCGCCGCCCCCCGTCGACGGCGCGCCCCCGCTGCCGCACGCCGCCAGCGCGGCGGCGCCGGCCGCCTCCAGCGCGGCGCGCAGCAACGCCCGGCGGCTGTAGGGCTGGGCAATCGATTCGGCCTGCTGGTCGCGGTTCATCGGAACACCCTCCCGTACCGGATAGCGACCGTTACAACAGCGCCCGGCCCGCCCGGCGGCCTGCGTCCCGCCGGGCGCGTGCCGCCCGCGCCTCCGGTCCTCGCGGCTGGCAGTGGATCGGCCCCGGCCGCGCGCGTCGCGCTCCCCCGCCGGCCGGCGTTCCCGCCCGGCCCCCGCCTTACCACCCCGCCTTACCATATGGGAGCGACGTTGCTCCACCGCCTCCCCCTCCACAGGGCTCGGCTCGACTTGTCAGATCTCCGCGAACATCTTACGCCGCGCGCCAGCCCCTGTCAACCGACACCGGCTCGCGCGCGAAGCGGGCAGACGGCCTCCCGCCGGCGGATTACCTCGTGCGAACCGTCGAAGCGGCGCGGCAAGGGGCGCGGTGAGGTCGCGGCACCGCCGCCGCGCCTACAGCCGGCGTACCCCACCCCCCACCAGGCCGACGAGCAGCGGCGCGTCCGGGCCGAGCCCGTGCGGCGCCGCGACCGCGGCCACGGACCCCTCGAACGCCGTGCCGGCGGGCCAGGGGGTCCAGGAGCGCCCCCCGTCGCGGGAGACGCGCAACGCCCCGCCGCCCAGCACCAGGACCGACCGATCGGCGGGATAGTCCGGCGCGGGGATGATTGCTTCCACGCCGCCGGCGAGCGCCCCACCGTCGAGGCGCGCCCAGGTCCGCCCCCGGTCCGCCGACGACCAGAGCCCGGCGGCGTCGGTGCCGGCGAAGATCGTCCCGTCAGTTTCGGACGCGGGCGACAGGGCGAGGCTGAGGACCGGCGCGTGTTCGGCGGGGAAACCGGTCTCGCGCCAGGCCCGGCCGCCGTTCGTGCTGACGAAGACGCCGCTCTCCGTGCCGGCGACGATCAGGCCGTCGTCGGCGAACGCGGGGGAGAGCGCCAGGGCGAGGACGGCCAGATCGAGCAGGCCGAAGTTGCCCGCCGACCAGGAGTCGCCGCGGTCGGCCGAGCGGAAGACGCCGTCTTCCAACGTCCCGGCGAGGATCAGGCCGTCGTCGGCGAACGCGGGGAGAGCGCCAGGGCCGAGACCAGAGGCGGCGGCTCGGGGAAGAGGGCGACCCGCCAGGTCGCCCCGCGGTCGGACGAGCGCAGGACGCCGCCGTGCGCCCCGGCGAAGACCCGCCCGTCGCCGGCGAACGCGGGCGACAACGCGACCGCGGTCGTCATGAGGGGCGCGTCGAGACCCAGCGCGTCGAGGGCGAAACGCCAGGTGCGCCCGCCGTCCTCCGAGCGGTAGAGCCCCGACTGGCGCGCGGCGAAGCAGAGCCCGTCGCGCGCGAAGGCGGGCGACGCCGCCAGCGCCAGCACGACATCCCCCGCGCCCTCTCCTGCCTGGCCGCCTCCGGCCCCTCTGTCATCGCCATGCCCCCCCTCGGCCACCGCCCGCGACCCCCGGCACACCGCGCCGGCATCGGCCCTACGGGCTGGGCGCCACCTCCCGCTCGCGGCGATGGATCAGGACATCGATCGTCAGGGCCAGCCCCGCGCCGGTGACCGCGGCGTGGAGGGCCGCCCCTTGCGCCGCCGCCACGTCGAGGATCCCCGCCGCCACCGGGTCGACGACCCGGCCGGCGCGGAGGTCGAACCCGTGGCCCGGCCCGGCCCGCTCGACGGCGGCCAGCGCCTCCGCGGCGTCGAAGCCCGCGTTCGCCAGCAGCGCGCGGAACGGGGCCTCCAGCGCGGCGAGCAGGATGCCCCAGGCGACGCGCTCGTCGGGGTCGCCGGCGCGCGCGAGCGCCTCCGCGCCGCCGGGCGGCACGCCAGCAGCGCGGCGCCGCCGCCGGGCAGGACGCCCCCCGGAGCGCCCCCGCAGCGCGTCGGCGGTCCGCCGGGCCAGGTCCAGCCGCGCGGCGCTCTCCGCCTCGGTCGCGCCGCCGACCCACAGCGTCGCCGCGCCGCCGAGCAGCCGGCCGACCCGCTCCCGCAGCCCGTCGCGCCGCGCGCGGTCGTCGGCCCCCTCGCAGGCCGCGCGCAGGGCGGCGATGTGGCGGCGCAGCGCGCGGGGATCGCCCCCGCCGCCGGCGACCTCGAACTGGCCGCGGGTGGCCCGGACCCGGCGCGCGCGCCCCAGGTCGCCCGGCCCGATCGCGGCGAGGGTGTCGCCGGCCGCCCGCAGCAACCGCCGGCCGCCGGTCAGGATCGCCAGGTCCTCCAGCGCCGCGGCCTGCTCCTCCTCCCCCAGGCCCGGCGTCCTGACCGCGACGACCCGCAGCCGCGCCGGGTCCTGGGCGAGCAGCAGCGCCAGCGCGCCCTCCGACAGGCGGTTCGCCACGATCAGCAGCGACGAGGATTCCTCCGCCACCGCCAGTTCGAGGAGCGGCACGAGCTCGCGCGGATCGTCGATCGCCAGGTCGCCGATCAGGATGGCGCTCGGCCCCAGCCGCGTCTCGCCCGCGCGCTCATCGGCGATCATCCGGCGCGCGAGGACGCCCCCCTCCCAGGACAGCCCCTCGACGTACTCGCGCTCCAACCCCCGGCCGCGGCCCTGCTGGATGTCCAGTTGGCCCCACTCGCCGATCAGGTCGAAGATCTCGCCCAGCAGCGCCGCGAGCGGTGGGTCGTGGCAGATCGCGGCGGCGAGGCGGGTGAGCGCCTCCTGCCCGCTGACGCGCGACGCCATACCGGCCAGTTCGCCGGCGATGACCCGTGCGCCCCGCTCCAGGTGCTGCCGCAGCCGCGTCGCGTCGCCGCCCGCCGCGAGCGAGCGCGCCCCCCCGTCGAAGACCGCGCCGAACAGCACCGCCGCGGTCGCCGTGCCGTCGCCCACCTCCTCGCGCAGCCGCCAGAGGATGCCGCGCAGCAACATCGCGCCCATGTCCTCGTCGCGGTCGGGCAGTTCGACGATCCGGCGGGCGATCGTGCCGGCGTCGTCGAGCAACTCCGGCGCGCTGCCGGCGAAGGGGCGTTGGATCGCCACGCGGCGCGGCAGCGGTCCCAGCGTCGGCCGCACGGCGGCGACGATCTGCCGGATGCCGCGCGCCAGGCCGCCGGTCGCGGCGGGCTGAAAGACCAGCGGTCGTGGCGGTGGAGCCATGGTCGTCGCTCCCCGGTGGTGATGGACCCGATCGGCGTCGCCGAGTATAGCGCCCGCGCGGCCGCGCGTACACCGGGGGACGCCCCCGCCGCTACAGTCCGATGATGCGGTAGAGGGCCGGCAGGTCGAGGCTGGCGCGGACGTGGTCGGCGAGGCGGTCGAAGGGGTCGGCGCCGGGCGCCGTGGCCCCCCAGTCGCGCGGCGCGACCCCCTTGCGGGCGGCCAGGGCGCGCAGGATCGCCCCGCGCAGGGCCGGGCTGGTGAAGAGGCCGTGCAGGTAGGTGCCGAGGATCAGGCCGTCGGCGCTGGTCGCGCCGTCCGGCTCGTCCACCGCCCGCCCCTGCCGCTCGGTGATCCGCAGGGCGGCGGGGAGCGGGCCGGCCGTCCGCCCCATGTGGATCTCGTAGCCCTCCACCGCCGCCCCGCGCGCCCCGGCCAGCAGGCCGCGATCGCCGGCGACGGTCGCCCGCGCCCGGTCGGTCGTCTTCTCCCGGCCGAAAGTCGTCGTCAGGGGCAGCAGGCCGAGGCCGGGCACGGACCCTACGTCCGATTCCACGCCGTGCGGGTCGTCGATCCGCTCGCCGAGCATCTGGTAGCCGCCGCAGATGCCGACCGTCGGCGTGCCGCCCTCGGCCAGCGCGACGATCGCCCGGTCGAGTCCCCGCTCGCGCAGGGCGGCGAGGTCGGCGATCGTGCTCTTGGTGCCGGGGAGGATCAGCAGGTCCGGTTCGCCGAGCGTGGCCGCCTCGCGGACGAAGCGGACGGCGACGCCGTCCTCGGCGGCGAGGGGGTCGAAGTCGTCGAAGTTGCTGATCCGCGGCGTCTGGATGACCGCGATGTCGAGGACGGCGGCGCCGGGCGCGGGCGCGGCGCGGCGCTCCAGCGCGACCGAGTCCTCCTCCGCCAGCCCAATGTCCGGCAGGTGCGGCACCACGCCGAGGACCGGCACCCCCGTCCGCGCGGCGATGAAGTCGAGGCCGGGGCGCAGCAGATCCAGATCGCCGCGGAACTTGTTGATGATGAGGCCGCGCACCCGCGCCCGCTCGGCGGGGTCCAGCAACTCCAGCGTGCCGAGGAGCGCGGCGAAGACGCCGCCGCGGTCGATGTCGCCGGCCAGCAGCACCGGCGCGTCGGCCAGCGCGGCGACGCGCATGTTGACGATGTCGCCCGCCTTCAGGTTCGGCTCGGCCGGGCTGCCCGCCCCCTCGATCACGACCACGTCGTGCGCCTCGCGCAGCCGGTCGAGGCTGCCGCGGATCACGTCGAGGAGGGCGGCGCGGTGCCGGTAGTACTCCCGCCAGGGCAGGGTCCGCCAGACCTTGCCGCGCACCACGACCTGCGAGCGCATCCCCGCCTCCGGCTTGAGCAGGATCGGGTTCATGTCCACCGTCGGCTCGACCCCCGCCGCCAGCGCCTGGGTCGCCTGCGACCGCCCGATCTCGCCGCCGTCGCTCGTCACCGCGGCGTTGAGGGCCATGTTCTGCGCCTTGAACGGGGCGACCTGGTAGCCGTCCTGCCGGAGGATGCGGCAGAGCGCCGCGACCAGGACGCTCTTCCCCACGTCGGAGGCGGTGCCCTGCACCATGATCGCGCGCGCGCCCATCCTCAGCGCACCTCGATCCAGCCGAGCGGGACGCCGCCCTCTGGCAGGACACGGCCGTCGCGCGCGGCCGGGAGCGGCGCCTCGGGCCGCTCCGTGGCGACGACCTCGATCACGACCCGGTAGCGCCCCGGCCCGAGGTCCGCCGGCAGGGGCAGGTCGTGGTAGTCCCAGACCTGATCGAGGCGGTCCCAGGGGCGCAGCGCGCGCCCGCCGAGCAGCGGTTCGGCCCCGCCGGCGTCCGGCACGCGGTTGCCGCCCTCGTCGAGCAGATGCCAGCGGAGGCCGAAGGGGCCGGCCTGCCGGTCGGGGAAGCGCCAGCGCAGTACCAGCGGGACATGGCCGCCGGGCCGCACCGCGTTCTCGCTCGGGGCGAAGTCGTAGCCGTAGCCGAGCAGCGTCGCCGCGTCCCGGCCCGCCCCAAAGGTGACGTCGAGCGTGACCGGCACCGGCGGGTAGTAGGGGAGCCCCTGCCCGTTGTAGGTGTAGAGGCCGAGCCAGACGCCGTTGAACCGGCGCTCCTCCAGCAGGCGGCTGTTGTACTGGAACCACTCGCCGCGGACGAGATCCTTCGGATCGATCGCCGGCCCCAGCCGGTCCTCCGAGACGACCAGCCAGACGCGCTCGAACCCCGCCGTCGCCCGCTCCAGCGCCAGTTCGAAACCGCGCTTGTCGTAGGCGTCGCCGGCGACGGCGGTGGCCTCGGCCGGGATCGTCCGCACCGGCACGTCGCGCAGCCGCCCGCCGCCGAGCCCGCGCAGCCGGTAGTAGTCGAGCGTCGTCCGCAGGTAGCCGGGGTGGACGAGGATCAGGTCGTTGGGGTGGGCGTGCGCGGCGATCCGCGCGTAGGCCCCTCGCCAGTCCTCCTTCTGCGCCGCGCCCGTCCGCGCCAGGTTGACATCGCGCAGCGGCACCCAGGCGGTCGCCAGGATCAGCGCCAGCGCGACCGGCGCGAGGGGGCGCGCGCGGCGTTCGAGCGCCAGGATGCCGCCCGCGGCCAGCAGGTAGAGCGCCGGCGTGACGACGATCAGGTAGCGGTCGGCGAAGAGCGGGCGGACGGTCGTCACCGCGTAGAAGACCGCCAGCGGCAGCGCCACCAGCAGCACCAGCAGCGCGGCGCGGTGCCGCGGCGACAGGCCCGGCGCCGGCCAGGGCGCGTGCCGCCAGGCGAGCGGCAGCGCCCCGAGCAGCGCCAGGGCGCCGTAGAGGGCCAGCGCGCGCGCCTCGGTGCCGCCGTCGGCGCGGAAGCCGGCGGCGAAGCGGGTGAAGGTGTCGCGCAGGAAGTCGAGCGGCGCGATCGGCCGGTGCCAGGTGGTGGTCGGGCCGAGGACGAAGCGCAGTTCCCAGGCCGCGATCGGCAGGTAGGGCAGCGTCAGCGCGGCGAACGCCAGCCAGCCGCGCGATTGCGGATTGCGGAT
>JAUJMV010000025.1:38494-45511 GCA_030446685.1 Thermomicrobiales bacterium | reverse complement strand
CGACGTAGCCGATCCAGTGGCCCTTGCTGTTGTCCCGCAGCGCCAGGACGAAGAGATAGGTCGAGGCCAGCGTCGCCAGGACGACGGGGGCGTACATCTTCGCTTCCTGCGAGTACCAGTGCTGGTAGGGCGCGACGGTGACGATCCCGGCGGCGTAGAGGCCGAGCTTCGGGCCGTGGAGCGCCCGCCCGACCGCGTAGATCAGGGGGATCGTCGCCGCGCCGGCCAGCGCGGAAGGGAGGCGCACCGCGAACTCGCTCAAGCCGAAGAGGGCCGTCCAACCGCGCAGGAAGAGGATGTAGAGGGGGCCGTTCTGCCCAGCCGCGCCGAGGTTGCGCAGCAGCGTGGCGAGGTCGGCCTGCGCCAGCATCACCGCGTCGGCCTCGTCGAACCAGAGGCCCTGCGCGCCGAGCCCCTGCAAACGCAGCGCCAGCCCGGCCGCCAGGAAGCCTGCGAGCAGGACGAGGTAGGGCGCCTCCGGCCGCTCCAGCGCCGCCAGCCCGCGCGCGACCGCCCGGTCGAGCCGGCCGGCCGGCCGGACCCGCCGCTTCGGGTGGCGCGCGGTTGCCGGGCGCGCGGTCGAGGTCATCGCGCCGCCCCCCGCGCGGGAAGCCTATCCGTTGTGCCCCCATCCTGGGAGGGGCGCCCCCCCCCGCCCCCCAACCTTGGGGGGAGCAAGTTCGCGCGCGAAACGTGCCGGTCCCCGATACGGGGCGCCCGCTTCGCCGCTGGAGCGCCCCCCTCCATCGGGAGGTGCCACTCGTTACGCCTGGACCGGCTCCCCCCAAGGTTGGGGGGCGGGGGGGGGCGCCCCTCGGCGCGTGCGGCAAGCTGATACATACCCTCTTTCGCCTAATCCTTCTGGACGCGCGCGCCACGCCCGCGCAACACGCCATCGTAGAGTGCCAGGTGTCGCGCGGCGATCGCGTCCCAGGCGAAGGCGCGGGCGAGCGCCCGCGCGCCGGAGGCCAACCGCGCCCGGAGCGCCGCGTCGCACCCCGCCCGCGCGACCGCCCCGGCCAGCGCCCCCGCGTCGTCCGGCGGGACCAGCAGCGCGTTCTCGTCGTCGCGCAGCCGGGGGAGTGGTGCCGTCCCGCCGCCCTCCCCGGCGTAGGCCGGGCGCGGCGTCGTGGTGACGACCGGCAGCCCCTGCGCCAGCGCGGCGAGCAGGCTGCCCCGTCGCCAGGACGCGCCATCGCGGTAGGGCAGGACGGCGAGATCGGCCGCGGAGAGATGCGCCGCGACCCCCTCCGGGGGCAGCGCGCCGACCATCGTGGCCCGCCCCGCCAGCCCGCGCGCCCCCAGCGCGCCCGCGAGGTCGCCCCCTCCCGCGAAGCCGGGCCGGTCGGTCGCGCTCGCCGCCCCCCCCACGATGAGGAGATGATAGCGGCCCGGCGTCTCCACTTCCAGCCGCCCGAGCGCGTCGAGCAGGGTGTCGAGCCCCTTGCTGGCGCTGACCAGCCCGAAATACGCCAGCAAGACCGCGTCCGGGCCGATGCCGAGCCGCTGCCGCAGCCAACCCCCACCCCCGGCCCCTCCCCCGACGTCGTGGGAGGAGGGTTGTGCCGGGGGAATATTGCTGCCGATCGGGATCAGGTGGAGGCGGTCGCCGAGCCCGCCGACGCCGCGCAACCGCCGGTGGTCCTCGCCGTTGGTCGCGACCGTCGCCGCGCAGCCGCGCGCCAGCGCGCGCAGGGCCAGCGCGCGCAGCGGCCCGGCCTTCGGGAAGAGGTATGGCACGCAGAGATCGTGGAAGGTCACGACGACCGGCCGCGCCCGCCCGAGCCAGCGGGGGAGCAGGTGGACCGCCGCCCGCCCGTCGAACGCGCCCGCCTGGTACTGGACGTGGATCAGGTCCAGGCGCGCGGCGGCGACGGCTCGAGCGAGGGCGGGCCAACCCTCGACCCCCCACCCCCGCACCGCCCGCCGCACGCCCGTTTCCGTCGCGCCCCCCCCCGCGCCGCTCCCAGTCACGACGCACGTCCCGGCGCCGGCCGCGCGCAGGTGCGCCGCGAGGGTCGCCGCATAATCGCCAACCCCACCGATCGTTGGCGGGTACTCCCCAGTGATCAAGAGGACCCGGGGTCGGCCCCCCCGCCCCCCAACCCTGGGGGGAGCCAGGGCGCGTGAACCAGGTAGCTCCCCCCAAAGTTGGGGGGCGGGGGGGAGCGCCCCCCATGCCAGGGGGCTGCGGGGATCGTCCCCCGCTCACGATCGACCCCGCTGCCGCAGCCCCGAGCGCAGCACCTGGGCGTAGGCCGCGAGGCGCTGGCGGCGCAGCGGCCGCCTGTGGCCGAGGAGCCACTTCGCGCCCTCCTGCGCGCCCTGCACGACGTAGGTCAGCAGCAGGAACGCGCGCAGCGTCTCGCCGAACAGGCGCCCGTAGCGCCGGCGGTAAAAAAGCACCTTGCTGGCGTTGAAGTCAATGTGGCGGCGCGGCACCGCCTGGCCGCTGCTGGCCCCCTCGTGGTGGACGACCGTCGCCTCCGGCTCGTAAGCGATCCGCCAACCCGCCGCGCGCAGCCGCAGGCACCACTCCAGCTCCTCGGAGTACATGAAGAAGGACTCGTCCAGTCCGCCGGCCCGCTCGACCGCCCGGCGGCGCACCAGCAGGCAGGCCCCGGTCAGCCAGTCGACATCCTGCCGCCGGTCCCCCGGCCGATCCGCGACATAATAACGGTCCAGGACGCGGTTCCTCGGCCAGTACTGCTGAACCAGGGTGCTCTCCAGAAAGGGTGTCAGCGGCCCCGGCGCTCGCCGCCGCGACTCCTGCGGCGACCCATCGGGGTAGCGCAGCGCCGGCCCGACGACGCCGAGCGCCGGGTCGGCCTCCAGCACGCCCAGCAGCGTCCCGATCGCCCCGTCCTCCACCTCCGTGTCCGGGTTGAGCAGCAGCAGCGCCCGCCCGCGCGCCCGCGCCAGGCCCAGGTTGTTGCCCGCCGCGAAGCCCCGGTTCCCGCCGCTCTCGATCAGCCGCACCGCCGGGAACTCCGCGCGCACCATCGCCAGCGTCCCGTCGGTCGAGGCGTTGTCCACCACGATGATCTCCGCCTCCACCCCGTCCCCCGCCACCGACCGCTCCACCGACGCCAGGCAGCGCCGCAGCAACTCCCGCGTGTTGTGGCTGACGACGATCACCGATAATTGCGGATTGCGGATTGCGGATTGCGGAATATCATCATCCAACATGGAGACGAAAGCGGCGCTGTCGTCACGCAATCGCCCTTCAATCCGCAATCCGCAATCGCAGATGGGCCAGCCCCTCGTAGTAGGCGAGGGAGGCGGCGAGCGCCAGCCCCAGGCGCCCCTCGCGCCAGGCGCCGAGCGCGACGTAGCGGCGGCGGAACTCGCGCAGGGGTTGGGTGACGTAGGTCCAGGGGTGGGGGCGGACGCCGCGCCGGGCGAGGTCGCGCGCGTGGCGGTCGGCGTAGGCGCGCTGCTTGGCGTGGAACTCGGCCCAGGAGTCGTAGTTGCGGTGGATCAGCGGCTCGCGTAGCCGGGCGGTCGTGCCTTCGAGGATCACGACCTCGTGGACCTCGCGGGTGAAGTCGTAGCGGGCGCGGTCGCGGCGGAAGAGGCGGAGTTGGTAGTCCGGCCACCAGCCGCCGCCCCGCACGCGCCGCCCGAAGAACTCGTTGTGGCGCGGGATCCAGTAGCCGACCGGCGCCCCATCCGGCGGAGCGGTCAAGCGGTCGGGCGGCGCCAGCAGCGCGCGGATCTCGGCGCGGCCGGCGGGCGTCAGGCGCTCGTCGGCGTCGAGGAAGAGGACCCAGGGGTGCGCGGCCAGCGCCAGCGCGGCGGTGCGCTGGCTGGCGTAACCGTCGAAGGGGCGGCTGTGGACGTGCGGCGTCCACTCGCGCGCGATCGCCACCGTGCGGTCGGTGCTACCCGAATCGAGGATCACCAGCCGTTCCGCCAGCCCCGCGACGCTCGCCAGGCACCCCGGCAGGTCGCGCTCCTCGTCCCGCGTCAGCACAATGACGGTCAGAGGGAGCGGCGTCTCGGCGGGCGCGGCGGCGGGCGTGGTGGACATGGCGGTCATCGTACGGTACGGCCCCCTCCCGTCCCCCCAACTTCGGGGAGGAAAGGACAGGCGTCCGGCCGCGGCGGGGCCATCGCGTGGCGACCGCAGTCTATGCCCCGTCTTGCTCCCCCCCAACGTTGGGGGGGCCGGGGGGGGCCGTACTCGCCGCCGCCGCTACTCGTGGCTGCCATGCCCCCTCTACCGCTCCGTATTCGACCGGGGCACCGCCGGGTGTGCGTCGTTCACAGCCGGAACACCTCCCCGCAGGCCCGCACCCGCTCCCGCCACTGTGCGCGCGTCAGCTCTCCCCGGCGCAGCCGCCGCCAGGCGACGATCGTCTCCTTCAGAACGCCGAGCCGGGTGAGCAGTTGCGCCGCCAGGACGAACACCGGCCCGTGGTGCCGGCGGAAGTAGCGCCGGCGGCTGCGGTGCAACTCGACGAACATCCGCCCCGGCTGCTGCCCCGTGCTCTGCCCGCCGTGGTGGACGACCTCGGCGGTCGGCAGGCAGGCGACCCGCCAGCCGTCGTCGCGCAGCCGGCGGCACCAGTCGACCTCCTCGCTGTACATGAAGAACCCCTCGTCCAGCGCCCCGGTCGTGTCGAGGACCGCGCGCCGCACCGCCATGCAGGCGCCGAGCGGGAAGTCGATCGGGAAGGCGCGGTCGCGCGGCGCCCGTGGGTAGTGCCCGTTGAGCCGCGATCCCGCGAGGCGCCCGCCGAACGGGAAGAAATCGAGGAAGACCTGCGCCAGCGTCGGGAAGCGGAAGCCGACCGCCTGCTCGCTGCCGTCCGGGTTGAGCAGGCGCGGCCCGACCATCCCGACGTCCGGGTGGCGGTCGAGGTAGTCCACCAGCGCCCGCAGCGCGCCCGGCCGCGGCTCGGTGTCGGGGTTGAGCAGGCAGAGGGTCCGGCCGCCCGCCAGCGCCAGCCCCCGGTTGTTCGCTGCGGCGAAGCCGGGGTTCGCCCCCAGTGCGATCAGCCGCACGTCGGGGAAGCGCGCCCGTACCGCCTCCGGCGTCCCGTCGGTCGAGCCGTTGTCCACCACGATCGCCTCGACGCGCAGCCCGCCCGCCGCCGCGTCGAGCGCCGCCAGGCAGCGCAGCAGCAGTTCGCGCGTGTTCCAACTGACGATCACCACCGACAGGTCGGCGACCGCCGGGACCACTGCCGGTTCGAGGAGGCCGGTGGGGGCGTGCTGCTCCATCTGCTCCCATGCGCGGCACGGGCCGATCCCCCCGTCAGGGGCCGACCGTGCGGATCGGGGGTGGGCCGGTCCAGTCCGTTCCGGTGCAATTATGGCGGTCTCGGCGCGGGATGCAAGGCGGGGAGCGGTTCGGCCTCCTCGGCGGCGTCGGGGCCGGGGAGCGTCGCTCACTCCAGCGGCCGCGCCGCCCAGCCGCCCGTCGCGCTGTCGAAAGCCGCGATCTCGCGATAGCCCGCCCCGCGCAGGAGGGCCAGCGCCCGATCGTAGGCGAAGGTGAGCCGATCGGGGTGGTGCGCGTCACTGTTGACGGTGAGGTGGATGCCGAGCTCGCGGCAGCGGCGGACGATCCAGGCGCTCGGGAAAGGCTCCTCCAGGCCGCGCCGCCAGCCGCCGGTGCTCAACTCGACGATCGTGCCGGACGCGGCGAAGGCGGACAGCGCCCGCTCGACCGCCGCGCGGTACCAGGGCGCCCCCTCGCTGAAGTAGCGGTCGCCTGCGTTCCACAGCTTCGCGCCGCGGTCGAGGTGGCCGACGATGGCGACGCCCGGGTAGTCCGCCAGCGCGGCGTTCAGGTCGTAATAGTCCTCGACCAGCCGCCGGATGTCGCCGCCGTACCGCTCGTGCAGGAGTGCGTCGAAGCGCTCCGCGCTCAGGTCGAGCGGCCAGAGGTCGCCGTCGCCGCCGAGGTAGTGGATCGAGCCGATGGCGTAGTCGAAGCCGAGGGGCAGCACCCGGTCGCGGTTGAACGCGCGCAACGCCGGGAGCGCGTCCAATTCCAGCCCCAGCAGCACCTCGATCCGCCCCGCGTAGATCTCCCGCAGGCGCAGCACCTCCGCGCGATAGGCCGGCAAATCCTCAAGCGGCAGCGCGTAGCTCGTCGCGAAGGGGACCGGCGCGTGGCTGGAGATGCCGATCTGGCGCAGCCCTGCCGCCAGCGCCGCCTCCACCACTGCCGCGATCTCCCCCTGCCCGTCGCACCAGCGGTTGTGCGTGTGGTAGTTGGCGAAGAGCATCGGGCTCACTCCATTCGCGGGGTCGAAGGTCGAAGGTCGAAGGTCCCCCAGGCACGGGCCAGCGCGTTTCAATACCGTCGAAGCCGCCGAAGCGCGGGACTTTCGACCTTCGACCTTCAGACCTTCGACCCCGTTCACTGCGGCAGCCCGCTCGCCGCGAGCGCGGCGGCCTCGTCGGCGGTGTCGTAGGGGACGCGGTGCTGGTCGATCGTCCAGCGGCCGTCCCAGGTGAGGATGCTGTAGGCGGCCAGGGGCTGCCCGTCGACCGGCAGCGAGACCGAGGCGACGTTGACCAGGAACCCCTCGGCCCACTCGCGCACGAACGCCTCGTGGTAGTGGCCGAAGGCGATCACCCGCGCGTTCGCGCCCCCGTAGCGGTCGCGCAGCTCCGCCTCGTCACTGGTCGGGGTGGCGGCGTGGCCGTAGAGGTGGTTGGCGTGGCTGGCGTGGACGATCAGCAGATCCTGCCCCGGCGCCGGCGACAGCCGGAGCTGGCGCGGCAGCGTGCGCAGCAGGTCCAGCCGCCGCGTCCCGAGCTGGCCGATCGCCCACGGGATTTGGCGATGGACCAGTTCGGTGTAGGGGCCGACCGGCTCGTCGGGCGCGTCCTGCCAAAGCATCTCGTCGTGGTTGCCGAGCAGTGGCACGCAGCCCCGCTCGAGCAGCAGATCGAGCGTCTCCGCCGGGCGCGGCCCCGCCGGCGCGACCAGATCGCCCGCCGCCACGACGATCTGCACCGGCCGGTGGCGGTCGATCGCGGCGAGCACCGCGCGCA
>JAUJMV010000025.1:16259-38394 GCA_030446685.1 Thermomicrobiales bacterium | reverse complement strand
GGCGGGCGCAGCGTGCCGACGTAGAAGATGACCAGTGTCCCGGCGGCGATGAAGAAGTCGCCGGCGCTGGCGACGGTGCGGAAGCCGGGCAGGTAGGAGAGCGGGATGATGTCGGCCAGCGCGCGGAGCCGCGTGTCCGGCGTGGTCAGTTCGACGTGGCCGATCTGCCCCTCCGACCGCAGTTGCAGCGCGAAGTCGTAGAGCCCGACCGCGCGCAGGGCCTCGGCGGAGACCGGCATCGCGCCGCCATTCGCCAGGATCACCGCCGCGTTGAGCAACAGCCCGATCAGCACCAGCTCGATCCCGGCGATCCGCCGGTTGGCCGCCATCCCGACGAGCAGGCAGGCGCTGGCGACGACGTACAGGCCGGTCGCCAGGGCGCCGTCCGGCAGGAAGCGCGAGAAGGCGACCGTGCGCAGGATCAGGCCGGCGAGGAAGAGGAGCGGCCAGCGGAACTCTATCCGCGCGAAGTTCCGCAGCCTGCCGCCGTGCCAGAGCCCGCCGAAGATGCCCAGGCCGGCGGCCAGGAGCAGGAGCAAAAGGTTCTCTCCTCGGTCAGGGGCGGCGCCCGCGCGCCGTCCATCGACAGGCCGTCCCCCCTAGCATACCACGATCAGGCGCTTTGCAAACGTTGTTCATCGGTTGTGCCGGAGGGTATACTCTCTCGGGGTTCGTCGCCGGCCTTGCCGCCCTGGGCGGAACAGCCCTTGCACACCCCCAGGGGGCCGGAGGCGGTCACAGTATAATGAGAGTAGGCGCGGTCGGCCGCGCCGCGCACCGACGATACCGCGTGAGCAGGTAACGAAGGGAACAGCCCGTGGAGAACAACGGCCACAGCCAGGAGCGCGCCGCCGCGCCGGCCGGCGGGGTCGCCGTCATCCTGATGGCGCACGGCAGCATGCGCACCTCGGCCACCGAGCTGGGGATGCACGAGGTCCGGCGGCGCCTGCAAGACCGCTTCCCGGCCACGCCGGTCAAGCTCGCCTTCTTCGAGTTCCTCCGCCCGACGCTGGAGGACGTGGTGCGCGAGGCGCGCGACGAGGGGCTCGGGCGGGCGGTCGTGCAGCCCTACTTCCTCTTCGACGGCAAGGAGATCACGATCGAGATCCCGGAAGAGATCGCGCGCGTGCAGGGGCTCGTGCCGGAGGTCGAACTGCGCCAGGCGCGCAACCTCGGCGTGGACGACCGGCTGATCGCGCACGTCGCCGGGCGCGTGGACGGCGCGCTGCGCGGGCTGTCCCAGTACAAGCCGGTGGCGGGGCGGATGCCGAGCACGCGCGACCGCGGACGGGTGGGGGTCGTCCTCTGCAACCGCGGCAGCCGCAAGCGGTACGACGCCGGCGACCGGCTCTTGGAACTCTGCGCGCGGCTGCGCGCGCGCCTCGGCCCCGACGCCCTGGTCGAGCCGGCACAGGCCGAGCGGAGCGAGCTGACGGTCGAGGCGGCGTCGCGGGCGCTGGTTGCGGCGGGGGCGGAGCGGGTCGTCGTCGTGCCCTACCTGCACTTCTTCGGCAAGGTCCTCAACATGAACATCGCGCCCGCCGTGCGCCGTGCGCAGGAGGAACACCCCGGCGCGAAGTTCTACCTGGCCCAGACCCTCTGCGTCAACGACGCCGCGGTCGACATCCTCGTCGATCGCGTCCTGGAGACCGGCCTGGTCCCGGCCCCCGAGCCGGCGGCAGTGTAACGCCGGGCCGCCCCCGCCCGCCGCCGCCATGGTAGAGTTCGGAGTCGGGTAGTCGGGTAGTCGGATAGTCGGCCGTGGGCGAGCCCCCGATTGATCCCGATGCCTCCGTCCTCTACCCGACTACCCGACTGCCCGACTCCGAAGTGTTGCGCCGCCATCGCGCGCGGCCCCCGTGTGGTAAGGTGTGCCCGCGGACGATTCACCCCGCGCCGATCGGGCGGTTCGGGGCGGGATTGGGCGTGCTACCGGGAGAGGGACGATGGAACGGGTCGCGGTCCTGACCAGCGGGGGAGACGCGCCGGGCATGAACGCGGCGATCCGCGCGGTCGTCCGCACCGGTGTCGGCCACGGCTGGGAGATGTTCGGCGTCCAGCAGGGCTTCGCCGGTCTGATCGCCGGCAAGTTCATCCCGCTCGGGGCGCGCGACGTGGGCGGCATCATCGGGCGGGGCGGCACGATGCTCGGCAGCGCCCGCGCCCCCGAATTCCGCTCCCCGGAGGGCCGCGAGCGGGCGCTGGCCCGGCTGCGGGATNAGTAGCGGAGCGAGGCCAGGCCGCTGGACGCTCATCGGGCTGAGCGGCACGGGCGGTGTGTCGCTGATCCTCTATGCGACGCTCGTCCGGCTCGGCGATCTACTCATCCACCCGTTCGCGTTCGCGCTGATCTTCGCCGCCCTCCTCGCCCTCTACTCGCTCGCGTGCTGGCTGGTGCGGCGGGGAGAGGTGGCGACCCTCCCCCGGCGCAGCGCGCTCTGGTCGATCGTGGCGTTCGCGCTCGCCGGTCGGCTGATCCTGGTGCCGATGGTACCCTCGCTCTCCGACGATTTCTACCGCTGTGTCTGGGACGGGTTCATCCAGGGGCGCGGGTTCAGCCCCTATCGCTACCCGCCGCGGGCCCCCGAACTCGTGCCCCTGCGGGATGACTACTACTGGCCGCGCGTCAACCGCAAGGAGCAGACGTCGGCCTATCCCCCGTTCGCCGAGCTGGTCTACCAGGCCCTCTCGGCGCTCAAGCCATTCGACGCCACGGTCTTTAAGCTCGGCTTCGTCGGGCTAGACATGGCGACGATCGGGCTCCTCGCACTCCTCCTGCGGCTGCGGGGCCGACCGCCGACCGCCGCGATCATCTACGCCTGGCATCCGCTGCCGCTGATCGAGTTCGCTGGCAGTGGCCACATCGACGTCCTGGCGGTGCTGCTGATCGTGGCGGCGTTGGTGCTGGAGGTGCGCGGTCACCAAGTCGCGGCGGGGGTGGCGCTGGGGCTGGCGACGCTGTCGAAGCTCTATCCCGGCCTGCTCCTGCCGGCCTTCACCCGTCGCGATCGCTGGCGGCCAGCGGTCGCCTGCATCGCGACGGTCGTCATCGGCTTCGCCCCGGCGCTCCTGGCCGGCGACACGAACTTTCGCCAGTTCCCGACCTATCTGAGCGAGGAGGGCTACGAGAGTGGCGAGCGGTTCTTCCCGCTCCTGCTCCTGGATACGTTGCTGCGCGTCCGCGTGCCGTCGGCCGCCTACATCGTCGTCGTCGGCGCGGCGCTGGCTGGCTTGGCCCTCTGGCTCGTTTTCGGGCCGGTGCCGGCGGGTCGCCTCGACCTCCCGCGCCGCGCACTCATCCTGGCGGGCGCCAGCGTCCTGCTCGTGACACCCTGTCCTGGCCCGTATAGTGGTGGTGTTCCGAGGTGGCGGTGAGGCCGCTGTCCTGGCAGCGGCACCGACCGCGTTTTTCAGAGTGGCCCCCGCCATCGCGGGACGGTCGGAGCCTGGACCGTATCGAGCGGCACAGACCGCGCATCACGAGCCAAGGCCAGGGTCGTCCCGAGGAACGATTGGAGCGTGGTCGAGTGGGGAGGGGGCAGGTGGAAGACCAGAGCGTCGCGTATCAGCTGTACGTCGGGGTCGATGTGGCGGCCGAGACCTTCGTGGCGGCGTGGCTCGCGCCGGCTGGGCAGCCGACCGCGCCCATCACCGGCGAGCAGACGGCGGCGGGCTTCGCCGCCCTGGCGCACCGGCTCCAGGCCACCGGCCTCCCGCCGACCGCCACCCTGGTCGTGCTGGAGGCGACCAGCGCCTACTGGGTGGCGCTCGCGGTCGCGCTCCACGAGGCGGGCTACCGGGTCGCCGTCATCAACCCGCGCCAGGCGCACCACTTCTTCAAGGCCCGGCTGCGCCGCGCGAAGACCGACGCGCTCGACGCGCGGGATCTCGCGCGGCTCGCCGCCGCGCTCCGGCCCGCCCCGTGGTCGCCGCCCCCGGCGGTCTACCACGAGGTGCGGCAGCGGCTGGTCGCGCGCGATGGGCTGCTGGCGATGCGCACCCAGGCGCGCAACCAGCGCCACGCCCTGCTGCAATGGCCGGTGGTGGTGGACGGCGTGCGCCAGCACCTCGACGAGGTGATCGCCGACCTCGACCGGCGGGTCGCCGCGCTGGAGGCCGAGATCGCCGCCGCGCTCGCGGGGAGCGCGTGGGCCGAGCCGCTGGCCTGCCTGACCAGCGCGCCGGGTATCGGCCTGGTGACCGCGTCGTGGCTGCTGGTCGGCACGCTGAACTTCGCTCTCTGCGCCGGCCCGGAAGCCCTGACCGCCTATGTCGGCTTGGCCCCGGTGCCCCGCGAGTCGGGGCGTCGCGTCCGCGGCCGACCGCACATCGGCCACGACGGCAACGCCCGCCTGCGCACCGCCCTGTATATGGCCACGCTCAGCGCCACCCGCTACAACCCGGCGATCACGGCGTTCTACCAGCGCCTGCGCGCATCCGGCAAGCCGCCCAAGGTGGCGCGCTGCGCCGCCGCGCGCAAGCTGCTCCACCAGGCCTGGGCGCTCGGCAGCAAGCGCCAACGCTTCGATCCGGATCACAAACAACAACAACACGAAGCCTTGCCCCAGCTGGCCGCTTGACGGACGAATACCGTATCTGTNTCTGTGCCCTCTCCCTCGTCCTCTGTGCCTCTGTGGTGAAAGAACACGTCAGGCCGCCGAGTGCTCCCCGCCGGCCCCCTCGCCTCCCCGCTCCGCCCTCGGCAGGCCGAAGAGTTCGACCGCAGCCTCGGCGTAGTCGCTGCCGTCGCTCGGGTGCTTGAGGCGGGTCATCGGCTCGTGCAGCAGCTTGTTGGCGATCGCGACGCTCAGCGCGGCGACGGCGTTGCGGTCGCGCTCATCGAGATGGCCGAGCCGCCCGAGCGCCTTGGCGAGCTCGGCGGCGCGGATCGTCTCGGCCTTCTCGCGCAGCGCCGCGATCGTCGGGACGACCACGCGCGCCCGGTGCCAGTCCCAGAAGTCGGCGGCGTGCCGGCTCAGCAGCGCTTCCACCTTGCCGACCTCGGCCGAGCGCGCCGCCAGTCCCGCCGCGACCGTCTCCTGCAAGTCGTCGATGTTGCAGAGCCGCACGCCCGGCAGCGCGCCGACCGCCGGGTCGATGTCGCGCGGCACGGCGATGTCGAGCAGCAGCAGCGGGCGGCCGTCACGCCGCGCCAGGACCGGCCCCAGCAACTCGGACGTCACGATCGGCTCCGGCGCCCCGGTCGAGGCCAGGACGATGTCGCAGTCGGCCAGCGCCTCGGGCAACTCCTCGTAGGGGCGCGTCGCGGCGGCCGGCGCGCCGCCGAGTTGCGCGGCCAGCGCGGCCGCGCGTCCCGCCGTGCGGTTGACGATCGTCACCCGCGCGCCGTGACCGAGCAGCGCGGTCACCGCCAGTTCGGCCATCCGCCCCGCGCCGAGGACCAGTACCGCCCGCCCGCGCAGCCCCCGGCCGTGCAGCGCGCACTCCGCGCGGGCCAGTTCCACCGCCGCGTGGCTGATCGACGCCGCCCCGCGCGCGATCTCGGTGACGGTGCGCGCCTCCTTGCCCGCCGAGAGCGCCGTCCGCAGCAGTTGCGAGAGGATTGGCCCGGTCGTCCCGGCCGCCAGCGCCGCGTCGTAGGCGTCGCGCACCTGCCCGAGGATCTGCGGCTCCCCGACGACCAGCGAGTCGAGCCCCGCCGCCACCCGCAGCAGATGGCGCACCGCCCCGGCGTCGGCGTACTCGTAGAGGTACGGCTCCAGCGCATCCCGCTCGCGCCGCTCGTCGGCCCCCGCCTGCGCCGCCAGCACCCGGCGCAGCGCCTTCAGCCCGCTCTCAACGTGCGCGGTCACGGCGTAGATCTCGGTGCGGTTGCAGGTCGCCAGGACGACCGCCTCGCGCGTCTCGGCGCGCGCCGCCGCCAGCGCCGCCGCCAGCCGCTCGCCCCCCAGGGCGACCCGCTCGCGCACCGCCACCGGCGCTGTCCGATGATTGAGCCCCAGCGTCAGGATGTGCATGTTCCCCCCGGGAGTCGGCTAGTCGGGTAGTCGGGTAGAGCAGGACGAGAGCCGCTAGCCGACTAGCCGACTAGCCGACTCATTCGTCCAGCCAGCGCGCGGCGTCCTTCGCGTGGTAGGTAATCACGATGTCGGCGCCGGCGCGCTTGATCGCCGTCAGGATCTCGAGCGCGATCCGTCGCTCGTCGATCCAGCCGTTCGCGGCGGCCGCCTTGACCATCGCGTACTCGCCGCTGACGTTGTAGGCGGCGATCGGCAACCGGAACTCCTCGCGGGCGCGCGCGACGACGTCGAGATAAGCCAGCGCCGGCTTGACGATGATCAGGTCCGCCCCCTCGTCCACGTCGGCGGCGATCTCGCGCAGCGCCTCGCGCGCGTTGGCCGGGTCCATCTGGTGCGAGCGCCGGTCGCCGAACTGCGGCGTCGAGTCGGCCGCCTCCCGGAAGGGGCCGTAGAAGCCCGAGGCGTACTTGGCGCTGTAGGACATGATCGGCGTCGCCTCGTGGCCCGCCGCATCGAGCGCCGCGCGGATCGCGCCGACCCGCCCGTCCATCATGTCCGACGGCGCGACGATGTCCGCCCCGGCCGCCGCGTGCGAGACCGCCGCGCGGGCCAGCAGATCGAGCGTGCGGTCGTTGTGGACCTCGCCGTCGACCAGCACGCCGCAGTGGCCGTGGTCGGTGTACTCGCAGCAGCACACATCGGTGACGACGAGCAGCTCGGGCGCCTGCCCCTTGATCGCGCGGACCGCCCCCTGCACGACGCCGTTCGGGTCGTAGGCCCCGCTGGCCAGCGCGTCCTTCGTCTCCGGCAGCCCGAAGAGCAGCACCCCCCCGATCCCGAGCGCGACGATCTCCTCGACCTCCGGGCCGAGCCGGTCGAGCGAGAGCTGGAACTGGCCGGGCATCGAGCCGATCTCGCGGCGGACGCCCTCCCCGTGGGTGACGAAGAGCGGGTAGACGAAATCGGACGGCTCCAGCGTCGTCTCGCGCACCAGCCGCCGCAGCGCCTCCGTGCGCCGCGTGCGCCGGAAGCGGGCGAACCCGCCGGGCGCGGTCGTCGAGCGGTCGATCAGGCTAGCCATTACCATCCCCAGAGGTATCCGCCGTGGCGCACGATGGATTGTCTCGGCGTCGGTTGCACGCCCCTGTGAGCCTCGGTCTCTGCCCAGTCGACGAGCGCCGCGACGAGGCCCGGAATGGAATGCTCCTCCGCGACGAGATCGACCCGCAGCCCCCGATCGCGCGCCGTCTGCGCCGTGACCGGCCCGATGCAGGCCACCAGCGCCCCCCGAGCGCGTCGACCCGCCCTCGCGCGCCGTCTGTCCGCCTTCCGCCTTCATCCCCGCCGGTCGGCTCCGCCTGCAGCATCGCCAGCAGGTTCGTGACGGTGGAGGAACTGGTAAAGGTGACGACGTCGATCTCGCCCGCGGCGAGCGCCGCCAGAGTCGCCGGGTCGGGCGGCGCCTGGACCGTGCGGTAGACCGGCACGACATCCACGGTCACCCCGAGCCGCGCCAGTTCGCGCGGCAGCACGTCGCGCGCCTCCGACGCGCGCGGGATCAGCACCCTCGCGCCGCCCAGATCCTCCCGCGCCAGTCGCTCGACGACCGCCTCGGCGATGAAGCGCTCCGGCACGATGTCGGCCCGCAGGCCGCGCTCTTCCAGGGCGCGCGCGGTGCCGCTGCCGATCGCCACCAGGCGCGCGTTGGCGAGCGCGCGGGCGTCCTGGCCGGCGGCGCGCAGCCGGTCGAAGAAGCGGCCGACGCCGTTGGCGCTGGTGAAGATGACCCAGGCATAATCGCGCAGCCCGGCGATGGCCCTGTCGAGCGGGGCGTAGTCGTCCGGCGCGGCAAAGCGGATCGCCGGCAGTTCGACGGTCGTCGCGCCGAGGTCCTCCAACGCGCCGCTCAGTTCGCTGGCCTGGGCGCGGGCGCGCGTCACCAGCACGCGCCGCCCGAGGAGCGGCTTGCGCGCCGGGTCGTCGAACCAGCGCAGCCGCTCGCGCAGGCGCACCACCTCGCCGATCACGATCGTCGCCGGCGAGCCGATCCCGGCCTCGGCGATCCGCTCGTGCAGGTCGGCCAGCGTGCCGGTCGCCGCGCGCTGCCGCGGCCAGGTGCCCCATTCGATCGCGGCGGCCGGCGTTTCGGCCGGGCGACCGTGCGCGATCAGGCGGGCGGCGATCCGCGGCAGGTTGCCGACGCCCATCAAGAAGACAAGCGTGCCGGCGCGGGCGAGCGAGTCCCAGTCGAGGTGCGAGTCGTCACGGCCCGGATCTTCGTGGCCGGTGACGACGGTGAAGGAGGAGGTCGCGTCGCGGTGCGTGACCGGGATGCCGGCGTAGGCCGGCGCGGCGACCGCGCTGGTCACGCCCGGCACGACCTCGAACGGCACGCCGGCGGCCGCCAGTTCCTCCGCCTCCTCGCCGCCGCGCCCGAAGACGAAGGGGTCGCCCCCTTCAGCCGCACGACCCGCTTGCCCGCCAGCCCGCGCTCCACCAGCAGCGCGTTGATCTCCTCCTGCCGCAGCGCGTGCCGAGCCGGCTCCTTGCCGACGTAGACCCGCTCCGCGTCCGCCGGGGCCGCGTCCAAGAGGCGCGGGTCGAGCAGCCGGTCGTAGACGACGACCTCCGCCGCGCGCAGCCGCTCCATCCCGCGCACCGTCAGCAGCCCCGGATCGCCCGGCCCCGCCCCGACCAGCGACACCAGCCCGGTCGCCTCCGGGGTCGCGGCCTGGTCCGCCGCCCCCGCCAGGGGGCGCGGCGCCGCGATCGCCTCGCGGACGACATCGGTTATCGGTGCTCGCGTGATCCCGGTCATCTGCCCTGTTCCCACTGGTTGCCGCCGGTTGAAACCGGCGTCTCTACGGCCACCAAGTTGCTCGCGGAGAACTATTGCCGTCCCTGGTGTATCGAGTTACGCGCCCAGCCCGCGACGGCGGGCTGACCGCAGGCCCGGGGTACCCGCCGGGTCGCGCCGGTTTCAACCGCCGGCCCCGCCTCGCTGGTAACCAGCCCGGTCAGCATCGCGCCGCCGCGCGCCAGCAACCCCTCCGCCAGCCGGTCGCCCAGCACCTCGGCCTCCGCGACCGTCGTCGCCGTGCCACCGATCGTGTCGCGGACGATCGCCGCGCCGGTCGGGTCGCGCGGGTCGCCGAGCAAGCCGCCGATCGTCAGGCGGTCGCCGTCGAGGGTCGCGTACGCGGCGATGGCGGCGCGGCAGCCGGCCCCGAGGCGGCGCAGGAAGGCCCGCTCGGCGCCGGTCGCCAGCCGGGTCGGGCGGTCGTCCAGCGGGCGCAGCAGGGCCAGCGTCGCGCCGTCGTCCGCCCGCGCCTCGACCGCCCGCGCGCCCTGCCCGATCATCGGCAGGAAGCGGGCCGGGTCGAACCATTCGGTGACGCGGTCCTGCCACCCCATCCGCTCCAGCCCCGCCGCCGCGAGGACGATCGCGTTGTACTCCGCCGACGCGGCCTTGCGCAGCCGGGTGTCGATGTTGCCGCGCAGATCGACCATGGCCAGGTCCGGGCGCAGGGCGCGCAGTTGCAGCGCGCGGCGCGGGCTGCTCGTCCCCACGGTCGCGCCGCGCGGCAGTTCGGCCAGGCAGAGGCCGTGCCGCGAGATCAGCACGTCGCGCGGGTCCTCGCGCCGGGTGATCGCCCCGAGCGTCAGGTCCGCCGGCAGATGTCCCGAGAGATCCTTGAGGCTGTGGACGGCGATGTCGATCTCTCCGGCGCTCAGCGCGGCCTCGATCTCGCGGACGAAGACCCCCTGCCCGCCGAGTTCGCTCAGGGGGCGGGTCTTGTCGCGGTCGCCGAGCGGCTTGAAGATCACCAGCTCCGGCGCCAGATTCGCGTGCGACGCCCGCAGCGCCTCGACGACCATCTCCGCCTGCCGGAGGGCCAGCGCGCTGCCGCGTGTGCCAATGCGCAGGGTCCGCGTCCTATCGGTCATGCCCGTTCCCAGCGACGAGCGACGAGCGACGAACAAGTAAGAAGGGTGCGGGCACTGTCATGCTGGTTCCTCCACTCGTCGCCCGTCGCCCGTCGCCCGTCGCTCGTCGAGTGTCGCGCGCAGCAGCCGCTCGGCCTCGGCCAGCCGGCCCATTTCGGCCAGGGCCAGGGTCTCCGGGCCGAGCGCCGCGCGCCAGTCGTCCGGCGAGTAACGCCGGCCGGCGGCGAGCAGTTCCTCCCGCAGGGCCGCGACGATCTCGAGCAGCGCCGCGTATCCCTCGCCGATCGCGCCCGCCAGCCGGTCGCGGACGAGGCCGGCGACGACCGGGCTGCCCCCGGCGGTGGAGACCGCGACGGTCAGCCGCCCGCGCCGCAGCAGGGCCGGCACGCTGAAGTCGCCCTCCTCCGGCGCGTCGGCCACGTTGACCAGCGCGCCCACCGCGCGCGCCTCCGCCGTCACCGCCGCGTTCGTCGCGCGCCGGTCGGTCGCGGCGAAGACCAGGGTCGCGCCGCGCAGATCGCCCGGCACGTAGGGCCGCTCCGCTACCTCGATCGTCCCCGCACTCGCCAGCGCCCGCAACCGGGGCGTCAGCTCGGGGGCGATCACCGCTACCGCCGCGCCCGCCGCCAGCAGGCCATCCACCTTGCGCGCGGCCACCGCCCCACCCCCGATAACTACGCAACGCAGGCCCGCTAGGTCAAGCGCGATCGGGTAGGGTTGCCGCGCTGGCGCCGTCCTCCTTTGTACGGTTGGCAGCGTCTCCGTCATCACCACCGCGTTACGGCGCTCAGGCATCGGGACGCGTCGCTTGCGGTACGCCCAGGCCGGGGCGCGCGTGGCCGGGCGCTGGCGCGTCCGTGGCGCGCCGCGCCGGCGCCGCCCCCTCGTGCGCCGCGATCATCGCCAGCAGGGCGTGGTCGAGCAGGTCGTTCAGTTCGTGGAAGACCCGCGCCGCGCGCTTGGGCGGCAGATTCTCGTTCTCCAGGAAGCCCACGACCGTATCCATCGTCGGCCCCCGGAAGAAGAGGAACGCCGCGACGCCATCCACCAGGCCCACCCCCAGCGCCGCGTTGCGCGTGCCGTAGCGCTCGGCCAGCTCGGTCACTTCGTCGAGAATGGCCTCGCGCCCCTTCCGCGCCGAGACGTAGCGCATCGCCAGTTCGACCAACTGGCGCCCCTCCTCGCGCAACTGGGCCAGCGCCGCGCCGTCGAACGCGCGGTACCACGGCTGCTGCTGCACCCAGCGCAACTGCTCCGGGCCGTAGCGGGCCAGCGACAGGTCCGCCAGTGCCGGCCCGCTGAGCGGCTGCCGCCCCTGCCGGGCGCGGTCGATCAGGGCGCGCACGTCGGCCTCGGCGTAGCGGCGGTGGCCGCCCGGCGTCACGAACACGTTGATCCGCCCGGCGTCGCTCCAGCGGCGCAGCGTGCTCTGGTCCACCCCGAGCAGCCGGCAGGCCGCCTCGATCGTCAGCCAGCGCCGGCCCTCCGGCTCCCGCCCTTCCGCCGCCCCGTCGCCCATCATCGCCCCGCGAATCGCGCATAGGTTCTCAAACCTGGGCAAATCTATGCACCAAAGGAAATGATACCAGCGCCCACCGGGCGGGGCAACGGGCATGGAGCGCGGGGCAAAGGGCAGCGCAAGGGCGGGCGCGGCATCCGCCCCGCCCGCCCTTCGCCCTTGTTCGTCGCTCGTCGCTCGCCGCTCGTCGCTCGTCGGCCCCGCGACCCGCCTAGCCCAGCGCCGCGATGATCGCGTCGGCCATCTTGTCGGTCCCCACCGCGGTCGGGTCGTCGCGGTTCGGCTTCAGGTCGTAGGTCACGTCCTTGCCCTCGGCGATCACCCTGGCGACCGCGCCCTCGACCCGCTCGGCCGCGTCGATCTCCCCGAGGTGGCGCAGCATCAGCGCGCCAGTCAGGATTTCCGCGGTCGGGTTGGCGACGTTCTGCCCGGCGTACTTCGGCGCGCTGCCGTGGATCGGCTCGAAGACCGCCCCCTCGGCGCCGATGTTCGCCCCCGGCGCCACCCCCAGCCCGCCGATCATCCCCGAGCAGAGATCGGAGAGGATGTCGCCGTAGAGGTTCGGCATCACCAGCACGTCGTAGAGGTCCGGCTTCTGGACGAGCTGCATGCACATATTGTCGACGATGCGGTCGTTGAACTCGATGTCCGGGTACTCCTGGGCGACCTCCTGGGCGACGCGCAGGAATAAGCCGTCGGTGAACTTCATGATGTTCGCCTTGTGGACCGCCGTGACCAGCTTGCGCCTGTTGGCCCGCGCGTACTCGAACGCGAACTTCACGATCCGCCGGCTCCCCTCCTCGGTGATCATCTTGATCGTGATCGCCGCCTTGGGGTCGACCTTCTTGGCGCTCTGCGAGTTGATCGCCTCGATCACCAGGCCCGCCTCCGACGTGCCGGTGTCGAACTCGACGCCCGCGTAGAGGTCTTCGAGGTTCTCGCGCACGACGATCAGGTCGACGTTGTCGAAGTTCGCGCGCACCCCCTCGTAGGTCTTGGCCGGGCGCAGGTTGGCGTAGAGCTCCAGCGCCTGCCGCAGCCCGACGTTGACCGAGCGGAAGCCGGTCCCCACTGGCGTCGTCGTCGGCCCCTTGATCCCCACCTTGGTGCGCTTGACCGACTCGAGCGTCGCGTCGGGCAGCAGCGTGCCCTGCTTCTCCTGGGCGGTCAGCCCCAGGTCCTGGTAGTCCCACTCGAAGGCGATCCCGGTCGCCTCCAGGACGCGCCGCATCGCCTCGACGACCTCCGGCCCGATCCCGTCACCCGGCATCAGCGTCACTGCGTAGGCCATGCCCTTCCTCCTTCGCGCTCGCGGCCCGCCTCGCGCGTCCCGCCGCTGGGTCGAGGCGTGCCACGGGGCCATTGTAGGGGAAGGCGGGCGGCGGGGCAAAGGCGCGGGGCGTGGGCCCAGGGTCTATTCAAGGTGAGAAAGCGTCACGGCAGGGCGCTCCTCCGGGAGGGTATGGCTGTCTGACGGCCAGCCCACCAGGAGGAGCAGATGGACGATACCACCGTGCCGGCCCTGGCGGAATACTCGGCCCAGCTCCCGGAGGACCGGGCGGCGCGCGGGACGCAGCACCCGCTGCTGGCGCTGCTGTGCGGGGCGCGCGGGCAGTCGGCCACCGCCGACTGGGGTCGGCGCCACGGCCGCCCGTGGCGGCGGCGGCTCGGCTTCACCAAGGATCGCGCGCCGCGCCGGCCGAGCGTCGGCCGGCTCTTCGCGCGCATCCCGCACAAGACCGCCGAGGCGGCGCTGGGGCGCTGGGCGGCGCAGGCGCTGCGCTGCTGCCCCGCCCCACCGGGGGCGCTGGAAGGGCCGCGGTGGATGGCAAGACGCTGCGCGGCAGCAAGCGGCAGGGGGCCGAGGAGGCCCACCTCCTGGCCGCCTTCGGCCACCGCCTGGGCGTAGCGCTAGGGCAGGCGGGGGTGCCGGACAAGACCAACGAGATCGGCGCGGCCAGCGCGTTCCTGCTGACCCTCGTGCTGGAGGGGCGGGTCGCCACCGCCGACGCGCCCTTGACCCAGCGCGAGATCGCGCGGACGATCCTCGACGGCGGGGGCGACGACCTGCTGGTGGTCAAGGAGCACCAGCCGACCCTGCACGCCGACCCGGCGGCGCCCTTCGCGCCGGGGGCTGATGGCACCGGCCCGGTGGGCAGCACCTGCACCGTGACGCAGCACGGCGACCGCATCGAGTACCGGCACCTGACCGCCTCGGTCGCGCTGGCCGGCTATAGCGACTGGCCCGGCCTCCAACGGGCGCTCCGGCTCGATCGCCGCACCACCCAGAAGGGGACCGGCGCGGTGCCGCGCGCCGAGACCGCCTACGCCGTCACCTCCGCCCCGCCCCGCCGCGCCAGCCCGCCGCAGCTGCTGGCGCGGCGGCGCGGCCACTGGGGGATCGAGAACCGGCTGCACGACATCCGCGACGTCGCCTTCGACGAGGACCGCGCCACCGTCCGCGCGAAGCACGCCCCCCAGGTCATGGCCGCCTTCCGCAACGCCGCCATCGGCCCGATCCACGCCCTCGGGGCCACCCGGATCACCGCCACCTGCCGCCTGTTCGCCGCCCAGCCGCTCGCCGCGCTCCTCGCCCTCGGCGCCCAGCCCGACCTTGAATAGACCCTGGCGTGGGCCGCGGACGGTGGGCCGTGGGCCGTGGGCCGTCGAGGGTAGAGGAGTAGCAGGCTACCCAGCAACCGGGCCGCTTCGTCCGCTTCCCCCGCGCCCTCTATGCCATCCAGCCCCATCTACGCTCTACCTGCCACGCCCCAGGCCCCACGCCCCACGTTACGCGCCCTACGCCTTCGTGCCGACGACGATGGCGTACCCCAACTGACCCTGTCGCACGGCCTCGGCGGCGGCGCGGGCGAGGCCCGTGGCGCGCGCGAAGTCGATGTCGCCGGGGAGGGTGAGTTTCCGCAGCTTCACCAACAGTTCCGCGCCGAGGAGCTTGGTGCGGATGCCGGCGACCATCGCGGCGAGCGCGTCGTCGTGCGGCTCGACCAGATCGACCGGCAGCCCGGCCTCCGCGAGGCAGGCGACATAACGGTCGAGCGGCTGCGCGTCGGCGATGCAGGCGATCCAGGCGAGGAGATCGTCCAGTTCCGGGGGGAGCGCGCCCGAGCGGGTCAGGTCGCTCAGGCCGCCGCGCCCGCCGGGGCGCAGCACGCGCGCGAATTCGGCGGCGGCGGTGCGCTTGTCCGGGAAGGTGCAGAAGGCGCACTCGCAGATCAGCGCGTCGAACACGCCGTCCGCGAAGGGGAGGCGTTCGGCGTCCCCGCGCTCGAAGCGGACCCGGTCGGCCAGGCCGGCGGCCTCGGCGGCGGCGTGCGCCTCGCGGACGGTGTCCGCCCCCAGGTCGACGCCGACGACCGCGCAGCCGAACCGCTCGGCCAGCGCGATGGCGCTCGTCCCCTTGCCCGCCGCCACGTCCAGGACGCGCGCGCCGGGGCCGAGCCCGAGGGCTTCGCCGAGCCGGAGCGTCAGCGCGACGCCGCCGGGGTGGAAGGAGTCGCCGAGCAGCAGCCGCGCCCAATCGCTCTCGTAGAGCGCGGCGCAGCAGGTCTTCAGCTCGTCGGCCGCGGCGGGCGCGGGGCGGGTGGTGTCGGCCATCTCTACGCCCTTCCCCGACCATTGCTCCCGTGGCCGTCGCACCCGTCGGCCCCGAGGGTCTGCGGCATCAGGAGGCCGCGCCCGCTCGTCCCGCCCTGCTGGGGCTGGTCGAAGTGGAAGGTGAGCGGCTCCGCCACGAACGGCACCCCCTCCCGCCGCGCGCGGTTGCGGGCGCGCTCGCGGGCGGTGAGCTGGCTGCGGGCCTGCTCGCGGTAGCCGACGTTGTTGTAGGCGCAGAAGGGGATCTGCTTGCCGTCGGGCAGCAGGATCTCCTTGCAGCACTTCATGAGGTTCTTCTGATTGAAGGTCCAGGGGTCCATGAAGTCCTGCAGCATGATCATGAACATGCGGTCGGCGATGGCCCCGAGATCGAGGCCGTCGGGCAGGCCGCAGGCGGCGCAGGAGAGCGCGAACTGCCCCGCCGCCGTCTCCGAGCCGGCCACCGCCGCCGACGACCAAAGCCCTTCGAGCGCCCCCTTGATCTCGCTGGCGAGGTCGGGGACGACGCGGTTGGAGATGTAGTCGAGGTAGTCGTCCACGTTGAGGACGCGCGGCAGGGGCAGCACGGTGTCGCCCTCGACGTAGGCGTAGGTGACCGAGTTGCAGGTCGGGAAGCAGCAGGGCACCGGCACGAAGTCGGCGACCGCGAAGAGCCCCGCGGTCTGCTCCTCGATGCCGCTGAGGATGTCGGGGATCGTCAGCCGCTCCAGTGGGCTGTGCTCGCCGTGGCGGCCGGCGTAGAAGGCGGGCTGGAAGTTGATGCCGCGGACGGCGGGGTGTTCCAGGGCGAACTTCACGATCGCCCCGACCTCGTGGTCGTTGACCCCGCGCATGATCGCCGGGACGAGGACGACGCCGCAGCCGATCGCCGCGAGGCGGTCGAGCGCGCGGAGCTTCTGCTCGAGGATGTCCGGCTCGGCGCGGATGACGCGGTAGGTCTCCCGGTCGAAGCCGTCGAACTGGAAGTAGATCGCCGGGCGCACCTCGGCGAGGTCGGCCAGGAACCGGTCGTCGTCGGCGATCCGCTTGCCGTTGGTGTTGAGCATCACGTACTTGATGTCGCGCGCCTTGGCCGCGCGCATCATCGGGATGATCTGCGGGTGGATCGACGGCTCGCCGCCGGAGAACTGCACGACCTCCGGGCTGCCCTCGGTCGCCACCAGGTGATCGAGGATGCCCTCGACCTCCTCCAGCGTCAGGTTGAAGCCGGCCCCGGCGTTGGCGAAGCAGAGGGGGCAGTCCATGTTGCAGGCGCTGTTGACCTCGATGATCCCCAGGCAGGCGTGCTGCTGGTGGTCGGGGCAGAGGCCGCAGTCGTGCGGGCAGCCGTGCGCGATCGGGGTGGTGAACTGGAGCGGGATCGTGCCCGGCTTGTTGAACTTGGCCGCGCTAGTGTACGCCTGGGCGTCGCCGTAGACCACCGCCTCGAACTGCCCGTGCTCCGGGCAGCGCTTGCGCATGATGACCTTGTTGTCGCGCAGGAGGATCTGCGCGTCGATGACGCGCCGGCACTCCGGGCAGATGCTGCGGGTCAGCTCGTAGAAGACGTAATCGGCGTCCCGCTTCCGGGGCTTCGGGGGGCTCGCGACCGTCCGCTCCGCCACGCCAGTCCTCCTTCGTCCAACGCTCGACGCCCGCCGGCCCGCGCCCGCAGGATCCGTGCCGGGGGTCCGTGTCGCTCGGCCATCCGTAGGCAACTACGCAGCCGGAGGGCGGCAGGGTGATTGCAGCTTATTCACGAACAGTGGTGAGGTCGGCCAGCAGTGGCGCCACGGCCTGCGCGAGGGAGGTGTCGTCCGAGGCGGCGGTGCAGCGATTGGTGGGGAGGCTACCCCGGCAGGTGCGCTCCTGGCGCAGCAGGGTGAGGGCCGCCTGGCGCAGCAGGGCGACGTCCTGGGCGCCCTGCCCGACCCGCCCCCGGCAGGTGTCCGCGCCGCAGGTGACCCCCGACCCCCGCTGCCGCTGGTGCTCGCTCCCCCAGTGGCGCCCTCACCGGGGAGTAGCGCTGCTCGAGCGTGACCGTCGCGCGGAGCTGGCGTTCCGCTGCGACCAGGCCGATGCCGCGCCGCCCCGCCCACGCGCCGGTCGGGCCGAGGGAGCGGATCAGGCCCGGGTCGCGCAGCCGCCAGTGGCGGCGGATCGCCAGCTGACCGTGCTCCTTGTCCACCGTGCGCGCGTAGTCGTCGTCAGCGGGGCCCTAGGCGGCGAAGCCGTCGGCGCGGGCCTCGGCGAAGGGCCGTCGCACCGCCTCAGGCACGGCGGGATGGGTGCCCTTCCGCGCCAGCGCCTCGTCGCCGCCCTGGCCGCCGATCTGCGCGGCGCCGGCCGTCTGGCCGCCCAGCGCGTCGATGATGACGGCGGCGCCCTCCAACGCGAGGAGGCGCAGCGGCAGCGGGATGGCGGTGATCTCGTTCGCTTTGTCGTCCACGGCGACCGGCTCCAGGACCCACCGGCCCTCCGCCGCCCAGGCGCGGACGAGGGGTAGCGCGGCTTGCCCGTCCGCCCGGTCGCGCGCCGCGTCGGGTGCGACGCACGTCGGGGCGACCGCCCGGTGCATTTCCGGGACGCGCCTCCAGGGCAGGCATGTCGACCCGCCATGCGCGTGGCGACGAAGGGTCTCGTTCTCGGTGTGGCATCACACCGGGCGGCCGGCCTCTCAACCCTCCGAAGGGTCCACTACCTTTCGGAGCCCCTGCTCCCTCGCCGGGCAGAGCACCATAGGGGCGAGCGAGGTGGTGAATGTGCGGCCCCGTACTTCTCGCCGCGCTCAACCCTCATTGAGAAGATCCGGCTCCCTGGGGTGCAATTCCCGCTCGCGCGCGTTCCAGAGCGCCGTAGATACACGCGGTGTTTCGCCCGCCTCGCCGCGCCAGCGCCGCCACCTCGGGCTACGGAAGGGCTCCTCGCGGGGTAATGGTTGATTGATTCGAGCATTCGGGGCGGCTGGTGAGCCGGCGGCGACGAGCGCGGCGGGCAGTCGGGCCGCGGGGGGGAGGGTAAGCGGGAACGGTTGGTGGCCGAGCGGCTGGCGGTGAGACGTTCCCGACGCCGACATCTTTTGCGGTTCGCCTCGCAATCGGGGCGTTGCCCCTCTTCGATCCGGGGCGGGGCGAGACGGTCGTGGAGCCGCTCGGCGGCGGCCCGGGGTGGTGGGCCGGTGCGTCGAGCGCCCTCTGGGCGGACGAGCGCTTCTACCTGAGCTACCGCCTGCGCCGGCCCCAGCCGGAGCGCGGCGGGGAGACGCGGATCGCGGTCAGCCGGGACGGCGCGCGCTTCGAGACGATCTGGGCCGCGCGCAAGGAGGACTTCGACACGTCGTCGATCGAGCGGAGCGCCCTCGTCCGGGCGGACGGGGGACGCTGGCGGCTCTACATCAGCTTTGTCGACGGCGCGGACGGGCGCTGGCGGATCGATCTGCTGGAGGCCGATCGCCCCGATGCGTTCGATCCCGCCGCGCGCGTGCCGATCCTGACCGCCGGGGACATCGGCGCCGAGGGGTCGCCGGTACCAGGAGGGGCGTGGGGGCACCGCGCCATCACGTCCCTTCGGGCGGCGACCTGCACCCCAATGGTCCTCCGGGGCGGGCTGCCGGTACCAGGGGGGGGGGCGGGGGGGGGGGGGGGGGGGGGGCCCGCGCGGCGCGGCGCCCCTGGCGGGCGGCGGCCCGCCGCCCGCGCTCGCGTCGGCGCTGGATACGCAGACGGGCGCGCAGGTGTGGCGCCAGACGGGGATCGCGGGGGAGCCCCAGGGGGTGGCCTACGACG
This sequence comes from Thermomicrobiales bacterium, assembly GCA_030446685.1. Lineage (GTDB taxonomy): Bacteria > Chloroflexota > Chloroflexia > Thermomicrobiales > CADCWN01 > JAUJMV01. The sequence continues at coordinate 19,567 of JAUJMV010000025.1, read as the reverse complement.
CGGCGACCGGGCTGGTCTACGGCGGCACCGCCGACGGCGCCCTGGAGGCCCTGGACGCGGCGACCGGCGAGCTGATGTGGCCCTATCGCCCGGACGGCGCCACCACCATCTTCGCGCCGGCCCTCTACGCGGGGCTCCTCTGCGCCGGCGACCAGCAGGGGCGGGTCCACCTGCTCGCCGCGGGGCGCCAGCAGCCCGCGCCGCTCTGGGACCCCGCCCCCCAGGCGCCGGATGCCGCGGGCTGCATCGTCGGCCGCCCGACCTTCGCCGTCAACCCGGTCCCCGGCGCGGGCGCGACGACCGGGTCGGACGCCGTGCTGGCCTATGTGGCCTACGGGGTCGGGACGGGCCACGTCAAGGTCATGGCGCTGGATGTGACCAACCAGCGGGTGCTGTGGACGAAGGACACCGGCTCCGGCGCCGCCCTCGGCTCGACGCTCGACGCCGTCGTCGGGTCGGCCAGCTTCAGCGGGGCTCCCGAGCCGGCGCTCTTCGTCAATGCCGGCCAGAAGATCATGGCCCTCCGGCTCGCCGATGGCGGCGCGACGACGCGGCACTGCCCGGCCCTCCAGCCGCAGGGCAGCCAGGTCCAGAACACGTTCACCAGCGGCCTGGCCTACGCGAACGGCCGCCTCTACGCGGGCGACGCCCTCGGCAAACTGTACGTGCTCGACGCGAAGCTCGCGGTTGTCAAGCAGACGACGGACACGCCGCCCGCCGGGGCGACGGTCTACTCCACCCCGATCGTCGTCACGGACGCCAAGGGCGCCGACACGGTCTTCTTCACGCGCGGCGACCAGAACGTCTGGTTCTTCGACCCGGCGGAGGGCACCCTCTTCCAGATCGAGACCGCCCAGACCGCGATCGCGGCGACCGCCTACGACGCCCACCACCGCATCCTCTTCGGCGCCAGCCAGCCGATCGACCAGTCGACCGGCGCCCTGCTCGGCCAGGTGTTCGCGGTCCGCGTCGACGAGCTGATCCAGGCGGAGCGCGCCTTCGTCATCGAGTCGCAGCTCCTGCAGGATTTCGATCCGGCGCCCGACGGCCAGGCGCACGCCGTCGCCCGCTACCAGACGCACGTCTCCGTCGTCGACGACAACCGCGCGCCGCTGGCCCGGCAGGCGATCAAGGTCTGGGCCGAGGCGCCGGAGACGAAGGTGACGATCGACGGCCAGCCGTACACGATCAGCCCCGACGCCCCCGCCCAGGTCGAGACCGACGGCGCGGGGAGCCTCACCATCGTCAGCGACGCGGGCGACCTGACGGCCGCGCCGCTGCGCCTGTGGGCGGCGTTCATGGACCCCCACGAGCGCGTGCCCGTCTACCCGGATAGCGAGTTCCACGCCCGGCTGGCCGACACCCACGCCGACGCGCAGTCCGACGACCCGCACCGGATCAACCTCGCGACGGCCAAGCCGTACGACGACAAGCCCCTGTTCGACGACGATGGCCAGGCGCAGCAGACGGCGCAGGGGGTGCAGACCCTCACCCGATCGGTCGGGTTCGGCGCCGCCGCCGCCGGGCTGGGGGCGGCCCGGCGGCGGGGCAATCGACCGCCGCGGGGGTCGAACGGCAAACCCCCGCAGGGACGGTGCGCGGGGCCTGGGCGGGCAAGTACGTCGCCTATGCCGATCAGCCGGACCTGGCCCTGCCGGGGCTGGCGTACTCCCCCGCCAACACCCCGGCCGTGCGATCCGCCGCCCCCCTCCAGGCGAACAGCTTCCACTTCGACGGCCTCGCCTATACCGCGATGACGGCGGCCGAGGCGGCGGACGTGATCGACGCGCTGGTCGGCGATCGCCCGGCCGCGCTGGGCGGTCTCCTCGACGACCTGCAGGGGGCCTGGGACGAGATCAAGACGGAAGCAGAGGCGGCGGCGGAGAAGTACCTCCCGCCGGTGGTGCGGCGGGCGATCGTCAGCATCGCCGACATCATCTACGTCGGGATCGAGTACGTGGTCGGGGGCGTGACCAAGGTGGTCAAGGCGGTGGTCAGCACCATCGAGGACGCCGCGGCGGTGATCGGCGCCTTCTTCGTCCAGCTCGGCAAGGCCCTGGCGCAGGTCCTCCAGGCCCTCAGCCTCTTCTTCGACCTGGGGCACATCCTGGCGACCCAGCGGATCATCCGGCGGGATGTCTTCGACAAGATGATGGCCGGGCTCGAGGGGTTCATCGGGGTCAACGGGCCGAAGGTGGTGCAACAGTTGGCCGATGCCACCGAGAAGACCATCAACGACGGCTTCGACAAGCTCATCGGGCAGCTCGGCGGCGCCACGGCGCCCCCCCACGTCGGTGGGGGCGGAGGCGGGCAGATCGCGGGCCTCGCGGGGATGGGCAGCACCACCCACTCGGCCCTGTCGGTCACCCCCCGCGGCGGCGCCCAGCCCCAGGCGGTGCAGGGGATGTGGGCCGTGAACAAGCTCAAGCAGCATCAGGGGCAGGCCACCCTGGCCGCACCCCCGGCCGCGGCGGCGGGCGATCCGCTCGCGGATTTCTTCATCACCTTCGTCGGCGACCTCGCGAGCGATCCGGCCCTCAGCCAGGCCTACGCGGCGGCCAAGGCGAGTTTCAGCGCGGGCCTCACGCTCGACTCGCCGGGGCAGTTGCTGGGCCAGGCGGTCGGCGACCTGCTCGAGATCTTCAGTCTCATCGCGATCACCGGCGCGGCCGTGAGCCGTGAACTCATCAAGGGGCTGACCGCGCTGGCGCAGGAGCTCGTCGCCGCCCTCAAGGACCCGGGCACGATCGACATCCCGGTCCTGTCGGCCCTGTGGCGGAAGATCACGGGCGACCCCAGCGCCGAGCTGAGCATCGTGGATCTGCTCGCCCTGGTGGCGGCCATCCCGGTCACCTACCTCTACCGGGCGGTCGGGGGCCAGTGGCCGGACGCCGCCAGCGGGGTGGCGTCGGGCGAGGGGGTGGACGAGGCGGTCGTCAAGCACGTCAAGGGCCTCGCCACCCCGATGTTCCAGATCATCGCCGGCGTCTTGACGGGCCTCGAGGATTTCATCTTCATCACCGCGGAGGGGCTCCTCTCGCTCGGGCTGGTGGGCAAGCTGGTCGGCGCGGCCCTCCTGCTGGCCGAGGCCGGGAAGACCGCCTACGAGCTCACCGAACCGTCGATCACCTCGGTGGTGCTGGCCATCCACAGCGTGTGCGGGATCGCCATCGAGGTGCTCGCCCCGCGGTACTTCAAGGAGCCGCACGCGCGGGCGGGCTTCATGGCCTGGATGGGCTGCGGGCTCAACGTCGTTCAACTGCCGTGGATCGCCGCGAACGACCTCGACGAACCCGCCACGACGATCG
>JAUJMV010000025.1:0-16159 GCA_030446685.1 Thermomicrobiales bacterium | reverse complement strand
GATCCTCCTGATCGCCCTGATCGCGCTGCTGGTCACGCTGGGCGTCCTCGCCGTGCCGCGTGCCTGAGCGCCGTGCGCGTTCGCCCGGCGGCGATCACACCGTAATCTCGACCCGCCGCGGCGGACGCCGGAAGGGGAGGGAGGGGGACGACGACGTTCCCCCTTCTCGCGGAATAATTCTCCACAGTTCTCCAGAGAGGGGAGGCAGGGCAATGCAGGCGAAAGGGTACGTCGCGCGGCTGTTCGACCGCCCGGAGCGGGGTGACCGCCGGGGCGTCCCCGAGGCCCCGGCCGCTCGTCGTGCGCCGGACAAGGCGGTCGTCGCGCACGTCGAGGCGGGGCGAGCGTCCGCCCGACGCGGCGACCCGGCCCGTTCCGCACCGATAGTGGCGACGAGGGGGGGGCGATGCGATCGGCCGGGCAGCCATGGGGCGAGAATCGGACGGCGCTGGAGCGCCTCCTCTTCTTCAGCGACGCCGTCTTCGCGATCGCCATCACCCTGCTCGCCATCGACATCAACGCGCCGGACCTCCCCGCGGGGGCTGCCCGGGACGAGCTGCCCCGGCGCGTGTTCGACCTCGCCCCCGCCATCGGGGCCTACGTCATCAGCTTCCTCGTCATCGGGCGCTACTGGATCGCGCACCACCGCCTCTTCCATTACATCGTCCGCTACGACGGTCGGCTGCTCTGGCTCAACCTGCTGTTCCTCCTCGCCATCGGCTTCCTGCCCTTCCCGCCGGACTTGCTGAGCCGTTACGGCGACACGCCGTTCGCGGCGGCCTGCTACGCCGCCTCCCTGGCCGTCGTCGGGCTCCTGCTCGCCGCGCTCTGGGCCTACGCCGCCGCGGGGCACCGGCTGGTGGACCGCCACCTGGACCGCGACCTCATCCGCCGGACCCTCCTGCGGCTGCTGACCCCCCGGCCATCTTCCTCCTGTCGATTGGGCTCGCGGCGGTCAGCCCGCCGGCCGCCCGGGTCTCCTGGCTCCTCATCCCGCTGGCGCACCCGCCCGGCGGGTTCCCCATACGTCGGGCGGGGACGCCGCGCTCCCCGTCGGTCCACTGAGCCGGCGCGCGGGTGAGAGTGACTCAGATGGGCCGCGAGCCGTATGCGTCCCACCACGGTGTGGCACGATACGCGCGCACCTGGTAGAGCGTCGTCGGCCCTGCCCCGCGCTACCGCGGCCGGCGCCGTTCCCACAGCGCGTCGTCCTGCCCGCGCGCGAAGACGAAGAGCCGCCCGCCCACGCTGGCCGCCGCCGGCGGGCCGTCAATCGGGCCGCCCAGGCTGACCCAGCTGGTGTACCAGACGCCCCCGCTTGTGTGCCGCTCGAAGAGCGCGTCGCCGCGACCGCGCGCGAAGACGTGCAGCGATTCCCGCCCGCCCGCCGTCCGGTTGGTGGCCGCCGCCGGGCCGCTGGTCAGCCGCCCGCCCAGGCTGTCCCACCCGGTGAAGTCGCCGTCATTGGCCGCGGAGATCTCGTAGAGGGCATCGTCGCTCCCGCGCGCGAAGACGTGGACGCGCCCGCGGAAGCCGGCCGCGGCAGGCGCGCTGGTGAGGATGCCGCCGAGCGACCGCCACCCGTCGAAGTCGCGTCCGTTGGTCGCCCGCTTCATATAGAGCGCCTCGTCCGTGCCCCTGGCGAAGACGTACAGCGTACCATCGAGGCCCGCCGCCGCGGGCGGGCCGGTCAGGATGCCCCCGAGGGAGCGCCAGTTGGTGAAGTCTCGACCATCGCTAGACGACATAACATACAGGGCGTCGTCGGAACCTTTGGCGAAGACATGGAGCCGGCCGTTCACGCTGGCGGCGGCGGGCGCGGCGGTCAGGATGCCGCCGAGGCGCCGCCAGCCGGTGAACGTGCCGCCCACGGCCGCGGACTGCACGTAGAGCGCTTCGTCCGTGCCGCGCGCAAAGACATAGACGCGCCCGTTAAAACCGACCGCCGCCGGGGCGTCGGTCAGGGTGCCGCCGAGCGAGTCCCAGCACGACCAGACGCCGCAGTCGGCCGCGGTCGGCGGCACGGGCGGCAGGGGGGCGAAGAGAGCGACGACCGTCCGGTCGGCGGCCATCGTGAGCGTGAGCGGATTCTCCGCGCCCGCGTCGGCCCCATCCACCCGCCAGCCGGCGAAGCCGTACCCCTTATCCGGCGTGGCCGTCAGGCGCACCGTCGTCCCCTGCCGGTAGGGACCCGGCCGTGACGCGGCGACGGCGCCGCCGGGCGCGGCCGAGAGGGTCAGGTTGTAGGCGGCCGGCGTGGGAGTGGGGGTGGGCGTTGGCCTCGGCGTTGGTGTGGGACTCGGCGTGGGCGGCGGCGGGGCGGGGACGAAGCGTGCGGTGACAAGGTGATCGGCGTTCACCGTCAGCGGCAGCGGGTTGGTGGTCGCGGCAGGAGAACCGTCGACGATCCAGCCCTGCAGGATGTACCCGGCCGCCGGCTGTGCCGTGAGGCTGATGAGCGTACCCGGCGGGAAGGAGTTGCCGGGCGGCAGGGAATTGCCCGACAGCAGGATCGTGCCCGTCCCCGGCGGATCGCTCACCAGCGTCAAGGTGTGATTGGGGTTGGTCGGGGCGGTTATTGTCAGCGTGACCACGACAGATTGAGGGTCAATGCTCCCATCCGCCAGTCTCACGGTGATCGAGCCGCTGTAACTGCCGGGGGGCATACCGGCGGTGTTGACGCTCACGGAGACGGTTGCCGGTGTCGTGCCGCTGGTCCGGCTCAGGATCAGCCAGTTCAAGAGCGCCGTGGCGTTCCAGGCGAGTGGTTCCCCGCTGGGGTGCCCGATGGTGATCGCTTGTGCCGGTGGGCGCTGTCGCCGGCTGTCGCGCGGAAGTCCAGTGGAGCGGCGTGATCTTCAGCATGCCGGGCGGCGCGGCCGGCAGGACGGTCAGCGAGAACGATCCGCTCACGCCGTTGGTCTCGTCCTGCACCCGAACGGTCTGCGCGCCGGGCGACCGGAGCGTGACGCTGGCAGTGCGCACGCCGCGATTCTGCGCGGTGAACGCGAGCGGCGCGGGGAGATCGGCGGTGGGATCGTCCGGCGCGGCGAACGTGACGCTGCCGGCGTAGTCCCTGCGATCCTCCGGCGCGCCGCCGAGGGCGTCGATCGTGACCGTCAAACTGAAGGACTCGCCCGCGCGCACGGGAGCGGTCGGCGCCGTGATGGCGATCGCCGCCGGCCCGACGGTCAGCGCCAGCGCGCCGGTACTGTCGGCGCGCTGGCTGTCGGTCGCGGTGAAGCGCGGGCTGAAGGGCGAGCCGGCCTGCCCGCCGAGCTTCACGAAGGTGACGTTGTCGAACGTGGCGACGCCCCCGGACGGCACACCGGCCTGGCATGGGGCGTGCGGTCGTTCGATTCGAGCCGCACGCCGAAGTCAGCCCCGTCGTAGCCCGCAATGCTGGCGCCGGGCTTCGCGAGGGCCGTGACCGTGAGGGTGATCGGCGTGCCGCTCCGATAGGCCGCGAGGTTGACCGCAGCACCCCCGGAATCGGTCGCCCCGAAGCGGAAGCTGTGCGGCAGGACCGGGAACGGCCCGAACGTGGACGCCCCGCCATCGCTCGCGGCGAAGGCGCGCCGGCCGAGATCGCCGAACTCGACAACGCAGGTTTGGGTGGCCCCTGTGAAGGCGGGGCAACTGCCGCCGAAGCGCGGATCGGCGGTCCCCGATTGACCAGCGGAGGAAAGCATGGGGGTGCCGCGGTAGAACCCGGTCTGCGCGGCGCCCGCGGCCTGTGCGGTGAGCCGCACGGACTGTTCAACGCCGGAGCGGAAGGTCGTCGGTGGCACGTCCAGGGCGAAGCCCGTCGGCTGGATCAGCACGCTGCTCGGCGCGATCGTGGCGCCGCTCGTCGCCGTCGCAGTGATCGTCGCCGTCCCGAGGGTCGCGACGGCGAAGGTGACGCTGCCGGCGGCGGGGCCGCTCGCCGGGATCGTGAGATCCGCGGTCGCCGTCTGCGTGTCGCCGGCCGCATCGGTGAGCGTGATGGTGACCGTGTCGGTCATGCCCGCCGTGCCGGTCGCGGCAACATGCACCGTGATGTTCGGTTCGGTTGACGAGACCGCGGCCGGCACGGCCGGCTGGATGGTGACTGCGTCGATGCGCTCGGGCGTGTACAGTTCCGCGATGTTGAGGGAACCGCCATCCGAACCGCCGGCGGCCAGCACCTGGCCGTTGCCCAGAGTTGTAGCCGTATGTCCGTCACGCGTGATGGACAAGGGTCCGGTCGCAGCGAAGGTGTTGTCCGTGGGGTTGTACAGGGCCGCCGTCGCCGTCTTGCTGCCGGAGGAGAAGCCTCCAGAAATTAGGACGCGTCCATCGTCCAAGCGGGCCACCGCGGCTCGCGACCGGGGCGCGGGCATCGCGCCGATCGACACAAAGCGATCGTTCTTCGGGTCGTAAATCTCCGCCACGTTCGTCTCGAATAACCGAGTCGTTTGGCCGCCGGCCAGAAGGACTCGCCCATCGTGCAGGAGTGCCGCGGCGACGTCGCTGCGGGGGGTGTTGAGCGCGCCGTCCAGCTTGCGGAAGCCGCTGGTGGCGGGATCGAACACTTCAACGCTATCGAGCCAAGTTCCCCCGACGCCGATTCCACCGGCTAGCAGTACTTTACCGCCGGGCAATTGGATCGTGGCATGCCGGAACCGCGCGTCCACCAGCGAATTGGTCAAGACGATGACGCCGTTGTCCTCTGGATCGAACAGCCTGGCATACGCGCTCACTTCTCCAGGGTCGGCCTGATAGCCACCGGCGATCAGTACCTTGTCGTCCGCGGCTTGCAGAGATATGACGCTGGGGAAATCGAGGGGTGGAAGGAGCAGGCCGATCGGCGTGAAGGTCTCGGTGGAGAAGCTATAGCGCTCGAGTTGCAATGGCACGGTTGTGTTCGCGGTGCGCCCTCCGGCGATGAGCACATCGCCATCGGGCAGGAGCGCCGCGCCGTGCTTGTACCGCGGCTGGTTCAGGCTCCCGGTGGTCTCGGAAAATGTCCTCGTTGCCGGGTCATAGATTTCCGCGATGGCAACCGGTGTACCCCTGCTATCCACACCGCTAACGAGCAGCACCCGACCGTCCTTCAGCACCGTGGCGGTGTGTTCGGCACGCGCGTGGATCAATGCGTTCGGGAGCGGGTCGAAACCGTTCGCGGCGCGGGCGGGCGGCGCGGCGATGCCGCCGAGCAGCGCGGTGAAGGCGAGAGCACACAGGATGGCAACGACGGTCCTTGCGGGCGGCGACGGGCGCAACATAGGTTCCCTCCTCATCCCTTCGGTCAGCGCGACATGGGCGCGGGCAAGAGCGGGCCGGGCGCGTGGCGGGAATCGGCCGGCGGGGCCGGGGAGCCGAATGTGCAGTATTTGTTCGGCCGGGCGTGCGCCGGACACTCCGCGGCCCGCGTCGGGCAGAGGCTGTCCGGAGGCGCGATTCGATTAGGGGACGGTGGGGTGTGGGGGATCGCCGCTAGGTGTCGGGGGCGTACCTGGGGCGAATCCGCAGCCTGAGGACGGGGGAGGCCGGTCGCGACGCCGCGCGACCACTCTTGAGGGCGCTAGGACTGTCCGCCTGCATGCAGCAGGGGACGACGGGGGCCAGCACGACGCGCGCACGTCTCACGATCGGCCTCCTCGATAGAGCCAATCCCGTACCGCCTGCCAGGTCCGCCTGGGTCAGCATGTCGCGCGATGCCTTGTCTGTTCGACCGCCCGCAGTATACAGGCAACCCGGCGGATTGCAATAGCCCGTCGCGCGCACCACAGCCGGGCGGCCGCGGTCGCTGCCACGCAAACCCGCGCCCACACCCCGCGATGCGCTGTCGATCCCGCGCCGCGCGGGATCATCCGCGCCTCGACTCGCGCACGCGCGGCGACCGCTCCTCTCGCTGCTTGTGCGAACTGCACGATGTGAAGCGCACCCGTCGATCGTCACCCGGAGGCCGCGCCGGTATCCCGCTCCTCTTGGGCCGCTGCGCCGCTCACCGGGGGTCGGCCCCCACCCGCCGCCCACCCCCACGCCCCGCCGCGCCCGACGCCCGCGGTGGGCCTCCCCCTGACCGGCCGCGAGCTTGTGCATAATGCACAAAACCGCCGCCGATATTTCGTGCTCGTGCACCTGTCCCGCCCGCCCCACTTCCCGCTACACTGGCGGCACAGGCACAACAGGGCGCGCATGCGCGCGGGCAGACCACGGCCGGACTGAAGGCGATGGCGCAGGGAGGTTGCAGAGTGGCAAGCACGGCGGAGACCAGGGGCGTGACGCGGGCCGAGCCGGGCATCGCCGAGGTGCTGGGGCGGGCGGAGCAGGACCAGGTCGACTTCGTCAGCATGCAGTTCACCGACGTGATGGGCATCGTCAAGCACGTCGTCATGCCGGTGGCGGAACTGGAGGAGGCGCTGACCAACGGCGTCTGGTTCGACGGCTCCTCGATCGAGGGCTTCACCCGGATCGCCGAGAGCGACATGTTCCTGATGCCCGACCGCGGGACCTACGCGGTGATCCCCTGGGAGCGCAACGGGCACGCCACCGCGCGGCTGATCTGCGATGTCCACAAGCCGAACGGCGACCCCTTCCCCGGCGACCCGCGCGGCGTGCTGAAGCGGCAGCTCGCGCGGCTGGCCGGGCTGGGCTACGGCTACAACATCGGCCCGGAGCTGGAGTTCTTCCTCTTCAAGCAGGAGAACGGCCAGATCGCCCCCCTGCCGCACGACAAGGCCGGCTACTTCGACGTCTCGACCGACCTCGCCTCCGATGTGCGCAAGGACATGGTCAAGGCGCTGCTGGAGATGGGGATCACCGTCGAGCAGGCGCACCACGAGGTGGCGATCGGCCAGCACGAGATCGACTTCCGCTACGCCGACGCGCTGGTGACCGCCGACAACGCGATCACCTTCAAGTACACCCTCAAGGCGATCGCCCAGAAGCACGGGCTGCACGCCACCTTCATGCCGAAGCCGCTGGAGGGGATCAACGGCAGCGGCATGCACACCCACCAGAGCTTCTACCGGCTCGACGGCGGCGGCAATGCCTTCGTGGACGAGAATGATCCCTACGGCCTCTCGGAGGTGGCGCGCAGCTTCATGGCCGGGCTGCTGGCCCACGCCCGCGGGATGGCCTCGGTCTTCGCGCCGATCGTCAACTCCTACCGCCGCCTGGTGCCAGGCTTCGAGGCGCCGGTCTACATCGGCTGGGCCAACACCAACCGCTCCGCCCTGATCCGCGTGCCGGCGGTGCGGCCGCACAAGCGGGTGGCGACGCGGGTCGAGCTGCGCTGCCCCGACCCGTCCTGCAACCCCTACCTGGCCTTCGCCACGATGCTGGCCTGCGGGCTCGACGGCATCGAGAACAAGCTGCCGCTGCCGGAGCCGGTCGAGGAGAACCTCTACCACCTGACCGAGGAGGACCTGGAGCGCCGCAACGTCGGCACCCTCCCCTCCACCCTCGGCGAGGCGGTGGCGGAGCTGCAGAAGGACGCGGTGGTGCGCGAGGCGCTCGGCGAGCACATCTACACCCACCTGGTCGACGCGCAGAAGCAGGAGTGGGACGCCTTCCGCCAGCACGTCACCGCCTGGGAGCGCGAGCGGTATCTCGAGATCTACTGAGGGCGAAGGACTGAGGACCGAGGGCTGAGTGGGTGCGATCCCGGCCGACACCGATTGTGCACAGCCGACGAGGACCTAGTCCTCGGCCCTCAGTCCTCAGTCCTTCGCTCCCGCACCGGAGGCCCGCCGTGCCCGAGTCGCACGCCATCCTGCGCGAGTTCTTCGCGCGGCACCCGAGTTCGATCGCGTCGAGCGGGCTGGGCGGGCAGTACCGCATCGTCTGCGCCGGCTGCGGCGAGGTGCTGGCGGTGACGATCCCCGCGCCGGAACCCCCGGTGCTCGACATCGCCTGCGAGCGCTGCGGCTGGGTCGAGCACTACGGCGCCCCCCAGTCGCCCGCAATGCCGGAGCTCCGCGCCGCCGGCGCCGAGCCGGCGGCGTCCAGGCGTCGCTGACACCACAAGCCGTCTCACGGCACCCCGATTGTGTACGGCCATGTGCGCCCAGGCACGGGTGAGACGGTTTCGAGGACAGCCCCCGGTCGCCGACGACCGGCCCCCGCTGTCATCGCCCTGCTCGTGGGGTAGCAGGATTCCTCCGACGGCGAACGAGCGCCGGCCGGCCTGAGCCGGCCGGCGCGCACAAACCCACCTGGCGGAGCGGTGTCCCCACCGGGGAAGGCCGCCGCATACCCGCCGGGCGGGTGTCGAGCGATCGGGAGCGGCCTATGCGATGACCGGCGCGGCGGGCGAGGGGGGGCTGCCGGGGGCGGCGGTCCGGAATCGACGATGAGGAGGACGATCGCGTGGAGATCAATGGTGGCGATACCGCCTGGGTCCTGGTGTCGGCCGCGCTGGTGATGCTGATGACCCCGGCGCTCGGGTTCTTCTACGGCGGGCTGGTGCGGCGCAAGAACGTCCTGGCGACGATCATGCACAGCTTCTTCATCCTGGCGCTGATCAGCGTGCAGTGGGTCCTCTGGGGCTACACGCTCGCCTTCGGCGCCGATGTCGCCGGCCTCGGCATCGTCGGCGGGTTCGACTTCCTCGGCCTGCGCGGGGTCGGCCCGGAGCCGAACGCCGACTACGCGGCGACGATCCCGCACTCGGCCTTCATGGTCTTCCAGATGATGTTCGCGGTGATCACCCCCGCGCTGATCACCGGGGCCTTCGCCGAGCGCAAGCGCTTCAAGGCGTTCGTCCTCTTCACCCTCGCCTGGGCCACCTTCGTCTACGCGCCGGTGGCGCACTGGGTCTGGGGGGTCGGCGGCTGGCTGCGCGAGCTGGGCGCGCTCGACTTCGCGGGCGGCACCGTCGTCCACATCACCTCGGGCGTCTCGGCATTGGTGGCGGCGAGCATGCTCGGCAAGCGCGTCGGCTTCGGCCGGGAGCCGATGGACCCGCACGACCTGACGATGACGGTGCTCGGCGCGGCGCTGCTGTGGTTCGGCTGGTTCGGTTTCAACGCCGGCAGCGCGCTGGGCGCGAACGGGCTGGCGGCCAACGCCTTCGTCGTGACCAACACCTCCGCCGCGATGGCCGCGCTGACCTGGATGACGGTGAGCTGGCTGCGCCACGGGCGGCCGAGCGTGCTCGGCGCGGCGGCCGGGGCGGTCGCCGGGCTGGTGGCGATCACGCCCGCCGCCGGCTTCGTCGACGCCAGCGCCGCGATCGCCATCGGCTTCGGGGCCGGCATCTTCTGCTTCTTCGGGGTGGAGTTCCTGAAGAAGAAGGTGGACGACGCGCTCGACGTCTTCGCCGTCCACGGGATCGGCGGCATCTGGGGCGCGCTGGCGACCGGCATCTTCGCCAGCACCGCGGTCAACCCGGCGGGCCGGGACGGGCTGCTCTACGGCAACCCGCAGCAGTTGCTGATCCAGGCGGTCGCGGTGGTCGCCGCGGGGGCGTTCGCCGGCATCATGACCGCGATCATCCTGAAGGTGATCGACCTGGTGATCGGCCTGCGGGTGGCGGAGCAGGACGAGGTGCTCGGCCTCGACACCACGCAGCATGGCGAGCTGGCCTATCAGGTGTAGGCGCGCTGATTGCCCCCGGCGGCCCGCGTTGGGCCGCCGGGGGGTCGCCGGTTAGGACCGGCGTGACCCGTGCGGGTACCCCGGGCCTGACGGCCACGAAGTACCCTGAAGGGCATAAATCCGCCTGCGTGGGCTGGACTCCTCGCGAAGAAGCGGTGGCGACCGCGGAACGTTGGTGGGTGGGTGGTTGTCCGGCTGGGTTGCCGGACGGTAGTACCGAAAGGAGCATTCCCATGCTGATCGTCGCGTTCGTCTGTTTCTTCCTGCTGGTCGCGGCCTGGCTCTTCGCCTCGAACGGCGAGCCGACCGCACGGGCGCCGATGCCGGCCACGGTCGCCCTCGACGATCCCACGGTGTCGGCCATCTCCTAGCGCGCGGGTCGGGCTTTCGCGGCGCGGGCCGGCACCAGCCGGCCCGCGCCGCTTTGCGTGCCTGCGCGCCGCCGCCGGTGCTCGGGCGCGGGTGCCGGCCCGCACGGCCTGCGGATCGCCCGCCGGGTTGGTACGTGACGCGCCGGATTGCTACCATAGCGCCTGGCGCGGGGCGCGCGGCAAGCCGCCGTCAGCCCGGCCGTTGGTGGCGTCGGGCGCAGCCCGGAAGGAACGCCCCCGCGGTCATCGGTCCGCACCGCGATCCGGCGGACCCGATCTGGGGGTGGAGGCGCGATGCCGGGAGAACTCGGGCCGCTGGTCGATTCGCACGCCCATCTCGACGACGGGGCGTTCGACGAGGATCGCGACGCGGTCCTCGCGCGGGCGCGCGAGGCCGGGATCGCCGCGATCGTCAACGTCGGCTACAACGAGGCGCGCTGGTCGAGCACGGCGGCGCTCTGCGCGACCTACCCCGAGGTCTACGGCGTGCTCGGCTGCCACCCGCACGAGGCGACGGCCTGGGCGCCCGCCCTCCTCGACCGCCTGCGCGCGGCGTTGCGCGGGCCGAAGATCGTCGGGCTCGGGGAGATCGGGCTCGACTTCTACCGCGATTACGCCCCGCACGACCGGCAGCGCGCGGCCTTCGCGGCGCAGCTCGACCTGGCGCGCGAGCTGGCCCTGCCGGTGGTGATCCACAGCCGGGCGGCGGAGGACGAGGTGGTGGCGATGCTGGCGGCGGCCGGGGTCGGGCGGGGGGTCCTCCACTCCTTCTCGGGCGGCCTGGCCACCGCGCGGCGGGCGCTCGACCTCGGCCTGCACCTCTCCCTGACCGGCCCGGTCAGCTACCCGAAGGCCGAGCACCAGCGCGACCTGGCGCGGGCCATCCCGCTCGAACGGCTCCTGCTGGAGACCGATTGCCCCTACCTCGCGCCGCAGCCCCGCCGCGGCCGGCGCAACGAGCCGGCCTTCGCGCGCTTCACCGCCGCGGCGATCGCGGCCGCGCGCGGGGCGACGCCCGCGGCGGTCGCCGCGGCGACGACGGCGAACGCGGCGCGACTCTTCGCCCTCCCCTGGCGGCGCCCGCCCCCGCGCCCCAGGGCGGCGAGAACCCGACCTGAGTCGGGGCGCGGATGGGACGCGTGGCGGTCGGACCCCATCGCCGCGCGGCGAGGCGGCCAGCGCCGCGATCGCGCGAGCCGCCCTGCCCACCCCGTCCCCCGCACTGGCGCTGTAACGTGGGCCGGATTGCATCCGTACTCTATACTGGAGGGGCGCGATCGGATCGTGGCGGGCCGCGCGGCCGAGCGCTCGCCGCACGGTTCCGCGCGCCGGGCGCTGGTGGAGCGGGAATTGGGGAACGGCTATTGCTGACACTGGTGCTGGCGACGACCAACCCCGGCAAGGTGCGCGAGTTCCGCGCGCTGCTCGCGGATCTGCCCGTGCGGATCGTCGGGCTGGCCGAAGTTGACGTAACTCCACCGGCGGAGACCGGCCGGACCTTCGCGGAGAACGCCGCGCTCAAGGCGGTCCACGCCGCGGACGCGAGCGGCCTCCCGGCACTGGCCGACGACTCGGGGCTGGAGGTGGACCTGCTCGGCGGCGCGCCCGGCGTCCACTCGGCGCGCTACGCCGGCCCGGCCGCCGACGACGAGGCCAACCGTCGGCGCCTCGTCCGCGAGTTGTGCCGGCGGCTGCCGCCGGGCGGTGAGGAGGGCGGGACGCCCGCCCGTTTCCGCTGCGCGCTCGCGCTCGCGCGGCCCCGCGGCCCGGTCACCGTCGTCGAGGGCGCCTGCGAGGGCTGGCGATCGCCGAACCGCGCGGCGCCGGCGGCTTCGGGTACGACCCGCTCTTCCTGCTCCCGGAGCGGGGGCTGACGCTGGCCGAGCTGCCGCCCGGCGAGAAGAACGCGATCAGCCACCGGGGGCGGGCGCTGGCGCGGGCCTTGCCGCTCCTGCGGGCGCTGCTGGCGGAGGCGCCGGTCGGCCTACCGGCCGCGTGGGCATCCGGTCACACGGGGGGCGAGCGGGATGCAGGTTGACGAGCGCGCGCCGCTGCCGGTGGCCAGGCCCCCGCGCCGGCCCGTCGCCGCGCGCGCCGCTGGGCCAGCGCGCGCGTCCTGCGGCGCTGGCTGGCGCGCCGCTACGGGCCGCTCGCCCCGCACGGGGTCAGCCTGGTCGGGCTCTACGCGCTCTTCGTCGCGCTGTCCTACGCGATCTCGTTCGGGCGGGTGGAGCGCAGTGCCTTGTTGAGCGCGGCGGTGGTCTTCGTCTCGCTCCTCTTCATCCTGATGATCGGCCTCTTCGTCTGGACCCTCTGGGGGGCGCTGCGCGACACCTGCGGGCGGACGATCCCCGGCGGGCGGCGGCAGATCCTGCTCTTCGCGCTCGGCGCGTCGCTCTGCCTGCTGCTGCTGCCGCGTCTCTTCTCGAAGGATGTGCTGAGCTACCTGGTCTACGGCCGGGCGTTCGGCGCGTACGGACTCAATCCGTACACCACCAATCCGCTGAACGTCCAGTTCGACTACAACTTCCGCCTGATCGACTGGCACTACGCCGGGTCGGTCTACGGCCCGGTCTGGACGCTGCTCTGCACCGCGCTGTACAAGGTCGTCGACCGGGTCAACGCGCTCCTCGGCACGTCGAGCATCTGGACCTACATCGTCGCCTTCCGCGCGCTGGCCCTGGCCGTCCACCTCGGCTGCGCCGCGCTCGTCTGGGACATCCTCGGTCGCCTCCGCCCACGCGAGCAGGTCGCGGGGACGATCTTCTACGCCTGGAACCCGCTGACCCTGATCGAGTTCCCGGGGAACGGCCACAACGACGTCGCGCTGATCTTCTTCCTGCTGGCGGCGATCGCGGCGCATCTGCGCGGGCGCGGCGGCCTGACCGCGCTCTTCCTGGCGCTCTCGGTCCTGACCAAGTTCATCACCCTGCTGGTGATCCCCGCCTACCTGGTCCTGCTCTGGTGGCAGCGGCCGACCGGGCGGCGGCGGCTCCTGGCCTGGGCCAAGGCCGGCGCCGTCGGCCTCGGGACGTTCCTCCTGCTCTGGGCGCCCTTCTACGAGGCCCTGCGCGACCCGCTCTTCCTGGTCCGCTCGTCGGCGGCGTCGCAGTACGACAACTCGCTGCTGGAGCTGCTCTACTGGGGGCTGCGCGGCCCCTTCGCGGCCGTCCTGCCGGCGGGGAGGGCGACCGGGCCGCCAGCCTGCTGGTGATGACCGCCGGGCGGATCGCCTTCCTGGGGGTCTTCGCCCTGCTAACCTGGCGCGCGCGGGACACCGACGCCTGGATCCGCGCGGCGTTCTGGATCCTCTTCGCCTACCTGGTCATCGGCACGGCCTGGTTCTGGCCCTGGTACGTGACCTGGCTGGTCGCGCTGGCCCCGATCGTCGGCGGGCGGCGCGCCACGGCGGTGACGCTGACCTTCTCGGCGTCGGTGCTGATCATCTACGTCCTGTGGGGCAACCATCTACCGTTCGACCGGGAGAGCCTCTACCCGCTGCACAACATCGTCGCCTTCGGCCTGCCGCTGCTGGTCGTCTGGTGGCAGTTGCGGCGCGACGGCCCGACCGCCGAGCCGGTCTACGCGCCCGCGCGGCGGGGGGAGCCGGCCGGCGCCTGATCGCGCTACCGCGGCGGCGGGCGCGGCGGTACACTACGCTGGATCGGCGCTTCGCGCCTTCGGCGCCTTGGCGAGGACGTGGCAATCCGGCGCTCCGTGTCGCGGCATGGCCGGCGCCCCGCGCGCCCCCCGGCGGATCGCGGGGCGCCGGAGCGAGGGAACAGTCCGATGATTGATGTAGCGCGGCGCGATGCGCGCCCGGCGATCTCGCGGTCCCTGCCGATCGTTGCCGTCGCCGGGCAATGGGGGAAGACGACCACCGCCCGGCTGCTGGAGGCGATGGTCCGGCAGCGGCACCCGCGCCTCGCGCTCTGGACCGACCAGGGCGTCTACCTCAACGGGCGTCGGCAGCTCGGCGAGCTGTTGCCCTGGGGCGAGGCGCTGCGGGCGCTGACCGCCGGCGAGCTGGATCTGGCGATCCAGGAACTCGACGCCCACACCGTCAACGCGGTCGGGCTGCCGACCGCGGCCTACGCGCTGGGGATCATCACCAGCTTCTGCGGCAACGACGAGGCCTGCCTGCAGCGCCCGCGTGCGGCGATCGAGCGGCAGGCGCAGGGGGCGGTCGCGCGCGCGGTGGGGCCGAGCGGGGCGCTGGTGCTGAACGCCGACGACCACGCGGTGGCCGACGAGGGGGCCGCCTGCCGCGGGGCGGTGATCTACTACGGCATGAGCCGGCGCAACCCCTTCATCAAGGCGCACCTGGCGGCGGGGGGGCAGGCGGTCTGCGTGTCGGGCGGGATGATCGTGCTCTGCGCCGGCGGGCGCAGCCGGCCGGTCCTGCCGGTGCGCGACGTCGCCATCTCGCTCGGGGGGGCGATCCTCTTCCAGGTGCAGAACGCGCTCGCGGCGGTCGCCGCCGCCTGGCGCCTCGGCGTGCCGGCCGGTCGGATCGCCGCCACGCTGCGCGGCTTCACCTCCGAGCCGACGATCATGCCGGGCGCCTGCAACCAGTTGCGGATCGACGGGGCGACGGTGCTGGTCGACCGGCTGCACGACGCGCCGAGCGCGCGCGCGCTCCTCCGCGGGGTGCGCAAGGTCCGGGGCCGGCACCGCCGGCTGGTGCTGGTCCCGGCGGGCGGCGGGCTGGACGCGGCGGAGTTGACCGACATCGGGCGCCTGGTGGGCCGGTCGTTCGATCTGATCGCCGTCCACCCCGGCGGGGGGGAGGCGGCGGGCGTCGAGGCACTGAGGGCCGGTGTAGCCCTCAACCCCCTCCCGCCGATGCTGCTCGCGCTGCCCGACGAGGCCGCCGCGCTGGCGAAGCTGCTGCCCCTCGTCCGCGCCAACGATCTCCTCCTCGTGCTGGCCGCCGACCTCGCGCTCGTGCTGCGGACCCTGCTGACCTATCGCCCACCCGAGGCCGCGCGCGCCGCCGCCCCGGCGAAGTAGGCCGGGCCGACGAAGCGAGGGATGTTCGACCTTCGACCTTCGGACCCCCGACCCCCGATCCGTCCTTTGCGCGTCGCCTGGCGCTGTGGTAGCATCCCGTGGCCATATAGTGCGCGCGGCCGGCGGGGGGGGACCGGGCACGGCGCCGGGGGAACGAAGGGGATCGGCATGGGGACGGTACTGGCCGGCGCGGCGACCGACACGGGGCGGGTGCGCGAGCAGAACGAGGATGTAGTCCGCATCACCGCGCCCGATTCGGCGGAGGCGGGGACCGATCGCGTCCTCGCGGCCGTCGCCGACGGCATGGGCGGCTACCAGGGCGGCGAGGTCGCCAGCCGGATCGCGGTCGACGCCCTCTTCGCCGCCTTCGCCGACGACACCTTCGAGGGCGGCGTGGCCGCGGCGCTCCGGCGCGGCTTCAAGGCGGCGAACGATCGGATCATCGCCGAGTCGGCCGGCACGGATCCCGACTCCGCGATGGGCACGACGCTGGTCGCCGCCGCGATCGTCGGCGACCAACTGACGGTCGCCAACATCGGCGACAGCCGGGCCTACCTCCTGCGCGCCGAGGCGGCGACCCAGATCACCCGCGATCACTCGCTGATCGCCGAGCAGGTCGCGGCGGGCGTGATCAGCCCCGAGGAGGCGCGCGCGAGCCGCTACCGCAACGTGGTGACGCGCGCGCTCGGCCAGCGCCCGAAGATCGACGTCGACATCTTCGAGATCAGCCTCCTGCCCGAGGACCGCGTGGTGCTCTGCAGCGACGGGGTGCATGGCAGCGTGGAGCCGGAGAGCATCGCGACGCTCGGGCTGCGCGCCGCGCCGCAGGCCGCCAGCCGGGAGTTGCTCGACCTGGCACTCGAGCGCGGTTCCACCGACAACGTCAGCGCCGTGGTGCTCTGGTACGAACCGGCCGCGGCGGCGGTCGGTGCGCCGGTGCCCGATCGCGCGATGGCGGGCGTTGGCGGGGGTGGCCTGTCGCCGGCCTTGGTGCTGCTCCTGCTGGTCGCCCTGATCGCGCTGATCGGCGCGGTGGCCTACTTCGCCTTCCTCGGGTAAGCGGCAGATTGTCCCCTCTCGACAACCGATCCGGCGGCCGGTATACTTGATGCGGTCGGCCTGCGCCGCCCGCCCTCGTAGCTCAATGGATAGAGCACCTGGCTTCGGACCAGGGGGTTGTGGGTTCGAATCCTGCCGAGGGCGCC
>JAUJMV010000058.1 GCA_030446685.1 Thermomicrobiales bacterium | reverse complement strand
CGGCGATGGCGGCGCGCACCTCCCGCCCGCCGTGGATCTCGGTGTAGGCGAGGGAGAGCCGGGTGAGGCGTTCGGTGGCCTCGGACTCGAAGGCGAGGAGTTGCGCCAGCGGGAGCGGTTCGGCGAAGGAGGGGCTGAGGTTGGCACGGGCGGCGGTCGCCGGGCCCTCGTTGAAGAAGCGCTTGAGTCGGAAGTCCGGGATCGCCCGCACCGTGCCCCTCCTCGCCCCGTCAGCGCTGGCCAGGTCACGCGCAGCGACGATCAGCAGCGACGACCGCTGCCACCATGTACCCCTGACGTCAGGGCCGGACCAGCCGCGGCGCGCCCCGGCGGCCGCCCGATCGGGTTTCCCCGCGCGCCGAGCCGCCGCTACGCGGCCCCTGCGCCCGGCAGGGGGCAGCCGTCGGGGCCGCAGATGCCGGCGGCCAGCTCCTCCTCACGCTCCCGCTGGAGTTGCCCGGTCTGCCAGGCGAAATCGATGGTCGGGTGGAACCGCTCGGGGTAGCGCGCCATCCAGACCTGCTTGCGGATGGTGAGGTTCTCCGGGTCGAGCCGCAGGGCGTGCCGCCACTCGGCGATCGCCTCGTCCCGTGCGCCGCGCCGGAAGAATTCGGCCCCCAGCCGCAGCCGCGTCTCCACCAGCTCCCGCTCGGTCGCACCGAGCTGGTAGGGGGCCGCACGCGATTTGGCCTCGACCTGCGTTGCCCCGCCGTCGATCAACCGCTGGATCGCGTCGATGTCGGCCGCGTGGTCGACGTTGAAGCCGCCGATCTTGGCGTAGCGGACAATCCCCGCCTCATCAAGGAAGATGCCGTTCGGGATCAGCTTGTAGTCGTAGAGCGACGCGAGCCGGTTCTCGCGATCGACCACGGTGGTGAAGGTCGCTCCCGCGGTCTCAACCCAGGGGCGCGCCGCCTCGGCTCCCTGCGCGTCCACGGCGATCGAGACGAGTGCGAAGTTCTTGCCGGCGTTCCGGGCCACGAAGCGCTGCCACCCGGGCAGCTGCTCGCGGCACCGTCACCAACTCCCCCAGAAGAAGAGGAGCGTTTTCTGCCCACGCAACGCATGCAGGCTGAGTTGCCCGCCCTCGATCGTCGGCAGCGTCCACTCCGGCGCCGGCTCCCCCAACCGCATGCCGCTCGTCAGCTCGATCGCCATGGTTCACCTCCGTGCCCCAGTCGTTCCTCGCGCGCTCGTCGCCAATACTACCAGTGTCTACACCGTCAGGGTATGGGTCGCGGTCATGGGGTGCGGGTGCCGCCGCGCTACGCCCGCACCAGCCCGGCCCGCGCCGCCACCTGCGGGTCGTCGATGCTCAGCACCTCGCCGTGCAGCTCGGGCGTCGCCGCCACCCAGGCGATCAGGGCGGCGGGCTCTGCGGGGGCGCGGAGCGTGCCCTGCTCCTGGAAGCCACGGAAACGCGCGAGGTTGTCGGCGCCGAAGTGGGCTTCATCCGTGCCCCGCAGTTCCGCTTGCATCGCGGTGTCGACGACGCCGGGGTAGACGACGTTCGCACGCACCCCCGTGCCACGCAATTCCTCCGCCAGCACCCGCGTGAAGTGGTCGACCCCCGCCTTGGACGCGCAGTACGCGCCCATGCTGGCGATCGGCGAGCGGGCTGCCCCGGTCGAGACGGTGACGATGCTGCCGCTCCCCCGGCGCAACAGCGCCGGCAGCGCCGCCCGGCAGACATTGAACGCGCCCACCAGGTTCGCGGCAATGTTCCGCTCCCAGGCCGCCGGGTCGACCTCCCAGGTGCGCCCGATCGGCGCCACGACCCCGGCCGCGGTGACCACCACGTCGAGCCGCCCCCACCGCGCCAGGAGCTGGTCGACGGCGCGCTCGACGTCGGCGTAACGCGCCACATCGCCGACCACGGCCAACCCTTCGGTTCCCCATTCCTCCGCCGCGTCCGCCACCGCCCGCACCTCGTCGACGGTGCGGGCGAAGGCAGCGACCCTAGCCCCGTCTCGGGCCAGCGTCTCGCACACCGCCCGCCCCACCCCGCGCCCGCCGCCGGTCACGAGGGCCACCTGGCCCGCGAAGCGCCCTGCCGTCATTGCTCACTCCCCCCAACGTGTTGCTCCCGCCCCCAGTTCCCCGGAGCCGTCGAGCGGTGGCCTCTGGCCCCGCGACAACGTGCTTCTGCCCCAGCGGCCGCCCGCCTCGCCCCAGCATACCCACCGTTCCCCGGCAGGCCAACATCAGCGCAAGCCCTCAGGCCTGACCGTGCCTGTGCTTGGCGGCCCCACGTGCTCACTCGCGAATCAGGTCCTCGCCCGCGAGCGGGAGCGTCAGCGCCAGTGTGGCGGGGGGATAGCACTCGGTCGCGCTGCAGGCCTGGTACCGCACGCGCACGTCGAGGGTGACGGCGCCGGCGGCCACATCGATACTGAAGGGCAACGACACGCGGAACATCCCCTCGTAGACCAGGAAGGTCTCCTCCAGACCCGCCACGCCGAAGGGCTGCGGGGTAGGTGCGACGAGGGGCCAGACCGAGAGGCCTGCCCGTGGCGCGATCTCCACGGTCAGCGGGGTGAAGCCTTCCGGCGTCGGGGACGCGTAGACATGCAACCCCGGTTCGACGTGCAACGCCAGGTGCAGGCGAAGCTTCTGGTACGGACGATACGCCGGCGCGTCGAGCCAGGCGACAACCTGGAGGCCGGATGCCTCGGCACGCGCGCTCGCCGCCGGCGCCGGTTCGGCCACGCCGAGAACCTCGTCTAACACGAGCGTGGTCACCGGACGATGCCGGTAGCTCTGCTCGAACTGCTTGTCGACCACGGTCCCGTCGGCGTCGAGCAGAAAGAGGCCCGAGTAGGGGATGCCTTGGTGCTCATCCCGGGGAGCCACGCCATAGAAGCGGACCTGCTCCTCAGCGTGCTCGTTCAGCAGCCCCAGCGCGCGGATCGTCCGGCTTCCTTCATCGGACAAGAGCGGATAGGTGATGCCCCAGCGCGCGGCGAACCCCTGGAGCACCGCGACGGGGTCGTAGCTGATGGCGAAGAGCGCCACGCCGGCGCGCGCGAACTCGGCCAGATGCTGCTGCAGCTCGACGAGCTGCGTCTTGCAGTAGGGTCACCAGCGGGCACTGCGGAAGAACACGATCAGGGTCCGCCGTCCCGCTCGCGCGGCGTGCAGGTCGACGACGCGCCCGTGCTGGTCGGGCAGCCGGACCGCGGGGAACGGCGCGCCAACGGCCGGGCCGACGGTGCTGAAATCGATCGCTGGCAGGGTTCGGTCGTTCATGCTGCGCTCCTTGCGGCGCGGGCGTCATGGCCCGGCCGACCCGGGCGACCCTGGCCACCAATCGGCCTCCGGGCGATGCGCTGCTGCACCCGAGAGGCACCACCATGCCCGGACTCGATTGGTGAACGACGGCGGGCTGGTGGCCATTCCGGCCTGAGCAACCGCGCACAGCCGTCTGTGTCGAGGACATCCACCCTCCGCAGCCATCGTTCAGCACTCGTCGCATGCAGGTGCGAGGGTTCAGACTCCGAGCGCGTATGGAGATACGGTATTGGTTGTCAAGCCCCCTGGTCGGCCAAATCCGCGCTGCCCCGGTCAAGCGGCGAGGTCGGGCAACGCTTCGTGTTGTTGTTGTTGGTATCCTGGGTCGAAATGCTGCAGTTTGCTGCCGAGCACCCAGGCCTGGTGGAGCAGCTTGCGCGCGGCGGCGCAGCGCGCGACCTTCTTGGGCCTCCCGGCCGCGCGCAGCCGCTGGTAGAACGCCTTGATCGCCGGGTTGAAGCGGGCGGCGCTGAGCGTGGCCATGTACAAGGCCGTGCGCAGCCGCCCGTTGCCGTCACGGCCGATGCTGGGGCGACCGCGGACGCTGCGCCCCGATTCGCGCGGGACCGGGGCGAGCCCGACGTAGGCCGTGAGGGATTCCGGGCCGGGGCACAGGGCGAAGTTCAGCGTGCCGACCAGCAGCCACGACGCGGTGACCAGGCCGATCCCCGGCGCGCTCGTCAGGCAGGCGAGCGACTCGGCCCACGCGCTTTCCTTGAGCACGGCGGCGATCTCGGCCTCGAGCGCGGCGACCCGCCGGTCGAGATCGGCGATCAGCTCGTCGAGGTGCTGCCGCACGACCGCGGCGACCACCGGCCACTGCAGGAGGGCGTGGCGCTGGTTGCGCGCCTGGGTGCGCATCGCCAGCAGCCCGTCGCGCGCGGCCAAGCGCTGCCGCACCTCGTGGTAGACCGCCGGCGGCGGGGTCCAGGGGGCCGGCCGCAAGGTCGCGGCCAGCTGCGCGAGGTCCCGCGCGTCGAGCGCGTCGGTCTTGGCCCGGCGCAGTTGCGCCTTGGCAAAGTGGTGCGCCCGGCGGGGGTTGACCACCGCGACCCGGTAGCCCGCCTCGTGGAGGCCGACCGCGAGGGCCACCCAGTAGTTGCCCGTCGCCTCCAGCACGACGAGCGTGGCGGTCGGCGGGTGCCCCGGAGCCTGGAGTCGGCGCTGCAGGGCGGCGAAGCCCGCCGGGGTCTGCTCGCCGGTGAACGGCGTGCCCGGCTTTCCCCCGGGCGCGAGCCACGCGGCCACGAAGGTCTCAGCCGCGATGTCCACGCCGACATAGAGCTGATACACCTCGCGCGACTCTTCCACTCGCCCCCCCTTCCTGTTAGCGCACGCTCCTTCTGTTCCCCGGGACGATCCTGGCCTGCGCTCGTGATGCGTGGTCCGTGCCACTCGATACGGTCCAGGCTCCGATCGTCCCGCGATGGCGGGGGCCAATCTCCCTGTATCGCGGTCGTCGCCGCTGCCAGCACAACGGCCTCACCGCCACCCCGGAACAGCTTCTAATATACGAGCCAGCACAGGATCAGCACGAACGGCGCCCCAGCACGCCAGCGCGATCCGCCGGCGGCTCGGGCGCGCCGTCCGAGACGACGGGGCGCAGCGGCCGTTCGTTCACCACGAGCTGGAACACGTCCGGCCGGGCATAGTGGCCGACTACGTCGAAGTCGTACTTGCCGCGCGCGATGTCCCTGAGGTCCAGGTCGGCGGTCAGGATCATCCTCCTCAAAATTGGGGCCGGCCAGGAGCTCCCCGAGCGGCGAGACGATCAGCGAGCCGCCGCGGCAGGTGATCGCCTCCGGCTCGTGCTCCTCGACCGCCGCGTACTCGGGGCGGAAGTCGCTGCGGCGGGTGAACTGGTTGCAGCCGAGCACGAAGCAACGACCTTCCGCGGCGATATGTTGCAGGTGTCGCGGGCGTCCGCCGTCGGCGCACAGTACAACTGGATGCCCTTCGCGTACATCGCCATCCGCAGCAGCGGCATGTAGTTCTCCCAGCAGATGACGGCGCCGAGCTTGCCGATCGCGGTATCGAACACCGGCAGCGTCGAGCCGTCGCCGTACCCCCAGACCAGACGCTCGGCGGCGGTCGGCATCAGCTTGCGGTGCTTGCCGAGGAAGGCCCCATCGGGCCCAAAGAGCACGGTGCAGTACAACGTCCCGCCCTCGCGCTCGACCACGCCGATGACCAGGTACACCGCGCGAGCACGGGCCATCTCGCCCAGCCGGTCGACCGACGGACCGGGCACATCCACGGCGGACTCCCAGTAGCGGCGGTACTCCTCGCGCCCCTCCGGGGTGCGCCAGCCGACGGACGCGCCGAAGGTCAGGCCGCGCGGATAGCACGACACGAACGCCTCGGGGAAGACCACCAGCTGCGCCCCCGCGCGCGCGCGGCGTCGGCGAGCAGCCGCTCGGTCTTGGCCAGCGTCGCCTCGCGGTCAAAGCAACCGGCGCGGCCTGCACGACAGCAGCACGGACACTCCGCATCGGCTCGCTCCTTCCTATCTACGCGAGTCGCATCTCCGTCGCCGAGGTCTACTCCTCCCCCGACCGGGCCGCAACCCGTCGTGACGATGCTGTTGCCGCTGCGCGGGCGACAAGCGCCCGCGCCACCCGGCCACCTGTCCTGCTCTGTCATACTCGGGAGTAAGCGCGGCGCGGTGAGCTGACCCGACCTGTACTGGCCTCGTGCCTCCCGGCCAACGTGTCGCTCCCGCGCCGGGCTCCTGGGGCGTGACCTGAGCCGGTGGCCACCCGCGTGACCCGAGAGCAGCCTGTCCGCCCCGGAGCCGGCGTTCGGTCGACGGCGGCGCCGCAGGAGGGTGGGATGCTCACGATCGGGGTGGACGCGCACAAGCGGATCAACATGGCGGTGGTGATCGACGCGGCAGGCGTGAGGTGCGCGCTGGCGCGGGGCGAACAACGTCGAGGGGTGGCGGCAGCTGGCGGCGTGGGCGGCGGCACAGGGCGAGGAGGCCCGCTGGGGCATCGAAGGGCGGAACTACGGCCGGGGGCTGGCGCAATTCCTCGTCGAGGCGGGCGCGACCGTGTACGAGGTGAACGCGCGCTGGACCGCCGCCGGGCGCCGGCGGGCGCGCACCATGGCCAAGAGCGCCGGCCTCGACGCCCGCGCCGTGGCTGTGGTGTGGCGCGGAGCGGGGAGCGCCTGCCGGGTCGCGGCCGACGACGAGACCGGCGTCCTCGACCTGCTGGTCACTGAGCGGGAGGGCTTGGTCGTCGAGACGACGCGCCTGCGCAACCAGCTCCACCAGCTCCTCCTCCAGCTCGACCCCGACTATCGCCGGGGGATCCCGAGCCTCAAGACGCAGAAGGGGCTCCGCGCGGTGGCGGCCTATGCGACGGACGACGCACGGCCGCTGCAAGTGCAGCGCGCTGCCGCGGTGCGCCGCCTGGCGCAGCGCCTGCAACTGCTGGTGGAGCAGGCCAAAGCCCTCGCCGCCCAGATCCACGCCCTCGCGGCGGCGCGGTTCGCACCCCTGACGGCTATCTGCGGCGTCGACCTGCTCACCGCGGGCGCCCTCGCGGGCCTCCTGGGGCCGGGACGGCGCTTCACCAGTGACGCGGAGTTGGCCGCCTACGCCGGGGTGGCCCCGCTGGAAGCGTCGTCGGCCGAGCGCGGCCGGCACCGGCTCAACCGGGGCGGGAATCGCCGGCTCAACGCCATCCTCTATCGGATCACGCTGACTCAGGCGCGCTGCTCCCCGCCGGCGCGCGCCTACCTCGACCGCCGGATCAGCGAAGGGAAGACCAAGCGCGAGGCGCTCCGTGCCCTGAAAAGGTTCATCGCCCGCACCATCTGAACAATGTCGCAAGGTACGGCCCTCGCTGCCGGGTGCGGATGCCGCGATCTTGAAGACGACGCGCACTTGCCGGTCATCGATCTCCACGCGGCGCACGAGGGCCACGATTATATCGCGCTGCAGCGCGCGGTCGGCGGTGTCTAGCTCGGCGCGGACCTGCGCCGCGAACTCCTCCAAGCGGCCAAGGACCTGCCGCAGCTCCACTGTCGCGACCCGCGCGGCCTGCTGCTGGGCCACCTGCTCCTCGAGCATCGTCACGCGCTGCCGCAGCCGCGTCAACCGCGGCGCGAACTCCTCCTTCGTCAGCAGTCCCTCGGCGTAGCCGTCGATGAGCCGCGCCACGCCCTTCCTCGCGCGCTCGAGTTGGGCCGCTCCCCCGTCGTCCACGGGGGGGCCGGTGGCCTCCATGCCGGTGAGGCGCCGCTGGTACTCCGCCGCCAGCCGTTCGGGATGCTCGAGGAGCTGGCGCACCTCCTGCCAGACCGCGGACTCCAGTTCTGCGGCGTACACCGGGCGGTTGGGGCAGCAGGGTCCCTCGCCTTGCCGACTCGCGTCGCTCCCGCGGCAGCGGTAGTAGTGATATTCATGCGCCACTTTGTAGCGCCGCTCGACCGTGCGGATGCCGTAGAAGCCGTAGCCGCACCGGGCGCAGACGACCAGGCCGGAGAGCAAGTGGCGCGTCCCCGTGCCGTCGAGGCGCTGGCGGGCGCGCTGGCGGTTCTCCTCTAGGCGCGCCTGCACGGCCGCGAAGGTCGCCTCATCCACCAGCGCCGGCACCGGGATCGTGATCCACTCGGCCTCCGGGCGGAACTCGCGCGTGGTGGCGTGCCGCGGCACCGGGGCGTGCCCGCGTTTCGGCCGCAACGGCGGCCGCCAGGGGCCATACCGGCGCATCCCGTAGATCGCCCTGCCGGCGTAGGTCGTGTTCCGCAGCAAGGTCCAGATCGCCGACCGGCCCCATGCCCCCTTGCCCGTCGCGGTCGGGGTCCCCGCCTCCCGCAGGCGCCGCGCGACTGCGGCCAAGGTCAGGCGGTCGTGCGCCACCCAAGCGAAGACCTGCCGCACGACCGCCGCCTCCTCGGGCACCGTTTCGTAGCGGGGCGGCACCGCCCCATCCTGCCGGCCGACGTAGCGGTAGCCGTAGGGCGCCTTGGGCCGGGCGCTCACCGACCCGGTCTGGGCGGCGTGGCGCTTGCCGCGCCGGCTCCGCTCCAGGAACAGGGCCCGCTCGTATTCGGCGAGCACCCCTTGCACCTGCAGGAGCAGCGCATCTTCCGGCGTCGCGCCCGGCGCCCGATTGAGGAAGACAACCGCCACGCCGACGGCCGCGAATTCCTCGACGAGCAGCACCTGGTAGGCATAGCGGCGCGCCAGCCGGTCCGGCGCCTGCGCGTAGAGCCGGTCGAGGCCGCCGACCGCCGCCAGGTCCCGCAGGCGCTCGAGCGCGGGGCGGACGAGCGTCGCGCCGCTGTGCCCATCGTCGAGGAACTCGTGTGTTGGCGCGAGCGCCAGCCCGTCGGCGGCGACGCGGTCACGGAGCGTTGCCACCTGGCTCGCGATGGTGCCAGCGTCCGCCTGCCGCTCCGACGAAACCCGCGCGTAGATCGCGGCACGTACGGCGGTCAACGTGCCCCTCCTTTCGGCGTCGTCGCGCTCTGGCCCTGCCGTGCGGGGCGCACGGCGGGCCCCCGCGCCGGCTGGGCGAGCGGGACGAGCCGCGCGTAGGCCCGCTCCAGGCTCTCCTGAGCCAGGCGATCCGGCGCAAACACCGCCCGTACCTCCCGCGTCCCCGCCGTGCCCCTGCGTCGCATCGTCGCCCCCTCCCCGCGGGGCGCGATACGCGGTCGGTCCC
>JAUJMV010000057.1 GCA_030446685.1 Thermomicrobiales bacterium | reverse complement strand
CGCGCCACCCTTCTTCTACCCGCTGATTATACGCCACAGCTAATACCTATTATACGGATGCTGTCAAGAGCGACGAGGAAGCCGGGCGCGGGCGGGAAATGGCCGCCGGCGCGGTGGCCAGGCCCGCCGCACGCATCCGTCGCCCCCTTCCCCGACCCCGCGGGTCGGTTCGACGCGAGGTCCGACGCCTTTACCTCTGTCGAGCGTCTCACCCGCGACTCTCGCGCATGTGGTGCCAGGCCGCCGCGCCGAACAGCACGCCCCCGACCAGGAACCAGGGCTCGTAGAGGAACAGGCTGAAGCGGGCCTCGGCGGTCAGATCCTGGGTGCGCCGGCCCAGCGCCAGAGTCGCGGCGTCGATGACGGTGGGCAGGGAATGCACGACGAACAAGGCGGCGGCGCCCCACGCGGCGCCCAGCAGCAGCCACCGCGGGAACCGCCCGCCCCAGGGTCGCACCAGCGCCAGCGCCAGCGCCGCGGCGGCGAGGCACAGCGGGATGGCGACCAGGTCGATCACGAACAGCGGGGTGTTGTCGATCAGGGACAGTCCCGGCGGCAGGCCCACGGTACCACCGAGCCCCCAGTAGAGATGCACCGCCGCGAACGCGAGTGCCCACGCGCATGCCGCGTACCCGGCCCACCGCGCCTGCCATGTGCGCGCGCCGGACGCCGCCCCGGCCCCGTTGCCGGCTCCCTCGGTCATGCCGAAACCTTCCTTTCGTCGCTGTGGGGCCGTAACCACGCGCGGCCCCGCCAAGCCTGCCGGACCGGCCGAATCCTCATGTGCTCGCGCATCGAGCCGGCCCATGCGCGGGCGGCGGCCCGGGCGCGTGGGCGGGGCCGCCGCGCCCCTACCGGAACTGCCGGAAGAAGGCGCGCAGGTCGCCGACCAGCAGATCGGGCGCCTCCATCGCCGGGAAGTGGCCGCCGCGGTCGAACTCCGACCAGTGCATCCGGCCGGCGGGGTCCATCAGTCTCCGGATGTGTCTGAACCGTCGAACCGCGCAATACTCATCTCGCAGCGTGGGGACTGCCCAGCGCTCGTCGGCGAAGACCTCGGCCACGATTCTTCTGCCCTTCGGCGGCTTTCTTTCGGTCGCGTCTCTCCCCTGCGCGATCGTCGTACCGTCACCTCCGTCATTATCTGCTGCCCGGTGTCGGATCGCCGGTGGCTCTGGTTCCACTTGTCTCGTGACTACGGCGCTTTCGCGTGAGGCGGATCCAGATCTCCGCCAGCGACGAATGCACGACCAACGCCGCCGACCACGCCGCGAGCGAGAGCGTGACGATCTGCCCATCGGTCGGATCGGCCGCGGCGAGGAGCGCGGGGATGAAGATCACGCGCTGCGTGGCGATGGCGAGCGCGATGGCGAACGCCCGGATCATCCACTCCCGGTGCAGGGCCACCCGCCTGGCGCGGATGTGGACGAAACCTTTGCCGAGGGCGAAGAGGAACAGGCTCCCGAAGAGGCCGATGAGCACCCTTTCCGCCCAGCCCGAGAAGGGGATCACCACCCCGATGAACAGGGCCGTCACCCCGACCACCAGGCCGACCGCGACGAGGACCCTGCCCATCCGGCGGTGGTAGCCGAGATGGCGGGACCGTATGCGCTTGACGAACTGGAACGGCGCGAACGCCAGGTACACCGCGCCCAGAACCACATGCAGCGCCACGATGGTCGGGTAATCCAGGAAGCCGAGGTTGGCGGGCTCGCGGAAGAAATAGCTGGCGGAGGCCCCGATACCGATCAGCGCCAGGAAGCCGACCACCACTCCCTGGGACCATCGCACGGTATGGCTCACCAGCGAAGTGCTCCTCCGGTGTCGGGCTTGCGCGCGCGTCCGCGTTTCTTGGTGGCGCTCGTCGCATTTCTCGGCTACCGTCTCCGGCGGTTTGTTCTCGGACTCCGTGGTGGCTAGCTCCCTCCGCTCGCTCACTTTGTGGCCCGCCGCGTTTCCATCCGCGCTCATTCTTCGCAACCCCCGGTCGCGAGCCAGCCGATCGAACGTCCGTCGACCACCTGCCAGACCGCGACCAGGACCCGCAAGCGGGGGCGTCCTTTGCTATCCACCGTGGTCATCGTGGCGTACACGATGTCGCCGATGTATTGGAAGAACTCCTCTTGGATCTCGGACAATGACCCGACCATTGCCGTTCCTTTCATCCCTACGCTCGGCAAGCAACGTCCCTTGACCACCCTTGGACGGCAGGAATCTCCCCGTGTTCCGGTCGAGCCCGGAGCGGGCCGGTCGTGGTTATGCCGGCTCCTGGGCGGTCGTGCGGGCGTAGTGCGCGGCGATCTCGTCGCTGGTCGTCAGCCACACCCCGCTGTGGTTCGCGACGTATTCGAGCGCCTGGTCCAGGTACTTGTGCCGGAACGGCTGGCCGATGACGAACGGGTGCGGGGCCAGGGCCATGACCCGGCCGCGCCCGCATGCCCGGCGCAGCCATCACTGTACTTCCATCCGCGGGGCCTGCCCCCGCCCGGCCATACGCTCCTGGTCGGCTGTCCGCTCCGCCTGCTCGGGGCGTGCCCCGATCGCGGTCCACCACACCATCCCGAGGTAGAGGAGCTGCATCGGCGCGCGCAGCCACAGCGTGGTGGGCGGGCGACCGCCGAGCGGAATCGCGTTGAGCGCGGCGTTCACGTTGGCCGGGAACAGCGCGACGAGGAGGAGCACCAGGCCGAAGCCCGCCAGCCGCCGGGTCCGGGGGATCAGCAGGCCGATCCCGCCCGCGATCTCGAGCACGCCCGACAGGTAGATGACCCACAGGTCGTTGGGCAGGGGCGCGGGGATCATCGCCGCGAAGTCGTGCTTCATGGGGGTGAAGTGCGAGACGCCGGTGAACACGAACATGATCGCCAGGGCATACCGCCCCGACGCCCGCCAGGAGGAGAGCTGCCGGATCCCGAGTCGGCCCGCTCCTCGCAGGATAACGAACGAAACCACAAGTACGACAAGACTTACCATCTTCGTGACCTCCTTGCCGACAGAACGGGCTGATCCATCCTCGGCTCATGCCACAACCCACGCTGCGGCGCTTCCTCTCCCGTCTCCTTCCCGATCACCGCATATCCTCCCCGCCATCGCTCCTCCCGCCTTCGCTGTTCCCCGCTGCCCGTGGCCTACGGCGCGCGCGCCCGAGCTTCCTGTGCTGCCTGGTTGCTACGTCTTCGTGGTTCGCATCTGTCGTCTCTTCCCCGGCGCCGCAAGTCGGTTCATCGGTGTGTGGCCGTATCGATGCGAATCAACCTGGACCACCTCCTTCTCAGCCTCGACGGCGGCGCCGTTTCGTGGCAACCTAGCTTGATCTCAGTAAACTCCCTGGGGGGTGCGCCGCCATCGATCGAGAGATCGGAAGCAGCAGAATCCCTTCGGTGGGGCGGTGTCTACACCGAAGGGTGGAAAGGCGGGGATGCGATGACGATCCGGATCCTGATCGCCGACGACCACACGGTGGTCCGCCGGGGGCTGCGCGGCTTCCTGGAGCTGGAGCCGGACCTGGAGATCGTCGGGGAGGCGGCCGACGGGGCCGAGGCGGTGGACCTCGCACAGCGCCTCGCGCCCGACGTGGTCCTGATGGACCTCCTGATGCCGGGGCTGGACGGGATCGAGGCCACGCGGGAGATCCGCCGCCAGTTGCCCGCGGTGGAGGTGCTGGCCCTCACCAGCGTCCTGGAATCCGCCAAGGTGTCCGGGGCCATCCGGGCGGGGGCCATCGGCTACCTGCTGAAGACCACCGATGCGGCCGAGTTGTGCGAGGCGATCCGCGCCGCGGCGGCGGGCAAGGTGCGGATCGCCCCGAGGTGGCGGCGCGCCTGGCGCGCGACATGCGGGCCGACGAGCGCCCGGAGCGGCCGACGGCGCGCGAGACCGAGGTGCTGCGGCTCGTCGCCCGCGGCAAGGCCAACAAGGAGATCGCGCGCGAACTCGCCATCGACGAGACGACGGTCAAGTCCCATGTCCACAGCCTCCTCGCCAAGCTGAACGTGCGGAGCCGCACCCAGGCCGCGCTCTACGCCGTGCGTGTCGGCCTGGTGCCGGCCGACGCGGTCGGCGAGGACGCGCGGTGACGGCCGAGCCCGGACGGGCGGCCACCGCCCCGTCCCGCACCTCGCTGCGCGTCCTGATCGTGGGCGACTCCGAGGAGGACGCCCGACGCCTCGCGCGCGAACTCGCGCGGGGGGGTACGCGCCCGCCCACGAGCGGGTCGACAGCCCGGAGGCGCTGCGACGGATGCTCGCCGCTGGCGGCGCGTGGGACGCCGTCCTCGCTGCCTGGCGGCTGCCGCGCTTCGGGGCGCTGGAGGCGCTGGGATTGCTGCGCGCGGCGGTTCGGACGCGCCGCTCATCGTCGTCGCCGGGGAGATCGGCGCGGCGGGGGCGGCCGAGGCGCTGCGGGCGGGGGCGCACAACTACGTGCCGCGGGACGACCTCGCGCGCCTGTCCGCCGCCGTGGGGCGGGGGATCGCCGAGGTGGGGGCGCCGTGCGCGCGACCGGGCGCGCCGCCGCCTGGAGGAGCGCATGGCATCGCTGGCCGGGATTTCGGCGAGCCTGTGCGTGGGCCAGCCGGTGGAGATGGGCCTTGACGACCTGGCCGCGAGGGTGCTCCCGAACACCGCGGCCGTCGCCTGCTCGGTGGTGCTCATCGACAGCGAGACCGGCCTGCTCCGCGCGGTCGGCGCGCACGGCCTGCCCGACGGGTACGTCGCCGGCTTGCGGGCGGCCTACCAGTCCGGGGTGCGCTCGCGCGCCCTGGAGGTCTACCGCACGCGGCGGCCGCTGCTCGCCCGCGACGCCCGCCGCGCCGGCCTGGCTAACCCGCTCTTCGCCCCCATCCACCAGTTCCTCCGCGACGCCCCGTGGGACACGATCTACTTCGTCCCGCTCGTCGTGGGCGGCCAGGCGCTCGGCGCGCTCGACCTCTACTATCCCGCCGGGCAGGAGCCCGATGAGGAGGAGATCGTGTTCCTGGGCGCCGTCGCCGACCAGGCCGCCGTGGCGGTGGAGCACGCCCGCCTCGTCGCCGAGGCCTGGGGCAGGGCGGCGCTGGAGGAGCGGCAGCGCCTGGCGCGCGAAGCTGCACGACTCGGTCGCCCAGGCGCTCTACAGCATCGCCCTGGAGGCGCGCACCGCCCGCGCCCTGTTCGCGCGCGGGAGCCCGGTCGCGCGGACGGCCGGCTTGGTCAGGTGCTGGCGCTGGCCGAGGCGGGGCTGGCCGAGATGCGCGCGCTGATCTTCGAGCTGCGCCCGGAGTCGCTGGCGGCCGAGGGGCTCGTCGCCGCGCTGGAACACCAGGCGGCGGCGCTCCGCGCCGTCACGAACTCGCCATCGACGCGACGCTTGACGCCGAGCCCGACCTGCCCCTGGAGACGAAGGAGGCGCTCTACCGCATCGCCCAGGAGGCCCTGCACAACATCGTCAAGCACGCCCGCGCGAGCGGGTGGCGCTGACCCTCGCGTGCGACGCGCGGGGGGTCACCCTTGAGGTGGCCGATGACGGCCGCGGCTTCGATCCGCGCGGCGCGTTCGCCGGGCACCTCGGCCTGACCTCGATGCGCGAGCGCGCCGCGCGCCTGGGCGGGGCGTTGCGCGTCGAGAGCGCGCCCGGGAACGGCGCCAGGATCAGCGCGCGGATCCCGCGGGGCGCGTAGCACCGCGCCCCGCGCTCCCCCGCGCGCCCTCAACCTGAGCGATCGCGAGCCGCCCCGCGGGCGATGCGGCCCCCCCCCCGCCCACGGTCACACCATGCCCGCTGATAACCGCCGCGCCGGCGGCGCGCGATGCCGTGAAACGCGCGGCCGCGCGCCTGACGGCGCCACCCCACCCACAGCGCGCGCGACCACCGCCGCTCCACCGTTCGATGGAGGCCGCGCCCCATCGCTGGTGCCCCGCCGCGGCCAATCCCCCGATCGATGTCCGCGCCCTCGCCCAGGGCAATACTTGTGGGGACACGGGATCGTGTCACCCCGGAGCCACACCGCCGTGCGGCAGGGAACAAGGAGGCGATGCACATGGGCCGGACGCTGCAACTGGAACAGGGTCATGCGCGAACGAGTCTCGCGCTGGGCGCGCTTTTCCTGGGCGCGTTTGTCGTCGGCAGCACCGAACTCGTCGTCGTCGGTCTCCTGACGCTGATCGCCCGG
Source organism: Thermomicrobiales bacterium (assembly GCA_030446685.1). Classification (GTDB taxonomy): domain Bacteria; phylum Chloroflexota; class Chloroflexia; order Thermomicrobiales; family CADCWN01; genus JAUJMV01. Next base: position 6,701 of record JAUJMV010000057.1, on the reverse strand, counting down.
GACCTGGCGGTGTCGGTCGCCACCACCGGCGCGCTCGTGACCGCCTACGCGCTGGGCATTGCCATCGGCGGGCCGATCCTCGCCGCGGCGACGATGCGCCTCGGCCGTCGTTTCCTGCTGTGGCTGTCGCTGGCCGCGTGCGTCGCCGGGAACGCGCTCGCGGCCGTCGCCACCGACTTCGGCCCGCTCCTGGTCCTGCGCGCGGTGACGGGCGCATTGCAGGGCCTCTTCGTCGGCGTGGCGTTCTCGGTGGCCGCCGGACTCGTCCCGCCGGAGCGGCTGGGCCGGGCGATCGCGATGGTCTTCGGCGGTATCGCCGTTTCCACCGCCCTGGGCGTGCCGCTGGGGACCGTGATCGGGCAGGAGCAACCTTCGGGCTGGCGCGCCACCTTCTGAACCTGGCCGGGGGCGCGACGAGACATGATGGGAGCAGGGAGCAACTGCCGTTCCTGGAAGAAGACCACGACGATCTGCATCATCGGTGCCGGGCCCGCGGGGATCGTGCTGGGCAATCTCCTGTTGCGGCAGGGGATCGATTGTGTCGTCGTCGAGGCGCGCAGCCGCGAGGGGCGACTCGCCGCGCGGGGCCAACGGGCCGGCGCGCTCGGTGGCCGCCGACCGTCGCGCTCCTCGACCGGCACCGCCTCGCCGACACCATCTTCGCCAACGGCATCGTCCACGACCGGGTCGAGTTCCGCGAGCCCCGACTTCAGCGTCCTGCTGGAGTACGGGCGGCTCGCGTCGGCGGCGAGGCGCACGGTCGGGTCTACCCGCAGAACGCGCTCGTCGACGATCTGATCGGGCGGTATCTCGACGCCGGCGGCGTGCTCCTCTTCGGCACGTCCGGGCGCGCGATCCCGCGCAGACCGGCGACGGCATCCGGGTCGAGTGCCACGACACCGCCCGCGACACGCGGCTGGTGACCATCAGCGCCGAGTACGCCGTCGGCTGCGACGGCGACCATGGCCTTTCGCGACACCACCATCCCGCCCGGCGCCGTGGAGGTGTACGACAAGCAGTACCCCTACGCCTGGCTGGCCATCCTCGCCCGCGCGCGCCCGTCCACGGACCATATCATCTACGCCCGCCACCCCGACGGCTTCGCCGGCCACATGCTCCGCACCAGCGAGGTCTCCGCTACTACCTGCAGATCCCGCCCGACGACGGCCTCGACCGCTGGCCCGACGCGCGCGTCTGGGCGGCGCTGCACCGGCGCCTGGCGAAAGGCGGGTGGCGGCTGTCGGAGGGGCGATCGTCGAGAAGCGGAAACTCGCGCTGCAGGGCCAGGTGATCGAGCCGCTGCGGCACCGGCGCCTCTTCCTGGCCGGCGACGCCGCGCACATCGTCCCCCCGCTCGGCGGCAAGGGGATGAATCTGGCGATCCACGACGCCGGGGCGCTGGCAGGGACGCTCGGCGCCTACTACCGGGAGGGGCGCGACCCTTCCGCCCTGGAACGCTATTCGGCGCTGCGCCTGCCGCACATCTGGCGGGCGCAGGAGTTCTCCCACGCGATGCTGCAACTGCTCCATCTCCCGCTCGGCGAGGAGTTGGAGGCGGCGCGGTTCGCGCGCAAGTTGCAGGACGCCAGGCTGCGCCAGCTCGCGACCCCGTCAACCTTCGCCCGCGACTTCGCCAGGAATTACGTCGGCATCACCTGACGAATGTATCCGCGCAGGCCGTGGGCGAGCGGTCGCCCCATCCCCCCGCGCTCGCGATCGGCGACGCGTCCACGACGCCGGGGCGGCGCTCGGCCTCTCGCCAGCCGAGGGGGCCGCGCGAGGCGATGGCCGGATGCGCTGACAAGAAGGAGGAGGCCCGATGCTCCTGGCCCTGATCGTCGCCTGTGAGATCGGTTTCTGGGTCGTCTTGCTGGCCGGCCTGATCGCCCGCTACCCGCTACGCCTACCACGGCTGGGGATGGTACTGCTGGCCTGCGTGCCGCTCGTCGATCTCGTCCTGCTCGGCGCGACGGTCGTCGAACTGCGCGGCGGGGCGGTCGCCGGATTCCAGCATGGCCTCGCCGCCGCCTATATCGGCTTCTCGCTCGCCTTCGGCCACGGCCTGATCCGCTGGGCCGACACGCGCTTCGCCCACCGCTTCGCGGGCGGACCGCCGCCGACACGACCGCCGAGGTACGGCCGCGACCGCGCCCGCCACGAGTGGCGGGAGTTCGGCAAGGCGCTCGTCGCCTGGGCGATCAGCTGCGCGCTCCTCCTCGGCGGCATCGCGCTGGTGGACGACGCGGGCCGCACGACCGAACTGCGCGCCTGGATCGGCCGGCTGACGCTCGTCCTGGCGATCTGGCTCATCTTCCCCGTCAGTTACACGCTCTGGCCGCACAGGCCCAAGGGCGATAGCGCCTCTACTCGCGTGCGGTAGGCCGCGGCGCGCACCATCGGAGGGTTCCATGGCACCGCCGCAGGACCTGATCGCGCTGATCACACCGGCGGCAATCAGGGCATCGGCTTCGAGACCGCCTGGCAGCTCGGCCGGCGCGGCATCGCCGTCCTGGTCGGCACACGCGACGCGGAGCGCGGCCGTCGGCCACACGGCCGCCTCCGTTGTGCGGGCAGGGGCCGGACAGAACACCACGGAGTAGTAGCAATGAGCGGAGCATGGATCACCTTGATCGTCGCCGGCCTCGTCGAGATCGCCTGGTCGCAGAGCATCAAGCCGACCGAAAGCTTCACGCGGCCGGGGCCGAGCCTGGTGTGCGTCGCCCTCGGCGTCACGTCCGTCTATCTGCTCAGTAGGGCGATGCGCGACCTGCCGGTGGGCACGGCCTACGCGGTGTTCACCGGGATCGGCTCGGTGGGGGCCGTCACCCTGGGCGTCGTCCTTCACAACGACCCCGTGACCGTCGGGCGGCTCCTCGCCGTCGCCCTGATCCTGGCCGGCATCCTGGCCGCGCGCCTGTTCGGCGCGTCGTGATCGCGTGCGCTAGCGGCGGCGCGGGGAACGCCGGCCGGGACGCGCAGGCAGAGGAGAAGCCATGAGCCGCGGATCGCTGAACCTGCCTGCCGTGGCGCCGGCTCGACCACCACGAGAACCACTGTAGTCCTCATCCGGTGCGCTGTGGCTGGACCGCCGTCCGCCGCCCGGAGGACGCCCCCCGCTCCGCCGAACGCACCCTCACCCCACCTCGACCATCCACGGCCGGCCCAAAGCGACCACCCCCTCCGGGGTCTGCCGGGGAGGCGCGGCCGGGCGCCCCGAGCGCCCCTTCGCGAGCAGCCGGCGCAGATTCCCGCCGGTGATCGCCGCCTCCCGCGCCCGCGGGAGGCGGAGCAGCCGGATCTTCTGCAGTTCGAGCGCCGGGTGGAGCAGCGGCCCGTCGGAGCCGAACAGCAGCTTGTGCGGCCCCGCGCGCCGGACGGCCTGGACCAGCACCTCCCAGTAGCGCACGCCGCTGGTGTCGGCGTAGACGTTCGGATAGCGGCAGAGCTGGTCGATCACCTGCAACTGCGTCATCCAGTCGTCGGCGAAGCCGCCCAGGTGGGGGATGATGAAATCGAGGTCGGGGTACTGCCCCGCCAGCATCTCCACCGCCGCCACCCGCCGCACCACATCGACCAGCAGCGGCAGCCGGTAGCGCCGCGCGACCTCACAGACCTCGCGGTTGGGGAACGAATCGCGGCCGTGAATTTTGATGCCCCGGAAGCCGTAGTCCTCCACGGCGCGGCGGATCATCGCCTCCACCCGCCCGGCGTCGCGCGCCGGATCCACCGCCGCGAAGCCGATCAGCTCGCGCGGGTGCGCGCGGACGATCCGCGCCAGGCGCGCGTTGGCGGCGGCGTAGTCGCTGTTGAAGACCGGGAAGACCACCGTGCGGTCGATGCCCGCCGCCCGCGCCCGTTCCAGGTGCGGCCCGATCCGCGCCTCGGTGTCCCACGGCCCCCGGAAGCCGTCGCCCGTCCCCGCGTGGCAGTGGCAGTCGATGATCACCCCGACCCCCCTACAGCCGCCGCGCGGCGCGCAGCGCCCCGGCGTAGTGCCCCTCGCCGTCCAGCACCGACGGGCTCTGCCAGTCCGCCAGCGTCGGGGCGCTGGCGCCCTTGCGGCTGGAGAGGAAGCGGCGTCGGCCCTCCGCGTCGGTCCCGAGGTAGATCCCGACATGGTCGATCCGCGTCCCGTCGCCGTCGTCGGCGTCGAAGAAGACCAGGTCGCCGGCCGCCAGCCCCGATAGATCGGCCGGGCGCGCGCCGTTGTCCGCCAGCACCATCACGCCGGGGCCGTGGGCGGCGATCTGCCACGCCCGCCTGGGCAGGCAGCCCGGCCGCACGTCGCGCGAGAGGGGCACGGCGCCCCGCGGCCCGGCGTGCGGCGCGTGACGGCGGAAGCCCCAGACCATGCGAATCAAGCCCGAGCAGTCGAGGCAGCGGAACTGGCGCGCTTCGGGCGGGTCGGCGGCCGGCGCCTCGCCCGGATAGGCCCAGGGCACGCCGAGGTAGTCGTTGAAGTCCGCCCCCTCCTGCATCGCGCCGCCGACGATCGGGCCGTAGCCCGCGTCCCCCCCGATCTGCAGTTCGCCGGCGCCGCAGCCCGCCGACAGACCGGGGGGCGGCTGCGCCAGGGCCGCCAGCGGGTCGGGCGCGCAACGCGGGGGGGCGCCGCGAATGAACTCGGTCGCGATCGCCAGAAGGTCCGGCTCGCCCTGCTCATTGGCCTCGCTCGCGTCCGCCAACCAGCCCGCGTCGACCACGCCCGCGAAGGGCTCGGACAGGCAACGCACCCAAACCCCGTGGGTCACCGACACGCCCCGCTCGGCGAACGATCGCGCCGGCCCGGACAGGGTCACCGCGCGCGCGCCCTGCGTGAAGCGGGCGCGCCAGGCGCCGTCCGCGCCGGCCACCTCGACGCCGGGCGGGTCGGCGATCTGCCGCGAGGTCGGGTACGCGCCCATGATCTCGTCTCCCCTCTCAGGCCCAGGCGGCGCCCGCCGCTGGGGATCGGATGCCAGTCGCGATGCCCCGGAAGAAGGCCGGCGCATGCATTCTCTCGTCCGGGGATCGCGCCGCGGTCCCCGGACGCTGGAGCGATACTCCAAAGGGGCGCCGTCCGCCTCGGCGTCGTCCATCCTGGGCGGATCGCTTCAGCTCGCCAGGAGCGACCGCCAGGTCGCGGGGCCGACGACGCCGTCCGCCACCAGCCCCCGCGCGCGCTGGAACGCCCGCACCGCCCTATCCGTCGCCGGCCCGAACACGCCGTCCGCCGCCAGGCGCCCCCCGGCCCGCCCGATTCGCGCCTGCAGGTCGCGCACCGCCGGGCCGCGATCGCCGGCGCGCAGGGTCGGGCGCGCCGGGGCCGGCGGCGCCGGCGCGGGCGCCGGACGGGGCGGAACGACCGGCTGCCCCGCCCCTTGCGGGACGCCGCGGCGGGCCTTGGCTGCAGCCTGGCGCACGAACGCCGCCCGCTCGCCCGCCAGCCCCTCCAGCACCCAGTAGGCCACGTCGGTGATCGCCGGGTCGCGCAGCCCCTCGGTCGCCACGATCGCGCGTTGCAGCGCCTCGGTCTCGGAGATGCCGCCGGGCCGCAGGATCTCGTTCCACCCCGCCAGCCCCATCACGATCGGCTTCCCCAGCCCCTTCCACAGCCGGTGCGCCAGCGGCTGCGTGGCGCCGGGGTGGTAGACCGCGCCCTGGAAGTGCGCGCTGTAGGCCTGCGGCAGCACGTAGTCGCAGCGCTCCGCCACCGGCCGGACCGACGGGGGGATGTAGGTGATCCCCGTCGCCCCCAGCGCGCAGGGCCAGCCGGTGAACGGCCAGTGGCGGGCCAGGAAGGCCCGCGCCCGCGCCTCGCTGTTGCCGGTCGTCCAGGGCTCCTCCACATCGAACATGAGGGAGCGCGCCCCGGCGGCGGCGCACAGCGGGCGCAACCGGTGGGCGGCGTCGGCCACGAAGCGCTCGTCCGGGCGCAGCCAGGTCACGAGGTGCGCCGCCACGCCGAGCGACCCGAGCCGCCGCGCGGTCTCCTCGACCTGTCGCGCCGGGGCGGTCGTGATCCCGAACGTCCGCTCGGTGTACTGGTTGAGCATCAGCGCCACGTCGGTTACCTGCAAGTCGCCGATCCGCCGCACGAAGGCCGTCAGCCGCTCCGGGGTGGTCGGGATGCCCATCGCGAAGACCCAGACGCGCCCGATCATCGCCGCCCCCTCGCCGCGCCTAGAACCGATACTCCCAGACCACGTCCGGCCCGCCCGCGTTGCCGTGCTTCGCGATCCGCGAAGGCCATCGCCCGGTCTTCCGCAGCACCAGGGCGCGCACCCGCCCCTCGATCGCCGTCCCGAACCGCGCCGGGCTGCCCGGCAGCAGTGGGAGGATGTCGCACACCCGGACAAAGCCGACGTAGCGCCAGCGCCCCCCGCCGTAGCGATCCAGGGTCGCCATCCGCACCTGCGCGATCCCGCGCGGCGCGTCCACGTCGTAGGTGATCAGCACCTGCGCGCCGGGGTAGGGGCCGGTGTGGCGGCCGAGCAGTTGCGCGACGCCGCCCCGCTCGCCCCCGACCGCGGACTTGATCTCGCCGACGCCCCGCCGGATGCGCGGCAGCGCCGGACGCCGCCCGCGCGGCGGCACCGGCAGCCCGCGCGAACGCGCCAGCGGCGCCTCGAACAACCACCCGCCCTCGCTCCCCGCCATGACACCCCCTCGCCGCCCACCACCCGGCCCCGCGCCAGGTACTCCTCCACCACGCTCGGCTC
>JAUJMV010000056.1 GCA_030446685.1 Thermomicrobiales bacterium | reverse complement strand
CCGAGCAGCGCGAGGACATCACGCTCACGGCGACCCTGCGCTTCCAGGCGTGCACCACCGCGGAGTGTTTCATCCCACAGCACCTTACCTTCGCGCTGCCGGTACAGTTCCGCCCGTTCCCCGTGTAGGGGCAGGCATACGCGGGGCTCGGCCCGGTGCCGGCAGGGCGCTGTCCCGCTCGTGCTGCGCCGCGTCCCGCGGGGCCGCGATCCTGGTGGTGCGCCAGCCCGCCGACGAGCAGCGCGCTCCCCTCGACCGCCCAGACGACTGCGACCGGCTGGCGACCCCAGCGGCAGCGCGGCACGGCGGCGCGGGCCGCCCGGTCGAGCCGGGCCTGCTGCGCGGCCCGGAAGGCCAGCACCGGCCATCACCCCCCGCGGTTGACGCGGAAGTGGAAGACGTCGGGGCGGTGGTAGTGGCCGGCGACGTCGAGGGTGAGGCGCTCCTCGATCGCCCGCACGGGGTCGACCTCGGCGACGACGATCGCCTCCTCCTCCCAGACCGGGCCGGCCAGATAGGCGCCGTCGGGGCCGATGACCGCGCTCCCGCCCCGCTGGAGGAGCTCGTCCGGCGCGCCGGGGATCGCCTGCAGGAGCTCGAGGTCGCCCGGGAGGTCGCGCCTCCGCAGCACCGTGCCGGCGGCGATGACGAAGGCGCGCCCCTCGAAGGCATAGCTGCGCGAGGCGACCTGGTGCAGCTCGTGGACCCAGGGCCAGGCGGCGACGTGGAGGGTCTCCCCCCGCTCGTGCAGCGCCTGGCGGGCCAGCGGCATCCAGTGCTCCCAGCAGAGGAGCCCGCCCAGCTGGCCCAAGGGGGTGTCGAGGACGATCAGGCCGCCGCCGTCCCCCTGCCCCCAGAGCAGGCGCTCCTGGTAGGTCGGCATCAACTTCCGATGCACGCCCAGGAGCGCGCCGTCCGGCCCGAAGTAGAGGAGCGAGGCGTAGAGGGTGCTCCCCGCCAGCTCGTGGACGCCGATGACGACGTAGGCGCCGGCCGCGCGCGCCGCCGCGCCGAGGCGGTCGATCGCCGGCCCCGGCACCGCGACCGCGCTGGCCACGAGGCGGGCGAAGGCGCGCTTCGCCGGCGGGTGGTCCCACAGCGCCGCCCCCGGCGCGACGTCGAGCCAGACGGGATAGCCGGAGACCCAGGCCTCCGGGAAGGCGATGACGCGGGCGCCCCGGCCGGCGGCCTCGGCGATCAGGGCGCAGCCCTTGGCGACCGTCGCCTCGCGGTCGAGGAAGGCCGGGGTCGCCTGGATCGCCGCCACCCGGAATGGTCGCAGACCGGCCCTCATCGTCGGGGTGCGCGCATGGTCGACTCCTCCGCGCGGACGCGCCGCCCGTGCCCCACGGGCGTCAGGATCCCGGTGCCACCGGCCGCGGTGGGCACGTCGCGCGCTGTCGCCGCCGGCGCCGACGCCTCGCTCCCGGGGCGGCCCCCACCGTGCCGCCCCGGGAGGTCGCCGCGGAAGCTTAGCACAGGCGGTACCGGCGGTCCTGTCGTCGGGACCCGCGCAGCACCGGACCCTGTTGCCACATTCAGAACCGAGCTGAAGTCTGCCCATGCTCCGGGACCTGTGAGCCGCGAAGGCTCGGTCTCAGCGGTACGCCGGCGCCTTCCGCCGGGTGGTGACTCCACCACCCGGCGGCACGCCCCGCCATGACCGCAGTGACGCGGGCGTGTACTTCGGGCGGCAGGAGTCACGCCCACGATTGCGCGCTGTCGGCCTTCCGTTAGTTTTTCAGCGAAATCTTACGCTAAGCCGGTCCGTCCGGGCGTCCGATGGCTGCGGGCGGCACCGGTTCGTGTGCCGTAGACCCGCCGCGGCCTCGTCGGTCGGCGCGCGGCCGATCGCCAGCACGCCGTGGGGGCCGACCAGGCCCAGCCTTAGGGGCAACGGCGGACATATGGCCGAAGAAGAGGCGGCCGTAGCGTAAATCCCGGTCAGAAAACTAACGTCAGGCCATATGGACTCGTCGTCGCGTCTTGGTCTTGTCCCATGGCCAGGCTGCGCCGGCGACAGCAAGACGCTGCTGGAGGAGAGTAGACCGCAATGCCATACCGTTATCCCCGCTTCAAGCGCGAGATCCTGTTCCGGGACCTGTCCTTCCGTGGCGGGCCATCCCCCGGCCAGCCCCTGCCCGACTTCGAGCTGGCCGCGACGGAAGGCAACCCCATCCGCGCGCGCGACTTCGTCGGCCGGCGGCCGCTCCTGCTCACCTGCGCCTCGGTCACCTGCCCGATGGCGGTCGAGGCCGGCCCGGCGCTGCGGCGCCTCCACGCGGCGTTCGGGGAGCGCGTCGCCTTCGTCACGCTGTACGTCCGCGAGGCGCATCCGGGGGAACACTACCCCCAGCCGGACACGTTCGCGCAGAAGGTCGCGCACGCCCGCGCCTACCGGGACTTCCTCGGTCTCCCCTGGCCGGTCGCGGTGGATACCCTCGACGGCGACCTCCACCGGGCGCTGGATCCCCGACCAAACGCCACCTACCTGATGGCGGCCGACGGCACGGTCGCGTTCCGCGCGCTCGCTTCGAACGACGAGCGGGCGCTCCGGGCCGGGCTCGCCGCACTCGTGTCGGGTGAACCAGTGCCGCTGGGTGAGCGCCAGCCGCGGGTGCTCCCGCGCTGCGGGCCATCGGTGTGCTGGACGCGGTACTGGGCCGCGCCGGGCCGGCATCCCGGCGGGACTTCCGGCGGGAGCTCCCATCCGCCTATGCGTTGGTACGCCTGGCGCCACTGTTCCGCCCGCTCCACCGCTCGGCCGCGGCGTCGCCGCGCTCGCCACCGGGCTCGGCGGTCCGGTCGCGCTGCTCGGGGGCTCGCCTGGCTCCTGGGGCGCCGTAACAGCGGCTGAACGAATCGCCGCCGTGCGAAGCCGTCTCCCGGCAGGCCCGGCACAAGCTGGCGGCCGGCTGATTGGACACCACGGTCCACGACTTGCGTGCGCTGCTGTCCCGCCCCCGGGGGATCGCGCGGGGCTTCGCTCGGGTAGCCTGCTGCCGCACGCAGGTCACGACGACGAATGGCGGAGCGGCCGTGCTCGATCAGGTCCAGATCGCACTCGAGCAGCCCGGGGCGCGGACAGCTGAGAGACGGTCAACGGTCGGAGGTGCAGGACATGGGTGAGCGTGAGCGAGGGCCGCAGGACATCGACACCGGTGAGCGCATGGCGACGCTGGCACGGGCGACGGGGGACGCGACGAAACACCAGGCCCGCGGCGAGCACGAGACGGAGGAGGGTGCCCGCTACACGGTGGACCCGGCCGAGGTGGAGGCGCTGATCGCCCGCTGGCCGGAGGCCCCGCAGACGGCCGCCCGGCAGCTGCTGGGGCAGTACGGGGCGCCGAACGAGGCGACGCCGACGAAACTGTTCTGGTACCGCAACGGGCCGTGGAAGCGGACCGTCCTGACCAGCGACGTGGTGACCCACAACTTCCCGAGCCCGCACAGCGATTACCTCACGCAGTACATCGACTACCGCGTCCCGGCCGACCAGTTCGACGCGCTCGCCCGCTTCGACGGCAGTTGCCTCGTGGATCGGACGACGGGCGAGGCCGCGGGGCGCTGCGACTCGGAGGCGGCCAACTTCCTCACCCTCAACCTGATGCACGACATCGTCAGCGGGAAGACGAGCGTCGAGGCGGCGCGGCAGACCTACGCGGAGCAGATGGCCGCGTACACGCTGGGCCGCGCCGCCCCCTACGCCGAGCGCTTCCAGTTCGCGGTCCCTGCGGGTGGGACGGAGGACCCGGACGAGAGCATGATCGCGGGGGCCATGGTCCGGCAGACGGTCGGGAAGGTCAAGGACCTGCTGACCGGCGGTGAGGAGGAACCGTCGCGCGGGTAGGCGCGACCGCGCGCCGTCCGTGGATGGGCGGCCCGCCAATGTACGCCAGCCCGCCCCGCCAGCGTCGCGGTGCCGGCCCTGCGCCGATTGCCCATCCTGCCGGACCGGTGGCGTGCCGGGGCGACACGTCTCCCTGGGGGGGGGCCACGCGCCCGTCTCGCTGCCGCCGGGCGCCGAGAGCGGGCGGGGGCGACAGCTCACAACGACGTGTCGCCACAACAGCGAGGTGTCGAGTCAGCCCCCGCCCAGCGCACGGTACACGGACTACTTCACCCATGGCCGTCCGCATCAAGGGCGGCAGCAGCGGATCCCCGCCGCCGCTGCCGCGGGGATGCCGCAGGCGGGCATGGGTGGCCGCGTGCAGGCCACCCCGATCTTGGGCGGCCTGCACCACACGTATCAGCGGGCCGCGTGAAGACACACGGATGTACTAAACGGCCAGCACACCACAGACGGTAGGGCGTGGGGCGGCGCCCCCAGCAGCGTCAGCTTGACGGGGTCCGCTCCTGCGTGGAGGGCGATCGCGAGCCGTACAGCCGCCGCACGTCCGCGGCGCGGGGGCCGCGCTTCGCCCGCTGCTCGGCCCGGGCGGGCGGCGCGCCCCACGGCATCTTCCCGACCACCAGCTTGGGCACGTTGATGAAGACGTCCGTGCCCGCCCGCCTGACCACCGCCTCCAGCGGGATGAACGTCTCCCGCCCGAAGAGCAGCCCGCGCGGCACGACCAGGTGGGCCTCGGTCGCCGCGGTCGCCGCGACGACCCGTTCGACCGCGCCGATCTCGCCGCGGTCGGAGCCCCGGACCGTATCCCCCGGCTGCACGCCTGGGCGGCCCGGCGCCGCCGCGTCCACGGCGGCCAGGAACTCGTCGACGTCCAGCACGGCGTTGGCGATCAGCGGATAGCTCAGGTGGACGGACGCCTCGTAGGCGGGGACACTCTCCGCCCCGATCGCGTCGGCCAGGAACGTGACGTCGTAGCCCGCCTCCATGGCGTGCCGTCCGGTGCTCTCGCAGCACAGGTTCGCGGTCATCCCCGCGATCACCAGGTGCGTGGTCCCCAGGCGCCGCAGCTGCTCCGGCAGATCGGTCTCGAAGACATCGATCCCCTTGTGGGGCAGGAGCACCGTCTCGTCGCCGCGCGGCTGGAGGTCGGGGTGGAAGTCGGCCCCCCAGCTCCCGGCCAGGAACATCTTGCGCTCGAACATGAGGCGGTTGATCCCGGAGCGGCGCTGCAGCGCCCGCTCGGCGTAGTCCTCCGCGGTGTAGGCCATCGGCCCGAACAGGACCGGGATGCCCCGCTCGCGCGCCCCCGCGATGGCCCGCTGCAGGTGGCCGACCACGTCGTGCAGCGTGACGGTGTGCTTCACCAGGTCCCAGCCGGCGCCCCCCTCCGAGAGGAAGTCGTTCACCGGGTCGATCACCAGCAGGGCGGTCCGATCCGGCGGGAACGTGCCCCCCACTTCCCCCTCCGGCAGGGAGGTCGCACCGCCTTCCCCGGCGCGACCGCGTCGATCCGTGTCCCCGGTGCCCATTGTCTCGCCTCCATCGCCCGGTAACCCGCCCGTCGCCTGGCCCTGCCGGCGGCGCGGCGGGGCGCCGCTCCCCGGCCCGGACCACCCCGCCGCACCAGTGGCGCCCTGGATCGCCGGCGCGGCGTCTCGGCACGGGGGGTGCACGACGCACCAGCACCACCCGGCAAGCAGCCCGCGGGCACCGACCTGCTCACCCGGCCATCTTAACCCCAACCGGCGGACGAGGGTGGTGCGGTGCGTGACATGGCTGGCTGCGTTGCTCGGTGCTGCCCAGCTGGCCTGTCCGCGCCCGGGTACGAGTACCGCGGCGCGTGGAGTGCCCAGAGTTGGGCGCGGATGGGCCAGTTGTACAGCACAGGTATGCGCCCGTCAAGCCCGCGCCGGCGGCGCCGGCGCCCCGCTACGCGGGCTGCGGGGCCTGACCGGCGGGGTAGCGGCTGGTCGTGCGAGGCGCCGGGGACCGGGCGGTTAGCGGCGGGCGTACCGGGCGAGGAGCGCCCCGCCGGTCAGCCCCGCGGCGACGCCGTAGAGGCTCATGAGCAGGGGCACGGCGCCGCCGCCGAGCCCCGCGTGCAGGCGGGCGAGGGCGCCGCTCGTGACGAGGGCGGCGTAGCCTGGCAGCCCGAACAGGACGCGGATGACCGTTTCCGGCGTGCCGCGCGCCGGCAGCCCGTCGAACCCGCCCAGGGCGGGGGCGAGGAGCGCCCACAGCCGGCCGAGCCCGCCCCCCAAGGAGCTGAGGAATACGTCTGCGCCCCCCATGTTGCGTAACGGCGACTGCATACTTTACCCTCCGCCCGCCCCCCCGCGCGTCGTCGAGCACATCCTGGCCATCCGCGACGCGCCGCCGGCCCAGCTCCAGCGGGTGCCCGGCCCGCGGGCGATCCGCTCCTCTCTCGCGCAGGATGCCGCGCTCCTGGCCAGCGGCGAGCGACTGCCGCGCTCGACCACGACAACCTGGCAGGTCCTGCGGCGCCACGGGCGCATCGCCCGGCGCCCGGCCCGCGCGCACGAGCCGCTCGACCCGCCGCCGCCCATGACCCGTTGGCAGCGCGACTGCAAGGACGTCTCCTCGGTGCCCGCCGCCCTGGGGGGCAAGCGCCAGCACGTCGTCGAGGCGCGCAACGGCGTCGACGGCGGCACCTCCATCCTGGTCGAGGCGCAGGTGCGCGACGACTGCACCGAGGAGACCACGCTGGCGGCGGTCGTCGGGCTGCACGGCGGCGCGCTGCCATTCGCCGGCTACGCCGCCCTGATGCGGCAGGAGGCGCGCCCGGGATCGGCGCTGGCGGCCCGCGCGGGCGGCGGCCTGAGCCCCCGGCCACGATGACGCTGGACCGGGGTGGTGCCGAGGTCCCCGAACAGGACAGCCAGCGGCCGCCGCCCTCCTCGACATAGACCGCCGTGTCGCCCGGCAAGTCGCTCGTCCGCTCGCCGACGTAGACCCGCCCGCGCCCCTGCTCCATGATCGGCGCTCCTTCCTGGGGGCCGGCCCGGCGGGACGCCCGCCCCGCCGGGCCACTCGCCCGCTAATACTCCTCGCGCAGCAGCAGGCAGGTGCTGCTGCGATCCGCCTCGGTGATGATCCACAGCCGCTCATTGCCGGCGGCGTAGCTCGACAGGATGCGGAACCCCTTGGCGATGCTCAACTCGTTCTCGGCGGCATCCTCGCGGCACACGTCGCCCCAGTCGCCGGCGGCGTGGCGGGCCAGCAGCACGTCCGGCGTGATCTCCGCCTCCCCACACGCGTCGAGTGCCGCCGGCGTCGCCACGATCCGCCCGAGCGGAAACCGGGCGCTCATCGCCGCACCTCCGCGCCGGCGCCCAGCAGCACCCAGGCCGTCGCCCGGCCGGTCGCGGTCAGGGCGACACGCTCCCGGCCGACTTCCTCGACCGCCACCGCCACCCAGCGGGGCAAGGCTCCCCCGCCAGCCGCGCCAGGTCGTCCCACAGCGCCCCCAGCGTCACCGGCTGGTGCAGCACGTCGGGCACGCCCTCCGCCGCCATTTCCTCGCACAGTGCGGTCAAGAGCTCGTTGATCGTCATGGTGCGTTCCCTCCCCCGGTGGCCGGGGCGGGGGGATCGCCCCCGCTCGCCCCGCCCGCGCTAGTCCGCGCCGTACCGGTCGGCCAGCGCCGCCGCCCGCTGCCGCGCCAGGGAGGCGCGGGCCTCGTCGTCGCCGCGCCCGCCGTCCCATTGGGGCGACGACTTCGCGGCCAACTCGTCGGGGTACGCATCGGGGACCGGGAGCGCGCCCGCCCCGGCGGGGGCGTCGGCTCCGGCTCCGGGTCGGGATCGGGGTCGGTCAGGGGGAAGTAGCGCGCGACCTGCGACAAGGGGGCGATGGTGCCGAAGGCCCAGCCCTCGCGCTCGGCCCGCCGCTCGACCTGGCCGAGGTGCTTGCAGATGCCGGTGTGGAAATAGCCCAGGCACGAGCAGGCCCACCCGACCGGGGTGCGGACGATGGCGTACTGCTCGCCGGGGGTGGACTGGGCGCGGGTGCGGTAGTGGCGGGCCTCGCTGACGACCTCGACCTTGACGCCCAGCTGCCGGGCGCGGGCGCGGGCCTCCAGTTGCCGGGCGGCCGGCGGCTTGCTGAACGGCTTGACCATCGCTAGACTGCCTCCTGGGGCTTCGGCCCCGCTAGTCCGACGGCTCTGAGGGGAGTCCCTGCAAGTTCGCCCCTCAGGGCCGATTCCACACGCCCATTCTACTACTATTTTATTACTTTGTCAATACTTTTACCCCTTGCCCCCAGGATCGGCAGGGCCTATACTGAGCGTGCGCGCGGCGATACCACCCGGTGGCGTGGCGCAGAGAGGAGGGACGGCGTGGCCGAAGCCGAGACGTTCGGGCAAGCACTCAAGCGGTGGCGGAAGCGGCAGCTCCTGACGCAGGCCGCACTCGCCGCTGCGGTCGGGACGAAACAGGCCGTGGTCGGGCGGTGGGAGGTCGGCCTGAGCCTGCCCTCCTTGACCATGCAGCGGCGACTCATCGAGGCGTTGCAGGTGGATCGCGAGGAGTTCGTCAACGCGGTGGAAGCGGCAGAACGGGCGCGGGCCGAGGGAAAAGCGGCCGTGTAGAGTGACCTACGCGGCCCGAGGCGCACGGCGAGGAGAGCGCCGGCGCGCGGGGAGTGAAGCATGCCCCGGAAGCTGCGCGAGCTCAAGGCGGATCTCCGCCGCGCGGGGGTTCCGCGAGCTGCGCCAGCGCGGCAAGGGGAGCCATACCGTCTGGAGGCATCCGGCGCTGTCGGGGACGACGGTGATCCTGGCCGGCGCGGACGGCCGGGACGCCGACCGCTACCAGGAACGCGACGTGGCGACCGCGCTCGCCGCGCTGATCCGGCGACAGGAGGGACGATGAGCGCCACCACCGACGCGATCGAGGTCGAGCCGACCCCGGAGGAGCTGGCCGCAGCGGCGGGCTACGCGGTGCTGCTGCGCTGGTCCGCCGCCGACCGGCTCTATATCGCCGAGCTGCCCGAGTTCGGGCCGGCCCACACCCACGGCACCACGCGCGCCGAGGCCCTGGCCAACGCCGAGGAGGCAATCGCACTCGCGCTCGCCGCCGCCCGGGCGATGGGCGAGCCGTACCCGGCGCCGGCGACCTTCCCCGACGCCTGAGCACCCCCCCGCCGCGCCCACTCCGGGGGAAAGTCCCCGAGCGGAGCCCACACAAGCGCGCCCGCAGGCGCTCCGCTTCACGACCGCCGATCGGCGCGGGGCTCTCCCCCCCCCCCCCCGCCCTCCGTCCGGAGCCGCCCGTCGCGTCGCCCGGCCCGGCCGCACCACGGGGGCGGCGGGCGGGCAAGGGGTTTGAGCCGGCGGCCCTTGCCCGCCCGGCGAGCGCAGCGATCCCCCGTGGTAGGCTGACAGGCCGGCGATGCGACGTGGGGCGGCCCGGACGGAGGGGGGGGCCCCCCGGCGCCGGGCGGCCCAATCGGGGGGGAGACAAGCGGGGCGCGTCCCTTTGGTGGGGGCATAAGGGCGAGGCCCCCAGCACCGATGGCGGTGGCGCAGCGACCGCACCACAGCTACCTCACCCGGCCGCGGTACCAGCCCGCGACGCGATCCGCTGCTGCGGGCGCGTGGCGGGCGCTCGTCTTCGACCGGCTCGGCGGTGGGAGCGGGACCCCGGGGGGAGACGCGGCCACCCATCGGCCGGCACCCAGGCTGATGCCGGCTACATGGCGCAGGAGGGATACATGAGCAGCTTCACCAACGGACCAGCCCATCCCCGCAATCAACGCCACCAACGCGGTCGGTATCGTCACTCGGAAGGCCGGCACCATGCCTGACGTTAGCATCGTCGCCGCTCTCCCCTTCCCGCTGCGCGTCGATCCAACGCCGTACCAAATTGCTGGGGGCAGGACGACCTGGTCACTACGCGTGGAGCGGGTGCCGCGCGAACACCCAGATGAGCGGATCGCCGGGCCGGGCACCAACATGGATCTGCTCGTAGATAGGAGCGGCCAGCTCGCCTACAGCAGAGTAACAGGCCAGGCCGCGCTGGACGCCGCTAGCCCCCCTCCCCTCTACTCCTTCCTCGACGCGCTGAATCTGCTGATCCTCCACGTACGTGACGTGTTCGGGGAATACTGGATCAGAACCTTGGAACCCGCCGATCTCCACCAGGTAACCATCAATTCGCCGAGTGAGGGCGTGGCGCATTTCTATGCCGGCAGGGGGCAGGCCTTCACTCTCCCAACGACCGGGTTGACCGAGGAGGCCAACGAACGCCTCGTGGCAGCACTGTCCGCGGGGGGGGAACCCCCTGTTTGGCGGCAACTCCACCTCGACGCGCGCGATGCCCTGGAACTCGGGCGCGACGAGGACTGTGTGGTGCTGACCTGGAGCGCGCTCGAAGCGGCCTGTCGACAGGCGCTGCCGGGGATGGCCCACCGGGCAGGGCGGACCGTGGCCCAAGTCGCCGATCGCCTGGATGTTCGCAATCGGGTGAAGAAGCCGCCGATCTCTTTCGAGGAGGCGGTGGAGAGAGGCGGCAGAGTGCTCACGATCGTGCAGATGGTGGCCGAACTGACACAACCGCGGGTATATCATCCCGAGACGGTGCGGAGGTCCGTCGAGTTTCCGTACCTCCTGCGCAACCGGATCGCGCATCAGGGCGCTCGCATTGAGCGCCAGGACGCCACGCGAGCGTGGGGCGCCGTAGAGTCCGTCCTCGCCCAAGCCCTTACGCTACGGGACGTTCAGCCGCCACCTCCAACGCTCTCCTGGCGTGCGCGTTTCCGGGGGGTACGCCCCGAGGTGAAGGCGTTCGTCACGTCCACCGGTAAGCGCCTGGTACTGGCGCGGCCGGACGGGTCCCACTTCCGCATGGAACAGCTTGGTGAGGACCTCTGGCTGCGGTTCGCAGACGACATCACCCAGCCGATGGCCGCCGCGCTGGTGCTGTCCCAGTGGGACGCGTGGGGCCGCGCCCGGCGGACCAACTGGCCGCACCTGCGGCCGGGACAAGCCGGTGGGTTATTCCTTGAGGGCGCTGTGGATCTCATTGCGAGCGAGGTGCAGAGGTTCGTCTGTCTGGCAGAGTCGATGATAGCCGAGAGCAAGACGAACGTCGTTATGCGCGATGTGGCCGCCTACATCGTGTCGCGGGGCGTGGCGCAGCTAGCATCAGCACCGCCCATCGGCGCCGACGACTCGTCATGGATCACGCTCTCGGCGCTCCTGGCGGCCCAGCTCGCACTGCTGCCGAAGGGAGGCTATCCTCGCCGGCTGCGGCCGCTGAGGACGACCCAGCCCAGTGTGTACCGGGCCAGTGCCGCATGGGGAGAAGCACTGGCAGGACTCGACCCGGACGACGAACACAGCCGTTGCGCGGTCCTGCAACGCATCCATGCCGATGCGCTCTGGCTTGACACCATCATGGTCGTCTGTCCCAGGGAAGGAGTGGCGTATGGGTCGCGCCGCTGGCCCTTATCCGAGGCTCCGCTAAGACAGTAGCCTCACCCACAGGATAGCACCCGCCCCTCAGCCTCCCCGCCCGCGATACGGGAAGTGCAACACCTCGACCGCCCGGCGCTTGGCCGCCTCGCCCCGGCGATCATACCGCGCCGTGGTGGTGACGCTGGCGTGGCCGGCCAATTGCTGCACCGTCGCCAGGTCGATCCCCGCGTCGAGGAGATCCCCCACGAAGGTCCGCCGGAAATCGTGCGGCGAGCGCGTGGCGACCCCGGCCTGACCGAGGCGCTTGCGGCGCACCTGGTGGACCGCGGTGGCGGACAGCCGCGCGCCCCGCCCCTCAACGCCCCGGCCCGCGCCGGCGCCGCCAGGCGCGCAGCTCGGCATCGGTGGTGGCGTCGGCCTGCTCGGCGTAGCGCAGCGTCGTCTGCATGCTCTTGTGGCCCAGGCGCTTGCGGATCGTCTGGAGGCTGACCCCGCCGTTGACCAGCGCG
>JAUJMV010000055.1 GCA_030446685.1 Thermomicrobiales bacterium | reverse complement strand
CCCGGGACCAATGTGGAACCTCCCCCGCGCCTTGCAGGGCGCAGGCCACGCTACGACTTGGTGTTCAGGTTCGCCCCTGCGCCCTCCGGAGACGCCGCCATAGGCCCGCGGCGCGTCGAGGGGTGCTCGCCCCCGAGCGGGGGCGTCTCGGGGCCTCGCGGCCGGCCGTCGCCCGCCCGCCCGTCCAGCGCGGCGGCGACCTGGTCGAGGCAGGCCAGGAAGTCGTCGACCGTGATGCCGGCGAGGATCGTCTGCCACCCGGCCGCCCGGAATACCCCCAGGTCCGCCCCGCCCGGGTAGAGCAGCAGCCAGGCGGGCGCGGTGGTCTGGACGCGGGCGGTGAGCTGGCTACAGACCACCAGGTCGGGTGCGAGGTGCGGCAGGGCGGCGTCGAGCCGCCCCGCGGCGCAGGCCACCACCGCGTGCTGGGGGCGTCGGGCGACGAGGAGGGCCTCGACCGCCTGTCGTTCGAGGCGGGGGATAGTCGCGACCACGATCCGCACGAAAAAACCTCCGTCGGGTCCGCGAGCCGCTCGGCGGCGAGACTGCGCGGGTCGCCGCCCCGCGGGCCGTTCCGCGCCCACGCGCCCGCTTCCTCGCCCCAAGGGTAGGTGATGCGGCGGGCGCTGCCCTCCGTGAAATCACGGATTTTTGCTTTCCTCGGGGGGGAGGGGATCGCCGTGGACCACTCAGGGCCGTCCCAGCGCCCGCCGGAGACGCGCCCATAGCCCCGGTGACGGCGGTGGGGTGGGAACGATCGCAGGCGACGGTCGCGGCGCCTCCTGGGCCGCTACAACCACCACGGGGGGCGCACTCGCCTCGGCCAGCCTGAGCCGCAGCGCGTCCCGCTCCCCCTCGGCGGCCTCGGCCCGCCGGCGCAGCTCGGCGATCGTCTCCCGGTGGGCGGCGAGGGCCTCGCCCTGCGCCGTGCGCTGTGCCGCGTGGCCGGCCTCCCGCTCGCGGAGCTGGCCCACCTCCAGTGCCAGCCCCTCGTTGCGGCGGGCGAGGTCGGCGAGCTGGTCGGCGAGCCCGCGCAGTTCCTCCACCATCGTCGCCAGGGGCACCAGCGCCACCCCGGCGGCCGCCTCGCCGGCGACCCGATAGGCGGCCTCGATCGGCTCGGGACTTCCGGGGGCTTCCCCGGGGCTTCCGGGACCTTCCGGGCAACCTTCCGGGGGCTTCCGGGCGACACGCTCCTCGACGGCCATCCGCGCGAGGACTGCCTGCTCGGAGACGCGCACCGGGCGACTGCCATGCATGGGCAGGGCGTGGCGACGCACCCAGTCGCGCGCCGCCCGCTCGCTCATCCCGAGCAGCGCGCCGATCGCGGGCATGGTCAGCCAACGGCTTCCGGGGGCTTCCGGGCCGGCTTCCGGGACCCCTTCCGGGGACTTCCGGGGCTGCTCGCTCATGCCGCGCAGGATAGCACGCGCCGGCGCCGGGCACGAGGAAGGGGCGGGCCGTCGAGCCCGCCCCCGGTGCTGCCGGTCGGCATGTACACGACTGACGCACCACCGCTGTCCTACCCCCCAGCGCGCGCCCGTCCGCGTGCGTCGCTTGCTACTGGAGCCGCTGGAGCTGCTCCACTTGCTTCGCCATCAGGTTCACCGCCGCGCGCTGAATTTCCAGTCGCGACTCGACATCGACCAGCACGGAGGCCTGTTCATAGAGGGTGAGGCCGGCCAGGAGATCGCGCCACGGCGGCGGCGGCGGCGGCGGGCGCCACCACCAGCGCCCCCACCACCACGGGATGGGGCGCGGATCGTCGGGATTCGGGGTCAGCCCGACCAGGTTCGGGTCCATACGCTGCCCTTTCTGCGGGCGTGCCGGCGTGCCTCGGCGGGGTGGAACAGCGGCAAGGCGACCAGTCAGGAGATCATACGGATAACCGGCCGCGGTGTTTCTCCCGCCGCCCGCGGCACACGCGCGGCGACGCGAGCACCGGCGGGGGCGGGCCAAGGCGGCCCGCCCCGGTGGCTGGTGGCGGCTAGTCGGCGGCGGTTGGCCCCGACAGCGCTTCACCCTGCCGGCGGATCGCCTCGACGGTGAAGCCCGCCCGGTCCTCCGGCGTGACCGCCGCGACCGAATCGAGGACGATGCCCCCGGCGGCGCAGACCAGCGCCGCGGCCTCGAAGGCGACGGTCGCCGCGTCGATCCACAGCCCCAGGAGCGGCCGGTCCAGCCGCCCCCCGTGGTGCAAGTAGGCGAAGCCGAGCAGATCGGCCAGGAGGGCGCAATCCTCCTGCGTGAAGGCGATGGTCACGCCGTGTTGCTCGACACTGGTGAGGCGCATCACTGCCCCCCCTGTCCGCGGCGCGCCCGGCCGCCGTACCGCTCCTCCAGGTGGGCCAGGCTCAGGTGCTCGCGCTCGTCCTGCCCGAACGTGTAGGACGCCTCGCCGGCGTAGGCGGCGGTCTCGAAGGCCACGGCGAGGGCCTGGTAGTGCGCGGAGAGCGGCAGGCTGGCGGTGGACCCCGCCGGCACCCCGAAGAAGTCGGCGGGCGTTGCCGCCCCGAGGAGCGCGTAGTCGGCGGTGCGGCAGGCGTGCGCGAGGCGCAGGCAGTCCACCGGGTTGAGGGCGACGGTGGCGATGTCGTCGCGGAGATCGATCAGGAACATGACGGGGGTCCTCCCTCTCTCGTGGTGGCGAGGCTGGGGCAGGCCACGGGCGGCCCGCCCCGGCTAGCGGCTAATCGGCGTGGCGGCTAGCCAGCGGCGGCGCGAGGTCCTCGTCAAAGAACATCCAGGACGCGGCCCGGCCGGTCGGCTCGACGGTGTCCAGCTCGCCGGTGGCGGGCGCCACGGCGGCGGGCGGCGCCTCGCCGGCCAGCCGCGCGAGGTCGCACCAGACGGCGGCCAGGGTCAGCGGCTGCGTGAGCGGCGTGGGTACGCCGCCTCCTCCAGCTCGGCGACCAACGCGGACAAGAGGCAGTTGACGTTCATGGGAGCGAGGCTCCGTGCCGTAGGGTCAAGATGGCCGTCTTCACCGTCGACGCGGGCGCGAACGGCCCAAGACGGCCAAGATGGCGGCGTAGGTACGAATCAACACGGGGGCGTGGGAGACCAGGACGGCAGTTGGCCGTCCTGGTCGCGGCGATCTAGTCGGCGGCCTCGTCGGCCAGGGTCGGCGAGGGCGGCGCTGCGCGGCCAGTTGCGCGGCGGTTTTCAGCGGCGGGTCCAGCGGGAAGTAGCGCGCGACCCGCGCCAGCGGGCCACAATGCCGAAGCGCCAGCCCTCGCGCTCCGAGCGGCGCTCGACCGCGCCGAGGTGCTGGCACATGCTGTGTCGCCGTAGCCCTCGCAGGAGCAGGCCCCAGCCAGCCGGGGTGCGTTCGATGGTGTGCAGCGTGCCGGGGCGGGTGAGGAGGCGCTGACGTACTTGCGGGCCTCGAGACGACGGCGACCTTGACCCCTCTGGCAGGCGCGGGCGCAGACCTCGACCTGGCGGGCGGCGGGCAGCTTGCTGAACGTGCGCTCCATGGTACGATTTTCTGGACCCTCGGGTCGGTACTGTGGCCTTCCGGGGGTATGCTGTCCAGGCGTCCCGGTTGGCTACTACGATAGGCACTTAACCTATATATAACGATTATAGCATCATATGTATCGTTCGTCAATACCGTTCTATGCGCTATGTGACTAGAGAATAGCGATGGTGCTATTATGTGAACGGACGCACGGGCGATACCGGAGGTGAAGATGCGATGGGCGAGCAAGAAGGGCCGGAACTGATCACAGTGCGGGAGGCGCGCGAGCGGCACTTGGCATTAGTCGGGTGACAATGGCGCGCTTGATGAAGGAGGGCCACTTCACGGTTTACGTTAACCCACTGGATCGGCGCGGCTCCTCGATGTGGCTGAACTGGAGAAGGTTCGCCGCCCGCCGGAAAGCCACGCCGGCGCTCGACGAACTGGCGTCAAAAATTGGCGGCCTAGAAAGTCCCTAGGCCGCCCGTAGGCTCACGCGGCGCCGCGAACGCTGGCGAGCGGGAAGAACATAGCACGGTGACCCCACAAGCGCAACGGCTCCGGTGACCTTGTCCTGGTCGCCGACACCGGAACCAAAGGCGCTCTACATCAACCTGAACCATGTCGTTGACGTCTTTCGCTCACTACCAGGCCCGCGACCAGGTGCAGGCGGAGGTGGTGACCATCGCCCCGACGTGGGCAGCAACAACCGGCGCGGCCCCGCCGTATGTGATCCTGCAGTCGGCGGCGAGTTGGCGCTGGCCCTCCGCCGACAATTGCGCCAGCGGGTCGGCCTGCCCGGGATACCGAGGTTCCCGAACCGGCGCCTGCTCCAGCGGTTGGCAGGGCAACGCAGCAGGTGCCCGCCTACTTGCGTCCGCGTTAGGGCTCGCGGCGCGGCACGCGCCGCGGTCTACGCGGCGGCCGGCCTGGAGCCGGTGGATGTGCCTGTGACCGCGCCGCGATCAACGCCAGCGCGCACCGTGCGAAGCATCCCCCTGTGATGGATCCCCCACCGGGGCGGTAGAACAGGGCCGACAGGTATAGCGCCTCCCACCGGCCGCTACGCCGCGACTGGGAAACCGCGCGCCGCGGTGGGGCATGGCGATCGGGGCCGCCGATAATCCCGAACCGGCGCGTGGATCGCCAGTGGTGGCACGGGAAGACGGGGGCCGGTCTACTGTCGGCAACGGCGATTATCAGGGTAAGGCGCGGGGTGGCGTGAGCCTGGCAGCCGAAGCAGCAGCGTGTGAGGGCCATACCGGATTGTGGGGGCCGGTATGCTGTCCACCTGCTCCAACGGGAGCGCGCCGCCTTAGCGGCGGTGCTTGCTGCCTTTCTCAAGAGTTGCGCTCGACGGCGAACTCACCGCCATACGGATCGGCGATGCTGCTCTGAGCCAGTGCCCACGTTACGCTGCCCTTCCGACCAGGGGTGAGCGACTGAGTGCCTGCCTCATGCCCCCGCGTGGCCAACCGGCGTGCAGTGTCCGTCTGATTGTGGGGTGGCAGGGGCTTAAGGTGCTGGTGGTGGCAGTCTACAAGCAGCTCTGATTGCGCGCATCCCGATCCGAAAGTCATCGATCTCGCCGGTACATTGCCACCACTGGGGCGCTCCACCCCCAACTCGTGGTCGATGATGAGGGTTGCTGCACCAGGGGTACCACGCCGATACTGGGCGGGTCCTGCTCGCATTCGTAACCCCTAGTGGCCCAGCACTTCGGCGATGGCTCACGCGAACGACGAGTGCCCTGACTGTCCCCGAGGGCCGCCGCGTGACTGATGAGGCCCGCAAGTTTTACCGGCACGCGCGGCGCCGGCGGCTGGCCAACCGTGCCATGCGTACCTCCCAACGGATGGTCGCGCATGGGAGGAGCGCGCCGACCGCGCGACCATCCGCGAGTATATGCGGCGGCATGGTGGCGCGCAAGAGGAGCATCTTGACGCCGGCGAGGGTGGCTGAGTTCTTGTCAACTCTCCCCCAGTGGGGAATTCTGTCAAAACCGCCCCAGATTGACTATAACGGTGGGTCGTCTGTATGCTAGGGTCAGCACACGCGGGTAGAAGCCCGCGGACGTACGCGGGGAGACCTAGGAGGTGGGGGCAATGACGGCGACGGCGGCCCCGGTGTATTTCGGAGTCCACCGATGCCTCGCGGGGAATCGGCGGTTTCGGTGACGCTGCACGAAATATGAGCGGCAAGGGCTCATCGCACCCTTGCGGACCGCCTCCGGGCGCCGGCTCTGCTCGCCGGACGATCTCGGGATCGTGAAGGCGGTGCGGCGGCGGCGCGAGCGTCGGGCGCTGCATGCCGTGGCGCCGCCCGACGCCGCATAAATGACGAGCCGGCCCTGGGGTTGCCCTCTCACAAGCGCCCCAGCCGGCTCCGGCTATTTGCAGCGACGGTCCCCAACTTCCCGGGAGGTGACCGTCGCCACGAAGGTTCTCGCCCGAGTATACGGGCTGGGGCCTGGGAGTCCAAATCCCGTGCCACAAGTCCAGACGGCAAGACCCTCCTCAGCGCTTCGGGCAGCCCCTCCGTCGACGATCGCCAACACCTACCTCGGCCTGGTGCGCCTCGGAGTGGCGCACGCTGAAGGCGGTCCACGCGGAGGTGGTCGCCGGTCTCGAGCGCCGCCGCGAGCAGGCGCCGCGGCGGCTGGCGGGAGACCCCTTCGAAACCTGGTCGACGCCATCCTGACCACCATCGCCGACCACCACGAGGACGCGATCGCCTATGCCGCGTGGGCGCTGGAGTGGGCGGCACTGAGCCCCGAGGGCGCGAGCGGCAGAAGAGGCAGCGAGCCGCGCAGCACATCGCCGCGGTGATGGATCGCCAGAGGGCGAGCGAGCAGCAGATCGCCTGGCTGCGCCGGATGGGCTACGACGGCCCGATCGACAGCAAGGCGCACGCCTCGGCGCTGATCGACATCTACACACGCGGGCACCGCGTGATTACGGCAGGCGGCTTGATGGTCGAGCAGGTGACGCGCCTCGCCCGCCTGTCCTCCCCGTGAACGTCGCCGGGCTCCCCGACGATCCCGCGCTCGACGCCCCCCACTGGGTGATTTGGCGCTGGGAGCCGAAGGGCGACCGGCCCGAGTGGACGAAACCCCCCTTCAACCCGCGCACCGGCTACAAGGCGAGCCATTCCAACCCCGGCCACTGGGGGCCGCGCGCGCAGGCGCTGGCCGGCGTGGCGCGCTTCAAGATGGATGGCATCGGCCGTGCCGACCCCCGACAGGGCATCGTCGGGGATCGACTGGGACAAGTGCCGCGACCCCGACACGGGCGCCATCGACCCGGAGGCGCTGGCCATGGGTGGGGCGCTTCGCCACCTACGCGGAGATCTCGCCCAGCGGGACCGGCCTGCGGCTCTGGCTGCGCGGCGCAGCTCCCGGCCCACATCCCCGCGGAGCGGGACCAAGCGGCACGGCCGCGAGGTCACCGCCGGCAAGCATACCTGACCGGCCAGCGCCTCCCCGGCGTGCCGGACGCAGCGCGCCGGCGCAGGGCGCGCTCGATGCTTTCCTCGCCGCCTATTTCCCCCCGCCCACCCCGCGCGTCGGGTCGCCCCGCCCGGCGCCGCGACCCGTCGACACGTCCGACGAGGACCTGCTCGCCCTGGCGCTGGAGCGCAGCTGACCCTGGCGCGCCTCCTGGCCGGCGATTACGCCGGGTCGGCGGCGACGAGAGCGCGGGGGACTGCGCGCGGCTACCGCCTCGCCTTCTGGTTCGGCGGCGACCCCGCGGCCGTCGAGCGCGTGCTGGAAGCTTCGGCGCTGCGCCGCGAGATGGGACGACGCCGCGGCGACGGCGACGCAACTGCGCTACACGGTGCGGAAGGCCTGCGCCGGCCTTGACCACTACGACCCCCTGTGGCGCCCGGTCGAGGCCACGTTCGCCCTCGGCGAGCGCGCCCCTGCCCGCCGCGGCGGACGACGAGCCGCCGATCTCCTCGCGGGCCTCGATCGCGCCGAGCAGGCGCTGGGCCATCGAGCAGCACGCCGGGTACCTCGCCGCCGAGGACGTTGCCAGCGCCAGGCGCAGGGCAATCGAAGCAGTGGAAGGTGATCCGCAACCCCGCACCTCAAGGTCGAGAAGCTGCCGGCCCTGGCGATCCTCAACCACGCCTGGAGCCCAGCGCCGACCAGGCCGACCCCGACGGCTGGCTGCCGCTCTACCAGCCGGCGATCGCCGAGCGGGCGGGCTGCGGCGAGAAGGCGGTCCGTCGTGCCGGTGAGCGCTGGCCGAGGCCGGCGCCATCGAGCGCGACGTCCGTCGTGTCGCCCCGTCGCGTGGTCGATCCACGAGGACGGCGAGGGTGGCCGGTAGCACAAGAACGTGGTGTATGTCCGCTTGAAAGAGGATCGGACTACGATCCTCGACGTGCTGGCGGTCTACGACCCCGGCGCTCCGCCGAGCGCGATACCTGGGGCGGCAAGCGCGAGAAGCGCTGTCCGGACATCCCGACGCGCCCACCTACGTCAAGCGCTCGCGCCACTGCAGCGTGTGCGACCACGAGATCGAGGAGCTGTCCCGCACCGATTATCGGCTCCCGCGTGAGGATGAAGCCCCCATCATCCACGACGATCGCCGCGTCGAACCGGAAGACGACGGCTCGCAGAGCTGGGC
This sequence comes from Thermomicrobiales bacterium, assembly GCA_030446685.1. GTDB lineage: Bacteria > Chloroflexota > Chloroflexia > Thermomicrobiales > CADCWN01 > JAUJMV01. The sequence goes on along the minus strand of JAUJMV010000055.1, from coordinate 4,931 downwards.
CGCGATCATGGGGGTGGAACTGCCCGCGGCGGGCGGTGTCGCCGCGCCGGTGCCTGCCGCGCCCGCCGCGCCGCCGGCCATCTCGATCACTCCGGTCCTGCCCGCCCCGGCCCCGCCCGCCTCTCCCGCCGGCGCTGTCACCTACAGCCGCGTGCCGGCGCCGGCGACCTCTCCCTTCGAGTCCCACCCTCTACCCCCGCGCGGCCGCCCGAAGTGTATGAACCGCGCGTGCGGCCAACCGATGCCCGAGGGCGATACGGCGTGCTACTGCCCGCGCTGTCGGGCGGAGGGCTGGGGGGCGCCGTGAAGCAATATCAGGCCTTGTCGAAGGGTCTCCGCACCTGCGCGCGAACCTGATCGTCGCGGGGGCCGCGCACGCGCAGGCGGCGCTGCAGCGCCGCCTGGCCGCGTCGGGGTTGTACGACGTCTAGCCGAGGGGGCGACGATGCCGCGCACCTGCGCCGTCTGCATCCACCCCGAGCGCACGGCCATCGACCAGGCGCTCGTCGCGGGTGGTGCTTGCCGAGCGGGTGGGCCTCCCGCCCGACCCCGCGTGCGCGCGGCCGTGCCGCCGGCACCGACACCTGATCGACAGCAAAAAAGCCCGGGTCCGTGCACGCGGCCGTGCCTTCGTTGCGGCGATCCGTGTCAGACTCCGCGCAAGAGCCTCCGCACCCACCCGCGCGCCCGCACGACGCCCCCGCCGGGGGGCGTCGCCTCCCCGCCTGCGGGGGTGCGGCCGTTTATGGGTATAAGGCGCCGACCGGGCCGAACCCCCTGAGTGTGCGCGGCAAAGACATCCTCGACCTGCTTATCGCGGGCACGACCGAGGAGCAGGTCGCTGCGCGGTTCGGCATCAGCGTTTCTGGGCGCGAGCGTGTCAGGTTCCGAGCAGGAGATTCCGAAAAAAGGTGCGCGCAAGAAGCATCTCCCGCCCCGCGGGAGGGCGACTAAATCGGCTAAATCGGCCGCTATAAAAAAGGAGCCGGGAGGTCAACCGGCGCACCCTCGCCCGCTGGAAGCGGCACCCGCTCTACGAGCCGATGCGCCTGGCGGTCGCGGTCCACGACCGGCTGCAGCTCGAGCGCGAGTGGGAAGCACGGCGCCAGGCCGAGGAGGCCGAGCGCCGGCGGGCTGTCGGCCTGGTTGGTCTGCGCCCCGCCGGCGTCACCTCCCCTCCCCGCGTGCGGCGGTGCGTCCCGGCGAAGGGCGCACTTACACGTCGCCCCGCGACGCCGTGCGCACGGGGGCAGGGGAGCGGCGACCCTCCCGGCACCTGGTAGCCGTGGCGCGGGGGGCGGGATGAAACCGCTGAGGGCGGGCGCGGTGCGCCCGGGGGTGTGGAGGTCGTGCGCTCCCCGCGCCACCGCTGGGGAATTGCCCGGCACCACGCGCGCCGCGCCCCCCGAAATCCCGGCGATCCGGGGTGTGGGGGTCGTGAAATCGTCGATGGTGGCGGGGGAAAAGCGGGTGTGGGGGTTGTCCCTTTCTCTTGCCTTCGGCGCGACGGCGTCGCGGCGGCCGGATTGACGATCACGTGGGGGGCGCGGGTGGCATCCGCGGTCGTCAGCAGGCTTTCGTCAGCTGCGTCGGGCGCCACATGCTGCCCACCTTGGCCTCGAGCCGATACTGGCCGGGCCACTTGCCGGCGTCGGGGGGCCGCAGTGTGGCCCCCACCATTCCCTGCGCCTGGGCCGCGCCGCAGAGACCCGCATCGCCAGCTCCGAGCGGCGTCGTCGGGGCGTCCGCGACCGTCCTGCCCGTAGCATCGAGCAGCCGCAGCTCGCTCGCCAGCGCGTGGAGATTCCCTCCTTGGAGACGGAGCAGGCCGTCGGGGGAGAGTGCCCAGCGGAAGGGTACCGGCGCCGCAGGGTCGCCCGCGGAGGTGATCGGTGCGGTGGTGGGCGACGCGAGGTCCAGGCACGCGGTCAGGATGACGAGCAGGACTGCGATCCCCGCGCCGTAGAGGATGATCCTCGTCCCGTTCATAATTCCCTCTCGCCTGTCGGTGTGCGGCGTCCCCCTTTGTGTATGGCGTCTCCCCGCAGTCTAACGTGCGCGGTCTCTCCCAGTGACGGGCGGTGCCGGTGGCGCCAGGCAACTGGATGGGCCGACTGCGGCCGTGGTATCATTCCGCGGCAACGCACATGGCGGTCTATCGAGCAAACGTTGGCCTGGGTGTATCCGCGCCTGAGGATGGTTGTCGCGTATCGTCCTGGAGGAGGCATCATGCATCGTCGCCCTCGCGCAGCCCGCATCTGGTCCGTCGCCCTGGGTGTCTTCGCGATCACCGCGCTCTTGAGTGCGCAGCCCGCCTCGGCCCACCATTGGTGGGGCGGCTACCACTGGGCGCGCACCGGCCAGCCCATCAAAGTTAGCCTCGGCGATAACGTCCCGCGCGGCTGGGACGACTACCTCAGGACCGCGGCTGCGGACTGGAGCAAAGCCGAGATGCTCGATACCACCGTTATCGGGGGAGGGACGTCCCCCAGCACGTGCCAGCCGACATGGGGCCGCGTCGAGGTGTGCAGCAGCCGCTATGGCGAGAACGGCTGGCTCGGCCTCGCCACGGTCTGGGTCTACCCGGACGGCGAGATCGTGCAGGGCACCGCCCAGATGAACGACACCTACTTCAGCATGCGGCAGTACAACAACCCCAGCGAGCGGCTCCACGTCATGTGCCAGGAGGTCGGCCACACGTTTGGCCTCGGCCACACGAGCGAGGATGGCAGCTCGCAGAATACCTGCATGGACTACTACTACAACCGCACCAACGACGGGATCTCTACCAAGCCGAACGCGCACGATTACGAGATGTTGACGAGCATCTACACGCAGCCGGCCAGCACCACCACCGCAAGCGCGACGAGCACACCCTATCCCGCCGGGTTCCGACAGGCAGCGGGCCACCGGCCGGCGGAGTGGGGCCGGCTCGTCCATGCCGCGGGGCGCGGGGCGCTCTACGTGCGCGAGTTGCCCGGCGGCTACACGATCGCTACCCATGTGACCTGGGCCGAGGGGTACGAGCATGGGGAACACCAGCACGCAGAATAGCCCCTGCTGGCGATGGCGTGACGTTAGTTGAGGTGAGGGCGGACTAAGCTTAGTCCGCCCTCACCCGTGCCCCCCGCGCTCCACAGGCGACCACTCGTCAACCTGGCCATACTCGTGGACGGTATCCGTTCCCTCACTCACGCGCCCCGCCACGCCCGCCGCAGACGCCGCCACAGCCCCTGTGCGGGCCTGTGCGGCGCGAGGGTCGTCTCCGTCGCGGGCGGGACTTCCGGCGCATCTTGCCCGCCTGTGGGCGCGATTTGGGGCATTGTGGCACCGGCCAACTGGGCGCGCAGGTCGCCGGGCGCAGCGCGACGACCCTCCTGCGGCGGCGGTGGTGCGCACGGTCCGGAGGATCGCCCAGGGCGGCGCCGACGGCGCCGCCCTACCCAGCCGCCACCCGTGCGGCCACCCGCTGGCGGAAGTCGGGCAGCTGCGTCGCGCCGGTCTTCCCCGGGCACTCGGTCGGGTAGGCCGGCGCGGCAAGCTCGCGATGGCCGGGGATATTCCAGGTATCGACCGTCGAGCCGTCGCTGCGCGTGAAGACGCCCTTCCCGCTCGGGATGATGCCCCGCAGCGCGCAGGCCCAGGCGGCGAGCCCGGCCCCGGCGTCGAGCATGCCGGCGGGGATCTTGCTGGCCCGGAAGTCGCCGATCATCGCGAGGCCCAGCGTGCCGTAGTTGCAGCGGTAGACGTGTCCGGCGACCAGGTCCGGGGTGACCACGGCGTCGTCCGCCCCCTTCGTCCCTTCGTAGACGCGGCCGTCCTTGCCCACCAGCGCGTTGTACCCGATGTCGCCCCAGCCCAGGGTGACCGCGTGGTAGTGGTAGATGGAGCGCACCTGCGCCGCCGCGTCCGTGTAGCGGTTGGTGGTCGCGGTGTGGTGGACGACGACCTTCTCCCAGGGCCGGTATTCGCGCGGCCAGATCTCGCTGCCGTCGGCGTTGAAGCGGTAGCCCTCGTAGCAGCCCCACCCGGCGCGCGGGACGATCGGCGGCTTGGCCGCGGCGGCCGCCGCCACGTTCCCCGCCGGGCGGACGATCCGGACCTGCTCGCCGTCGACGCTGTTGAGGCAGGTCAGGGTCAGGCGGCGCAGGGTGACGGCGCCCCCGGTGACCGTGAAGCGCACCCGGTACTGCACCCAGCGCGCCCGCTCCGCCCCCACCAGGGCGGCGAAGGTGTCGGGGCGGGGCGTCTCGCCCGCCTCCGCCTCGATCCCCGGCGTCTCCCACGCCGTCCAGGCTTCTCCGTCGACCGAGGTCCGCAGATCGACGGCGAGTTGGCCCCCCGCGGCGTGCGCATCCCAGTGCGCGCCGACCTCGGTGACGGGGAAGGCCACCGCGAGCGGCGCCGAGACGAAGACCTGCTCCGCCCCCCCGGACGGCCGGGCGACGAGCGCGCGCCCCGCCCCCTGGCCACTGAGCTCGACCCCCCGGCGCGCCCCGCGCGCGAAGGCTGTGCCCCCCTCGTGCAGGTCGGTGTGCAGCGTCTTGATCGCCGGGGGCGCGGCCTGGGCCGGCGCCAGCCAGGCCGGCCCGACCCCCGCCGCAAGGGCCGCCGCCGTGGCCGCTGTCCCCTTCAAGAACGCCCGCCGGGGCCACTTCAGCGGGCCGGTGACCGGCCTCTCCACGTCGGACATGATCCCTCCCCCTTGTTGCGCGGCGCCGCGGGCCGCTGGTGCGTTTCCCGCCGAGATGCCCCGGTGCTCCTGGCCGTGCCGGCGGCGGGTGATCGCGGGCGGCCGCGGTCGGCAGGCCGCCCTGGGATAGGAAGCATAGCACCCCCCACAGGTCCTGCCCTCCGTAGAATTACCGACATTTGGCCCGGGACCAATGTGGAACCTCCCCCGCGCCTTGCAGGGCGCAGGCCACGCTACG
>JAUJMV010000054.1 GCA_030446685.1 Thermomicrobiales bacterium | reverse complement strand
GCCGGCGCGGCGACGTCCAACTGCTCGCGTTGTCCTGGTGCTGCCCCTGCTTGCGGCAGCTCATGACCGGCTACGGCGCAACAATGAGCGTACCGACCATCCCGCTGCCGGTCGCGGGATGTGCATGACCCGGGACGCCGCAATAGAAGGTGTAGGTGCCGGCCGTGGTCGGCGTGAAGAGCGCGAGCATGTCCTCGCCGCCGGGCATCGGCACATGGACGTTGAACGCGTCGATGTCGAAGGCATGCGCCGCGGCGTCGCTGTTGTGGAGGCGGAGGGCCACCGTCTCGCCCACCCGCGCCGTGATCTCGCGCTGCACGAATTGGTTGTTGGCCGTGGTCAGCTCCGGGAGCCCGGCCAACACGGCCGCGCTCACCCCCGCGCTCGCGGCCGGCCGCGGGATGGCCGCGACCAGGAGCGCGCCGAGCACGAACGTCGCCACGCTCGCCAGGAAGGCGGGGAGCCAGCGCGGGGCGGGGGCGTCGCTCGCCCGCTGCTCCCGCCGGATCGTCGCCGCGATGCCGGCGACGACCGCGATGAGCAGCAGGGCGAGCGTCACCGCCGTCTCGGCGAAGACAACGTACGCCGTGGGGTGCGCCAGGTTGAAGGCATAGGCGGGAATCCCGGGGATGATTGACAGCACGCACCAGACGGCGCCGAGGAGCGGGGCCCAGCGCCAGCGCGACGCACATAGGGCGGCGACCACCAGCGTTAGCACCATGATCACCGCGAGGGGTGGGATCAGCGTGCGCAGTATCACGGTTTGCAAATACGTGTGCGCCAGCACGTTCGCGACCAGGGCCGCGATCATCGTCGTGCGGAGTGCCGGCAGGGCGTGCGACCGCGCGGGGCCTGTCGCAATCGGCGACGTGTTCATGTGGTTCCTCCTTGTACGTGGCCAGTCGCGGGGGAACAGGGAGTAGGGACGTGGTGACGCGCAATACTTCTCCCCGCCGATCTGCCGTCGCATGGTTGCGCCTCGGGACCGGCGGTGATGCACACCCCCCCTGGGGGGTGATGAACGCGCACGCCCCTCGGTGCTCACGGCGGAGCTATTCCCAGTTGGTGCAGCAGGCCCAGGTCGTCCCGGACTGCCCAGTGCTCAACGACCTGGCCCCCGGCGAGGCGCAGGACATGCACCTGCGCCTGCACGACGCGCCGGCCGGTCGCCGGGATGCCGCGGTAGGGGCCATGGTGCGTCCCCCGGAACACCAGGCGCGCCGCCAGCCGGTCGCCCTCGCCGATCAGGTCCTCGATGATGTACCGGCCGTCGGGGAAGGCGGCGCGGAGGAGCGCGACCGCCTGGCGCATCCCGTCCGGGCCGGCCGGCGTCCCGGGCGAGGCGGCGTGGCTGATACCGCCCACAGCCACGAGCTCGTCGGCGACCGCCAGGCGCGCGCGGTTGAAGAGGTCGTCGTAGAGCCGCTGGACCACCGCCTTGTTCACGTCCACCGACATCACCCCACCTCACTTCCGCACTCACCTGCCCAACGACCGTGCTGTCCGGGCGGGCGTCACCGTCAGGGGGATGGGGGTCCATCCCCCGGCCGCGGCGGGGCCCCTACTTGTAGAGTGCGTGGATGGGGAAGACCTGCGGTTGCACGTCGGTCGTCATCCCGATCTCGGCGAAGATCGCGGCGAGATGCTCCTGGAAGAACCGGTCCGCCGCCTCCTGCGACTCCCACACATCGATCGTCCGCCAGCCGCCCTCGCTCGGGCCGACCAGGTGGAGGAGTTGTCCGGCGACCGGCAGGGTGACGCCGCGCTGTCGCAGCAGCGCGGCGGACTGGTCGTACTGTTGCTGGGTCCCGCCCGGCACGTCGAACATCATCGCGAAGGCCATGCTCGCACCTCCTGTCGTCCGCCCGATCCGCCCTCGGCACTCGCGCGAGTCCGGCGGGTCCCTCGGTCACCAGTGTGCGGCCAGGGGTCGCGCGGGACCAGCGACAACCCCTACACTTACCCATACAGTTACCGTTGGACATGGATGCGCGCCGCCACCGCGGTGTGGCCGGGTGGTATCATGCCGCCCGGCGGGGGCGATCCGGGTAGCGGGGAGCGCGATGGGCGCGTGTAGGGGGCATGGACACAGGACCACGACAGACGTTCGGGACGCTCCTCAAGCATCATCGCCTGGCGGCCGGCCTCTCCCAGGAGCAGCTGGCCGAGCGGGCCGGGCTGACGGCGCAGGCGATCAGCGTGCTGGAGCGCGGGACCCGCCGGGCGCCCTACCGCGACACGGTGCGCGCCCTGGCGCGGGCGCTGGGCCTCGCGGGGGCGGAGGCCGCCGCGCTGGAGGAGGCCATCATCCGGGTGCGCACCCCGGCGTCCAGCCCCCAGCCCCACCGCGCCGCCCCTCCCGCCGCCCCTCCCCTGCCGCCGTCCCCACTGGTCGGTCGCGCACGCGAGGTGGCGGCGGTGCTGGCGCTGCTGCGCCGGGCGGACGTGCGCCTCGTGACCCTCACCGGGCCGGGCGGGGTGGGCAAGACGCGCCTGGCGCTGCAGGTCGCCCGGGAGGCGGTGGACGGTGCCGACGGCGCCGCCTTCGTGGCCCTGGCGCCGCTGCGCGACCCGGACCTGGTCGTCGCGGCCATCGCCCAGGCCTTGGGGGTGCGGGAGCAGGCCGGCCAGGCGCTCCCCCGGCGCTGCGCGCGGCCCTGCGCGACCGGGACCTGCTGCTCGTGCTCGACAACTTCGAGCACGTCGCGGCGGCCGCGCCGCTGGTCGCCGACCTCCTGGCCGCCTGCCCGCGGCTGCGCGTCCTCGTGACCAGCCGCGCGCGGTTGCGCGTCGGCGGCGAGCACGTCTACCCGGTGCCGCCGCTGCCCGTGCCCGACCCGGCGCACCTCCCCCCGCTGGCGGCGCTCGCGGCGACCCCGGCGGTGGCGCTGCTGCTGCAGCGGGCGACGGCCGCCGCGCCGGATTTCGCGCTGGACGCGGCGAACGCGGCGGCGGTCGCGGCGCTGTGCGCCCACCTGGACGGGCTGCCCCTGGCGCTGGAGTTGGCGGCCGCGCGGCTCACGGTGCTCTCGCCCGCGCTGCTCCTGCGGCGCCTCACCCCCCGGTTGCCGACCTTGGCGGGGAACGCGCGCGACCTGCCCGAGCGGCAGCGGACGCTGCGCGCCACGCTGGACTGGAGCCACGCGCTGCTGGGCGCGGGCGAGCAGGCCATGTTCCGGCGCCTGGCGGTCTTCGCGGGCGGCTGCACGCTGCCAGCCGTGGACGCGGTCTGCACGGCGGGCGCGGGGCTGGACGCCCCGGCCGTCGCGGGCGACGCCGTGGAGCGGCTCGGGGCACTGCTGGACCAGAGCCTGCTGCGGCGGGAGGACGGGGCGGGCGGGGAGCCGCGCTTCGCGATGCTGGAAATCGTGCGCGAGTACGCCGCCGAGCATTTGGCGGCCAGCGGCGAGGAGGCGGGCATCCGGCGCGCCCACGCCGCGCACTACCTGGCGCTGGCGGAGGGCGCGGAGCCCGAGCTCAGCGGGCCCGGGCAGCTCGCCTGGCTCGGCCGGCTCGAGGACGAGCATGACAACGTGCGGGCCGCCCTCGCCTTCGCACGGGACAGCGGCGACGCGGCGATGGTGCTGCGGCTGGCCGGGGCGCTGTGGCGCTTCTGGTCCGTGCGCGGCTACGTGAGCGAGGGGCGTCGCTGGCTACGCGAGGCCGTGGCCCTGACGACCGCGGGCGGCGAGGGGGTGGCGGCACGCACCACGGCGCTCCGCGGGGCGGCGTTGCTCGCGCTCCAAGCCGGGGCGCTGGACGAGGCGGCGGCGGCGGGCGTGGCGTGCCTCGCCCTGGCCCGTGCCCACGGCGGGCAGATCGACCTGGTGGACGCCCTCAACGCGCGGGGCCTCATCGCGCGCCAGGGTGGCGACTATGCCACGGCAACGATGTGTCTGGAGGAGGCCCTGGCCATCGCGCCGGCGAGCGGGTATCGGGCCGGCGAGGCGGCGGCGCTCGCCGAACTGGGCCTGGTCGCGTTCTTCGGCGGCGACACCCCGCGCGCCCTGGCACTTCTCGAGCGGGGCCGCACCCTGTACCGCGCGCTCGGCGATACGCGCGCCCTGGCCGGCGTCCTCCGGGACCTGGGCTGGCTGGCCTGGCACGCGGGCGACGCCGCGCGCGGGGAGGCGCTGCGGGAGGAGGCGCTCGGGCTGTTCCGCGCCCTGGGCGACACCGGGCAGGTGGCCGAGACCCTCTGGACGCTCGGCATCGGGGCGCAGTCGCGCGGGGACCTCGCGCGGGCCACGGCCCTGCACGAGGAGAGCCTGGCGCTGCGGCGCGCGCGCGGGGTCGAGCGCGGCGCGGCGCAGGTCCTCACGACGCTGGCGCAGGTCGCGCTCCACCGGCGCGCTGTGCCGGGCGCCCGGGCGATGCTGACGGAGGCGCTGGCGACGCTGCGGCGGCTCGACGACCGCTGGGGAGAGGCGATGGCGCTCGCCCTGCTGGGACACGTCGAGTTGGTCGCGGGCGATCTGGCGCGCGCGCGGTCGTGTCTCGGGGAGGCTGCCGCGCGCTACGCGGCCCTCGGCAACCTCCTCTACCTGCCCTGGTGTCTCGAAGGCCTCGCCGGTGTGGCGGTGGCGCGGGATCGAGCCGCCGACGCCGCGCGCCTGTGCGGCGCCCGCCAGGCCCTGCTGGAGCGCCTCGGCCCGGGGCTGCCCCCGGCGGACCCCGCCGGCTACGCGCACACGCTGGCGGCGGCGCGCGCCGCCCTCGGCGATGTCGCCTTCGCCGCCGCCTATGAGGCGGGGCAGGTGCTGCCGCCGGACGCCGCCATCGCCGCGATGGCGGGAGATGGGATGTAGAGGGAACCACCCGTGGCACTGCCGGGCCCGGCCGCAGGGCGCAACGTCGCTTGTCCCGTTCTACATGCGCAGCGTCATCACTGGGCTGACGTCCTGACGTCGGCGATCGTCCGCCCGCTCTCGACCTGCTTGAGGATGCCGAGGATCTGCTCCTCCGTGAACCGGCTCTTCTTCACGATGCCCTCCCTGCTGGACCTATTCAACTGACCTGCCACCCGGATCCTGGTCCGTCCGGACAGTTAGACTCCCGGTCAGGGGACTAACCGAAGGGAGCGGGTCATGAAGAAGGGGCAGTTCACGGAGGAGCAGATCGTCTACGCGCTGCGGCAGGCCGAGGCGGGCACCGCGGTGGCCGACATCTGCCGCAAGCTCGGGGTCAGCGAGAACACGTTCTACCGCTGGAAGCGCAAGTTCGCCGGGCTGGGGATCGCCGGCTCGCGGCGGCTCGCTGCTGGAGGAGGAGAACCGCAAGCTGAAGCGGCTGGTCGCCGACCTGAGCCTGGACAAGCACATGCTCCAGGAGGCGCTGCGAAAAAACTGGTGAGTTATCCCCGCGGCGCGCCGCGACCATCGGGCATGAAAATGGCGGCGGCGTCTGCTATCGTGGCCGTCGTGTGGGGGCATCGGCAGGTCGGGTATTGCCTGGTGCATCAAGCCCGCCGTGAGTTTGACCGGGGCGTTGCGCGGCACCATCGCCTGTGGCCCTGCGGGAAGCACGCAACCGAGAGTCTGGATCTCGTGACGCCCGCGCCCCACATCGGCGTCGCCTCGATAGCGGGGAGGGGGAGCATGGAGGTGCTGTACCGGTGCTGCTGCGGGCTGGACGTGCATAAGGACACGGTGGTGGCCTGCCTGATCGAGCCGGGGGCCGACGGGCCGCGGCGCAAGACGTTGCGGACCTTCGGCACGATGACCGACGACCTGCTGGCGCTGGCCGACTGGTTGCGCGCCGCCGGCTGCGCCCAGGTGGCGATGGAGTCGACGGGCGTGTACTGGAAGCCGGTCTACAACCTCCTGGAAGGCCAGGTCGCCGTCATGGTCGTGAACGCCCAGCACATCAAGGCGGTGCCGGGGCGCAAGACCGACCTGAAGGACGCGGAGTGGATCGCCGACCTGTTGCAGCACGGGCTGCTGCGCGCCAGCTTCATCCCCGACCGCCCCCAACGCGAACTGCGCGATCTGACCCGCACGCGCACCACGCTGATCGACGAGCGCTCGGCCGCCATCAACCGCCTCCACAAGGTGCTGGAGGACGCGAATATCAAGCTCGCCGGGGTGGCGACCGACGTGATGGGCGTCTCCGGGCGGGCGATCCTCGCGGCCTTGCTCGACGGGACGACCGACCCCGCCACGCTGGCCGAACTGGCCCGGGGAAGCTGCGCAAGAAGCGGGCGCAACTGGCGCGGGCGCTCAGCGGGCGGGTCAGCGACCACCACCGCCTGCTGCTGACGACGCACCTGGCGCACATCGACTTCCTCGATGAGCAGATCGCGCAACTGAGCGCCGAGATCGCCGAGCGCCTGCGCCCTTTGAGGACGAACTGGCGCGGCTGGACACGATCCCCGGCGTGGACCGTCAGACGGCGGAGGTGCTGGTCGCGGAGATCGGCACGGACATGGCGCGCTTCCCCACCGCGGGGCACCTGGCCTCCTGGGCCGGGATGTGCCCGGGCAACCACGAAAGCGCGGGCAAGCGCAAGGGCGGCAAGACGCGCAAGGGCAGCAAGTGGCTGCGCCGGGCGCTCGCCGAGGCCGCCCAGGGGGCGGCGCGGACGAAGCGGGCGGGGCGAACGGCGCTGGCGCGAGCCTCTACCGGCGGCTGGTGGTGCGCCGCGGCAAGCAGAAGGCCGTCGTCGCGGTGGGCCACCGTATCCTGCTCTGTGCCTACCACCTCCTGCAGCGCCAGGAGGACTACCACGAACTGGCCCCGGCGGAGTTGGCGCGGCGGCGGCGCGCGCAACTGCGCGCTCGGGCGGTGCAGCAGGCTCCGCCAGCTCGGCTTCGCGGTGACACTCACCGCGAAGGAGGCCGCGGCATGAGGGGGATTTTCAACCGAGGCCGGCCCAGAAACGCGAGGTGGTGACCTACTTCCGGGTCGGCTTCAAGGTGAGCGAGCGGCGGGCCTGCGAGGTCGCCGGGGCGCCGCGCTCGAGCCGCCGCTACCAGAGCCAGGCGCGGGACCAGACGGCGTTGCGGCTGCGCCTGCGCGACCTGGCAGGGGCGCGCGTCCGCTACGGCTACCGGCGGCTCCACATCCTGCTGCAGTGGGAGGGCTGGCCGATCAACCACAAGCGGGTCTACCGTCTGTACCGGCAGGAAGGGCTCTCGCTGCGCCACAAGCGCAAGAAGAAGCGGGTGAGCGCGCCGCGGGCGCCACTGCCGCCGGCGCAGCGGCCCAACCAGCGCTGGAGCATGGATTTCATGGCTGATCGGCTCGCCGACGGGCGGCGCCCGGGTCCTCTACGTTAGTGGATAACATGACCCGTGTTAGCCCGGCCATCGAGGCCGACTTCAGCCTGACCGCGGCGCGTGTTGTTGTTGTTTTGGACCGCCTGAAGCAGGACTGGGGACTGCCCGAGGCGATCAGCGTGGACAACGGGCCGGAGTTCATCTCCCGGGCGCTCGATGACTGGGCCCACCGGAACGGCGTGGCGCTGGAGTTTTCCCGTCCCGGTAGGCCGACCGACAACCCGTTCATCGAGTCGTTCAACGGGCATTTCCGGGAGGAGTGCCTCGACCAGCACTGGTTCGCGGACCTGGCCGAGGCCCGGCAGGTCATCGAGGGGTCGGTTGACGAAAGGGCAACCATTGTACGCTACGCCCGTGCCCTAGGGCGCAAAGACCGGAAACCGCCTTTCTCCACGCGCTTGTTTTGTCGCCAGGTGTAGTCACCGGTGAGGTTGATGTGCTGCCAGTGAATCGGCGCGATGTGCGGGAGCAAGCCCTCGTCGATGACCTGACCATGCTGGCGTAGCGCGTTGACCGCGCGCTCCAGATAGACCGTGTTCCACAGGATGATCGCCGCGACGACGAGGTTCAGGCCACTGGCGCGATAGCGTTGCTGGTCATAGGTGCGGTCGCGGATTTCTCCCAGCCGGTTGAAGCAGACCGCGCGTGCCAACGTATTCTTCGCCTCGCCCTTATTCAGCCCCGCGGTGACCCGTTGCCGCAACACGGGATCCCGCAGCCAATCGAGCGTGAACAACGTGCGCTCGGCGCGCCCCAGTTCGCGCAGCGCCAGGGCGAGACGGTTCTGCCGCGGATAGCTGGCGAGTTTGCGCAGCATCAGCGAGGCCGTCACCGTGCCCTGCTGGATCGAGGTGACCAACCGCTGGATCGCCGGCCACTGGGCGCGGATCAGCTTGGTATTGATCTTCCCGCCGAGTACGCCGGCGAGCGCCGGATCGTGCCGGGGGTGATCGGGCACGTACCGCCGCTTGTCCCCAAGATCCCGGATGCGCGGGGCTATCGCTTCGCCCCGCGCATGGCACAAGGCGAAGACGTGGTCGGTGAAGCCATGGGTATCGGTGTACTGCTCCTCGATGCGCAAGTCCGACTCGTGGTAGAGCAGACCATCGAGCACATGGGTCGCGTCCCGCACCGTGGCGGTGATCACCTTGGTATGGAAGGGGGCATACTGATCGGAGATGTGCGTGTAGAACGTCACGCCGGGCTCGGTGCCGTAGCGCAGATTGACGTGTCCCGCGTGCTCACCGTGGCCGCCGACCTTGAAGTGCTGGCCGTCTGAGGAGGCGCTGGTCCCGGCACCCCAGTACGCGGCGAAGGGGGCGCGATGCTGCGTGTTCACCAGTTCGGCCAACCCCTTCGCGTAGGTTTCGTCCCGGATGTGCCACGCCCGCAGCGTCTCGAGCTTATGCAGCGTCGAGCCGGGGCAGGCTTCGGCCATCTTCGTCAGCCCCAGGTTGATCGCGTCGGCCAAGATGACCGTCAGGAGCAGCGCCCGGTCGGTGGCCGAGTTGCCCGTGCGCAGGTGCGTAAAATGACGGGTGAAGTCCGTCCAGCGATCGACTTCCACCAGCAGGTCGGTAATCTTGAGGTGCGGCACGATCCCATCGATGACCTCCTCGAGCCGCTCGGCCCCCTCAGGCACGCTCTTGGTGAGCGGCTTGACCTTGAGCAGTTCGTCGGCGAGGTCGGCAGCGGGCAGCGTGCCACTCGCGGCCAGCTGGTCGACGGCCTGCACCTGCGCCGTGAGCAGCGCGAGGCGGTCGTGCAGATACTGGTCGCCATCAGGCGCGATCACCGTCGGGAAGGCCCCCGCATCCCGCAGGGCGACGAAGCGGTCGTGGGGCAGCAAGTAGTCCTCGAAGTCCTTGAACTGCCGCGAACCCGGTACCCACACGTCGCCGGCGCGTAACGCATGCTTCAGTTCGGAGAGGGCGCACAGCTCGTAGAAGCGCCGGTCGATACCGCCATCCTGCAGGACATGGGGCTCCCAGCGGGGTTTGACAAAGCCGGTGGGGGCGTCCTTCGGGACCACCCGCGCGTTGGCCTGATGCATCGCGCGCAGGGTGTCGATACCCTCGAGGATCGTGTGCGCGACCGGCGCGGCGTGGAAGGCGACGCAGTCCAGCAACCGCGGGGCGTAGCGGCGCACCTGGCGGTAGCCGTCAGCGATCAGCGGCAGGTGATCGAACGCGGCGGGCTGTGCCAATTGGTCCGCTCCCGTGATACGTTGCGTGAACGTCGCCCACGGGACGACCGCCTCGATGGCGGCAAACGGATCGGTGCCGCTCTGCCGTGCGTCGATCAGCGCGTGCCCGACGCGCGCGTAGAGCCGCACCTTCTCGTTGATCGCCTTGCCCTGCTCCTGGAAGGCGTGCAGATGAGTGCGTTTCGCCTCGCTGAAGAGCTTGCCGATCATCCGGTCGTGCATCTCCAGAATCTGGTCGGTGACGGTGGCCTGGGTGTCGAGCAGCACGGCGACCAACGTCGCATATCGCCGGGTCTCCGCGCGGTCGCGCAGATGTTGAGCGCTCATCTGTGCCCCCTCGCGGGCCAGCTGCACGAGGCGGCGCTGATGCACCGCGCGCTCGAGGTCGGTGGGCAGGCCCACCGCGCGCATCGTCTCCAGGCGATCGAGGTGGACCAGGATATGGCGGGCGGTCGCCTCCCCGGGTGGCTGGCGCAACCAGGTCAGGAGGAGCGTGCGGGCGTCGCCGCGGGGGGCGAGGAGGCGGTCCAAGCGCGCGCGGTGTGCGGCATCGAGGCCCTCGGTCAGGCGGCGATAGAACAGGCGCGTGCCGCGGGCGAGAGCCTCGGCACAGCAGCGGTCAATCACGCGGGCCGACGGCACGATAATCCGATCGGCGCGCAGGGTCTCCAACAAGGCCTCGGCGATCGCCACAGCGTTGTTGGTCTGCAGCGCCAATGCCGTGAGCGCACCACGCTGCCGGCGGTACTCCGCGATCGTGAACGGGCGATAACCAAACGCCGCCTGCAATGCGCTGGCGTGTTCGCGGCGGGTTTCGTCGCGCCGCGCGTACTCCACCCATGACGCGGGTGGCACGCGCACTTGGCGGGCCACAAAGGCGAGGATATCCGCAGGTGGTTCCATCTCGGGTGCCATGGCCTGGCCGGGATAGCGCAAGAAGCACAGCTGTAGGGCAAACCCCAGGCGGTTCTGCGCGCCGCGCCGCTGGCGAATGAGCGCCAGCTCCCGCTCCTCCAACGTGTAGTGCCGCGCGATGTCCGGCGCCGTGACCGGCGGCGCAAGCAAGGCGGCCAGCTGGGCAGCCGTCAGGGCCGATCGCCGCGGCATGGCTTACTCGGCCATCCGCAGATACTGGTAGAGCGTCTCCCGGCTGATGCCGAACTCCCGCGCCACCTGCGCCTTCTTCTCGCCGGCGGCGACCCGGCGCCGCAGTTCGGCCCGTTGCACGACGGAGAGCGCGGTCTTGCGGCCGCGATACGCCCCGCGCTGTTTGGCCAGCGCGATCCCCTCGCGCTGCCGCTCACGGATCAACGCCCGCTCGAACTCGGCGAAGGCACCCATGACCGACAGCAGGAGCGTCGCCATCGGCGAGTCCTCGCCGGTGAAGGTGAGCTGCTCCTTGACGAATTCGATCCGCACCCCGCGCTGCGTGAGCGACCGCACGATGCGGCGCAGATCATCGAGGTTCCGCGCCAGGCGGTCCATGCTATGCACGACCACCGTATCGCCATCGCGCGCGAAGCGCAGCAAGGCGTCCAATTGCGGACGGGCCGCATCCTTCCCCGACGCCCGGTCGGTGAAGGCGCGATCCACGGGGGTCTGTTCGAGTTGCCGGTCCGGGTTTTGGTCGACGCTGCTGACCCGGACATAGCCGAGGCGTTGTCCACGCATGGCGACTCCTTAAACTGTCAGGAAAGACCCTATAGTGTTCTGGCACAGTTGTCAACAAATAGAGAACGAGATCCTATCCTGACGCGCGCGGGCGCGGCTGGCTGACATCAGGTTGGGGTCTACCCCA
>JAUJMV010000024.1:62205-109318 GCA_030446685.1 Thermomicrobiales bacterium | reverse complement strand
GCGGTGGGCGGGGCGTGCGCGGGCCCCGCGCGAACGTCGGGGCGTGCCGCCGGCACCCGGCGCGATCGGGTCGCGTGCGAGGCACCGCATGCGAGCACGCGACGCAGCATCGTACCGCGCCTCGCCGTCACCACGCCGTCACCGGGCTGTCGCCACGCCCTCCCGCGGCCTCTGGCGGCGTACCCGTCATGCTCCCCGGATGACGATCGTGGCCAGTACAGCGGCCACACCAGGGACTCGGGCATGCCATTCCCGGCCGCCAGGGGCCCGCGCCGCCCTCCCGCTCAACCGCGCCCATTGTGTCCAGCCCCATGCTGGGAGGGCTGCACCACGCCTATCGCCGGGCGGCATGATCGCCCTATCCCGGTGAACAACGCCACGGATGGTGACGGGAGCCAGTACAGGTGGTCCGGTCGCGACTGACGCCGCCGCGCTAGAAGGCCAGCGCGTAGCCGTCGCGGCGGGGGTCGGCGCCGGCCAGGAAGGCCCCGCTGTCCGGGTCGACCATCAGGCCCTGCCCGCCGCCGAAGAACATCGTCCAGTCGTCGAGCGCCCGCGGCTGGTGGCCGCGGCGCTCCAGTTCGCGCACGACAGCGGGCGGAATACGGCCCTCCAGCGGCAGTTCGTAACCGGTCATCGTGCGGAAGCGCGGCGCCTCGATCGCCGCCTGGACGCTGAAGCCGAAGTCGAGCACATTCAAGAGCATCTGCGGCGGCGTCTGCATGATCCCGAATGAGCCGGGCGTCCCGACCAGCAGGAAGGGGCGGCCGTCGCGCCAGACCTGCGACGGCGCCAGGCACATCTCGACCCGCTTGCGCGGGGCGATCACATTGGGGCTCGCCGGGTCGTCGTCGAACCAGTGCGCGAAGTTGTTGAGCAGCAGGCCGGTGCTCCCGTGGACGACGCCGCAGCCGAAAGTCCCGCCGAGTGTCTGCGTGCAGGCGACGGCGTTGCCGCGCCCGTCGATCGCGACGAAGTGCGTCGTGCTCTCGCGCGCCAGGCTGGCGGGGCTGCCGGCGTGGACCTCCTGGGGCAGTTTCCGCGCGGTGAAGCGCTCCCCGCCGCTGTAGGCCGCGCGCGCCGGGTCGATCAGCGCGCGCCGCGCCGCGGCATAGCCCTTCGAGAGCAGCCCCGCGACCGGCGCGGCGGGGTTCGGGGCGTAGGTGGCGCGGTCGGCGACCGCCAGTTTCATCGCCTCGGCCAGGTGGTGGATGTACTCGGCGCTGTTCTGGCCCATCCCGGCCAGGTCGAAGCCCTCGACGATGTTGAGCGTTTGCAGGTACTGGATGCCGCTGCACGGCGGGGGCGGGCAGAGGATGTCGTAGCCGCGATAGGTCGTGGCGATCGGCGCCTGCCACGCCGGCTCGTAGTCGGCCATATCCTCTTCGGTCAGGATGCCGCCGTGCTCCTGAGAGAAGCGCGCGATCGCCCGGCCGATCGGCCCCCGGTAGAATGCCTCCGCGCCGCCCTCGATGATCGCCCGGAAGGTGCGTGCCAGGTCGGGCTGCCGAAGGATCGCGCCGGCCGGTGGCGGC
Source organism: Thermomicrobiales bacterium (assembly GCA_030446685.1). GTDB lineage: Bacteria > Chloroflexota > Chloroflexia > Thermomicrobiales > CADCWN01 > JAUJMV01. The sequence continues at coordinate 107,783 of JAUJMV010000024.1, read as the reverse complement.
TCGTCGCCCCGGAGGAACTGCGCGCCGGAGGTCGGCCAGCGTCGCAGCCGCTCGGTGGCCAGCGACCACAGCCGGTGGTTGTTGAGCGTCAGCGGGACGCCCCCCTCGGCGTACTCGATCGCCGGCGCGAAGACGGTGGCGCGGTCCATCGTGCCGTGGCGCTCCAGCGCCGCGAGCCAGCCGCCGAGCGCGCCCGGCACCAGCGGCGAGAGGATGCCGTCGTCTTTGCTGCCCGGCCCGGCCTGCTGGAACCACCAGGCGATGCCGCCAGTTCGGCGGCGGCGGGGCGCGGTCATATGCGGTGGCGCTTGAAGTCGAGCACGACCGGCGCGCGCGCGCGCCGGCGTGCCGGGGTCAGGCAGCCGCTGGTCCAGGCACTGCGCAGCCAGGACGCTCAGCTCGATCTCAGCCATGTTCAGCCAGCTCCCGTGCTTCGGCGTGTGGTGGATCTCAACGGCGGCAGCGCTGGGCCCGGCGCGATCGTAGAGGCCGATGTAGCCGACCAGCCCCGGCGCCGGACATGTAGGGCTCGACGACGACCCCTTGAGCGCGCGCGGCGATCGCCACGGCGGCGTCGATCGCGTTGCCGCCCGCCAGCAGCATCCGCAGCCCGGCCAGCGACGCCAGCGGCGCGACGGCGGCCACGACCTTGGCCAGCGGCGACCGCGCCGCGGGTCCCCATCACCACCAGGCGATGCACCGGCGCCGTTATTCGGCCAGGTCATCGACTGCCTCCTGCGTGCTTGACCGCGCTAGCGCCCCGCATCGTCGCCCGGCAACGAGCGCGGTCGCCGAGCGACGGCGACCGTCCTGCCAGTCGCGTCGGCCTCGTAGATGGCGTCGAAGATTTCGAGGACGCGCAACGCGTCGGTCGCGCCGGCGGGCATCGGGTCGCGCGGGCTGGCGGCGAGGAAAGCGCGGAAGGAGTCGAGGCCGGCGGCGCCGCCGTAGCCCCGCGACGGCGGTTGTGCGAAGGGGATGGCGCGCGGCGTGGGCGTCTCCCAGCCCGGCGCGACGCTGTCCAGGGTGAGCGCCCCCCCGCATTCCCGCGATAGTAGGCGAGCGTCCCGAGCGTGCCACGCAGGTGGACGGCCATGTCGTAGCTCGTCCCCTCGTAGCCGGGCGCGCCCGCGGCCAGCAGGTAGCCCGCGTGCAGGCTGCCTTCCGCCTCGCCGGCGAGGCGGAAGGCGACCGCGGCGGTGTCCTCGACATCGATGGCCTCGTCACTGGTGGTGGCGAGTTGGGCCGCGACGCTCGCCACCTCGTCGCCCGACAGGTAGCGGGCCAGGTCGAGCCAGTGGCAGCCGAGCCAGGAGAGGATGCCGCCGCCCGCGGCCTCCCGGCGGAAGAGCCAGTGGCCCGGGTTGCGGAAGCGCGCCTGCGTCGTCACCATCCGCAGTTCGACCGCCATCAGCCGTCCGATCGCGCCCTCCCGGTAGAGGTCGCGCAGCTGCCGCAGCGCCGGGTGCCAGCGGTTCAGGTAGGCGATGGCGAACGCGACCGGCCGCCGATCCAGCGCGGCGACGACCGGCGCGAACTCCGCCGCCGCGCGTGCCGCCGGCTTTTCGGTGAAGACGGGCGTGCCGGCCTCGATCGCGCGGACCAGGATCGCCGGCGACTGCGCGGTCGGCACGCCGACGAGCGCGTGCGCAATCTCCGCGCTGGAGAGCAGCGGCGCGAGGTCGTCGTGGACGCCGACCGCCTTGCGGCACGCAGCGGCGACCTCCCGCGCGGTCGTCGTGTCCTGGTCGTAGAGCGCGATCCCCCCAACCGCGTCCAGCGCGTCGAGCGTGTCGAGATACATCGCCGAATGGGGGTGGGTCAGCCCGATCATGGCGACGGTGGCGGGCATGCGGCCTCCTTGTCCGGTGTTGCCGACGCACAATACGGGCGCCGCCTTGAGGTGTCAAATCACAGCGGGGCGCCTAGCGCCCCGCGACCATCCACAGCCCACCCCAATCGGCCAAGTCGCGGCGGGGTTCCCAACCCAGCCCAACCGGCGTAGGATACCGGCATGACTCGTCCCGGTCCCCATCATCGGCCGGGACCGTACAAGAGGCGGTGGCAGCATGGCGCGCTCCGAACGGCTCGAAGCCTTGGCGCGACGCGAGGACTTCCTGATCGCGCCCGACGTGGCGCACCTCTGCGCGGGCGGCGAGACCGGCGTCGGCGGCGTAGGCGGCGGCGGCGTCGTCGGCGCACCTCTGCGCGGGCGGCGAGACCCCCGCCCTGCGCGGCCACGCCGCCGCCGTGGAGCGCTTCTTCGCGCTCAAGAGCGGCGGTGTGGCCGGCCGCGAGGAGGGGTTGATGGACCTCCTCGCGCGCTGCCGGCAACGGGCGGCCGCGCTGCTCGGCGTGGAATCGGCCGACGTGGCGTTCCTGAGTTCCGCCACCGAGGGTGCGAACCAGCTCGTCGCGGGGCTCGACTGGCGGGCCGGCGACAACGTCGTGGTGGAGGACATCGAGTTCCCCTCGGATATCTACGTCTGGACCCAGCTCGAACGCCTGGGCGTCGAGGTGCGCGTGGCGCGCCAGTGGGGCGGCGAGGCGTCCCTGGAGCGGCTGGCAGCGGTCATGGACGAGCGGACGCGCGTGCTCGCCATCAGCCAGGTCAGCTATCTGACCGGCCGGCGCTATCGGCTGGAGGATCTCGCCGCGCTCGCCGCGCGCGTCGGGGCGCTCCTGAGCGTGGACGCGACGCACGCGGCCGGGGTGCTGCCGGTGGCCGCGCGCCACGCCGACGTGCTGGTGTCGAGCTGCTACAAGTTCCTCCTGGGGGCGCACGGCGCCGCGATCTTCTACCGCAACCCGCGCCGCCTGACCGACCTGTCGCCCCAGGCGATCGGTTGGCACAGCGCGGCCGGACACCATCGCGTCGAGGCGCCGACCCGCTACCGGTTGCGCCCCGACGCGACGCGCTTCGAGTCGGGCAATCCCCCCTTCCTGGCACTCGCCGTGCTCGACAACGCGCTGGCGTATAAGGATCTGTTCTCCCCAGCGTGGGCGTTGGTCCGTCGCCGCTACGGTTGGAACGACGGGAGATCCTTTCGCGGGCATACGCCTGTGCTGGCGACGTTGGCCATCCGAGGCTAGAATCGGTCACTCCCGGGCCATGAGTGCCGGGAGTATGGGCCGGAGGGCCAACGTCGCCAGCAGACCGGTGCTGTGCGCCTACCTGAGGAGGGATACTGTGCGTAGCGCGAGGTGCGGCATGCCGACTTGCCGCGCTCGCCTGGGGGTGCGCGATGACCGACACCGCGAACGACCGGATGCCCCTCGCCGGGGTGCGCGTGCTGGACCTGGGGCGGCATCTGGCCGGGCCGACCTGCGCCCAATACCTCGGCGACCTCGGGGCGGACGTGATCAAGATCGAGAACCCGGAGCGGGGCGAGGATGGGCGCGGGGCGGGGCCGCCCTTCTTCGGCGCCGACGGCCCGGCCGAGCGGGGCGAGAGCGCCTTCTTCCTCTCCGCGAACCGCAACAAGCGCTCCCTGGCGCTCGACGTCAAGCGCCCGGAGGGCCGGGCGATTGTCCGGCGCCTGGCCGAGGGCGCGGACGTCATCGTGGAGAACTTCCGCCCGGCGGTGATGGACGCGCTCGGCCTCGGCTACGACGGCCTCGCGGCCCGCAATCCGCGCCTGATCTACTGCGCGATCTCCGGCTACGGCGCCGACGGCCCCTTCGCCGGCCGCCCGGGCCTGGACAATATCATCCAGGGCTTCGCCGGGCTGATGACCGTCACCGGCTTCGAGGGCGGCGAGCCGACCCGCGTCGGCATCCCGATCGCCGATCTCCTGACCGGGCTGCTCGGCGCGTTCGGCGTCGTGGCCGCCCTCCAGGCGCGCGAGCGCACCGGGCGCGGCCAGCGGGTGGAGACCTCGCTGCTGGAGAGCATGCTGGGCACGATGGGCTTCCAGGCGGTGCGCGTGCTGAATGGCGCCGGCGTGCCGCCCCCGCGGGCAACCACCACCCCATCAACGCCCCTACGGCGCCTTCCGCACGCGCGACGGGTACGTGACGATCGGCGCGACCGGCGAGAAGCGCTGGCCGCACTTCTGCCGGCTCATCGGCAGGCCCGAACTCGCGACCGACCCGCGCTTCGCGACGAACGGCGACCGCCACGCCCGGCGCCTCGAACTGGCCGAGATCATCGGCGACGCGCTCCAGGCGCACACCTCGGCCGAGTGGGAGGCGATCCTGAACGACGCCGGGATCCCCTGCGGCCCGATCCACCGGCTGGACGAGGCGCTGGCCCACCCGCAGGCGCTGCACCGCGCGATGGTGGTCGAGCGCGAGCACCCGGTCATGGGCACGGCCCGGCTGCTCGGCGTCCCGGTGAAGCTGAGCGACACCCCCGCCGCGGTCTGGCGCACGCCGCCCCTGCTGGGGCAGCACACCGACGAGATCCTGCGCGAGCTCGGCATCGCCGAGCCGGAACTCGCGCGGCTGCGCGCGAGCGGCGTCATCCGGTCGGGGAACCCGGTTGGGGCCGCGGACGACTGACCGGTGCGCCGGCCGGGAAGTCCATCCGCCGGGCCTGGCATCGCCTCGCGCCCGCGACAGCCCGCGATCCGCGCGGCAGGACAGACGCCCCCGTGGCATCGGAGGCCGGGACTCCCGGCGGACGGACTTTTCGGCCGGCACAACGCAAGCGCCGAAGCACGCTGTGTTTGCACCGCCCGCGTTGACAGCCTGGGTCAGCTTCTCTACTATCGCACCGCCGATCGTCGAACCCGCTCAGAGTGGGGCGCTCGGCCAGCACAGCGGGATCGGAGCGGGTGCCTGGCGCTGCCGCATGAGGAGCCACCGCCATGAGCGACGACGGAAGCCTGGTCCTTGTCGCGGTCGAAGCGCCTGGGCTCGCGATCGTGACGCTCAATCGCCCCGAGAAGCGCAACGCCATCCCCCTCGCCATGTGGCCGCGCCTCGGGGCGGCCTTCCGGGAATTGGCGGCCCGCGACGACGTGCGGGCGGTCATCCTGACCGGGGCGGGCGGCAACTTCTCCGCCGGCGCCGACATCGCCGAGTTCGCCACCATGCGCCGCGACGCGACGCAGGCGGCCGCCTATGCGGATGCCGGGGCGGAAACGTCGCAGCTGCTCCGCGACTTCCCGAAGCCGATCGTCGCGGCGGTCTCCGGCTACGGCGTCGGCGGCGGCTGCGGCCTCGCGCTGATCTGCGACTTCCGCGTCGGGGACCGGACGACCCGCATGGGCATCCCCGCGGCCCGCCTCGGGATCGTCTACGGCACGGAGGCGTGCCGCGCGCTGATCCACCACGTCGGCCTCGCGAACGCCAAGCGCCTCCTCTTCTCCGGGAAGATCTTCGCGGCGCAGGACTGCCTCGCCTTCGGCCTGCTCGATCAGCTCGCCCCAGGCACGGCGCTCGAGGGCGCCAGGGCGCTGGCGAGCGAGTTCCTGGAGAGCGCGCCGCTGAGCGTCCGGGGCGCGAAGCGCATCGCGAATGCCGTCGCCCGTGGCGACGATCAGCGCTGCGCGCCGCGGACCTCCAGGCGCTGGTCGATCAGGCGTTCAACAGCGCGGACTACCGCGAGGGGCAGCGCGCCTTCGCGGAGAAACGCCGCCCGCGTTTCCGGGGGCAATAGGCAGCGGCGTGCAGGCACCGTGAAGGATGGTTCGGGCGAGCAGCGCCGCCCGATGCCGGTTGCGGCGCAAACGCTGCGAACAGTCGCCGGCGGGGACGCCGCGGCCGGAGCCCTGCGAGGCCGGGTACCCGCTCTTGGCAGGATGTCGCCAGCGCCCAGAGCGCCTGGCGCGACGACGGCGGGGCGAGGTGAGCGAGACGGAGGCTGATCTGCTGATCGCGATCGGCCGCGCGGTTGGCCTCGTGACGGGCCGGGATAGTCGGGCGGACGACGGAGGCGCGGTGCCTGTCCTGGCCGTTGAATCCATCCGCGGCCGGCGTCTGATACTCAAGACACAACAGTGCCGGGTTTCTGCCCTGGATGGACCCAACGACCAGGACAGTCTGACCGCGCACCAGGGAGGCGACGATGGCCAGCGCGATCCACGGCAGCGGGGACTATCGCTATCAGGTCGTGCCTCACTGGGGGCGCGGCGAACGGGGCGTCCTGCGGTTCGGGCTCGTCTCGATGGTGGCTTGCGACGCGCGGGACCGCGTCTACGTCTTCCAGCGCGAGCCCGAGCCGGTCGTCCTGATCTTCGAGCCGGACGGCGCGCTGGTGGGGCGCTGGGGCGAGGACGCCTTCCGGCACCCGCACGGCATCTGGATCGCGCCCGACCAGACGCTCTACTGCACCGACCGCGACCGCCACACCGTCACCCAGTGGACGCGCGACGGCCAACTGCTCCGCACCTGGTGCACGCCCGATCGGCCGGGCGCGCCCGGCGCGCCCTTCAACGAGCCCGCGCGCGCGGTCGTCGCCCCGAACGGCGACCTCTACGTCGCCGACGGCTACGGCCAGCACCGCGCCCACCGCTTCGCCGCCGACGGCACGCTCCTGCGTTCCTGGGGCGCGCGGGGGTCCGGGCCGGGGCAGTTCGGCTGGCCGGTCCACAGCGTCGCGTACGACCCGCGCGGGCGTGTGCTGTTCGTCGATCGCCAGAACCATCGCGTCCAGCACTTCACGCCGGACGGCGCATACACCGGGGAGTGGGCCGACTTCGACGTGCCGCAGGACCTCTTCATCGACCCGCACGGGGTCGTCTACGTCGTCGAGGGCCACCCGCGCGTCACCCTGATGACCCTCGACGGCGCGATCCTCACCCGCTGGGGCGAGCGCGGCGACGCCCCCGGCCAGTTCCGCGCCTCGCCGCACTCCTGCTGGGTCGACTCGCACGGCAGCCTCTACATCGGCGAAGTGACGACCCACGACCGCTTCCAGAAGTTCGCGCGCGTCTGAGGGCGCGGGCGCGGGGACGACCGACGGCGGCGGGCGGTAGGCGGGAGCGCCCCCGGCCCCGCGGCGGGCGGTGACGTCGGCGGTCGGCAGGGAGGGTGAAGGAATCGCGCGGTCGGTCGGCGACGATGGATGGCGATTCCTCCCCTGGGGTGACGGGCGCCGATCGGTGGGCGAACCAACTGGCGCCCCTCTCAATCGCGCCGAGGCGGCGGGTCCGCCGCAGCGGTGCCGCACGGGGAGAGCGACGCCATTCGGGGCCTGGTCGCCGACGATGCTTGCGCGGATGTACCAATCGGCCAGGACAGGCCGGCACACCGGGGAAGGACCGGAACCGCCGCGACCGGATCCCACCGGCGAACCGGCGAGGAGGAGCCCGCGATGACCGATTACGACCCGCTCGATCTCACCGCCTGGTGTAACGCGGACGCGGCGGTGCTCGGCGCGCAGCACCCCCCGGCGCTCGGTCGGCAAACCTTCCACGGCCTGCCCTTCCAGATCGGCCGGGCCGGCGCCGCCGGCGACGCGCCGTGCTTCCTGGCCTTCGGGGCCGGGGGGCACGGCGCGTCGTTGCACATCCCGATAGGCCGCACCGCGCGGCGGCTGATCGTCGCCCACCGGCTCCTCGATTCGGCGCTCTACGCCGGCGGGCCGCTCGGCGAGCCGGTCGCCGAGTATCGGGTGGTGCTGGCGAGCGGCGAGCGGCTCGTCGCGCCGATCCGCGAGCGCTTCGAGATCCTGGCGCTGCCGATCCCCTGGGGCGGCCAGGCCTTCGACGCGGTCAACGACCACCCGGATGGGCTCCAGCCGCGCCACGGCGGGCCGTGGGGCCAGGCCGGCGCTCGCCAGACGGAGGTGCGGCAGTCCCAACCGCGCGATTACGTCCTCTGGTCCTGGACCAATCCCCAGCCCGACCAGGCGATCGTCGCGCTGGAAATCGCCCCCCAGGGGCCGCGCTTCATCGTCGCGGCGGTCACGCTGGGCCACCTGGACGAAGACCCGTTCCGTCGTGCCGGGGCCAGGCCGGTCAAGATCACCCTGCCCCAGTCCGGGGACGCCGCGCAGCCCTTCGACCTGACCGTCGAGGTCGATCGCGGCACCGTGACCTACCCCCATGCGCTGCCGGCGGCGTCGGCGGAGGCCTTCCTCGCCGATGGCTTCGCCGGCTTCGGCGAGGCGCAGAATCCGGCCAGCAGCCCGGCCTACGTCGAGATCGCGGCAGCGCCCTCGGCGACCGTGACCGTCTCGCAGGGCGCGGCGGTCCTGGGGCGGGCGCGCTGGGGCGAGTTGGAGGATCGGGGCGTGGCCGCGCCGACGCCGCGCCTGCGCCTGGAGCTGGTCGACCCCGGCCGCAACTGGGTCCACACGACGGTGCTCGACGACGCCACGGGGCGGCCCGTCCCCTGCCGCGTCCATTTCCGCTCGCCCGAGGGTATCCCCTACCAGCCGCACGGCCACCACGGCCACGTCAACTCCAACCTCGGCACCTGGCACATCGACGTCGGCGGCGACGTGCGCCTCGGCCAGATCACCTACGCCTACACCGACGGCACCTGCCAGGGCTGGTTGCCGCGCGGCGAGGTGCTGGTGGATGTGGCGCGCGGCTTCGAGTACGAGCCGCTCCGCGCCCGGCTGACGATCGCGCCGGGGCAGCAGCGCCTGGAATTGCGGCTGAGGCGCTTCCGCGACATGGCCGCCGAGCGCTGGTTCAGCGGCGACACCCACGTCCATTTCCTCTCGACGCAAGGCAGCCACTTCGAGGCCCAGGGCGAGGATCTGCGCGTCGTCAACCTGCTCCTGTCGCAGTGGGGCAGCCTCTTCACCAACACCGAGGAGTTCATCGGTCGCCCGACCACCTCCCCCGACGGCCAAACCATCGTCTACGCCACCCAGGAGAACCGCCAGCACTTCCTCGGCCACCTGACCCTCCTCGGCGTCACGGAGCCGATCATGCCCTGGTGCTCCGACGGCCCGAGCGAGGCCGAGCTGGGCGGCACGCTGGAGGCGACCCTCGCCGACTGGGCCGACCGCTGCCGCGCCCAGGGTGGCACGGTCGTGATCCCCCACCTCCCCTTCCCGAATGGCGAGCCGGCCGCCCTGATCGCCACCGGGCGCGCCGATGCCGTCGAGATGATCCGCGAGGACGCGTTCAACTTCATCGAGTACTACCGCTACCTCAACGGCGGCTATCGGCTGCCGCTGGTCGGCGGCACCGACAAGATGAGCAGCGAGGTGCCGGTCGGCCTCTATCGCACCTACGTCCATATCCCCGCGGACGAGGACTTCACCTACGAGTCGTGGTGCCGCAACATGGCCCAGGGCCGGACAATCCTCAGCGGTGGCCCGCTCCTCGACTTCGCGGTCGACGGGGCGCGCGTCGGCGACACGCTGCGCCTCCCGGCCGGCGGCGGGACGGTGGAGGTCGGCGCGCGGGCGCAGTCCGCCATCGCGATCCACCGCCTGGAACTCGTCCAGGACGGGCGGGTGATCGAGAGCGCCACCGCCCCCGACGGCGCGCGCGAACTCACCCTGCGCGCGCGGGTGCGCGTCAGCGACCACTCCTGGCTCGCGGCGCGCGCCGGCGGCCCCGCCCCGGCCGGGTCGCTCCCCCACCACGATACCTGGCGGCGCGGTGTCCTCGCCCATACCAGCCCGATCTACGTCGCCTGCGGCGGCGACTGGCAGCGCTTCAGCCCGGAGACCGCCCGGTACATGCTCACCCTGATCGACGGCTCGCTGACCTACATCCGCAACCGGAGCCCGCACTATCGCCCCGGCACCGTCACGCACCACCACGGCGAGGCCGACCACCAGGCCTACCTGGAGCGCCCCTTCCGGGAGGCGATCGCGGCGATCCACCGGCGCATGCACGCGCTCGGGCTGCCGCACTGACGGCGCGCCGACGCCGATCGGGTGCGAGCCTACGCCGGGGGACAGGCGGCCGGGACCATCCCGGCGCGGGGCGTGCCCGGAAGAGTGGGGCGATGGTGCAGTGGTGCGGCGCGTACCGCCCGGCGATCATGGGCGCGCGGGCGATGGTCGCCGCGACGCACTACCTGGCGACCGCCGCCGGCGTGGCGATCCTGAACCGGCCTGGCACGCCGCCTGCGCCGTCTGCGCCATCGTCGTCGACCCCGCCACCGGCACGCGCGTCGGCGGCGCGGACCCGCGCCGGGAGTGCTACGCGCCGGGGTGATGCGGGCGCGGCGGCGCGCTAATCCGTCCTCGGCTGGTTGGGCCGTCCCCGCGGTCGCCGCCCGCGCTCAGCAGCAACGTCGCGTAGGCGGCGAGCCAGTGCTCCAGCAGGTAGTCGCCCCCGGCGACGTGCGGGAGCGACGCCTCCGCGTGGCGCTCCGCCGCTTCGAGCAGCGGCGCGACGGGGGGATCGGCGGCGGGGAGGCGCCCGGCGAGCGCGACGAACGCCCAGGCACGGCTGAGGTTCAGCCCATGCAGGTGCCCGATCTGGTCGTCGTTGGCGTCGGCGACGACGGCCGGCCGGAACAGCGCCGCCGGCCGCCCGTCGGCGAGGCCGGGGAGGAAGCGCCCCAGCCAGGCGGGGAAGGCCGCCGGGCCGAGGAGGCGCGACATCAGCTCGGCCTCGGCGAGGGCGGGGGAGAGGAAGTCCGCCCCGGACGGCTCGTAGCGCGCCGGCGCGCCGAGCAACGCGGCGATCATACCGCAGGCGCGTCACCGCGCGCAGGTTGCCGCGCCGGCGCCCGTGCCGCTATGATCGGCGGGAGAGGACAGGAGCATCCGCATGGCCGCCCGCGCCGTCCGCCTGCCATCGGCCGAGCCCGCGCCCCGCAAGGAGCAGCGCGGGTGGTGGAGCGCCTCACGTACCAGAACCCGGAGAACGGCGACACCGTCGCCCGCCTCGCCCCCCGCCTCCGCGGCGCGCTCGGGGGCGAGGCGGCCCCGCCGGGCGCGGCAGCGGAGGCGGGCTGATGGGCGGGGTGGGCCGCCGAGGAGCGCTCGCGCGACCGCGAGCGTGGCGCCGGCGGCGGGCGCGGGGACCCGCGGCGGGCACTGTCGCACCGTGCCGCGTCGGTGGACCCACGAAGGAGGAGGAGTGCGATGTCGCGACCGGACCGGCCGCGGGTGCGCGAGGCGCCCTACGGCCACACCCTGACGCTCGTCCCCGACGCGCAGGACGCCTTCGCCGCCGTCACCCGGGCGCTCTGGGACCCGGCGGGGGCCGCCCCGGAGCGGGCGAAGGAGCTCGTCTTCCTGCGCACCTCGATCGTCAACCTGTGCGACACCTGAGTGCGCGCCCGCACCGCTTCGGCGAAGCGGCGCGGCCCGACCGACGACGAGCTCGCGGCGATCGCCGACCCCGCGCGCTGGGCGGCCACCTTCCCGCCGGGCGAGGTCGCCGCGCTCGAGCTCGCCACCCGGCTGGCGCACGGGTCGCACGACCTCGGCGCGGAACGCATCGCGCGCCTGCGGGAGCACTACGACGCGCGGCAGCTCGCCGAGCTCCTGCTGGTGGCGGGGCAGGCGAACCTCAACAACCGCGTCGGCAACGCGGCGAAGCAGCTCTCCCGCGACCGCTGAGGCGACCGTTCCGCTCCTCGACGTTCGTGGCCCCGGTTGGCCCGTCACCCGGCCCGGACCGGTCCGGCGCCGACGCATCGCACCAGGCGTCGCCCGCGGGGAAGCACCGGTGCGGCCGGGTCGCGCGCAGCACGAAGCGCGGCTGCGGCGGCAGGGGGGCAGGCGGCGCGGGGCGCACCCGACCGAGGAGGCCCGATGCGTGATGCCACCGGGACGGGGCGCGCCGGAGCGGCTGGGGGCGCGCTCCCGCCGCCCGGTATCGCGCTACGCGTCATGGAACGGGCCGATATCGACGCCGCGGAGCGCCTGCGCGAGGCAGCCGGCTGGAACCAGACGCCGGCCGACTGGGCGCGCCTGCGCGCGTGGGCGCCGCGTGGCTGCTTCGTCGCCGAGGTGGGCGGGCGGGTCGTCGGCACGGTCACCACCACCCGGCACGGGCCGCGCCTGGCCTGGATCGGGATGCTGCTCGTGGACCGGGCGCTGCGCCGGCACGGCGTCGGCGGCGCGCTGCTCGGGCACGCCCTGCGGCATCTCGACCGCGCTGACGCGATCAGGACTGTGGCGCTGGACGCCACGCCGCTCGGGCGGCCGCTCTACGAGCGGGCGGGCTTCGCCGCCGTGTGGCCGATGCGGCGCTGGGCCGCGGTGGCGCCGCCCGTCGCCCGCCCACCTGGGGTGCGCCCGGCGCGCGCCGCCGACCTCGCGGCGTTGGCGGCGCTCGATCGCCCGGTGTTCGGGGCCGATCGCCGCCGGGTGCTGCGCGCCCTCCTCGCCGCGCACCCGGCGGGCGGCTTCGTCCTCGACGGCCCCGAGCCGCGCGGCTACGTCCTGAGCCGTCCCGGCGCGGGGGGCTGGTACGTCGGCCCGCTCGTGGCGACGAGCGCCGCGGCGGCGCAGCGGCTCCTGCGCGCCGCTCTCCACCCGCTGCCCGGCGAGCCAGTGATCCTGGACGCCCCGGACCCGAACCCGGCGGCCGCCGCGCTCCTGGACGCGCTCGGCTTCGCGCCCCAGCGGCCGCTGTTCCGCATGCGCCGCGGGGCCGCCACGCTGCCGGACCCGACGCCGCGACATTTCGCGATCGCTGGCCCGGAGATCGGCTCAGGCGCGCCGCGCTCGTCGCGGTGCCGGGGGACCCCGCCGGATGGCGGTCGGGGGTGGGCGAGGGTGGACGCGACCAGGTGCCTGGAAGCCTCGTCACGCGCGATGGCGTCGCGGCCGCGCGTCGCCGGCACATCCGCCCCGCGCCCTGTATCGTTCGAAAACTGCATCCGGCGTTTGTTCTCGCTGTGATCGGTCGCTGCTGACCGCCACGCGGCTGCTCTGCCCCCCGTGTGCCCCTCGTGCGGGACCGGGGTATCATCGGCGCGTAGGGTGCCAATAATCGGAGGGCAGCGTTTGCAGGTGGACACCCTCCTCGTCAGCGCCGACACAATGGGCCGTTGGCACGCTGTTGCTCGGTTGTAGTGCAACGAGATTCAGCGACGTGGAGCACGCCGCCGGTCCGGCCTCCGGGCGCACTGCGCTCGCGGCCCGCGGTGCGCGCCTACCGCGGTCAAGGCCGGTCCGGGTCGGTGATGGCGCGAGCACGCCTGCTTCAGGCGGCGACGTCGTAGTCGCTGATGAGGCCACCGAGGACTCGTCGGCACCGGATCTGCGCCGGGTCCGCCGGCCGTGCCTGGGCAGCGGCGAGGGGTACCGGCGGCACCTGATCCCGGCCCTGGTGTGGTCGCCGGTGGTTGTAGTAGACCGCGTATTGGGCGAGCACGGACCGCAGGTGCGCCTGGTTGACGATGAGCAGGCGGTCCAGGCACTCCTCCCGCATCGAACGGACGACGCGCTCCGCGACGGCGTTGGCATTCGGCGTCCGGGGCGGCTTCTCGACGACGATGAGGCCTTCCGAGAAGAAAACCCGATCGAAGCTCTCCGGGAACTTGCCGTCGCGATCGCGGATCAGGAAGCGGGTGGGCCCGCCGCGAACGTCCTGCAGGTGCCAGCTGAGCTGGCGTGCCTGCTGGGTGACCCAGGCGGTGGCGGGGCGGGCCGTGCAGCCCGCGAGGTGCAACCGCCGCGAGCCGAGCGCGATGAAGAACAGCACGTACAGCCGCCGGAGGAAGAGCGTGTCCACCGTGAAGAAGTCGCAGGCGAGGAGCTGGTCGCGGTGCTGCGCGAGGAACGCCCGCCAGGTGGTGCTGCATCGGCGCTGGGGCGCGGGCGGGAGGCCGTGCCGGCGCGCGACGCGCTTGATAGTCGCCCGGGACACATGGTGGCCCAACTTCGGGAGCGCACCCTGGATCTTACCGTAGCCCCAGGCGGAGTTCTCGCGGGCGAGGCGCACGATCACCTCGACGGTGGCGGCCGACGTGGGCGGGCGGCCCCGTCGGGGCGTGTTGCCGTAGGTCCACTTCCGTCGCACGAGCTCGCGGTGCCAGCGCAGCACGGTCGCGGGCTGCACGAGCACCAGGGCGTTGGCCAGATCGCGACATCGGGTGCCGAGCGTCGCCAGCGTGACCTTCTCCCAGCGCGTGAGGCGCGGCGCGGACGATGCCTGCCGCTGGGCGATGCGCAGCTGCTGCGGGAGCAGCGCGATCTCGAGGGTCTGGTCCTGCCGGCTGCGGGTGAGCGCCCAGATGACGTCCAGAAAGAACGTCAGGATGAGGTGGACGACCAGGAAGGGCATCGGCGGGCTCCAGGGGTGGGGCAAACAAGCGGCGCGCGGCGCGCCGACGCGTAGGCTACCACACCGCTGCCAACCCGCGTCTGCGCAGGCAGAATGCGCCAGGACGCGCATTTTGACACCTTACGGGCCTGTATCCCCCACTTTCTCCCGACGTTCGGCTCCTGGCGGGCTTAACTTGACAATGCCCCAGCGCTTCGCACTTCCGCCCGCGCCGCCACCGCCTCACCGCCGAGGCCTACCGACAACGACGAGACCAATCCTTCGCCACCTGGCACGACGTCACTGGCGTCGCTACTGCCGCCTGAGCTGCTAGATCGACCCGCGCCACGCATGCGCTCATGCTGCTCGGTCACCACGCGGCTGGGTCAAGTTGACAATGCCTCCCGCAACGCCGCCATTGGCCCGATCCACGCCCTCGGCTCCGCCAAGGTCGCCGCCACCTGCCGCCTCTTCGCCGCCCAGCCGCGCGCCGCCTTCCTCGCCCCCGGCACGCGCGCCGCCCTTGAATAGACCCTGTCGCCCGGGTGGTCGTGACCAATGACGCTGTCGAGATCCGCGACGTCATCCCGCCCACCGCGCACAGTGAGCACGCGCATTTTTGTCATTTGCGGGCAGACTATCTCCGGCGGGAACCGGTGCCGCTGGTAGCACAGGCCAGCAGGGCGTTCTTTCATGCAGGGAGTATCGCATGAGCGGCTACCCAGCGGGCTGCCAGTTATCCTGACAGTGCCGAGTCGTAGAAGTCCGCGCGCGGCGACGGGTCGGCGGCGAGGCGGCGATCCCTCCTTCGCTCGCTTCGTTGGCCGCTGCGGCGGCCGGCGGTCAGAGCAGATCCTCCGCCCGGTAGTACTGGCCGTGCGCGTGGACCAGCGCGCGCGGGTCTTCCGCCCGCAAGTGCCCCAGGGTCGTCTCGCGCGGGGCCTGCGGCGGCAGGGCGGGGGTCAGGCACGCCTCGGCCTCGGCGCGGCGCAGGAACGCATAGCGCCGCCCCGCCCCGTCCGCGATGGCGTGGAGGGGCGTGTCGCTCGGCAGCAGGGCGACACGCCCGGCGGGCGCGGCAGCGTCGCGGTAGAGCGCCACCCGGCCGGGCGCGGTGCCCTGGCCCTCCAGGAAGCCGATGAGCTGCCCGTGCAGATCGGCGGTGACCGCCCCCTGCTCGGCGATGACGTTCCGCGCCTGCGCCGGGTCGGCGTCGAGATCGTAGAGTTCGCGGTCGCCGCCCCCGGCGGGCGGGCAGAGATACGCCCAGCGCCGCGTCGTCAGCGTCAGGGGCGCGCCGCGCGCCGCCAGGCCCGCCGCGCCGTCGAAGGCGACCGCGTCGTCCGAGCGCCGGTCGTCCCCCGCGACGGGCGCGTAGCGGCCGGAGACGGCGAACGGGCACAGGTCGTCCGCCTCGCCCCGGATCAGCGGCCAGAGGGAGCGCCCCTGCACGGTCGCGGGGACCGGGAGGCCGAGGAACGCCAGGATCGTCGGCAGCAGGTCGGGGTGCTGGGCGAGCCCGCCGATCCGCCGCCCCGCCCCGATCCCTTCCGGGTGGCGGATCAGCAGCGGCACGCGCGTCGTCACCTCGTAGAGCGTGCCGAGCGGGCCGGTCGGCTTGCCCTGCAGATCGTGGTCGCCGAAGAGATGGCCGTGGTCGCTGAAGAAGAGCAACAAGGTGTTGCGATCGAGTCCGAGCGTCGCCAGCTTCTCCAGCAGTCGGCCGACCCAGCGATCGACGAGCGTCACCTGCGCGGCGTAGAGCGCGCGGACGTGGTTCAACTCGGCGGGGGTCAGGAAGTCGGGACGGCCGTAGCGCGGGTAGATGACGGCCTCGCCGGCGTAGGCCGGGTCGGCGTAGTGCGCGAGGTCGAAGTCGGGCGCGTCGAACGGCTCGTGCGGGTCCCACAGGTCGAGCCAGAGGACGAAGTCGTCGCGGGTGCGGTTGCGCTCGAGCCAGACCATCGCCCGCGCGAGGGTCTGCGCGCACATCCAGTCGGCCTCCGAGCGCCGGAAGGCGGTGTTCCGCAGGTACAGGTGCGTCGCGGCGGTCCCCTTCAGCTTGTGCGGGGCCGCCGGCAGGACGGTGTCGATCGGGTCGACGACCCAGCGGTCGGCGTGCTGCCCGCGCACGAAGTCCCAGCCGGCGAAGCCGCGCGTGTAGTTATAGGCGTCGGCGGCGAGCATCGGCGTGTCGAAGATCATCATCGGCACGCGCCCGCCCTCGCGGGCGATCTCCGCCAGCACCCGGTCGCCCGGTTCGAGCGGCTGCCAGCCCCGATGCGGGAAGCCATAGCGGCCGGTGAAGCAGTCGTGGCGGCAGGGCACCGTCGGGTACGAGCTGAGGTAGAAGCGCTCGAAGAGGGCCGACTCCGCCGCCAGCCGGTCGAGGTTGGGCGTGCGGATGAAGGGCTCCGCGTCTGCCCGCCCCGCCCGCGCCCAGGGTGCCGCCGCGGCGTAGGCGGCGAGGTGATCCCGCCGGAAGGTGTCGCTCATGAGGCAGATAACGTTCACGCGCCCTCCTCGCGCGCCGTCTCGGAGCCCCGGCGCGACGCCATCCATCGACCCGTCCCGCGAATTCGCCTCGCCCTCCCGGCGGATCTGGTCGCCGCCGCGATCCCGCCGGTCCGAGCCGGTCGGTCGAGCGCGCGGCGCGGCTGCCGGCCGGTGACGGTGTCGCCGACGAGCCGGCCGCGCGGCCCCCTTGGCGACGGTGGCGGCGGAGTGGTGCCGCAGGTCGAGTTCTCGCTCCCGGGTGCCGGCAGCTCCGTCAGGGAGCCCTGGTGTAGGCCGCCCCACCGGGGAGGTCGGGATAATACACCACCTCGGACGGGTTGGTGGCCCCCCGGCAACGACGGCCAGGCGGCATGGGCATTCCCAGCCCTCGTGGGGGTCCAAGGCTGCGGGTGTTATGATAGCCTCGTGGAACCCCCCCGTGTTGGCAGTCCCCACGTCCGCCAATCGGAGGGGCCGTTATGAGCCGGGGGGGGCCGGGTCGGGCGCGGGAGGGTCGGGCGGGTGAAGGGCGCTGGCGTGTCCTCCCTCGGCACGCCTCCCGGCGCGGCGGCTGTCCCGGCACCCTCGGTTGTGCCGATGGCGGCATACGTGGCGCGCGGTATTCGGACAGCCCACCGATCCGCCGTGCGTGGAGGAGAACGCATGACCGACCCGAACCTGGTCTTCATCATGCCGGATCAGCTGCGCCCCGACTTCCTCGGCTGCTACGGGGCCGACTTCGTCGCCACGCCGCACATCGACGCGCTGGCCGCGCGCGGCGTCCGCTTCACCCGCGCCTATTCGGAGCACCCGATCTGCGTCCCCGCCCGCGCGGCGCTGCTGACCGGCATGCACGCCCTCCGGACCGGCGTGCTGGACAACGGCCAGGCCCTGCGGCCCGACTACGCCGCCTGCGGCATCGCCACCTGGCCGGAGACCCTCGCCGCGCGCGGCTACGAGTGCGCCGCGATCGGCAAGATGCACTTCTACCCCTGGGATGCCCGCCTCGGCTTCGGCTACCGGCGCGTCGCCGAGGACAAGCGCTGGCTCCACGTCCGCGACGACTACTACCACTTCCTGCGCGCCCACGGCGAGCGCAAGTATCACGGGGCCGAGCACGCGGGCTACCACGAGCACAAGGGGGCGATCGTCAACCGCCTGCCCCGGGAGCTCCAGCCCGACGCTTTCGTCGGCGCGGAGGCGTGCCGCTTCATCCGCGCCTACGGGGCCGATGGCCCCTTCGCCCTGATGGTCGGCTTCCCGGGGCCGCACTGCCCGTACGACCCCGCCCCGGAGTCGCTCGCCGGGCTCGACCCGGCCGCCATGCCGGAACCGATCCCCGACGCCGGCGACACCCCCCGCCTGCGCGAGGGCAACATCGCCGCGAACCGCCGCCCCTGGAACGGGGTCGACTACGCCGAGTTCAGCCGCGAGCAGATGCTGCGCGTGCGCGCCCACTACGCCGCGCTGGTCCGGCAGATCGACGACGAGGTCGGGGCGATCGTCGCGGCGCTCGGCGAGGCCGGGCTGCTGGAGAACACCGTCATCATCTTCGCCTCCGACCACGGCGACTACCTCGGCGACCACGGCCTGATCGGCAAGGGCCACTTCTACGAGTCGAGCTTCCACGTCCCCCTGATCGTCGCGCCGCCCGGCGGGGCGGGGGCGGTCGTGCGCGACGACCTCGTCGCCCTGACCGACGTGACGGCGACGCTGCTGCGCCTCGGCGGCGCGGGGGTGCCGGCGTACCTGGACGCCCGCCCGCTGCCGGGGGTGGGCATTGCCGGCGCGACCGGCCGCGAGCGCCTGATCGGCGCGCTCGGCGGCGGCTGGATGATCCAGGAGGGGCCGTGGCGGCTGGCCAAGTACGCCACCGGCGAGGCGACGCTGTACAACCTTGACGAGGATCCGCATGAGGGACGCAACCGTCTCGCCGACCCGGCCTGCGCGGCCGTCACGCGCGCGCTGGATGGCCAGCTCACGTCCATCGTGATGGACCTGATGGTCGAATCGCACTTCCCCGAGCGCGTCTACGTCCAGGACCTGTCGCAGGACCCCGCCTTCGGCCGCGAGGGCTGGCGACGACGCTACCCCCATGCGCGCGGCGACGGCTGATTGAACAGGAGACGCGGGGACACGGGGGGAGCGGGGAGGGGAACGGATTGAACCGCGGAAGCGCGAAAGGGAGATGAAAGACGATCCCCCCCTCGTCTTTCGCGTGATTGTCCCTTCTCCCGTCACTCTCCGTGTCCCCGCGTCTCCTGTTCAATCAGCCGTCATTCGCCGATGCTATCGAGGACAGCGCGACACGGAAGGAGAGATGGACCATGACCGCCGCCCGCGCGGAGAGGCCGAACGTCCTGCTGATGACCGCCGACCAGTGGCCCGGCGGGCTGCTCGGCTGCGCGGGGCATTCGGTCGTGCAGACGCCGACCCTCGACCAGCTCGCGCGCAACGGCGTCCGCTACACCCGCGCCTACTCCGAGAGCCCGATCTGCATCCCGGCGCGGCGGACGCTGATGACCGGCACCGACACACGCACCCACGGCGACCGGGTCTTCAACACCGTCGCCCCCTGGCCGCACGAACTCACCAGCCTGCCGCAGGCCTTCCGCGACGCGGGTTACGGGGCGCACGCCGTCGGCAAGCTGCACGTCTACCCGCCGCGCGACCGGATCGGCTTCGAGGACGTGCAACTGGCCGAGGAGGGCCGCCCGCACCTCGGCGCGATCGACGACTACGAGATCTTCCTGGCCGACCGCGGCTTCGCCGGCCAGCAGTTCGCCGGGGGCATGAACAACAACAACTACATGCACCGCCCCTGGCACCTGCCGGAGGACTGCCACGTCACGAACTGGGCGACCCAGGCGATGTGTCGGGCGATCAAGCGGCGCGACCCGACCCGGCCAACCTTCTGGTACCTGTCCTACACCGCCCCGCACCCGCCGCTGACGCCCCTCGCCGCCTACATGGACTACTACCGGCAGTTCGCGCCGCCACCGGCGATCCGGGCCGGGTGGGGCGAACGGACCGACGCGCTGCCGCGCGCCCTGCAGATGGGGCGCAACTTCTGGCCGCCGCTGCCGGAGGGGGCGCTCGCGGAGGTGCGCCGCGCCTTCTACGCCCTCTGCACCCACATCGATCACCAGTTCCGCCTCGTCCTCGGCACGCTGCGCGAGGAGGGGCTGCTCGACAACACGATCATCCTCTTCACCGCCGACCACGGCGACATGCTCGGCGACCACGGACTCTACGCCAAGCGCCTCTTCTACGAGGGCTCGGCGCGGGTGCCGCTGATCCTGATGGGGGGGGCCGGGGACGCGCGCGTGCCGGCCGGGACCGCCGACGATCGCCCTGTCGGGCTGGCCGATGTGATGCCGACGCTGCTGGAGCTGGCCGGGGTGCCGACCCCGCCGACGGTGACCGGGCGCTCGATGCTTGGCGCGTCGCGCCGCGACTTCCTCTACGGCGATTGCTTGGAGGACCACGCGGCGACCCGCATGGTCCACGACGGGCGGCACAAGCTGATCTGGTACCCGGCCGGGAACCGCACCCAGCTCTTCGACCTGGCGGAGGACCCGACCGAGTCGCGCGACCTGTCCGGCGACCCCGGCTATGCGCCCGTGCGCGCCCGCCTGACGGAAGGGCTGCGCGGCGCGCTCTGGGGCCGCGACCACGAGGCGGGCTGGGCCACGGCGGACGGCCTGGTCGGCTACGATCCCGGCCCCTACCTGCCGCGTCCGGACCGCAGCTGGTCGGGCCAGCGGGGGCTGCACTTCCCGCCCCCGCCTGCGCACGCGCCGGACCGGATGGTCGGCTTCCCGCAGTGAGGGGGCCGATCCGGCGAGGATACACAAGGAAGCGGGCGGCTCCGCTCCAGGTTGCATCGGTGGACGGCGCAGCGCTGGCCGCCCAATGAGCGCCGCTTCGGCAGGCTGTACCGTTCGACTCTTGGTTCCGGTGCCTGTGCCCGCTGTGACGGTCCGCCGCCGGCCACTGCGCCGCCGCACTTGCCCGATGCGCCCCGTGCCCAAGTCTGGGGCATGATCGGCCCCCTCGGGCGCGGTACCCGGCGCACCGCGCGTCGTCGCGGCGGGGGTACCCTGTGCTGATTCGCCCCCTCCATTTCCGCGGGCAGCAGCGTCAGGTCATGGGTCGGCCCACGCACGCTCTCCGCCACGTCGGCGACCTCCCCCGTCAGCTCGTCGACCGCGACCTGGCTCTTGAGGGTGTGCTGCTGCTGCTTCCCGCTGCTCGAAGATGTCGAGCAGCACCGCCAGCCCCGGCGTCTCGGGCAGCAGCGCGTCCAGCGCCGGGCGGCGGCCCCAGCCGGGGTCGGGCAGGCGCATGGTGTCCAGGCCGGCCGATGTTGCCGAGCAGCAACTGGAGCAGCGCGGCGCAGCCGATCATCTGCGCGCCCTTGGTGTGCTGGGTCCAGGCGACGGCGTAGCAGAAGGCGGCGGTGCGGTCGGGGCCGGAGTTGCGGGCCAGGGCGTCGGCAATTTCGAGGAACTTGTCGCGCGGGCAGCCGGTGACGCGCTCGACCATCTCGGGGGTGTAGCGCGCGAAGTGCCGGCGGACGATCTGGAAGACGCAGCGCGGATCCTGGAGGGTCTCGTCGCGCCGTGGCAGCCCCGCCTCGTGCAGGTAGCGCACGAGCGGGTCGAAAGGGCGGGCCGTCCGGCGCCTGCTCTTCCCGCTCGCCGGACTGGGAGGCCGATTGCTGGGCGTCCGCCTCGCCGGCCTCGTCGCTGTCGGCCTGCCGCCCGGCGCGGTTGATGCGGAACCCCTCGTACTGCCACGAGTCGCTCTCGTACTCGAAGCGGAACCCGTTCATCGGATCGCCCCGGTACTCCAGCGCCGAGGTGCGCGTGAAGCGCGGGTCGACGTGGATGATGGTGGCCCCGCGGCGCTTGGCCTCCATCACCCAGCGGAAGGCCACCGGGTGGCACTCGGCCATGTTGGAGCCTTCGATGACGATGCAGTCCGACTCGCGCAGGTTCTCCGCGAAGGTGGTCGCGGTGCCGCGCCCCAGCCGTGCCCCCAGACCGGGGACGCTGGAGCTGTGTCATATGCGGGCCTGGTTCTCGATCGCGACCACGCCCAGCCCGCGCAGCAGCTTCTGCTGCAGGTGGTTCCACTCGTTCGCCATCGTCGCGCCGCCGAGGGAGAAGATGGCCGGCGTATGGTTGACCAGCTTGCGGAGTGGGTTGCCCGTGCTGTCGACCCCCTCCCACCATTCGACGAACGTCTCGTCGCGATCCTGCTTGACCAGTTCCGCGACGCGGTCCATCGCGCGCTCGAGCGGCCAGACCTCCCACTCGGTCGCCCCCGGCGCGCGGTGGAGGACCCGCGTCAGGCGGTTGGGGTTGACGTGGAGCTGGTAGGTGGCCGCGCCCTTGGGGCAGAGCGTCCCGACGTTCACCGGGCTCTCGGGGTTGCCCTCGATGTTGACGATCCGGCCGTCGATCACATGGACGAGGGTGCCGCAGCCGACCGCGCAGTAGGGGCAGATGCTGGGGTACGCCCGGGCATCCCTGATGCGCAGGTCGGTCGCGAGCTGGGCCTTGGGCGCCAGGTCCACCCCCAGGCCGGAGAGGGACCCGGCCGCCGTGCCGGCCATCGCCCCGCCCGAGAGCTTGAGGAAGTCGCGTCGCGTCACCCCGTGGGTCATGGTCGGCCCCTTTTCCGCAGGTGTCCTCTGTCTCACGGCTGCCACAAACAGGCGCGATGGGTCGCGGGAGGCCGTGCCGGCGGTGGCGGCGGCGGGCGGGCCCGGCGGTATGCGCCGGCCCCGCGGGGCAATGACGCGCCGGCACGGATCGGCGCCTCCCACGGCCTAGCATGGCCGGCCAACCTCAACTGTGGGACCACCCGCCGGCGAAGCGCGCATTCGCCCGCCTCGTCGCGAGCGCCATCACGGTGCCGGGGCCGGAGGTCGCCCGCCTCGGCGCGGCGGCGCGGGCGGCGGGGGCCTACGTCGTTATCGGCGTCCACGAGCTGGGCGGTGGCACGATCTACGCCTCGCTCCTCTACTTCGGGCCGGACGGCGCGCTCCTGGGCGTCCACCGCAAGCTGCTGCCGACCTACCAGGAGCGGCTGCTCTGGGGGCAGGGGGACGGGAGCGGCCTGATCGTCCTCGATACCCCGCTGGGTCAGCTCGGGGGACTCCTCTGCTGGGAGCACTGGATGCCCCTCGCCCGCCAGGCACTGCACGAGCGGGGGGAGACGCTGCACGTCGCCGCCTGGCCCTGGATCCACGAGATGCACCAGGTGGCCTCGCGCAGCTACGCTTTCGAGGGCCGCGCCTTCGTCCTCGCCGCCGGCACCGTGCTGCGCAAGCGCGACCTGCCGGACGACCTCGAACTGCTGCGGGCGATCCCGGGCGAGCCGGACGATTTCCTGCAGCGGGGCGGGAGCGCGATCATCGGCCCCGACGGCGCGTACCTCGCCGGGCCGGTCTGGGAGGAGGAGACGATCGTCTACGCCGAGGTCGACCCGGCGCGCGCCGTCGAGGAGCGCCTCACCCTCGACGTCGCCGGCCACTACAGCCGCCCCGACGTCTTCCAGTTCCGCGTCAACCGGGGGGGGTGATGTGCCGGGGAGGTTATCGCCGACGCGGTGCCTGCGCCGCGAGGCCCACGGGAGCGGCCACTCGCCGGGGGGCCGCAGCACGCTTGATGACCCGGTCGGGACACCATGGGTAGTCCCGACCGAGCGGACCGGGAGACTGCCCGCCGGGAGGCCGGTGCCGGGACCGGCACCGGCCTCCCCCTGCTCCGGCGCAACCTGCGGGAGCTGCCGGGTGCGCCGACCCCGGCGGCCTGGCTGGCGGGGCTGGTGGCCGTGCTGATCGCCTACACCGGCCCGCTGGTGCTCGTCTTCCAGGCGGCGGAGCACGCCGGGCCCGACCGCGCGCAACTGGCCTCCTGGATCGGGGCGCTGGCGGTCGGCAGCGCCCTCGCCACCCTGCCGCGCTGCCTCTGGTACCGCCAGCCGATCGTGGTCGCCTGATCGGTCGCGGGGAGCGCGCTGCTTGTCGGCGAGCTGGGGCGGTACCCCCTGCCCGAGGCGGTCGGTGCCTATCTCGCCGCCGGACTCGCCGTCACCCTGCTCGGCTGGTCCGGGCTCTTCCGGCGGCTGCTCGCGCTGGTGCCGGGGCCGGTCGTGCTGGGCATGGTGGCGGGGGTGCTCCTGCGCTTCGGGACCGGCCTCTTCGCCGCACTCCCACAGCAGCCCCTCATCGTGGTCGCCATGCTGGCCGCCTTCCTCCTGCTCCAGCGGCTGGGGTTCCGGGCACCGACCGTGGGGGCGCTGGCGGTCGGCCTCCTGGTCGCCGCCCTCACCCGCGACCTGCACCTCGGGGGGCTCACGCTCGAGGTAGCCCGACCGCACTGGGTCTGGCCCGCGCTCACGGTGCGCGCACTGCTCGGGCTCGCGCTCCCCCTCTTCGTCCTCGCCGTCGCCTCGCAGGACGCGCCGGGGCTCGCGGTGCTGCGGGCTGCCGGCTACGACCCGCCGGTGGACGGCCCGGTGCTGGCGACGGGCGTCGTCTCGCTGCTGACCGCGCCGTCCGGCGGGCACGGGCTGAACCTGGCGGCGCTGATGGGGGCGATCTGCGCCGGACCGGAGGCCGGCCCTGACCCCGACCACCGCTACGGTGGCGGGGTGGCGGCGGCCCTCTGGTTCATCCGCTTCGGGCCTTCGGGGCAACGGCCGCGATGCTCTTCGCCGGGTTCCCCCCGGCGCTGGTGGCGGCGGTGGCCGGGCTGGCCATGCTGCCCGCCCTCGTCTCCTCCCTGGCGGGGGCGCTGGCGGACCCGGACGAGCGGAGGGGCGCCATCTTTGCCCTGCTGCTGACCGTCGCCGACATCCGCCTCCTCGGCATCGGTGCCCCCTTTCTGGGGGCTCGTCCTCGGCGCGATCGCCAGCCGGTTGCTGGCGACCGGCCCGCGCCGCCGGGCCTGACCCGGTCGGTTCGGTGGTACCCGCCGGGGGGCTCGCCGGACGAGTCCCCTGAGCGTATGGGCGGGGCGGGCTACCCCGAGGCTGCCCAGCGGATCCTCGGGGTAGCCTCGGGCGGTCAGACGAGCAGGGCGACCCCCGCGGGCATCGCCCACATTCGCTTGCCATCGGCGGTCGCCACGGCGTTCGACGGGCATCCGGCCGCGGCCGATGCCGCGACGCTAGCGCAGGCCGCCCTGCGACAGCGCCTCGTCGAGGAGGGCCAGGTTGGTCGGCAGCGCAGCGGTGCCGAAGCCGAGGCGCACGTGACGCTCGCCGCCGTCGAAATAGGCGCTGGGGGCGAGCAGGAGGCCGTGCTCGCGCAGGAGATGCGCGCTGAGCGCGCTCGTGGATCCCTGACCGAGCCAGCGCGGGTAGGCGACCACCCCGCCGCTCGGGGGCTGCCACGCGAACAGCGCGTCGTGCCTTCCGAGGAAATCCCGCAGGTGCGCGAGATTGGCGCGCGCGAGCGCGCGGTTGCGATCGAGGATCCGATCGGCGTGGCGCAGCGCCAGCGCCGCCAGGAATTCGCTCGGCGCGCCGATGAAGCTGTTGAAGTGCAGGCGCAGTTCCCTGACGGCGGCCAACGCCGCCGCGTTGCGCGTGGCCAGCCACCCGACCCGCAAGCCCGGTAGCCCGTAGGCCTTCGAGGTGCTGTTGAGCACCACCGCTCGCGCCGAGAGATCGGCCAGGCTCGGGGGCTCCCCATCGTCGGTGAGCGGCAGGCTGCGGTAGATCTCGTCGCCGAGCAGGGTCGCCCCCGCGTCGTCGGCGAGGGCGACCAGTCGCTCCAGATAGCCTTGGTCGGGGACGAAGCCGGTCGGGCTGTGGGGGAAGTTCGCCACGATGAGGCGCGTCGCGGGCCGCAGCAGCCGCGCGAGGTCGTCGAGGTCCGGTTGCCACCCCGCCCCTTCATCCGCCTGCCACAGGGTCACATCCCCGCCGCGCCATGCCGCTAGCGAGGCGAGCGGCCCGTAGTGCGGAGCGTGGACGATGATGTGATCGCCCGGCCTGACCAGCGCCAGGAAGAGCGAGGCGAGGGCGTCGTCGGCACCTGCAGTGCCGACGACGTGGTCGGGTCCGATACCGGCGTACCGGTCGGCGATGGCGGCGCGCAATGCGTGCCCACCGTGGATCTCGGTGTAGCCGAGGGGGAGGCGGGCGAGGCGCTCGGCGGCGTCGGGCTCGCAGGCGAGCAGCTCCGCCATCGGGAGCGGCTCGGCGAAGGAGGGGCTGAGGTTGGCCCGCGCGGCGGTCGCCGCGCCCTCGCTGAAGAAGCGTTTGAGTTCGAAGTCCCCGATCGCCGACACCGCGCCCCTCCTCGCGCACCCCGGCAAGCGCCGGGGTGCGCGCACCGCGCTCGTTCGCGTCAGCCTACCCCCTAGCGACTGGTCGCGCCGGGGATCGGGCAGCCGTCGGGTCCGCAGATCCCCGCCGCCAGCTCCTCCTCGCGTTCGCGCTGCAGCTGTCCGGTCTGCCAGGCGAAGTCGATTGTCGGGTGGAACTTCTCGGGGTACCGCGCCATCCAGATCTGCTTGCGGATGGTCAGGTTCTCGGGGTCGAGCCGCAGGGCGCGCTGCCACTCGGCCACCGCCTCCTCCCGCGCGTCGCGCCGGAAGAGTTCGCTGCCGAGCCGCATGCGGGTCTCGACCAGTTCCCGCTCGGTCGCGCCCAACCGGTAGGGCACCGCCCGCGATTCGGCCTCGATCTGCCCCGCGTCGCCGTCGATCAACCGCTGGACCGCGTCGACGTCGGCCGCGTTCTCGACGCTGAAGCCGCCGATCTTGGCGTAGCGGACGATCCCATGCTCATCGAGGACGATCCCGTTCGGGACCAGCTTGTAGTCGTAGAGCGCGGCGAGCCGGTTCTCGCGATCGACCACGGTCGTGAAGGTGGCACCCGCCGCCTCGGCCCACGGTCGCGCGGCCTCCGGCCCCTGCGCGTCCACGGCGATCGAGACGAGCGCGAAGTTCTTGTCGGCGTTGCGCGCCACGAAGCGCTGCCACCCGGGCAGCTGTTCGCGGCACCGTCACCAGCTGCCCCAGAAGAAGAGCAGCACCTTGCGCCCATGCAGCGCATCGAGCGCGAGCTCGCGGCCATCCAACGTCGGCAGCGTCCACCCCGGCGCGGGCTCTCCCAGCCGCACGCCCCCCGTAACCTCGGTTGCCATGATCGCCCTCCTTATGCGTCCGTCCTTGGCGTTCGCGCACGTCCGCGCCGCCAATAGTACCAGGGTCTCCGCCGTTCCGGTATTGGTCACAGTCGCGCGGCGCGGGTGCCGCGCTAGGCGTCCGCCAGCCCGGCCTGCGCCGCCACCCAGGCGATCAGGGCGGCCGGCTCCGCGGGGACGCGCAACTTGCCCTGCTCCCGGAAACCGCGGAAGCGCGCCAGATTCTCCGCGCCGAAGCGGGCGGCATCGGTCGCCCGCAGTTCCGCCTGCATCGCCATGTCGACGCCGCCGGGGTAGCCGACGTTCGCCCGGACCCTCGTGCCGCGCGACTCCTCGGCCACCACCCGCGTGAGGTGGTCGACCCCCGCCTTGGACGCGCAGTGCGCGCCCATGTTAGCGATCGGCGAGCGAGCCGCCCCGGTCGAGACGGTGACGATGCTGCCGCTTCCCTGCCGCACCAGCGTCGGCGGCGCCGCCCGGCAGACGTTGAACGCGCCGATCAGGTTCGCGGCGATGTTCCGCTCCCAGTCCGCCGGGTCGACCTCCCACGTCCGCCCGATTGGCGCCACGACCCCGGCCGCGTTGACCACCACGTCAAGCCGCACTCAGCGCGCCAGGAGCTGCTCGGCGGCACCCGCCACGTCGGCGTAACGCGCCACATCGCCGACCACGGCCAACCCTTCGGTGCCCCACCCCTCCGCCGCGTCCACCACCGCCCGGACCTCGGCGGCATTGCGGGCGAAGGACACCACCCGCGCCCCCTCGCGGGCCAGCGTCTCGCACACCGCCCGCCCGACCCCGCGCCCGCCGACGGTCACGAGGGCCACCTGCCCCGCGAATCGCCCCGTCTCCATCGCTCCTCCCCCCCCTGCTATCGCCCTCGGCACCCTCCCTCAGGCGCCCGCGTTCGTCGGGTTCGGCTGGTCACGGCTCCCACGCCCCCGTGTCGTCGCGCGGGGCGCGCGTCCCTCAGCGCCGCTCCCCATGGCCGAGCGCCTGCTCGATGGCCTTGCCCTCGAGGCGGGCCCGCGCCCAGGTGAGCGGGAGGTCGTGGATGTCGCCGCTCGCCTCGGCCACCACCAGGCGGTCGAGGGCCGCCAGGATGACCCGGCGCTGCAGCTCCCGGTGGAACGGCACGCCGAAGTGGTGGCCCATCCGGAAGGGCACGAAGACCGCCCGCGGCGGCCTGGCGTGCGCGGTGATGTCGCGGGCCACGGTGATGGAGACGGTGGGGACGCCCCGGCGCTCGATGGCGCGCTGCACGAGCGCGACCGACTGGTGTCATATCGGTCAAGCGGGGCACAGCAGCGCCGCCTCGGCCCCGTCCGCGACCACCGCCGCGGCGATGTCCTCGGCCAGCGTCCGCTCCAGCCGCTCCGGGTCCATGTTGTAGCCGATGAAGGAGAAGAAGCTCGGGGTCAGCCCGCCGACCGCCCCCTCCGCCGCCAACTCCCGCAGCCGCTCGATGGGGAAGATGACGTTGAGGTCGCGGTGGGCCCCGTCGGTGGGGTACTTCAGCTGGTGGATCTCCAGCTCGGTCGGCGCGGCGTCGGCGGGCACCCGGCGGAAGGAGTAGTCCCCGACCGGGTGGACCACGTCGAAGGGCATGGTGCCCTTCGGCTGGACGCCGGCGGAGCTGACGAAGGCCAGGCGGGTTTGCGTCAGGGGCTTGGCGAGCCGGGCCAGCGGGACGGCGTCGTCCCTGGTGACCATCGCGCCCGGGTAGCGCTCGTTGATCGTCGCCCACAGGCCTGGGCGCAGCTGGCCGGCGTCGCTAGAGGGTGCCGTCATGGATCCATTCCCCGATCGCTGCACGAGATAGAAGTGGAGGTGGAAGAAGAGGTGGGCCAGCGTGGCCGGGTCCTTGGTCGCCAGGGTCTCGAGGATGAAGGCGCGGTCGGTCGGCGGCACATCGAGGAGCGGGGTGAGGGCCTCGACCCAGGCCTTGTCGATCTCCCGGCGCCCCGCCTCCTCGTTCGCCGTCCCCCAGGTGGAGGCGCACGTAGCGCAGCAGGGTCTCCCGGTCGCCGCGCGCCGCGGCCTCCCGCAGGTACTCCAGCGACGCGACCACGCCCCCATCGTTGCCGCGACGTGCCCGTGGGGGGATCCCCCTGGGCCCTCCGTCTGCGCGCCACCGGCGCCGAGGTCCCCGGCGCCGGGACGGCGCCTCGCTCCCTGCGCAACTTGGGTGCCAGCGCCGCGCCGGCCGGCGCAGGGCGCGAGGGCGGGCGGTCCGGGACGAGGCGCCGGCGCGCCGCGCCGGGGGCTGGGGGCCGGCGCCCGTCACCGCCCCCCCAGCCCCCGCAGTAGCAGGTTGGCGCCGGCCAGCGCCACGACGACCAGCACCGCCCGGCGGAACGGCGCCGGCGCGAGGCGGTCCTGCACCCGGAACCCGAGCGCCTGGCCGAGGAGGATGGCGGGGACGAGCGCCGCGGCCGGGCAGGCGGTCGCCGCGTAGAGGCCCTGCTGCCAGTAGGTGGCGACCTGCGCCACGTTGCCGACCGCGAGCAGGACCGTGATGCCGTAGACGAAGGCGCGCGGGTCGAGGCGCAGCCCCGCCAGGTAGAGGGCGAGGACCGGCCCGGGATGCCGGTCGCGCCGTTCAGCAGGCCCGCCGCCGCCCCCACCAGCGCCGACAGGGGCCCCTCCGCCCGCGGCGGGACCGCGGGCCGCACGCCGGCGGCCGACAAGGCCGCGAACGCGAGCGCGACGACCCCGACGGCGACCGCGAGGGCGCGACGGGCACCTGGGCCAGCAGCACCCCGCCGAGGGCGGTCAGCGGCACCAGAGTCGCCAGGAGCGGCGCGAAGCGCCGCACCGCCGCGCGGTCGACCGGCCGACCGAGGAGCACCGCCGCGTTCGCGGCGAGGAGGGGCAGCGAGACCAGCACGACCGCGGCCCGGGCGCCGACGAGGGCGGCGAGCAGCGGCACGGCGACGAGCGGCGCCCCGAACCCGAGGCTCCCCTTGAGCACCCCCGCCACGACCACCACCGCGAGGGCGAGCGCCAACCGGGCGTCCACCGCCACCCGTACCCCTCGTTCCCGCCGCCCCCGCGCGGCGCGCGCGGGCGATCGGCGACGCCCCCACGATCCCCGGCGGGGGTACGCCGTGCATAGCGGGGCCCCGATGGCCAGCGCCGTGCGCCCCGCCCCCGCGCCTCACTCGTCCGGCGGCCCGCACCGCGTCGCCGGGCCGCTGGTGGTGATGCTGTAGTGCGCCATGCTCCTGCCGGGCATCGCGCCGTGCCAGTGGCGCTCGCTGGCGGGCAGGTGCAGCACCGTGCCCGGCCCCAGGTTCGCGCGCTCCTCGGTGCCGTCGCCGGCCCGGCCCTCGCCCTCGACGACGATCAGGATCTGCTCGCCGGCGGGCAGGTGCCGGTTGGTGCGCGCCCCGTCCTCGAAGCGCACCGGCGACACCGCCATCCCCGCCGGGTCGTGCATGGCGACGATGCGCTTGAGCGCCACCTCGCCGGTGAAGGTGTCGCCGCGGCTCGCCGCGATGGCGTCGACGTGCTGGACATTCATCGGCCCTCCCCCCCGCATCCGGTGTGCCGCGGTGCCCCCCGAGCGAGCCCGCCGGTCGCCACACCCGCGTAGCATCGTAGCACGGTCGCCGCCGTGCCGGCGCGGTCAACCGGAGCGGAACCGGGTCCGCACCCGCTGCGCGGGGCCGCGCCGGGGCGGACGGTGCCCCTGCGGTCGGGCCGCGGCCGGGGTGCGGCCGGGGTGCGGCGGGCAAGGTACGGCGGGCGCGGGATGCGCGTGCTGCCCCCGGATCGCGCCCTCCCCTGTTGACGTGTCCTGGCCGAAAAGTCTATCCGCTACGCCGTAGCTGCTGCGCGAGCTTGGGGCTACGTTCTCCTCCGTCCCAAGCCGGTGCCGTCCCCGAAGGAGGAGGTGTCCCTGCCTATCCGCCTGCTACACCGCCTCATCACCGTCGGCCGCGCCGCTGCTCACGGCCTTCGCCGGCGGCGGCTGCGCGCCACTCGCCCGGCCGTCGCGCCCCTGGCTGTCGGCACGCTCGCCGATCTGGCGCGGAGAAAGTCGGCGCTGGTGGCCGAGAGCGCGCTCCTGCGCCACCAGCTCGCCATCCTGCGCCGAGGCGTCACGCGGCCGCGCCGCACCCCGGCCGATCGCACGCTCCTGGTGCTCCTGGCCGGCCGCGTCCGCGACTGGCGGTCGGCGCCGCTGATCGTCCAGCCCGCCACGCTGCTGCGCCGGCAACGCCGGTTGTTGCGCGGCTACCGGCATCGGCGCTCCCAGGCCGCCGCCCTGGCGCACCGCCCGCCCCTCGCGCCCGCGACGGTCGCCCTGATCCGGGAGATGGCCGCGGCGAATCGGCCGTGGGGCACGGAGCGCATCCGGGGCGAGCCCCTCAAGCCCGACATCCGCGTGGCCACGTCGACGGTCCGGCGCTACCTGCGCGAGGCGCGCCCGCCGCGCCGGGCCGGGCGGCCGCGGGCGACCTTCCTGCGCAACCACGCCCCGGACAGCTGGGCGTGCGACTCCCTGCCGGTCACCGACTCCTCTTCCGCCCGCGCTCCGCCTGCTTCGTCGTCGCGCTCGGCTCGCGCCGCGTGGTCCACGTCGGCGTGACGCGCCG
Organism: Thermomicrobiales bacterium; assembly: GCA_030446685.1. GTDB lineage: Bacteria > Chloroflexota > Chloroflexia > Thermomicrobiales > CADCWN01 > JAUJMV01. The sequence goes on along the minus strand of JAUJMV010000024.1, from coordinate 76,419 downwards.
CCCCACGGATGCCCGGGTCGCCCGGCAGTTGCGCGGGGCCACCCCCTGCGGGCAGCGGCCGAGATACCTCATCCGCGGCAACGACGGCACGTACGGGCCGGCCTTCTCCCGCATCGCCGCGGCCACCGGCATCACGGAGCTGCGGGCGGCCTGTCGTGCGCCCAGGCCGAACGCCGCCGGCGAGCGCTTCCTCGGCCGCGTGCGGCGGGAGTGCCTGGGCCACCGCCTGGTCCCGGGCGAGGCCCACCTGCGGCGCATCCTGCGGGAGTACGTCCGGTACTTCAACCACGATCGCCCACATCAAGGCCTGGCGCAACGGGTCCCCGCAGTCCCTGGCGAAGCCGCCGACCGCACGATCACGGCGGGCAGCGTACGCGCCATCCCCGCCCTGGGTGGCCTCCATCACGCCTCTGCAAGAGCCGCGTAGGGCCGCACGGATGGACTTCTCGGCCAGGACACGGGTTGACCAGCATGCCGACCGAGACGAAGAAGAGGGCGGCGAAGAGGTCACGCAGCGGCATGATCTCCCCGAGGATCTGGTGGGAGAGATCGGACTCGCCGACGACGACCCCGGCGACGAAGGCGCCGAGGGCCAGCGAGAGGCCGAAGAAGGAGGAGGCGTAGGCCATGCCGAGCGCGACCGCCGCCGTCACCAGGATGAAGATCTCCCGGTTCCTGAGGGCGGCGACGCGGTCGAAGATCCACGGCAGCGCCCAGGAGCCGAGCGACGCGACGAGGGCGAGGAAGAGGACCGCCCGGCCGACGGCCCAGCCGAGATCGGCGAGGAGGGTGTCGCCGCCGCCGGCCAGCGCCGAGAGGAGGACCACCAGGACGATCGTGCCGAGGTCCTGCACGGAGGACCAGGCGAAGCCGATCTGCCCGTGCTCGGACTCGATCTCGCCCTGCTCGCCCAGCGTCTTGCTGAGGACGGTGCTGGAGGAGTTGGAGATGACCGCGCCGAAGAAGAGCGCCTCTAGCGGGCGCCAGCCGAGGGCCACGCCCGCGAGGTAGCCCAGGCCGATCGTCAGGACGACCTGGAGCAGCCCGCCGAGCGTGGCGATCAGGCCGAGGCGCAGCAGATCGCGCAGGGAGAGCTGGACGCCGATGGCGAACATCAGGAAGATGATGCCGAGGTCGGCCAGCGCCTGGACCGTCGCCAGATCCCCGACGAACCCCGGCGTGAACGGCCCGATGGCGATCCCGGCCAGGATGTAGCCGAGGACCACCGACTGCCGCAGCCGGGTGGCGAGGACGACCCCGATGAGGGCGGTGCCCAGCGCGAAGACCAGGGTCACGAGCAGGGTCGAGTTGTCCACCGTGGCCCCGCTCCTCTCCGCAATGGCGCGCGGCGGCCCGCCGCAACTCAGGCCGCGCCGGGCGCGCGCGGCCGCGCGATGAGGACCGCGCAGTGGGCGCGCTGGGCGACGGTGGTGCTGGTGCTGCCGAGCAGGAACCGGTCGAGCGCGTTCAGGCCGCGGCTGCCGACCACGATCAGATCCACGTCCAGTTCCTTGGACCGGTCGCAGATCACGTCGACCGGCTTGCCCTGGTGCAGCTCGGTTGCGCACGGCACCAGCCCGCCGCCGAGCGCGCACGCCTCCCGGAGCAAGCGCGCGCCCTGCAACCGGGCCGCGGCCTCAACCTGCCGGTATTCTACCCGACTCATCGGGTTGCGGGGGGGCAGGGCCACGGCGACGTGCAGCGCCGTCAGCCGGGCGCGGCAGGCGTGCGCCAGCGCCACCGCCTGCCGGCAGGCGTCGAACGACTCGTGCGAGCCGTCGATGGCGACCAGGATGTGGGCCGGGCGTGTCGCCGTCATCGCGCCCCCCTCCCGACGGTGAGTGGGCGGCGCGCGGTGATGCCCGCAGGCCCCTGCCGACCCTCTCCGGGCGGGAGGATAGCCGACGAACCTCAACAATCCCTCAACAACCCCGAGGGACCGGTCGCGGGGCGCCTCGCGAGCGCGGCGCGCGCCGCTTGGGTGGCCGGTGCGGTGCGGCCGTATTGAGGCGATGTTGAGGGTGCCCGGCCACACTTGGGGGACCGGGCAGGGCAACGGCCGGATGGCCCGACGCGAAGGGAGGGGCTGGTGGGATGAGGCCGCGACTCGGGGAATTGCATCGGGACGCTGTTCCGGGGCGCCCGCGCCCCGATCCGTGGCGGCGGCACACCCCCGCCGGCCCGGTGACGATCGACCTGCTGCGGCGCCTCGACCGGAGCGCGCCGAGCCCCCCGCGGATCAGGAGCGCCGGGCCGGCGACAGGGGATCACCACGAGCGGGGGGAGCGCAGCTTCGCCCTCGTCGCGACCCGCCCCGCGGGCGGCGCGCGGGAAGTCCTGGGCCGGCTGGAATTGCGGCTGTACGACGACGAGGTCGACGGCGGCCGGCTGGTCCGCGGCACGGTCGATCGCGTCGTGGTGCAGGAGGATCGGCGCCGGATCGGCATCGGCACGCAACTGCTGCGGGCCGCGATCGGCCTGGCCCGCGCGGACGGCATCGCGGCCCTGCGCGGGTTCATCCCGAACCTGCTCGTCCTGGAGGACGGCGCCGCGACCTGCCACTGGGCGCTCTACGAGCCGGCCGCGCACGAACTCGGCGGCATCCGCTCGCTCGGCGCGACGGCCAGGGCCTGCGCGCTGGAGCGCCTGCCCTGCCTGGTGGTGGGCGCCACCCGCGAGACCGTCCCGCTCAGGGGGGGCGGCAGGCAGGAGCGGGTCGGCGGCATCATCGAAGTGCCGATCGTCGCGCCGCCGCCGGGCGCGCGGGCGGCGCCGGGCGCCGCCGCGCTGCTGGCGCGTTTGCAGGCCGAGATCGCCCTCCTCGCCCGCGTCCCCTGGCCCGCCGGGGCGCCGGCGACCACGGCATGAGGGTTGCAGTGCCCGCCGCAGTGGCTTGCGACCCGGTAGATGGCTGAGTGCGAGGCGGAGCATGCGCGCCGGACGCCGCGGTATCGTCACCGACCTGGTGCTGCTGATCGCGGCCGCCCTGCTGCCCGCTATCCTCCTGAGCGCCTACTTCTCGTATCGCAGCGTCCAGGCGGAGCGGGCGGCGATCTACGCGACCGCGCTCCGCCAGGCGCGGGACACCGCCCACCGCGCCGACGAACTGATCGGCGAGACCCGCGCGCTGCTCGACGGGCTGGCCCAGACGTCGACGCTCCGCGGGGGCGACCCCGAGCAGATCCGCGCGCTGCTCCGGGACGTGAAGGGGGGCTTCGCCTATTACGACGACCTGTTCGCGATCGATCCCGCGGGCAGGATCACCGCCGCGGCCAACGGCCTGGCCGGCGAGGACGCGACCGCCGCCGACCGGGCGTTCCTGCAGCGCGTCGCCCAGGGCAATGGGGCCACGGTCAGCGAGGTGCTGCTCTCGCCGAGCAGCGGCCGGCCGGTGGTGGTGATCGGCAAACCGGTCCGGGCGGGTGACCGCGGCGGGCCGCCGATCGGCGCGGTGGTCGCGACGGTGGACCTGATCCGGCTGCAGGAGTGGCTCGACAACCGCACCCTGCCGCCGCGCACGACGATCACCGTCGTCGACAACCAGCAGGGCCGGGTCCTGGCCCGCAGCCTCGAGCCGGAGCGGTGGATCGGGCGGACGATCGCCGACGTGCCGGTGGTGCGCGCCGCGATCGAGCAGGACGAGGGGATCGTCGAGGGCGCGAACGTCGACGGCATCGCCCGGCTCAATGGCTACGCGACGGCGGGCGAGGTGCCCTGGACCGTGCTGGTGGGCATCCCGCGCGACACGGTCTACGCGCCGCTCGAACGGGAGAGCCGGCTCCTGGCCGCGCGGCTGGCGCTCGCGGCGCTGGCGACGATCGTCCTCGCCGTGGTCGGGGTGCGGCGGATCATCCGGCCGCTGCGGCGGCTGACGGCGGGGGCCGACGCGATCGCGGGGGGGGATCTCGCCCACCGGGTCGCGGTCGAGCGGCACGACGAGGTCGGCCGGCTCGGCCTGGCGGTGAACCACATGGCCGACGAACTGGTCGGGTCGATCGCGGCGCTCCGCCAGGCGCAGGAGCGACTGGAGGGCGCGGTGGCCCAGGTCGGCCGCGGCCTGACCTCGGCCACCGAGGCGAGCGCGGTCCTGACCCCCCTGGTCGCCGCCGCCGCCGCCCTCACGCGCGCCGACGCGGGCCTGCTGGTCTTCGCGGACACGCCCGCGCCGGTGGTCAGCGGACACCTCCCACCCCTGCCGCCGGGCCTCCCCGAGGCCCTGCTCCGCGGCTGCGAGGAGGGGCCGGCGGAGGATGGCGCGGCGGGCGGCCCCAGGCCGATGGCGGCCGCCCCCCCGACCCTCGAGGCGCTGGGGATGCGGGAGTGCCTCGCGGTGGCGGTGCGCGCGCACGGCGAGGGGCTCGGCACGCTGCTGGTCTTCCGCCGGGCGCCGCACCCCTTCAGCGACGGCGACGAGCGCCTCCTGCGGACCTTCGCCGACCAGGCGGCGGTCGCGATCGAGCAGACCCGGCTGCGGGCGGCGGCCTCCCAGGCGGCGGCGCTCCGGGAGCTGCACCGGCTGCAAGCGGAGTTCATCACCACCGCCTCGCACGAGCTGCGCGCGCCGATCGCCGCGATCCGCGGGTACGCCGAGATGCTGCTGCGCGACGACCTCCACCTGGACGAGGCGATGCGCAGGCGGTGCCTGGGCGGCATCCAGCGCCAGGCCGAGCGGCTCGGCGGGCAGGTGCGCGCCTTCTTCGACGCGGTGCGCGCGGGCGAGGGGCGACTGGTCATGCGCCGGGAGCCGGTCGATCTGGCCGAGATCGCCGCGGCGGTGGTCGACGGGTTCGCCGCCAGCGCGGGGCTGCACGAGTTCCGCCTGCGGGCCGCGCCCGACCTGCCGCCGGCCCTGGCCGATCCGGAGCGGGTCGAGGATGTCTTCACGAACCTGCTGGATAATGCCGTCAAGTACTCGCCGGAAGGAGGGCGCATCGAGGTGACGATCGAGGTGCCGCGGGAGCCGGAGAACGCAGCGTCGGGCGGCGGCGGGGAGGGGGCGGCGCTGGCGGTCGCCGTCCGCGACGAGGGGATCGGGATCCCGGCGGAGGAGCAGGGCCGCATCTTCGAGCGGTTCTACCGCCTCGACCGGCTGATCAGCCGCCACGCCGGCGGCGCCGGCCTCGGGCTCTACCTCTGCCGGGCCTATATCGAAGGCATGGGCGGGCGGCTCCGGGTGGAGAGCCGGCCGGGCGCGGGGAGCGTCTTCCGTTTCACCCTGCCGGTCGCGCCGGTCGCGCCCGGCGATGTCGCGCCGGTGGCGCCGGAGGAGGTCGCGCCATGAACCAGGTCGTGCCGGTGATCCCGACGCTGCTGCTGGTCGACGACGACCCGGATATGCTGCTGATGCTGCGGGTGCAGCTGGAGGCGGACGGCTTCCGGGTGCTGGCCGCGGATCGCGGCCAGCGGGCGCTGCACCTGATCCAGCACAAGCTGCCGCACCTGGCGGTCGTCGACCTGATGATGCCGGGCATGGACGGCTTCGCGCTGGCGAAGCGGCTGCGGCAATTCACCGATCTGCCGATCATCATGCTGACCGCGATCGACGCCGAGGAGAGCAAGGTCGAGGGCCTCACCCACTACGCCGACGACTACGTGACCAAGCCCTTCAGCTACAAGGAACTGGTCGCGCGCATCCGCAACCTGTTGGCGCGGTCGTGGCCCCAGGGCGAACTCCTCGACTCCACCGTGGTCGTCGACGAGCAGTTGACGATCGAACTCGCCGAGCACCTGGCGCGGACGCCGGCCGGGGAGCAGCGCCTGACGCCGATGGAAGCCCGCCTGCTCTACCTGCTGATCCGCAACCGGGGGCAGATCCTCCCCAACGAGCTGATCCTCGACCGCCTCTGGCCCGACGGCGGCGGCAGCATGAGCTCCCTCTGGGAGTACGTCCGCCGCCTGCGCGAGAAGCTGGGCGACTCCGCCGACGCCCCGCGGTACATCGAGAGCGTGCGCAGCATCGGCTATCGCTTCCGGAAGGGCTGATGGCGCCGGCAGCCGGGGGGCGGCGGGGGCGGGGTTCACCCGCCGCCCCCGCCCGGCCCCCGGCCTCGCCCGCCGCGCCCGACCAGCGCCGGATCGGCGGCGCGACGACGCGCACGACGAAGACCCGCAGCGCACCCGAGAGCGGGATCGCGATCAGCGCGCCGAGCAGCCCGCCCAGCGCCCCGCCCGCCAGCACGGCGAAGAGGGTGAGCAGCGGCGGGATCTCCGACTGGGCGCGCATGATGTAGGGGAGCAGCAGGTTGCTCTCCACCTGCTGGAGGACGAGGTAGAAGACGAACACGACGAGCGCCTGCGTCGGGGAGTCCGCCAGGGCGATCGCCACCGCCGGCACGCCGGCCAGGATCGGGCCGACGATCGGGATCAGCTCGCCGAGCCCGGCCAGGAGCGCCAGGACCAGGGTGTACTCGACGCCGATCAGGCGCAGCCCCAGGTAGACCAGGGTCGCGATGATCGCCCCGTCGATCACCGTCCCGCGGACAAACCCGCCCACCGCCTGGCCCATCTCCCGCGCGACCTCGGCCGCGCGATCCCGGCGCGCGGCGGGGAAGAGGGAGAGGAAGAATCGCCGCAGCCCCGGCAGGGCGACGATCCAGTAGGCCGACATGGTGACCACCAGCACGAACTCGGTGACCGCCGAGACGAGCGCCAGGGGCAGCGCCACCAGCGCGCCGCCGATCGCGGCGGCGCGCGATTGGACCGCCTCGAACACCGCCCCGCTGTCGAGGCGCTCCTGCCGGTCGATCCAGGTCTCGGCCCGCTCCAGGAGCGCCGGGGCGTTCTCCACGAGCGCGCGCGCCTGCTCGACCAACGGCGGCACGATGACCAGGCCGATGGCGCCGAAGACCAGGAGCACCAGGAGGTAGACGAGGACGATGGCGAGCGTCCGCGGCAGCCAGCGCGCCAGCCAGTCCACGATCGGCAGCAGGGCCGTGGCGATCACGATCGCCGCCAGCAGCAGCGCGATCGGGCGGGCCAGCGCCCAGACGACGGCGCCGAGGCCGAGCGCCGATACCAGGGCGATCGCACCGATCGTCGCGATGCGCCAGGGGCCGCCGGGCGAGGGCGCGCCCGGCGGCGGCGCTTCGCGCGGGGCGGGCGGCAGGGGCGCGGCGACGCGGCGTGACCGGATCGGGGACACTATGATGCTCCTTCGCGGCCCCGCCGCGCACCGGCATGCGGGCGCGGTGGGCGGGGATCCGCCCGCGCCCCTAGCCCTGCCCGCGCCGCTTCCGGCCCTCCCGGATCTGCGAGCCGGTGTTACCCCCGAGGGGGAGGTTGACCTGGTTGGGGATGACGTCCTGGTCGTCGTGGAGCGGATCGTCGTAGCGCGGCGCGTCCGCCCCGCTCCGCTCTTCGTGCCGCTCCTCCCTGGCGTCGAGCAGCTTGCGCGCCTCTTCGCTATTGCGCCGCCGGATCGCTTCGGCGGAGTCGTGCCCGCGCTCGGTTTGCTCGTCCATCGCTCTCCTCCGTGGGGTGCTGGTCGGTCGGACCGCCGCTCGGGGCGGCGGCCGGGCGGCCACGCCGGCTCCTCGCGGCGCGCCCCCAGGCCCACGATGACGGGGTTACCTCAACAGCGCCTCAACGCGCGCCCCGCGCGCCGATCCCCGGATACCCGCGTACCCGGTGGGGGGCGAGCCCGCGACACCGTGACGATCGCGGGGCCCGGCGAATACCGGCGATGGTCCGGCCTGGCGCGGGCGCCACGGGCGGTCCCGGAGATGGGGGGCCGTCACTCCCGGATTGACTGGAGGGAATGGGCATGAGCCGGGCGACACCGGAGGCGCGCGAGGCCCTGGAGCGGCAGGTGCGCCAGGCCGTGGCGCTGGGGGAGGTCGAGGGGCTGGGCGCGCTGCTCAGCCGGCAGCACCCGGCCGACATTGCCGACGCGATCGACCGGCTCGACGACGCGGCGCGACTGGCCGCCTTCCGCGCGCTGGCGCCGGCGCAGGCCGCCGAGGTGCTGGACGAGACCGGGCTCGACGCCACGCGGGCGCTGGTCGCCGCGCTGCCCCCCGGCGAGGTCGGGCGGATCCTGGACCGGCTGCCGGCGGATGATGTCGCGGAGATCCTGGGGGAGGACGTGCCGGAGCGCCGCCAGGCGCTGCTGGCGGCGATGTCCCCGCCCGATGCCGCCGACGCCCGCGCGCTGCTCGCCTACCCGCCGGGGAGCGCCGGGCGGATCATGACGGAGGCGTTCGCGGCCGTGCGGCCGGAGATGCGCGCGGCGGAGGTGCTGGCCTTCCTGCGCGAGCTCGACCCCGCCGTCCAGGCGATCACCGACCTCTACGCGCTGGACGCCGCCGGCCGGCTCCTCGGCAGCGTCGCGCTGCGGGCGGTGCTGGCCGCCGCGCCCGAGCGGCCCGTCGCCGACCTGATGCAGCCCCCGCCGGTCGCGGTCGCGCCGGAGACCGATCAGGAGGAGGCGGCCCGGCTCATCTCGCAGTACGATCTCTTCGCGCTGCCGGTTGTCGCGCCCGACCGGCGCCTGCTCGGCATCGTCACGGTGGACGACGCGATCGACGTGCTGGTGGCGGAGAACACGGAGGATGTGCTGCGCCTGGGGGCGATCGAGAGCGGCAGGCCCGACGAATCGTACTTCTCGACCCCGATCGCCCGGGCGGTCCGGCGGCGGATCGGCTGGCTGCTGATCCTCTTCCTGACCGGCACGCTGACGATCAACGTCCTGGGCCGCTTCGAGGCGGCGCTGGACCAGGTCGTCGCGCTCGCCTTCTTCATCCCGCTGCTGATCGGCACCGGCGGCAACACCGGGGCGCAGACCGTCTCGACGATGGTGCGCGGCATGGCCCTCGGCGAGATCCGGCTGCGCGATGCCTAGCGGGTGATCGCCCGCGAGTTCGCCAGCGGGCTCCTGCTGGGCCTGCTGCTCGCCCTGGTCGCGTTCGGCTTCGCGCTCCTGGTGGGCCGCGCGGTCAACCTGGCGGCGGTGGTCGCCCTGGCGGTCGTCGCGGTCTGCGCCTGGGCCAACACGATCGGGGCGGCGGTGCCGCTGGTGGCGCAGCGCCTCGGCCTCGACCCGGCGCTCGTCTCGGCCCCGCTGATCACCACGCTGGTGGACGCCACCGGGCTGGCGATCTACCTGGTGATCGCCACCGCGCTCCTGGGCCTCTGACGTGCCGGACCCGGCCGGGCCGCGCCGTTGAGGTGAAGTTGAGGCGGCGGCGATATGCTTGAGGTGGCAGCGTGGCAGCCGGCGGCATCGCGACATGCGGCCGGTCCGGGAGGACCAGCGACGCGGCCCGGCACGCAACACAAAGAAAGGACAGGTAGATGGCTGGAATTCTCTGGACAATCGCGGCGATCGTCGTGGTCCTGTGGCTGCTCGGGTTCATTTTCGACGTCATCGGGAGCTTCATCCACATCCTGCTCGTCGTCGCGGCGATCCTGATCGTCTGGAACCTGATCAGCGGACGGCGCACCGCCTAATCCGACGGACGTGACCGCGGGTCCGACAACCGAACTGGGCCGCCTGCCCCATTCACGCAGGCCGGGAGGAGGCAGTCACCGCTGCCTCCTCCCGCCTGGTTTTCCGCCCGCGCAGTCGAGAATGGAGAGCGTACCATGCCCTTATTCGAGCCGTATCACGATTCCACTGCCGTCTCCGCTGGCGAGCGGGGGTGGTTCGCGCGGCTGGCCCTGGCCGCCGCCGGGCTACCCCGCACGCTCTCCGGCGCCGGAGACGGGGCCGGCCCCGACGACGCCCCGGATGCGAGACGGCACGCCCGGCCACGCCGGGAGATCGGCCGCGGGGCCGGCGCGTCCGGCGCCGCCCCGGCGCCAGTCGCGGCCGTGCTGACGCGGTGGCGGCACGCCGAGCGGCAGTTGCGCGATCCCGAGCGCAGCCCCGCCGCCGAGCGCGCACGCGCGGCTGGCGCTCGATGTCGCCGTGCCCTACCTGCGGCGCCACGAGACGCTGCCGGCGCTGCTGCGGCACTATCTGGAAGATCGCTGGCGGCCGCCGACCGCCGACGCCCCGGCGCGCCCGGCGAGTGGCACGGTGGAATACTGGGTCGAGGTCGCCTGCCAGTCCTTCCCGGCGGGCGCGACCGGGCGGCAGCGCGAACTGGTCGAACACGCCGCGTTCTGGCGGCGCTTCCGGCAGTTGATCGCCGCCCAGCCCGACCCGCCGCGCGCGGTCCACCCACCCCATCCCGGTCGGGGACACGCGGACACCCCGGCCGCCTGACGGCGGTGCCGGGCGCCGCCCACCATCGCGGCCTATCGCTGGACGCGCAGCCGGACGCGGAAGAAGTCGACGAAGACGCGCGGCACGGCGAGTGTCGGCACGGCCAGCACCGCCCCGGCCAGCCCGACGATCTCGGTCCCGCCGATCACCGCCAGGAGGATGATCGCCGGGTGGCCGCGCACGACCTGCCCCTGGAGCCGCGGGGGCAGCACGTAGCTCGCGAATTGCTGGATGAAGACGTAGAGCAGGACCGTCAGGAGCGCGGTGGTCGGCGACTGGAAGGAGGCGAGGATCACCGCCGGGATGCCGCCGAGCCGGGCGCCCAGGTCGGGGATGACCGCGGTGACCGCGACCCACACCCCGAGCAGGATGGCGTAGGGCACGCCCAGGACCCACAGCGCCAGCGCGGTGAGCGCGCCTCGCGCCGCCATGATGACGAGGGGGCCCCGAGATAGCGCGAGAGCGAGATGCTGAACGCGTCCCGGAGTTCCCGCGCGTCCCGCCGGTAGCGCGGCGCGACCAGGCGCAGGTACGCGGCCTTGACCCGCCGGATGTCGAGCAGCAGGTAGAGCGCGATGAAGAGGCTGCCGAAGAGCCGGATCGCGCAGTTGACCGTGCCCTGCAGGAGCGCGCCCAGCCGGCCGAGCAGCGCCTCGGTCAGGCCCTGGGCGCGCGCGAAGAGCTCCTGTTCGAGATCGCCGGCCACGTCCGCGGACTCACCAGCCAGGAAGCCCCGCTCGTGCAACGGCTCGAGCAGGTCTTGCAGCAGGCGGTTCGCGCGCGGCGAACTCCGGCGCCGCCGCGATCAGGCCGGTCAACTGGGCGACCACGATCGGCAGGAGGAAGACCAGCCCCCACGCCACCAGCCCGATCAGCGCCAGGCCGGTCGTCAGGAGCGCCAGCCCGCGCGGCATGACGCGGGAGAGCAGCCTGACGGGGAACGAGAGGAGCAAGGCCAGGATCGCGCCGCCCAGCACGATGATTGGGACGCTCGGGGCGAAGCGCGGGAGCAGCAGCAGGGCGATCAGTCCACCGACCAGGAGCACGTTGCGGACGCGCTTCGAGATCAGAATCGGGGTCGGCCCGCCGGGCCGACCCCGGTGGCGCCTGACGATGGTCACAAGGGTGCTGTTCGCGCCCATCACACCCTACTCACGGTCGAGGGTGAGGGCGGCGTTGATCAGGGCGACGTGGGTGAACGCCTGCGGGAAGTTGCCCAGGTGCCGGCCGGTGGCGGGGTCGAGTTGCTCGGCGTAGAGGCCGACGTCGTTGGCGTGGCCGAGCAGGCGCTCGAACAGCGCCCGCGCCTCGTCGATCCGGCCCATCTCGGCGTAGCAGTCGACCAGCCAGAAGGAGCACATCATGAAGGTCCCCTCGTCGCCCGCCAGGCCGTCGGCCGCCTCGGCCGGGTGGTACCGGTAGAGCAGGTCGTTCTCGCCCAGGCCCTCGACGATGCGGTCCACCGTGGACCGCATCCGCGGGTCTTCGGGGGAGGACCTGGCGGAGGAGGATCGCCAGCGCGGCGGCGTCGAGGGCGGTCTCGCCATAGGACTGCGTGAACGCGCCGACCTCGGCGTTGTAGCCTTCGCGCAGCAGTTCCTCGCGGATGGCCGCCCGCGTGCGGGTCCAGGCGTCGAGGTCGGCGGGCAGCCCGGCGCGCTGCGCCAGTTTGATGGCGCGGTCGACCGCCACCCAGCAGAGCGCCTTCGAGTAGACGAAGTGCCGGGGGCCGTTGCGGACCTCCCAGATGCCGTCGTCCGGCTCGGCCCAGACCGCGCAGACGTGCCCGACGATCCGCCGCAGGAAGTCCCAGAGTTCGCCGGAGATCGCGCCGCCGTGCTTGTGGAAGAGGAAGGCGCAGTCGAGCACCTCGCCGTAGATGTCGAGCTGGCGCTGATCGTAGGCCCCATTCCCGATCCGCACCGGGCGCGAGCCGCGATACCCCTCCAGGTGCGGCAGCTCGTGCTCGGCGATCTCCCGCTCCCCGGCGACGCCGTAGAGCACCTGGAGCCTGGCCGGGTCGCCCCGGGCGACTTCGACGATCCAGTCGAGGAAGGCTTCGCCCTCCCGCCGGTAGCCGAGGCCGTAGAGGGCGTAGAGGGTGAACGCCGTGTCGCGCAGCCAGCTATAGCGGTAGTCCCAGTTGCGCTCGCCGCCGATCGCCTCCGGCAGCGAGGCGGTCGGAGCGGCGACGATCGCGCCGGTCGGGGCGTAGTCGAGCAGCTTGAGGGCCAGGGCGCTGCGGCGCACCATCGCCCCGTACGGGCCGTCGTAGGCGCATTGGCCGATCCAGTCGCGCCAGTAGGCGACCGTCCCGTCGAGGAGTTGGGCGGCGTTGCGCGCGGCGTTGCTCTGCCAGAGCGGCGAGCCGTGCCGTCGGTAATTGAGCAGGAAGGCGCGTTCTTCGCCGGCCCGCACGGCGCAACGCCCTCGGCGTCCTCCCCGACGAACTGGAGGGGCACGTCGCTGTACAGCGTCAGGGTCGCGCCATCGTGCGCGGCGCGCACCCCGACGGCCTCTTGCGCCGTCCAGCGGGCCGCGGCGCGCGCGTAATCGAACCGGGGCGCGAGCCGCACCTCGACCTCGACCGTCCCCCGCCGGCCCCGGAGGATGCGGACAATCGCGTTGTCGCCGGGGATCGCCGAGCCGAGGTGCCGGGGCGGCATGAAGTCGAGCAGCTCGGCTTCCCCGGTGGCGGTGGCGAAGGTGGTGGAGAGGACGTTGGTCCCCGCGACGTAGCGCCGCTCGACCGTGTGGTCGCCGGCCGGCGCGATGCGCCAGTACCCCCCCTGGGCCGCGTCGAGGACGCGGGCGAAGACGGAGGGCGAATCGAAGCGGGGGAAGCACGCCCAGTCGATCGCGCCGTCGCGCGCGACCAGCGCGGCGGTGACCCCGTCCCCGAGGAGGGCGTAGTCCTCGATCGGCCGATAGGCGTCGTCGGGGCGACCCTGCTCAGTCATCGCGGTACCGCAGCAGCGCGCCGACGCCGCCGAGCCGGCGGAACGGCTCGTGGCCCTCCACGACTTCCACCGCGCTGCTCGTCGTCGCGGCCAGGCGCACCAGTTCGCCGCGCGTTTCCTCCTCCACGTCGGCCGCTGGGTCGATGAGGAGCGTATCGACCTGCCCGCGCTCCAGGGCCGCCCGCGTGCGCCGCAGCCCGGCGACCCCGAGCCCGTCGCCCCGCACCGCGCCCACCAGACGGTCGGCGATCGAATGGGCATCCTCCGCTTCCATCGCCGCCAGGAGGGGATCGATCTCCTCCTTGACCGCGTCCGGCGCGGTGCGGATGTCCAGGCGCAGGACTTCCCCGTGGACCAGGTCGGCCACCCGTCGCGGCAGCGCAGCCCGCAGGTGCGGGATCGCCACCTCGTCGCCGGCCAGGATCACGCGGGTCGCCCCGACCCGCTCGGTCAGCGTGTCGAGTTCGGCGGCGACCTCGCGCGCGAAGCTGGCGCGGACCTCGTCGGTGTGGCGCTGGTAGCGCGCCTGCGACCAGCCGCCGACCGCGCGCTTGCCGTAGTACTTGGTGTCGTCGTCGGGGCCGCCGACTTCCTGCAGCCAGCCGCGGCGGGTGACGAAGAGGCGCGCGGTGTTGGTGTCCACCAGCGCCACCACCGCCGTCTCCTGCTCGTCTAGCAGGCGGGCCAGTTGGAAGAGGTCCGGCGCCGGCCCGACCGTGACCTGGTTGTCGAACCCCACGCTCACCACGACCGTCTCGAAGAGCCTGCGCCCGGCGCAGGCGAAGATCGCCAGCCCGTGCGCCTCGGGGGGGAAGTCCTGGGCCAGGTATTCCTCGATCCGCGCGGCATCGGCGCGGAACGAGTCGAGATCGTCGCCGCGCGGCAGGAAGGTCTTCTCGATCTCGCGCAGGCGATCCTTGAGGACGATCAGGCCCGAGCGCACCGTCGGGTCCTCGCCGGTGGCCTGGGGCCGCATGTCCAGGTAGACGCTCAGCACCGGCAACTCGCCCGGCTCCATCTCGGCGAGGCGGCGCAGCAATTTCTGCA
>JAUJMV010000024.1:31900-62105 GCA_030446685.1 Thermomicrobiales bacterium | reverse complement strand
GGGGGGGGCGGGCGATCGGCGTGCCCGCCCCCCCGGCTCCCCGTCCGCCACGGTGGCGCTGTCGACGCCCAACGCGCTGCGGAGCTGCAGGAAGCGCATGATGGCGGAGCGGCTCAGGAGGCCGATCGGCCGCCCGCCGTCGAGCACCGGCAACTGATGGTAATCGCCGTCGGCCAGCAGTTGCACCGCCTCGGTGAGCGGCGTGTCGGGGCGCGTGGTCTGCAGGCTCGCGGCGGGCGTCATCGCGTCCGCCACCCGCAGGCGATCCCACTCGTCCTGCCGGTGCTTGAGGACGTCGGTCAGCGTGATCAGCCCGCTGAGGCGGCCGTCCTCCACGATCAGGTGCGCGCGCTCGGTGTTCGGCAGCATGTGACCGTACACCAGGGCCGTCAGCGAGAGCGACGCCGGCACGACGGGCGGGTCGGCGCGGAGGAGCTGCCCGACCGTGACGCCGGCCAGCGCGTCCCGGACCTCGGCCTGCTGGTACGACGCGGTCGCCGCGTTGAGGAGGAACCAGCCGATGAAGGCGGTCCAGACGCCGCCGAGGAGGTCGCCGCCGAAGATCCTGGTGAAGCCCCAGAAGATCAGCAGGAAGGCGACCCCGCGCCCGATCAGCGAGGTGACGAACGTCGCCCGCTTGTAGCTCCCGCTGATCGCCCAGACGATCGCCCGCAAGATCCGCCCGCCGTCCAGCGGGAAGCCGGGGATCAGGTTGAAGGCGACCAGGAGCGCGTTCACAACCGCCAGGTAGGTCACGATGGCGAGGGCCGGCTCGCCGAACGCGCCCGCGACGAAGCGGAGCAGGAAGAAGCCGCCGGCGAGCACGGCGCTGACGATCGGCCCCATCACCGCGATCCAGAACTCCGCCTTCGGCCGGTCCGACTCGCGCCCCAGCGCGGCGACGCCCCCGAAGATGAAGAGGACGATCGAGCGGACCGGGACGCCGAAACGCTGCGCCGTCAGCGCGTGGCCGAACTCGTGGAGGAGCACCGACGCGAACAGGAGGAGGGTCGCGAGTGCGGCGGTGACGTAGTAGGCCGTATCGGACCAGCCCGGATAGGCGCGCGGGAACCACCCCACGGCCAGGGACCAGGTGAGCAGGACGGCGGCGATCAGCCACGAATAGTGGATGCCGAGTTCGATCCCGCGGAACGATCCCAGGCGGAAGGAACTGTTCGGAACCATGCGACCTCTTGCTCTCGTCTAGCGCGCCCCACCGGCGCGGCGACGGCACGATCGGCGCGGCTCCCACTCGCGGCGGCGCCCGCCCGCGACACTGGAAAGGCAGGGGCCGGCAAGGGCGCCGAACCACCCTGCGGACAGCATGGCGGGCGCGCCTCAATAGTTCCTCAATAGCGGAATCGGCAAGCGCCGCCGCGCGCGCCTGCCCGCAAGGTGGTCAACTCACGGAAGCGGAATCCGCAGAGCCGCCGGTCCCGCCCCGCACACGCGCGCTGATGAGCACCGACGGATCGAACTCGGGGCTATCCTGGATCATCTCGCGGGGCAGATCGACGGAAACGCGGGCGTGCCGCCGGTCGACGCGGGCGACCCACTGCTGGGCGACCAGCACCTTCTTGCCCGGCAACCAACTGCTCGCGTCCACCACCAGGTAGCGGATGGCCCAGTGCTCCAGGTCGACGATCGTATCTTCGATCCGGCCGATCGCGCCATCGCTGGCGTCGATGCGGTAACCGCCGATCTCCCGCGTGCTGTAGAGATGTGACGCACTGTCGTCGTGCTCGAACTCGCTCTCGGGCCAGTAGCGCGCCCGCTCGTCCCCCGGCCCAACCGCGAGCGCCGCCAGTTGTGGCGGCCGCGCCCGCGCACCCCAGAGGCCGGCGCCACGCCAGTAATGGGGCCAGCGATAATAGCGGTCGTGGGCGATCTCGTCCCGCCGGGCGATCGGGCGGCGGGTGTCGATCGGGGGCGCGCCGGCGATCTGCTCCCGGGTCAGGCCGATCGTCAGCCGGCGCACGTCCCACTCCAACTCGCCGAACGCGAGCGGCGAAATCAGCACCTGCGGTCGCGGGAGCCAGGCGCCGGACTGCACCAGCAGATAGCGGACCCCCCACCGCTCTTCATCGAAATACAGATCGACGATCGCCCCCACGTCGCCGTCCGCCGCGTGCGGTCTGAGCCCGTAGAGATCCCGGACGCTCCGCAACATGTCCCCCTCCGCTCGCCCCTCGACGACCCGCCGCGCGAGCGCCGCGCGACTCATGGCAACTCGCCCTGCGCGAAGGACGAGCCCGCGGTCGCCAGGCCGGACGACACCCGAGGCCCCGCACCATCCCAGGTGCTGGCCGGATCGGTCAGCCGGCGCAGATCGCCGAGCGTATAGGCGGCCACCTCCGGCACCGGCAGCCAGCGGCCCCGCCGCGCCAGCAGTTGGGCGAGCGTGGCGCACGGGGCGCTGCCGGTGAGCCGGATCTGGAGGCAGCCGCCGCTGAAGAGATACGCGGCGCCCCCGTCGTCTTCGACGATGAGCGCGGTCTTGCCGGCGTGATTGTCGGAGCGATAGCGGATCGTGTAACGGTTCCTCATCTTTCCTTGACCTTTTTCCTTCAGCCCCCCGACGGAGGTCTCCCCCTACCCGCGCTCCGTGGCGGAGGACTGGTGCGGCACAGGCCAGCCGGGAACGCCGCAGCGTCAGGGCGCAGCATCCGCGAGCCTGTACGATTCACCCAGACGGTAGTGGACCAGCCTCAATTTGACCTCAACGGCCCCTGGAATGCTGGGGCGGGAAGCCGCTCCCGGCGGCGATCCCGATCGCACGGCGCGGCGCGCGCGGCGTTGAGGAAGTCTTGAGGTCACCGGCCCAGCATGGCATCGGATCGCGGCGCGGCGGACGGCGCCGGGCGGCTGCGCGGGAGGGAGGGCATGCCGATGGACACACCGCTGCGCTGGCTGGCCGACGGGCTGATCCTCCTCGGCCTGGTCGTCCTGAGTATCGCCATCTACGGCATCATCCGGATGCCCGACCTCTACACGCGCCTCCACGCCGCCAGCAAGGCCGCCTTCCTCGGCGTCCTCCCCTTCCTCCTCGCCGCGGCGACGACCGGCGATCCGGCGATCATCGCCCGTGTCCTGCTGATCGCCGCCTTCCTGGCCTTGACCACGCCGGTCGCCGCGCACGCCATCGCGCACGCCGCCTACCTGCGGGCGGAGCGGATGGAGACGCCCGGCGCCGTCGACGAGTCGGGCCGGGAATTGCCCGACGCGGAGTGACGGGGCGCGGCGGGGGCGGGCCGGGCGCGGGCAGGCGCTGCCCACGGCGCTCCCGGGCCGGGATGTCGGCGTGAATCGCGCCACGCTTGCGGTGACAGCGGCCGCGCGGGGCCGGCAGGCGTGACGGAGGATGGTCCGCGGCGCGCGGCAACACAGACACGCGGGAGCGGGCCATGACCCGGGGGGACGGCGGGCGGAACGAGCGGTCGGTCGCCGGGGCGGTCGCCGAGGAGGAAACGCCAGGAACACCCGGACAGCGGCGGGCGGTCGGCCGCCTCGAACCGCTCTTCGGCGGCGCGGTACTCCTGGCGCACGTCACGGTGGGCCTGCTGCTGCTGATCCTGGCGGTCGCGGCGCTCGGCTACGCCGTGTACACCGTGCCGCAGAACCTGCGGCAGGGGGCGCCGCGCGCGATCGCCGCCCTGTTCGGCGAGGTGCTGCTGGCGCTGATCCTGGTCGAGGTGATCCGCACCGTCCTGGCCGCGATCAGCACTCGGAGCCTCTCCCTGCGCCCGTTCCTGACCGTCGTCGTCCTGGCATCGGTGCGCCGGATCCTGGCGATCAGCGCGGAGCTGTCGCTGGCCGAGGATTTGCCCGAGCAGGAATTCACGCGGGCGATCGCCGAGTTGCTGCTGGACGGGGCAATCATCCTCGTCGCGGCCATCGCCGCGTACCTGCTGAGCCGGCGCAGCGCGGCCTGAGCGGCGCGGGCGGGCGGACGGCTCACCCCCAGTACGCCGGCCGCCGGTAGTGGGCGTGCAGCCGCGCCTCGTACTGGCGATCGATCGGTTGGTCCGGGTCGAACGTGGGGCTGTGCTCGATCTCCCCGCGGAGCAGATCGACGGCGACCGTGCGCCGCCGCCAGTACGCCCGCTCGATCCACTGCGGCGCCACCAGCACCTGCCGCCCCGCCCACCAGCCGCCGGTGTCCACGACCAGGTAGCGGATCGTCCAGTCCACATCGTCGGCGAGGAAGTCCTTGACCTTGCCGATCTCCCCGTCGCGTGCCCCGATGCTATAGCCGGTGACGTCCTCGGTGCTGTGCAGGCGCGGATCTCCGCTTTCCACCTCCTCCACGGTGCGCGGGCGCGACTCGATCTCGTACTGGTAGGGCACCGGCCGGTGGGTGTTCTTGTCGGGGCTGGCCTCGATCTGCCCGGTGGTCAGGCGCGCCTCCACGCGCCGGCCCCGCCGGTCCACCGCGCGGATCGCGAGCGGGGGGAGCAGGACCTGCCGCCTGGGCAGCCAGGCGCCGATGTCCAACACCAGATGTTCGACGATCCAACGCTCGTCGTTGAAGTAGAAGTCGGCGACCCTGCCCGCGTCGCCGTCCGCCGCGCGCAGCGTGTAGCCCTGCAACTCGTTGATACTCTGCAGCACCGCTCCCCATCCTTATCCGCCGACATCGCCCGCTACGCGGCGGGCGATTGATTCCCGCCCCCGGCGCCGCCGGCTACACCGCCGGCGGCGCCTCGCGTTCGGGCTCCGGGGGGCCGGCCTGCACGGTCAGGACCGGGCAGGGGGCCTCGCGCAGCACCGCCTCCGCGGTGCTGCCGAGGATCAGCCGCTCGACGCCGCCGCGGCCGTGCGTGCCGATGACGATCAGCCGTGCCCCCCACTCGCGGGCGGCGGCGAGGATCTCGCCGGCCGGTCGCCCGGCGCGCAGCGCCGCCTCGGGCCGGAGGGCCGCCGGGAAGCGACCGCTGACGGCGGACAGGAGTTCGCGGCCGTCGCGCTCCAGGTCGTCGAGCAGCGTCACCGGCGGGAGGCCCCCGATCGAGGCCGGGGCAGTGTAGGCGAATGTGGCATCGACGGCATGCACCAGCAGCACCCGTGCCTGGAACCGCGCCGCGAGGTCGCCGCCGATCTGCGCCGCCTCCGCCGCGGGCGCGCTCCGGTCGACCGCGATCAGGATACGCTCGAACATCTCGCTGCCCCCTCACTCCCCGCGGCACGCCGTTCACCGGGTATTGTCGGTATCTTGTCGATATGAGGAAGCCGGCGCGACCGCGCCGCCAACCGGCCACCCGGCTACGGGCGCTCGCGCCCGTCCTCGATCACGATCGCGCCGGGCTGGGCCGGGGGGTAGTACCTGACCCGCCCCGCGCCGAGGCGCCGGAGCGTCTCCTGCACCGGCACGGCCAGGGCTTCATCCCGCCCCAGGCGGACCAGCGCCGTCAGGGCCGGGCCGCGATCCGACTCGCCGTCGAACAGCTCCTGCAGGCGGCCGAACAGGCCGGGGGCCAGCTCCTCCTGCCGCCCCACCATGTGCCGCTTGACCTGTCCCCCGACCAGCTTCGCCTGCCGGATCTGGGCCTCGCCCGGCTCCCCAGGGGCGCCGCGCTCGATGACGGTGATCTGCTCCTCGGCCAGGCCGAGCCGGCGCAGCGCCGCCACCACCTCCGCTTCCTCGATCAGGCCGCCCGGAAAACGGGCGGTCACCTGTGCCCCGTCGTCGAACATCACCCTGCCTCCTCGCTCTACGCCACACTCGCCGGACCCCGTCAACGCCGCGTGCCGCGGCGCTCCACGCCCCCGCCGCCGTTACCCGCGCCCACGTCGCCCGCCGAGAGCTCGTCCAGGAAGGCGACGATGGCGATGACTTCCTCCGGCGTCAGGATGTCCCGGTAGGCCGGCATCTGCCCGAAGCCGTTGTGGATGCGGATCGTCATCTCCGCCGGCGGGAGCCGCTTGCGGACATCGGTCAAGTCGGGGCCGTACTGCCCCCCCTGCCCCGCGATCGCGTGGCAGTACTGGCAACCCTCGGCGTAGTAGACCCGCGCGCCCTCGACCGCCAGGTCGGTGCGCAGGCCGAGCGTCTCCGGCGCCAGGGGTTGCGTCTCGAAGGCCGGCACCCAGGGCGCCCGCAGCCCGGCGACCGTCAACCCGAGGAAGACCGTCGCGGTCGCGATCACGATGACGGGCGCCCAGGGGCGGTGCCGCAGGCTCCGCTCGCCGCGCGAGGCGACGAAGGGGAGCGCCACCAGGATCAGGAAGGCCAGCGCGGGCAGGTAGACCATGGTGAAGGTCTCCAGGCCGCGCGGCTTGTAGGCCAGCAGCGCGTAGTACCAGCGGAAGTACCAGTCGGGCTGCGGGTTCGCCCGGAGGACGCTCGGGTCGGGCGGGCCGCTGAGTTCGCGCGGGCCGAAGACGAGCGCCAGCAGCGCGATGGCCGCGACGACGCCGGCGCCGACGACGATCTCCCGCCAGGCCGCGTCGGGCCAGTGCGGCCGGCCCCGCCGCTCGACCATCTCGTGGTACCACGCGGTGTAGGTCTCCGGATCGACCGGCTGGCCGGCCTTGGGCAGTTCGGAGATGCCGTTGCGCACCACCAGGTAGAGGTGGAAGCCGACGAAGGCGATGATCAGCGCCGGGAACATGAAGACGTGGAACGAGAAGAAGCGGCTCAGGGTGGCGCCGCCGACGGTCTCGCCCCCGAGCACGAAGTTGGCGAAGGGCTCGCCGATCAGCGGGAAGCGCGCGGCGAATTTCGCGCCGACGACGACCGTCCAGACCCCGTTCTGATCCCAGCGCAGCAACTGCCCCGTCCAGGCCATCGTCAGGGTGAGGAGCAGGAGCGCGACCCCGGACAGCCAGCTCAGCTCGCGCGGGAACTTGTAGGAGCCGGTCAGGAAGACGCGGATCAGGTGGAGACAGACGAGGACCACCATCGCCGAGGCGCCGAAGTAGTGCATCCCGCGCAGCAGCCGGCCCAGCGTGACCTCGTCGGTGATGAAGATGATGCTGTCGTAGGCGTGCGCCGTGGAGGGGATGTACTTGGTCGTCAGCGCCGCGCCGGTGACCACCTGCACGATGAAGGCGGCCAGCGTCCCCAGGCCGGTGACGTAGAACCAGCCGGTCTTGCCCTCGGCGGTCTCGGGCGGCACCTTGTGCCGGGCCAGCGGCCCGATCGTCTCGGAAAAACCGCCGCGCCGGTCGAACCAGTGCCAGACCCGCTTCAGTATACCCATCCCCTCGCCTCCTCGCCCCGGCCGGCGCCCGGCCCCTTCACCCGCGATCGGTCGGCAGCGGGATGGGGGTGGCGAGTATCTCGACCTGGCCGTCGCGCACCCGCACCGTGTGCCGGAAGAGCGGCTCCGGGGGCGGCCCGGAGGCGACCGCGCCGTCCTGGTAGAACGCCCCGCCGTGGCAAGGGCACAGGAACAGGTTGGCGTCCGGCATCCAGCGCACCGGGCAGCCGATGTGGGTGCAGTAGGCCGAGAAGGCGACGAACTCCTGGCCGCGCTCGCGCCGGAGCCAGGCGGCGCCCTGGGCCGCGAAGCCGGCCCACTGCACCGGCGCGGGATCCAGGAACTCGACGCGCACCGTCTCGCCGACCGGGAAGTCGTCCAGCGCGCCCAGCGGCCGCCATACCGCGCCCTCCCGGCGCCGGACCGGCGCGAACAGCACCCCGAGGAAGGGGACGGCGACGATCGCCGCGGCGAGGCCGCCGGCGGCCGCCCCCACCGCCGCGAAGAACCGCCGCCGCCCCGGCGAGATCGGGTCGTCGCGGCCGTCCTCGCGCGCGGCGCCCTCCTCCGGCGCGGCCGGGCCGGGGGCCGGGCGGACGATCCGGACCCGCGGGGCGGTGCGGGCGCGCGCCCGGCGTCGCCGGCCGATCGTCGCGAGGACGAACGGGGCCGCGGCGACCGCGCCGACGGCCGCGGCGATGAGGAGGGGGGCGAGGCGCGGATTCACGACCGCGTAGACCAGCGACAGCTCGACGTTCAGCGGCGACATTGCCTTGCCTTTCTGCGGCCCACCCCGGTGGTGGGCTGGCGTGGGCCGCCCGAGTTCGCGGGCGGGCGCTACTCCCGCCCGCGCAGGGCGGCGCGGGCCTCTGGCAGGGCCAGCGGCAGGATCAGCAGGCTGATCCCGGCCGAGAGCAGGCACCAGAAGCACCAGGCCCGCACCCTGGTCGCCTGCGCCCACAACAGGTAGAGGCTACCGCCGGCGGCCCCCAGCGACAGCGCCCCGAGGGCCAGCGGCTGGAGCGGCCGGCGCGCGGGTGGCCGATCGCCCGCCCAGAGCGCGAGTGCCGCCATCGTGGCGTAGCCGATCGTGCCCGGGGCGGCGTTCGGCACGCCGAAGTGCCAGGCGTAGTCAGACCGGCCGACGATGTTGCAGCCCTCGCCGAAGAACGGGCAGGGGAGCGAGTCGAGCAGCCCCTCTTCGTAGGCCAGCATGTAGAGCGAATCGGCGACGCCGAGGAAGGCAAGGCCGGCGATGCCGAGTCGCGCGCGCCCGCGCCCCCGCGCATCAGCCCCGTCATCCCCCCTGTCTCGAGCCATATTGCGCCCCCCTAACGGTCGCCACGGCCTCCCGCGCGCGTGCGCGGGCGCCGCACAATCACTCGGCCAATGCCCGCGCCCCCGGCCGCAGCTCCCGCCGGCGGACATCCCGGTCGACCGCCCGGAGCCAGGCCACGAAGAGCGCCGCGGCGACGAGGGCATAGGCCAAGCCGGCCGGCACCCACATGATCAGCCCGGCGAGTTGCTGGTCCTCCAGCGGCGTCAGACCCCACGCCCCAACACGGGGGGCGTGGATCGGGTACCAGGGCGTCGGGGCGAAGGTGATCAGCGCGCCGAGGACGCCCCCCTGCACCGCCAGCGCGAAGACGGCGAACAGGCCGGCCCCCTGGCCGGGCCGGTCGCGCGCGCCGGCCCGCGCGAGGGTCCACCAGAAGAGGAGGGCGGTGCCGAGGAAGCTGCCGTGCTCGGCGGCGTGGATCAGGTCGCTGCGGAGCGCGACCTGGTACGGACCGGGCAGATGCCAGACCCAGACCGCGGCGGCGTGGAGGAGCGCGGCCACCGGCGGCCGGGTGAGGACCCGCCAGGCGGCGCGGGGCGCCGTCGCCCGCCGCCACCTGCCGCCCAGCGCCCGGCGGGCCGGGAGCGGCAGCGCCCACAGGAACGGGACGTGCGGCGCCCCGGCGACCAGCAGCGGCGCGGCGACCAGGATGAGGATCAGGTGCTGGGCCATGTGCGCCGCGAAGAGGGTCGCGCCGAGCGCGTCCAGCGGCGAGACGAGCGCGACGACGAGCGTCGCCAGCCCCCCCGCGAAGGCGGCGGCCTGCCGGCGGCGCAGGCCGCCGCCCGGCCCGGTGCGGCGCCAGAGCGCGCGCGCGCCGCGCGCGTAGAGCCAGCCCGCGAGCGCGAGGCCGAGCAGGACCGCCGGATCCCAGTGCCAGGCGCCGGCGAGGTCGTGCGGCGCCAGCGGGGCGTCGTCGTGCGCCAGGGCGGCGGCCGGCCGGCCGCCGCAGAGGAGCGCGACGCCGGCCAGGGCCGCGCCCGCCCGGCGGATGGCGGTGCTGCTGCGGGCGGGGCGCTCGCCCCGCCCGCTCGCGCTCATACCCATGCGCACGCATCCACGAAGAAGGCCATTGAGCCCTCGGCCAGGATCACCAGCAAGAAGAAGCCGCTGCTGAGCATCCCGAATAGCCCCATGAACCCATTGCGGCTCAGCCCCCCCCATCGTCGCCCCGCGCGTCTCGCCGCGCCTGTCGCCAGATCCGCCAGGAGACGAGGGCGGCGGCGACCGTGCTGGCCGCGGTCGCCAGCGTCACCAGGTGCAGCGGCAGGTTCGACCCGGTGGCGCAGGCCACCGGCACCAGCGGATAGGCCACCAGCAGGCGCGCGGCCCAGGCGACCGGGCCGCCCAGCATGCCGAACCAGAGCAGCACGAGGCTGCTCGGCGCGGACAGTCGGCGTCTGACGGTCGTCGTCACGGCTCACTCCTCGGGCTGGGGGTTGAAGGTTGAAGGTTCAGGTTGCACGCCCCGTCGCCTCCGCCTCGCCGGCCCCCCCCTTGGCCACCGGCGCGCTCTCGTGCGCGCGTTCAGGCGCGCGCGAACGCGCGCGCGGCAGCGTTGCACCCTTCCCCCCCGCCCCGTCAGATCAGGCGCGGCGCCAGGTAGAGCGTGGCGTAGACGGCGAGGCCCGCGGCGACGACGAAGTACCAGAACAGTGCGGCGGTCTCCACCCCGACGCGCCGGCGCGGGGTGAAGTGCCCGCGCCAGGCCAGCACCGCGACGACCACCGCCTGGAGCAGCGCGGCGAGGACGTGCGCGGCGTGCGCCCCGTCGATCGTCCAGACCAGTGAGCCGTAGGCGTTGGTCGACCAGAGGTAGGGCCGGGCGACGAATTCGACCGCCTTGAGGATCAGGAAGAGCGCGGCGAGGGCGCAGGCCAGCGGCAGGCCGAGCCGTAGCGCCCGCCCGTCGCCACGACGGAGCCCCCGGTCGGCCCAGAGGACCGGCCCGGCGCTCGCCAGCAGGACGGCGCCGCTGAGCGCCGGCAGCAGCAGTCCCGGCGGCGCGAGCCCGGCCGGCGGCCAGGTCTCGGCCTGGGTGACGCGCAGGTAGAAGTAACTGCTGATCAGCGCGGCGAAGATGGTGCTGTCGACGGCGAGGAAGACGAGCATGCCCCACCAGAGCGGCGCCTGGGTCCCGGACACCTCGACGGGGAGGGCCTCGGCGGGCGGCGCGGTCGTCGCGCTCATGGCGCCTCCTCCTCCTCGCGCGGCCAGTGCCAGGCGACGAGCGCCGCGGCCGCCAAGACGGCCCCGATCGGGACCAGGATCAGGTCGAAGAGCATCCCGTAGAAGATGAACCCGACCGCCGCGGCGAGCCAGAACGGCCAGAGGGACGGCCCGGGGAGGAGGACGCGCCCCTGGGGCCGGGCGTCCACGACCGTGGTGCTGAGGATCTCGCGCCCCTCGTCCGGCAGCGCCACCATCCGCCGGGTGTGGTCGCGCGCGCGGTCCGCGTCGTCGGGCTCCTCCTCGTCCCACAGCGGCGTGCGGCTGCGCACGGTCGGGATGGCGCGGAAGTTGTACTGCGGCGGCGGCGAGGTGGTCGCCCACTCCAGCGTCGCGCCGCCCCAGGGATCGTCGCCGGCCGGCTCGCCGCGCCACAGGCTGTAGGCGAGGTTCGCGAGGTAGAGGACGAAGCCCAGCCCGAGGATGAACGCGCCGATCGTCGCGACCAGGTTGAGGAAGTCCCAGCCGAAACCCGGCAGGTAAGTGTAGATGCGGCGCGGCATCCCCCAGAACCCGAGGATGTGCATCCCGAAGAAGGTCAGGTTGAAGCCGATGAACTGCAGCCAGAAGCTCCACCGGCCCAGGCGCTCGCCGGGCAGCTTGCCGGTCATCTTCGGGAACCAGTAGAACAGCCCGCCCAGCAGGGGGAAGACCATCCCACCGATGATGACGTAGTGGAAGTGCGCGACGACGAAGTAGGAGTCGTGGACCTGCAGGTCGAACGGCATCGCGGCGACCATGACGCCGGTGATCCCGCCGAGGACGAAGAGGAAGATGAAGCCGAGGACGTAGAGGAAGGGCGTCTTCAGGACGATCCGGCCGTTGGCGATCGTGGCGATCCAGGCGAAGACCTGCACTCCGCTGGGGATGGCGATCATCATGCTGGCGGCGGCGAAGAAGCTGGTCCCCAGCAGCGGCACGCCCGTCGCGAACATGTGGTGGACCCACAGGCCGAAGCTGAGGAAGCCGATCGCCACGGTGGAGAGGGCGACGGCGGTGTAGCCCATCACCGGCCGGCGGGTGAAGGTGGCGACGATCGCGGAGACGATGCCGAGGGCCGGCAGGAGGATGATGTAGACCTCGGGGTGGCCGAAGAACCAGAAGAGGTGCTGCCACAGGAGCGGGTCGCCGCCGGCCGCCGGGTTGTAGAAGTGCGTCCCGGCGGCGCGGTCGAGTTCGAGCATGACGCTGGCGACGATCAGCGCGGGCATCGCGAAGACGATCATGAAGGCCATCACCAGGATCGACCAGACGAAGAGCGGGATGCGGTGGATCGCCATCCCCGGCGCGCGTTGCTTGAGGATGGTGACGATCAACTCGACCGCGGCGGCGAGGGCGGAGATCTCGAGGAAGGTGAGCAGGACCGCGTAGAAATCGATATTGGCGCCGGGCGAGAAGCCGGGGCCGCTGAGCGGGACGTAGTTGAACCAGCCGCTGTTCGGGGCGCTGCCGAGGAAGAAGGCCCCGAAGAGGCCGAGGCCGGCCAGCAGGTAGACCCAGTAGCCGAAGGCGCTCAGCCGGGGGAAGGCCATGTCGCGCGTGCCGATCATCAGCGGCACGATGTACATGCCGAGCCCCTCCAGCACCGGGATGGCGAAGAGGAACATCATCACCACGCCGTGCATGGTGAAGTTCTGGTTGTACGCCTCGGGCGAGAGGATGCTCAGGCCCGGGCGCGCGAGCTGGAGGCGGATCGCCAGCGCCTGGACGCCGGCCAGGAGGAAGAAGGCGAGCGCCGTCACCATGAAGCGCGCGCCGATCGCCCGGTGGTTGACCGCGCTCAGCCAGCCGACGAGGCCCGCGGGCGTGGACCAGAGGCGCGTCAGGGCCTGCGTCGTCGTCGGCGGCCGTTCGAGCGTCGCCAAAGCCGTTCCCTCCGAGGCTAGCGCAGGCTTTCGAGATAGGCCACCAGCGCCTGAAGGTCCTCCGCGCCGAGCGGCGTGTTCGGCATCCGGTTGCCCGGCTTGATCTCCTGCGGGCGGACGATCCAGGAGGCCAGGTTCTCCGGCGTGTTGTCGATGATGCCCGCGGCGAGGGTGCGACGGCTGCCGAGGTGGGTGAGGTCGGGGCCGACCGTGCCGGTCGGCGGCGTGGCGACCGTGCCCTCGATGGCGTGGCAGAAGGCGCAGCCCGCCTCCGAGAAGACCCGCTGCCCCCGCTGCAGCACCGGCTCGACCGGCCGGGGCGGCGGGGCCCGCCGCGCCTCCAGCCAGGCGGCGAACTGGTCGGGCGGCTCGGCCACGACCAGGAAGAGCATCAAGGTGTGCTGGATCCCGCAGAACTCGGCGCAGATGCCGCGGTACACGTCGGCCCGGTCGGCCTGGATCCAGAGGGTGTTCGTCTGGCCGGGGTTGAGGTCCAGCTTGCCGGCGAGCTGGGGGACCCAGAAGCTGTGGATGACGTCCGCCGAGGTCAGCCGCAACTGCACCGGCTGGCCGGTCGGCAGGTGGATCTCGTTGGCCGTCGTCACCCCGTGCTGGGGGTAGCGGACCTCCCACCAGAACTGGTGGCCGATCACGTCGATCGTCAGCGCGGGCGGCGTCGGGGGGGCGGAGAGCGCCCGCTGGGTGAGGGCGGTCAGGACGACCAGGCTGATGATGATCGCGGCGGGGATGATCACCCCCCCGACCGCGATCAGGGCGTTGCCGTTGAACGGGCGCGGCGCGGATTGGCCGCGCGCCCGCCGGAGGGCGTAGCCGAGCGCGCCGAGCACCGCCGCGAAGATTGCCGTGCCGAGGGCGAACATGATCTACCAGAGGTCGGCGAGCGCCGCCGCCTCCGGCCCTTCGGGCTCGAGCATCGAGGGCGCACCGGCGCACCCGGCCAGCAGCGCGCCGGCCAGGGCTGGCATCGCCCGGCGGGCACGCCACCGGCGCCGACGACCCGTGCCCCCCCGGCCCTGCCCGAACTGATCGAGACCGCCCCTATCAGTCATCGTTCCCGGTTTCTCCCTGGCAGCGGTTGAGGCATCGCGGCCGCTCGACCCGGCACGGACCCAGCATCGGGCGGGAACCTCAATATCACTTCAACGGCTGCGCGGGCAGGCGACCGGCACGGGAGGGTGGGGCCGGTCCACTCAGTGGGGTATCGGGCGGCTGTTGAGGGGGCGTTGAGGCGGGTCGGTTTCGCTAGAAGGGCGGCGGCCAGCACGCGGGAACGGCGGCTGGCAGGCGGCGCGGGAGCCAGCGACTGGAGGAGCGAATGGACGGAGCGCAGACACCCTACCGGATCGTGATCGCGGGGGCCGGCTACGCGGGACTGCGCGCCACCCTGCGGCTGTCGGCCAGGCTGGACGAGGGGTCCGGCGTCGAACTCACCCTGGTCGATCGCCGCGACCATCACCAGGTCCTCACCGAAGTGGCCCGCGTCGCCGGGGGGGCGCGTCCGGCCGGGGAGACCCGCATCCCCCTCGCGAGGGTCCTCGACGAGCGGGTGCGGTTCGTGCGGACCGGCGTCACCGGGTTCGACCTCGCGGGGCGCCGGTTGCTCACCGAGCACGGGCCGCTGCCGTACGCGCGGCTCGTGCTCGCCCTGGGCAGCCGCCCGAACGACTTCGGCATCCCCGGCCTGGCCGAGCGCGCCCTGACCCTCTGGTCGGTTGACGACGCCCGGCGGGTGCTGGCCGCGGTCGACGCGCAGATGGCCGCGGCGGTCGCGGCGCCCGACCCGGGGGAGCGCCGCCGCCGGATGACGGTGGTGATCGGCGGCGGCGGCGCCACCGGGGTGGAGCTGGCCGGCGAACTGGCCGAGGAACTGCCCCGCCTGGCGGAGCGCCACGCCCTGCCCCCCGACGACTGCGCGGTCGTCCTGATCGACGCCGGGCCGACCATCCTCGGCGGCTCGTCGCCGGAGCTGATCGCGCGGGCCACCGCGATCCTGGCCGACCTCGGCGTGGCGGTGCGCACCGACGCGCGGATCGCCCGCGCGAGCGCGGAGGGCTTCGTCCTGGAGAGCGGTGAGACGATCGCCGGGGGCGTCTTCGTCTGGGCGGGCGGGGTCAAGGTGCCCGACATCGTGGCGCGCTCCGGGCTGCCGGTCGGGCACAACGGCCGGGTCAAGGTCGACCGCTACCTGCGCGCGCTCGATCATCCCGCGATCTTCGTCGCCGGCGATCTCGCCTCGATCCCCGACCCGGACACCGGCCGCGCGCTGCTGCCGACCGCCCAGTCGGCGCTCCAGCAGGGCGAGACGGTCGCGACCAACCTGCTGGCCGAGATCGCCGGTGAGGAACTGGTCCCGTTCAGCTTCCTCGACAAGGGGTTCGTCGTCTCGGTCGGGGGCCGGAGCGGGGTGGCCGAGGTCGGCGGGCGCGCGTTCGGGGGGCGCCCGGCGCAGTTGCTGAAGCACGCCATCGAGTGGGAGTACCGCCAGTCGGTCAAGCGCCTGCGCGGCTGGAGCCCGATCGGGGCCGGCGTCGCGCGGGTGCAGGGCCGGTAGGCGCCCGTGGGGCTCCCAGGGCGACGGGACGTTTGTGTATCCACGCTCGGGGAGGAGGGCACGATGCAGGCGACGGACATGACGGCGCGGGCGCTGCGAGAGGCCAAGGCGGAACTGGCCGCGCTGGAGGCCGAAGCGATCCGGTTTCCGCGGCGTCTCCGCCTGGTGGCCCGCGCGGGTGATCGGGCGCAGATCCGGGAACTCCAACTCCGGCAGAAATTGACGCGGCGGCGGCTGATCGCGGCACGGGGGCGGGTGCTGCAGTGTCGGCTGGCCCACCTGGAGGCGGAACGCGCGGCGGCCGAGGCGGAGGTGGTCGCGGCGGCGGACGCCGTCGCGGCCGCGCGGGGCGGCGACGAAGACGCCGCCCGCGCCTCCGGCCGGCTCCTGGAGGCGATCGAACGCGTGAAAGTGCTCGACGCCAGGCACGAGGAGGCGGCGCGTCTACGCCGCGCGCGAGGCGGCACGCCAACCGGCGTGGCCGCGGGGCAGCCGGTGTGACCCCTCAGTTGACGTTGGGCGACTGATCCGGGAGGCCGCCCCGCGCGGGTCTGCCGGGAATCGTTGAGGGGATGTTGAGGCCGCGCGTCCAGGCTCGCGGCATGAGCCGTGAGGGACAGGGTACATACGGTGAAGGGGGACAGCCTGATGCGGGAGTATGCATTGACGGTCGGTGTTGTCATCGCGGTCCCGCTCGCCATCTTCGCGGGGATGATGGGCGCGGCCGCCATCGCGCTCTGCACCCACGGAGAGAGCCCGCGCCCGGTCCTCGCCATGCCCAAGGCGATCTTGCGCCACCGGGGCGCGTACCAGGGCGTGTTGGCGGGCATCGCTGTCGGTGATCCTCTTGACCGTCGACATGCAATCGAGAGAGCTCCAGACGCGGATAGCAACCAACCTAATGGCGTAACGCGACAGTGTCCGCTGGATGCGGACACCGGAAATCTGTGCTAATCCCCGGAGAGCAACGGTTGTGATGGTCGACAGACATGGTGCTAATGGCGCCCGATCAGCAATCTCGGCAAAGGGTGCCACACCCCGTTGGCCTGCGCCCGGCCATGCGCGACCATCGGGTTCGGGACAACGGCATCATCCATCCGGCAGCAGTTCAGGCCCAGCCGGTTCCGAACCGGCGCCACAGCCAGTCAAGGGCGATCGACGGCGGTCGGAAGGACTCTGGCTCCGCACACTGGCGATATGGCTGCTCATCTGGCTCCTGTCGCGGCACTTCGCCTCGCCGCCCCCGAAGCGCTTGTCGTCTCGTACAGCTTCTTCAAGGAGCAGGTGCAGGCGGGCAACGTCGCCAAGATCACCAGCCGGGGCGAGGCGGTGCAGGGCGAGTTCAAGGCCCCGGTGCAGGAGCCGACCGCGCCCGCCGAGCAGCAGCCCTTCACCAAGTTCCGCACCACCATCCCCACCTTCGCCGACCAGGGGCGGCTGGAGCCGCTCCTGGAGGAGCGGGGGTGCGGATCACCGCCGAGCCGCTGGAGGAGCCGCGCTCGGCCTTCCTCAACCTGCTCTTCGCCTTCGGGCCGGCGCTGCTGCTGCTCGGCGGCTTCCTCTGGCTCAGCAGCCGCGCGGCGCGCGGCGCGGGGGCGGCGTCTTCGGCCTGGGCCGCAGCCGCGCCCGGCGCTACGAGGCGGGGGCGGTGGGGACCGAGCCGATCACCTTCGCGGACGTCGCCGGGATCGACGAGGTCGAGAATGAGCTGGTCGAGATCGTCGACTTCCTGAAGCAGCCGGAGAAGTACCAGCGCCTCGGCGGCACCATCCCCAAGGGGGTGCTGCTGGTGGGGGCGCCCGGCACCGGCAAGACCCTGCTGGCGCGCGCGGTGGCGGGCGAGGCGGGGGTGCCCTTCTTCTCGATGAGCGGCTCGGAGTTCATCGAGATGATCGTCGGGGTCGGCGCCTCGCGCGTCCGGGACCTCTTCAAGGAGGCCAAGGCGGCCGCCCCGGCGATCGTCTTCGTGGACGAGCTGGACGCGATCGGGCGCAAGCGCGGGGCGGGCAACGCCCTGGGCGGCAACGACGAGCGCGAGCAGACCCTCAACCAGCTCCTGGTGGAGATGGACGGCTTCGACTCGCGCCAGGCGGTGATCGTGCTGGCGGCGACCAACCGCGCCGACGTGCTGGACCCGGCGCTGCTGCGCCCCGGCCGCTTCGACCGCCGGGTGACGGTGCAGCCGCCCGACAAGGCCGGGCGCGCGGCGATCCTGCGCGTCCACACGCGCGGGGCCCGCTCGGCCCGGACGTCGCGCTGGGGGCGATCGCCGCCGAGACGCCGGGGCTGGTCGGGGCGGACCTGCGCAACCTGGTCAACGAGGCGGCGCTGCTGGCGGCGCGCACGGGGCGCGACGTCGTCACCGCCGCCGACTTCAGCGAGGCGCTGGAGAAGATCGCGCTCGGGGCGGAGCGGCGGCTGACGCTGGCGCCGGGGGAGCGCGAGCGCGTCGCCTACCACGAGGCGGGCCACGCCCTCTGCGGCCTGCTGCAGCCGGCGGGGGACCCGGTGCGGCGGGTGACGGTGGTGCCGCGCGGGCAAGCGCTGGGCGTGACCCTCTCGGTCCCGGAGGACGACCGCTACAACTACGGCGAGCCCTACCTGCGGGCGCGGATCGTCAACGCGCTCGGCGGGCGGGCGGCGGAGGCGGTCGTCTACGGGACGATCACCACCGGGGCGGAGAACGACATCCGGCAGGTGACCGACCTGGCGCGGGCGATGGTGACGCGCTGGGGGATGGCCCCGGAGATCGGGCTGATCGCGCTGGACACGCGCGAGGAGGGCAACTTCCTCGACAGCGGGCTGGCCGGGGGCAGGCGCGCCCGTACAGCGACGAGACGGCCGCGGCGGTCGACGCGGCGGTGAAGCGGATCATCGACGAGGGCTACGCCAAGGCGCGCGACCTGCTGACGCGCGAGCGGGCGCGGCTCGACGCGCTGGCGCAGGCGCTGCTGCGCGAGGAGTCGCTCAACGAGGAGCAGATGCTCGTCGTCACCGGCCTGGCCGGGCGCGCCCCCCACCCCGACCCGGTGGCGGTCAACCGCTAGCGGAGGGCGGAGGCGTCAGATAGGCCTTTCCGCCATGGCACGATCGGCGTGGACAACGAGCCGATTGGGACGGTAGTGGACTACGCTTGGAATGTTGTTGGGGTGTTTGATGCCTTCGGTTATGGCGGGACCGACTGCCACGCCGATGACCGTGCCGAGCGGGGCGGATCCGGTGACACGACCATCGATGCGCCATCCGCATGGCTGGCGCTATGTTCAGCAGGGCAAGCGGGACCTACGGCTCGACTTCCTGCGTGGCTTCGCCGTCTTCGCGATGGTCGCCAACCACATCGCCGGGCCCTCCTGGCTCTACGCGATCACCGGCGGCAATCGCTTCTTCGTCTCCGCGGCGGAGGGCTTCGTCTTGATCTCCGGCGTGGTCGTCGGCATCGTCTACGGCGGCATCGCGCGTTCGCAAGGCGTGTACATCGCCGCGGTCAAGTTGCTGCAGCGCGCCTGGCTGCTGTATGTGCTGGCCGTCTGGCTGGCGATCGGTTCGGCGCTCATCGCCGCCGCGCTGGGCAGTCCCGTGGGTGCGCCATTCGCGAGACGCCCGCGCGGTTCGTCTTCGAGATCGTGACCCTGCGCCGCGCTTTCTATCTGGTCGACGTCCTGCTCTTCTACCTCTTCGCGATGCTGCTGGCGGCGCCGGCGCTGGCGTTGCCCGAGCGGCGCCGCTGGTGGGTGCTGGCGCTGATCTCCGGCGGCGTATGGGCCGCCTATCAAGGCTATCCGGGCGCGCTGCAACTCCCCTGGCCGATCGCCTACAACCCCGTCTTCAACTTCGCCCCCTGGCAGGTGCTCTTCTTCGCCGGCATGATCCTGGGACACAGCCGCGAGTGGCTGGGGGGCAGATCAGCGCGCGCCGGCTTCGTTTCCCGGTGGGGAACGGCTGGGTGGTATTGCTCGGACTCCTGTCCGGCGCGTTGCTCTGGCTGCATGCGACCAACGCCGCTGCGTTCAGCCGCTTCGCGCCGGGGGGGGATGCGGCGGCCGTGCTTGATGCGTGGTTCGACAAGAGCGCCTTACCGCCGGCACGGCTCCTGGCATGCACCATCGTCTTCGCGTTCGCCTGGGCGGTGGTCACGCGCTGCTGGCGGCCCCTGTGCGCGGCCGTTGGCCCCTTCCTGCTGCCCCTGGGGCAGGGCGCGCTCTACGCTTATGCGGCCCACATCTTCATCGCCTACCTGGTCCAGACCGGGGCCATCAAGATTTGGGGGAGCGGCGAGCGCGGCGGCTTCCCGCCCCTGCACCCTGGCCTCAACGCGCTGCTCCAGGGGGCGCGCTGCTGGCGCTTTGGGTCATGACGCGCGGGCGTCTCTTCCAGGCTCTTGTCGCGCCGCTGGGCCAGCCGCCATTCCGGCGGCGGCCGGCCGCCGCCGGGCGCATTCCCTGGCGATTGGGTGAATCGCTCGCGATTATCCTCATCATCACGCTCGTGACCGCGATGGTTGCCCCGCCGGGCGCCCCGATCCGTAGCGGCGCGGCGCCCGGCGCCGACGAGGGCGTACCGGTGGCGCGCCGCGCGCGCGCCACCGTCACCGCCCCTCGGCGGGTCGGCGGCCTCCTCGGTGGCGCGCAAGCACAGCCAGCGCCACCGAGTTCCGGGCGCGCGGGCGGTGGGGCGACGCGGACGCCTGGGTAACTCAGGGATGGCGAGTTCCCCAGCGTGACGCTGGGCCGGACGATGCCCTACGGGATCTATCTGCCGCCCGGCTACGACAGCAGTGCCCGGCGCTACCCGGTCCTCTACATGCTGCACGGGCTGGGGGGACATTACAGCGAGTGGGTCGCGTATGGCCTGGCGGATGCCGCGGAGCAACTCCTCGCGGCGGGGCGCATCGAGCCGCTGATCATCGTCTTCCCCAGGGCGACCAGAACTATTGGGCGAACCACGCCGGATCGCGCGGCGAGCGCTGGGGCGACTACCTCGCGAACGACGTGGTCGGGCATATCGACGCCACCTACCGCACCCTGCCGGGGGCCGGCACGCGGGCGATCGGCGGGCTCTCCATGGGGGCTTCGGGGCCTTGCACCTGGCGTTGACGTGCCCCGATGTCTTCGGCGTCGTCGGCGCGCATAGCCCCTCGTTGCGCACGGCGGAGGAACTGTCCGATCTGTTCGTCGGCGCCGGCCCGGCCGCCCCGGTCGATCCCCTCGTCCTGGCTACGATCCTCGATCCCGCGCGCGCGCCGCGGATCCGGCTCGACCTGGGCGACGAAGACCAATGGACTGAGCGGGCTATCGCCTTGCACGATGTGTTCCGCCTCCGCGGCATCCGCCACGAGTACCATGCCACGCCGGGGGGCACGACGCCGACTACTGGCGCAACCACGTCGCCGCGTATCTGCGCTTCTACGCGGCTGCGCTCCACGCCCGGTAGGCGCCGTCGAGGTTCCCCCTGGCTAGGCTCTGTTGACGAGTTTCCGGTACACTCCCGCCCGGATAGTGGGGTGCGGTGACAGCGCGGCGGGAGGCGAGGGGATGAACCCGTTCTTCAGCGCGGAGCAGTTCGGGCGGTTGTCTGCGCTGCTGCGGCAAGAGCGCCAGATCCACACGAAGCAGCGCGAGACGATCCGCCGGTTCCTGGCGGCGGCCTTCTGGATGAGCCGCAGCGGCGCCCAGTGGCGGTTCCTCCGGCCGACGACGGGGAATGGAGCAGCGTCTACAAGCGCTTCGCGCGCTGGGATGATCTGGGCGTCTGGGAACGGCTGTGCGAGGGGGGTGGCCGAGGATCCCGATCTGCAGCGCGTGATGATCGACGCGACCGTGGTGCGGGCGCACGCCTGCGCGGGCGGCGCACCCCACAAAACGGCGGGCAGGCGGCACCGGGGCTCGGGCGCTCGCGCGGCGGCTTCGGCACGCAGATCCATGTGCTCGTGGACGCTCTCGGCAACCCGCTGAAGTTCGTGCTGACAAGCGGCGCGGCGGGGATAACCCGCAGGCGATCCCACTGCTGGAAGGGGCAGCAGGCGCGCGAGGTGGTGGCGGACCGTGGGTACGATGCGGACAAGACGGTGGCCGACATCGAGCAGCAGATGCAGGCGATCGCCACCATCCCACCCAAGAAGAACCGCACGGTGCCGCGCGACTGCGACTATGCCGCCTACCGGGCGCGCCACCTGGGCGAGTGCTTCATCGGCAAGCTCAACGCGCACTTCCGGCGCATCTTCTCGCGCTTCGACAAGTACGCCGCGCGCTTCCTCGCCTTCGTCCATTTCGCCAGCACCTTCATCTGGCTCAAATAGCCACCGTCAACAGAACCACAGGGCGCGTCTTTCGTCATGTGCTGGGTAGGCGCGTGCTTGAGCTTGATGCGCGCGGCGGCGGCGGTGAAGCGCCAGTCGACGGTGCGCGCGGCGTCGTTGCGCCGGCGCACCCAGGCGGCCACCTTCGCGCGTCATCGTCTCGCGGTCACCCAGGCGGCGGTCGAGGCAGTGCCGTTGCAGGATGGCCAGCCCGGTCTCGGCCATGTTGAGCCAACTCCCGGCTTGGGCGTGTGGTGGATCTCCAGCCGGTCGGCCAGGCGCTTGGCCTCGGCGGGCGGGAACGCCTCGTCCAGCGAGGCCGGGCTGTGGATGTTCAGGTTGTCCAGCACCAGCACGATCTTCTCGGCGTCCGGGTCGTGGGTGTCGGCCAGCTCCTTGACGCAGGCGGCCCAGTCGAGGCGGGTGCGCCGGTCGCTGACGACCACCTCGCGCCAGCCGCGCAGCGGCTCGCAGACGAGGAAGAGGTTGGCGACGCCGTGGCGGACGTACTCGGGGTCCTCGCGGCGCGGCGTCCCCGCCGTGGCTGGCAGCGGCGGTCGCACGTCCGCGAGGACCTGGCGGCTGGTCTCGTCCAGGCAGACGACGGGGCGGGCCGGGTCGTGTGGTCGGGTGTCCACGCCGAGCACAGCCTCCATCTGCCAGACGAACTCGGCGCTCGCCTCCGGCGGGATGCACCACTGCTCCCGCCGCCACGGCTTCGTCGTTTGCTGCAAGGTCCGCCGCACCGTCTCGTGCGAGACGGCGTCGACGACCTCCAGGCGCACCAGCTCATCCGCCAGCAGGCGCAGCGACCAGCGCTCATATCCCGTCGGCGGGGTGCCGCAGGCCACCGCCACCAACCGCGCCTCGCGCTCGCCGTCCAGCTTGCGCGGGTACTCCCGCCGGGCGCGCGCCGGCCGAGCGCCGCCTCCAGCCCCTCGGCGACGCACTGCTGCCGCACGCGCGCCACCGTCGCCGGGTGGACCTCCAGCGCCCCGCGCGATGGCCGCGTCGCTCCACGCCGCCCCGCCCTCCCCCTGGTCCGCCTGCAGCAGGATCCGCGCGTGCGTGAGCCGCCGCGCCAGGGCCGCCCCGCGCCCCACCAGCGTCCGCAACTGCGCCCGCTGCTCGTCGGTCAGCACCACCGCGTGCTTCGTCCGCCGCATCGCCACCCTCCACGCGCACACCCAGACCACGCGCGGGAGCATAGCGCCGGCCTCTCCGCCCAGCAAATCAGCCGTGACGCGCCGCTAGTGGGTCGGTTGGCATGGATGTAGCCATTTCGTGGGGCGGGTGCGATACTGCGGGCGCCGGGGGCGTCCCCGGATGCACGAGGAGGAGCGCCATGACCCGCCGCCAGAAAGACCCCTTGCGCCCGCTCACCGAGGCGGAGCGCGTGGCGCTGGAGCAGCTGAGTCGCGCGGCGGGCGAGCCGGCCAGCCACGTCGCGCGGGCGCGGCTGGTGCTGGCGGTGGCCGGCGGGCAGAGCTACACGGCGGCGGCGCGGGGCGGCGGGCGGCGCTCGGGCGATGCCGTCGCGCAGTTGGTTGCCCGCTTCAATCCCGCTTCAATCCCGCTTCAATAAGGAAGGCCTGGCCGCGCTCGCGCCCCGGCACGGGGGCGGCGCGGCGGTGGTCTACGGGGCGGCCGAGCGGGCGCGCATCCTGGCGGAGGTGCGCCGCGCGCCCGACCGGGACGAGGATGGCACCGCGACGTGGTCGCTCAGCACCCTGCGGCGGGCGCTGCGGCAGGCTCCCGACGGCCTGCCGACGGTGAGCGAGTACACCATCTGGTGCGTGCTGCGCGGGGCCGGGCGGCAGTGGCAGCGCAGCCGCGGCTGGTGCGAGACGGGCGTGGTCGTGCGGCAGCGGAAGGCCGGGCCGGTGGTCGTTGTCGACCCCGACGCCGCCCCCAAAAACGCTGATCGAGGGCGCGTACCGGCTGGGGGCCGGGTCGGGGCTGGCGGTCTGCGCCAGGACGAGGCCGGGCCGTTCCAGACCGCGCCCTATCCCGGCGGGAGTTGGCAGCCGGCCGGGCTACCCGCCCGCCGGCCCCACGAGTACGTCCGCAATGGGACGGCCAAGCTGCTGACGCTGTTCCACCCGGCGAGCGGCGACGTGCGGGTGCAAGGGGTGACGAACTGCCCGAACCAGGTGCTGCACCCCTGGCTCCGGGGAGGAGCTAGTCGCCGTCCTCGCCGCGCTCCCGCCCGCCGCGCCCCGCGCCCCGGCGGCGACCCGCGCGGCGTGGGCGCGGTGGCAGGAGGGCCTGACCGCGCCCATCACCCTGCCGGACGACCCGCCGCCGCTGCGCCTGCTGCTGGTGCTCGACAACCTCGCCGGCCACAAGACGCCCGAGCTGGTGCTGTGGCTCTGCGCGCACGGGGTCATGCCGCTCTACACCCCGCTCGGCGGGAGTTGGCTGAACATGGCCGAGTCGATCCAGCGCGTCCTCAAACGGCGCGCGCTGGAGGGGACGCACCCCACGACCCCGGCGGACATCAGCCGCGCGCTGGAAGCGACCGCGCGCGGCTGGAACCGCGCCCCGACCCCGTTCGTCTGGGGCGGCAGGCGCGCCGCCCGCCGCGAGCGCGCCCGCCAGCGCCGCCACGCCCTCGGCGGCTCGGGGGCGCAGACCCACCGCCCCATCAGGCGACGCGCACCCAGGGCGACACAATGGCGATGCACACAGCAACCGACCCACTAGGAGGACGACCCCGTACCGCCGCGCTGGCGAGGTGCTGCGCCCGGTGCCCAGGCGGGCGGCGATCGCATCGAGGGTGGGCTGGTGGGTACAACCTAAGCCATGACTTGCTTGACTCTCTACGACAATGTGACTCAAACGCGGCGCGGTGGGCTGACCCGTTGCTTTGAGTGGCCCGGTGCCCTGCATGTGACCTGTCGCCCCCGCGCCGGGCTCCTGGGGCGTGACCTGAGAGGAGCCGGTCGTCCGACCCGAGAGCGTCCTGTCCGCCCCGGAGCCGCGCGAGTGTCGGGAGCGAGGGGGCGGGATGATCACGATCGGGGTCGACGCGCACAAGCGGGTCCAGCTGGCGGGGCGCCGGACCCGGCCGGGCGCGAGGGCGCCGGCGCGGGCCGAACAGCGCCGACGGCTGGCAGCAGCTGTTGGCGTGGGGTGCGGCACGCGGCGTGCGCTGCCGCTGGGGTACGCCTCCGCCTACATGTTAGGGTGAGGTGGGCGGGGGCTGACGCGCTGTGCAGCGACACTTGCATAAGAGCTGTCGCCCCCGCCCCTCATGGCATCCGGTGGCAGACTAGACAGGAGCCACCCCCATGGACCGCCCCGGTATGCCCCGGTCCGCGACGCGTGGCAGGAGGGCGGCATGTACATCGGGGTGGACACGCATAAGCAGGCGCACGTCCTAGTGGCGATCGACGCGGACGGGCGCCCCAGCGGCAGCCGCACCGTGGCCAACACGCCCGAGGGCTGGGCGACGGCGCTCGGGTGGGCGCGAGGACAACAACAACAACCCATCCGCTGGCGTGGAAAACAGCGGGTCCTTGCAAGGCACGCTGGCGCAGGGCGAGGCGGACGTGCGCGAGGTGGTCCGCACCGCACGGCCCAGTGACGGCGCGGGCGCACGCAGGACAAGACCGACACGGCGGATGCCCTCGCCATGGCCCGGCTGCTGCGCGCCGAGGGCGAGCTGCTAAGTCGACGACGTCAGCACCGCGCTGCGCCTGCTGAGCGACCACCGGGATAATCTCCCGACCGCACGCGCCTCATCAACCAGCTCCACGCCCAGATGCTCCAGCTCGACCCGCGGCCGAACGCAGTGGCCCGCTGACGCGTGGCCGCGCGGTAAGGACCTCCAGTTGCCCGAGGGCGATGGTGTCGTGCAGACGCGCCTGCTCGTCGTGCGGCAGCTCGCCACCAGGCCCTCCAGCTCGCTGCGGACATCAGTGCGGCCACCAAGGCCCTGGAGCGGCAGGTCGCGGCGACGGCGCCCCCTTCCTGCAGTGCCGCGGCGTCGGCGCGGTCATCGCCGCGCGCCTCCTCGGCGAGCTGGGCTGCACCCGCGCGCGCTCGGCCGCCGCGCTGGCCGCCCTTCGCCGGTATCGCCCCGCTCACCGTGGCCTCGTGGGCGGCACGGGCACCGCGTCAACCCCGGCGGGAACCGCAAGCTGAATCGCGCGATCCACATCGTCGCGCTCAGCGCCGCGCGATGGCGCGCGCCTACTACGAGAAGAAGCGGGCGGAGGGCAAGACCGCTCGTGCGGCGATGCGTTGCCTCAAGCGCCGCCTGGTCGACGTGCTGTTCCCAGCCCGCCGCAGGTGCCCTCACCATAGCTGTCGGGCGTGAGTCGCCAAGACACACAGGAGACTAATGTGGGGTCACGGATCCGGGCAAAATGGCCGCAAATAGTGGGGCGTGGGCACCGTAGATTGGCTTCCGCCGGCCCGCTGAGACGCCTTTCAGGCCACTTTCGGCGGCGTCGCCTCTATCCTGGACTCGTGATCACCAGATGATCGGGAGAGCCCCGATGATATGGCGGGGCGTCTCCCCGGGCGCGTGTAGCGTGGGATCGCCGACACATAAGCACGGATGAGCGCGGTCGCCGCCATACTTCGGCCGTGCCGGTCCTCCCGCGCTCCGGCCGGAGGGTGAGCCCGTCGTTCGCGGGCTGTGGCGTCGCTACCCGCGGGCCTGCCCCAGCCCTGCTTCCCGGGCCCGGAGTGCCGCCTGCGTCCGGTCCGACACCTGCAGCTTGCTGAAGATCGTGGAGACGTGGTTGCGCACTGTTTTCGGGCTCATATACAGGCGCTCGGCGATGGCGGTGTTGGTGTAGCCCTGGGCGAGCAAGTCCAGGACCTCGTGTTCCCGCTCGGTGAGGTCGGGGAATGGGGGCGGGGACGGGCCGGGCCTCGGCGCCGCGACGTGCCGCATCAGCCGCCGCGCGATTGCCGGGCTGAAGATCGCCTCCCCGTGGGCGACGGCGCGGATGGCGCGCAGCGTCTCCTCCCCTTCCGCGCCCTTCAGGATGTAGCCGCGAGCCCCCGCGCGCATGGCGGCGAAGACCGAGTCGTCGTCGAACATGGTGACCACCAGGATCCCTAGCTGTGGGCACTGCTGCGCGATCCGCCGCGTCGCCTCGATGCCGTTTGGGCCGGGCATGTTGAGGTCCATCAGGACGACATCCGGCTGCAGCGCTACGGCGAGTTCGATCGCCTCGTCCCCGGTTGTAGCCTCACCGATCACCTCGGTGTGCGGCTCCGCCGCGAGGAGTGCCCGCAGCCCGAACCGGAATACCGGGTGGTCGTCGGCGATCAGGACGCGGATCGGGCTCATGCCCCCTCCTTCGGCAGCGGGAGCACGGCGCGGACGCGCGTCCCTCCCCCGGGCGCCGGCCCGACGACGCAACTCCCCCCCAGTTCCTCGGCCCGCTCGCGCATGGAGCGGAGCCCCACACCGGGCCGGAGGTCGGCCGGCAGCCCGCGACCGTCATCCTCGACCTCGACACTCAGCGCGTCCGCAACCTCCAACCGGACGGTGCAGGCGCGCGCGCGCGCGTGACGCACGATGTTTGTCAGCGCTTCCTGGACGATGCGGTAGCACGCCACCTCGACCGCGGCGGGCAGCGGCGGGAGCGCGTCGGGCGCGGCGATGGCGATGCGGGCCCCGGCGTGCGCACACTGCTCGGCCAACTCGCGCAGCGCGGGGATGAGGCCGAGATCGTCCAGCGCGGGCGGGCGTAGGTTGTACACCAGCCTGCGGATGCCCGCGATCGACGACTGCGACTGGGCTTTCAGATCCCGGAGCAGCGCCGCGGCGGCCCGCGGATCGCGCTCAAGAAGGCGGCCCACCGCGTCAAGGACGAGCGTCTGGCTGGCCAGCTGCGGGCCAAGCCCGTCGTGCAGGTCGCGGCGCAGGCGGCGGCGTTCCTCCTCGCGCGCCGCCACGAGCCGCTCCCGCGCGCGCTGCAAGTCGGTGGTCAGCCGCACAGCGTGAACGGCCACCTCCGCCTGGCGGGCAAGGTCTTCCAGCAGGCGACGGTCCGCGGGGGTAAATGCCTCGCCCCGGCCCCGCGGCGCGAGGTGCAACTCCCCCACGGTCTCGCCCTGGTAGACCAGCGGCAGGCAGAACAACTCGCCGCCCACCGGGCGCCCCGCAACCGCCGCCACGGCAAACTCGTCGTCCTGCTTCAGCGCCATGGCGACGTACGGGAGTTTGAGCGCCTGGGCGATGGTCTCGACGACGGTCGAAAGCACGGCATCCGGGGCGGGCGTCGCTTCCAGGCGCCGGCCCAGGCGCGAGAGGACGGCGTACGGGTCGTCGCGCTCGCCGTACATCAGGCGGTTGACGCCGCGCTGCAGGCGCTCGCGGAGCGG
The DNA here is from genome assembly GCA_030446685.1 of Thermomicrobiales bacterium. GTDB lineage: Bacteria > Chloroflexota > Chloroflexia > Thermomicrobiales > CADCWN01 > JAUJMV01. The sequence goes on along the minus strand of JAUJMV010000024.1, from coordinate 34,252 downwards.
CTGGAAGAGGACGGCGATGACGCCGACGGCCAGGAGCGAGACGAACCAGTTATCCTGCCTCCGGAAGAACAGCAGATTCGCGGCGCCCACCACCAGCCCGTACAGTCCCGCCACCCCTGCCGTGAGGGCCCCGAAGACGAGCGTGCGGTTGATCACGCGGTCCATGTCCCACAGCCGGTAGCGCACCAGCACGGCGGAGAGCGTGACGGGGATGACGGCGAACAGCGGCGGGAAGACCAGGAACACGAAGCGCTTCGCCTCCGCAGTCGTAGGCGTCCAGGTCTCACGCGCGCTCGTATCGGGTAACAGCGCGAGGGCCCCCAGCAGCAGCGCCGCCGCGAAGGCGAGTGCCAGGGCCCATATCAGGACCTTCGACTGCTGGCGTTCCTCGACTCCGCGGGCGCGGCGATAGCGCAGCCCTTGCGACAGCACCCCGACGATCGGCACCGCGACCCCGAATACCACGATGTAGGTCGCCGGATCGCCGTCGCCGGAGTAGCCCAGGAACAGCGCCATGAAGAAGAGGACGATCGCGTACAGGGCGCGCAAGGGCCACCTGTACCAGCCGACCCTCGGCCAACCGGGGACGAGCTTGCCGTCCGGGAAGGCCAGGAGCGCGAGCGCATAGGCCAGCCCCGACGCGATGTGAAAGACCTCGTGCATCGGGCCGATCGGCGGCAGCACTTTGTCCGCGCTGTGCGACTGGAGATTGTAGACCGCCCCCGTCCCGACCATACCCACCGCCAGGAAGCGTGCCGCCTGGTCCCGCGGGCGCAGACGGACGAGCAGGATCCCGAGGCCGAGGTTCACCAGGCTGAACAGATACTGCAGCGCGATCTGCGCGGGGTGCTCGGCGTCGTGCGAAGCTATCGCCGCGCCCCTGACGCTGTCGGCCAGCCCCGACGGCGCCCCAGTGTCGCCGCTCGCCACCGCCGTCACCGGTCCGTTCATGTCCGGCCGGAGGTCGGAGCGAAAGAAGTACGTGCCCGGCGGGGGCGCCTGGAAGGTGTATCGGGCGCGGTTCGGCCCGGTGATGATGTCGCTGCGGAATAGTGGCTCTGTCGCCGCCGCGTCCGCATACAGGGCGACATTGTGCTCCACGCCCTTCTCGTCGTTCCTGAAGCGCAGCACGACCGTGCCGTTCGTGGGGAGCACCAGCTCATCCTGCTCGAACTCCCCGCCCCAGGATCTGATTACGACCTCGATCGCTTGCGTCGCGCCCGCCCATCTGTGCAGGGAATCGTGTACCAGGGAAGATCTGGCGATCAGCGCGGGCGCGAGTCCCAACAGCAGCCAGGAAGCCGCGGCCACCGCGTAGAGCGTGAAGAAGCCCAGGAAGGCGACGTTGGCCCACTCCGCTCGTGCTCGCCCCTGGAGCGAAGCGGACAACGTCTTGCAAAACGGGAGACAGCGGCGGATAGCAGTCATGCAGACCCGCGGTTGTCGGCGCAGGCGATGTCGCGGCTTCGGCGCCCTTCCGGTTGAACGTGTGGACTCGACTGCAGCGGATGATAGCATGCTGTGTACTTGAAGGCGAAGCCTCCGCCCGCCGCCCGCGCCGCTTGCTCCAGCTACGGTAGGGCGCACACGCCCGCGGCTACCGGCTCCGGCTGTTCGGCGTGGGACACGATCCGGCCGTCCTTCATCCGGACGATGCGGTCGGCGAACGCGCCGACGCCGGGGTCGTGCGTCACAATCACGAACGTCTGCTTGTTCTCCCGGTTTAGCCGACGCATCAGGTCCAGAACCTGGCGCGAGGCGTCGCTGTCGAGATTGCCCGTCGGCTCGTCCGCCCAGATGATCGCCGGTTGGTTGACCAGCGCCCGCGCTATCGCCACCCGCTGCTGCTGCCCCCCGCTGAGCTGGTTCGGCCGGTGCCGCGCCCTGTCCCTCAGGCCGACCTGCCCCAGCGCCTCAAGCGCCCGCCGACGCGCGGTGTCGGCGCCGACGCCGCCCACCAGGAGCGGCAGCTCGACGTTCTCGACGGCGGAGAGCACGGGCAGCAGGTTATAGCCCTGGAAGATGAAGCCCATCCGTCGCGCCCGGTAGGCGGTGCGACGACTGTCACTCACCTTGTGTAATGGCTGTCCCGAGATGAAGATCTCCCCGCTGTCGATCGAGTCCAGCCCCGAGACCGTATTCAGCAGGGTCGTCTTGCCGCAACCGGAGGGCCCCATCACCGCGACCATCTCGCCCCGCTCGATGCTGAGGCTGACGCCGCGGAGCGCCTGGACGACCACCTCCTCGGTGCGGTAGCTCTTCTTGATGCCCCGGGCCTCCACCATCACCCCCATCACCCCGGCCACGACCGGTTCCGTCTCTGACGTCCTCTTGTGCCAGCGAAACATGCGC